>NZ_JBDNYY010000004.1:0-263348 GCF_047722525.1 Gluconobacter sp.
CAAGAATGGCGGCAAGGTTCCGGCTGACTGGACGCACTGATCCGCGCCCCGTCCGTACGGACAATATAAAAAAGCCCGGCTGGAAACAGCCGGGCTTTTTTTATGAAATGCTGACCTCAGGGAAGGATCGCATTACGAGGCTCCAGCGTCTGCATCGAACGCTCCACATCAGAAGCCTGCCCTGTCCGCAGTTCCTCCAGCGACTGATGAAAAATCCGGACTTTAACCTCTACATGCCGGTCCGGATAACGCCACCGCTCGAACGCCAGAACCGTATCTGGCGCCGTACTGTCCGGCTGATCGGGGAACGTCCATGACAGCCCGAAAATCACTGCCATGGCGTCCAGATTCGTATCATGCCCCGCCAGCACCAGCAGGCGCGTGGATGCCGTAACACCGGGAATATCCACGACCGGCCGATCCGCCAGAAACGCGCGAATACTCTGCGCCATCACACCATTACGGGCCTGCGCCACCACCGGCAGACGCCGCAGCATCCGGCCTTCCGCCTCATGAACCGGCATGACAGCCCGCAGCAATCCCGGAACATCGGCTTTTGCTTCTCCGAAAACCTCCGTCGGAAATCCCTCGGAATAAAGCAGCAGCAGACCCTCAGCCGCCATCCCTCCCGTTGCCATTCCCCCGGAAAGATGAGGCGTACCATTTTTCCAATATATTTTCGTATCATTGTTAAAATGTATCGGTTGATTTCCGTATTGATTGTACCCACCTGGAGCCATCAGCTTCTGCAAAGCCTGCAATCCACGCGTAACATCCGCAGCACGGGACACAGGAAGTGCCGACGCAAACGCCTGCTCCGTTTCCGGTTTTGACAGTACCGTACGACCGGACGAAAGAGCGTCGAACACGGGATCCGATCCCTGCGCCTGCCACTGCGCCGCAACATAGCAGTCCGGGACAAGATCCCGCGCCCAGATCTGCCCGCTCTGCCGCGTTCTGTGATCTGCCCCATCAGCCCAAACAAGTATGTTAACGGAACATTCCCTTAACGGCTCAAAACGTAATCGAACATAACTTTCCCGAACCTTTTCCACCATTCCGGAAAGAGAATGGATGCCATGAGGCGTCATCTCGCCGGGCCCCACAGACCATACAGGCCAGTCAAACCCGGTTTTTTCGTGCAGAGCCGTAATGGACGCTGTCGGACTCCTGATTCCATGACGGGCCAGCAGCACGACTTTTTCCAGCACCGGACCAGAAGACGGCAGATTTCCCGACGCACATCCCGTCAGGAAAAATACCAGCAGAAAGGCGCAGCCTGTCTTTTTCACGGAACCATCGCCCTCATCCCGTATGTCCAGCAGCACTCCGCCAGGACGGCATCAGGGCAGAAAAACGTCCTTATCGTTCCACCCTCACGGCAAAGGTCTTTTGTCCGCGATCGGATCAATCTTCGGCTCCGTCAGCGGACCTGAATCAATCACGACGACCAGATCCCCCGCAATCTGCGTCGGCTGCCGATCTTTCGGAAGCAGCGCCTGAAAACGCGGATCATAACTCGCGGCCTGTTCGTACAGCGCATCGATCAGCCCGTAATGATCCATGAATTTATTCATGGTCGCCGGAATCCGGATGCACCCTTCCGATGCAGGATGCCCCAGACGCCACTCAAGAAACTGCGGATCCGTCGCATGGATTTCCAGCCGGATCTGCCCGGTTTCATGCCGCGGCAGCCAGCCCTTCATCGCCGTCTGCCACCCCATGTCCCACACGCGCGATCCCTTGGCGCCGATCCCGCGGATGCCGTACTTGTTCTTCGTGCCTTCCGCCCGATACCCCAGACGATCCGCCGTGTTCTGAAAAACCCCGGTCGGTGTGATGTAGTAATATTTACGCCCCGTCGTCCCGGTCGAAACTGGTGTACCCCCAAGGGACTCCCACGGCGCATCCGGCAACGCCAGCACATAATCCAGATGCTGGATATGCTCGTTGCGATCCACAACCATGATGAGCTGGGGCCTGGAAACCGGCATGCCTGCCTGCGTCACCTCGTCCTTCGCAAACGTCAGGAAGGCCTTGCGTCGCTCCGGCGTATAAGTGCTGAACCCCTTGACGTTATGCTTCATCAACATCGCCAGACGGGAGGCCTCCTCCCGCGCCGCTTCATCCGACACGACCGGCAGATCTGGAATATCCAGCGGCGGAGGCACAAGATCAGGCTGCGGCGGCGTATCTGTCGGCGGATTGCTGGCGGGCGGTGGCACGGAAGCGCCCAGCGATGGCGTCGTATCAGGCTGATGCGTCGACAGTTCCGGCCCGGCGCTATCCGGCCGTGCACAGGCCGCCAGCGGGACCATCCCCAGAACCATCGTCGTGGACGCACATAACAGAGCAGCAAACCGCGTCAGTCTGGAAACATCACGCATCTTCAGGACACCATCCTCGGGTTCAGAACAACAGACAGAACGCGAGGCAACAGAGACCTGTCCGGCGTTCGGCGCAGCAGAGACGTCCCTTCAACGCCCCAGCCCCGCAAAAGGCATCACAGATCCAGAAGCAGACGCCGCGGATCTTCAACAAGCTGCTTGATCCGGACGAGGAAACTCACCGCTTCCCGCCCGTCCACAATCCGATGATCGTAGGACAGCGCCACATACATCATCGGCCGGATCACGATCTGCCCGTCCCGCACGACCGGACGATCCTGAATGGCATGCATCCCCAGAATCCCCGATTGCGGCGTGTTCAGGATCGGTGTGGACAGCAGCGATCCGAAAATCCCGCCATTCGTGATGGAGAACGTCCCGTGCGACAGTTCCTCCAGCTTCAGCCCACCTGTCCGCGCCCGCTTGCCATAATCGGCGATGCGACGCTCCAGCTCGGCAAAGCTCATCTGGTCGGCATCATGCAGCACCGGCACAACCAGTCCGCGCTCCGTCCCGACCGCAATGCCCAGATTGACGAAATCGCGGTAGACAATCTCGTCCCCTTCGATCTGCGCATTGATCGCCGGATAATCCTTCAGCGCCCCAACCACAGCACGCGCGAAGAAGGACATGAAGCCCAGCCGGGCCCCGTCATGCTTCTTCTCGAACTCTTCCTTGTATTCCGCCCGCAGCGCCTTGGCAGCGGACATATCGATCTCGTTGAACGTCGTGAGAATGGCGGCTGTATTCTGCGCCGCCTTCAGATTCCGCGCGATCGTCTGACGCAGACGGCTCATCGGCACGCGCCGCTCACGCGCTTCATGCGACGACAGCTTGGGCGCCGGAGCAGCAGCCACAGGCTTCGGCGCTTCCGGTGCAGGCGGTGTGACACGCGCAGGCTTTGCCACGGGTTCCGGAACCGGAGGAGCAGCCGGGGCGGCAGGAGCCTCGACCACCGGAGCAGGCTCGGGCGCAGCCGGCGCCTCGGCCGTCTCGTCAACAGCGCCCAGCAGCCCGCCGATCTCGACTTCCGTCCCCACTGCCACGCAGTCTTCCAGACGCCCGGCGGACGGCGCCGTTACCTCGACGCTGACCTTGTCCGTCTCCAGTTCCACGATAGCTTCGTCATGCTGCACATAATCGCCGGACTGTTTGAGCCACCGCGCGACAGTCGCAGTCGTCAGGCTTTCTCCAAGCGCCGGAACCCTGATCTCGACCGTCATGCTGTTTCCTCATCTTGCATCCCGCCACAAAGCGGGGAAATGTCTGTGTCGTGCCCGGCACCATATCCGGAAAAGGTTCAGGATGCAGGATACCGCATCTTCATCACCAGCGGGAGACGGAACCATCCCCATCGCCGGACTTTGAAACCAAAACACAGGAGGCCGCAATGTCCCCCCCGCCCGACCGTCCTGAAATTCTGGACTCCGACCACCTCTCCGCCCGCACCTGTGACATCCTGACGTCCCGTCTGTCCGTCAGCACCCCGCAGCCCCGGACCCTGTCGCTTCCGGCCTATGCCGTCCTCGATGCGCTCCTGCCCGTCCTGCTCCCCCTCGACGAAATCCTGCCCCCTGGCACCGACATCGACCTGACGGCGCGGATCGACGCATCCCTCTCCGGCCCCCGCGACGGCTGGCGCTTTGCAAACCTTCCCCCCGACGCCGAAGCCTGGGAATCCGCCCTCCTGACACTCGACGATGTTGCAGCCGAACAGCACGGCATCCGCTTCATCCATCTGGCTCCCAACCTGCGCGGCACCCTGCTCGATGCCCTGATGACCGGACAGATCGGCCTCGACCGTGACGGCCGCCTCTCCATTCCCCAGATGGCCCGCTGGGCCGGAGACCTGCGCGGCGAAGTCGTGGACTGCGTCATGAGCGATCCGCGCGTGCAGCAGGCGCTCGGCATTTCTTCCAGCCTGACCGGCGGCGACACCGTCTTTCAGGGCTTCACCGAAGTCGGCCCGGACAGCCGCGAAGATTTCGAGCCCAAAGCCACCGCCCCCCTCGCCCAGATGGCAGACTCCAGGGAATGAACAGCACGACCGTCATGAAGACATTCGCAGAAACAGACATCGTCGATGCCCTCATCATCGGCAGCGGTGCCGGTGGCGCGCCTCTCGCCGCCGAACTCGCCCGCCACGGCAAGACCGTCGTGGTGCTCGAAGCCGGTCCCGCCTTCACCGCGATGGGTCACACCCCCGACGAGATTGCGGCCCGCGAACTGTACTGGCTGCACGAACGCCTCTCCGCCGGCACGAACCCGCAGGCTTTCGGCGGCAACAACAGCGGCACCGGCCTCGGCGGCTCCCTGCTGCATTATGGCGCCTTCATGCCCCGCATGGATGCCCGCGACTTCCACCTGCACACCGAAACCCGCAAGGGCGTGGACTGGCCCTTCGGTCTGGATGAACTGCTGCCCTATATCGAGCGCGTGGAATCCTTCATCGGCGTCTCCGGCCCCGCCCATTACCCGTGGGACCCGGACCGCCGCTACGCCTACCCGCCCCCGCCTGCCAATTCCGCCGCGCTGAAAATGCGCGAAGGCTGTGACGCGCTCGGCCTGCGCCATGCCGACGGCCCCGCCGCTCTCATTACCCGCGAGATCGAACAGCCCCATTTCGGCACCCGTCACGGCTGCGCAAACTGCGGCGCCTGCCATCAGGGCTGCCGCAACGGCGCCAAATCCGGCGCGGACAACACCTGGCTCCCCATGGCCGTCGCCTACGGTGCGGAACTCCGCCCCGGCTGTTTCGCCCACACGATCGAACGCGACAGCTCCGGCCGCGTGACCGGCGTGGTCTATCGCCAGAACGGCGTCGAACACCGCCAGAAATGCGCGACCCTCGTCCTCGCCGCCGGTGCGGTCGAAACCCCACGCCTGCTCCTGACCAACGGCCTCGCCAACAGCTCCGGTCAGGTCGGCCAGAACTACATGACGCATGTCTCCACACAGGTCTGGGGCGAATTCGACGAGGACATCCGCCCCAATCGTGGTTACCCGTCCCTGACCATCACCGAAGACATGATGCGCCCGAAAGACGCGGATTTCGTCGGAGGCTACCTCGTGCAGTCACTGGGCATGATGCCCGCGACCTGGGGCCAGAACCTCGCCCGCAGCACCACGACACGCGGTCCGGCCTTCGCCCGCGCCCTTGCCGGATACAACCGCTCCGCCGGGATGGGCATCAACGGCGAATGCCTACCCCGCCCCGAAAACCGCGTCACCCTTTCGGACGAAAACGACGCCTTCGGCATCCCCAAGCCCCTGATCGAACATTCCTACGGCCCTAACGAATGGGCCATGCACCACCATGCCGCCCGCCTGCTGACGAAGATGTGGGAGGCCGTCGGCGCAAAGGATATCCGCGTCATCGACCGCGCCGCCCACATGATCGGCACCTGTCGCATGGGCACGGATGCGGGCAGCAATGTCGTCAATCCGGAAGGCCGCAGTTTCGATATCGACAATCTGTGGATCTCCGATCACTCGATCTTCCCCAGCGCCGCCGCCGCCAACCCCGCTCTGGCCATCATGGCCCTGTCCCTGCGCACGGCGGAGGCCATGCTGAAGGCCTGATCCCAGAAAACTGACCCCAGATGACATAGATCAAAGTGTTCCGGAGCACGCGCACCAGCCTTGACACCGGTTCGCGCGCTCCGGTAATCGAAGGACGACTTTCCGGTGACGTCCTGTCACCCGGTCTCCCTTTCCATCCGGATGACGCCCGCTTCACTGTCCTGCGAAATCTTTACGGATCCCCGCCTGACACCCGAAGCCCCCGCCCAGTCGCCCTGCCTTCTGTGTGGTCGCGCATCCTCCCCTATCAGGTCTGCCCCTTACGGCACATCAAGGCGCGTCTTTCATGCATCTCGCCGAACTCAAGAAGAAATCTCCGGCCGATCTGCTGGCTTATGCAGAGGAACTGGAGATCGAGAACGTCTCGTCCATGCGCAAGCAGGACATCATGTTCGCCATCCTCAAGACCCTTGCCGAGCGCGATCAGGCGATCTACGGCGAAGGAACGCTGGAAATCCTGCCGGACGGCTTCGGTTTCCTGCGCAGCCCGGAAGCCAACTACCTTCCCGGCCCTGACGACATCTACATCTCCCCCGCCCAGGTCCGCCGCTTCGGCCTGCGTCCGGGTGACACGGTTGAAGGCCAGATCCGCGCCCCGCGCGACGGCGAGCGCTATTTCGCGCTGCTGAAGGTCAACACCATCAACTTCGAGGCTCCGGAAACCGTCCGGACCCGCATCAACTTCGACAACCTCACGCCGCTCTACCCCGAGCGTCGCCTGAAGATGGAAGTCGAACAGTCCGAAGCCGCCGTCACGGACTCTTCCCCGCGCGGCAAGGGCAAGAAAGACCAGCGCGACTACACCCCGCGCGTGATCGATCTCGTGACGCCGATCGGCATGGGCCAGCGCGCCCTGATCGTCGCCCCGCCCCGCACCGGCAAGACCGTGATGCTCCAGAGCATCGCAGCCTCCATCTCCGCCAACCACCCCGAAGTGTTCCTGATCGTCCTGCTGATCGACGAACGCCCGGAAGAAGTGACGGACATGGCCCGCTCGGTCCGTGGCGAAGTCGTCTCCTCCACCTTCGACGAACCGGCAACCCGCCATGTCCAGGTGACGGAAATGGTGCTGGAAAAAGCCAAGCGCCTCGTCGAGCACAAGCGCGACGTGGTCATCCTGCTGGATTCCATCACCCGTCTCGCCCGCGCCTACAACACCGTTGTTCCCTCCTCGGGCAAGGTGCTGACCGGCGGTGTGGACGCCAACGCCCTGCAGCGCCCCAAGCGCTTCTTCGGTGCCGCGCGTAACATCGAGGAAGGCGGTTCGCTGACGATCATCGCAACGGCCCTGATCGACACGGGCTCGCGCATGGACGAAGTCATCTTCGAAGAATTCAAGGGCACCGGCAACGCCGAGCTCATCCTGGACCGCAAGCTGGCCGACAAGCGCACCTTCCCTGCCATCGACATCACCAAGTCGGGTACGCGTAAGGAAGAACTGCTGGTCGATCGCGCCGAGCTGTCCAAGATGTGGGTCCTGCGTCGCATCCTGGCCCCGATGGGCACGATGGACGCCATGGACTTCCTGCTGGACAAGCTCAAATACAGCAAGTCCAACCACGACTTCTTCGAGGCCATGAACAACTGATCCACCATCAGCACGGCCGACATGAAAAAGGGGAGCTCCGGCTCCCCTTTTTTGTGGTCCAGTAAAGCGGGATGAAAGGCCGAACCCTGCGCGCCTAGCGCGATCCTTCAAGATGCAGCAGCGCATGCTTGTCCGCCACACCCCCAAGCCCTGAATAACCCCCCAGCCCCGAACGCCCGACAACACGATGGCAGGGGATCAGAATAGGGATCGGATTCGCCCCGACCGCGCCCCCGACCGAACGCGCAGACCCGCCAACCTCGGCCGCGATATCGGCGTAGGTCCGCGTCTTTCCGTAGGGAATCCGGCGCAGCGCGTCCCAGACCTTCTGACGGTAGGGAGTCCCGTACGGACGATAAGGCAGGGTGTCGAAATCGACCGATTCCCCGTCAAAATAGCGCTCCAGAAGGTCACGGGCCTTCAGAAGGAGTGGAGTCTCCTCCTGATCGCGCCCCCAACCCCAGTCCAGAGCGACGATCTGGCCCTCATCTTCACTGATGGTAAGGGCCCCGAAAGGTGAGTGGCAGGATAGCTGTGGCATGAACGACACGGTGCCCGAGCCGCCCGGAACCGTCAATCCGGTCTCCTCCCGAGAAAGATGAGGCTTTTAAGCCATGCACCACAAGCATATCGAGACATTGCAACATGCAGAATAAACATACAGGACCGCTAATGTAGGGTTTTTAGCAATATTCTGTAATGTGTTGGAAAACTGCCATTTTTTGTATCCAAAAAGCGACAGGACCTTTTCCGGAACGCCTGTGTAATTATTCGGTGAGCCACCTCATGACCCAATTCAGCACTACCTGTCGCAGCGCCTCACGGAAACGTCAGAAGCCGTGTTTGTCTTAAGCAATAAAATAGGGTCAGTAAGTTCTCATGCTGCCGGTGTCCGGTACTGAAGGTTGGATTGAGAAGGTGAAGAGGCCCTTTGCCCATATCAAGACTTCTGAGGTCCAGAATATCACAGCGGAAACAGTCTTTACAAAAAGGACAGTTGGATCATGACTTCTGGTCTACTGACGCCGATCAAGGTTACGAAAAAGCGCCTTCTCAGCTGCGCCGCCGCCCTGGCGATTTCTGCAGCTGTACCTGTCGCTTTTGCGCAGGAAGATACCGGCACAGCAATTACAAGCTCCGATCATGGTGGCCACGCCGGGGACTGGCTGTCCTACGGCCGGTCCTATTCCGAGCAGCGCTACAGCCCGCTCGACCAGATCAACACGGACAATGTCGGCAAGCTCAAGCTCGCCTGGCACTATGATCTGGATACGAACCGCGGCCAGGAAGGCACTCCCCTGATCGTCAATGGCGTCATGTACGCTACGACCAACTGGAGCAAGATGAAGGCGCTGGATGCAGCGACCGGCAAGCTCCTCTGGGCCTACGATCCCAAGGTTCCGGGCAACATCGCCGACCGCGGCTGCTGTGACTCCGTGAACCGTGGTGCCGCCTACTGGAACGGCAAGGTCTATTTCGGCACGTTCGACGGTCGCCTGATCGCGCTGGACGCCAAGACCGGCAAGCTGGTCTGGAGCGTCTACACGATCCCCAAGGAAGCCCAGCTCGGCCACCAGCGTTCCTACACGCTTGATGGTGCCCCCCGTATCGCCAAGGGCAAGGTCCTGATCGGCAACGGCGGCGCAGAGTTCGGCGCACGCGGCTTCGTCTCCGCCTTCGACGCCGAAACCGGCAAGCTCGACTGGCGCTTCTTTACCGTTCCAAACCCCGACAACAAGCCCGACGGCGCAGCCTCCGATGACATCCTGATGTCCAAGGCCTACCCGACTTGGGGCAAGAACGGCGCCTGGAAGCAGCAGGGCGGCGGCGGAACCGTGTGGGATTCGCTCGTCTATGACCCGGTGACGGACCTCGTCTACCTGGCCGTCGGCAACGGCTCCCCGTGGAACTACAAGTTCCGCTCCGAGGGCAAGGGTGACAACCTCTTCCTGGGCAGCATCGTCGCGATCAATCCTGACACCGGCAAATATGTCTGGCACTTCCAGGAAACGCCGATGGACGAGTGGGACTACACCTCCGTCCAGCAGATCATGACGCTCGACATGCCGGTCAACGGCGAGATGCGCCATGTGATCGTTCATGCTCCGAAGAACGGCTTCTTCTACATCATCGATGCGAAGACGGGTAAGTTCATCACCGGCAAGCCCTACACCTACGAGAACTGGGCCACCGGCCTGGATCCGGTCACGGGTCGCCCGAACTACGTGCCTGACGCTCTGTGGACGCTGACGGGCAAGCCCTGGCTCGGCATCCCGGGTGAGCTTGGCGGCCATAACTTCGCAGCCATGGCCTACAGCCCCAAGACGAAGCTGGTCTACATCCCGGCACAGCAGATCCCGCTCCTGTACGACGGCCAGAAAGGCGGCTTCAAGGCGTATCATGACGCCTGGAACCTCGGCCTCGACATGAACAAGATCGGCCTCTTCGACGATACCGATCCGGCACATGTCGCCGCCAAGAAGGACTTCCTGAAGGTCCTGAAGGGCTGGACGCTGGCCTGGGATCCGGTGAAAATGGCCCCTGCCTTCACGATCAACCACAAGGGTCCGTGGAACGGCGGTATCCTGGCCACGGCCGGTAACGTGATCTTCCAGGGTCTGGCGAACGGCGAATTCCATGCCTACGACGCCACGAACGGCAACGATCTCTATTCCTTCCCCGCACAGAGCGCGATCATCGCTCCGCCGGTGACCTATACGGCCAACGGCAAGCAGTACGTCGCGGTTGAAGTAGGCTGGGGCGGCATCTACCCGTTCCTGTACGGCGGCGTTGCCCGCACCTCCGGCTGGACGGTCAACCACTCCCGTGTGATCGCCTTCTCGCTTGACGGCAAGGACAGCCTGCCGCCCAAGAACGAGCTCGGCTTCACCCCGGTCAAGCCGGTTCCGACCTATGACGAGGCCCGTCAGAAGAACGGATACTTCCTGTATCAGACGTTCTGCTCGGCCTGCCATGGTGACAACGGCATCTCCGGTGGCGTTCTGCCTGACCTTCGCTGGTCCGGTGCCCCACGCGGCAAGGAAAGCTTCTACAAGCTTGTCGGTCGCGGTGCCCTGACGGCTTACGGCATGGATCGTTTCGACACGTCCATGACGCCTGACCAGATCGAAGACATCCGCAACTTCATCGTGAAGCGTGCCAACGAGTCCTACGAGGACGAAGTCAAGGCGCGTCAGAACTCCACAGGCGTTCCGAACGATCAGTTCCTCAATGTCCCGCAGTCCACGGCCGATGTTCCGACCGCGGATCACCCCTGAGATAGCGGTACGCATAAGGAGCACGTGACATGCTGAACGCATTAACTCGGGACAGGCTGGTATCTGAGATGAAACAGGGATGGAAACTCGCGGCCGCTATTGGCCTCATGGCGGTGTCTTTCGGCGCCGCCCATGCCCAGGACGCCGATGAAGCGCTGATCAAGCGCGGTGAATATGTCGCCCGCCTGTCGGACTGCATCGCCTGCCATACGGCCCTGCACGGACAGCCCTATGCGGGCGGTCTGGAGATCAAGAGCCCGATCGGCACGATCTATTCGACCAACATCACGCCGGACCCGGAACACGGTATCGGCAACTACACCCTGGAGGACTTCACGAAAGCCCTCCGCAAGGGCATCCGCAAGGATGGTGCAACGGTCTATCCGGCCATGCCCTATCCTGAATTCGCCCGTCTGTCTGACGAAGACATCCGCGCGATGTATGCCTTCTTCATGCATGGTGTGAAGCCGGTTGCGCAGCAGAACAAGGCACCCGACATCAGCTGGCCGCTGTCCATGCGCTGGCCGCTGGGCCTGTGGCGCGCCATGTTCGTCCCGAGCATGACGCCGGGCGTGGACAAGAGCATCAGTGACCCCGAAGTCGCCCGCGGCGAATATCTCGTCAACGGTCCCGGCCATTGCGGCGAATGTCATACGCCCCGTGGCTTCGGGATGCAGGTCAAGGCTTACGGTACGGCTGGCGGCAACGCCTACCTGTCCGGTGGTGCCCCGATCGACAACTGGATCGCACCGAGCCTGCGCAGCAACAGCGACACGGGTCTGGGCCGCTGGTCCGAAGATGACCTCGTGACCTTCCTCAAGAGCGGCCGTATCGACCACTCCGCCGTCTTCGGTGGCATGGCCGACGTGGTGGCCTACAGCACGCAGCACTGGTCCGACGACGATCTGCGCGCCACGGCCAAGTACCTCAAGAGCATGCCGGCCGTGCCGGAAGGCAAGAACCTCGGTCAGGATGACGGTCAGACGACCGCTCTGCTGAACAAGGGCGGCCAGGGCAATGCCGGTGCGGAAGTCTATCTACACAACTGCGCCATCTGCCACATGAACGATGGTACGGGCGTCAACCGCATGTTCCCGCCGCTGGCAGGCAACCCGGTCGTCCTGACGGATGATCCGACGTCGCTCGCCAATGTCGTGACCTTCGGTGGCATCCTGCCCCCGACCAACACCGCACCGTCCGCTGTTGCGATGCCGGGCTTCAAGGATCATCTGTCCGACCAGCAGATGGCCGATGTCGTGAACTTCATGCGCAAGGGCTGGGGCAACAACGCTCCGGGAACCGTGTCCGCTTCCGATATCCAGAAGCTGCGCACGACGGGTGCACCGGTCTCCACCTCCGGCTGGAACACCTCCAGCAAGGGCTGGATGGCCTATATGCCGCAGCCTTACGGCGAAGGCTGGACCTTCTCCCCGCAGACCCACAGCGGCGTGGACGAAGCACAGTAAGCTTCTCACTCCCTGTCAGTCTGACAGAAAGGGCGGATCGGAAACGATCCGCCCTTTTTTCATGTCCACCTACAGACCATTTCCCCCATGAGGCCACCTGCACTACATAGAAAGCCATGACGCGCTCATCCCTCCCGGACGCCCCTGAAAACGCCCCTCAGGTCATTTTCGCACTGGCCACCGGTCCGTCCCGTGCGGCCATCGCGATCATGCGCGCCAGCGGCCCGGGCAGCGATACGATCCTCAGGGCGCTTTGCAACGGGCACCTCCCAAAGCCCCGCCGCGTCAGCCTGCGCACCCTGCGTCATGGCGGAGAGGTACTCGATCACGCTGTCACCCTCTGGCTCCCCGGCCCTAATTCTTATACCGGCGAAGACGGCTTCGAACTGCATCTCCACGCAGGCCCCGCCATCATCGCCCGCGTCGCCGACGCCCTGACCGATCTGCGCGCGCGCCCAGCCGAACCGGGTGAGTTCACCCGTCGCGCCGTCCAGAAAGGCCGACTGGACCTGCTCCAGGCCGAAGCCATCGCCGACCTCGTGGACGCTGAGACGGAAAGCCAGCGCAAACAGGCGCTGCGTCAGGCTGATGGCGCCCTGAGCCGCCTGTATGACGACTGGGCACAGCGCCTTCGCCTCGTCCTCGCCCATCAGGAAGCCCTGATCGACTTCCCGGACGAAGACCTGCCACAGGACGTGGAAGACGGCCTGATCGAGGAACTCTCGAAGCTCCAGACCGAGATGTCCGCCCATCTTCAAGACAATCGCGGCGAACTCATGCGCCAAGGCCTGACCGTCGTGATCGCTGGCGCTCCAAACGTCGGAAAATCCAGCCTTCTCAATGCGTTATCTGGAACTGACGCCGCTATTGTTACTCATCGCGCGGGCACCACGCGCGACGCCATCGCGCTCGACTGGGTTCTGGACGGCGTGCGCCTGCGCCTGATCGACACGGCTGGCCTGCGTGAAACCGAAGACGAGATCGAAGCCGAAGGCATCCGCCGCGCACTGTTTCACGTGAAACAGGCCGACGTCGTGCTGCACCTGATCGGCCCCGATGAAAGCCTCGAATCCCTTTCCGGGCAGGAAATTCCCATTCGGACGAAAATCGACATCGCGCCCGCCCCGTCCGGCATGTTAGGGATCAGCACGCAGTCCGGCGAAGGCCTCTCTGCATTGCGTCAGATTCTGTCCGAACGGGTGGCAGAACTCATGGCCGGTTCAGCCGCGCCGCCGCTGACCCGCGCCAGACACCGCGCCGGAATCCAGGAGGCCGCAACCCATCTGGACCGCGCACGGACCGCGACATGGCCGGAACTTCGGGGCGAAGAACTCCGCCTGTCCATGCTGGCTCTGGGGCGTCTGACGGGACGTGTTGATGTTGAATCCCTGCTCGATGCAATTTTCGGGCAGTTCTGTATCGGGAAGTAGGTTTTGAGCGATTTCGATGTCATCGTGATCGGCGGCGGTCATGCCGGATGTGAAGCCGCGGCGGCATCCGCCCGCTTTGGCGCGCGCACCCTGCTGCTCACCCATCGGCTTGAAACGATCGGTGCCATGTCCTGCAACCCGGCCATTGGCGGGATCGGCAAAGGCCATCTCGTGCGCGAAATCGACGCGCTCGATGGCCTGATGGGCAAGGCCGCAGACCGCGCCGGCATCCATTTCAAACTGCTCAACCGCTCCAAGGGACCAGCCGTTCACGGCCCCCGCGCCCAGGCCGACCGTTCGCTCTACCGCGCCGCCATTCAGGATCTGCTTGCCGCCACGCCGAACCTGACGATCCTTGAAGGCGCTGCCGGAGACCTGATCGAGGAAAACGGCCGCATCACTGGCGTCATCTGCGAAGACGGCCGAGCGTTCCGCTGCGGTGCCGTCGTGCTGACCACCGGAACCTTCCTGCGCGGTGTCATCCATGTCGGTCACACCCAGACGGAAGCCGGACGCATTGGCGAGGCTCCGGCAAAGCGTCTGGGCGAACGGCTCTATGCGCTCGGCCTCCAGATGGGCCGCCTCAAGACCGGCACGCCGCCGCGTCTGGCCAAAGACAGCATCGACTGGGAAAACCTCCCGGCCGATCCCGGCGATGCCGAACCCGAGGCTTTCAGCCCCATGACGACGGCCATCACCAACCCGCAGGTCGTCTGCCGCATCACCCAGACCACCGCCGAAACCCACAGGATCATCACCGAGAACCTGCACCGTTCGGCCATGTATGGCGGCGCCATCGCCGGTCGTGGCCCGCGCTACTGCCCGTCCATCGAGGACAAGGTCGTCCGCTTCGCCGAGCGCACATCGCATCAGGTCTTTCTGGAACCCGAAGCCCTGCCGGGAAATCCGGGTGGCGATCTGGTCTATCCCAACGGCATCAGCACCAGCCTGCCCGCTGACGTGCAGGCCGCCATGATCGCCACCATGCCCGGTCTGGAAAACGCCCGCATCGTCACGGCAGGCTATGCCGTCGAATATGATTACGTAGACCCGCGTGAGCTTCTGCCCTCTCTGCAACTCCGCCGCCTGCCGGGCCTGTATCTCGCCGGACAGATCAACGGCACGACCGGCTACGAAGAAGCCGGCGCACAGGGTCTGCTCGCCGGTCTGAACGCTGCCCGCGCCACGGCAGGCAATGAACCGCTCACGCTGGACCGAAGCGACGCCTATCTCGGCGTCATGATCGACGACCTGACCCTGCACGGCATCAGCGAACCCTATCGCATGTTCACCTCGCGCGCCGAATATCGCCTCACCCTGCGCGCCGATAATGCCGATCTGCGCCTAACACCCAAAGGCATCGCCGCAGGCTGCGTCCTGTCCGAACGCGAAGCGGCCTTCACCACCCAGAAAGCCGAACTCGACGCTGCCATGGCCCGCGCAGCCGAGACGACTTTCCTGCCGCAGGCCCTACGCGACCTCGGTTTCGAAGTTTCTCTGGATGGCCGCAGACGCACGGTGCTCGACGTTCTGGCCAGCAATGGCGACCACACAATTCTGAACGCGCTGGCCCCGTGGTTCGCCGAACTCCCCCTGCGTGTGCGCCGCCATGTCGAGACCGAAGCCCGCTATGGCGGCTATCTTCACAGGCAGGATCGTGAAATTCGACAGCTCGCATCGGAAAGTGCCATCGCCCTTCCGGCCGATCTGGATTACACTGCCATCGGCGGCCTGAGCAGCGAAATGCGCGAGCGCTTTTCCCAGTCCCGCCCGACCAGTTTCGCCGCAGCACAGCGCGTGCGCGGGGTTACACCTGCCGCGCTGGTCGCCCTGCTGGCCCATGTAAGGACCCTGTCATGACCACCGTTTCACGTGAAACACATGAGAGGCTGGAGCGCTTTGCCGACCTGCTCGTGCAGTGGAACGCAAAGATCAATCTAGTAAGCCCACGTGACATCGCCCAGCTCTGGCCCCGTCATATCGAAGACAGCCTCCAGCTCGCGGAACTGATCTCCGAAGGCGCGACCATTACCGATCTGGGTTCGGGCGGCGGTTTCCCGGGCATTATTCTGGCCATCGCCACGGGAAATCCCGTTACCCTGATCGAATCAGACCAGCGCAAATGCGCCTTCCTGCGGGAAGCCGGACGCATCTGCGAGGCCAAGGTCACGGTCATTGCCAAGCGTATCGAAGCCGCCAGCCCCCCTCCGGCCGACATCATCACGGCCCGGGCGCTGGCTCCTCTTAACAAGCTCCTCGAATGGGCGCGGCCACTGCTGAAGGAGGACGGGTTCTGCCTGTTCCTGAAGGGTCAGAAAGCGCAGGCCGAGTTGACCGAGGCAAGCGCCGACTGGCACATGAGCCACACAATTATTCCCAGCCGCACCGACCCCGGCGGAGCCATCATCAAGGTCAGTGATTTCAAGCGTGTCGTCTAAAACCGAATCCCCCACCACCCGGATCATTGCCGTCACCAACCAGAAGGGAGGCGTCGGCAAGACCACCACCACCATCAATCTGGCAGCGGGTCTGGCCCGTCAGGGACAGCGCGTCCTGCTCGTGGATCTGGACCCGCAGGGCAACGCCTCCACCGGCCTGGGCATCGACTACGACCAGCGCAACACCGGCACCTATGCCGCGCTGATGGTTGAAGCCGAGCCCCACGCCCTGCCCCAGCCGACCGGTTTCGACAATCTTTCGATCATCACCGCTAACAACGAACTGGCCGGTGCAGAACTCGAAATGATCGGTGACGAGCGCCGCGAATACCGCCTGCGGGACGCCCTGCGCGCGCTGGAAGGCGATTACGACACCATCCTGATCGACTGCCCCCCGAGCCTCGGTCTGCTGACGCTCAACGCGCTGGTCGCCTCCGACAGCGTGATCGTACCGCTGCAATGCGAGTTCTTTGCGCTCGAAGGCATCAGCCAGCTCGTCCGCACCATCGACCGCGTGCGCCGCGCTTTCAATGCCGACCTGCATCTCGAAGGCATCGTCCTGACGATGTACGACCGCCGCAACAACCTGTCCGAACTCGTGGCGCAGGACGCGCGCGGCTTCTTTGGCGATCAGGTGTTCGAGACGCTCATCCCGCGCAATATCCGCATTTCCGAAGCCCAGAGCCACGGCAGCCCCGTGCTGGACTATGACGCCCGCTCCACGGGTGCCATCGCCTATCTGGCGCTGGCGGACGAACTGATCAAACGCAACAAGAACAAGGCAAAGGCGTAACCGGCGATGGCCAAAAAGGATAGTTCTCCGCGGCTTGGTCGCGGCCTCGCGGCTCTTCTGGGCGATCAGGCCCCGCAACTCGCCCGCGCCACGCGTGCGAACGCCCAGCCGCAACAGCTTTCCTCCCTGCCGGTGGATGTTCTGGCCCCGAGCCCCTTCCAGCCGCGACAGGACATGAACCCCGAGCGCCTGTCCGAACTGGCCGATTCCATCCGCTCACGCGGCGTCCTGCAACCCCTGCTCGTCCGTCCTGATCCGGAAAAGCCGGGCCATTACCAGATCATCGCCGGCGAACGCCGCTGGCGCGCTTCACAGCTCGCAGGCCTGCACAGCGTCCCCGTCCATATCCGCGAACTGGACGACACGGACGCCATGGCCGCCGCCCTGGTCGAGAACCTCCAGCGCGCGGACCTCAACCCGATCGAAGAAGCCGAGGGCCTGCACCGTCTGGTCACGGACTACACCCTGACGCAGGAAGAACTAGCGGGTGCCGTGGGCAAGTCCCGCCCCCACATCACCAACACCATGCGCCTGCTCAACCTGCCTCCGGAAGTCCGCGCGTATGTCCGCAACGGCGAACTCACGGCCGGTCATGCCCGCGCTCTGCTGACGCACCCCGATCCGGTTGCGGCTGCCAAGCTCGTCATCGCCCGCGGCCTGAACGTCCGCCAGACCGAAGCCCTGGCCAGCGGCAAGGATATCCCGACACCCGCCAAAAAGGCCCGCGATGCGGAAATCCTGCAGATCGAAAACGACCTCTCCTCCCGCCTCGGGCTGAAAGTCCATATTTCCTATAACGGCAAAAAAGGCGGCTCCCTGAAGATCGACTATACGTCTCTGGAGCAGTTCGAGAGCGTCATGCGTCTTCTCAACCGAACATAAGCCACTGAAATAGAAGGTTTTTCGTCTTTTTGAGCGCAAACTTGAAGAAAAGATGAAAAACCCCTTGCAGCCTCCGGCAGAATCCCGCTATAAGCCGCTCCACCGGTAGACGGGCCATGGGCACATAGCTCAGTTGGTAGAGCAGCTGACTCTTAATCAGCGGGTCCAAGGTTCGAGCCCTTGTGTGCCCACCATGCCCGTCTCCGGTATTTCCCTTGAAAATCTGCGGTTTCTAGACTGTCCCAGCAGCCTACAAGGCTCTTGCTGGATTGTGGCTTTGCGGACCTCTGCGGATCTCCCGGACTCAATCCGGACTCATCTGAAAAACATTGGCTGTTCGCTGTTCCGTTCGCTTCGGATCCATCCCGACTCCAAACAGCAACAACAACAACACCAACCCATTTTCAGATTTGCTCAAAAAGTGCCTCTTACCGGGGTGCGAACTACCCCCGGACGGCAAACCCTCCAGGAGGGACCCAAACATTTTCCGGATTGCCGCCTGATCCTGCTGGCCCTGCCCTTCCCTTTTTTCAGACCCATGCACTAAACGCATGCCTCTAAGGTCTCTGCTTCTGCCTTTCTTACCCTTGCCCTAAAAACGGTGTTAAAGGTGTTAGGGTGTTATTCGACTGATAAGTATCTGTTTTATAAAAGTTTTCCAATAACACCTTTCGTAGTTCAGGCGTAACACCTTCTAAAAGGTGTTATTGGCTCTTATGGCTATTCCGCAGAAAACTAGGGTTTTTCTTTAACACCTCCCAAACACGCCCATTCGCATATGCCAGCCTCAAAAGGTAGCGATATGCGCTCAATGCATAGAGAGGCAAAAAACGCGGGAAGGAAACTTCCTGCGCTGCCCGCGCAGACCAGACACCCGGACCGCAGCAGGCTCAGAGATCAGCAGATAGAATGCGGTAGACACTGGCCCTACCAATGCCGAGACGCTTGGCTATCTCAGCAGGCCCGATTCCCTCATCTCTCAGCTTCCTCACCACGTCAGCATCAATCGAGGACTTGCGGCCGGTATAGACGCCACGTTCTTTAGCGGCCTTGATCCCTTCCAGCTGACGCTCACGCCGCAGGTTCGTCTCAAACTCCGCGAACACACCCAGCATGTCCAGGAACGCCTTGCCCGCTGCTGTGGTCGTATCCACTGGCTGCTCCGTGCAACGCAAAGCCGTGCCCTTGTCTTTGAGCGTGTGCATGATGGTTTGCAGATCCGCGATGGATCGAGCGAGGCGATCAATGCGCGTCACCACCAGCACGTCACCTGCTTGTAAGAAGGCGAGCAGGGTTTGCAGCTCTCGACGCCCGGCGGTCGAAGTCCCTGACACCTTCTCGGAACGAATGACCTGACACCCAGCCGCTTTGAGAGCCTGCTCCTGAATTGTGAGATCCTGATCGGTGGTGCTGACGCGGGCGTAACCGTAGATAGTCATATGGCGATTCCAAGTGTCTCGTTTGGGTCTAGACGTTTCTCATAGAATGTCTCATATAGAAAAATCAACCCAAATGAGACAAGGAAATCCGCCAATCCCGTGTCTCACAAAGCCGTCTCGTATCGGTATGCTCAAAAGAGACACCCTGAACTCATGCGTCCAGCGCATGGCGAAAGGAGATCGCCTCAGCGATCCCCCTCTTCCGTTCCCAAAATAGAAGCCTTCACCTCATACGCCCGGATATTGCGATGGCCTGGCGGAGAAATGACAGTTGAGTTCTTGTTCTTGCCAGGCATGAGATAGCCCGTCTCAATCAGCGTCTGTGTGGCATTGCGTCGGTTCAACCCTGATAGAGCTTCAGACATTCCCTCCGCTGTCAGGAAGTAACGCCATTCATGCTTCCCTTCCTCACCTTTCATCCAGCGCTTCCAGCCTGCCCGGTTCTGCGTCCGAAACCTTTCCCCCGGCGGCTGGCTTTCTTCGGACTGCGCTGCATCCCCTTGGACGGGATCAACCCAACGTTCAAACCGGGCTTCACCATTCTTGGCAATGAAGTCTCGCACCTGGGCGACAGCCTGTTCATCCTCACGCCGTCCAACCGTTCCACGCTCTGCCAGCCATGCAGCAAAACAGATCTCCGCCATCACGCCGGGCGTGTCATTGTCCCAGCCTGTCAGACCGTATTCCGTCGCAAGTTCTCCGCCTGCTGCTACCATCGCAAAGCGAGCAGCCACACTGCGCACTTGTCCCGATGCCTCAGGATAGGACTGCAACCACTGAGCCGTCAGATCCGCCATACGACCGCGCAACCGATCCTGTATGGCGTCACTCCCTTTCATCCGCAGCTCATCCGTAAGCTTCGCCAAGAAGGCTCGTAGCGGCGCGCCATAATATTCCTTTGTGACAATGCGCAGGTGACGGGCGAAAGCGTCTGGCGTGTCATGGTCATGCACGTCTTCAAACAATCCACGGCCATGCCCGGCGTCTGCTGGCAGATCGGCAAACCGCACCTCTTGCCCGGCCTTTGTCGCCTTTCCGGCTTCCTTGTTCAGGTCAGCCAGACCGAGTTCTCCAGTACTCAAGAATAAAATGCGAAACCGCGCCACGGTCCGCGCTCCACCCGTCCGAGAAGCACGCGCCTTACCCTGCCCGTTACTCAGCAGATAGGCGATCTCACCAGCCTCACGCGGGTCCAGCTGCCCGATCTCATCCAGTGGCAGCAACACATCACAGGACGCCAAGGCCGTGCTTTCGATACCGTTGGACGTAGAACGCCAGGAGCGAATGTAACCTCCTGCCCCGCTCTGAGGCGTGCCACCACATACAGAGGCCGCCACGCGTAAGGCCGTAGACTTGCCCAAACGACTGGAGCCCTTGAACGAGATCCCGCCGCCTTCCTCACCCAACAGTCCCAGAAGCGGCGCAGCAAAGGCACACGACGCCGCGAAGATTAGCCGGCTGTTCTTCATGCACAGCGCACCAATCTGGAGTTTCCAATCTTCTACGCTGCCTGAAACCCCAAACAGAGACGCTTCACGATCCAACGTCTGCAACACCACACGTTCCGAAGTTTCACCAAGCGTTTCGTCAGGAAGGACAAACACATCCCCACCCCCGAAGCGGTGCCAGCCGATCTTCGTCACACTTCTCGCCCGTTGCGAACTCTGCAAACTCGCCAGCCACTCCAGGAACGCGGCCTTGGCTTTAGCGCCCGCGCCCAGCGTTAGGCCGCCGTCTGCCAACCGGGTCCGGATCTCATTGCCATCTCCCGCGAACAGGGCACGGGCAAAAGATTCCTCATGCCGATGACCATCACGATCATGCCAAGCCAGGAGAAGCCCCCAGTTCTGTCCGGCTTCGTCGCGTGATTCTCCCAGAACCTCGACAGGTCCGCAGATGAAATACGGAGCGCCATCCCCGGCCCGGCGCCAGATCCCATCATCCCGATAAAGAAACCGCCGGTCTTCAGTGACCTCCTGCTGTTTTGCGTCGTTTCGTCCCGTTGCTGGAAGTTGGAACACCTTGGCGTTCTCAATTCCCTTACGAATATCAGACCGGCCGCTCTGGCTTCCCGTCTTTACCTTTTCCCCGGAGGACATCGTTCCAGTCTCCATGTACGATTTCAGGCATGGCGAGCCGAACAGTGCGGCCCTGCGATGCGAATTTCTTGAGAGCGGCTTCCAGTGCGCGACGGGCTTTTTCATTCCCGTGGTCATTGTCACCCGCGATGGTGATATTTTTGAGATTATCTGGCAGGGAAACGCTCACCATGTTGCTGAGCGACACCGCCGACAACACCCGGAACTCAGGGCAGGCCACAGCCACGGACAGCGCCGTCTCGATGCCTTCCGCGATGACCGTCACATCATCGTCCGGAGCCATGCCCAGCGCCTTGCCCGAGGCTCCACGCCACAAGCGCACGCATCCGCCCGCGAACGATCCCAGCACCTTCTTGGCGTTTTGAAGATCAGCCTTGGCCCATTGGCCGCCGGGCATCTGACCCAGCCACGTCCGATGAACGGCCACCAGCTTTCCGGATGGGCCACAGATGGCCGCAATCATGGCTGGAAGCGGTCTCTGCACTTCCCCACACCAGACAGACGGATTGAAACGTAGCGCACCAGGAGCACGCCCAAGCTCACGCAGAACAATCCCGCGCCCGGCGAGATAAGCCTCTACTGGCGTTCCTGCGATACCAGGTGCCGTGTCATGCCATAGCCGACGCGCAGAAGCCCGCTTGCGCTGGGCCTCCTGATCCAGTTCCCCATTTCGCTTATCTGGAACAGGCTGCCTCCGTTCAGGCGCGCGGAAAGTCGGTGCAGAGCCATCACCCAGTCCCAGCCAGCTGATAGCCCATTTCATCGCTTCCCGCCGATCTCCCGCGAACATGACACCCGCTACCAGATCCAACGCATCCCCGCGCTCGCCTGAACTGAAGTCAGCCCAGACACCTGCCCGGGAACCATTCAGATGGACGGCAAGGCTCTGTCCCTTTTCGCCAGCTAGAGAGCCACACCGCCATTCCGCGCCATCCTTCCGGCCGTTCGGCAGCAGCTCCCGCGCCAGAACACCGATGCGCTCCGCAAGCATCCGTGAGAGCGTGCCCGCGTCATGCTGCCTCATGCGGGTTCAGGCTCCAGAACGGGCCAAGCCATAAGAACAGGGCAGCGGCCTTGCAGCGTGCCAGAGAGCCGTTCGCAGACATCCCTCAGATCGGGCACATCATTGACGAAGCCCCCTTCATGCTCACGCAAAACATCCAGACGGGCTTTGGCGTGCCGAATGAGATCAGATGCCGCCCTGATCGCCGGATCTGCGTAGGTAAAGCGCCGCCGTTCCAGCTCCACCAGGAGCCATTCCGTCCCCCAGAGCAATGGCAATGTCAGATCATGAACCTGCCTGCTACAGTCGCCGTCTGGCCCTGTCTTTACCCAAGCGAAAGGCCACCAGCCCGAAGCCCGCACATTGGCTTCCCATTGCGCCTCAGCCAACGCGTCCTGACCATCGCCGGGCGGAACGAACAGATCATCACCTTTACGCGCCACCAGATCAGCAGCCCGGCGAAAGATCGCCCTGTCTTCCACAGACCATACAGGCAGATCCTCGCATTCCGCCGGAAAGAGCAGCCCCAGAATTGCCAGCTCTGCAATTCCAATACGGAAACCTGCAAAACCATCAGTCATACCACTTCCCCCAGAGCAGGGAGGATCTGGGCAATACGGGCCAGCCCTTTGAGAGTCACCACCACCTGAGGGCGGCTCACCAAATGCCCCTCCGGGTGCGTCTGCTCAAAATGCTTGTAAGAGAGATAGCCAGCCCGTTCCTTGTCCGCATAACCAATCCAGCGGCTCTTGTTTCCAGCCCGATAGATCCAGCGCATCTCGTGAAGACGAGCCATGAACCGACGCGGCGGCCACCCACATTCCTTGGCCGCTTCCGTGAGGGTTAGCAGTCCGTCCATCCCGGCGATGCGATCATAGGCTAAGGCTTTCGGAGCCAGCGCCACCAGTTCGGCATCCTTCCGCTGGAGAGCTTCCTGAGCTGCCAGAACAGCACGCGCCATCAGCGTCTCAGACGTGTCTCCAGCAGAAGATGCGACATACGCACCGGTGCGGCGGATTGACGGAATGACCTCACCTGTCACCCACTTCTTGAACCGCTTTGCAGCAGGCTTCCGACTTGTGAGGACCAAAGACCAGAGACCGGATTCATTGATGAGGACAACGGACTGAGCCCGACCGTCAGCAAAGACACCGCCGTCCCGGATACCCTCGCCAATGTTTAGGGTATCCTTCTCGTCATCATCCAGACGCCGACCCGCTACAGACGGATTGCTATGACCGAGGAGTCCGCACACATCCGTCAGCACCCACCAGGCAACACCTTCACGGTTCAGCACCCGGACATTCTGGCCTTCGAACTGAAGAGGCATCATCTCGGTCATACCGCGCCCTCCCGCCGGGCCGCAGGTAGAGCCACGATGTCACCTTCCGGACCGACGATGGCAGTTCCAGCAATCAACCGTTCGGCTGCCTGATCCCGCTTTTTTGCCAGAATGAGAATGTCCTGCCAGCCGAGAGCATCCAGCCAGTTCCTCGCCTCGACCGTGCGAACATCCCGGTCTAGTCCAATGCGGAACCACACCAGGGCGGCCTTCAAAGACTGGAACTGATCAGGCGCGTCTTCCGGAATGTCTGGATGGACCAGGGCAAGAAAGGCATCATCAGCCACCAGGACCTTCCGCAGTTCTGCCCACGCTGCCAGAAGGCCAATCACAGCATCCTGAGACGGCACAGGACGGAACTCATCACGGCCATGCAGACGCAGGGTCTCGCTCATGTCACGACGCCAGGGACTGTTCTGCACGTAGTCGTCACAGCCATGGAAGAACGTCAGGATACGCGTAAGCAGATTCGGCTTGCTGGCTTCCAGAGACGGCCAAAGCAGATCACCGGCCCGGCGCGATGCAGGCGCACTCCGTGAAACCGTATGAGAGGCTGTCAACATGGTGCGGCCTCCCGCTGGGCTCGCACCGTTGCCTCTGACGTTGAGCGCATTGAACGGCTGGAGATCCAGCGCTGGAGTTCAGCGACACTGTAACCAATACGCCGTTCGGTGAGTTGCACGAATACCGGGCCAGTACCATCAAGCCGCTTTTTTTGTAGTGTCCGCGTCCCAAGACCTACCATTGTCGCAGCCTGTTTTTCAGACACGACAAGAGGTGTGTGAGGCACAACTTTCTTTTCAGCAGAATGCATGAATCCTATCCCTATCTTCGTGTCCGGATCAGGAGATGCCTTCACATGCACCGCACCGCCGGAAACGTCAGGGCAAAGAACAAGAAACCAAAATTGGAGGGGAACAGGTGACAAATAGGAGGGATAAAGATCGCCTCCTATTATTTCTTACTGTCACCCCTGCCACGGAGCTTCACACCCCGATTTTCCGCAAGTTTTCTTATTTCCGGCATGAGGACCGTCTTGAAATAATTGCGAGTCAGTTTTTTCCGCTTTGTCGCAAGAAATGCGAACCGACTATTATGGTCCATTGGGGCTTCGTTATTTTTCAAGAGTCGCTCTTCTTCGTCGACAGCCGCCATAATCAGATCTTCATCTGAACATCTTCTGGTCGACTCTTCCCTAGGAACCGCTTCTAGATTTTCTGAAACAAGGTGGCTGATTTCCTGTCTGTTCACAGCGGTAGACAAGGACTGAGAAGGCTTGCTTCCAGAGTTTATATCTCTTGCACAGACTTCTATGTCGACAGCACACCATGTCTGTCTACTGTTACTCCCAAAGACCTTTAAGCCTTCAAGAAACAGGCCATTTTCATCAACATCGTCAGGCCACGGCATACCGATACGACGCCGGGCCCACATGCGGTGGTGGCACTCCCTGATGTCACCATAATCGCTCTGCGTATCGACAAAGCCCGTCTGAATATTAGGTTGAACCAACACTTCTCGGACTTTTTTATCGACTTGATCCCACTTTGCCCCGAGACCCCAATCATAATTCAACGCTTTAGATAATTGCTCGTTTGGCCATTCCGCCCCTGGAGGAAGAGGCTGGCCCTCAACGATACCCCTAACTTTAAGTATTCTACGGCAAGCATCGTCTCGGTTCGCCTGAAAACCACCAAAGCGCTGCACCATGCGGGCGATGATGACGAACGCTTCTAACTCTTCAGCCGCCCAGAGCGGAATTAATTCATGCAGAAACACGCGCTCACCACGAGCAAAGCGCTCTGCTGCATCTAACTGATGACCCATAGCCGCCCCACGCCAGCCGTCCCCACGCATGAACTGGAGCGGCGCGGCGAGCCAGACGTGGGGTTCCGGCGTTCGGCGGCCAGACCTAGCCGCGCCATCCGTCACCATGCGCCCGGCGCCAAAAGGAAACAAGCCGTGAACATACCCAGCGCGGACCAGCCCAGACGAGGCTAAAGACAGCCCGGTCATGCCATCACCTCAGAGCCTTGCCAGAGTGTCTTGAAAAGCCCGTGCTCAGCTTCTGGCAGGCTCAGCGCCGCAGGGTCCAGAACGTCCGTCAGGTCCTGCCCACAGGCTGCCATAAGGACGGGCAATGCTGAGGACAGACACCGCATGATCCGCGTGACATTCTCGGACCGATACAAGGGGGCACTTCCCCCCACCGGCTCCAGATCCACTGCCTGGAGCGTTTCCAGTGCCGCGAACACCTGAACCGTAGCGTCCACCAGGGAGGCAGACGGCAGAAGCGGCATCAGATCATGCAACAGCAGTTCGACACTTTCGGCCGCCTGCGCATCAAGGGCAGACCAGCGCCGTTTCCGTATCTCCTGCCCGTCTTCCAAAGCTTCAAGGTAATCAGTCCTTTGATCCTTAAGCTTCTGAGCCCGGCGCATACGAACAGCAGCCTCATAGGGCGAAACCGGCCCCACAGGCGCGGATACAACTGGCTCCGCCGGGCGAACCTGCATGACCTGTGCCTGATCACGTATGATGGCCGCAGCGACCTGCCCAAACCAGTCTGGAGCCTCACGGATCATCTGCTCATAATCAAGCACCGGCCGTCCTAATGCCTTTAGAGCTTCCATCTGGGCTTTCTGGCCTTCCGGCGTTGTCGCACGCTGCACCAGAAGATCATCCAGCAGCTCACGTGCCCGATCAGAAACAGCCTGAGCCTCAGGACTGGCTGGAGCCGTCTCCATAAGCGCATCCTTAGCCCGCACAGTCTGCACGAACTCACCGCACAGACGGATCAGAACAGCATCCGGCGACACATCAGCCGCGTTCTCTCCGCCCGCATTAACCTTGAACGTCTGCATCACAGGAGCCCTCCCTGCATGTCTTCCAGCAGGGAGCGCATCATGGCCTCCCGCATGTTACGCGGAACCACCGCATCCCCCAGAACTAACCGCGTGGCTCTACTTTTGGCCTTAAGACCATCCAGACTGGCTGCCTTCGTCTCACAGACCGCAGCAATCAACGTCTGACGCCGGGCCAGCAGTCCCCCCAGGCGAGACGCAGGAAGACTGTGTGCCTGGTCAAGCTGACGTTGCCGCTCTCTTTCCGTGGCAGCCAGATCCGCGCAAAGGCCGACCAGGTGTGAATCCACAGGAGGCGGACAGAACGAAAGAGAGTCCGCCGTAATGGCGTCTGTCCCTGTCATGGCTGCCAGCCCGGCGAGACGGCCCAGACCCGCTACAGTCGCCATTCTGGCCTTGGACTGATCGTTCATCATGAATGCCCCCTTTCCGCTTTCGCAGACGCCAGCAGGAGGGAGGAATGGGTATGGTGATGACCAGCCCGCGCCGGGCCATGCAGGTGCTCCGGCTGAGCAAGTGTCACGACAGACAGCAGGAACAGACCTGCCCCCAGAACAGCAGGTGCGGCCTCAGAAACAAGGTGCGCAGAAGCAATCACTGCCCGGCGCAAGCCGGACGTGGTAAAGGCATGAATAGCCATTGCCGAGGTCCCTCTCGGTATGTGGTTAGGCTGGGCGAGGTGTTGGTAGCACCTCATCCAGCCGTAAAACGGTTTGTTCCTTGCAGAACGATACGGAGAGTGTCACTCTCTCACATCAGAAGCAAGCGGAAATGATATTGTGGATACCATTTCAGCGGCACAGGTGAGAGCAGCAAGAGGATTGCTCAACTGGAGCCGCGATGAATTAGTGACTGTCAGCGGCGTTCCAAAAAGCACTCTTGTCCGCTTTGAAGATGGCGCAACAACCCCGCGTGCCAGCACGATCACAGCCATCCGCAAAGCCCTGGAAGCCGCAGGCGTAGAGTTCATCCCCCAAAACGGAGGCGGCCCCGGCGTGCGCCTGAAAGAGGAGACGCCCCGATGAGCAACGGCGAGATCATTCTCTACAACACCGAAGACGGTACGACCTCAATCCAACTCAAAGCCATAAACGGAACAGTCTGGCTCAGCCAGAAGGAGTTAGCTGAGTTATTCGCCCGCGACGTCACCACAATCAATCAGCATATCCGGGCGATATACGAAGAGGGCGAATGCGTACGTGAGGCAACTATTGGGAAATTCCCAATAGTTCAAATGGAAGGAAATCGTGAGGTTTCTCGCGAAATCGAGGTGTATAATCTCGATATCATTCTTGCCGTTGGGATGCGCGTTCGCTCGCAACGTGGAACCCAGTTCCGCCGGTGGGCCAACAGCGTCCTCTCAGAGTATCTCGTCAAAGGCTTTGCCATGGATGACGAGCGCCTGAAGGACCCCAAACATGACTATTTCGATGAGCTGCTCCAGCGCATCCGGGATATCAGGGCCTCAGAAGCGCGTTTCTATCACAAGGTTCGCGACATTCTGAGCCTGAGCCCCGATTATGACGCGGACAGCCCAGTATCTCGAAATTTCTACGCCACCATCCAGAACAAAATGCTCTACGCAATAACCAGCCATACAGCGGCTGAACTGATCATTGAACGATCTGACCCAAATGCACCGAACATGGGTCTGACATCATGGTCCAGTAGGCGAGTGTGCAAGGCAGATGTAACCACTGCCAAAAACTACTTGGGCAATCAGGAAATCCAAGAACTCAACCAGATCGTCACGATGTTTCTTGAGACGGCAGAATTTCGAGCCAAGCGACGTAGCACGATTGCCCTTCAGGAGTGGACGGGCATCCTTGATAACTTTCTGAGCGGTAACGAGCTTCCAGTTCTTCGTGGAGTAGGACGGCGCTCCAAAAAGCAGGCCGATGACATTGCCCACCAACGATACGAAGCCTTTGATTCGAGCCGCAAACTTGCAGACCGCCAAAAGATGGAAAGCGAGCCAGACATAGACGTGAGCGTCGCTCTAGAAGACATCGAGAAAACTGTGCGGCTTACTCGAAAGAGAAGGCAGGACTGAGCGCACTGCATCAGAACCCAGAACATTGAGCAAAACAGTCATTGAGAACGTCAGGAGAAACAATGCGCGGCCTTAACACCAAAACACTTCTCATGACTCTCACGCTGTTTGCTCCCATCACAGCCTTCGCAGATGGGGTGTTTCATCCCGCTGGGCAGTCCTATGCCTGCGTAAACCCACGAGCCACGCGCGCCCTCGCCAACCATGCAGATCCGCGCCAGAACGATCCGGGCTGGGTTCACTTCGTTATTACTGATGGCCGATGCTTCCAGGTTGAGCCCAGCGAGAAATGGGAACAAATCAGCCAGGAAAACGGACTACTCCTCTTGCGCCGCGATCCGCCACGCGCAGGGATGCCCCCACTGTTCTTCCTTCCAGAGCAGGTATCCGCTGGCCTGCCCATACCTCCCCAGTCTTCCGCAGAAGCCCCACCGGGCGGACCAGTGCAACTTGCCCCCGCAAGCCCTGACCAAGAGGTCTCACAGCCTTCTAGCGAGACCACGGATATTTTGCCTAAAGGCTGGCAGAAACCACGGCACGACACAGAGGCTACGACCAACGAGGCACCAGAAGACAATACGCCAGGTGAGCCCACGCCTTCTGTCACATCCACTGCTGTTCCCAGTTCTGCAAACACCAAAGATTCAGGTTCGGGCGGACTACTGATATGCGCCCTGATAGCAGCAGGCCTGATCGGATATTTTGTACTTCGGGCACGCCGCCGGGCCGCACGTAAACGCCGGGCTTGGGAAATCATCGACAAGGAAATTCGCGACCAAGGAACGGCTTTGCAGGTTCGCCGCCTTCAGCTGGTGACAACAGACGCCTATGGCACAATTCATCTGACCAAATGGGCCAAGGAAATCGGCTATTTCTGCAACACCCGGGTTTTACCTCTTCTCCAGGTAGAAGGCTTGGCCGATCAATGGCCGCTGCTGAAAGACCAGGCACAAGCACGCATTGAAGAAATCGCCCAACGTATGCCGCCCGGCGCTGTTCTCAATCAGAAGCCACTGAGCGATCCACGTGTCTTCGACCCTCAGATGAACCCCTTCGATTATGAGCGGCATTGTGCGCTGCTTCTGGAGCAAGCCGGATGGAACGCCCGCGTCACCCAGGCAAGTGGCGACCAGGGCGCGGATATCATTGCTACCAAAGGCGGCCGGAAGATCGTGGTTCAATGCAAACTCTATAGCCAGCCGGTCGGAAACAAAGCCGTACAGGAGATCTACACCGCCAAGCAGCACCAGCAGGCAGATGAGGCTATCGTGGCCTCAAACGCCGGTTACACAATCCCGGCCCGACAGCTCGCAGCCACAACAGGCGTACATCTACTGCATCATCAGGAGCTAGCTTCGTTTTGTGAAAGATTGGCGGCTTAGATGTCACGCTGGCTCAACCTGTAAGGATTTCTTACAAGTTGCCTTTCATGGCTTCCAGCGTGCGAGCTTTCCAACTCCCCGGCTTTTCCAGGGCAGCTCCAGAAATGTACCTGGCAGCGCATCTTCCGAACATGTCACAATTTGACGCCACCATTGCAGGAGCATGGCACCACGGCGAAAGATATCACGCTCCTGATTCCAGCCTCTGGCACAGACCACCACGATCAAGCCTGTCTCCTGAATAGCGGCTGCCTCATGCCTACGGCGTTTCATTGCTGCATCGGCTGTAATCAGAATATTCCGACCTTCTGCACCATTCGTGAGTAGCCGGAATAGATCGGTATCTTTTGTCCCGCGAAGGCCCAGCGAGACGACAGAGGCAATGTCATAGGGCTCAGCTTTGGCTATTTCTGCGAGCATCCGTGCCAATGGTGGCGGATGGTTCTCGTCGAAAACGAACCTCAAGCCGCAAGCCGCTGATTGATCTTGAACTCAAATTCAGCAGCCTGCGTCACAGCCTCTTCCGGAACCTCCCACCAGGACGCGACTTTCCGTGCATCCCCTTTCTCAGCTCTCAAAGCTTGTGCAAGTGCCTGTGTCGGAACACCTGAGCAATCGATAGGCCGCCCGAATTGGCGGTGAGCATCCACAACAATTCGATTCAGGTCAGCATAGGGTTGCCATGTCTCTGCGAGGCCATCTGTGTCACTGAAGCTTAAAGAACGCCGGAAGCTTGTTTCCAGCACATCCAGCATAGCTCCATTCCCATCTGTCAGATCGATAAGGCTCTTTTCCGGAGCCTCTTCAGCCGCCTGGAAGAACACAGCCTTGCCGTCCGTATGGAATTGCCCGGAGGCAAAGGGATGATCCGTTCCAAACATGCGCCGGGCGTTCTCCACCATGCGCCGAATAGCTTGAAGTGACACGCCAGATGCCCGCAGTTCCTGGACGAAACGTATCTCCACGAGATTAAGGAAAGTCAGTCCCTCATGCCCATCTTCTGGTTGCAGTTCAGGGCTTAGGACAGCATCAGCACCATGCCCAAACAGCCAGGCACGAATACGCGGCGCAGGAACACGCGCCAGCAATGCCGCTTCCGAGACGGTATAGACGCCTTTCCCGATGATGTTCTGTTTATCCGGCATGTGCACCCTCCACGATGGAGGCCATAAAACCCCGCAAAGCCACGCCTGCGACACGGCAGAACTCGGCTATCTCTCGCCTATAGATCATGCTGCCTATTAGTTTTGCAAGTGACCCGTATCGCCGGGCGTCATATGCCTCAGGACCGCCGCAACGCAATCACCCGGCTTCCAGCCGTATTGAGTTCTGAACCCTCAGCCACCTGAAAGACATGAGCGGCCCAGTTATCCAGGGCAATCTCCCGTTCCTTCAGGAACTCATGCCGCTGATAGACGGCCGCCACTCCCTTAATCGTCCCCTGAACATGGTTCAGCACCCGATCAGCCACATGAGGCCCAACCCCTAGGCGGGCCATAACCGTCACGCCCGTTCGTCGCAGATCATGCAATCGCCAGCCCGGCGCGGGCATGGCGCAGACTTCTTTTCCCGGCGATTTTTCAGCGCTCTCAACCTCAATCAGTCTCTCCAGCCGTTCTTTGGCTCCTGAGAAGTCGGAGATTGGCGTCCTGCCTGTATTCGTGAACACGTAAGGGGAGATGGCCCCTGTCTTCGGATCTGTCTGCCTATGCAGCGCAGCCAGGACATGCCGTGCAGGTTCCGACAAATGGACGATATGCACTCTGCTGTTCTTTGTCCGCTCAGCAGGAATGGTCCAGGTGGTCAGATCCGGTGAAATCTCCTCCCAGCGCATTTCTGCAACCTCTGCCCGCCGTTGTAGGGTGAGCAACAGCAATCGAAAGAACGGCCCGAAGGGATAGGCCATCTGTCCAGCCGCCCGCCATATCTCACCGATTTCCTCATCTGTCAGAACGCGGTCCCTTGAGACTTCACGCCCTTCGACGATCAGCCGGGCGAAAGGGTTATCCTCGACCAGCTGACGCTTCACAGCCCAGGCATACATGGCGCGGGCATAGGCTTGCAGGCGCCGGGCCGTGGTGGGGTGCCGTTCTGCAATCTCATCAAGCCGGGCCTGTAACTCAGAGACTGTTAAGGATTGCGCCGGGCGGTTCAGGAACAGCTGGAAGTTATACCGGATGCGTTGCGGGCCCTCCCGCCTATAGGTCTCGCTATGCTCCCTGAGTGCCATGGCAGCCCAGCGGTCAATCAGCACGTCCAACGTCAGGGCATCTATCGCTGCTTGTGCGGCCTGCTCCTGTAGGGAGGCTTGATAGGACACCACTTCCGCCCGGCGCTCACCCACGGGATCTCCGCCAGCAAGAACACGCCCACGAGCCTCCTCAGCCATCTTCCGAGCCTGGGCAATGGTCAGAGCACCATACTCTCCCAACTTGAGGCGGCGGACCTTTCCTGCGTAGCGATACTGAAACAAGAACAGCTTTGTCCCAGTGTCAGTGACACGAACGAGAAAGCCTTTGGTCTCCGTATCCGAAAACACAGCGTCCCGTTTCCCCGGCGGGCAGGTGAGAGCGTCTATTTCCCGCTTCGAAAACCTCATGCCCAGCCCTCAATAACACCTTTAACACCTACGAAATCGAAAGGTGTTAGTGAGAAAACCGGATAAAAACACAGTAAAATCAATATATTATATATGTGAGTAACACCTATAACACCTATAACACCGTAATTGTGTAGCTCCCTGAATTTCATTTTGCCCAATTCCCCTCTCTGAACCCGCTGACGAGTTTTTCCGGACTCAATCCGGACTCATTTGAAATAGCAATAGGGGCGTTTCGGTGCGTCTCTTTGCACAAACCGTCTCAGACGCCCTTTTATAAGGCGTTGTTATTGCGCGGTTTTGCGCTTTACTGCGTCTTAACTGTATTTCGCCGGGCGTAACTCTTAATCAGCGGGTCCAAGGTTCGAGCCCTTGTGTGCCCACCATGCCCGTCTCCGGTTGTTTCCCAAAAATTTTATACTGACCGACCAAAGCCCGTTATACGGGTCTTTTCGTGTTTCCGGGCAGCCCCTGAAATCCAGAGACTGCCTTGGGCTTTCAGCCCCGGAAATCAGGCAGTTCGTTGACCGTCACGACACGCCACAGGCAGTCGATGCGTTCCAGAATGGTGATGGACAGGTTCTGGATCGAAAAGCGCAACGCCGTATCGGGATGAACGCCCAAAGCATGCGCCAGAGCCGCACGGATGGCGCCTCCATGGCTGACGACAACCATGTCCCGGCCTTCATGCGCATTCGCCAGATCCTCAAGCCCGTGCCCCACGCGCGCGCAGACATCCAGCATGCTCTCCCCGCCCGGCGGAAGCTCACAGGCGGAAATGGACCAGAACGGATTAGGCGGCAGCCGAAGCAGGGACATGAACTCACCATGCGGCGTGCCATGCCAGTCTCCGATGGACTGTTCGATGAAATGATCGTCTATCGTCACATTCTGCGGAAACGCCCCCGCTCTGCGGATCTCGGCAGCGGTGTCGCGTGCCCGCTGGAGCGGTGAACTGTACCACAGCGCATCCGACGGCAGACGCCGCGCCAGCGTAGCATAGCCGCCCTGCTGGCTCGCCATCGCCTCGCGGCACAGCGGCACGTCGAGCGCGCCATACATCGTCTTGCGAGCGCTGGCTTCCACGACCGCATGACGGATCAGCCAGAACCGGGTCACACCCTTCGGCAGTTCCGGCGTATCGAGAAAATGCCCGTGCGGGACCGCTTTGTCTGTCTGGGTCATGACAACGGGGCGTAACGGGGGACAGGGTTCGCGTCCAGCAGAACATCCCAGTGCTTCAGGATCAGTTCCAGTTTTCCAAGCACGCGGCGCGCATCCATGCATTCACGCTGCAACCGACGCTCCTCGTCCAGCCCTTCATGCGACGGCTCACCCGAAACCAGTCGCGCGCCCGCACACAGACGTAGCGCTCCGGCCGGTCCATCAACCAGCGGATGAGGCACCGGCACCGGCTGCCCCAGCACACAGAGTAGACTGCCCTCGCCTTCCGTCACCCAGGGCGACAGATCCGCATTCAGCCAGCGATGCAGGCGCCGCGCGTCTTCCAGCGCCAGCGGGTGACCTGGAGCATGGGGATCCTCAACCAGAAAGGACAGGATGGTCGGCACTGCATCCCAGCGCCCGTCATCGAAAGGCGTACCCATCGGCAGCATGGTCAGCGCCGGACGGGCCTTAACCATGGCCACGGCTTCCGTCATGAACCGGGTCAGACGGCTGCGAATGACAGGATCGGGCAGCGCAAACAGCGCATCCATTTCCGCCAGAGCCGCATACCACCGCAGCGCCAGACCGATATTGTGACCATCATTGAGCGCCGAGGCATCCGCCCCTTCGGGCCATTCGTCCCGGTTGCCATAGGCACGAAGCCCCCTCGGGAGCGACAGGAACGGCAGGCGACTGCGGATTTCAGGAGGAAGAAGAATGGCCCCGCAGAAAGGCGGCCCGGTAAAGAACTTGGAGCCGGTGATCATGACGATGATCCCCCGTTCCACCCATTCCGCCACACGCGACGGGCTCAGCCGCGCCTGACAGACATCAACAACAATGCTGAGCTGATCACCCAGCTCCGTACACAATTCCCAGACCAGCTCCATGTCCGGTGCTGCCAGCCCGGTCTTGGACTGATCCAGCCGGTGCAGCAGCACATGCCGCCCTTCGGCCACTTCCCGACGCACCAGAGCCGTACATTGCGCATTGATCTCGGCCACCGGCCGCGCCGTCCCGTCAGCCCCACGGATATCCACACCGATCAGCCGCGTCTGTGGCGAAAACCCTTCGATCACCTCGCCTTTGCCCACCAGCGTGGAACAGGCACTGTCGGTCGCGAAATGCCGCCCGCACGCCGCAAGCGGCACCCCGCTGCCCGTTTCATCCGGAGCGAGAAGAATGGACGTGACCGGCCGCTCCGTCCCGGCTGCCACAAGCGCCAGAACTGCCAGTTCGCAGTCCGTGCCCGAAGCTGACAGCAGCACGGCATCTTCCGGAAGACCAAAATGCGCCCCGATCGCCTCGCGGGCCCGGCGCACGACACCTTCCTGCACCAGATCGGGATCCTGCTTGGCCAGCAGCGCGCTCATCATGCCGCGCCGGGCCGCTTCCGCCCCCCCAAAACCCCGTTCGGACAGCGAGGAGGCCGTCGATGACCCAAAAGTGATCGCCCACGGCCGTGGACGATGAGAGCTGGAATAACGGTTCAGCCCGGTATGCGGATCAACCGCAAGCCGGGAGTCCCCCCCGCTGCTCATCAACGTCTCAGCAGGGGCCAGAACGGGCCAGAGGCGCGCCAGAACCCCCTGAAGCCGCTCGGCTTCATGCTGTGTGAAAGGCGGCAGATCAGGCAGGAAAGCCCCCAGCGTCTGCCAGCTCTGCAACAGGGCCGAGGCTGAAGGGACATCGTCACTAAAGACGGCAAGCCATGCCGGAAGCGGCGCGACATCGCCCGTATCGAGCGCATGGAACAGCGCCGCCACGCGCGCTGCGGCAAAACTGGCCAGATACGGATTGGCGCCCGGTTCCAGCAGCCGCATCAGTTCGATGGCATGTCGCAGGAAAGTCGGCGCAAGACGCGGCGCTTCAAGACAGGGTCCACCCAGAGTAAGCGTGGCCGTCTTCAGGCAGAAAGGCTGTCCCGGCTCCAGCTTTCCCTCGACTCTGAACGGAAGAGGCAGTGACACATCCAGAACAGGGACCAGCCCATCCGCAATTACCCGAAGATCGGGCCGCTCCAGAACATCCGTCAGGGAGCGTGTCAAAGTATCAGCCAGCATGTCCTGCTTCTCCTGCCTCCGCACGACTGTGGGATTAGCCCATCAGTCCGGACAGCGCGAGAGGCGAAAGCATCCCCGAGGTCACCTGCCCGGTGTCGCCAGACATGTACTGGCGTTATTTGCGCTGTTTCAACAACGCTGTAAGATAAAATTGCTCTGCCGGGGCCCAGACCCGGATATTAACCAATGAGGTTCAAATGCGGATTTTGCTGACAGGCGGCTGTGGTTTCATAGGATCGGCCGTTGTGCGCCATCTGATCCGGAACACTGAACATTCGGTTCTAAACGTTGACTGCATGACCTATGCAGCCTCGGAAGACACGGTCAGCGAAGTCGCAGGCGACCCGCGGTATTCCCATGCCCGCGCAAACATCGTGAACGGCGTGGAAATGCAGCGCCTGTTCGAGGAATACCGCCCGGACGCCGTCATGCATCTGGCCGCCGAAAGTCACGTGGACCGCTCGATCGATGGCCCCGGTGTCTTCATCCAGACGAACGTCGTCGGCACGTATTCCCTGCTCGAAGCCGCCAGGAAATACTGGAACACGCTGGGAGACGCCGAAAAGAAGGCCTTCCGCTTCCATCACATCTCCACGGATGAGGTCTTCGGCCATCTGGAGCCGAACGACCCGCCGTTCACAGAAACCACACCCTACGATCCCCGCAGCCCGTATTCGGCCTCCAAGGCCTCGTCCGACCATCTGGTCCGCGCATGGTTCCACACCTACGGCCTGCCGACCTTCGTAACCAACACCACCAACAATTACGGCATCTGGCACTTCCCCGAGAAGCTGATCCCGCTGGTGACCATCAACGCCATCGAAGGCCGCGAACTTCCAGTTTACGGCAAGGGCGAGAACGTCCGCGACTGGCTGTTTGTCGAAGACCATGCCGAGGCACTGGTCAAAGCCGTAGAAACTGGCAAGCCGGGCGAAACCTACGCCATCGGCGCCCGTCAGCCCCGCACCAATCTTGAAGTGGTCAAGAAGATCTGCGCCGTTCTCGACGAGCTCCAGCCCGACCCGGCCGGCCCGCGCGAGCGCCTGATCCGCTTCGTGACCGACCGCCCCGGCCATGATTTCCGCTACGAGATCGATCCGTCCCACGCCGAGAAGGAACTCGACTGGAAGGCAGAGCACGATTTCGAGAGCGGCATCCGCAAGACCGTGCAGTGGTATCTCGACAACCGCGCCTGGTGGGAAGGAATCCGCTCCAAGCGCTATACAGGCCAGAGACTGGGAGCCAGCAAGTGAGCACCATCGAAACCAAGCCCATGAAGGGCATCATCCTCGCCGGCGGTTCGGGCACACGCCTGTATCCGATGACGCTCGCAGCCTCCAAGCAACTGCTGCCGGTCTATGACAAGCCGATGATCTATTATCCCCTTTCCACGCTGATGCTGGCGGGAATCCGGGACATCATGATCATCACGACCCCGCATGACATGCCCCAGTTCCAGCGTCTGCTGGGCGACGGATCGCAGTTTGGCGTCAATTTCGAATACCGCATCCAGCCCTCTCCCGACGGGCTGGCACAGGCCTTCCTGATCGCCGAAGACTGGATCCAGGGTGCCCCCTGTGCCCTGGCGCTGGGCGACAACCTGATCTTCTCCGAACATCTGGGCGTCCTGCTCCGCGCGGCGTCCAACCGTCCGCAGGGGGCCACGGTCTTCGCCTATCAGGTCCGCGATCCCGAACGCTATGGCGTGGTCTCCTTCGACGAGAGCGGCCGGGCCCTGAAGGTCGAGGAAAAGCCGACCCATCCGGAATCCCACTGGGCCATCACGGGCCTGTATTTCTACGACAACCGCGTCGTGGACTTCGCCAAGAAGGTGAAGCCCAGCCCCCGTGGCGAGCTGGAAATCACCGACCTCAACCGCATGTATCTCGAAGAGGGCACCCTTCAGGTGGACCGTCTGGGCCGTGGCTGCGCCTGGCTTGATGCCGGTATGCCCGACAGCCTGATGCAGGCGGGAACCTTCGTCCAGACCATCCAGTCCCGTCAGGGCATGCTGGTTGGCTCCCCGGCTGAAGTCGCATTCCGCAACAAGTTCATCACCGCCGACCAGCTTCGCGAACACGCGAAGAAAATGGGCAAGACCGAACTCGGTCGCCTGCTTCTGGAGCTGGCTGACAGCTGATTCCTTCATACGGCTCCGGTTTTCTGCATCTTTTTGCAGCCGGAGCCGTTTTTTCATGACCAATTTTCGCAGCAGGGATTTCAGAGCATGAAGGTCGAACGTCTTTCCATTCCAGAGGTCATTCTCGTCACGCCTCCCCGTTTTGGTGACAATCGCGGCTTCTTCTCCGAAACCTACAATGTGGAGCGCATGGGCGAAGCGGGTATCGACCTGCCTTTCGTTCAGGACAACCAGAGCCTGTCGCGCCAGAAAGGCGTCGTCCGCGGCCTGCACTGCCAGCTTGCTCCCTACGAACAGGGCAAGCTCGTCCGCGTCACCCGTGGCGCCATCTGGGACGTGGCCGTCGATGCCCGCACCGGCTCACCAACCTACGGCAAATGGTGCGCCGCCGAACTCTCCGCAGAAAACTGGTCCCAGCTCTGGATTCCGCCCGGCTTCCTGCACGGCTTCGTAACGCTCGAAGAGAACACCGAAGTGCAGTACAAATGCACCTCGCTCTACAGCAAGGTCTCCGAGCGCGCGGTCATCTGGAACTGCCCCGAACTGAAGATCGACTGGCCCGTTTCCGAAGCTGACGCCGTTCTGTCCGACAAGGATCTGGTCGCACCGCATTTCTCGGAAGCCAAGGGCTGGTTCCAGTACGAAAAGTGAGCATGACGATGTCCAGCACCATCGGGTCCGGCACAGGTCCCATTCTCGTCACGGGCGGCAACGGCCAGCTTGCGACGTCCCTCCAGAACCTCGGCAACGAACGCATCATCCGCGTCGGACGTCCGGAGTTCGATTTCGATCGCCCGGAAACCATCACCGCCACGGTCGAAAAGTACAAGCCTTCGGTGGTCGTAAACGCGGCCGCCTGGACGGCCGTCGATCTGGCCGAGACGGAAAAGGACGGTGCCGAACGCGCCAACTGCTCCGGCCCCGCAGCACTGGCAGCCGCCTGCGCGAAGGCGGACATCCCCTTCATCCATGTCTCGACGGACTACGTCTTCTCCGGTGACAAGGGCACGCCCTATACCGAAGAGGACGCCACTTCCCCCGAGACTGTCTATGGCAGCACCAAGGCCGAAGGCGAACAGGCGGTCCTGACCGCCAACATCAAGAGCATCATCCTGCGTACGTCCTGGGTCTATTCGGCTCACGGCAAGAACTTCGTGCGGACGATGATCAACGCGGGCGCAAAAAACCCCGTGCTCAAGGTCGTGGGAGACCAGTCAGGCAACCCGACCAGTTCGGACGATCTGGCCGAAGCCATTCTCGCCATCATCGCCCTGATCGAGCGCGATGGGTGGAAGCCGGAATATCGCGGCATTTTCCATGCCAGCGGAACCGGTGAAACCACATGGCACGGCCTGGCCGTCGCCGCGCTGGAAGAGGCCGCAAAGCATGGTCAGACCATGCCGCAGGTCAACGCCATCCGCACCGAAGACTGGCCCACCCCCGCCAAGCGCCCACAGGACTCGCGGATGGACAATTCAAAGCTGCATCGCGTTTTCGGCGTAAAGATGCCAGACTGGCGTCACAGCGTGACGCGTATCGTCCACAAGCTGTTTTCTGAAGCCTGACCGGCAGTTGCCCTCTCCCGACGGGAGGGCAACCGGCTGTCCCCCTCTCTACCGTTGCGTCCGAATGATCCCCTTTTCCTTTCTTTCGGCCTCATGCCCAGGTGCCGGAACATGACACAGAAAAGGGCCGACTCTTCCCGTCAGGTCGCCATTCTCCTGTCGTTATACAATGGCGAAACCTATCTGGACGCGCAGCTTGGCAGCATTCTGGCCCAGACCCATCCAGACTGGACACTCTACTGGCGTGACGACGCTTCAGACGATGGCTCGCGGGAAAGAATGCTCATGTTCGCGGCTGGCCCCGGACAGGACCGCTGCGTCGAGATCACGACCCGTCACGAACGGCTGGGTGTGGCCGGATCCTATGCCCATCTGCTCGACGCCATTCCGCCCACACCCTACGTCGCCTTTGCCGATCAGGATGACATCTGGGAGCCACAAAAACTGGAATGGGCCATTGATGCCGTCAGCCGGCGCCCCGCCGAAAAGCCCACCCTGTATTGCGCCCGACAGTATCTGACAGATGCAGATCTCGTCATCTTCCAGGAATCCGCTGCCCTGCGCCGCAGACCCGATTTCCCGGCCTCCCTGACGCAGAATATCGCGACAGGCCATACCGTTCTGCTGAACGCCGCAACACACCGGCTGATGCGGAACAACCCGCCGCCGCCCTCGGTCCTGCATGACTGGTGGGCCTATCTCCTGACGGCCGCAGCCGGAGGCGATGTCATTTTCGACAACCGCTGCGTCAGCTACTACCGCCAGCACGCCCACAACACTGTCGGCGCAACCGGCTCCTTCCTCAGACGCGGCTGGGCCGCCTGGCGCCGCGGCCCCAAAGTCTTCATGACGATTTTCCGCTCCAACGTAACGCATCTCCTGAGCCAGCCGGAAAACCTGTCTCCCCCGGCCCAGCGCCTGCTGACGGACATCGCAGCAGCCCGGACATTTCCCGGCCGCCTTGGCACGCTTTTCAGATACCGGAACCTCAGACGCCAGCGGTTTTCCGAAACCACGGTTTTCCGGCTCTGGTATCTGTTCTCACGCTAGCTTCAGATAACGCCGCATGGCTTCCATGAACGGCCCGTCCTGTTCCACACTGAACGGGCGCGCCGCATCATAATCATAGACCGTCGCCGCCGGGCGTGTGGCTTTTTCCGGATCTTCGGAGGCATAACGTGGCACGATATGGGTATGCAGGGACGGCGCCAGATTGCACCAGGTCTCGTAATTGATCCGCACGGCATCGGTGACAGCCAGCAACGCATCCCCGACCGCCGCCATATCCGCCAGATACTGCGCCCGGGCTTCCCCCTGAAGATCATTGATCGTTGGCACGACCGGATCGGCGAGAAGCTGACAGTATCCCGGCAAAGGCTGCGTGTGACCAATCACCAGCCAGCCCGATTTCATCCGCCCAATAACAGAAGGGTTGCTGCCACATCGTGCGGCAGCAACCCTCTGAGCGATAACATCCGTCATGGTCGGTTCCCCTTCTGCGTGAAGGGGAAAGCGTATCATGCAGCGGCTTCAACGTCCTCGTCTTCGCTCTGCACGATCCGCGTATTCCCACGCGTGGGGCGGAAGCGCTTTTCGACCAGCGCCTCTTCAATGTCTTCCAGAGACGCACCCGCTGTTTCCGGCACGAAGAAGAACACGAAGATTACGGATGCGAGGTTCACAAACGCATAGAACCACATCGTCCAGCTCAGCCCGATGGCCTCGGCCATGCTCAGCGCGGTGCTGGTCACCAGCAGATCGGCCCCCCACAGCGTCGCGGCATGAAGGGACGTCGCCTGTCCGCGCATCGACAGCGGGAACATTTCCGCCCCCAGCAGCCAGCCGCAGACCTGGATCCCCCCGGAATTGAACATCATGAACAGCAGCAGGAAGGCGACGATCATGTAGGCGCCCACGCTGCCCGGAGCCGGATGGCTCAGGAACATCACGCCAAGCCCGACGAGCGACAGAGCAGCCCCCGGCCCCATGATGAGCATCAGGCGACGGCGACCGATCCGGTCCACGAACATGCAGCCCAGAAACGTCATGATGCAGTAGATCACGGCCACACCCAGCGATGCCAGAAGCGCAGAGGACGTGCCGAAACCGGCATCATTCAGGAAGGTGGGCGTATAATAGATCATCATCTCCAGACCGCCGCACTGCGTAAAGAACGCAACGCCAAGAGCGGCCACGAGTGCCGGGCGCACCCAGGGCTGGAACAGACCACGCCAGCCACGGTTCTTCGGGTCGATCCCTTCCGCATTCTCACGGATGGTCTGGACTTCCCGACGGATGGCCCTCTTGGTCGTGCGGATCCGGCCAAGCTGGATGATGGCACTCTTCATGCCTTCATTCTCAGCCGCCCAGCGCGGGCTCTTGGGCATGAAAAACATCGAAACGAACACGATGGCGGCCGGTATGGCTGCAACACCGACCATCGGACGCCAGCCCCAGTTCACACGCTCGGTAAAGCCGATGATGTTGGCGATCAGGATGCCCAGACCAATGGCGACATTGAACATCGTCACCAGCGTGCCACGGCGCTCCTGCGGAGCCAGTTCGGAAATATACATCGGCACGACCTGCGTCGAACCGCCCACGGCCAGACCCAGCACGAAACGCGCCGCAATCAGGCTCCAGACATCCGGCGCCAGAGAGCAGGCCGTCGCCCCCACCACGAACAGACCACTCACCATGCAGGTGGTATTCCGCCGTCCGTATTTCTCCGACAGACCGCCAGCGACAAAAGCGCCGAAGATCGCCCCCAGCAGAATGGCAGACGCCACGCTTTCCTTCATGGTGGCATTCAGACGGAAATCATCCCCGATCAGCGGCAGCGTTCCGGAGATGATGCCCGTATCATATCCATACAGACCACCGCAGATCGCAGCGACAACTGCCGCGAGGATCAGCATCAGCTTTGCGTTGGGAGAAACTTCGATGGACGCGGGGTCAATATGATCCCGTCCAGTTCGGACTGTTTTCGTATCGTTTTCCATAAAAACATAACATATCACAAAACGGATGGTTTTTCAGGCCGGGGAGAAAACAGCCGGAAAACACGCCAAAAACATGATCATGATTGACTATCGTGTCCCGAAACCGTCAGGATACGCCCCATGCAGACACCCGATACCACCCGCGACGTTCCCATCATCAGTCTGAGAGCGCTGATCATCATGCATGTGATGCTCGTCGCATTCATCCTGTTCATTCATTTCAGGGTGTCTGGTCTTACGGACTTCTGAACCGGCGCCACAGATCAGCCAGGGCATAGGACAGGGCCGCCCCGAGCCCGATCCAGAACGGGACAGGCGCGTCCGTCACCCAGGACAGCATCAGTCCACCCCATGACAGAGCGAGCGCCAGCCCGACCGAAACGGCAATGCCGGCCAGCGGTCCCAGACCGAGCTTCAGCGCCGTCGCGGCCGGCCCGATCATCAGGCTGAATGCCAGAAGCGCCCCGGCCACTTCCGCACAAGCGGCGCAGGCCAGCGCTGCCACCGCCATGAACACCACCGACACCAGACGCGCCGGAACACCCCGCGCCCGCGCCACTTCCGGCGCCAGACTGGCAAACAGCAGCCGACGCCCCAGAAACGCCAGCAGCCCCAGACACAGCACGGCCACGGCGCACAATGCCTCCAGCGTCGGCACATCAATCCCCAGAACATCGCCGAACAGCAGCGTAGTCGCCAGACTGGAACCCCGGTTGCTCATATGCAGGAACCAGGCCCCAAGCCCCAGACTGGCTGCCAGAACAAGCCCGATCGTGCTGTCCCGCTGGGCCGGAATCCCGCGTTCTCCCTCGCGCTCGGCCCCGATGACAAACCCGGCCATCAGACTGAACACCACCATCCCGGACAGCGGCGGAAAGCCGAGCCACACCGCCCCGGCCGCACCGCTGAACCCGATATGTGAGAGCGCATGGGCCGCGAACGCCTGACGCCGCAGCATCAGGAACCAGCCGACCGTCCCCGCCAGAACCGACACGACCGCCGCGCCCGCAAAGGCATGGCGCATGAAATCAAACTCGAACATGCAGCCCCCCATCCGCAAGCTGCACAACCCGCGTCACGGCCCCGGACAGCGCCTCCGTCTCATGAGACGTCAGGACAATCCCGATCCCCAGACGCTCCGTCAGATCCGTCAGCAGACGCACCGTCTGCTCCTGTCCCGCCTGATCGAGTGCTGCCAGAGGCTCATCCAGCAGCAGCAGATCCGGATTCCCTGCCAGAGCCTGCGCCAGACCGACCCGCTGACGCTCGCCGCCAGACAGCAGTCCCAGCGGACGATGCGCAAACGCCGAAGCGCCCGTCAGCGCCAGAAGCCGGTCCGCCTCCTCCCGCCGAGGCCGCAGACGCAACGGCAGTCCCCAGCGCACGCCGTCCACCGCCGCCCGCACATGACTGACTGCCGGAAGCAACAGGGCCGCATCCGTCACGCTCTGCGGCATGTAACCGATATGCTGCCGCGCCTGTGCCGGCGGCAGACCATGCGTCAGGATCTCACCACTCTGAAGCGGCACCAGTCCCAGCATCGCCCGCAGCAGTGTGGACTTCCCGGCGCCGTTGCGCCCGGACAGAAGCGTCATCCCCGAAAGCGGCACCGTCAGGGACGCATCCCGCAACACACAGGTCGATCCCGCCGTGAGCGTCACATCCCGCAGGACCAGACCCCGTTCCGGATGGCAGCAGACGCGCTTACTTTCCACCATCACCCAGCGCCTGCCCGACCGCCTGAAGAATCCCATGAACCCAGCCCTGCCAGGACTGACCGGGAGGCAGCGTCTCGCCGATCGCCACAACCGGCAGACCCACCGCCCGCGCCCGATCCACCAGCCGGTCGATCTGCGGCGAATGAATGGCCGGATTGGTAATCAGCATCCGCACTTTCCGCCCGTCGATCAACGTATCGACCTGCGCCACATCCCTCGGCGACGGCTCGGCATGATTCATGATCGCCAGCGCAAAGCTCTCATCCACGACATCCAGCCCCGCATCCCGAAGCAGCATCTCCCCCACCGGCTCCACCGCCGCCACAGGCACGGCATCATGACGCGCCTTCATCGCGGCCAGACGGGCCTGCACGCCATCCAGTTCCTTCAGGAACGCTTTCAGCCGCGCTTCCACGGCCGGAGCCGAAATCCCCGGCTGATGCGTCAGCATGTCCGCAAAGACATGCGCGACTTTCCCGACAGCGGCAGGATCGAGAAAAAGATGCGGATTATCGCCGGGCTGCCATCCGGCAATAGACGCCACCACGATCCTGCCGGGCGCAGATGCCGCGAACGGCAGCGCCCAGTCATCATAGGTCGCGCCATTCACCACAGCGATCGTGGCCCCCGCCATGGCCCGCGCCATCGAAGGCGACGGCGTCAGGTCATGCGGATCAATCCCCGGCGTCGCCAGAAGGGCCTGCGTCTGCACCTCCGCCCCCCCGATCTGCGCCGCCACATCGCACCAGGCCGCTTCCGCACACACCACGCGCACCGGGGTTCGGGAAGGTTCGGCGTGAACGACAGCAGGAACACCCAGAATCAGGGCAGCCAGCAGAAAAGCCGGAAAACAGCGCATCAGTTTCCTCGGGAAGGGGTCAAGGCTCAGACGTTATAAAGTAACACAACCGGCCTGACCATCCTTGCCTCACCAGACTTCCCGGCCTTATCCCTGACGCAGGTAAAGCGCCGCAGCAGCAGCCACCACCCTGCGCTGGTAATCCAGATTCAGCGGCAGGGTGCGGGAATGATAATCCCCGATCGCCTTCATCAGATTGCCATGTTCGTCATCCAGCGCCCTGCGCAGGATCATGGCCGCCGCCGCGATATTGAAACACGGATCAAGCGCCAGGCGCGCCGCAACCTGCGGCGCCGGCTGATGGATCATCGACGCGATCGGCAGGATCCAGCGCGAATTGATCTGCATGAGCCCGATATCGACAGACCCGTCCGTATTGGTGCTGACATGCCCCATCGTCCCGCCCTCGACCCTCTGGATCGCAGGCAGGATGCGCGGCGGAAGCCGGTAATGCAGGGCCGAAGCCAGCATGCAGGCCAGCAGACTAACAGCCATGGTTACGGACGAAACGCTGTTGAATCATGGTCCTGACCCTAGCATCGGACGCCTGCGCCTGCCATCCTGAACCCTTCAAGATGACCGCACAGGACAGGAGGACAAGCGTGCAGGACACATCCGCGACCCTGACACTGGACGCTCTCGGCATCCCCTATGAACGCCACGTCTATGACTACGATCCCTCGGCCGGAAAACTTGGCGTAGCGGCTGCGGCCGCGTTGGGCCTGTCACCGGATCACGTTCTGAAAACCCTGATGGTGCAGATCGACGGCCGTCCCGCCTGCGTGGTGCTCCCCGCGGACCGCGAACTGGATTTTACCCGCGTGGCGCAGGCTTTCGGCGGCCGCAAAGCCAAGATGCTCTCCCGCCCCGACGCCGAACAGCGCACCGGCTACCGCATCGGCGGCGTCAGCCCCTTCGGCCAGCGCAGCACCGTCCCCACCGCCTTCGAACAGTGCGGCATGGATGGCCCACCCGTCGTCATCAATGGCGGCAGCCAGGGCCTCCTGATCGAACTCTCGCCACAGGACGCCCTGACCGCCACGAACGGCCTCGTGGCCGATCTGGTCAAACCCCTTTAAGCCACGCCATAGCCACCCGGATGGTCCACGCGCCAGCGCAGGGCCGTCTCGACGATATCATCAAGCTGGCTGAACCGTGGGTCCCATCCTGTTTCCCGGCGGATCTCCGAAGAATCCGCCACCAGAACAGCCGGATCGCCCCCACGGCGCGGTGCCCATTCCCAGGGCACGGTCCTTCCGCTCACGCGTTCGACACTCTGGACAACCTCCAGATTGCTGAAGCCCAGCCCGTTGCCCAGATTATACGTCACCGACCGCTCATCGAGCTGGCTCATGGCGCGGATATGCGCATCCGCCAGATCACTCACATGGATATAGTCGCGCACACAGGTGCCATCGCGCGTCGGATAATCGTTCCCGAACAGCTTCAGCCCGGGACGGCGCCCGAGAGCCGCATCGATCGTCAGCGGAATCAGATGCGTCTCCGGCCGGTGATCTTCTCCCAGACGCCCCTGCGCATCCGCACCCGCCGCATTGAAATACCGCAGGCACGCGCTCTTCATACCGCAGATCCGGTCCGCCCAGACCAGCGCACGCTCGATCAGATATTTGCTCTCGCCATAAGGCGATCCCGGATCAACCGGTGCATCCGCCGAAATCAGCGGCGGCCGATCATCGCCGCCAAACAGCGCCGCCGTCGAGGAGAACACGAACCGCTTCACGCCATGACGCGTGCAGGCCTCGATCAGGTTCAGGGCCGTGATGTAGTTCCGGCGCAGATAAAGGAAAGGCTGGCTCATGCTCTCACCGACAAGGGACAGCGCCGCAAAGTGCAGAACCGCATCCCACTGCCTGGACGCCACCGCCCGGTCCGTCGCCTCCGCATCCGCCAGATCGACATGCAGGAACTGCGCGCCCTGAGGCACAGCCGCACGATGACCCGTGCTCAGATTGTCCAGAACAACGACGTCATGCCCGGCATCCACCAGAGCCTGCGCCAGATGGCTGCCGACAAAACCGGCACCACCCGTAACAAGATACTTCACTGACCCTATGGTCCTTCCACAGAAACACTCCGGCCGTCCGCGTCCTGAAACACGAACGACCAAAACACAGGCGTCAGATCAGAGAAGGTTCTGCGCGCGATTGAGGATCATGCTGCACACCTTCTGCTTCACCTGCCCCTTCAGGCTCGACAGGGAAAACGGATTGGTGCCACCCGTCAGAAGCTGGCCCTGCTGCCCGGCCTTGTAATCCCTGGAAGACGTCACATCCTGCTTGCCCGTCAGGCTGCTCAGGGCCGACGTCGCACTGCTGCCGCTCAGATAGTTGTTCTGCACACAGTAGCTCAGAACACCCGCAACATTGCCCGTGCTCGCGGAAGACACATTCGGCAGCATGCTGCTCATCATGCCGGTCCCACCGGTCATGCCACTCATGCCCGACATGCCGCTCATGGCATTTCCCGCACCACCAACACCCGGAATGGACTGCGCATGAGCCGAGGACACAACGAGGCCAGCAACTGCAAGAACTGCAAATACACCGTTTGAGTAACGCACCGTATTTCTCCTTCAGAGAACGTTCAGGGCAGCACCTGTCAGAAGTTGGAAACCGTCGCTGCCAAGGTTACGCTAACATAGCTGGACAGCAGGTCCACCCTTGCCGCTTCAGTAGAACTCCCGCGCCGCGCCATAGATATGGTAAAGTGAACTGGCTGGCACATCTGAAACGCTCGCCTTTCCGGACGCATCAAACCGGTCAATCCACAGGGGCCGCGCACTATCGGGAATGAACGTCCCGAAGAAATGATCCGTCAGCCCCCGAAGCAGGTCCGGCCTCTCGCCGCGACAGACCAGCAGACGGCACAGTTCCGTCTGCGGCCAGATCCGCGTCGCATTTTCCAGAACCCGGCCATCATCCAGAATGGCATCCCTCACGACGCAGCCCCTGAGTCCGTGACGCATGCCGAACGCGAACAGACTTTCCGCAGCCTGAGCAATGGCCTGCGCTTCCCTCGCCCCGGGATTCAGACGCAGAAACTCCCCCAGCAGCCAGGACCACTCGAAAAGATGCCCCGGCTCCACGCGATTGCCCCCCGAAGCCACGGTCGGCCGCCAGTCCGTGGTGAAGTCTTCCAGCAACGCCCCGGATCCAGACTGAACCAGCTTCTCCAGCGCCAGTCGCACCAGGGAAGCCGCCTCGTCCAGATAGAAGCTGTCCCCTGACACCTCGAACAGCACCAGAAACGCCTCAAGCAGATGCATGTGCGGGTTCTGATGCCGGACCGGTCCCGCCAGCGGAACCTCGTCCAGAAAGCCGCCATGCTCCGCCCGGAAGATCTGGTGAAGCTCCAGCACCGTCTGCCGCGCAACCGACAGAAAATCCGGATTACCGCTCAGGCGATACGCCCAGCCATAGGCATAGAGAATGAAGGCATGGGCATAGAGATCGCGCTTCGTCCCGACGGGGGCGCCATCCGGGGCCACGGAGAAAATCCACCCCGCCTGTCCGTCCCGATGCCGGTAAAGCCGCTCGACTTCCTCCAGACAGACAAGCGCCTGCGCCGAGGCATCATGCAGCCCGTCAAGCGCCGCCCGGCAGAACGTCGAAATCTGCCGGGCCTGCACCATCAGCCGCGACGCCTCCAGAACCAGAGGCGCGCGGGAAAACGTCATCCGCTCATGATAAAGCCGGCGCCCACGGTCAAACCCGGCATCGCTCCAGTAAGGCAGCACCGTACGCGTCAGCCAGCCGGTCCAGAGCGCCTTCTGGTCAGCATCCATGATCGTGGGTAAGGCGGCGTGTCGCGTTCGGGTCTGCATCCTGACTGCCGTATGAGAGGTGAACGCCCGCGTCAACACACGCGGACCTGCCACAGCAGAACCGGAACGGAATTTCGATTTTTCAGGGAAAAGGGAAACTGGTGGAGCCAATCGGGATCGAACCGACGACCTCCTGAATGCCATTCAGGCGCTCTCCCAACTGAGCTATGGCCCCACATGTTTCATCTGCGGCCCCTCTGGGACGGAGCCGGATGAGGGCGGTATATCGTCATGATTTCGCCCTGACAAGCCTGAAAAACAGATTCCCGGACCAGATTTTTCAGGCCGGAAGAACCTTCAGCACCCGCAGTTCCTCCAGCAGCGGCAACAATGGCAGTCCCATCACGGCATCCTGCGCGCCTTCGACAGCCGAAAAAAGCTGTATCCCGAGGCCCTCAAGCCGATACGCCCCCACACAGGACAGGATCGCCGACCCTTCCCGCTCCAGATAGGCCTTCAGAAAGTCGTCAGAGAAATCCCGCATGGTCAGGCGCGGCGATGCCAGATGCTCCCAGATTTTCTCGCCCCCCTTATAGAGAACGACCGCCGTGCGCAGAACATGCGTCCGCCCCCGCAGACGACGCAGATGCTCCGCTGCCTCGGCGAGAGAGGCTGGCTTGGCAAATGCCTCCCCCTCCAGATCGAGGATCTGGTCCGCCGCAATGGTCAGTTCCCCGAAATCATCATCCCCCGTGGCCAGATTGGCCTTCGCATCCGCAAGCGCGATCGCCGTTTCCGAAAGCGTATGCCCCTGCGCCTCACAGGAGCGCCGCACCGCGTCCTCATCGAGATCGACCGGTCTGGCCTGCACTGTAAGGCCCGCATTTTCGAGAAGCATGCGCCGGGCCGAAGACCCGCTGGCAAGAATCAGGGAAGTACTGAAAGACATCATGACGTACGACTCCGTACTATCGACTGTTGGAACGGGGGCGAGTACTGCGGAACACCCTGTGAAGGCATTGCGTCAGTACTGGGGTACATGGGGATAGTACCTGCCCTCCCGAAAGGAGTACCGAGTACCGTGGATTGTACGGTACACCAGCCGGAACTGGGGGTTGTACACAGCCTCTCTGTGGGCAATTCGGGATTGAATCAACGACTCCCTTGCAGACTGCGGCTTCCAGAGTTGTACACAGTGTGAACAAGACGGGGTACATTTTCAGAAAGCCGGGTACCCCGGTATCCACAGGGTTCATCTTAACCTCCAGCATTTCTTTCTTTTTTCTTTTATGATTAGTGGGCGGCATGATTTCGGAAAACGCACCTTCCTCACCCTCGTCGAAACCGCTTCTGCGGGCCCTCCGTGGTGAAGCCGTCTGGCCCCCTCCGGTCTGGCTCATGCGTCAGGCAGGCCGCTATCTCCCTGAATTCCGCGCCATGCGTGACCGGGCCGACTTCCTGACCCGGTGCATGACCCCGGACATGGCGACCGAACTGACGATCCAGCCGATCCGCCGCTACGGCATGGACGGTGCCATCCTGTTTTCCGACATCCTGATCCTGCCCTGGGCCATGGGTCAGTCCCTTGAATTCATTGACGGACGCGGTCCCGTGCTCGGCGCCATCCGCTCCGAAGCCGATCTTGCCAGACTGGACCCCAAACGCGTACAGGAGGCCGTCGCTCCGGTGCGGGAGACCTTGTCCCGCCTTACAAAAGAGCTTCCCGACGTCACCACGCTTCTGGGCTTCGCAGGCAGCCCGTTCACGGTGTCCTGCTACATGGTCGAGGGCGGTGGATCGCGGGATTTCGCCGAAACCCGCCGCATGATGCAGACCAATCCGGCCCTGTTCGATCGCCTGATCGACACCCTGACCTCGAGTACCGCCGAAATGCTCTGCGGCCAGATCGAAGCGGGTGCGGAAGCGGTGATGCTGTTCGATTCCTGGGCCGGAATCCTTCCGCCTTCCGCCTTCCGCCGCTACGTCATCGAACCGACACGCCAGATCGTCGAGTACATCCGCGCCCGTCACCCCAAAACCCCGATCATCGGTTTCCCGCGCCTTGGCGGCATCATGGTCCGCGAATATGCGCAGAAAACCGGCGTCAACACGCTTGCCCTCGATACCGTGGCCGATCCGGCCCAGATTTCCGAACTGGTCTCCGAAGTCACGCCGGGCCTGACGCTTCAGGGCAACATGGATCCGATGATCCTGTTCTCCGGTGGCGAGACAATGCTCCGCGAAGCCCAGGCCATCCGGGACGCAATGCGCGGAAAACCGCATGTTTTCAACCTCGGACACGGCGTCATGCAGCACACGCCCCCCGAGAACGTGGCAGCCCTCGTCGAGGCGGTACGCGCAGTATGACGGGCGGTATGACAACCGCTCTCGATCCGGCCGGCCATCTGAAACTGGTCATTTTCGACTGTGACGGTGTCCTCGTGGACAGCGAAGGCCCGTCCTGCCGGGCAACGGCTGAATTTGCCCGCTCCAAGGGGCTGTCCATTTCCGACGACGAGGCGCATAAGCGTTTCGCGGGCATGGCCCTGCCGCAGGTTGTGACGGAACTCGAGCATGAACTCGGGCATTCCCTCCCGGCAGAAACGGCATTCACACTGCGCGAAAATCTCGTACAGATGATGAAGAAAAGCGCAGAACCCGTAGGCGGAGCGCTCAAAATGCTGGCAGACATGCGGGCTTTGGGAATGCCGGTTCGTGTTGGCTCAAATTCTTCCGTCCGGGAGATGGACGCCAAGTTCGAGCGTACCGGAATGTCGCAGTATTTCCCCGAAAATCGCATCCATTCCGCCAATGATATGGGCTGCCCCAAACCCGCGCCGGACGTCTATCTGTACGCCGCAAAGGTCGAGGGTGTCCTGCCGGAAAACTGTGTCGTGATCGAGGATAGTAATACTGGCGCGGAAGCGGCCTGGAAGGCTGGCATGGCCTGTGTGCTTCTTCGCCCGGCGGAGGAGCCTGCCCCGCCATTCTGGCCCGTCGAAGGATCCGTCCGCATCACGCATCTGGACGAGCTGGTACCCCTGCTGTGCCGGACACTGGAAAGCCAGAAACACGCATGACCGACTTTCTCGCGACGTATCAGAGCTGGATCCTGTCCCTGCATATCATGGCGTTCATCGCCTGGATGGCCGGGACGTTCTATCTGCCGCGCCTGTATGTCTATCACTGCCAGGTGGTACCGGGTTCGGCCGAGAGCGAGCGGTTCAAGGTCATGGAGCGCAAGCTCCTGCGCCAGATCATGACCCCGGCTATGATCGTGACCTTCCTCGCCGGCGGTGCGCTGGCCTCCATTCCGGGCCTGATCGACTGGAACGCCGGCTGGTGGTGGATGAAGCTGATCTGCGTCCTCGGTCTCGCTGGCTTCCACGGCGCCTGCGGGGCCTGGCGTCGCGCCTTCGCCGAAGACCGCAACCAGCACCCGGAAAAGTTCTACCGGATCGCCAATGAGGTCCCCACGATCCTGATGATGATCATCGTCATCATGATCATCGTCCGCCCCTGATAAAGATCCCGGATAAAAGTTTTTGGGTGTCGCCTTTTTTCAAAAAGGTGACGTTCTTTGAAGCTTTTTGAAAAAAGCTTCACCAAAAACTTTTATCTTCTTCAGAGCAGTCCGTATTTCACGCCCGTCATCTGCTCGGAGACGGTCCACAAACGCGATGCCAGCTCCGGATCATGGGCCAGCGCTGGCATACTCGCTACCCCCGGCACACCATGCCGCTCTCCCGGACCCTGCGGACCGTAATAGCCACCGTCCCGCGCCTCCGGACTGGCCAGGGCATAAAGCAGCGGCCAGGCGCCTTCCTCGACTGTCTGGCCCATCGCATGAAAGACTGGTCCGGCAAAACTTCGCGCAACGGTGCGCATGAACCGCGCCGCTCTGTTAGGCGACTGATCCAGACGGCCGTTATTCGCCACGATATTACTCGCCGCCCAGCCCGGATGCGCGGCGCGCGAATGAATGGGCCACGGTGCCTTGGCCGCCCGGCGGTTCAGTTCCAGCGCAAACAGCAGGTCACACAATTTGCTCTGCCGGTAACGGGCCATCAGATTGTAGGAATGCCGGGCATTCAGATCCCCGAACGGAATCTGCCCCTTCAGTGCCGCCAGTGAGGCTACCGTCATGATCGTCGCATTCCCGGCCGCCAGTAACGGCAGCAGCCGTCCCGTCAGCGCAAAATGCCCGAGATAATTGGTCCCGAACTGAAGCTCGAACCCGTCCTTCGTCGTCAGCCGCGTCGCAGGTCCCATGACCCCGGCGTTGTTCGCCAGAAGATGGATCGGCTCGCCCCGGCTGCGCATGGCAGACGCAAACGCCTCGATCCCCGCCAGTGACGCCAGATCCAGCAGCTCGAACCGGGCTTTCACGAACGGCACACGCTCATGAAGTCGTGCCAGGGCCGCCTGTCCCTTGTCATGACTGCGCCCGCTCAGAAGGATGCGGGCGCCCTGTTTTGCCAGCCCGCAGGCAACCTCGAACCCCAGCCCTCCCGTCGATCCGGTAATGAGCGCCGTCTTCCCGTCCAGACGTTCAAGAGAGTCCGTGGACCATTCGGGAGCGGAGGGCTTTGTCATGAGGTCTGTCCTTCCAGTCTGTGTCAGCTCGGTTGCTTGTCCACGCGCGCAGCATCGCGCAGTTCGTCTGCCTGGGCCTCCTTGAGGGCTTCATCCGTCAGGCGCTTCTCGTTCTTCTTGAGAAAAACCAGCCCCCCGATCAGACAACTCACCCCCACAATGGCCATGATGACACCGACCGGCCCCGAGATCTTCTCGATCTGTTTGCCCAGTTCATAGGTCACGAAGGCATAACCCCCCGCCCAGCAGATGCCGCCCATCGCATTGAAGAACAGGAACGAATGCCAGGGCATCCGGTTCGCTCCGGCCAGCAGCGCCACGAACACCCGAAGCACCGCGATGAAACGCCCGAGGAACACGACGATCCCGCCATGCTTGCGGAACAGATACCGCCCCAGCATCAGCCGCTCTTCCGTCATGCCGACCTTGTGGCCGTGCTTTTTCAGAATGCCGTAACCGAAGTGATGGCCGAGCAGATACCCGATATTGTCGCCCATGATGGCGCCAAGCACGGCTGCCAGCGCGATCCAGCGGATTTCCAGATGGTGGGTGCTTCCCGCATAGAGCGAAGCCGCGATGATGACGCTTTCCGCTGGCAGGGGAAGACCCATGCTCTCGAACATGACGATGACGCCGACGACGCCATAGCCGTAATGCACCAGCATATGGTCGAGAAAATGACTGAGATGAAACAGTGTCCTGGTCCCGTTCAAGCTGTGGCGGAAAGGAATGCCACCGGTTACGATACTACGGCATCGGAGACAGGATGAAAAATGACGACATCGCCTTCCCCCCCGGTTTCTCCCGTAGCGCCCCCGTCCGCATCCGGAAACTGGCCCTCCTGGGTCACGCCTGAACTCGTGGCCGGACACACCCTGTCCTTCTCCGAACTGCGCACGGCAGGGAACTGGATCATCTGGCTCGAAAGCCGCCCGGATGAACAGGGACGTGCCGTCATCACTGCCCGCGATCCCGAAGGTCACATCCGCGACCTGATCACGCCCGGATATTCGGTCGGCACGCGCGTGCATGAATATGGCGGCGGCGCATGGGATGTCCGCCTGAAGGATGGTGCGCCACAGGTCATCTTCAGTGACCGCAAACTCGGCGGTCTCTGGTTCAGCGACGGCACCAGCGCCACGCAATGGACGCAGGCAGGCGAAAAGCCCGAACACCGTTACGCCGACCTGACCTTCGATCCTGCCTCCGATGGCGTGTTTTGCGTGCGGGAAACTCATGGCGAAGGCGTGCCCGTCGCAGCCCTCGTTCATGTGCAGGCCGACGGACGCGCAACCGTGCTGGCCGAAGGCGCCGATTTCTACGCCGCCCCCCGCCCTTCACCCGACGGACGCTTCCTGGCCTGGTTCAGTTGGAATGACCCTGCCATGCCCTGGACTGTCACAACCCTCTGCGTTGCACCTTTCGATCGCACAACCGGCACGCTCGGCCCTATCACCGACCTGACCGGACCCGAACCGTGCAGCATCATCGAACCCTGCTGGTCCCCCGACGGCACGCTTTACGCCACGTCTGACGCCCCGGGCCGCTGGACCCCAATCCGCTTTTCCCATGACGACACCGGCTGGCATCCACACAGTCTGAACGGTGCCAACGCCGAAATCGGTCTGCCGCACTGGGTCTTCGGTCAGCGCAGCATGGCTCCCCTGTCCGGAAACAGACTGCTGACCCTTGGCATCCGTCACGGCCTCAATCATGTTCTGCTGGAAGACAATGGAAACTGGGCGGACGTCGCGTTAGGCACCCCCGTCAACGTCCCGCAGCCGCTCGAAGACGGGCGTTTTGCCTGGATCGACGCCCCGACCGACGCCCCAGCCGCCATCGCTGTCGGCCGCCCCGGCGAGCCCTGTGACCGCTTCCGCACCAGCGTCACGCTGCCGCCCGGCGTGACGAAAGCTGATATCGCCACCCCCACACCCCTGACCTTTTCGACTGTCGGCGGCGCAGAAGCCCACGCCCTGTTCTACGCTCCCGCCAGCAGCACCAGCGCGCTTCGGGATGGCGAAAAACCCCCGCTCGTCGTCATGGCTCATGGCGGTCCGACCGGCCGCGCCAATCCGTCCTTCGCCTTCAAGGTGCAGTGGTGGACCTCGCGCGGTTTCGCCGTCCTCGACGTCAATTATCGCGGTTCAACCGGCTTCGGCCGCGCCTATCGCGAAGCACTGGACGGACAGTGGGGTGTCGCGGATATCGAAGACTGCCTCGCCGGCGTGCAGGCCGTGCTCGACCGTGGCCTCGCCGACCCCGCCCGCTGCGTTATCCGCGGCAGCAGCGCCGGCGGCCTGACCATCCTCGGCGCCCTGGCCCAGTCGGGCCTCTTCGCTGCCGGCACATCCCTCTACGGCGTCACCGACCTGCGCGCTCTGGCTGAAGAAACCCACAAATTTGAAGCCCGCTATCTGGACGGCCTGATCGGCCCCTATCCCGAAGACGAGGCCGTGTATTTGAAACGTTCTCCCATCACGCAGGCCGAAGGAATTACCGTTCCCGTCCTGTTCCTACATGGCGGCGCAGATAGGGTCGTTCCCCTCTCACAGGCGGAATCCATGCGCACAAAACTCGAACATTCCGCCCTGCACGTCTATCCGGAGGAAGCCCACGGCTTCCGCGCCCGCGAGACCATAGAAGACGCCCTGCAACGGGAACTCGCCTTCTATCAGCAGGTCTTTGGTCAGTAATTTTCAGGCTGGGGAGGCATGCAGGGATTTGCCTCCCTGCATGGAGCGCCCCGGAAAATCAGTCGTCCGAAAGCCCGAACTGGCTGGGATAGGGCATCGCATTCCGGCTGAGCTTCTTCTTTTTCCACTCCGCCAGCGCCCTGTCATATTCGACATGGCGCAGGGCGAACTGCAACGCTTCCACATGCCGTTCATTGGCCGAGTCCATAATGTTCCGGCGCCATCCCGCCGCGATCAGCCAGTATTCCCCAGCCAGCCGCCAGTCTCCGGCCTCATGATGCTCCAGCGCCAGCCGCTCAAGCCCATGATATTTGTTCTTCGGATTGGCGAGCGCTTCGGGCGTGAGAATGAAATCATCCCCTTTCCAGAGGAACGTCGATTTCATGTAGGGAAACTGCCGGGTCATGACACCCGGATCCCCGAAATGCTCCTTGATGAGCATCGGAACCAGCCTGTCGTAAGACCTACGCCATTCGCACTGCACAGACCGTTCCCCTGAAAATCACATTGAAGAGTCCCGCTTCTATAACGAACCGGCCTTCCAGAGTCGATTTTTCCGGCTGAACAAAATCACTCCATAGGCCGCCCCATCTCCCTATAGATAACTCATGCAATGTTATGTATAAATAATTATATGTTATTATTTAATATATACAGCGGTTAAAGAAGAAAATATTCGATGTTCCGGAAACGGGTTTGAATTTCCATAATACTTCTTCTAAGAAGCCTCACCGAAATTACTGGTGCCCTGTCTCAGGTCCGCACATTTTCTCTTTTTCTCTTCAGAATCCCAGAGTCTCATGGACACCAAAACCCTCTTCTCCGGAATGGCCCTGGCCTTCGGAGCCTATTCCGCGTTCGCCATCAGCGACGCCTTCTCCAAACTTCTGGACGGAAGTCTCGATCCCTTCGAGGTCGCGTTTTTTGGCGGGGTGTTCGGGTTTCTCATCCTTCCCTTCATCCGCAAACCGACTGAATCCTATCTCGACATCGTACGCCCCAAGCTTCGCGGAATGTGGCTGCTGCGGGCTGTCTGCGTCTTCGTTGCCACGGCTGCCAGCGTCAAAGCCTTCATGCTGCTCTCGATGCCCGAGGCGCTGTCGATCACCTTCCTGATGCCGCTGTTTGTCACGATCCTGTCCGTCGTGCTGCTCAAGGAGAAAGTGACGTTCTGGGCCTGGCTGGCGGTCGCGCTTGGCTTTGCGGGCGTCCTGATCGTTCTGCGCCCGGGAGTGCGCCCCCTTAATCTGGGCCATCTGTGTGCCCTCATGGCCGCCTGCGCGAATGCGGGCAGCGTGATCGCCTATCGCATTGCCAGCAAGGAAACCGTCCGCCTGTCGCTCTTCGGATCGAGCCTGATGGGCGCGCTGGTCGGCAACGGTCTGCTGATGATCGCCCATGCCACATGGCCGTCCAACACAAAGATCTGGTTCTACCTGTTCGGATACGGCTTCCTGACCGCTCTCGGACAGCTCTGCATGATGCTCGCCACCGCCAGGGCCCCGGCCAACCGCGTCGCTCTGCCGCAATACAGCCAGATGGCCTGGGGCGTTGCGCTGAGCTACTTCCTCTTCAAGCAGCCGCTCGATCGCTGGACCTTCGTCGGCATCGCGGTCCTGACAGCCTCGGGTATGCTGAACTGGATCCGCCAGCGCATCCGCTACGAGAAAATGGCGATGAAAGAGCGTCTCGAACGCCTCAAGGCGCGCAAAATCGCCAAGGGCAATATCAAAGCCGCAAAGAGGAGCGCGCTCTCCGCGCGATAGAGCCTCTTCCCGCCGCTGTGGATCCGGGTCAGGTTCTGGCTTCAGAGACGCGGCGGTGGTCCTGACTGCCCCTCGGTATCCTGGTCCAGTCAGACCTCTTCGCTGCCGGAGCCTCCCTCTACGGCGTCACCGATCTGCGCGCTTGGGCCTACGAAATCCACAAGTCCGAAGTCGGCTATCTGGACGGCCTGATCGGCCCTTACCCAGAAGACGAGGCGGTGTATCTGAAACGCTCTTCCATCATGCAGGCCGAAGGAATTATCGTTCCCTTCCTGTTCCTGCATGGCGGCGCTCCCCCTCTCACAGGCGGAGTCCATGCGCACAAAACTCGATTATTCTGCCCTGCACATCTATTCCCAAGAAGCTCACGGGTCTGCTTCCGCGAAATCATAGAAGACGGCATGCAAAGGGCACTCCTCTTCTACCAACAGATTGTTGGTCAGTAATTCCCGGCCATTCTCCGGACGGAGCAGGAATAGAGAGGCTTGCACTGTTCTGGTGTGTCGGAAGCTGGATTGCCTGACAGGATTCCCTGTTTGGGATACGCAGATCGATAGAGAGAAGTGTTCAAACGCGGGGAGTGTCAGAGGTAGCCGGTTTGGTCTATATCTACTCCCAATAGCCCATGAAATCACATGAGTGGCAATGACTAACAGGGCGGAGAAGATAGAGTGATTGTTGTTACCGGAGGGGCCGGATTTATTGGATCCAATATCGTTGCTTCCCTCAACGAAGCCGGCCGCAATGACGTGGTTGTCTGCGATACCCTGGGCTCCGATGGAAAATGGCAGACGCTCGCGCGCCGCGTAGTTCAGGACGTCGTTCCGCCCGATGAACTGATGTCCTGGCTACAGGGACGTACCGACATCGAAGCCATCATTCACATGGGCGCCAACTCCTCCACCCTTGCCCAGGATGGGGATGAAGTCATGAAAAGCAATTTCCGGTTTTCCCTGGCGTTGCTTGACTGGTGCACTGAGCATCAGGTCAAACTGATCTATGCTTCCTCTGCCGCTACTTATGGTGATGGCAGTGAGGGTTTTGAAGATGACATCTCCCTCTCTTATCTCCGTAAACTCCGGCCTCTTAATCTTTATGGCTGGAGCAAGCATCTTTTCGATCAGGTCGTCGCTACCCGTCTTGAGAACGGTGAAAGATTGCCTCCGCTCTGTATTGGATTGAAGTTCTTCAATGTCTTTGGACCCAATGAGCAGTTCAAAGGCGGTATGATGAGTCTGGTATCCAAATATTTCCCTCTCATCCGCAATGGAGAAACCATCGACCTGTTCAAAAGCTACAAGCCTGAGTACAGGGACGGAGAGCAGCTTCGTGACTTCGTCTATGTGCTGGATATAACCCGGACGATTGAATGGCTTCTGGAACACGCCCAGGGTGTGGCTCTTTACAATCTTGGGAGCGGTGAGGCGCGGAGCTTCCTGGATCTTATGTACGCAATTTTTGATGCTTTGGGGCAGGAGAAGCGCATTCGTTTTGTTGAAATGCCCGAAGCGATGCGTGCGCGTTACCAGTATTATACGAAAGCCGATCAGAAGCGTCTGCGTGCAGCGGGCTGTCCCGTGCCCTCCACGCCGCTGGAAACTGCGGTCCGTCACTGTGTCGAGACGTATCTCAATTCTGAAGATCCTTATCGTTAACCAGTTCTGTCCGGTTTTTTTTTGCTTTAGGATTCAGAGTAGGATTGTCTCGCTGTGCACTCAGATGACATGTCGCCCTCTCATGACTGGCAGTACGGCAATAACCGTCGTTCTACACTCGGCATTGCTGAACGCTGGTCTGATCTCGCCGCGTATCGGGCATTCGACAAAAAAGTGCCGCTTGAGCGTATCCTGCTTGTCAAGGCAGACGCCATCGGCGACTTCATTCTCTCGCTCGATGCCATGCTTGCCCTGCGGCAGGCATTTCCTGAAGCGCATCTGACACTGGGTTGCGGGCCATGGAATGTAGAAATTGCGCGGGCACTGGATTTCTTTGACGAGATCCATGTTGTGAATTTCTTTGAATCCCGGGCAGACAAACCCAGACCCCCTTTTAGCGTCAAACTTCTCAACGGGCTGGAAAAGAAGTTTTTCGATCTTGTTGTCGATGTGCGTATCGATGTCGACACACGGGTCATGTTTCCCCATCTTCAGGCCACTTATAAATGTGGTTTTGACGCAGGGTCCCCTGAACTGAACCAGATGATGACCATGTGGCTTCCACATGGCATGCCTCCGGGAACGGATATGAATCTGGGGATGCATCAGACACTTCTGATGAAAAGACTGGCCGACAGCGTTATTGGACTGTTTCGGACATCTCCGGATATCGGCCGTCTTCTGCGCGAGCGGATTGCGCAGCCCGCCAGGGTCGATCTGGAATTTGCCAAAGGGCGCATCCTTGTCGCCATGAATACCTCTTCCGGGCGTCTGGCAAAAAACTGGCCCCTCAGTCGTTACCAGGCTTTGATCGCATGGCTCTGCAACACGATGAACGTGGCAGTCTTCCTGCTGGGAGGACCAGATCAGAAGGAAGAATCACACTATCTTCTGGAGGCCTGTCGGACTCCTTTCCTTGCATCATTTGTCGGGCAAACGACCCTGAGGGAATCCATGGATCTGCTGACCCGGGCCGATCTGTATATCGGGAACGATACAGGACTGACCCACATGGCAGCCAGAATGGGCGTATCATCCGTCAGTATTTTCTCCGGCATTGATCCTACCGCCATGTGGGCACCTGTCGGGCCAGACGTCACCGTCCTGAGAGCTCCGACGGCCTGCTCAGCCTGCCATATTTTACAACTAAAAGACTGTCACCATGGTCATAGCTGTATTCTCGACATCACCCAGGAAGATGTGCGAGCGGCTGTTCGAAACAAGATCATCGCAGCCCATAGACGCCGTATCACTGCCGGCGTGACAGGGACGTAAGGACTACCCATGCTCCATATGGCAAAAAATCTTCGTAATTTCCCGCGGGATGTTTTCAGCGTTCTCAGGGTGATTCTGGACAGACTGGATGCAGTCACGATGAGACTGGATACTGTTGCCGACAGAGTCGATCTGCTCGAAAAGAAGAAGCCCGTCGTCTTTCCGTCTTCCCTCATCCGTGAAATGACATCGGGCATGTCTTCCATGAATGAATTCTGTGATGAGACAACCCGGTTTCTGATCGAACAGCATCGTGACATCACGGCTTTGCTGAATACGCAGAAAAAGCTTCTGGAACAGGCCTGCACTACGGAATCTCTGGCAAGAAGCATTGTGCCTGCAATGGAGCAGGGGATGCCAGCCATTGTTGAGGAACATGTCGACAGACTGGCCCGTCTTTCCGAAAATCAGGACAAAAAGCTTGCGGATCTGGAAAGCCTGATCAGGGCTCAGGAAACGGTCTTTCCAAGTTGGAAGGCAACACCTGAAGGATCGGAGGAAATCCGCCATATCCTGAGCTTTCTTGCACCAAGAAAAGCGAAAGGTGTTGAAAAATGCCGACTGGGGCGGGAGTATGATGGCGGGTATGTCATGCTCGACAGCTTTCCTCCGGAAACCGTGGCCCTCTCTCTGGGCATCAATGATGATGTTTCCTGGGATCTCGCTGTGGCGGAACGTGGCTGTGATGTATTCCAGTATGACCACACCATCGACGCGTTACCGGAGTCCCACGAACGTTTCCATTTTCACTCCCAGCGCATTACGGCCTGGAAGGAAGAAGGACGTATGCTTCGAGATGCGGTTTTGGATGAAGCCCTTTCCCCGAATGCTCCGATTATTCTGAAAATGGATATCGAAGGGGATGAATGGTCAGTCTTTGATACGACCTCCACGGACATTCTTGAACGGTTTACCCAGATCGTCGTGGAATTCCATCATTTCGAACGCCTTGCAGAGCCGGAGTTCCGAGCCAGAGCCGAAAGGGTTTTCCGAAAACTGGCAGAGAAATTTTTCGTTTTTCATGTTCACGGAAATAACTGCGGTAATCTCACGAATGTGCAGAACATTGTTTTGCCGGAATCTCTTGAGGTCAGCTTTGCCCGAAAGGATCTATATCCTTCCGAGCCGACTGATGAGCTTTTCCCCCAGACTCTCGACATGCCTAATCAGAAAGGGCGTGCAGACTTCTATCTTGGTTGTTTCAGGTTCTGACGGGAATATTTGTTTATGACATGTCGTATAGGGTTTCTGGGTAACTGTCAGGTCCAGTCCTACAGTGTTCTAACGCCACTCATGGTCTCCGGAGCGGAAGTGGTGGCTCTGGATTATTCCCGCCCGGAAACCCGTGAAGAAGCTGTCCGGGAGAGATTTGTCGAGCAGTTGGAAGACTGCGACTATATTTTTACGCAGACGGCTTCCTTTTCAATCACGAATGAAACAGCTCTGCGGGAGCGTTTTGGTTCAAAAGTCAAAACGATTGCAAATTTCTATTTCAGGGGGCTGTTTCCTGACAGTTGCATGATAGGCAGCTTCGGAAAGCGTCTGGACAAGCCGACGTCTATCAACAGCGTTATTATTCTGGATGCCTTCCTGCGAGAGGAAAGCGAAGAAAATGCCGCCCGCTGTTTCAACAGGGAAAATTACATCCGGCTTGGTCTCCTGCAGGCATGGGAAAACAGCATGGCGGAAATGTACCGCCGCGAAAGCAACAATCACGTCGATATTCCCGGTGCAACTCTCATGGAGCAGGCCTGTTTGCGTTATCCGGCATTTATCACGATGAACCACCCTTCTCTCTCCATGATGTCGGAATATCTGGAGAAAATTTTTCTGTATTCTGGGGTGATCTACAGAAGTATCAACCCAGTTCTTTTCGAAGATCCACTAGAAGAGCATGACACGACATCAGTGGATAATCTGGTCGCTGAACTCCGCAACCTGCCCTATCGCGGGTCCGGATACTGGCGCATCAACTCCCTAGGTCGCAGATTCATAGATCGTGCTGAACTGATCTCGCAGTTTTACGAGACATACAGAAACACGCCGCGTGAAAATCTCGTCGTTCACTCACCTACTGATCTGGTCCAGTATTATTCCAGTGAAAGTAATCTTCGCTTCCTGGTCGACCCGCAAGCCCCCGTTATCCAACCACCCATGAGAGTCAGCATGCGGCGACTTTAAGGCGTTTTAATTTTTCCCGGTTCTGAAACAAGGCAGGACCGGGAACAGGAAAGCGTATATTTAAAAATAAGGACGAATTATTTTCGAGAATTTTAAGTAAGATCGAATTTATCAAATAAACTCTCGCCCAGCATTATAAATATGATAAAGAGAACTGGCTGGCATATATTCTACTAATGGTGTGCCATTAGGATTCAGGCGATCTATCCACCCGCCGTTCAGCGTGTGGGGTGCATATTGGGACAGAAATTTGTCTCCAAGATGTGATGCCTCTACCAGCGCCACATTTTCATTTTTCGCCCGCTGGCAAAGCAGGCGAATGAGTTCGGTCTGAGGCCAGATTCTGGTTGAATGTTCAAACACATTCCCTTCCTCGGTCATGGCGTCAAAGACCAGACCTGTGGACTGGTCACGTCCCTTTGCCAATCCGACCTGATACAGATGTTCTGCTGCTTCTTTAAAGCGCATGGTTTCCGATCCAGTGAGAGAAGCAAGTCGGAGATACTCACCTAAAAGCCAAGACCATTCAAAAAGATGGCCAGGCTCGACACGATTGCAGCCGGTTTTTTCTGCAGGTTTCCAGTCTGCGGCGAAAAACTCAAGCAATAGTCCGGAACGGGGTTCAATAAGGTGTCTGAGCGCCAGATTTGCCAGTTCGCCCGCTTCATTCAAATAGAACTCGTCCTGCGTAGCTTCGAAAAGAGCAAGATATGCTTCCAGAAGATGCATGTGCGGATTCTGGCGACGAAGACTGTCTATGGGTGGAACTGCATCGAGAAAGCCACCATTTGGTGCCTTAAAAATGGCCCGGATATCGCTGGCGGTTTTCCGGGCCAGCCGTAGGGGACCTCCCGCCCTGATAGACCAGGCGTAAGCATAGAGAACGAACGCATGTGCATAGAGATCACGTCTGCAATCTGCAGGTTTATCATCAGGGCCGATCGAAAAGACCCAGCCAGGTTCGCCGTCATTCTGATGATAAAGGCGTTCCATGGCATCAAGACACGCTTCTGCTCTGGAGGTGGCATCATAAAGACCATCAAGCGATGCACGGTAGTATGTCGCGACCTGACGTGCCTGTACCATTAGGCGGAGCGCTCCCATGCGTACCGGCGTTCCATCCCATAAGAGACGTTCATGGAACAGGTTCCGCCGCGTATCAAAGCCATTGGTCGCCCATAACGGAAGCGCTTTTGAAGCTAGCCAGGTTCGCCAGGCAAGAGACGAAGCGGCAACATTCATATGAGTATTTTTATGCATGGTAATCTGTAAATTTCTTCAGGATTTTACTGTTGTGGAGTTTGGGCTTGGGGATGTCATCTTCCGTACGATCGATGTTGTGGATCGTCCGGAGACCAGATCGACAAGAACGACCAGTCCGCCATAGGATTTTACAAATTCGCCGCCTACAACTTCATCTTCCTGATAGTCCGCACCTTTTACGATAACGTCCGGTCGTAAAGCCTTGATCGTCTCGAGAGGCGTATCTTCGTCAAAAATTACTACAAGATCGACATAACGGAGTGCGCCGATGACCGTAGCGCGCGCCTGTTCATCCTGAAGAGGGCGTGTAGGCCCTTTGAGACGAGCTACCGAGGCATCGCTATTAATGGCGACCACGAGTTTATCACCCTGCTGGGCGGCCGATCGGAGAAGAGAAATATGTCCAGGGTGAAGCAGGTCAAAGCACCCATTGGTGAATACGACCCGGGCTCCATGATGGTGCCACTCCTCAATAATGAGTTTAGCGTGATCAAGATCGGTAAGGGCACCACTTTCCTGCATACCCGCAAGCAGCACAGCACTAAGCTCCGCGCGCGATACGGTTGCAGTTCCCAGCTTGGAGACGACGATTGATGCAGCGTTCGTGGCGATGACGACAGCGGTTTCAAGATCTTGCCCCGCAGAAATCATGCTGGCGATTGTGGCGACTACCGTATCTCCCGCACCAGAGACATCATAGACTTCTGACTTACGAACCTGAGAATGAATAATTTCACCGTTATTCCGAAAGAGCGTCATACCTTCTTCCGAACGGGTTACGAGCACATCACCACCAAATTGTCTGGCTATACAGTGAGCAGCGCGCTCAATTTCACTATTACTCTGGGTTGGAAGGTTCGTCGCGGCCGCAAGTTCACTGCGGTTGGGTGTAACCAGAGAAGCACCCCGATAAACTGAAAAATCGCGACGTTTCGGATCGACGATGATGGGAATATCCTGCTTGTTCGCTGCTTCAATCGCAACACGAATGACGTCGTCCCCAAGAACGCCTTTCGCATAGTCGGAACACACCACAACATCTGCTTGGGCCGTTGCCTTAACAATGTTTTCCATAAGACGTTTACGGGTGTTTTCTGATGGATTTTTGATGTGCTCTTCATCAATCCGGACAATCTGTTGGCGCCCGCTCAGAACACGCGTTTTCGTAATCGTAGTCCATTCATGATCTTCGACAAGGCCCGAGATATCAATGTTCGGATGTAGCTGGAGAGCATTTTTCAACATTGTCCCAGAAACATCTGGACCGATCAGTCCAATCAAAACCACATCGCATCCAAGCGCTGCGGCATTCATGGCAACATTGGCTGCCCCCCCCGGCACTGCTGTATGTTGTGCCCGGAGCAATACGGGAACAGGGGCTTCTGGTGATATACGGTCCACAGACCCATGTACGTAACAGTCAAGTACAAGGTCTCCAATGATGACTATGCGACCAAAATTAAAGTCCTGAATCATGACTGTCTTCCATGAGGCAAAGAAACAAGAAGCGGAGAAAGAAAAGAGGAAAGATTTCCTCCCGAAAAAAGGTGACCCGCAATACCTGCTGCTTCGGCCGCCTGAAGGTCCGTTATTTTATCACCGACCAGAAATGAGTACTGAGGGTCTATTCGAAAATCAGCCATAGCACGCTTAATCATTCCAGGATGTGGTTTGCGATCCGGATGATCACTTCGATAGGCTTCTATGGAAGCATCTGGATGATAGGGACAAACATAAAAACGATCTATTATCCCACCATAGCAGGCAAGACGTCTGGCTAGAGCATAGTTAAATAAATCTACGTCTTTTTCGTTAAAAAACCCCCGGGCAACACCAGATTGATTTGTAACAACGATAGTAAGATACCCATTCCTTTTAGCCATGGCGACAGCTTCTGCAGCACCATCGACGAGAATTATTTCATCGGGTAGGTGTGGGTATCCAGTATCTAAATTGAGTACCCCGTCTCTATCAAAAAAAACGGCAGCCTGACCCGAATTTTTATTCCGGGCAATGGGGTGTATTTTTTTCTCATTAGAAAACAAGTCAACATTCATCCAATTTTACCGTTTTTCTTTTTTTGCTCCCGGAGCATTTCTAATTCTACCATAAATTGTCTTGTCTTCTAATTCGATGATGAAGCTTTCCTGTTTTGAAGTCTAGAGCTTGTTCGGAGGTTAGTCCTAGGTTTTGATAAGGTGGATTGAGGATGAATTGCTCTGGATCTGAAGTCCAGATTTTGCAGACCTATTCGTCAGGTGTAAGGGTACTCAGGGTCTTGAGCCTTCGCCTGAAGTTGCAGGCAGCCATGCTGTCATTGAGGTGTGTCCTCAGTTTCTTATGGCTGCCGTCCTGGCGATGCCACGCTGGTGACGGCTCCAAAGCAGCGCAATACCAACAATGAAAAAGCAGATCTTGGGCGAGCCGTATTCCTCAGGTCTGGCAGGATAAGGCCGCAAAACTGTCACACAAAGATCAGCATTCCCGGTGGTCCCTGAAGTTCAGCAAAGCAAAACGACAGATGCGGCGGCAAGCGATGGCGTCAGGCTCCATGAGGGATGACGCCATCGCAGCAATACCGCGTCCAATGTCTGGGCTGACATTGCCTATCGCTCAAAAGTCAATGAAGCCGTCATGGATAGGGACGGCTCTATCTCAAAGACCCATCGCAAAAAGCCGCATCTCAAACCCACGCCCAGGCATATCCAAGATCACATGCTGTAAAGTCCGTCATTCGATCCCGTGTCGAGCATGGTTTCGCCGATCAGAAATTATAGATGAGGCTGTTCATCCGCACTGTCGGTATCACGCGGGCTACCATGAGGATCAGCGCCGCCGTGGAGCAACCCAGAGCCGGAACCGCTCATTCTGCTCCCAACTCAGAGCGAAACTTGCCCCATTGTCCGTGACGCCCAAAATCAGACATCAAGGACTTCAATCCTTCCGACTTATTACCTGGTAAATGTCAGCAGATGATTCACTCGTCATTTGAACAGAAGGACCGCTCTTCAAAGTGATTTCGGATGGTAGCCTTGGAACTGACCACATTTAAGGAAATGCTCTGTTTCGTTTTTGTAGCGCCCTTCGCTGATGTCAAGTGCTGCCTGTTGATAGTTTCGGCTATAATAACCTCTGTCGACGCGAACTGGAGCACGACCTTCTTCAAACCATTTATCTAGATATGTATTTACCATCCCCCGGATGCCGTAGCGGGTGAATTCTTCATGAGTATCAGGATACATTGCTATGAAATCTTCTATATTGAAAGCTTGAAGATAACAATCGATATCACTTGTCCGGTGTTTTACAGCTTCTCGCAAAGTATCATGTGACATATAGCGCCAAGAATTTCTAATGGGGTCGATATAGGAGCGATATTCATTGATATGAAGTGCTTCATAAACAGGGAAAAGATAGAATTCATATCTTGGATCATCAAGAGGTAGAAGCATACCGTAATAGTGCTGGGCAGGGTTAAGCAATCCTGCAACCGGGAAATAGATCTTGGTTGCTGAAGACAACCATGAAGCCATCCAAGAAAAAGTACTAATACATGGAATTATATGTTTTGATTTTCTTATAAAATCAAAATCCCGGGCAATTCCTCTAGATGGAATATATGTTGCATCAGGAAATGCAGACCGTAATTCATCCATGTAAGGAGATTCGTCAAGTTGTCCGTAAAATATGCATTTCTTTTGTGTTTTGTGCGCGATAAATTTGTAGAATTCTATGGGGAGCATACCATAAAGATCACATATTCCCTGAAGTATGTCTCCACCTCTTATATTGATTACAAGCTCATCTTCACCTCCGCCCTCGCAACTGTCCAGAGGGGGGGAAATAACATCATAATCAACTTCATCTCTACGTGGGAAATTATTTATATTTTGATATATACTCTCTAGACTTAAAAAGCATGCGTCAGAGTTCAATATAAATTTCTTAAGTCCTTCAAAGGGAAGCAATCCATATCTTCTGCCACTACTATGATAGCGATCATGAAATCCGCCTGGATGAGTGTCTAAACTGAAGTCAGGAAGATCTATATTGAAAAGTGGAATTTTAACATTACTTATTTTCCCAAAACCTAACATTCTCTGCATCTTGAGTGCAGTTAAATACATTGGCATGACATTTCCTGGGTTCCCATCAAACCAAACTCTTATATTAAAATCTTTCATTTGTTCCTCGTTTTGATTTCGGATTTTAGGTTAATATTAAAAAGAATATTTTAAGTTACACATTAACTAAAACATAAAATTTCTATCCATGCCAGAAAAATTCATATAGTTACATCGTTGTTACTGCTCTCTTAGATTGAAATATTATTCTGCTATATTCTCTTATTTTTTTTGTCTTAATTGAAGGTGCGGTATAGAAACAGATTTTTTGATACTTGTGAATGGATTGTCTTTCTGAGTGACTTGTCGATAATCTTGAAGCATTTTCCCGGATTGCGAGTTTTGTCGCTATTCATTCATCCGTGAGGGCTCACTCTCAATCTTTCACAATCGTCGGCTCCAGCTTCCGGATCACCCGGAACGCCGTCACCACTGCCAGACTGCCAAACAGCACCACGCCCAGCGACTGCCCGGCCAGAATCCCGAGAGGTCCGTAAGCCGACCCGAACCAGACGAACGGAATGGTCCCCAGTGTCGCCCGGCCCCAGTTGAACCCCGTGGAATAAAACGGGTGCCCCAGATTGTTGAACGCCGTATTGGCCACGAACAGCAATCCGACGAACATGTAGCTCAGCACCAGCCAGCAGCAGAACAGCCGCACGATCTCCACGCCCACGCCCTGAAGTTCGAAAAGCTGAATAATATAAGTGTGTGCAGCCGCGAGAATCAGCCAGGTCACCCCCACACACAGCGCCGTCAGCTTGAGCGCCGCTAACAATGCTTCCTGCACGCGGTGAATCTGCCGCGCACCAAGGTTCTGGGCCATGATCGGCCCTACCGATCCGGTCAGTGCAAAAACCAGCGAAAACGCTACCGGCACGATCCGGTCAATCGTCGCCTGTCCCGAAACGGCATTGAGCCCGAAACGCGCCATCGCATGCGTCACGAACAGCGCCCCCGTCGGCGTTGCCAGATTGGTCGCAATCGCCGGAACCGCAATTCCGCCAATCAGTCGCGTTGACGGACCGAACGCCGACCGCTCCGGCCATTCCAGCATGGCGTGGCCCCGAAGGTTCAGGAATCCGCTCGCCGTGATGGCCAGCCGCGCCAGAACCGTGCTGATCGCCGCTCCCTCAAGCCCCAGATGCAGCCCGAAAATCATCACCGGGTCCAGACACGCCGAAACGACTGCCCCTGTCAGCGTCACCCGCATCGAGCGTTTTGCATCCCCGACCGCCCGCAGAAGCGATGACAGCGCCATCCCCAGACAGACCAGCGGCAGCGCTGGCGATACGATATGCAGGAACGTGGCCGCATGCTGCTGCGCCTCGCCATGCGCGCCCAGTAGCCCCAGCAGAGGTGTCGCAAATGTCGCCGTCAGCAGCCCAAGAACAGCGGCAATCGCCACCATGACCACCAGAAATGCCGAGGCCATCCGCCGCGCTTCGGCATGCTGCCGCGCCCCGATTAGCCGCCCCGTGCAGGCCCCGAGTCCGATTGTCATGCCGATCGAAACCGAGACCTGCACGTAACTGACTGCCGTCGCAAACGCGATCGCCGCCGTCAGCGTCCTGTCATGCAGATGGGAAATATAGCCGTAATTGAGCAGATCGACGGCGAACACGGCCATCAGTCCGATGGCCCCCGTTCCGGCCATGGTCATGACATGGCGCATGATGCTGCCATGCACGAATCTTGCGGGTCTGACCGGAGAATCGTCGGGGATACGGGGCTTTTTCGGGTCGTCGTCTGGCTGGGGCATGCTCACGCATATTGCCTGTTCCACACCCGGAGAACCAGAGGTCGAAAGCGTTTTTCGCGCTCGAATCCCAGAGAATCCAGGGGCTGAATCCGGCTTTCATACAGGGTGGACCGTTCTTTTTTCCCTCGTAAGGACTTCCTTAACATCCGCTGTGGAATCTTTGCCGATGATGCTCGGGCATACGACCCGCAGCCTGTTCCATGTCCGGGAGTATGCCATGTCCTCGATCATCAACGCGGTTCATACCGCTGTCAGTGGCCTGAATTCGCAGTCCCACGCCTTCACCGACCTGTCTAACAACATCGCCAACAGCCAGACTACCGGCTACAAGGCCAGCACCACCAGTTTCGAGGACTACGTCACCAACAACGAACTGACCAATAACGGTCAGGCCCTGAGTGACAGTGTGGTCGCCACCACCCGGCAGCACAACGACAATCAGGGCATGGTTACGACTTCTACCAACAGCACGGCCCTCGCCATTTCCGGCAACGGTTTCTTCAATGTCGTGCAGGCCACCGGCCAGAGCAACAACAGCACTCCTATTCTGGGCTCGCAGCAATATTACACCCGCAATGGCGACTTCTCGCAGGACAAGAACGGCTATCTGGTCAACACGTCCGGCTATTACCTGGAGGGATACAACGTCAATTCCTCCACGGGCACACTGGGCACGTCTCTCAGTCCCATTCAGGTTCCCTCTACAGTCGCATTCCAGCCGACCGAGAGCACGAAGCTGACCATGACCGGTCAGGTTGGCAGCAGCGCAACCTCCACGGGGGGAAGCGCCACCACTTCTGCCACGGCTTATGACAGCAAGGGCAATGCCCAGACTGTCTCGCTGGACTGGACGCAGGTTGACGCCACGACCTGGACCGTCAGCAATCCCAATAACCCGACCAACACTGCGACCGTGAAGTTCGACGCCTCTAGCGGCGCCATTGCGTCCGTCAACGGACAAAGCCAGTCTACGGGTTCGGCTGCCAGCTTCGAATATGAGGGCTCGCCGCAGAACATGACCGTCAGCCTAGGCACCATCGGCTATACGAACGGTGTCAGCATTACGACGGACGGCTCCACGCCCAGCGGCGTCACGACAGTCTCCGACAGCGTGACCAGCGGCACGTTCTCCGGCATCTCCATGCAGACGGACGGTTCGGTCATGGCCACGTTCGATAACGGTTATTCCCAGCTTGTTGCCAAGATCCCGCTGACGACCTTCGCGGACCCGAACGGCCTGTCTCCCCAGAACGGGCAGGCCTATACCGCCACGTCACAGTCCGGCAGCCCGCAGGTCAACGCCGTCAACACCAATGGGGCCGGCACCCTGACCACGGGCTCCATTGAGGAATCCACCTCCGATCTGACTGGCGATCTCAGCAAGCTGATCGTGGCGCAGCAGGCCTATGGCGCTAACACGAAAGTCGTCTCCACGGCCGACCAGCTTCTTCAGACAACCCTGGCGATGATCCAGTAAGCCGGACTGAAGGGACACCTGCCCCATGGGACTGAACAGCGCACTCTCGATTGCAACATCCGGTCTGAACGTTGTTCAGAACGCCATGGCCGTTGCGTCCAACAACGTCTCCAATGCAGGGACAAGCGGCTACATCAAGGAAAACGCCAACGTTCAGTCGAGCGTGGCTGCAAACATGGGCACCGGCGTCCGCACCGCCGCCACGACGCTGGCCACGAACGAGCAGGTCCAGAAAGCACTTTACGCCCAGAACGCGGACGTGGCGGCCTACACGGCCACCAGTAATTCCCTGTCCAACATCACGGCGCTTCAGGGGTCTACCAGCGCCACCTCCGGCAGCAGCGGGACCCTTTCCGACGAACTGGGCAACCTTCAGTCCGCCCTGACCTCCCTGACCTCCACGCCGGACAGCGCCTCCGCCCAGGGCACGGTCGTCTCCGCCGCCGCCACCTTCGCCCAGTCCGTCAACACGCTCGCTTCGGCTTACCAGACCCAGCGTCAGACGGCCCAGAATGCGGTCGTCTCTTCGGTTTCGGACATCAACACCGATCTCACCACGATCGGCGCCCTGTCCACGAAGATCATGAACCTCAAGAGCACCGGTCAGGATACGGCCGCGCTGGAAAACCAGCGCTACACGGCCCTGTCGTCCCTGTCTTCGGAGCTCTCCGTTTCCTGGTCCGAGTCCGCAAACGGCGACATGACCATCTCCACGGCCGATGGCATCACCCTGCCCACACGGGATAGCAGCAGCACCCAGGGCGCGACCGTGTCGTCCACCTGGCCGCTTGCGACCTCATCTGCCCAGATTTCGGTCAGCACGACCTATCCCGGCACCTCTTCCGGCAATACCATTCCCGCCATCACCCTGAACGGCCGTGATGTCACCACACATCTGACCGGCGGGACGCTGGGCGCCAACATCACCCTGCGGGACACAACACTGCCCACAATGCAGGCGCAGTTGGACTCCCTGACATCGACGGTCGCCAACCGCTTGAACGATCAGGGCATGCCTCTTTTCACGTCCGGTGCGGATGGCGGGGTTCCAGGCGCCTCCCAGACAGATCTCACGCCGACCGGAAGCGTCGGCTTCTCGCAGGAAATGAGCGTTTCCAGCGTCTATTCCGATGATCCGTCCAAACTTCTTGACGACAGCACTTCCGGCACCCAGACCGTCCTCAATGTGCTGAACTACGGCTTCGGAACCACAGCCAATTCTTCCGGCACCGCCCAGACAGCGGCTCCGAGCACCAATCTCGGCATGACCGGAAACCTGTCGACAGGATACAGGGGAAATCAGGGGATCATCTCCCTTGCGACCTCCCTGACCGCAAATCAGGCGGCCACAGCCAGCAATGCAAGCAGCGGCCTTGCCCTGTCCCAGACGACGCAGGCCAGCCTGACGTCCAATCTTTCCGGAACCTCCACGGTCTCCGTGGATACGGAAATGGCCAATATCGTCACCCTGCAGAACGCCTATGCGGCGAACGCCAAAGTCGTTTCGACCGTCCAGACAATGTTCAGCGCTCTGCTGAACGCAATCGGATCCTGATCATGACTGGAACCATCTCCAGCTTCGGCTTCGGAGGCATCTCCAGCCAGCTCCTTCTCGGTGTCCAGAATCTGTCACAGGCGAAGGACGCGCTCCAGCTTCAGGCCACGACTGGCGTTCTGGCCAGCAGCTACGCCGATCTGGGATCTTCGCGGACCCAGGCGCTCGCTCTTCAGCCAGCCATCACGCAGATTGCTTCCTGGAAAGGCAATGTGACGAATGCGCAGAACAGCCTGACCACGACGCAGACCGCCCTGTCGCAGATTTCCACAATCGCCCAGAACCTGACGAGTTCCCTCTCCACGCTCGGAAGCACGCTGTCCTATTCAACCGTCTCGACGGCCGCGACGGCCGCTCAGTCGGCCCTGACCTCGCTGGGCAATCTGCTGAACACGAAACAGGGCGACAGCTACGTCTTCGCCGGGCAACAGAATACGACGGCTCCCGTCAGCACGGATCTGGGCACATCGGATCTCGCCACCCAGATCGGACAGGCCGTCAGCCAGCTCGCTTCAACCAGTGCGGCCGATGTCCTCGGCACGACGCAGGATCTGGTCAACAATACCACGGCCGGCCAACCGTTTTCCGCATCGGTCTCCACCTCGCCCGATCAGGCTTACCAGCAGAAAACGCAGGTTGTCGTCGGGCAGTCCGAAACGGTGTCCATTGGGATGGTTGCCACACAGGGCGCGACATCCACCTCCACAGCTTCGCCGATCCGCGACCTGATGCGAAACCTTATGGTTGTCGCCTCGCTGGGATCTGCTTCAACCAGCACAAGCGACTACGCTAACCTGATCTCGGGGCTTCAGGGATCCATGGACACGGTCACGAGCGGCCTTGGGGACATGAGCGGCCTGCTCGGTGTGCAGCAGAACAGCCTGACCACCCAGACCTCCATGCTGACCCAGATGTCCGCTGCCCTGACCACCCAGCTCGGACAGGTGAAAGACGCCGATCTGGCCAAGGTGTCTACCCAGGTGACAGACACCAACAACCAGCTTCAGGCCTCCTATTCCCTCATCGCTGACATGAAGAGCATGACGCTCGCATCTTACCTCTGATCCTGCGTCTGATCCCGGTTGAAAATCCGTTTGTGACAACGCATATCCAAGTCACTTTCCTTCAAGGAGATTGATGAGATGAGCGAAACAAACACCCAGAAGACCGCCGAAAAGCATGAGTTTAGTGCCGAAGTCGGCCGTCTGCTGGACCTGGTGGTCCATGCCCTTTATTCTGATCGTGAGATCTTCCTGCGCGAGCTCGTCGCCAACGCCGCTGACGCCACGGACAAGCGCCGTTTCGAGGGCCTGACAGACAGCGCTCTGGCGCTTCCGGAAAATGCGTCCATCCGTATCCATCCGGACAAGGCCCAGAAAGAGCTGACCATCTCCGATGACGGCGTGGGTATGACCCACGACGAACTGTCCCAGAACCTTGGCACGATCGCCCGCTCGGGAACACGTGCCTTCGGTGAGAAGCTGAACGCCGCCAAGCCGGAAGACCGCCCCAGCCTGATCGGCCAGTTTGGCGTCGGCTTCTACGCGGCGTTCATGGTTGCGGACCGTGTGGACGTCACCTCCCGCAAGGCTGGCTCCGATGAAGCCTGGACCTGGTCGTCCGACGGCAAGGGCTCCTTCACACTGGCTCCTGCAAGCCGTGCCACCCCCGGCACCGACATCGTCCTGCACATGAAGGATGATGCGGACGAGTTCCTCGACAGTTGGCGTCTGCGCTCCATCATCCGCAAATGGGCGGATCACATCTCCTGGCCCATCACCCTGCGCGAAACCAAGGAAGATGGCACCACTGAAGACCAGGCTGCCAACGAAGGCACGGCCCTGTGGAGCAAGCCGAAATCCGAGATCACGCCTGAGCAGTATGCCGAGTTCTACCGGCACATCTCCCACGCTTTCGACGAGCCCTATGCGACGCTGCACTGGCGTGCGGAAGGTGTGACCGAATTCACGGCCCTGCTGTTTCTCCCCAGTGCCCGTCCGTTCGACTTCATGGAACAGTCCCGCGAAAGCCGGATTCATCTCCATGTCCGCCGGATGTTCATCACCGACGAAGCCGAACTGGTCCCGAACTGGATGCGTTTCGTGCAGGGTGTCGTCGATACCGAAGACCTTCCGCTCAACGTTTCGCGTGAAATGCTTCAGGCCACCCCGGTTCTGGCCCGCATTCGCAAGGCCGTGACCAAGCGCGTTCTGACCGAGATCGGCAAGCGCGCGAAGGAAGCCGACAGTGGCTTCAACACGTTCTGGGAAAACTTCGGAGCCGTCATCAAGGAAGGCCTGTGGGAAGACGCCGAACACCGCACGGAAATCGCCGGTTTCGCGCGCTTCCATTCCACCCACGGCGACGAACTGGTCACGCTGGACGAGTACGTCTCGCGCATGAAGGACGGTCAGGACGCCATCTATTACCTGACCGGTGACAATCTCGACGCGCTGAAATCCTCGGCCCAGCTTGAAGGCTTCCGCGCTCGCGGCCTCGAAGTCCTGCTGCTGTCCGATCCGGTGGACGGCTTCTGGCCAGAGCGTCTGTCCTCCTATCAGGAAAAGCCCCTTCGTTCCGTCACCCATTCCCATGGCGATCTGGAAAAGTTCGAATCCACGGATGCCGATACGACCGAGGCCGCCGATGTCGAAAAGCTGGTCCCGGCTCTCAAGGATGCGCTGGGCGAGCAGGTCAAGGACGTTCGCAGCACGGTGCGTCTGACGGGAAGTGCCGTCGTCATCACCTCTGACGGGGGCCCGGACCTGACGATGCAGCGCCTGATGCGCCGTTCGGGCCAGTCCATGCCCGCCATGCCGCCCATTCTCGAGATCAACCCGAAGCACCCGCTCATCAAGGCCCTGGCCGAGCGTGTTGCAAAGGGGGAAAGCGTCAAGGACTATGCCAGCGTCCTGCTGGATCTGGCCCGCGTTCAGGAAGGTGAGCCCCTGCCCGACCCGACCGGCTTCGGCCGTTCGCTCGCAACGCTGCTGGCTGGTCCCGCCGCGGAGTGAACCCGGATCTGAACGGACCCTGACGTTCGTTCCTGTCCATCGAAAGGCGAGGGAGGCATCCCTCGCCTTTTCTTTTTGCGCCGCTCCTGTGAGATATGGAACGCTGTGCATGACTGAAGGAGAAGCAGACCCGTGATCGACGATTTCCGCTTTGGCCGCATTACGGTAATCGGCGACCTGCTTCTGGACCAGTATGTTTCAGGCGGCGTCAGCCGGATTTCACCAGAGGCTCCGGTCCCTGTCGTCCTGCATGACGGCCTGCGCTGCGTGCCGGGAGGAGCGGCAAACGTGGCAGTCAACGCCGCCGCGCTGGGAACACACGTCCATCTGATCGGCCTCGTGGGCGAGGATGACTCCGCTGCGCGGCTGAGGGAAACCCTGAAGCTCTGGCCCACCATCCAGACGGATGGCCTCGTGGCATCCTCCGACTGGACCACCATCACCAAGACCCGCGTCGTCAGCGGCCGTCAGCAGATCGTTCGCATCGACGTCGAAAAACTGATCCCTCTTTCCGCAGCAATCCAGCAGCGTCTCATGGAAGAGGCCCTCCGCGCGATTGCCGTTTCCGACGTGCTCGTCTGCTCCGATTACGCTAAGGGCGTCCTGACGGATGAAGTCCTTCAGACCGTTATCGCGGCCGGTCGGGAAAAGGGCATCCCCGTCATCGTCGATCCCAAAAGGCGGACACTGGAAGCCTATGCGGGCGCAACACTCGTGACGCCCAACCGCATCGAGGCGGAACAGGCCAGTGGTCTGCCGGCCCGCACGGATGCCGAAGTCCTGAAAGTCGCGCACATCCTGTCAGACCAGTTCGGCGGCGATGTCCTCGTCACCCGTTCGGAAGACGGCATGACGCTCTGGCAGCGCGATGCGAAACCGCTGCACGTGGCCAGCCGCAAATCCGAGGTTTTCGATGTATCCGGCGCCGGAGATACGGTCGTCGCCACGGTCGCAGCCGTGCTTTCCGCCGGGCAGACGCTCGAAACGGCGGTCGTGATCGCAACCGCTGCTGCCGCCCTGTCCGTCAGCAAGTTCGGCACGGCCACGGTCTCGCGCGAGGAACTCTCGCGCGAACTGCTTCAGGAAATGCCCGAGACAGGCGCTCTCGTCCCGGTCGAACAGGCGGCCCGGATCGTGGAGAGCTGGCACCGCCACGGCGCGAAAGTCGTCTTCACCAACGGATGTTTCGATCTGGTCCATCCGGGCCATGTCAGCCTGCTTCAGGCTGCCGCCCGCGAAGGAGACCGGCTCGTCGTGGCACTCAACACGGACAGGTCCGTCAGCCGCCTTAAGGGCCCCACGCGCCCTGTCCAGAAGGAGGAAGCCCGGGCCCGCGTGATCGGCGCCCTGCGCTCGGTTGATCTCGTCGTGCTGTTCGATGACGACACGCCCCTCGAGGTCATCCGTACCCTGAAGCCGGATATTCTCGTCAAGGGCGCGGACTATACGGAAGACCAGGTGGTCGGCGCCGACGTGGTCAAAAGCTATGGCGGCAAGGTCGTGCTGGTGGACCTCGTGGAAGGGCAGTCCACGACCCGCCTCGTCAGGGGCATGCAGTCAGCCCCGACCTGATCCCCCCAGCCGGACGGCACCACGCGAAAAGCGCTGCCGGACTTCCCGTGGAGAGGCCCCGAATTTCTGCCGGAAGCGCCGGGAGAAATGCGCGGCATTGCGGAAGCCGTGGTTCAGCGCAATCTGCGCGATCGGCAGCGCATCATGGGCCGGGTTCGTCAGATCGGCATGAATCCGTTCCAGCCGGCGGTTGAGGATCCAGCCCGCGACAGCACCCTCTTCCCCGTCGAAAAGCTGGTAAAGCGCCCGGGTTGAAATCCCCGATGCCTCCGCAATGCTCTGCGGCGTCAGATCATGTTCGTGCAGGCGCGTTTCGATGTAATGGCGGATGTGCTTCTGCCGATGCCGCCGCCGCCCCGCCACACTGACCTCCAGATCCAGACAGTCCAGGATCGTGGTGATCAGCAGGTCCGTGACATGCTGCAAAAGGCGCTGGCGGGTCTGGGGAATCGTACCCTCCAGAACCCCGGCTTCCAGCATGGACGCGGCCGACAGCAGAAAAGCGCCCGGTCCCCGGTCCATATTGAAAGCCAGAGGCGGCAGCCCCGACAGCATGGGAAGATGTCGCAGCAGGATGTTGCGGGTGACGCTGAGCAGAAAGACATCCGCCGTGGGTTCAACCGCGGGAGGCAGCGTCAGTGCCTGAAACTGGCGCTGGTCCAGATACAGCCGACCCGTCGATTGCCGGGACAGTACCAGAACCGTCCGATCCTGCTCCAGAATATCCGCAATGGCCGGTGACAGGGCCGTGCTGAGACGTACGACGACCGGATTCATCCCGCGCGGAGAAGCCGCAAGTGTAGCCAGCGGAATGATACGCTGTGCATTCAGGGCACCAAGAGGTCTGTCAGTCACGACCGGGCTCTGGGAAGAGAAGTGGGAATGCCGTTAAACACCATTTTCAGTAGTAAAACCAAGCGGGACAACCATGACAGGATGGCTATATGAAAAATTCATATGAATGAAAATAGTCATATTGTATTTCATACTGTTTCTTCGCGTGGCATCATTAAGGGGCGCGAAAATTGTCTAAGCCCTTACAGTAAATAATTTTTTAAAAATGGAATTATAGTTCTATCAGGCAGGAAATTTCTTTTGATTGATTTAATATATACCCGTGATGGGTAAAAAATAAGACCTGCGTTTTCTCGGAAATCTCCGCCAAAATCTCCAGACCAGCCGCCGTCCGCTCTTCATCGAACGTCACGAACAGATCGTCCGCAAGGAATGGCAGACGGATTCCCCGATCCAGAGCCTGCTCGACGGACGCCAGACGCAGCGCCAGATAAAGCTGGTCCCGCGTGCCTTCGCTCATGGCATGAACCGGCACAAGCGCCGTGTTCCCGGGCCCTCTTCCGGCCAGAACCAGCCCGTCCGAGCCGTCCTCTTCCGTCGCAAGCCCCTCATACCGTCCCAGCGTGAGGCGTGAAAACAGCACCCCGGCCCGCGACAGCAGCGGCCCGTGTGCTTTCTGTCGCCCCTGCTCCACCAGTCGCGACAGCATCAGATGCTGGAGCCGGAGCGAGACATAGCGGCTGGCCCGCTCGGCGATTTCCGCCTCCGTCTCCTGGATTTCCTCTGCGGTTTCATGCACGCCCCGCGCGTTTTCCAGTTCCGCCAGAACTGCGCGCGCCCTGAACAGACGCTCATCCACTTCCGACCTGCGTGCGCTCAGCGCCGCCGTTTCAGCCTCGATCGCCTCGAAATCCTGCTCAAGCTGCGCCGGATCCGTCCCGCGCGCTTCCTCCAGAAGCTCTTCGAGCGATCGCCCATTGCCAGCCTGCAAAATCTGATCGCGCAATTCATCGCGTTTTTCACAAAGCCCCGCACGCTCCCGTGCCCGTGACAGCGCGTGTCGCAGATCATCATCCTTCCCAAGCCCCAGCAGGGACCGCACGGGCGCCAGTTCCGCCACCAATGCCGACATTTCCAGTTCCGCCTGCGCGATCTCGGCCGCCAGAGCCGCTTGGTGCTGCAAAATCGACTGTCGCTCCTGCTCGCGTGCCAGTTCCTGCGTCAGGAACCGCTCCAGGTCCGCCGCATGGCCCTGCCCGTAACGCTGAAGGAACGCTTCCAGCTCCCTGTGGTAAGCCGCAATATCGCGCGCATCGGAGGCCTGATCCTTCTGCTCGTTTTCAAGCCGCTGCCGGATCGTGCGCGCCTCCCGCACATCCTGCAGATCAACCCGCTCCGCCCGGCCCGGATAACCGCAGCCCTGACATGCGACCGCCCAGTCCTCTTCCCACTGCGCCCGGCTGAGATCCAGTGCAGACAGCGCCGCCCTGTCGCGCGCCAGATCCTTTTCCAGCCGCCCCCGATCCGCCAGCCGGTCCGCCTGCCGCCGGGCGTCGGCCTCGTCGCGTTCCAGCAGGGACGCGGCCTGCCGGATCTGAACCGCCAGCCGGTCCGACGGACAGTCTTTCACGAAAACCCGCAACCGCCGGTTCATGTCATCCCGGCTACCCGTCGCCGCCTGCGCCTGCATCCGCAGGGCCTGCAAAGCCTCTTCGGCCGCCAGAGCCGCCTGACGCCGCCCGATCCAGACCTGAAGCGGGGCAGGTGGCAGCACCGGCGCTCCGAACCGCTCCAGCAACGCCGCCCATGCGTTGCTGCGCCGATCCAGTTCCGCTTCGGCATGACCGGTCCTGCGCCGGGCCTCCTCCACCCGGAGCGCGAGATCCTCGCCCTGACGCGACAGCGCCGCCAGTTGCGCCGACTGCTCGGCATGGGCATGACGCCGATCCGCCAGACTGTCCGCATTCTGGACCAGAACCCCAAACGCCTCCCGCATCGCACAAGGCGGACAGGTTTCAGCGCGGAAATGCCCCTCCATGTCCTGCCACAGCCGGTCGCGCTCCTGCCGTGCCGCGGAAAGCTGCTCATACGATACAGCCTGTCCGTCCTCTTCCAGCCGCCGACGCCGCTGCGCCAGATGCGCGATCTCCGTTTCGGCCGCCTGTTCCTCGTCCCGTGCCGCCCGACGCTGCTCTTCAAGCGCCGCCCACAGACGCGCCTCTTCCTCAATGGCCGCCATGTCCGGCACAGCGAGCCCCGCCAGTTCGGTCCGCCGGTCATCGCCTTCCGCACTCCAGGGGCGCAGCGCGCCATAAGCCGTCGCTGTCAGATCCTCCTGCCGCGCGATCTGATCCGCCAGACCGTCGATCCTGTCATCAAGCGCTCCAAGACTTCTCGCCTCATCCAGTTCCAGCCGGAACAGACGCAGACGGTCCATCCCAGACGGCCCTTCCGTTTCCAGGGCGGCTTCGGGATGAAGGGTTTGCAGAGCCTGTTCCGTCTCCTGGATCCGGGCCCGGAGATCCTGTTCCTGCGTCTGCAGCAGGGCCCGCGCCTGAAGCCGCTGCTCCAGATCGTCCAGTTCCGCCATTTCGGGCAGAACACCCGGCTCGCATCCATGCCGGGTCCAGAACTGCTCAAGCCAGATTCCGTCCCGCATCAGCCGCGCCTGACGTTCTTCCGCTGCGGCTTCCAGACGCGCAACCAGAACGCCCCGGTTCAACAGCGCCCTGATCCCGGCCTCATCAGCCAGAACGGAATGCCGCTCTCCGAGGCTCTCGACCTGTTCCGATACCGTTTCAAGTTTCTGACGCGAGACTGAAACGCCATGCTCGTCCCGGCGCAGCGTCTCAAGGATTTTCTCGATCCGCACACAGTCCTGAATCGTGAGGTTACAGTCCGGAAATGACGCGATTTCCATTTCGGTTTCAACAAGTTTCTGAAACGGAACGGACGTCATTTTCAGGCGTGCGTTGGTTCTGCGGCGCGCGCCAAGAGTTTTTTCCTCTTTTTCGCAAACGGCTTTTTCTGTTAAGGAAACGGAAAGTTCCTTATTCGCAATGGAGAGCTGTCGTGCCGTAGTCGTGTCATTGCGCAGGGTTTTCTGAAGGTCTGCGAGTCTCAGCCGTGCCTGCTGCAACGCCGACCGCGCCCGACCGGATTTCCATTCCGAATTGACATCATCCTGAAGAGACGCGGCCAGCTTCCCTACGCCTTCCAGCCCCAGACCGGCCGCGAGGATCTGAAGCCCCGCATCGTCCTTCAGCCGGCGCATTTCCTCGCCACCCTCCCTCAGCCGCGCATGATCCAGCGCCCAGGCCGCCTCGAACCCCTTCGCGTCCAGGCCCCCCAGCCAGGTCCGCAATGGCAGATCGTCCAGAGCGGTTTTATCATCCGCCGCATAAAGCGTCTGGTTACGTCCCCGACGCCGAACGCCTTCAAAAATTGCCCCGTCCTGCTCCAGACACGCCCCGACCCGAAGCAGGGAGGCCGCCGTCATCCAGTCCCCGGCGATATGATGCGGAAACCCGAACAGGAAATCCCGGATGGCGCAGAGCGTCGTCGATTTTCCAGCCTCGTTGGGGCCGTAAATGACATGCAGATCCCGCGCACCTTTCGGAAAGGTCAGCGTGACATCCTGAAATCCACCATAACGCAGAAGGTCGAGACGCTCGAAACGCATTATTCCGTCTCCCCCACCAGCCGCGCCCGCAACGCCGCCCGCGCCTGATCGAGTGCAAACCGCCCCTCCGGCATGAGACTTTCCCGCTCCACGCAGGAGGGCAGGGCGGAGAAAAATCCTTCAAAGGCTTCGGGCAGGGACGCCAGAAAATCCTCGTCCTGCATCAGTTCCTCAAGCGCCAGATCCAGCTCGCGCGTCTCCGTCACCCCGGGCCGGTGTGGTGGTGCGGACGTTTCATTCCGGATTTTTTCCAGCGCGATCCCCACCATTCCTTGGGCTCCCCCCTGCGCCAGCGACACCGCAATGCCCCGCAGATCCTCTTTCCAGGTCTGGGACGCGCACAGCCGGTCATGCAAAACGCTCTGTCCACTCAGCACGATCCGCGCAATGACCGTTCGCCCTCCCGCATCGGAAAGAGCCTGTTCCATCTCCCGTCGCGCCGCCCCGAGAACAGCATCCATGCCCTGCATCCCGCTGATATCCAGCTCCAGCCGACACCAGCGTACGACATCGCATTCCACGAATTCGACAGATCGGACAATCCCGTCCTCAACCGTCACCAGTGCGCATCCGCACGGTCCCGTCTCCCGCGCATGGCGTCCCTGAAGCACACCCGGAAACACGATCCACGGATGTTCGCAGACAATTTCGCGCGCATGGACATGCCCCAGCGCCCAGTAATCATACCCCCTGGCCGACAGCGTTTCGACGGAGCAGGGCGCATAGGTCTCATGCGCGCCATATCCCGAAAGCGACGTATGCAGCACTCCGATATTGAAACACCCCGCCACGGGCGCCGGATAATTCCGCGTCATGTCCTGCGTGACATGCCGGTCCCGGAAACTCTGCCCATGCAGCGCCACGCCCAGTTCGGGCCAGTGAAACGTCTGCGGTGCATCATAGGAAAAATGGTCGATCCCGTCGGGCAGGGGCAGTTCCCGCGCAATGACCGACTGGGCATCATGATTGCCCGAAAGTGTCACGACCCGGATCCCCGCCTGAACCAGTCGGCTCAGCGCCCGGACCATATAAAGCCCCGTCCCCACATCCTGCCAGGACCCGTCATAAAGATCTCCGGCCAGCACGACGAAATCGACTTTTTCGGTGAGTGCCGTCTCGACAAGCCGGTCCAGCGCGCGCCGCGTGGAGCCGCGGATTTCCGCCTCGGGAAGTCCTTCGTAACGGCTCAGCCCCCTCAGGGGGCTGTCGAGGTGAATGTCAGCAGCGTGGAGGAAGCGGAATGAAGACATGCGGGAAGTTTACGCCCTCCCGGATGTCTTGCAAGCGGTGCGCTGTTCTCAGGCCGCAGCCAGGTACTGGGATACGATCTCCGGCATCAGCCCTTCGAGCGCCTCCGCCGAGGCCGCCTCCTCGTCCTTCAGACACTCCAGCGCTGCCGCATCCTGCGTAAAGCCAAGCTGCTGCGCCAGCACGATCAGGACCTGAAGGGACGTGATCTGATGCGCGCGATACCCGCTCGCTGCCAGCACGTTCTTCAGAACGTCATGCTCCTCGCCCCCATGCAGCAGCCCCGAGACGGTACTGAGAATGGACGAAACCGTCTCATGTGGAACCGGGGCAGGATGCCCATGCCGGGACAGAAGGATCGTGATCTCCCGCGCATGGCTCCGGCTCATCGCCAGATCCTGCTCCATCCGGCGGCACAGCCCCGGATACTGCTCACACCCCGGCAACTCGGAAAGCGCCGTCTCGATGGCCTTGGAGTCAATGGACAGGTGATCCCGCAGGGCATCCAGATAGATGTCCAGAGCTGATCTGACTGCCGTTTTCGTTCTGCCCACCGTGGATCCTTTTCATCTTTGGCGTGGTCTTAAATGGCCATATTGCCGGGTGGAGTGCAAGTGCGCAGAGCCTTCCCGGCCGGGCGTTCCCGGTCATGAAAAACCCCATGCCGGAGACCGGCATGGGGCATTCAGTTCCAGCGGATTCCGAAGGATCAGAAACCGGCGCTGATGGAACCCGTCGCGGCGAACGGAGCCGCGATGGCATAGGTTGGTGCCGTGCCGCGGACCGTGGTGCCGAAGATGCCGCGTGTTGCTACGGCATTGGTCTGCAGGCCGAGCGGGAAGCCGAGATAGTGCTTGTCCGTGATGTTGGTCAGGTTGAACTTGATGTTCGGTGCCTGCAGGAAACCGACATTCTTGAAGCGGTATCCGACCGAGATGTTCATCTTGACGTAACCGGGGATGTGTTCGTCGTTCATGAAGGTGGAATACTGCTTGGCGACATATTTCAGGCTGTAGGCGCCGAACAGGTTGCCGTCATCATAGTCGAGGTTGAAGCCGACCTGATATTTCGGGGTTTCAGGCGCGAACTTTCCGCTGGTCGGCAGATAGTCGATATATTTGCCGCTACCGCCGCGCAGGTTGCTGGTCGTCCGTGCATCGACATATTCGAACGAAGCGTAAGGACGGATATGATAGAAGATCGGCCGCGTTCCGATTTCCGCATCGATACCGTTCGTGCTCTGGCCACCGGCATTGATGTTGCCCGTTGCGTAGTTGCTGCACGTCTCGTTCAGACATTCACTCTGCGAGAAGAAGCGGTTGGTGAAGTTGTAGTGGAAATACGTGACCGAGGCCATGACCGTCGGACCCGTATAACGCCAGCCTGCTTCCTCGGAAATGGAGATTTCCGGTTGCTGGTTGGCATTGCCCTGCGTGGAATATCCGCCCGGCTTGTAATAGGCACCAGCGTCGAACAGGGAGTAGTTCGTCGGCATGCGGAAGTTGGTCGAACCGGAGATGAAGACCTGCATTTCCGGATTGATCTGGTAACGGATCGAGGCCGTTGGCAGGGGCTCGTAATACGTCTTGTTGATGTACGGTCCCGTTGAGGTGTCGGGCAGCATGTTCTGCGCATCGCGGGTGACGATGGCGTATTTCAGGCCGCCTTCGATGGTCAGCTTGTTGTGCAGCAGGGAGAGGCTGTCACCGATGAACATCGTGTGGACGCGTGTCTGCGTCAGGTTGGCGCGGTACTGATAGGTCGTGCCGTCGTTGAACACATAGTTCGGCCCACCGCCCCAGATGTCCCAGGGCGTGCCATCAGAACCGATGCCCGTGGCGGGCGCGCTCTGGATCTGCTTGGAATATTCGAACCAGTAACCAACCATGAGGCGGTTGACGCCGGTGGTCAGGGTCAGCTTGGTTACGGCGCCCGGACGATACGTCGTCGTGATGGACGGTTCATAAAGCAGCGTTCCCTTGGCGACGGTCTTGCCATCCAGCGTGCCGTTCATGGACGTGGCACCCCAGCTTGTGGGGGCGGCATAAGCCCCGCCGCCACTGCCGCTGCCGTACCAGAAATACGGGGTTTCGGTCAGCACCAGGTGATCCGTCAGCTTGAATGTGGACGGAGCACTGGCATAGATGTTGGTGAACGGGTTCTGGTGGAACTTGTAGTAATCGGCGTCGTTCGCTGTGGTCTTGCCGGTCGGGTCCTTGTAGACGCCGTTATAGACCGTGTTGGAAACCGTAGTCCCCGCTGCATTCTTGTAGGATGCGACGTACTTGTCCTTGACGCCAAGTCCGTAGGCGTCCCACGACGCCATGTTCACGGAGCGGTTCAGGTAGTTGTACAGACGGTTGCCGACGATCGCGAGAGAGACGCGGTTGCCGTCACCCCAGTCGTTCACGAACTTGGCTTCGGCATGCAGCTTGCGGTTCGTCGCCATGGAGTGGACGGCGTCTTCGGTCGCGTAGGAGCCGGAGAAGTAGGCGCGCAGGTTGGTCTGGCCGATCTTGCCGGTGTCGAGGCGCAGGAAGCCGCGGGTGTAAGCGTACGACCCGTAGGAAACGTCGAACGCGCCGCCCTTCTTCATCTTCGGATCGATCATGTACATGTCGACCACGCCGCCTGTGGCGCTCAGATGCGGGCTGTCGAGATCGGCGGAACCCTGTGCGAGAGCAACCTTGCGCAGGTTCTCGGAATCCACGATTTCTTGGGAATAGGTCTGGAAGGAGCCGACGTCGTTGATCGGGAAGCCTTCAAGCGTGAAGCCCATCTGCGTCTGGTCGAGACCGCGGGCGCTCATGTGGCTGCCCGTCAGACCTGCCGGATCGGAAGATGAAACGTTTGCGCCCGGAAGCAGTGCTATGAGCTGCATCGGGTCCTGACCGGGGGCCTGCTTTTCGATGTAGTCGCGGGAAATGGCGGAAACGGACTTTGCCGCATCCTGTTTCTGCATCAGACCACCGCCGACATCGCGGCGTGTTACACCATCGAAATAGGAGCGGTGACCGCTGACGGAGACATGTTCTTCATGTTCGTCTGTTGGAGCCGTATTGCCCATCATGGACGGGGCGGCGGCAGCAGCGACTTTCGTGGGACCCTTCTTGGTGGAAGGGGCCGTGCTGTCTGCGGGTGCGGCAAAAGCCGACACCGTACCAAATGCAAACAGGGCCGAAGTCGAAAGCAGGCGAGCAAGGCGCATCGTATTTTCGGTCTTTCTCGGTCAGGTGAACTTTCAGCCGAGAAAAAGCATGAGTGAAGGCCCTATTTCAATCAGATGTGGAGTGATACATTATGACATGAAGAGGGTATGGCAATTTAGTCACATTTCTCTGCCGTAACGGCCCTCAAGGGCAGGAAATCCATCAGTCATTATGACATTTGCAAGACATTCCGCATTTTTATGGAGGCGGATCCTGTCAGGATTTCAGTCTGCCGGACGCAATGCTTCGTCCACACTGTAGATCCGTCGAATCCTTTCTGCCTGCGCAACTGTCGGGACAATATCGTGACTGTTGCCGTTGAGATGGGGAATGATCTTTCCCCGCAGGGCCGGAATCAGGTCAGGCAGGGCCGAGATCCTGTCCATTGGAAAAAGCTGATCGACCGCAAGCCGGCCGTTACGATCGCAGACATAAAGGGCCTGGGGGCGGAACACATGGTCCATGTCATAGACTGACGAACGGGATTCCACATGGGCGATTGCATCGTCCAGCGTATGGAGCGAGCGGTAAAGTGCATTGACGGACGGATGGATCCGGACCCGCGACGTGCCGCCGCGACGGGCAAAGGCCCAGGCGGAGACAAAACGCTTCACGGGATCGCGCCAGATCGCAAAGCTGGGGAGGGTGCGGCACAGCGCGGGTGCGACATGATGATAATAGCGCCATGTCTCATGCATCATGATCCCGCCATACAGCAGGTCACAGATCGACGTGCCGCCGTTCTTGGGAACATGGATGAACATCACCCCGGCCTCCCGGATCCGCGCGAGGCGCTGGAGGCGCTTGCGGCCCAGCGGCAGGCGCAGGCGCAGATCGGCGGCCCGGGCATGGACGTCGTTGTACTGCCGGACCCGGAAGGCGGTACACAGCAGGCGCTGGGGAAGACCGGGTTCCTCTGCTGTTGTGCCAGTGTGTCCTGCCGGAAGGGGACAGTCCGGGTGAAGCGTCCGGGCAGCAGAAGGGGCCGTCATGATCGTGTCCTGATCCTGTGTCTGGTGGCAGGAACACTGACGGTGGGGCATGGGCGAGGCAAAGGCCGGATTGTAACGGAATGAAAGCCATGTTGCAGGGCTGTACTGTGTCAAATCGGTCACGAATGGTCTTTTGTATTTGACTTGCCCTGCCGGGGGCGCTTCATGACACCTGACGGTGCCCGATCTTCCGGGTGAAAAGGGAACGCAGTGCGAAACTGCGGCTGCCCCCGCAACTGTAAGTGCCGGCTGTTGCCCCTCAACGGGAAAACGGACCGTCTTCAGGAGATGACCCACTGGTCCGACCGGGAAGGGGCCTGAAGCCGGAGCACGAGCCAGGAGACCTGCCGTCAGCATGAGTTGTCCGAAGGACGGTCCGGGCGGGGTGCCTCGGAACGCCGGGTCAGGCCCTGTCTCTGCGGGTCTGCCTCCTTCTTGAGGGCGACGCAGAACGACGAGACACTACCCGCATCATGCCCCGTATTTCCTGCCTTCTTTTCGCGACGAGCATGCTTGTCGCCGTGCCTGCGCTGGCGTCCGCCCCGGCTCAGGCACCGGTACCGCCGCAGAAGCCCAGGGCGCCGACGGTCCTTCCTCCCAAGGCATCCGTTCCTGCTCCCGCCCGTACTTCGACAACGGCTCCGGCCGCCGTGACATCCTCCTTCCCCGAGACGGTCACGGTCACGGCCAATCGGATTCCGCAGGATCTCAGCAAGGTTGGTTCGCAGGTTACGGTTGTGACCCAGCGTGACATTGAACTTCTCCAGCGTCGCGATCTCGCCGACCTTCTGGCGCGTGAACCGGGCCTGAACATGGTGCGTACGGGCGGCCCCGGCGGGACGGGTTCGATCTTCATGCGCGGCGTCAACTCGAATGAAGTGAAGGTGCGTCTGGACGGGATGGACATCAATGATCCGTCTACTCCGGCCGGGGCATTTGATACGGCACAGTTTCTCACCGATGGTCTGGCCCGCGTGGAAATCCTGCGTGGTCCGCAGAGCGGTCTGTATGGTGCGGATGCGATGGGCGGCGTCATCGACATGACAACCAAGCAGGGGCAGGGACCGCTGCATGGTTTTGTCCGTCTTGAAGGTGGCAGCTACTCCACCAAGAACCAGACGGCGGGGTTCTCCGGGTCACTACATCGTTTCCACTACATGGTCGAAGTCTCGCACAACCATGTCGGCGACTATCAGGCCGTGCCGAAAGCCATCCGGGCGCAGGTTCACGACCATGACGTTGCATCCAACCGCAACGACAACCGCACGGCCAATGTGCGTCTCGGTTATGACGTGACGGACAATTTTGATCTCGGCTTTACGGCCCATCTGACGCAGGCGGATTACGAATACGTCGCCGACGATTACAGCTCCTATCCGGCGCTGCCGTCAGCCCAGCAGAACGAGAGCGACCTCAAACAGGCCATCCTGCGCGGCACGGCGCACCTGAAGTCCTTCAAGGGTGTCTTCGAGCAGACGCTGGGCGTCGGCTACGTTACCTATCGCCGCCACGACATTACGGCCGGCGATCCGGAAATCGCCTCCAACCGCGGTGACCGTCTGAAAGTGGACTGGCAGGGCCTGACCCATCTTGGCCATAACGGCTCCTTCCTCGTTGGCTATGACTATATCCGCGAGCGTATTCTGACCCCGGTCTCCGCCCAGACCACGACGCATGCCGCGTGGGGACAGCTTGAGGGTCACTGGCACGACATTCTCTTCGGCTCGGCCAATATCCGCTACGACAACAATTCCCGTTACGGCAATTACGTGACCTGGCGTGTCGCCCCGGCCGTGAAGATCCCCGGTACCGGTCTGACGCTGAAGGCCAGTGGCGGCTCGGGCTTCCACGGCCCGTCGCTGAACCAGCTTTTCGTCAGCTATCCGGCCTATTACTTTCTGGCCAATCCGAACCTGCGGGCCGAGCGCCTTCTGGGCTTCGATGCTGGATTTGAAGAGCGCCTTCTGGATGGCAAGCTGACCTTTGGGGCCGACTATTACGGCAACCATGTCCGGAACCTCATCAACACGGCGCTGTCGGGCTACAACTACACCTATGTCAACGTCGCACGCGCCCAGACGCATGGTGTTGAGGCCTTTGTCGATTACCGCATCATCAAAAGTGTGGATCTGCGCGGCACCTATACCTGGACGGATGCGTCGGATCGCAGCACGGGGGCGGCCCTCGTGCGTCGGCCCCGTCACAAGGCCACGGCCAGCGTCATCTGGACGCCAACCAAACGCCTGAGCATCACGCCGAGCCTGCTCTATGTCAGCGGCTGGCACGATCTCGACCGCTATACGTCGATGAGCACGATCGGTCATGATTACGTCACGGTGAACATCGCCGCGGAATACAAGCTGGCGAAGTTCCTCACCCTTTTTGCGCGTGGCGACAATCTGGGGAACCGGTATTATGAAAACCCGGTTGGCTATCTCCAGCCGGGCCGATCCTTCTATGGCGGTGTGACGTTTGGCCTTTAAGGCGTTCCTTCATGTCCTTTCAGGCCCGATGGCAGCCCTGCTGCTATCGGGCCTGATGGCGGGCTGCTTTGCGGGATCGGCCTGTGCCGGTCCGGTGCGTACCCGCATCGTTTCCCTGAACCTGTGTACGGACGAACTTCTGCTCGAACTGGCAGACCCGTCCCATATCCTCGGCCTCAGCCCGCTGGCCACGGACTGCGCGGAATCCGTCCGCTGCGAGATCGCAGGGACATATCCCGTCCAGCGTCCTGATGGCGAAAACCTTGTCGCCACCCATCCGGACGTCGTTCTGGACGGCACATGGCACCGCCCGACCGTCCCGCTCGTGACCGACGCCCTGCACGTCCCGTTTGTCCAGCTTCCGTCCATCGCATCCCTGGCGGATATCCCGACCCAGATCCGTACCGTCGCTCATGCCATTGGCGAGGACACGCGCGGCGATGACATGATCCGCGTGTTTGATAAGCGTCTGGAAAGCCTCCGTCCTGCCCATCCGGAAAAGATCCTGACGGCCACGGTCATCGGTGCGAACCTTGCGGGAGAAGAGGGGGGCCTGATTTCCGATCTGCTGAAGCGCGCCGGCTTCCGCCTCTCGGCTTCCGAACGTCCCGACGGCACCATCGCGCTGGAAACGCTGATCGCCCATCCGCCGGATATTCTGGTGACCGGCATGATTTCCGAAGGCGCCTCTCTGGCAGAAGAGGCGGTGCATCATCCCGCCCTGCGGGACCGCTTCACGGGTGCGCATCTTCTGGCGCTTCCCGGACGGCTGACCATGTGCGGCACGCCCGACACCCTCGATGCGCTGATCGCCCTGATCGCCGCGCATGATCGCCTGACCGGCACGGAGCTTCCGCCATGAGCCGCTATGTTCTGACCGTCGCCGTACTGGGTGCGCTGGTTCTGGCCCTTGCTATCCTGTCACTGGCCGCAGGCCCGGCGGGGATCGGCGTCGTGCAGGGCCTGTCTGACATGCTGCATGGCCGTGAGACAATCGCCGCGACCATCATCGGCCAGATCCGCCTGCCGCGCATGATCCTCGCTTTGCTGATCGGCGGAACGCTCGGCCTGTCTGGCGCGGCGCTTCAGGGACTGGTCCGCAATCCGCTTGCCGATCCGGGCGTGCTGGGGATTTCAGGCTGTGGTGCGCTTGGGGCCGTTCTGGTTTTTTACACCGGCGTCTCGGCAGTCTGGGCGCCCGCCCTTCCGCTGGCGGCCCTGTCCGGCGCCGGGCTCGCCACGCTTCTGCTTCTGGCTCTGACCCGAGGCGGCACGCTTGTTCTGGTGCTTGCCGGTGCGGCCCTGAGCTCCATGAGTGCAGCACTTCTGGCCCTGACGCTTAATCTGGTGCCGAGCCCGTATGCGTCTTACGAAATCATGCACTGGCTCATGGGCTCCCTGTCCCGCGCCAGCCTGCATGACGTGCTGATCGCCACCCCCGGTCTTCTGATCGGTTCGGCCCTGCTGTTCAGTACCGGGCGGTCTCTTGACGCCCTGACCCTTGGCGAAGACGTTGCCCAGACGATGGGCTTCCCCCTGCGCGCGGTGCAGTGGCGCGTTGTGCTCGGAACAGCGCTCGCGGTCGGAAGTGGTGTGGCGGTCGCGGGCGGCATCGGGTTCGTCGGTCTCGTTATGCCGCATCTGCTGCGCCCGCTCGCCGGAGCGCGCCCGTCCCGTCTTCTGCTGCCGTCCGCGCTGGGGGGGGCGGCGCTTCTGCTGGCAGCGGATCTGTTCGTGCGCCTACCTGTTAGCGGTGCGGAACTGCAACTCGGCGTCGTGACGTCCCTGATCGGAACGCCGGTCTTCTTCTGGCAGGTCTGGCGCCTGCGTGGCCGACCGGTATGAGGAGCGCGTCATGATCCTCCAGACAGACACGATCAGCCTGACCCTTCAGGGTAACAGGCTCCTGAACGATATCGCGCTCGACGTCCGTCCCGGTGAAGTCCTCGGCCTGATTGGCCCCAATGGTGCGGGCAAGAGCACACTACTGCGCATCATGGCCGGACTGCTGCGTCCCGAGACTGGCCGCGTCCTGCTGGATGGGCAGGATCTGTTCACCATGCCGCCCGAACAGCGCGGGCGGCATCTGGCTTATCTCCCGCAGGAAGCGCCCGCTGCCATCGGCATGAGCGTGCGGGATGTCGCAATGCTCGGGCGCCTGCCCCATCGTCGCACGGCCTCGGCGGAACAGAATGAAACAGCCGTGCAGCAGGCTCTTGATGCGGTCGGGATGAGCGCGTTCGCTGACCGCTCGTCGGCCCGTCTCTCAGGCGGCGAACGCGCCCGCGTCCTGCTTGCCCGTGCGCTGGCGGTTCAGGCCCCGATCCTGTTGGCGGATGAACCTGTCGCGGCTCTTGATCCCGCGCAGGCCCTGACGGTCATGGACCTGTTCGGCCAATGCGCCGCGCAGGGCCAAGCCGTTTCCGTCGTTCTGCACGATCTGGCGCTCGCCACCCGTTTCTGCACACGCATCGCCGTGCTGTCGAAAGGACGCATCGTCAGTCTTGGCACGCCTGCCGAAGTTCTGACGGACGCCCTGTTTGCCGAGGTTTACGGCGTGGCCGTGCGACGCTGCGGCGAAGTCGCCGTGCCCTGGTCGCTGGTGTCGAGCGCCCGACGCCCATAACGCCGGGCCAGCAGCGTGCAGGTGAAGAGCTGGATCTGGTGGTAGATCATCAGCGGCAGCACGATGATGCCGACCGACGCCGCCGGGAAAATGACGCTCGCCATCGGCACGCCTGACGCCAGCGACTTCTTCGAGCCGCAGAACTGGAGCGCGATCTTGTTCTCCGTCGTCTGCCCCAGCCCGTCGCCCATCAGATGCGACAGCACCAGAACCAGCGCCAGCATGAAACTGTCGAGCAGCGCCACTTCCAGCAGATGCGCACCCGAAACCCGGTGCCAGATTCCCTCCACCACGGCCGAACTGAACGCCGTATAGACGACCACGATGATGGACCCGCGATCGGTGAACGAGATCAGGATCTTGTGTTTCCGGACGATCGGCCCGACCCATTTCTGAAGGATCTGTCCCAGCGCGAATGGCAGCAGCAGTTCCTTGCCTACATCCAGTACGGATTCCAGCGGCGAATGTCCCGCCCCCACATGTCCGAGCACCAGCCCGGTCAGAAGCGGCGTAAGCGCAATGCCCGCAATGTTGGAAACGGTCGCCGCACAGATCGCCGCCGGGACATTGCCCTTCGCAATGGACGTCAGCGCAATCGAGGACTGCACGGTCGAGGGCAGGCAGCACAGGAACAGGATGCCCGACCACAGTTCCTCACCGAACAGCGCATCGGGGAAGATGGTCCGGAACAGCAGATGCAGCCCGATCCCCAGCAGTGGAAACAGCGCGAACGTGCAGAGCAGCACGCTCCCCTGAAGCTTCCAGTCCTTCACGCTTTCCACGATGGCGTGGCGTTCGAGCTTGGCGCCCTGGAAGAAGAACATGAACGTGATGAGGACCGTCACCACGTGCTGGAGGATGTGCTCCATCTGCCCCCGGCAGGGCAGGAAGGACGCCAGAACGATTGCGCAGATCAGGGAGAGGAGAAAGGGGTCGAGACGCTTCATGCCGCACTATGTCCGCATTCGGACCGGACATGCAATGTCATGCCGGGCCAGTCTTCTGAAAACGGGCATCTCATGTATCCTGTCCTCCATGACAGACCATAATGACCTGCCTGCGCCGGGCCGCCGCCGCGCCCTGACATCCCTTCTTGCCGCAGGAACCGTCGCCGGAACCCTGCGACTGACCGGCAGGGCTGGCGCGACCGATGAACCGCCGAAAGACACGCTCACGTCCCACGGCCATCAGCCGAGCAATGCGCATATCGAACCCGCCGATCAGCCCGGCGCAAATAACAAGCCTGTCATCCGCACCCAGAGCGACTACTTCTACCGCCCCTCCATTCATTTCTCGCCGCCTACCGGCTTCATGAATGACCCCAACGGCCTGATCTTCGACGGCCAGACCTACCATCTCTATTACCAGTATGACCCGAGCGCTCCCTATGCGGGCCGGGTCCACTGGGGCCATGCCACCAGCACGGATCTCTACACATGGCAGGATCAGCCCATTGCCATCGACCAGACGGCAGCGGGCGAGGCCTATACCGGCTGCGTCGTGCTGGACCGTAACAACGTCTCGGGCCTTTTCCCGCCCCGCAAGCCGGATGTCCCCGCCGCTGCTCCGGCGACCACAACGGCTACGCAGGCCGCCGTGCAGGCGCTCGCCCCGGAACTGCGGAAAACCACATCTGACACGCCCTACGCGCCCGACCGGATGCCCGCGCTTGGCCCGAATGAGTCCGCCCCGTTTGGCACGGTCTATGCGCCTCCGAGCGGTGCCGAAACCCATGCCGCCCCAGCCGCACTGCCACCCATGCCCGGTGGGCTGGTTGCGATCTATACCCGTGCCACACCGCAGAGCCAGACGCAGTACATCGCCTGGAGCCCCGATGGCGGCCAGCATTACATCGACTATGCCCACAACCCGATCCTGAATATCGGCGTCAATTCCTTCCGCGACCCCAAGGTCTTCTGGCACGAGGCCAGCGGCAAATGGATCATGGTCGTGGTCAGCGCGCGTGCTCACAAAGTGCTGTTCTACGGCTCCATCGACCTGCTGCACTGGATGCATCTCAGCAGCTTCGGTCCCGCCGGTCTGTTCGGCGTGGACTATGAATGTCCGAACCTGATCGAACTCGACATCGAGGGCGATGAGAAAGGCAGGCGATGGGTCCTGTTCGTCTCCGTCAATCCGGGTGGCCCGCTGGGCGGCAGCGTCACGCAGTATTTCGTGGGCGATTTCGACGGCGAACGTTTTACGCCCGACAACACCGTGATCGGCCTGACGGACTTCGCCAAGGACAGCTACGCCATGCAGGTCTATGACAGCATGCCGGACAACAAGGCGGTCTATTTCTCTTGGTTCGGCAACTGGCAGTACTGCGAGGAAGTCCCTAACCGGAGCTGGCGCGGTCTCATGACGCTGCCGCGCCGCATGTCCCTGCGCCGCGATGAAATGAACTGGCTGCGTCTGGTTCAGCGCCCTTATGGGCTCGAAGCCTTCCGGGGTGAGAAGATCCCGTTCAAAGTCGAGCGCATCGCCGCTCAGAGTGGCGTGCAGGTTGCCCTCCCCACCGGCACCGCCATCGAACTGCTCCTGACCGTCACCGTTGACGAACGCAGCAACCCGCAGCCGGACGGCGAACAGGGACGCGCGGGCCGCTTCGTCATCGTGTTTTCGAATGGACAGGGAGAGTCCCTCTCCATCGGTTTCGATGCTTTCTCAAGCCAGCTCTGGCTCGATCGCGGCGACCTGCACGGCTTCTCCCAGCCGTTCTTCACGGAGCGTTTCTCCACGCCCCTGATCGCCAACAGCCGCCGCTTCTCGCTGCGTCTGGTGCTGGATGCCTGCGCGCTGGAACTCTTCGCCAATGACGGCCTCTCTGTCGCCACGACCCTGGTCTTCCCCGCCAATCCGCTGACGACGCTGGGCCTTCAGGCGACCAATACCGGTGCGACAATCGAGGAACTGGCGCTCTATCCGCTGCGCAAGACCATGGACCGTCCGACGGCGGTCTGACGCAGGGCTCTCCCCAGCCCGAATGCATAGAGAAGGGGGCTTGCTCCCTTCACCCCTTTAGCAATGGGGTGGCAGATAGGTGAGGTAGGTGGCTTCCGAGAACAGCCCCATTTCTGCGCGCCGTTTGTCCAGCGTCTTCGGATCGTCGCCGCCCGCATCGAGCGAATAGGGTGCATAGTGATGGTTCTGGCACGAAAGCTGGGAGCCATAATGCTGCTTGCCTGCCGTCGCCAGCATGACCCGGTCTGTCAGCAATGCATAATCCGGCCTGGCGAATTTTCCAGCGCGCGCATAGGGCGCAAGCTGACGCAGCGCTTTGGCCTGAAAGGCCGGATCCTCATCGGCATGCTGCACTATCAGCCAGACCATTTTTGCGGTTCTTGGGCCTGCCTTTATCACGGCTGACCATCCCTTCATTTCCAGCAGATGGCGCGCCCAGTGACTGTTGTCCCAGTCCACATCTTCAAAGCTGTATACACTACGGTTTTTCAACATTCTGAGTGTATCGGCATCAACTCCTGACAGAGTGTCCAATGTTTCCATTCCCAGTGGCCCTCGCCAGGCCTGATCGGGAATGATGCGTGCTGTGGCCTCTTCTTCGAGCGTGTTCTCTTCTGCCCCGTGAATGGCATTGACTGAAGCCGTGATCCCGGCCTCGTAAGTCTGGAAATAGGGAAGGCTGCGGGACAATGCTGTCCGGAATGCTTCCCAATTCGCAAAACCTTCCGGCGCAGAGGTGACGTCCAGGATCTGCGAGCACAGCCGGTCCTGATAACCGCGATCTTTCGGAACGGACGCGATAATCCCGAGCTTTTTCAGCTCCGCATCCTGCACGAGTGCTGCATCATGCGTGCAGGCCTTGCCATAAGCCTTAATGGCCTTCCAGTCCGTTACCTGCTGTGCGGTCGCGCCCGGAAAGGCACCCCGGACAAACCCGTAACCGCCAGGCTCGAAACTGCCGTCATGAATAAACGGCGCCAGAACGGGCGGCGGCGCAGGAGCCGCGGATGCTGCTGAAAAGCTCCCCAGACCGGCCAGCAGGAAAAGCATACGAAAACGGGCCATCATGACGACATCCTGTAAGGAAATGTTTCGTCACGATGGCCCGTGTCAGGAGCTCAGATCAAGAGCGGAACGGTCTCAGCCGCCCGTGATCTTGTTTTTGAGATTATGAAGGCTGGTCGAGACCTGCTTCTGCCAGTCGGCCATCCGCTCGTGCCATTCGGTCGAATGCTGTTGTACCAGAACACGGCTGGCTTCTGCGGCTGCCGCGGCCTGCGCCTTCTGCTGGACCAGAACCTCGCGCTCCACGGCTTCGATCGGCCGACGCAATACCAGCGATGCACCCAGCGACGCCGCCAGATCGTCCACGACCTGCGGCACATATTCCTGAACCGTCGCGATCACGGCCGTCGTCCCCACGGGAATGACGGAGGCGATCTGCGCCAGAAGGCTGCTGCGGATGGCCGCGTCCTCCACCGAGAGGCTCGACCCTACAAGCGCGCCCATCGACGCCCCGAGCAGCACGCCCAGCGGCCCGAGCAGAAGCCCGACGAGAGACCCCAGAAGCGTTCCGTTCAGAACCTGCTCGCCGGAAGACCCATTGGCCCAGTTGTCATGAATGGTGATGTTGCCGTCCGTGGTACGCTCAACGACAGCCTCGTTGATGACAACCAGCTTCTGGTCCGCCGCCCGTTCACGCAGTTCGGAAAAGGCCTGGAATGCCTTGCTCTGCTCGGTGAAGGAGAGAACAAGAATATTGGTATCCATTGTCTGTCACGCTCCGCTCCCCCGCGGAAAATGGGTGGAAGAGGCGGGGCACGCGGGGGAATGTCCGGCCTGTGACCGCAGCCTCTGTAAAAGGCTGCGGTCAGGAGGACACCAGATTACTTGCTCAGCGTAAAGGTCAGACCCTGCGCCCCGGCAGCCAGACGCGCACCCTGCGTCGCTGTTTCGATCTTGATGCGCACACCGTTGCTGTTGGACAGGACAGCGCCCCCCAGACCCTTGTTCAGCGTCGCCTCGCCAGCGAGGGCGCCATAGCTGCCGTCGAAATCATGCAGGTGGTTCAGGTTGTAGACGGTGCCTTCGGCCTTCAGGGACGAGTAACCGACAGCGGCGATGTTCCCGCCGGTTACCTTGAAGTGGTAGGTGCGGTGGCCATAGGTCAGTGTGCCGTCACCCCAGGTGTAGCCGATGCCGACATCTGCCGAACGGGCAGTGAGCGTGACGTGTCCGACCGGGGTGCCGAGCGTATCTTCAGCGCGTACGGCAGGAGTTGCGACAAGGCCGGTACCGAAAAGGACGGCTACAAGGGCGACGCCACGGCGGCTGATATTGAAAGACATCATGAAACCTTCTGTCTGTTTTCGTAGTCAGTTCCTGCGGGTGGAAACCCATGTGGCACTAACGCTTGAGAAAACAACGCTCCGACCCCGGTTGGGATGCATCCGAAGGGATAATTCGTGCTCCTGCTATGGTTCAGCGGTCTGGGGAATAAGGAACTTGAAGTGCATCCTGTAGTGTGAACTGACGGGATGCCCGTTTCTTATCGCGGGGAAATAGGACGCCTGAACCACATAGTCGAGTGCGGTCTGATTCAGTTCTGTGTAATGCCCTTCCTGGACCATACAGTCATGGGAACGGCCCTGTGCATCGATCGTACAGGCTGGTCTTCGATATGTCGGTCGATCATGTTCTGAGGATAACGGGGCGTACCGGAAACGGCGCGGTTGAGTCGGGCGGCGTGGGTGTTGTCCTGATGGTCCGATAAGCCGAAAATCTGCCTGAGCCGATGTTCAGATGGGCGATCTGCGGCACCAGAACAGTAACCTGAAACAGACAGATGCAGAGCAGGGGCAGGGAAAACCAGACTGGCGGCTGGCGACGGCGCCCGTTGGGATCAGGCTCAGGGCAGGGCTGGAGTTCAGGCTGGGGTACCTGTTCGGATTCCATCTGGAATAGAATGTCAAGGCCGTGATGCCGGGGAAAGGGATCGTCCATTTTTCGGTTCCCGATGTTTCCGGGTACGAGAGATGAGGCTTGTTTCCGACAGCAATGGTCTGCTCGGCCTCATCATGGAATATCCGGCCGTCAGAACGCCAGAGGGAATCGCTTTATGACAGGGGCAGCCATTCGCGTGAAGCGCTGAACCAGAAGATAATTTTTAGGAGAAAGATGGTGCCCAAGGGCGGCGTCGATAAAGGCCCAAAAATCAAATAGTTATGCGATAGTGGGCGATCTTTCTTCCTGCCCTTCTATTGAAAGTTCTCTTCTGTTTGTCTCACCTTTTTTGAACGGAAGGCGGAGATGAACAGCGTTCAAAGCTCGCCTTTTCAAGCGAACGCCAGAGATGTTGCGCTGGCTCTTTTAGGTGGTCCGAATCGGAAGCTCTCCAAACCTCAGGAGTTGCGCTTTGGTTCGCGGGGTAGCCTTGCTGTCGATGTGCAGAAAGGCGTTTGGCAGGACCATGAAAGCGGGACTGGCGGCGGCATGATCGAACTGGTCATGCGGCAAAAGTCCCTGGACAAGTCAGCAGCGGCAAAGTGGCTGCGAGACAGTGGGTTCTTGCCGGAACGGGCCCAGCAGCCTCGCTCGAAGCCTCGTGTGGTCGAAAATTACGACTATGTGTCGGCGGATGGAGAAGTGCTGTTTCGTGTCGTCCGGCTTGAGCCAAAGGACTTCAGACAGCAGACCCCTGACGGTCGAGGCGGCTGGAAATGGGGCGCTAAGGGTGCAAAGCGCGTTCTCTATCGTCTGCCGCGTGTCTTGCAGGCCGTGGAAGCGGGAGAAACTGTCTGGATCGTTGAAGGCGAAAAGAGCGTGCATGCTCTGGAAGCTATCGGCCTGACGGCAACCTGTTCGCCTGGTGGCGCTGGAAAATGGAATGATGATTACGGCATGGCCTTGAAGGGTGCGAGCGTGGTCGTCATTCCGGATAATGATGATCCCGGCCGGAAGCATACAGACGAGGTTTGCAAGGCCCTGTCAGGGCTGGCTGGGCGTCTGCGCGTGCTTACGCTGCCTGACTTGCCGATCAAAGGCGATGTTGTGGACTGGCTGCGGAAAGGCGGCACGGCTCAGGAATTGCAAAGGCTGGCAGATAGAGGCGAGCAAAAGGCCCCTGCTGCTCAGGTGGATATTTCTGCATTCCCACCGACAGAAGATGGCATCGCATTGGCATTTGAGGCCCGGTTTGCGGACCAGCTGCGCTACGATCACAATGTCGGGGCATGGTTTGAATGGGCTGGCTCTCACTGGAAGCGTGAAGAAACGCGGCTGGCCTATCACTGGTGCCGAACGATTGCCCGTGAGCTGGTGTCATCAAATTCGGATGGAAAGACTGCGGCGATCATGGCGCGTGCAAGTGCGGCAAGAGGTGTCGAGGCTTTTGCTCAGACTGCACGCGCCTTTGCGGTTACTTCCGCGATATGGGACACCGATCCGCTCTTGCTTGGCACGCCTGACGGAACCGTTGACCTTCGCACTACGCAATCGAGAGCAGCACGTCAGGAAGATTATATCACACGGCATGTTGCTGTGCGACCAGCAGAACAGCCAAATTGCCCGATCTGGGACCGCTTTCTGTTCGAGGCAACAGGGGGCGATCATGAGATGATCCGCTTTCTGCGTGCCTGGTGCGGTTACTGCCTGACGGGCGATACTCGGGAACACGCGCTGTTGTTCATTTATGGTCCAGGTGGAAACGGCAAGTCGGTGTTTATCAATACCGTTGCGGGCATCCTCGGTGATTATGCAAGCAATGCTGCAATGGAGACGTTCGTTGCTTCTGGCGTGGATCGTCACCCTACCGATCTAGCGATGTTGCGTGGTGCGCGTCTGGTGACGGCATCTGAAACCGAAGAAGGCCGCCCATGGGCCGAAGCACGGATCAAACAGCTTACGGGCGGCGATACGATCACGGCGCGGTTCATGCGTCAGGACTTCTTTCAGTACCGGCCTACCTTCAAGCTGATGATCGTCGGGAATCATAAACCGATCCTGCACACGGTCGATGAAGCCATGCGACGGCGGTTCAACATTCTCGGGTTTGAGCGCAAGCCAGACACGCCTGATCCGCGCCTTGAGGCAAAGTTGCGTGATGAATGGCCCGCAATTCTGCGCTGGATGATTGAGGGCGCGTATGACTGGCAGATGAATGGTCTGGTCCGTCCGCGTGCTGTCGTGGAGGCTACGGCGGAATACTTCTCTGAGCAGGACGTGCTTGGCCAGTGGCTCGATACGGCCTGTCATGTATCGCCAGAACGTGAGGATACGACGCAGGCATTGTTTGCAAGTTGGTCTGCATTCGCCAAGCGTTCGGGTGAAGAGATCGGGTCTGCAAAGCGGTTTAGTTCCGCCTTGCAGAAGCGTGGTTTCGTTTTTTGTCGCAATCCAAAAGGTTCACGTGGGCAGCGTGGTTTCCGTGGTTTGGAAGTCAAGCCGATGTCATGGGCGGATCAATAACCATGACACGGCGGGTGCTTATGAAAGTCGATGCGACACAAGAACGAAATGGGAAAACGGCAGAAAACAGCCATTTTTCACTTATTCCTGTGTCACGTGTGTCAGATGTGTCAGATAAAACCTATTATCGCCCTACACGCGTGCGCGCATATAAGGGTTATAGGGAAAATCCGACACATCTGACACATGTGACACAAGGCGATGAATTAGACGCGATTGCAGAGGCCGTTTGTCGGCTTCTACCTGACCATCGAGACCCGGAAGCCTTTCACCTGGCGAAAGCGGATGCAGTCTGGCGCATCCGTCGCCTGGCGCGCAGAATTCGGGCCGGGCACTGAAAACGGGGGGGAGGGTGAGTAATGGCCGAGGGGCGGGCACCGGAACCGCGTCAGGCTCACGCGTAGATTTTTTCTTGATGTTTGAAAACAATCAAAGAATTCAAAAGAGTAATCAGGAAACACAACCGAAGGTCGTAAGAAAATGACTGCGTTTCGGGAATGCTTCGCCGCTTCGGTGAGTGAGGGGCCAACGGCGTTTCTTTTCCAGATTACTTCGATTTAGAGGGTGCCGCTGCTCTTTTCTCCGTTGACAGCGTGTCTCTGGATCGGCAGATTCGTTCATGGAGCCTGATAACTCCTGATAAGCCATAGCGGCCGCTGCACGAGAGCAGTAATCCGCACAAAGAATTCGCTCCGGGGGCGGTAAGGGTATGTCCAGAGGGCAACCTTAAAGCCTTACCGGCCTGACTATGGCCAGGTTTATCACCCCCCGGAGTTTGTGCGGTGTGATAACCGTTCAGGCTCTGGCAATTTATGCCATGGGAGCCGCATATCATGCGCTCAGTAAATCGTCGTGACATTTTCCCGGCCCTCGGGACCGTCCTGCTTGGCGGCATCGCCACCGCATCCCTCGCAAAGCCTGAAAGCCTGTCCGCCGCACCTGCGAAGCCGGAAGGTCATAAATCGGACGCGCATTTGATTGCGCTGTGCGAGCAGTTCATTGCTTTGCAAGACAAGATCGATGCTGCTCATGCTCCCGTCTATACGTACGAGGAAGAGCAACGGGCAGAGCCGATCTTCACGGCGCTCTACAAGCGCGAAAACACGCTGTTCCAGCAGATCATCAAAACGCCAGCCGTGAGCATTGCCGGTGTGCGTGCCAAGACGAAAGCCATGGCGTCCTGGGAACGCGAAGGGATTGCTGATGATCCCGACGAGTTCTGGAACGTGCGAGCTTATAACTCGATTTTGCGCGATCTTCTGGCCGTCTGACGATTGTCCCACCATAAAAGTTGATATGAGTGTAGTGTTAACACTACACTCATATCGAGTTGATTAATGGAGGTGGCAATGAAGCCGCATGAAAACCCTATGGAGCTTCTCTACTCGGCTGCGCATGTCTGCGCCGCCGCAGGAATCTCCTATGATACTTTGAAGAATTGGACGGCGAAGTCTCCCGCCATCATCGTGATGGATCATCCTTTTGAAGAACGTCCAGGCCGTGGCGGGGTAGTGCGATACAGCTTCCGGCGCGCGCTTCACATTGCGCTAACAGCAGAATTGGGGCGCTTGGGACTTCCCCTCAAGCGGGCAGCAGCAATCGCCTTGAATTTCACGGATATGGGGGATGTAGATCCTACAGTCGGTCCAAAACGTGAAGTAGGGGAGCTTTACATAAAAGGTTCGACGTTCCTGCTACATTTTGCAGGTACTGAAGTGGGTGTGGTTGTGAACACACTCAATGTTTCCACGCTTCAGGCAGCGGCGAATTTGTGCGGGCTGACTTGGGGGCATGCTTTCGTCGTGCTGCCTGTTGATCCTATTTTTGCTCGCGTTTCTCGGACATTGGCCGCGCATGTTTCGCCTGGTGCGTGGAGTCTCTGAAATGACGGTACGCACAGAACGCACTCTCTCTTCCGTGTTAGCGGATATGGAAGCAATTAAGGGGCAGAGCGGCCCGGAGATCGACAAGCGTTGGTCTGACCTGGAAACGGAAGCCAATTCGCTCAAGGCTCGTGAAACCCGCCAACGCGCCCTGGACGATCTAGCGCGTTCGGCTCCGGGGGTTTCGCTGTCTGGCGATGCTCATTACCAGCGCGCGCGCAACAGCTTCACTCTGGTCGATGCAGTTCGTGCCCAGGTACGCGGGATCACGGATGATGATCGGACCGGGCGGGCGCGTGAAATGTCTGCCGAGATCGAGCGTCGTACAGGCCAGAAGCCACAGGCGGGCGGCATTCTGGTGGACCTCACGCCTAATCTGGAAACCCGCGCAACGCTGACGACTGGCGCTCAGGGGACCGCTGGTGAAGCTGCGAGCCTGATCCCGACACAACAGCGCCCGGACCAGTTCGTCAGCCTTCTGCGAGCGCGCCTGATTACGCAACAGCTTGGCGCGGTCGTGCTGGATGGCCTTTCGGGCAATATCGGAATTCCTCGCCAGACGGCTGCGGCGCAGGCGGCATGGGTTGGGGAAAACCAGCCTCTTCCTGCGGGAAATCCGGCCTATGACGGCATTGTCATGAGTCCGAAGACATGTGGATCAATCGCTGAAATCAGCCGAAATACGCTGATGCTTTCCAGCCCCGCCGCTCAGGAACTGGTCCAATCTGATCTGTTGGCAGTCATGGCGCAGGCGCTGGATGCCGCTGCCTTGGCAGGTGACGGCACCAACTTTACGCCCAAAGGTGTCATTCCGCAGGCCGCACATAATGCCGATTACACGGCAGGAAGTTTGTCCTGGCCGGAAATTCTTGCCCGCCTGACAGATCTAGAAACGGCCAGTGCGGTGCCGAATGGGTGGGCGATTGGTGCAGGTGTTCGCGCATCCCTAATGGCAACTCCGAAGGCCGCGTCGGTGGGTGCCGGGTTCATCATGGATGATGGAACGCTGGCGGGCCTGCCCGCACAATGGAGCACCAATGTTCCGGCCGGTTCTCTTGTCCTGGGTGATTGGACGAACCTGCTGATCGGCATGTGGGGTGTCGTAGAAATCCTGGTCAATCCATATGCGTCTGAAGCCTTCCAGCGCGGCAACGTGCAGATCCGGGTGATCCAGAGCGCCGATGTGGCGGTTCGCCGTCCGCAGGCATTTTCGGTTCTTACCCCTAAAGCTGCGGCTGGGGGCTGATCCATGACGCGCGGGACAATGGAAATGCGCTTTTCGGCAGGTGTGACGCCTGCCGGGAATGGCCTTACTCTCCGGGGCCTGGCGGTGCCTTATGACAAGCCCGCGCAGATCGGCAATTTCTCCGAACGATTTACAGCCCATGCGCTCCGGTCGGCCTGCGATGGTCAGGACATTCTGGCGTTGCAGGATCATGATGCTGCCAAGCTGCTAGGGCGCACGCGCTCTGGCACCTTGCAACTCGAAGACCGGGCCGATGGGCTGCACTTTGCGCTTGATCTGCCAGATACCGAACGTGGCCGGGATGTGTATGCCATGGCCAAGCGTGGCGATCTTGGCGGCGTAAGCATTGGCTTTTCTGATGCCGTGGACGAATGGCACGGACGAGAAACCCGAATCATTCATGGGGCGCGGCTGCACGAGATTTCCATCATCTCTTCGCATCCTGCTTATGCCGAAACTTTCGTGGAACCGCGTAGTCGTCCGCTTGGTGAGATTTACCAGGCAGAGCGATACCGGAACCGCGTTTTGACGATGTTGAGGCTGTAATGGGCTTTTTCACGAATTCAACGCCTCGCAGTCGTGTGCGGAAAGAACCTGTCTTGTCGATGGAAAGCCGGATTTCAGGCCGGTATTCTGACGGCTGGGGTGCTGTGAGCGCAGGTTTAGGTGCGACGCAGACGGCGCATGGCCCGGTGCCTGCATGGCTCTCTGAAAGCCTGTCCGCTGTTACTGCTTGTCTCGAAATCACAACAGCGTCGATTGCAAGCCTGCCAGCTTCTATCGTCGCAGATGTGGAAGACGGGCGACAGGCAGCTCAGGATACATTGCCAGCCGTCAAACTGATTTCACGCCCGAACATGAGGCAAAGCTGGCCGTCATTCTGCATGCAAGTCGTCGCTGATTTGCAGATGCAGGGCAATTCCGTTTCGTGGATCAAGAAAGATGCACGCGGGGCTGTCGTCAGCCTCACACCTATTCCCTGGACGTGGCTTAGTCCGCAAGTCGTTGGCATCGGCGTGCATTCTCGGCTTGTGTTCGATCTTGTGACCTCAACTCCTGAAACTCAGCTTCTGGGTTTGCCCCCGCGTCTGCTCGATACGGAAGTGCTTCACATTAAGGCCCGGTCGGATAATGGCCTCATCGGTCGAAGCGTGCTGGCGCGGGCGGCTGGTGTCGTGCGCGAAAGCCTCGAAATGTCCAAGGTGGCGGAAAAGACCTGGCGAAACGGTATGCGGCCTTCAGGTTATCTATCGTCGCCTTCCTACCTGACTGAAGAACAGCGGAAGCTGGCTAAGGCATCTCTACTGGATTACTCCGGCGCATTGAACGCGGGCAAGGTTCCGCTTCTTGAAGGCGGGTGGTCGTTTAAGCAGGCCAGTCTAAACAGCGCAGATGCGGAATTTCTTTCAAGCCGCCAATTTGGCGTTGCTGAAATCTGCCGTCTGTTTCGGGTTCCAGAACCTCTGATTCAGTTAGGGGACCGGCTTCCTGCGGATCTGTCACCTTATCTGGCGGCTTTCGCTCAGCTCACGCTGGCGCCGATCGTGTCTGCGATTGAGGCTGAATTTGACCAGGCGGTCCTGCCTGCCGGGTATCATCTGCTGATTGATATGGGTGGCCTACTGCGTGGCAATTATAGCGCGGTGGCAGCGGCTAACTGCGCTCAAGTGCAGAGCGGCATCATGACAGCCAATGAGGCACGCAACGCGGTTGGCCTGTCTTCGCATGCTGATGGCGATGCGTTGCGAACCGGTAGCGCTCCGAACTGGCCAGCCGATGCGCCCGGTATGCCGTCTCTTGGGCCGAAACCCGGCCATACTGGTGACGGCCTTCCGGCTCCTGGCACGCATCAAAATGAAGGGGCAAGCGCGTGAAATACGATCATCTCCCGCCCGGTTTGGTGCCTATTTTTCTCCGGCGATCCGCGGCGGCGGCGTTCTGGGGGGTGAGTGAATCAACCTTTGATCGGATGGTCGAGGAAGGTCATGCGCCGCGCCCGGCTCGCTTCGGCAAGATTGTCTTGTGGTTCCGGCCGGCGCTTGTGGCTTCTGCTGCGCGTTTAAGCGGCGTGAAGATGGAAGCCGATAGCGCTGCAGGCCCGTCTGAGGGCTGTAATGAGTGGGATGCGGTGCTGAAATTATGAAGGTCGTCCGACATTACAAATATCTCTCAGAAGATATGGATCGACATGGAAATGTGCGGTTGTATCTGCGGCGTCCTGGTCATCGAAAGATCAGGTTACGTCAGATGCTTGGCACGCCAGAATTTGATGAAGAATACCGGCGAGCCATGGCAGGCGAGATTCAGCCTATACCTTCACGACGGGAAACTGTGATTCCTGGAAGCCTTCGGGATCTGTGCGTCCAATACTATCAGTCGGCGGTGTTCGGTCGGCTCGACGTAAGAACTCAGTATGTCCGTCGAGGCATTCTGGACAATTTGTGCGAGCGATGTGGCACCTTCTTAATCAGCACTCTTCAGCCAAAGCATGTCGCGGCTTTGCGAGATTCCAAAGCAGGTCGGCCGGAAGCCGGAAACGGTATTCTCAAAGCATTGCGGGCGTTGTTTGGATATGGCGTGCAGTGCGGAATGCTGGACAAGAATCCGGCGCGAGAAGTGTCTTACATTCCAAGCACCGGAACAGGCTTTCATAGCTGGACAGCGGCGGAAATTGAGAGGTTCGAAGCTTTTTATCCTATCGGCTCTCCTGCGCGTCTGGCCTTTGCTGTTTTGTTCTATACGGGGCAGCGCCGTAGCGATGCGGTGCGCCTTGGCATGAAAGATGTGCGCGACGGCTCGCTGACTTTTACGCAAGTGAAAAATGGCAAGCGCAAGCCGGTGCTTTTGACCCTACCGGTCATTCCTGAACTCTGGCGGATTATTGAGGCGACGCCAGGTGCAATCTCTGGGGCGACCTTCATTCAAGGAGTGGGCGGTAAGTCTTACACGCCGGAAAGTTTTGGCAACAAATTCCGGGATTGGTGCAATGCGGCGGGACTGCCGCAATGCTCATCGCATGGATTGAGGAAGGCAGCGGCCGTTCGTCTGGCCGAGATGGGCTGCACTGCGCATGAGATTGCTGCGGTGACGGGCCATAGGTCTCTGAAAGAGGTTCAGCGCTACACGCATGCAGCCGATCAAAAGCGTCTAGCCGAGCGTGCATTTGCCCGAGTCGTAGAAGGCGGAATGTCCCACTCAACAGGCAAAAATAGCCAGTGGGGCAAAAGTGCCACTCAAGGTATTGATTTCAAAGGAAATGGAAATGATGTGGTGCCCAAGGGCGGAATCGAACCACCGACACTGCGATTTTCAGTCGCATGCTCTACCAACTGAGCTACTTGGGCACCGAGCTTCAGGGCGGACCCTGTTGCGGAGATGGGGTTTAGCTTATGATTGCGGCGGGATCAACCCTCCCTGTCGCGATATTCGTCCTGTTCTTCATCATTGTCCTGACGGAAGGATGGAACCCGATAGGTCCCGCTGAACCAGCGGCCCAGATCGACATCGGCACAGTGACGGGAGCAGAAAGGCCGGAACTGCGGATCGGTGGGACGATGGCAGATCGGACAGGTGGCGTTGCTCATGACAGGCTCCAGCTTGCGGGTGGGGCATTGGGATCAAGGACAAGATCGATCGGCCGGGCGCGGCGGGATATGAAATCCGCCAAGGCTTCGGGATCGTTTTCCAGCGCCGTGACAAGGCTGATCGAGGCGGTCAGCGTCTGGCCAGGGCGGTTTTCGCGCAGGATCGTCCTGAGGATGGACAGCGCCTGTCCATGTGGGGAGGACAGGAGTTCGTGCAAGGGTGGACGGCGGAGCGGGCGCGTCAGTTCCAGCAGGCCGGACGGTGTAGCGCCGAGGACGTCCGGTTTCAGGGGATCGCCAGCCAGAGCCTCACGCAGGAAGGGGACCAGAGCCGGGCGTTTGCGCGTCTTGACCCCGGCCGGGTCGACCAGAATCGTGCCAGAGAGGTTCCGCAGGCGGATCTGCCGTGCCAGTGCTGTGAAGGCGGCGACGTTGCCCTTGAAGTCGGGTGCTCCCGCGCTGTCGAGGTCGATGGCGACGAGAGCGGGTGTCGGAAAGATGCTAGCGGTCAGGAGGCCCAGATCGGCCTCGGGGCTGCCGAGGCTGTCGAAATCCGCTTCCAACGCTCCGTCAAACGCCTGCTGGCAGCGCTGAAGGCGTGGACGCAGCCGGCCCGGTAGTTTTGCCGCAATGCCCGGGTCATCCACGAAAATCGAAGTGGCCGGATAGCGGTGCGCCAGTTCGTCGAGCGGGGTTGGTCCGCGTTCGAGCAGTTTGGGACCGGATGGCGTTTCAGTGGGCATGTCCGCCCGACGCAGGCGCAGGCCTTTGCCATTCTGGGCGGCGCGGCTGACACGCGCTGCGGTCAGGGCCCCTTCGATCAGGGCTTCGCGGGTGGAAAGAAAGCCGCTCTGGCCGTCTTCGAGCAGGACGAACGCGCCACCCAGAGCGGGGGCGACCTTCTGGACGCGGACAACGTGCCAGTCTTCCAGACCATCCGGGCAGCCGGGACGCCAGATCGCGGCATCCAGCAATGTGTCATGGTCCGTGACAGCAATCCGCACTTCGCCCGGAGAACAGGCTGCGCGGATTTCGGTCATGCGATCCAGCCACCCGTAGGTTTTTTAACCGGCTGGCCGCGCAGGAGCTGCGCGGTTTCAAACAGCGGCAGCCCCACGACGGCGGAGTAGCTGCCGCCGATCTGGCGGATATGGGCGGCAGCAGCGCCCTGAATGGCATAACCGCCCGCCTTGCCCTGCCAGTCCCCCTGCGCGATCAGGGCGTCGATCTGCGCGTCCGTCAGGCGATGGAAGATGACGGAGGTTTCCACCAGCCGTTCGCAGGGTGTGCCTTGCGGCCAGCCTGCGCTCGGGCGCAGGACCACGGCTGTCAGCACCTTGTGGCGGCGTCCGGAGAGCAGTTTCAGACAGGTGCGGGCTGTCTTTTCATCTTCGGCTTTCGGGAGCACGCGTCGGCCAACGGAAACCACCGTATCTGCGCCTAGGACGAGCGCTGCATCCGTGCGCTGCGCGGCCACATGCTCCGCCTTCTGGCGGGCGAGGCGCTGCGCGAGCGGGCGCGGCAGTTCGCCGGGGCGCGGTTCTTCGTCGATATCGGCGCTGACGACGGCGTCGGGCACAATGCCGATCTGTTCCAGCAGGCTCAGGCGGCGCGGGGAGGCGGAGGCTAGAACGAGCTTCGGACGGTCCAAAAGGCCGGATGACCCTTCTGCGGAAGACGGGGAGGAGGTCATGCGGCGGACGGTCTTACTTGAAGCGGAACGTGATCCGGCCCTTGGACAGGTCGTACGGCGTCATTTCGACGTTCACGCGGTCGCCGGCCAGAACGCGGATGCGGTTCTTACGCATCTTGCCGCTCGTATGGGCCAGGATGGTATGCTCGTTGTCGAGCGTGACGCGGAACATGGCGTTGGGGAGCAGTTCCATGACGGTGCCGGTAAACTCGATCAGGTCTTCTTTTGACATGTGAATCCTTGCTTCAGGGACAGGGTAATGATCTGCGCGCGGCAGTGGCTCCGGTGCGGAGCCTGAAAATCCAGTTCCGCTATGTGCGGACTGTCAGCCCAAAGGTCAAGCATGACCGGTCCCTGTCCGAGGATTCTTGCGGTTTTTTGGCGCTCCGACGTCGTGCCGCCCTCTCAGACAGCACGACAGGGTCTGTTCAGGACGCTTTGGCAGCCGCCGCGGCGCGAGCAGCCATCTTTTCCTCTTCGGTCCAGACGCGGCGCTCGCGTGTTTTCTGCGGCTTGACCTGCTTGACCGGACCGCCGCCGAGCACGGGCGGGCGCATGGTGGAGTTCCGGGCCTCTTCCGAGTGCCATTCATGACTGTCATGAACGTCCAGCGTCCGGCCGATCTCACGCTCTACGGCATGCAGCCAGGCGCGCTGCTCGGCATCGCACAGCGTGATGGCGAAACCGCTGCGGCCCGCGCGGCCTGTGCGGCCGATCCGGTGCACATAGCTTTCCGGCAGGCTCGGCAGATCGTGGTTAATGACATGCGTGACAGTATCGACGTCAATGCCGCGCGCTGCGATATCGGTCGCCACCAGAACCTGCACGTCGCCTTCACGGAACGCGTTCAGCGCCCGCTCGCGCTGACCCTGCGACCGGTTGCCGTGCAGGGCCTCGGCCGTGATGCCTGACTCCGTCAGGAAGGTGCAGACGTCGTTGGCGATGTTCTTCTGCAACGTGAAGACAACGGCCTGACCGATACCCGGTGTCCGGAGCTGCGCGAGAAGAGCCGCTTTCTTGTCGGATGCATTGAGGAACATGACCGACTGCGCGATCCGGTCCACGGTGCTCGACGGTGGTGCGATCTCGACCTTTGCCGGGTCGCGCAGGAGGCTCTCGACGAGGGCTGCGATGGACTTCGGCATCGTTGCGGAAAACAGTACCGTGTGCCGGTCTGCGGGGAGCGTTGCGACAATGCGTTCGATCGGCTTGGCAAAGCCCATGTCCAGCATCTGGTCGGCTTCATCCAGCACCAGCGCCTCAAGCTGCGACAGATCGCACAGGCCCTGCTCGATCAGGTCCAGCAGGCGTCCCGGTGCGGCGACGATGATGTCCACGCCGTCTTCAAGCGCCTTGACCTGATGAACCTGACTCACGCCGCCGAAAATCGTGGTGACGCGCACCGGCTGGTGACGGCTGAAGCTCTCGAACCCGTCCGCAATCTGGGAGACCAGTTCGCGCGTGGGGGCCAGAACCAGAACGCGCGCGCCGTTCCTGGGCGCAGGGCGCGGCGTTTCGGCAAGCCGGTGCAGCAGGGGCAGCGCGAAAGAGGCCGTCTTGCCGGTGCCGGTCTGAGCCAGCCCGAGCAGATCGCGGCCTTCAAGAAGCAGCGGGATGGACTGGGCCTGAATGGGCGTGGGTTTGACGTAACCCGCATCGTTCAAAGCGCGGAGAAGCGTAGGCGCAAGGGCGAGATCGGCAAAAGTCGGGGACATGATGAAGCGGCGCCTCCGGCGCTGAGTAAAGCTGCGCCTGATGGGGCTTCGCGGATTCAGAAAACGGGCTTGTACGAATGATGCCTCCCGCCGTCAACGCAACGAAAGAGCTTCGGGACCCGGTCTGTCAGGAGAGTTTGGAAATATCGCGCATGGCGACGACCAGCGACATGTGTGATGCCAGAAGTCGCTGCGGCAGTGTGGGCAGATAGATCCGGATGGCCTCAAGGCGCTTTGATTCCGGGAGGGCCGCGAAGGGTGGCCGTGATCCCGGGCCGTCACTGCCCGCATCGTAGCTTTTCGCGATTGCAGCAAGGAGGGAGGCGGGAACCGAAGCCAGAAGGGCTCTCTGCGCGGGATTCAGAAGCCGGTCCCGCAGGGGGCCGGAGAGGGTGCGTTCTTCCGCTATTTTCGGAGGCTCGTAAGGCTTGAGCTGGCTCAGCGGGAATTCGACTTCCACGCCATTGGCCTGCTCCACATAGCCGGTGGCGCCGTCGATATCGACCAGCTTCCCGTCATGCGTTCCCTTCAGGTCCGAAACACGATCACCGATCGATAACTGGGCCATGACTGATCTCCTCACGTTCATCCCCGCAGAGCCTGCAGGGGCTCACGGGTCAAGCAGGCCTGCTCCGGACTCAGTGTTTCTCCAGCCGGACCGACAGGCTGAGCGCATGGGCGTCCAGTCCCTCGGCCGTGGCCAGCGCCACGCCAGCCGGGCCGATCCGGCGCAGACCGGCTTCGTCGGCTTCGATGGTCGTGGTACGTTTGATGAAGTCGAAGACCGACAGGCCAGACGCGAAGCGCGCCGTACGGCTGGTCGGCAGGACGTGGTTCGGGCCACCAACGTAATCGCCCACAGCTTCGGGGCAGTAGCGACCCATGAAGATCGCGCCTGCATGGCGGATCAGGGACGAGAACTCGCGCGGGGCGTCGAGCATGACTTCCAGATGCTCGGGTGCCAGCGCATTGACGATCTCGGCGGCTTCTTCAAGCGAGCGTACCACAATGATCGCGCCATGATCGTCCCAGCTTTTCGAAGCAATAGCGGTGCGGGGGAGCGTTTCAAGTTCCGTCCGGACCGCCTCGGCCGCGCGGTCGGCAAAGGCGGCATCCGTCGTGATGAGGATGGCCTGGGCCTGCTCGTCATGTTCGGCCTGAGCGAGAAGATCGAGCGCAACAAGGCGCGGATCGTTCTGCCCGTCGGCCACGACCACGACTTCGGACGGTCCGGCGATGCTGTCGATGCCGACATGGCCGAAGACCTGCCGCTTGGCTTCCGCAACAAACGCATTGCCCGGCCCGACGATGCGGTCCACCGGCGCGATGAGGTCCGTTCCGAACGCCATGGCGCCCACGGCCTGCGCGCCACCGATCCGATAGATCTCCGTAACGCCGCAAAGCTGTGCGGCTGCCAGAACCAGCGGGTTCAGCACACCGTCCGGGGAAGGCACGCACATGGCGAGCCGCTTCACACCCGCCACGCGGGCGGGCAGGGCGTTCATCAGCACGGAAGACGGATAGGCCGCCTTGCCGCCCGGAACATACAGCCCCACCGCATCCAGCGGCGTCCAGCGCATGCCGAGGCGGATGCCGTCTTCATCCGTGAAGTCCAGATCCTTGGGCATCTGGGCGGCATGGAACGTCTCGATCCGGCGGGCGGCGGTGCGCAGGGCGTCCATCAGGTCAGCAGGGACGCGCGCGGCTTCGGATGCGATTTCTTCCGCACTGATCCGCAGCTTTTCAGCAGGCAGTGTCAGGCGATCAAAGCGGGCAGTGTAATCGCAGAGGGCTTCATCGCCCCGGCTGCGCACATCGGCGAGGATGGTACGGACCGGCTCGGCCACGCTGCGCTCTTCGCTGCCCCGGGCGGCAAGCAGTGTTGCGAAGTCTTCGGAGAACCCGGCTGCGGAGGTGTCGAGGCGTTTCATCAGGCGGCTTCCTCCGTGTTCAGGGCGGCGCGGAAACGCTCGATCAGGGCACTGATTTCCTCAGGACGGGTCTTGAGCGCGACGCGGTTGACGATCAGGCGGCTCGTGACATGGGCGATGGTCTCGGTTTCCATCAGGCCATTGGCGCGCAGCGTGGAGCCGGTATCGACCAGATCGACGATAACGCTCGCCAGATCCAGCGTCGGCGCCAGTTCCATCGCACCGTTCAGATGCACGATCTCGGCGTTGATCGCGCGGGAGGCGAAATGACGGCGGGCAATGGTCGGGTATTTCGTGGCGACACGCAGACGGGACTGACCGGTCGCGGGGTCTTCGGTCATGGTCTTCGGGCGGGCGACGGCAATGCGGCAGCCGCCGATGCCGAGATCGAGCGGGGCATAGATGTCCGGATAGTCGAACTCCATCAGCACATCCGCGCCGCAGACGCCGATATCGGCCCCGCCATAGGCCACGAAGGTTGCCACATCGAAAGAGCGCACCCGCACGACATCCAGATTCGGATCGGATGTGCCAAAGCGCAGGCGGCGGCTGCTTTCCGTCAGGCAATCCGGATCGGGTTCGATGCCGGTGCGGCTGAGCACGGGGGCCAGCGCCTTGAGGATGCGTCCTTTCGGCAGGGCCAGAATCAGCGGTGAATCACTGCGGACAGCAAGGTCCGCTCCGGTCTGGAGGCCGTTTCCGGTCCCGTTCTGGGGCGCTGTCATGAAGTGTCTTTCCCTTGCCGTCCGCAGCCACTGAGAGAACGGCAGGCCATATCACGAAGCCGGAGTCTTCCCAAGTTCCCCAAAGGAATTTCCAGCCTCGGTGTGGGCCGGACGCGAATTTTCTTGACGTCCGGAAGCATCCTCACTCAATCTTATATGCATGTCTGCCAACATAGAAACATTTCTGTTTCCCACGCCTTTGTCGGATACGAGCGGTCTGCCGCTGCGGGTCCAGCTTCGGGAACGCGTGTTGGCGGCCATTGGCTCGGGCCTTCTTGGTCCGGGAGACCGTTTGCCAACCATGCGTGCCCTGGCCGTTCATCTGCGGGTGGACCTCAACACCGTGCAGCGGGCCTATGCCGAGCTGGAACGTCTGGGCGCCATCCAGACCTTCCGGGCGCGGGGCAGTTTCGTCAGCGACCGGCCGCCCCCCCCGGATGAAGAGCGCCGGGCGGCGGATATCCGGGATCTTGCCGCCTCCACGATCGCCCGGTGTCAGGCGCTGGGTCTGGAGCCCGAAGCGGTTCTTCAGGCCATGCGTGATCTCCTTTGTCTGTCCAACCCCTGATGCCGAAAGACGGCGTTTCAAAAGGCTGATGTCCATGCCGGAATTTCCTGTTTTCCCGTCCCTTGCGCCGCTGCGGTCCGCAGGAAACCGGTCGCGCCTGCCGGTCAATACAGTCGCGGCATCCATCGCGGGTGCGATCCTGCTCGTCGGTGCCGGTCTGACGGCCCTCACGAAAGCGCCGGGCTGGGTGATCGGTGGTCTGGTTCTGGGGCTGCTGGTGATGATGTCGCTGCGGATGTGCAATTCCTGGCAGCGCGTTCTGGTCCTGCGGGCCGGGAAAATTCAGGGCCTGCGTGGCCCGGGCCTGTTCCTGATCGTGCCATTTCTCGATCAGATAGATGCCGTGGTGGACCAGCGCATCCGCACGGTGCCGGTTCATACGCGACAGACCCTGACGCGCGATACGACGCCGGTGGATGTGGATGCTGTCGTGTTCTGGATGGTGCATGATCCGCTGCGGGCGATCACGGAGCTCGACAACTATGAAGGTTCGGTCTCGATGGTCGCGCTGACGACCCTGCGCGAGGTGGTGAGCAGTTCGGATCTGGCCACACTGCTGGAAGACCGGCGGCGCATTGACGGGGAATTGCGGGACCTCATCGAGATCAAGACCCGCGAATGGGGTGTCACGGTTCAGGCCGTCGAGATCCGCGACGTGCAGCTTCCCGACAGTCTTCAGGATGCCATGAGCCGTCAGGCTCAGGCCGAGCGCGAGCGTGCGGCTCGCGTCACGCTGGCTTCGGCAGAGCGGGAAGTGGCGCATGAACTGGCGCTGGCGGCGAAGACCTACGAGGCCTCACCGATCGCGCTCCAGATCCTTCAGATCAACCGCATCTTCGAGATGAACAAGAACCGCGGCACCACCATTCTGATGCCGACCACCATGGCGGATTCGATGACCACCGCCACCGCTTTCGCCGCCGCGATGCAGACGGTCCAGCCGGAGGCGGGTGCCCCCGCCGGCGAGGTCAGCGACTGAAGCTGGCGACCATATCCAGCAGATTGCGCTGACGCCGTGTTGAGAGCCGAGCGGCTGTCAGGACGGAGCGCGCCTGCGAGATGGCGGTATCGAGTTCCGAGTTGATGATCGTGTGATCGAACTCGGACCAGTGGGAAATCTCGTCCAGCGCGGCCTTCATGCGCTTGGCGATTTCTGCAGGATCGTCCGACGCCCGCTTGTTCAGGCGGCGTTCCAGCTCTTCCAGAGACGGCGGCAGGACGAACAGGCTTACGACATCGTCCGGCAGGGCCGCGCGCAGCAGACGATGGCCCTGCCAGTCGATGTCGAACACCATGTCATAGCCGGCATCCAGCGCCTCTTCGACCGGCGCACGCGGCGTCCCATAACCCCGTCCGAAGACCTCAGCCCATTCCAGAAGCTCGCCATCTGCGGCCATGCGGCGGAACTCCGCGATATCCCGGAAATGGTAATGCACCCCCTCGACTTCCCCCGGGCGCGGACCGCGCGTCGTGACCGAGACAGAATGGCGCAGTGTGGGCTCCGAAGCGCGCAGGGCGTTGGCAATGGTGGACTTGCCCGCGCCAGACGGGGCCGAGATTACCAGACAGACGCCACGGCGGGGCAGTTGGGTCATGGGGTCTCCTTGGAATAATGAACCGGACAGGAATGTTCTGCCGAAGCGTCTAGCGTGAATGGGGCGGTTCTGGCCAGATATTCAGGGCTTGTTCAGGGCGCTGCCCTGAAACCCGCAAAGGGACGCGGTCCCTTTGAACCCATGAATTTACAAACGGGATCAAAGGGGCGAGCCCCTTTGTGGGGCGCGGGGCAATGCCCCGATCCTCACGGTTCGGACTGAAGCTGCGCAACAATGGCACTGCTGATCGTCCTGCGTGTCGGGCCGCCCAGCACATGGCCGAGCGGCGCCAGAACTTCGATATGGTCACAGACGATCTTGAAAACCGCGAGCATTGGCACAGACAGGAAGGCGCCCGAGATGCCCCACATCCAGTCCCAGAACAGCAGCGAGCCCATGACGAAAACAGGATTGAGCGTGAAGCGGCGGGCCAGCAGCATGGGCGTGATGGTCTCGCCTTCCAGCACATGGATCAGCAGGTAGATCGACGGCGGCAGGAGCGCGTAAAGCAGGGAGGGGAAACTGAAGAGCCCGACCACGAAATAGACGACCACACCCGTCAGCGGCCCGATGATGGGAATGTAGTTCAGCAGGAAAGCTAGCACGCCCCACAGAAGCGGGTTGGGCATGCCGGTCGCCCAGCACTGGATCATGTTCACCAGCCCCACACCCAGATTCATCATCGTGATCGTCACGAGGTAGAGCGAGACGTTCTGCTCGATCTGCGTCGCCATCTCCACGAGGCGCCGCTTCTTGGCGTAAGTCGGCATGATCTCGACGCAGCGGCGCAGGAGCGTATCGCCTTCCGTCATGAGGAAGAACAGCATCAGCAGCATCGAGAAGAAGCCGCCTGCCAGTTCTCGCGTGCCGGCCAGAACGGAAGAGCCCAGACGGGAGAGGGCGCTTTCCCCGCTGATCGTCCCTGCCACGCCCCGGGTGGCGTGTGTGCTGCCTGAATGGCCGCTGAACACGGCGGACAGGCGCATGTAATCATGCTGGACGACGTCGATCGGGCCGCTGAGGACGGCCAGCTTGCTCTGCAGGGCGGGGAGGGTCTGGGGCGCGCGAGAGATCCAGCCAGCAGCCGGAACGGAAATGGTCGTGGCGATCCCGCCCACGATTCCGAACATCATGACGATCAGCATGAGGGCGGCCAGATGCCGGGGCAGGCGCAGGCGTTGGGTCAGGAATCGCATGGGCGCGATCATGAGCAGGTTCAGCACGAGCGCGAAGACGAAAGGCAGCAGGATCGGCGCCGTGAAATACAGCGAATAGAATACGGCCAGGACCGTCAGGATCAGGACGCACATGTCCCGGATGTTCAGATGTTCGCGCAGCAGGTTCCGGTCGAGGGTCGGGTCCGGAAAATCGCCGTCGGGAGCCAGTCTTTCGCCAGTTTTTCCGGAAGAAGATGCGCCAGGGGAACAGGCAGGGTCGGCGGAAGACGCATTGGGACGGCCGGACATGTTTTCTGCCTGCAGCGAAAGACGGAGCGCACGGACCGAACGATCCGCAAGAGGACACAGTTGCGTGTTCTGCCCAAAAAACCCCTTGAACTCCAGTGGCATCGGGTCACTAAATCATGAGCATTGCCGGTGGATGCATGTGTCGTCCGTGTTTCTGCCGGTCATCGTAGACAAGGAGAAAACTCATGGCCTGGAATGCACCGAAAGTTACCGAGATCCCGCTGGGCGCAGAAATCAACTCGTATGTCTGCGGCGAGAAGAAATAAGCCTTATCCTCCGGGACCCATCCTGTGAGGAAAAAATGGCACGGCCGCTCCCTTGTGGGGCGGCCGTTTTCGTTCATGGGCGCCTCATTGCGCCCCAGTCAGACGGTTTATGAAAAATGATTGATGTCATCGTGCTTGGCGCGGCGGCAGGGGGCGGTTTTCCGCAGTGGAATTCCGCGGCACCCGGCTGTGTGGCCGCCCGCACGCGACAGGGCGCAAAAGCCCGGACCCAGGCCTCCATCGCCGTCAGTGCTGACGGAAAGCGCTGGTTCATTCTCAATGCCTCTCCCGATCTTCGGCAACAGATCATCAACACGCCGGCCCTGCATCATCAGGGCAGCCTGCGGGGTACGCCCATTCAGGGCGTTGTGCTGACCTGCGGCGAAATTGATGCCGTGACCGGGCTTCTGACGCTGCGTGAGCGTGAGCCCTTCACGCTGATGGGAAGCGAATCGACTCTCCAGCAGCTTGCGGACAATCCCATCTTCGGCGCGCTCGATCCCGAAATCGTCCCGCGTGTTCCGCTTGTTCTCGACGAAGCCACGTCCCTGATGAACAAGGACGGCATCCCGTCCGGCCTTCTGCTCACGGCTTTCGCTGTTCCGGGAAAGGCGCCCCTCTACGCGGAAGCTGCGGGCTCACGCCCCGATGAAACGCTCGGCCTGTCCATCACGGATGGAAAGAAGACACTGCTCTTCATTCCCGGCTGCGCGCAGATTACCCCGGACATCGTGGAGCGGGTGGCCGCGGCCGATCTCGTGTTCTTCGATGGGACGCTGTGGCGGGATGATGAAATGATCCGTGCCGGGCTGAGCCCGAAGAGCGGACAGCGGATGGGGCATGTCTCGGTCAATGATGCAGGTGGCCCGGTGGAGTGCTTCACACCCTGTACAAAACCTCGCAAGGTATTGATTCATATCAACAACTCCAATCCGATTCTGTTCGAAGACAGCCCCGAACGCAAAGACGTCGAACGCGCCGGATGGACGGTTGCGGAAGACGGTATGACTTTCAGACTGGACACCCCATGACGCTCCTTACGCCTGACCAGCTTGAAGCAAGGCTTCGCCAGATCGGTGCCGAGCGGTATCACAACCGGCATCCGTTTCACCGCAAACTGCATGACGGCAGGCTCGACAAGGCGCAGGTCCAGGCCTGGGCGCTGAACCGCTATTATTATCAGGCCCGCATCCCGGCCAAGGACGCGACCCTGCTTGCGCGCCTTCCTACGGCCGAACTACGTCGCGAATGGCGCCGCCGGATCGAGGATCATGACGGCACGGAACCCGGAACGGGCGGTGTCGCGCGCTGGCTGATGCTGACGGATGGTCTGGGGCTCGACCGCGACTATGTGGAAAGCCTTGATGGCCTGCTTCCGGCGACGCGCTTCTCGGTCGATGCTTATGTGAACTTCGTGCGGGACCAATCGATTCTGGCGGCTATTGCGTCGTCACTGACGGAACTGTTCTCGCCCACGATCATCAGCGAGCGCGTCTCCGGGATGCTGCGTCACTACGATTTCGTGTCGGAAAAGACGCTGGCCTATTTCACGCCCCGTCTGACCCAGGCCCCGCGGGATTCGGATTTCGCGCTCGCTTATGTCCGCGAAAACGCCCGCACGCCCGAGCAGCAGAAAGAGGTTCTCGGTGCGTTGGAGTTCAAGTGCTCCGTCCTGTGGACGATGCTGGATGCGCTCGACTACGCCTATGTCGAAGGGCACATTCCGCCGGGCGCCTTTGTTCCATGACGGAGGCACCCCATATCGTGACGGAGGAGACGGTCCTCTCCTTCGCCCGCGGCCACCGGCTCCAGCATGATCGCGTGCGGGACCTGTGGATCATACAGGCACCTGAAAAAGCATTTGTGATTGAAGGCGCCGCGCCGCATATTCTGCGGCTGCTGGACGGGGAACGCAGCGTCGGCGGGATCATCCAGCAGCTTGAAGAACAGTTTTCCGCCCCGCGTGAGGTCATTGTGAAGGATGTCCTCGCGCTTCTTTCTGAACTGACAGAAAAGAACGTCCTGCACACATGACACTTCCTTCGCCGCCGATGAGCCTTCTGGCTGAACTGACGCATCGATGCCCGCTTGCCTGCCCCTACTGCTCCAATCCGCTGGAACTCGAACGCAAAACGGCAGAACTCGACACGGCCAGCTGGAGTTCCGTGCTGGAGCAGGCTGCGGAACTGGGCGTTCTGCAGGTCCATTTCTCCGGCGGCGAACCCATGGTCCGGCCTGACCTGGTCGAACTCGTTTCCGTCGCCCGGCGTCTCAACCTGTATTCCAATCTGATTACATCCGGTGTCCTGCTGGACGAAGCAAAGCTGGAGGCCCTGGACAGGGCGGGGCTGGATCATATCCAGCTTTCCTTCCAGGATGTGACGGAAGCAGGGGCCGAGCGTATTGGTGGCCTCAAGGGCGCTCAGGACCGCAAGATCGCGGCGGCGCGCCTTATCCGGGCTTCCGGTATTCCGATGACGCTCAATTTTGTCATACACAGGGAAAATGTTGCCCGGGTCCCGGAGATGTTCGCACTCGCGCGCGATCTGGGAGCGGGGCGGGTCGAGATCGCGCATACCCAGTATTATGGCTGGGGTCTGAAAAACCGCGATGCGCTTCTGCCAAGCAGAGACCAACTGGAAGAGTCCACACGCGCCGTGGAAGCGGAGCGCGCGAAAGGGGGGCTCTCCATTGATTATGTCACGCCCGACTATCACGCAGACCGGCCCAAGCCCTGCATGGGCGGGTGGGGCCAGCGTTTCGTGAATGTCACACCATCTGGCCGCGTGTTGCCCTGCCATGCGGCCGAGATCATTCCGGATGTTTCATTTCCGAATGTGAAGGACGTAACCCTGTCCGAAATCTGGAACGGCTCGTCCCTGTTCAATATGTTCCGCGGGACAGACTGGATGCCTGAACCCTGCCGGTCCTGCGAACGCAAGGAAAGGGACTGGGGCGGATGCCGCTGTCAGGCGTTTGCCCTGACAGGGAATGCGGCAAATACCGATCCGGTCTGCAGCCTGTCGCCGTTTCACAACATTGTGGAACAGGCCGCGACCGGAGTACCGGAAAAGCCGGAACTTCTGTACCGGCGTTTCTGATCTGCGAACGGGTCAGTTTGAGAGGCTGTTGTTCTGACTGTCGGTCCATTTCGCGGCAGATGCATGCCAGTAGACCTCAACGCCCGTGATGCTGTTCAGCTTGCAGTCCGAACACCACAGGTGATTGCCGTCGGTTTCATTGGCGGTGGGCAGGGACGCCAGCGTGTAGGATGCCTGACGGATCGCGCCGCCGCCGCTCGTGTCCGTCGTCGTGTTCCAGTTGCCATGGCCGTCAGCGTGTAGCCCCGACAGGTTTCCGACGCTGCCAAAATTATTACTGCTGGTACCTCCGGAACTTTGCAGATCGCCTGAAGCAGCAAGGTTCACTGCCGCACCCATATTGGCACAGACCGCCATCGTGTAGCTGCTCGGGGCGCACCAGCCCGCCTGCAGATTGTTACTCAGAGTCGCTGCCTTGATGAAGAATGTATGGCCGTTTTCAAGGTAGCTGTCGGCAGTCACATCCAGACCGTTGGAGACGACGACAGACCCGTCGCCATTAACCCGGAAGCCACAGTGGGACGCATAACCACAGATGGACAGGCTGCCGTAATTGCCTGCGACATTCCATTCCAGATCCGCCTGTTTTGAGCCGCCTGGATCGCCCATAACCTTGGGGTCGCCATCCACCGTGGTTCCCATGTGTACAACGCTCTGCTCCCAGCCTGTGGAGGCCGAAGGGTTTCCAAGATCATTCCACAGAACAACGCGCATCTTGTTGGCGGAACTGACCCACTGGTCCCATTCCTGATAGATCTGGGTCGTATTTGTGGAAGAGAGAGACTGGTTTTTCGTGGACGGAATGGAGACATTGTCGCCATCGATCAGCCAGTTTCCACTTCCTCCGTCAAACTGAAGGTGATGATTGATGTTTCCGCCCAGCATGATCTGACGGCTGTCAGTTGTCAGGGCAGCGGGCTGGTTTCCCGCGTTCATGCTGATGCCCTGCCAGTCAATGGAATTGTCCGGGGCAGTCCCGTTGATGACGTTCAGATCCACTTCAAGAGGCGTGATCTGATGCACCAGAGACGTGTTCGTGGCTGAAGGCGTGAGGGCCAGCGCATCGATATTGAAAAACCAGTTATTGCCAAAAGCGCTTCCCGCCGCACCGCCACCCAGAAAGACCGTAGGTGTCGAACGCGCGCTCCATACGGTGTCGAGTGTGGCGGTCTGCGGCACCTGGCCGCTGGCACCTGTTCCCAGCCCTGGAACATCCCATGCATAGACACTGATTGATGTGGCGCCTGCCGCAGGCTGGACACTGACGAACCCCGCATAGAGGTTTTTCCTGGGGAGTTGTCCCGCAGTGCTGGTGGACGTCAGCGCCGGATTGGGGCTGTTTGTCGTAATGTACATGTTGGGATGGATCTGTGCGGCCTGCGCGGCCGTCAGCGGTGTCGCCAACTGCACTGATGTCGCCGTATAGCCTGTTGCCGTGAGGATAAGGCGTGCCGGCATGTTGTTGACGAGGATGCAGTTCGCGACAGTGTCATACCCGCCAACGCCAACCACGGCACTTGCCCCTGCGCGGGGGTCCCTCTCGGAAATCGGATACTGCGAATTATAGACAGATCCCGTCATGGCCACGCCGACGCCACATCCGGTCGAATACGGGCCGTAAGGATCCGTCTGCACCAGAAGGGAACGGGGAATATAGGTGTTGTTGTCTTCGCCGGTCACCACCTGACCACCGAAAAGCGCACTTTCGTAGCCCTGGGCATAAGCATCAACGGAGGGAGCATTTTTCTGCCATGTGCCCAGCCAGTCGGCTCCTGATGTGAGGGGACTTGTGACATCTCCCAGACCGTCGAGTGCAGCAACACCATTGGCTACACTGACAGCAGATTTCTGGAGATAGTTTTCAAGGGTGTTGTCGGTCAGGGTGGTGGCGCACGGGACGGGATGGTTGTTTGCATCCAGCCCACAGGCCTGGACCGAGACCGTTGTGGCATGCCACTGTCCCTTCAGATCCTGATAGGCTCCTACGACCGGCTTTCCTGTCGCATCAAGATCTGAAGTAATATTGACGGTATGATACTGATTGTCGGTAGCGCGATAGGTTTGCGGGATCACATCCGATGCCAGAGCCGGACTGGACAGCAGTGCGCAAAAGAAAATAAATTTCTTCAACATTAAATTCCTCAATTTTCAGGAAGGCAATGTAATCGACCTTGGCCCGGAAACATCGGGAAGGGATATTTAGCGTATTTTATGATTATTCTGTGAAGGGAAATAAGACCCTTCTACATTGGCAAAATATAGCAAAAACTGCGTTCAATTGCAAGTCTGTTAGAGTTTCTGAGAATTACAGGAGCGTCAGAAACCGCTTTCTGTTGGATGATGGTCGTCCTTGATGGTTGCGGAAGATATTCCGCAACCATCAAGGACCTCCGCCTTATCAGGGGCGGGCGGGCACGTTTCGCAGGAAGGCCACGCTTTCCACGCAGGCGGCCGCCGCTTCACGGCCCTTGTTCTCGGCGTCCTTGCGGGAGCGGTCCACGGCCTGCTGTTCGGTGTAGGTCGTGAGGATTCCGAAGGCGATCGGCACTTCGGTCTCAAGCTGGGCCTGCATGATGCCGATGGTCGCGCCCAGCGAGATGAACTCGAAATGCGCGGTGTCGCCCTTGATGACGCAGCCGAGGCAGATCACGCCTTCATACTTGCCGGACTTCGCCAGACGCTGGGCCAGAAGCGGCAGCTCGAAAGCGCCCGGCGCGTCATAAACGTCCACATCCGTGATGCCGCGCTCTTCCAGCCATTCGAGTGAGCCGTTCTTCAGGCCGCCGGTGATGTTCGTGTTGAAGCGGCTGACCACGATGGCCATTTTCGGCGCAGGCGAGAGACGCAGGTCGGGGGCTACGGGGATGTGCTTGCTCATGCAGGCTGTTCCTGAAGGAAATGGCCCATCCGCGTGCGTTTGGTCGCAAGATAGGCGCGGTTGAAAGGATTGGCCTCGATTTCCAGCCGCTCGCTGGATTTTACGTCAAAGCCGAAGCGGACGAGGTTGGATTCCTTGTCCGGATTGTTCGTCAGAAGGCGGAGCGAACTCACGCCCAGATGCCGCAGCAGGTCGGCCGCCGCATCCCATTCGCGGGCATCGGCGGGCAGGCCGAGCGCCTCGTTGGCCTCAACCGTGTCCATGCCATGGTCCTGAAGCTCATAGGCGCGGATCTTGTTGGCCAGTCCGATCCCGCGTCCTTCATGCCCCCGCAGATAGACCAGAACGCCGGATTCTGATGCCGAAATCCGCTCCAGCGCCTCGCGGAGCTGCGCGCCGCAGTCGCAGCGCAGGGAGCCAAGCGCATCGCCCGTCACACATTCCGAATGCAGCCGGATCAGCGGTACGCCCCTGGATGGATCGCCCTTCACCAGCGCGACATGCTCCACGCCATCGACGGCGCGGAAGGCATGGATCCGAAGATCGTGGCCGCCGAAGATGCTGGGCAGGGCGGATTCGGCCACCATTTCACCAGCGGCCGGGACGGGAGTGCAGATCAGGTCATGGCCTGCGACAGGCCCACGCCCATGCTCGCGGCACCAGTCCTGAAGGTCCGCGATGCTGACCACGGGCATGTTGTGCTTCGCTGCATATTTCCGCAGTTCCGGCAGGCGCATCATGCTGCCATCATCGGCCATGATTTCGCAGATCACGCCAGCGGGCTCCAGCCCGGCCAGACGCGCAATGTCGATGGAGCCTTCTGTATGCCCGTTGCGCCCCAGAACGCCCTCCGGATGGGCACGAAGCGGGAAGATATGACCCGGCGAGACGACATCGTCCGGTGTGGCGGCCGGATTGGCTGCAACGACGATCGTGCGGGCGCGGTCTGCGGCGGAAATGCCGGTCGTCACACCCGTGGCCGCTTCGATCGAGACCGTGAAGGCCGTGCCGCGCGGGTCGCGGTTGCGCGCCACCATGGGCGGCAGGCCGAGGCGATCCGCCTGTTCGGCTTCCAGCGGCAGGCAGACCAGCCCGCGCGCCTCGCGGACCATGAAGTTGATGGCTTCCGGCGTGGCGAGCTGCGCCGCCATGACCAGATCGCCTTCGTTCTCACGGTTCTCGTCATCGACCATGACGACCATGCCGCCGGCGCGGATGGCCTCGATAGCTGCTTTCAGGGACGGCTTCATGAGGCCACCTTTCCAAGGCTGGGGGAGAACCGCAGCAGGTTCTCGACATATTTGGACAGCACATCGACTTCCACATCCATCCGGTCTCCGACCGACAGCGTGGAGAGGTTGGTGTGGTCCCAGGTGTGCGGGATGATCGTCAGGCCGACTTCAAAACCGGCCTGATTGCCGCGGGTGATGTCATCATGCAGCTCATTCACCGTCAGGCTGATGCCATCGAAGGTGATGGAGCCCTTTTCCACGACATACTGGCGCAGGGTCTGGGGGACAAACACGCGCAGGGCATAGGAATCGCCCGCCTTTTCGACGCTGGCGAGTGTCGCCACGCCATCCACATGGCCCTGCACGATATGGCCTGAAAGGCGCGTGCTGGCGGCGACGGCGCGCTCCAGATTGACGCGTGATCCAGCCTTGAGCTGGTCCAGCGGGGTACGGGACAGGGTTTCGCCGCTGAGGTGGAACGTCGCCACGCCTGCCGCATCGAAGGTCTCGACTGTCAGACACACACCGTTGACTGCCACGCTCTCGCCGAGTTCCAGATCCGGAAAGCCGGTTTCCACGGTCAGGTCCATCGCTTTGTCACGGACAGAAGCGGAGCGGACGGTTCCCAGACGCTCTATGATTCCAGAGAACATGCGTTTTCCCTCAGCAGTCGCAGCGGGCTCTCGTCCCGCGATTTCAGGTCGATACGGTCAGCGCCCGCAATGTTGTGGCCCGGGGTCTTGTGAAGGGTGAGCCAGTCATCCCACAGCCCGGCTTCAGCCACGGATGCCAGCAGGGCCGGACCGGCCTCGATCATCGCCCAGTTCACCCCCCGCTCCGCCAGCATGGCGGGAACGGAGAGCAGATCGGAACTGGTGAGAACCTCGAACCCGGCTTCCGTCATCTCGGCAGCCCAATCCGCCGGAAGGCGGCCGTGGCGGTCGCAGACGACGAGCAGGCGCGGCTTGCGGTCCTCATGGTCCGGAATATGCCGGACCGTGAAGCGCGGCCGGTCCGCCAGCACCGTGCCAATCCCGGTGATGATCGCGTCCGTCGCCCGGCGCAGGCGATGCGCGAGGGTGAGCGAGGCCGGAGATGTGAAGGTTTTCTGCCTCGGCGGCGGCACCATAGAGCCGTGTTCGTCCAGCGCCTGTTTGACGCTGATCCACGGGCGGTGGCGCACCACGCGGCTTGCGAAAGGCGCCAGAAGGGCCCGGCAGTCCCGCGCCAGATCCGCCATGTCCGGCCGATCAGCCAGCATAACCACACGCTTTGCACCGGGCATCTCGCGCAGCCGCGCAGCACCACCGGCAGCCTGCGGGTTCGGATCGGCTGCGCCAATCCAGATTTCACGGACCGGGCTGTTACGTAGGGCCTCGCTGCATGGCGGGGTACGTCCGGTATGATTGCACGGCTCCAGCGTCACGAGGGCCACGCGGGCCTGATCCAGCACGCCTGCTGCCCGGGCCTGTGCCAGAGCCATGGCTTCGGCATGAGGCTGGCCGACGCGCGGATGGACGCCGACCGTCAGGATACGGCCATCCGCATCCAGCAGCGCACAGCCGACAGACGGGTTGGGGGCTGTGGCGCCGAAGGTTTCAACAGCCTGAGCGATGGCCGCATGAAAGCCATCGCGGATCGCGCTGAGCGCTACTGTGTCGGAAAGGGTCGTCTGGTCAGCCAAGTTGCGTCTTCTGGTCCCGTTACAGTCGGGACGCCCGCAAGGCGCACGCCGCCCTCAACCGATACGGAAAACAGGCCGGGCAAATGGCACCCTGACCCGTCCGTCATCGGACAAGTGCTGCGTTCTCTTCCATCCGGACTCTAACCGTCGGCTCCGGAGTCTCACCGGATCTGCTTGTCCCTTCCGGACCGAAATCCGGAAGGCGCTCGCGGGCTGAAGCGGAGAAATCCGCCAATACCGCCGGTGGGGAATTTCACCCCGCCCTGAGAACGTCTTTGTTCAATTCAAACTATGGGACCGTCGGGATGCAGATGACAAGCAAAAATCCACATGCGCCGTTCACCTGAGCGGGAGCCCCTGCGGATAGCAGGGATTTCACGCGCAAAAAAAACCGCCGGTCGAGGGACCGGCGGCTCTGAAAATCCTGGCGAAATGCCGTAGAACTCAGTTCGGAGAGGCCGTCGTGTTGCGCTGGATTGCGCCCTGTGTGGCGTTGGCACCGCGGGAGACGTTATGCCCAACGGAACTGACGTCCTGACCGGCGCCCCGTACGGTGTTGCAGGCGGACAGCGTGACGGCCGTGCCCGAGAGGAGCGCCAGAGACAGGGCAATACGTGCAATGGACTTGGTAGACATAGGTAAAAATCCTCTAAAGAGCGTTTTGCCTTGTAAACGACACCTGACGACAATGGTTCACGGCAGGAAGAGAAAATTTTCCTTCAGGTAATGATCTGTCTGACGAAGAAGATGACCTAAGACAGTTCAGATGAGGCTCATTCTGAACGAATGGCGCTATCAGGCGCTTTATGAAGCGTTTTCCCCTGCTGTGAGGATCCATGTCCAGCTCCCACAACCGCCCTGCCATCGTCTGGTTTCGAGACGATCTGCGCATGGCAGACCATCCTGCCCTGCATGAGGCTGCTGCCTCCGGTCGGCCTCTGATCTGTCTTTATGTTCTTGATGACGTCACACCGGCGCTTCATCCGCTCGGAGCGGCCGTCCGCTGGTGGCTTCACGGTGCTCTGGCGGAATTGCGGGGGCAGCTTGAAAAACGTGGCGGTGCCTTGCTGACGCTTTCGGGCTCGGCTGAAAAGCTGCTTCCACAACTTGCGGAACAGATGGATGCGGCTTCAGTCCACTGGCATCATCGCCTGCATGAGCGTGAGAGGGCGCAGGACGACCGGATCCGGCAGGCGCTGGAGCAGCAGGGCGTTGAGGTGCGGACGCACTGGGGCACGGTTCTGCTCGATCCTGATACCGTGCGAACGAAACAGGGCGGATTTTACAAGGTCTGCGGCTCCTTCTGGAAAGCTCTCCAGACCCAGGCTGTCCCGGAGCCGCTCGAGGTTCCTCGGAGGCTGTCGTTTCATGCCGTTCCGAAATCCGTCCTGTCGGGCGCGCGCCTGAACGAGAAAGATCTCTGTCCTCATGCGCCGGACTGGGCGGAAGGTTTCCGCAGGACGTGGGAACCGGGCGAGGCTGAAGGGCAGGAGCATCTGCAGGATTTTCTCAGGGACTCCGTCACGGATTATCCGAGGGGCAGGGACCGGGTGGCTGAAGAGGGGACTTCACGCCTGTCGCCCTATCTGGCGTCCGGAGCGCTTTCGCCGCGTCAGGTCTGGGCAGCCCTGCAGAAGCATGGTGCGCATACGGAGGGGCCGCGGATTTTCCTGTCTGAACTCGGATGGCGAGAGTTTGCCCGCTACACGCTGTATCACCTGCCTGATCTGCCGTTTAAAAATCTCAGTGCGAAGTTTTCCGCAATGCAGTGGCGGAACAGTGCTGCGGATCTGAAGGCCTGGCAGCGCGGGCAGACAGGGGTGCCGATCGTGGATGCCGGGATGCGTCAGCTCTGGCAGACTGGCTGGATGCATAACAGGGCCCGCATGATCGTGGGATCTTTCCTGACGAAGCATCTGCTGATCGACTGGAAAGAGGGGGAGGCCTGGTTTCGCGATACGCTGGTGGATGCGGATTTTGCGAATAATGCCATGAACTGGCAGTGGGTGGCCGGTACGGGCATCGAAGCCACGCCGTTCTTCAGGATATTCAATCCCACGCGACAGGCCGAGAAGTTCGATCCGGACGGCGATTACATCCGCCAGTGGGTGCCCGAACTGCGCGGTCTTTCAGGCAAGGCCCTGTTCGAACCCTGGGCGGCAAAGGATGAGGATCTGAGGAAAGGGGGCGTTGTGCTGGGCAGAACGTATCCGCGCCCGATCGTCGATCTGAAAGAAGGCCGGGATCGCGCTCTTCAGGCTTTCAGGGCCCTTTGAGGCGCTGAGGGTCCGGCCTCTCGAAAGTGAGAGGCCGGAAAAAGCGGATCAGAGACCGCCGTTCAGGAAGTTGCTGACGTCACCGCGGGTCTTGTTGCCAAGAGTGTTGAGGCGGTTGCGCTGTTCCTGCGGGGCATTCTTCAGCTTCTGCAGACGCTGCGTCTGCTGATCGCGCAGGCTGGTCAGCTTGGACTGCTCGTTGGTGATCTGCTTCTGCAGGCGGGCCTTCTCGTTGGCCGGGGCGTTCGTATACTTGTCCTTGAGGTCCTGAATCTTCTTCTCGCGGGCGGCCTGCGCTTCCTGGGACTGCTTCTGGTAGTTCTGGACCCGGCTGTTCAGGCAGTCTTCCCGCTGGGCCAGACGTCCGATGACATCGTTCTGGCCACTCTGCTGGCAGTTGCTTGCAGTCGTGCTGTCAGCCGCATGCGCCTGCGGTGCCAGGGAAACGGCCCCGGCAATCAGTCCTGCAGCAAGCATCGAGCGGGAAAAAAGGGTGAAGTTCATAAAATCTCCTGTAAACGGATCAGTAAAACAGAGCACGCCCTGATGGCGGGAATGTGGCCGTTGCGGGAAAGGGCTATTCCATGCCTTCGGCGATCGTCGATATCCGTTCTGGCATCAGTAACGTGATATGGGTAATGCTTCTGATACTGATAAGTTTCTCTTTCTTGAATGCGCTGAGGATCCGGCTGACTGTTTCAATAGTGAGGCCGAGGTAATCGGCAATGTCGGTCCTTGGCATGGGCAGATCAAGTTCGATCGGATGGGACATATCCGGATTTTCCAGATATTTGCAGCGCTCGATCAGGAATGTAGCCACGCGCTCGCGGGCGGTCTTGCGCCCCAGAAGCGTCATGCGGGCCTGCATCAGGGCCAGTTCGCGGGAGGCTTCTTCGCGAAGGCGGTGTTCAAGGGAAGGGAAGCGTTCGGTCAGGCGCTGCATGCCAGCATGGGGGAAGCGGCAGAGCGTGGCACTCCCGAGGGCCTCGGCGCCGAAGGCATAGCTGGTGGAGGCGGCAAGCCCCAGAAAATCCCCGCCTTCCGCAAAGCCGGTAATCTGACGCCGGCCATCCGGAAGAAGGGTGAAGAGCTTGACCCTGCCACCGGTCACGACAAAGAAGTCATGAGCCGGCGCGCCCTCTTCGATGAAGGAGCGGCCGTCAGCGACGGTCATGCGCGAAGACTCGTTGGCGAGAATGGCCAGATCGCAGTCGTCAATGCTGTTGCAGATACTCAGACGCCGCCCCACGCAATGGGCGCATCGGTCATGGACATCCTCTGAACTGTGTGACGCTGACATGATGAACCCCGTTTTCCTTGCGCTGGCCTTGGCCTGAAGACTTTCAGCCACACTACCACATAATTTACCAGACTTGATTCAGGTCAAGGTGATGGGTGGGGAGGAGTGCTTTGTGAGGCTCAACGAATGTTGATGGAACCTTCAAATGAAATTTACCGCTTTCGCGCTGTCTGCCGCACTTGGTGCTGTTGCAACTCCGGCGTTTGCCCAGACGGCTCCGGTCCAGCCCGCTCCCGCCGCACCTCAGGTCATGGTCAGCGCTCCCATGACGGCTGCTCCGGTGCCTTCCGTAAACATCCACGCCCCCGCTTCAGGTCATTGCGGCCTGTTCGAGACCTGCGCTCACACGCGTATCGGACTCGGCAAGGGTGACTTCCTGGTCCGCGTGTCCGCTCTCGGCGTCCTGCCGGAAGATCGTGACAGCAGCCTGTCGCTGAACGGCGCCCATTTGGGTGGCCGCGTCAAGACGACGCGTCAGGTCATGCCCGAGCTGACGTTCGAGTATTTCTTCACGGACAACCTCTCGATTGACCTGATCGCAGCCAGCACCCGTCATGAAATTGCCGCCGAAGGCGTTCCGGGTCTGGGCAAGGTCGATGTCGGCAGTGCCTGGGTCCTGCCGCCGACGGTCACGTTCGCCTGGCACTTCCGTCCGCACAAGCGCTTCAACCCGTATGTGGGTGTCGGCGCGACGCTGGCGTGGTTCCACAACGTGTCGCCGGCCGGTGGCCCGCTTACCCAGAAGCTCAATGTCGGTGTGACCGGTGGTCCGTCCTTCAATGTCGGCTTCGACTATCAGGTTGTCGGCAACTGGTTCTTCAACTTCGACGTGAAGCAGATGTTCATGCGTGTCCATGCCTGGGCCCAGAACAATGCCGAAACCACGAAGATCACGGCGCATGATTCCCTCGACCCGACCGTCGTCGGTGCTGGTATCGCCTATCGTTTCTGATCTCCCGATCAGGAACCGGATATCAGGAAAGCGGTCCTTCTCCGGAAGGGCCGCTTTTTTCATTTTTGTGGCAATCAGATAAAACTTTGGCAATGCAGGCATTCGGGAAGTGCAAAAGTCTTTTCGTTTCCGTATGTGACCTCTGGTGTCTTGCCGGAGGCATGGTAAGACCGTCTGCCATGAAATGGTCCGGGCCGGTGGCTGACACATTACTTTCCGGACGTTTCAGAAGAGCAGGGCATCTGTCCTGACAGAGTTGCGGGGTTTTCAATCAGCATGCGCGTTACACGCGTCGGCGCGCTGGCCATCGGCCTGCTATGCCTGGCCATTCTTCTCGTCTTTGTCCTGCGGCTGCGGACCCCGCATCCCCCCATTGCAACGGCTGAACCCCCGATGGTGACCCAGTTGCATGGCCGTTTTGTTGTCCGTGAGGGCAGTCCGCTCGAGAAGCGCCTGATCGTGCAGGCAGTTGAAAGTCTTTCGCGGGGACATGGGCTCCTGCTGCCCGCACAGGTCATGACGGAACCCGATCGTCAGGTGAATGTCTATGCGCCCGTAACGGGACGGATCACCGGCGTTTCGGTTCATCTGGGTCAGCGGGTCCGGCGGGGGCAGGTGCTGGCCACGATTGCGGCGGGGGATCTGGATCAGGCCTGGGCCGACGATACCCGCGCCCGCGCAGCCCTTGATTTCGCACGCCGGGCCTACACCCGGGCGCAGGGCGTGCAGGCGATCGGCGGCAATGCCGTCAAGGACCTCGAGTCTGCCCGCAATGATCTTGCGCAGGCACAGGCGGAAGCCGAGCGCACGCAGCGCAGGCTTCAGGTTCTGGGCGCCCGGCCGGGTTATTCGGCGCAGGGACAGGCGCCGCTCGTGTCCCCGGTAGATGGTGTGGTGTCCATGACGACTATGGCGCCGGGTGAGAACATCACCGATCCGACTGCCATCCAGATGACGGTCCTGGACCTGTCCGAAGTCTGGATTGCCGCGGCCATTCCGCAGGACAGTCTGGCGCAGATCAGCGACGGCAATGTGCTCTCGGTCAGTTTTGACGAGTTTCCGGGACGGACCTGCTCCGGCCGTGTCGTCAGCTTCGATCCCGCGCTGCATGCCGATACGCGCCGGGTGAACGCCTATATTGCCTGCCCGAACGCCGATGGCCTTCTGCGTCCCGGCATGTTCGTGGATGCGACGCTGAACGTCCCGCAGGGAAATGACGTCATCATCCCCAAGACCGCCCTCCTGATGAACAACGATCAGGTCTCCGTGTTTGTCGAGACGGCGCCGCGGACATTCCAGCGGCGCGATATCACCATCAGCTATGACGAAGGCGACGATGTCCGCGTGCTCAAAGGCCTTTCCGCAGGTGAGCGTGTCGTGACGAGCGGCGCCATTCTCCTGAACGATGACTGATCCGGTGGCCCTGAGCTGATGATCGAACGTTTCATCTCCTGGTGCTTCAACCACCGGAACATCGTTTTCTTCTCCGCCCTGATTCTGGCGTTGCTGGGCGGGTTCTCCTGGAAGATCCTTCCGGTCGAGGCGTATCCCGACCTGGGCGCCGTCAGCGTCCTGATCACGACGCAGCAGGAGGGACTGGCCGCCGAGGAAATGGAGCAGCAGGTCACGATTCCGCTCGAGCGGACGCTGGCCAGCATTCCCGGCGTGACGGACAGCCGCTCCACCAGTACGTTCGGCCTGTCGCTCATCACGCTGATCTTCCGCGAAGGCACGAATGTCTATGCGGCACGGCAGCTCGTCGAGACACAGCTTGCCAATAATCCGCTGAGCAACGGCGCCATGCCGTCGCTGGGGCCGATTTCCGGTCCGAGCGGCGAGATCTATCGCTACACGCTGGAATCCGACGACAGGAACCTGATGGAACTGTCCGACATCCAGCGCTGGACCGTCATCCCGGCGCTCCAGCATGTGCCGGGCGTTGTCAGCGTGGACAATTTCGGCGGCCTGACCCGGGAATACCAGCTCGTCCTCGATCCCGCCTCCCTGATTCGCTACCATATCGGCCTTGAGGACGTGCTGAACGCCATCCGCAACAGCAATGTCAATTCCGGGGGCGGCCGCGTCAGCCGGGGGGAACAGTCCTACATCATCCGCGGGATCGGCATGATCCACACGCTGGATGACATGGGGAACATCGTCGTCGCCAGCCATGGCGGCGTGCCGGTCTTCGTGAAGGATCTGGGCCAGGTCCAGTTCGGCCATCAGGTCCGGCAGGGCATTCTCGGCAAGGACAAGAATCCGGATACCATTGAAGGCGTGGTGACGATGCTGAGCGGGGAAAACCCCTCGATCGTGCTGGATGGTCTGCACAGTACGGTGGCGAAGCTCCAGCAGCAGCTTGCCCCGAGCCATGTCCGCATCGTGCCGTACATGGACCGTGACCATCTCGTTCTGTCCACGACCCACAAGGTCACGGAGACGATGATCGAGGGCATCCTCCTCGTCGGCGTGATCCTGACCCTGTTCCTTGGCAGTCCCCGCAGCGCCATCGTCACGGCCGTGACCATCCCGCTCGCGCTGTCGGTCGTGTTCGTGCTGATGCACAGCTTCGGCATGTCGGCGAACCTGTTCTCGCTTGGCGCCATCGATTTCGGTGTGATCGTGGACGGCGCCATCGTCATCACCGAGACGATCCTCCGCATCCGCGAGGAACGTCCGACCGAGGCTCTCAGTCCCGGCGAGGTGCTGCCCGTCGCCCAGCGCGCAGGCCGGGCGATCTTCTCGTCCACGCTCGTCATCATCGTGGCTTATAGCCCGCTCTTCGCCTTCGAGGGCAGTGAGGGCAAACTGTTCCGTCCGATGGCCTATACCGTCAGCTTTGCGCTTCTGGGCGCGCTGCTCTGCGCTCTGACGCTCATTCCGTCCCTGACCTATCTGGCCCTGCACAAACCCAGGCACATCTGGCACAACCGGCCGCTGGAATGGCTGCATGCTCGCTATACGCACTGGCTCGGCCATTTCATTGACCGCCCGCTGATTGCCTACGGTGCCGGTGTCGCGGCGATGGTTGCCGTCGTGATCCTGGGGGCGACGATCGGCCGTGAGTTCCTGCCTGATCTCGATGAAGGCTCGCTCTGGCTTCAGATCCAGATGCCGACCGGCATTTCTCTGGAAAAGGGCGAGTCCATCGCCAACGAACTGCGTCATGCGGTCCGGGAGTTTCCCGAAGCCTCCTATGCCATAACGCAGCTCGGACGGTCGGATGACGGAACCGATCCGTGGACGCCGTCGCATATCGAAATGCCGGTCGGGCTGAAGCCGTATGACCAGTGGCCATCCGGCGAGACGAAGGCACAGTTCGTCGAGCGTCTGCGCGTGCGGCTGTCGCGTATTCCGGGCATTGATTTCGGTATCAGCCAGCCGATCGAAGACCAGATGAGTGACCTCGTGGGGGGCGCTCACAGTCCGCTCGTCCTGCGTGTCTACGGCAACGACTTTCAGGAACTGCGCCGTATCGGCCAGCAGATCGTGGATATTCTCCGTCAGGTTCCGGGCACGGCAGAGGCATCCATCTTCCAGGAGCCGCGTATCCCGCAGATCGACGTGATTGCGGACCGTCTGGCCGCGGCCCGGTATGGTGTCAGCATTACCGATATTTCCGACGTTGTCTCGAACGCCATCGGCGATGCCCCGATCACGACCGTCTACAAGGACGACCGTTTCTATAATGCGACCCTGCGTATCCGTCGGCAGGATGCACAGGACCTTCAGGCACTGTCCCAGTTTCCGATGCTGGATGCCGACGGTGCCCATATCCCCTTGTCCCAGGTCGCGCAGGTCGGGCTGCGGATGGGGGAGAGCAACATTTCCCATGAAATGAGCCATCGCCAGATCACCATCCGGGTGGACAACGGCAAACGGCCTCTCTCGCAGTATCTGGCGGATGCGCAGGGTCGCATCGACCAGCAGTTGCATTACGACAGGGAAAAATACACGCTCGAATGGGCTGGCTCCTTCCAGCAGGAAGAGCGGGCGCAGAAGCGGCTGATGGTTGCGCTGGCTGTGATGTTTGCCGTCATGCTGGTCCTGCTCTTTGCCGAGTTCCGCAAGATCCGTCAGGCCCTGCTGATCCTCAGCGTTGTGCCGCTGGCGACGCTGGGCGGCCTGATCGCGCTGCATGTCCGGGGAGAGACGCTCAACATTGCGACCGCCGTGGGCTTCATCGCGCTGTTCGGTGTGGCGGTGCAGAACGGCATCATCATGATTGCGAGCATCAACCGTCATCGCGTGGAAGGGCTGGGCGTGCGTGATGCGACCATCGCCGGAGCTGCCGAGCGGTTCCGCCCGGTCCTCATGACCGCCACGGTGGCGACGGCAGGCATGTTCCCCGCAGCCCTTGCAACAGGCGTGGGCACCGACGTGCAGCGCGGTCTGGCGACAGTTGTGGTCGGCGGTCTGGGCATCGCCACACTGCTGACGCTGTTCGCGCTGCCGGTCTATTTCAGCGAGCTTGAAATGTGGGTTGAACGCCGAAATGCGAAGAAGCGTCCGACACCTGTCGCAGACGGAGCCGGATCATGATGCGGCTTTCCATGACGGGGCGTCGTGCTGCGCTTCTGCTGTGTCTGACAGCCCTTTCGGCCTGCGCGGTCGGGCCTGATTTCCATCGTCCGGACCTGCCAAAGAACGCGGCCTATCAGGGCCAGCCCCTGACCGCCACGGCAGGGCATGGCGGTCAGGGCGCGACCGTTCCGCAGCAGTTCAGAGCGGGTCTGGATATTCCCGGGCAGTGGTGGAGGGCGTTCGGCAACCCGTCCCTGAATGCGCTCGTCGATCAGGCGCTGGCAAACAACCAGTCTCTGCGCGCCATGCAGCAGGGACTGAAATCCGCCTGGGAGCAGCGCCGGATCGAAGGCGCGGGGCTGTATCCGACGCTTTCCGCCTCCTTCAATCCGACCCGAAACAAGACATCGCGCGTCTACTCGCCGATCCCGAACGCCAATACATGGCTCTATAATGTCCATACCGCGCAGCTCACCGTCGGTTATGTGCCGGATCTGTGGGGCGGGACGCGCCGGGCGATCGAGGCGGCGGCCGCGCAGGCGGAACTCCAGAAGTTCCAGCTTGAGGCGACCGCGCTGACCATGATTTCCGATCTCGTGAACGCGACGATCGAGGAAGCCACGATCCGCGCCGAGATCGACGCCACGAACGAACTGATCCGCAGCCAGCGCGCCGTGCTGAAAACTGTGACGGCCGAGCAGGGGATCGGCAATGCGTCGCGGCAGGATATGGCCCAGCAGATGGCGTCCGTTGCCCAGCTTGAGGCGACCCTGCCGGGTCTGAACCTGCAACTGGCCCAGACGCGGGACCAGATGGCCGTTCTGGTTGGTGTGACACCCAATTCGCCGCTGCCGGAGTTCCGGCTGGAACAGTTCACCCTGCCGAAGACGCTCCCGGTCTCGCTGCCTTCGAATCTACTGAACCAGCGCCCGGACATCCGGGCTGCGCAGGCGCAGATCCAGTCTGCCAGCGCGCAGATCGGTGTGGCCATCGCCAACCGCCTGCCGAACGTGCAGCTCAGCGCCACGCCGGCGCAGGCCGTCGGGGTGATGAGTGATTTCTTCAAGCCGGGTTTCGGCAACTGGACGATCGCTGCGACCGTCATGCAGCCGATCTTCCAGGGTGGTTCGCTGCTGCATGCCGAGCGTCAGGCGCGCGACAACCTGTTACAGGCCAACGAGACCTATAAAGCCACGGTCCTGTCCGCGATTCAGGATGTGGCGGACAGTCTGCATGCCGTAACCTTCGATGCCGATACCCTGACGGCCAATGAGGATACGCTCAGGGCAACGTCCCAGAGCCTGAAGATCGCTCAGGGACAGCTCCGTCTTGGCGATGTCAGCGAACTTGTCCTGCTTCAGGCCCAGCAGACCAATGCGCAGGCCCGTCTGGCCTATGTGCAGGCCGAAGGCGCGCGTTTCTCCGACAGCGTGGGGCTGTTCCAGTCGCTTGGTGGTGGCTGGTGGAACCGCAATGACATGGGCATGACGCCGGCGGCGCAGAAGGCGCTGGGTAAGTCGCTTCTGCCTTGGTGAGAGTGTTCAGGGCTCTGCCCTGAAACCCGCCAAAGGCCGGGGGCCTTTGGAAACCGTTTTGTTGGAATCGGGATCAAAGGGACTGAGTCCCTTTGTGGGGTCCGGGGCAGCGCCCCTGATAACGCGCCCTTACGGACGTGGTGCGTAAATCGCGCTCAGACGATCCGGCGTGCCGTCGATACGCTCCAGATGCGGGTAACGCAGACCATCATGATAGGGGATGGAGATCGTGGTGACATGATCGCCGGACTTCACGATCAGACGGATATCCTGCTTCGGATCCTTCTGCGCGTCCGTGACGGCATGGAGCAGACGCTGTGGCGTGAAGCTCATGTCGTTGACGGCCACGATCGTCATGCCCGGAACGACGCCTGCCTTGAAGGCCGGGCTCATCCAGTGCTCACGCCCCACACGTCCGGCACCGTTCACGACCAGGCCGAGCGAGAAGGACAGGTCCGTCACGTGGCGTGCGGCTTCGTTGGCCTTGACGAAGGAGGTCGGCTTGGACGTGTAAACCAGCCTGTATCCGCCGTTGGTCAGACCGTTCAGCGGAGCATGGGGCTGGATCGTGTCCAGACGCTCATGCAGGAACTTCGCCCAGTCATAGGGCTGCACGCTGTTGAGCGTCGCGACCACATCGTCGAACTGGTAGGGGCTGACGACGAAGCTGCCGCTGTTCGTACCAAAGAAAGCTTTGGCGAAATCATCCAGCGATTTGTGGTCGTTGGACAGCTTGCGGATCAGCGCATCGGCATCCAGCCAGACGAGCTGGCCTTCGACGTAATAGTCTTCCGAACGCTGCCAGTCGCGCCATGACAGCGGGGCACGCTGGGCGATGACCGGATCATTCGTCGTGTCTTCCAGCGGGCGCCACTGACGGCCCGTCTGGTTGTCATAGGAGGCCGCCATATAGGCCAGGGCCTCGAAACCCTGATCTTTCGTCACAAGGCCGGAGCGTGCAGCCAGGACATTGCCCCAGTACTGCGTCTGCCCTTCATAGACCCACAGCATGGATCCGCGCTGCGGCACGTTGAAGTTCGGGGCCCACAGATCCGCCGGACGGCGATACTTGCCGTTCCAGGAATGGGTGTATTCATGGGCCAGCAGGTCACGCTCGGGGAACGTCTTGTCCCATTCCGTGAAATAGCCGGGAGCCGCGCTGTTCTCGCTGGACTGATGATGCTCGAGGCCGATGCCGCCGAGCTCTTCCGTCAGGGCCAGCAGGAAGTCGTAGTGGTCGTAGTGATGCGAGCCGAACAGGGACGTGGCCTGACGCACGAGGTTCTGATGGGCTGCGATCTGCGGCGGCGTGGCGTCCAGCGAGTCCGGCTCATCAGCCACGACATCCAGTGAGACCGGAACATGGTCCGGGCCGGTCAGGTCGAACTTGCGGAAATAGCGCCCGGCATAGATCGGCGAGTCCACGAGCGTATTGAAGGTCGTGGCGTTGAAATGCGTCTCGTCACCATAGGTGGCGGCGCGGAGGGCCGAGCCGATCTGCCAGCCATGGGGCACGCGCACGGAGGGCTGAACCGTGATGCCGCGGGTGAAGTATCCGGCCGGATAAAGCGAAACCTGATCCCACTGCACGTTGACGATCGACGGCGTCATGACCATCCGGCCCTGACCCGGTGCAATCGGTGTCAGAAGCTGGAAATGAAGGTCCAGGCTCGGTGTGCTGGCGGAGACCGGGATGTGGAAGGCGGCGACATTGACCGTATCGCGCTTCCAGTCCAGCGTGCGGCCATTGCTCTGCACATGCAGGCTGGCAAGCTGTTCGATCACGCCCGTCGGCGAATGGTCGCCCGGGATCCACATCGGATACAGAAGGACCATCTCGCCCTTCTGCTGTGCCTCTTTCGGGACAGGGACCGTCTCATGGATGGACATGATGTGATGGACCGTATCCGTCGCATCCACCGAAACCGTCAGGTTGCCGGGAAAGAGCCTGTCCTGAGGCTCCGGAATGGGAGCCGGCAAGGGAAGCGGCATGGGCTGGGACTGGGCAAGCGCAGGAGAGACCAGACCACTGAACGCGGTCAGGGCCGCCAGAAGGCGCAGTGAAGGCATGATGATATTCCACATACAGAATAATAAAGGCTTTCAGCCCTAACGGTCCTGATGATTCTTCACAAGAGCGGGGTCTGAAGGTCGGATATTAAGGGCCAGTTCTTGAAGAAAATCAGACTTCTAAGAGATGTTGTCACCAAAAAACTGAATCTGATCGAAGTGGAGGTAAGTTTCTTCTCCCAGCACCGTAATTTTGAGAAAACGCGCCTGAATACCAGTCTGGTCAACCCAGATGTAAGGATGTCCGTCCGCCCCTCCATAAATGACGTCGTCATTTTTGCGCATGATCGGAAACCACTCATGATCATCAACCGATCCATGAACGACAAAGTTCGCGACTCTCTCCGGAACACCATCCAGGCGGTTGAAGAGGCGCATTTCATGGACAAGAAAAATGGCTTCCAGATCGACTTTCCACCATGGGTCCCTTTCGAGGGCAGTATGGTTCTGCGATTTCCCGCAGATATTACCTGATAATACACGGCAGGCGTCCTCCTCGACACTTCCCGCATGCACTGTGGAAATCTGGGTAGCCTTCTTGTTTTGCGAAACGTTTTTCCAGCGATAGCGGGGAAAGATACTGTAATTCCAGGCTGCTTCAGTCTGGGAGATCCAATAATCATGAAGATAAAGGTCCGAGACCTGATTGGTCATTTCATGATAGGCCATACGCTGTTCATGAGAATATGTACCCCATACCGTTTCACTCCCATAATCTCCATGGGTTCCACGTTGAACGCGTAAGTCAAAATCTGCATCTGACTTCATTGTAAAATGCGCAATATAAGCTACCGAAAGCATCCTCTGCCTTCTGTTATCAGAATTCAGCATTTTCCAAGGTGTATCGGGGAAGTTTTCATAGTACTTTCTAACGTCCTCCCCCAAAACATTGACCATATTGAGGTTTGGGTCGAGACTATTATATTCATGCATAATGGGAGAACTGGAGATTTGATAAATTTCTTGGTAAGGTACCTTTGAGCTTTTAATAAGGACTTTTGTGTAGGGCGTTACACCGTTTTCGCGTTTGGTATAGTTGATGAGGACGCTGCCATCTGGCCTGTTTTGATGTCCATTATTACCATAACAACACCAGTTAAAATGGATACCATCTATTTCTTCAGGGAATTCTTTCATGAGCTTCGGAAGGAAATTACTATCCTTGATGCAAAGAAACTCATCGATATCTAGAAACATCATCCATTTAGTTTCTGTCGAAAAATTTCTGAGAAAGTGAAAATACATCTGATATTGTTGCCCGGGAATTGGGTAATGTCGAAAAGTTACAAACGGATCGGTTCCTGAAATATACGGGCGAAGACGATCATAAATGGTATTGGGGCAATCATCGTTTGAATAAAGGTAGATATGATCGAAACCGATTGAACGATGGTATTCAATCCACTCGCAAATATATTTTTCTTCCCACCGTGCGCAAGCAATGAGTGAGTAATTATATTTTGCTTTGGGGCGTATTCCATGATTTTTGGCACATTCAAGGGGTTCATGTGCATAAGTGGAAATTGTGTCTCTATATTCCATTTTTATCTCCGGAAACTTGGAAAATTATTTAATTGTATACCTCAATGATTTTGATTTAATTATTTCTGTTCTCGGTTTCTTTTCCAGGATAAGCATAAATTTTCCCATTTCTGCTTTGTGTCCTGATCAATACGATCGTCCACTAAGATACTTTGGAGGCTCTCTTCAACAAAAATTGCGGATGCTGCGCTGTATCGAAAAATAATTTCCTGCATGGCTTCTGCAACGCCCGGGATACTGGTCAGGCGATGAATCTCGGTACGCGTGGCTTCTGCCAATCGGGAAACTTCAGAAGTTCCTTCAATTTCAAAAGTTTGGGTAAAGAGACTGAAAATGGCAGGATTGTTATATCGGAAATGCTTGTTTTTCAGGACGCCTTTACCATCGTTTTCTCCACGAGAGAATTTCCAGATATATTCTTCAAATGAGCGCAAATGATAGTGGCAGACATGCGCCCATTCCGTTGGCGTTTGACTGAAATTAAGGTCGTCACTCAAGGTACTGCTTTGGGAATAAATATTCCCATCTACAGTTGCATATAATCTGTCAGAATATGAGCATTCTGGATGATGTGCATATGAGTAGTTAAAGAGGCTAGTCTTGAAAATAGATTTTACAAGTGGATGCTTTTCCCCCTCGATAAAGCGTTCTGCTGATAAACCGTTTTTCCATGTCAGGTGGTTATTGGGATAATAAACTCTCCAGTTCAGGGAGAAGCAGTCGACGCCTTGTTCGTCCCGGACGGAAATAATTGGAGCTATACTGTTATCGATATCTTCAGACGGAAGAATAGCTTCGTCGATATCAACAACAGCACACCAACGGAAATCAAGAATATCAGGGAGTGTGGTCAAAGCATGGTTGTAGGCTTTGAACTGCATGTTTATACCCGGAATATGATTTCCAGTATTATTGATCCAGGTTATCTCTCCATTTTCGGATAGAATTTTCAGGAGGGCATCAGACCCATCCGTATTGTCATTTGTATAAATAAAGAAATCTTTTATTCCAATAACACGATGATGTGCGATCCACTCGAGGAGGTAAATTCCCTCGTCCCGTGCTGTTGCCAAAAGAGCGATATCTTTTCTGCTTTCAATCGACTCTCGGATTATGCCCAGAAGTATGGCTCCCCAGTAAATCCCGTTTCCTCGATCTCTGATATGGCCATATCCTAGGAAATCATATTCTCCCGACACTGTTCTGGACGAAGACCTGTTTCTGCGGGCATTCCAGTGAGCGAGTTCCAAAATTGACCTGTGTATCCAGTCCTTATGAGGAATATTGTTGATTATTTCAATAATGCTGAAATAATTTTTGTCGGGGATATTTAGGAAAGCATTGGTGAAAATCTTTGAAAAAGATTTTCTTTGAAATACATTGAGGGATTTTGAAAATAAATTAAGAATTTCAGCCCGAATATTTTTATGAGCTCTGCTTATCTCATATATTGATTTCTCGATATCATTTTTTTTTGAAAAAACGGCATCGACTTGATTGAATATTTTGAGAGATTTTTCGCCTACTTCGACCTGAGCGGGAACCAAAGAAAAAAATTCCCATTCCTGACTCTGGTCTCGATTGAAGGCAACATTTCCGAAGGGATCTGCGGAAAAGAATTTTTTCCCTTCGAGCGAAAAAAGAGACAGTCTGTTATGGCTATGAAAACCAGTGCCAAAAATAAAAAACCGGTCTTTGAAATTTGTATCTTCTTTCGGGTGAAGATTTTCAACGTCCTCACCAATATTAATGGGAGCAACAAAGAAAAACCCGGGGTTTTCGAGAGATTTTTTGACGATAACGTCGATATACGATGCTTGCTTTTCGTGTGAATGTTTTAAAATACGTTCTTGGGAGCAGAAAAATAGGCTGGTTCCATGAAAAGTTTTTAGATGGAAGAATTCCATTCCATTATGCTCCCTTATAATATTTCCCATAAGATCATTATCCACTTCAATATTCAAGAGGATCACTTGATTGAAGCGGACTAAACCTTGTCAGCATGTGTTGCTGCCAGAGTTAGCATATTCATCTTCCACCCCGTTTCGGCAGGTTTCAGGGTTACCGGAACAGCATTGGGAAGACGGATATCGACAGGAAGATTCATCGCAGATCGCAAACCTCTGAACAGGGCACCATGTGCAACGATCAGGGGAACATCGGGATCTGTCAGAGCCTGATTGACAGCAGAGCTGGCTCTTTCTGTTAGTGCCCTGAAGCTTTCTGCCGCTTCGGGAATGAAACCGTCCTCAATCCATGGTTTATACCAGTCGCCCATGGGGGTTCCTTCCTGAACCCCAAAGCAGACTTCTTGTAGATTATTGTCCACATGCAGAGGCATGCGAAGCCCACAGGAATCCAGAATTATTCTTTGGACGGTTTTTGCGGTGTCGAGCGCGCGGGTCAGGGGAGAGGAGATGATGCGCTCAAAAGGTTTCTGGCCGTTCCTGAAAAGCGCAGCAAGTGTTTCGCCAGCTTGTATTGCCTGTTGCTTGCCCGTTTCATTGAGTTGAATGTCTGTCCGACCCTGGGCCAGCCCTTGGCGGTTCCAGTTGGTTTCACCATGCCGAAGATACCAGTAAGGCTTGAGGATGATCTGCGACATGGACAAGTCCGTTCAGGAGGGCCAGACCGTGAAACGGGCCACCCGTGAAAAATCAGTCAAACAGGGAAGAGACTGAGCTTTCATCGGCGACGGCGCTCATGGCCCGGGCGAGCAGGTTGGCTGTGGTGATCTGACGGATATTCGGGGTCTCGAGGAGGGCTTCGGTCGCCGGAATACTGTCAGTCAGTGTCAGCATGTTCAGGGGACTGTCTTTCACGCGCTGGCAGGCATTGCCAGTCAGAACGCCGTGAGTGACATAGGCCTCGACGCCTTCTGCGCCACGGGCCATGAGGGCGTTGGCTGCGTTGCACAGCGATCCGCCACTGTCGATGATGTCGTCCACCAGCACGCAATAGCGGCCCGCCACGTCACCGATGACGTTCATGACTTCCGACACACCGGCGCGTTCGCGGCGCTTGTCGATGATCGCGAGGTCCACGTTCAGGCGCTGCGCGAGCTGACGGGCACGGACCACGCCACCGACATCCGGCGAGACGATGATGAGTTCACGGTCCGGCAGGCGGGTCTTGAGGTCGCGCACGAAGAGCGGCGCGGCATAAAGGTTGTCGGTTGGGATGTCGAAGAAACCCTGGATCTGCATGGCATGCAGATCCATCGTCAGGATGCGGTTCGCACCGGCTTCGGTCAGCAGGTTTGCCACCAGCTTGGCGCTGATCGGGGTACGTGGGCCGGATTTGCGGTCCTGCCGGGCATAGCCGAAATACGGCATGACGGCCGTGACGCGGCGTGCAGACCCGCGGCGCAGCGCATCCAGCATGACCAGCAGTTCCATGAGATGGTCGTTCGTCGGCATGCAGGTGCTCTGCACGACAAAGACATCCTCACCGCGGACGTTTTCCTGGATCTCGACAAACACCTCGCCATCGGCAAAGCGTTTCACCACGGTTTTGCACAGGGGCATCCGCAGTTCATGGGCGACCGCACGGGCCAGCGGCAGGTTACTGTTGCAGGCTACGATCTTCATGAAAAACGGCCTCGTCCGGTGTCCGACAGGGAAGTTGCTGGCCTTCTAACAGCGCAACGTCCCCCTGTCATCCGTCCTGTCTCATTCTTTGTGCGGACCAGTCGGTCAGTGTCTGCATGACGTGTCGACCGGACGCACGGTGTAACCGTCTTAGAACTGCCAGGCGAGCCCGGCATGCAGTTTCAGTCCGTTGGACAGGCCGCTGGAGACATCCGAGGAGGAATAGGTCGATTCCCAGCCCATGCCAGATCTCGAATTCCGGTCACGACCGTAGGAAATATAGGAATAATCGCCACCTGCCGTCAGGTGAAGCCGCCGGGTCATGCGGTAATCCAGGCCCAGTCCCCCTTCCCAGAGCGGGCGGGGCTGGTGGTTGTATGAAAGGCCGGCATTGAGGACTTCGGCCCATCCGAAGCGTCCCCGAAGGACGAGACGGGACGTCAGGGCGTAGTCGGCCTTCAGGCCCGCACCCGCGAAATAGCGCCCGTATCCATATCCGAAATCGCCATCACTGCCGCTCGTGATGTAGCCGCCCTGAATGAACGGCGTCAGGAGAAAGGTGTCGGAGAGCAGAAGGAAACCCTTGCCGATCTCTCCGCGATTGTCCGTGCCATTGGAGCTGTCGTTTCCACCGGCTGAAAATCCGTACGGAGCGCGAATACTGGAGTAACTGCGAAACTGTGACTTGTAGTTTCGCTGTCCGTCTTCAAGCGAGAAATGCAGGGCGCCGTACAGGTTATCGATCCCGAAGGCATTGAACATGACGGAGGCGTCAGCCTGAAAGCCGGGTGTCCAGCCGATGGTACGGTAGCGCGACGCCTCTGCGTATTGCTCGGTATAAGCGTAGCGCCCGGAACCACCACTGTCCGTCCCGTGGGAGCTGTGATCAGTCACGCTGTTGCGGAACGTGCCTGTCATCGAAAGGCCGATTTCACGGTTCACGGCGATCACGGGGGCCGGGTCTGCAAAAGCGGAGACAGTGGGGACAAGACCTGCGCAGAGGGCCAGACTGGACAGCAGCGGACGGAACGAAAGACGCATCAGAGACTCCGGATGGAAAAGGCCGGAATCCAGTAACAAATAAAGTTACCGAAAGATACATTGAGTTACATAATGAGGCCTCTCGTGTGTCCCTGATTTATCAGGCCGCTTTTCCGGAAGCTGCCTTGGCATCAGGCAGGGGTTTGTGCTCACGGCCTGAATAATTGGTGATGATGGTCCGTACCCCCTGCGCCGCCTCTTCCGCAGCCATGTCGGCGGTGTCGCCCCACGCGCCATCCAGTGAATGAGGCGCGATGTCATGCAACTGGGTGGCCGCCCCCGCTTCCTTGCCGTCGGGGCTGAGGACATGCCAGACGATCTCGATATGATCCACGGGATGGCCGGTATTGCCCGCAGCGCCGGTTTTGAGGGCGACTGTTCCGCGGACAATGAAATCCGCTCCTTTTTCGGTGGTTGTCACCGTGTTGGTCTTGTCGGCAAGAGACGCATAAAAAGCGCGGGCGAGCGCGACATTTCCGTCCCCGGGTGCACCGGTGACGCCCTTGAAGCAGATCTGCGCAGGCCGGTTCATCAGGCTGTGCGGGTCCTGCTGCATCATATTGGCCTGAATGCCCGTCAGGAGGTTGGCCAGTTGGGGCGCCTCCTGAACGGCGGCTCCCTGAAGCGCCAGCCTGTCACCCGCGCTCCATCCCGCCATGTCCACTGCGGGGCCATCCGTTTCCGCCCGGACTTTCCCTTCCGGAGTCATGATGACGTAATGGGGCACCACCGTGCCGTTACGGGTAGCCGCGCTCATTTTCAGCCACCAGTCCCCCTTTTTGCGGGGCTGGGCGATGGCGGGAACGGACTGGCCAACCATCGCCTGTGCCATGTCATGTGCCCAGAGCGCTGCGGCGTCGTCCGACAGCAGGGAATCCGCAGGGGTGGGCACGGCGAGCCGGGCGGGCGGAAGATTGGCCGCCGTCAGGTATCTGGCCTGCTGCCCGGGATCGGCGAAAGGCCGCGAGAGACTGAAGCATCCTCCCAGAACAAGGGGGAAGCAAAGAGGCAGCAGGGGTGAACAGAGGCGGCGCATCGGCGTTCCGGTAACAGGACAGTGACCCGATGGACTTTATGGGATTGCGGCTCCGATGTCGAAGCCACCCCCTGCGTTTACCTGCGGATCAGGATGTAATTGATCGTCACGTCGATATCGAAATGGTCACCCTTCATGTCCGGCGGAACCGGTGGCAGATGCGCGCCCTGGAACATGCCGGTCGTCGCAGCATCCAGCGAATAAGACCCGGACTGGCTCATCAGCCGGACCGATTTCACATGACCCGAACGGTCCAGCACCACATGCACCGAAGACGGACCATCCTCGCCTGCGCGGGCGGCTTCTTCGGGGTAATACATGTGGGAGCGGATCCAGCGGTCGATCTCCCCGCCGTAATCCTCGCTGACGCCCTTGACGCTGGTGCGCGTCTGATAGGGTGCGTTGATGGCGCCGTTCAGGCTGAGCGGCCCGAGGGACATGTCGATTGGGCCACCTGAGCCGGATGCGCGGCCACGATGACGCCGATAGGGCGAGGGCTGCTCGCCGAACGACAGATCCATCGGATGCGCGAACGGGTTGTTCCGGTCGGATCGGACGGAACGCTGGGACCGGTGGGCATGGGGCGACGTCTGGTGGCTGCGCTGGCTGGGTGCCGCGCCCGGCGTGACGGGCGCAGGCGTGGGCGCGGTCTTGGGCAGTTCGGCCGAAGGCTCTTCCGGAACGTCCGGCGCGGACGGCGTCTCGGGCGTCGGAACGGCCGGTGTCGGGGTGGACTGCTCCTTCTCCGGCTGCTGCTGGTTTTCCTGTGTCTCCTGCGGGCTCTGGGCCGAAGGGGGAGGCGGCGCGCCCCCTTCCTCGTGCGCACGGGGCCCACGCATGCTGCTTTTCGACGGCGGCGTATCGAAGACCATCTCGACCTGCGGCTGTTCCTGCCCGGCAGGCGAGCCGTGCATGCCGTGATGCTGCATCAGGAGAAAGGCCAGGATCGCCGCATGAAGCCCGGCCGAGAAAATGAACGGAACCGTGGGACCGTTCTCGACAATGGTCTGCGGCCGCATCATCGGCGTCAGGACCGGGCGGACCTGAACTGACGGCGGAACATAGTCTCTCAGGCGTTCGCGGGTGCCCACAGGGGCATGCTGCGGGCGTGCGGGAACGGTCCGCGCCGAGGGGGCGAAGAGCTGGGGCTCGCGTTTCTGCGGCTTTCCTGACGTGGCAGCGGCCGTTCCGCTCATATGCGGGACAGTCCGTCTGGAAAAGACCTGGCAGAAAACAGCCGGTCGGCAAAGAGAAGGTGGCGTCGCATCATCGCCAGACCTTTTGCACCAGGGCGGTCGGGGTTGTCATCCGGCAGGCTGGTTATCCGGGGCTGGGGGTGGGCGTCTGTGTTGGCATATCATGGCAGTAATGAGCGACCCACGAAAGCCACAAAGAGTCACCCTAACCTTAACTTCCCGAAAGGCCCGTCCCTGATGGCTGATTCTGCCACACTCCTCGGCTCAGATCCCGACCTTGCCGCGGTCATCGCCCGTATCGGCCCGTGTACTCTGCGCGGGGATGATGGGCAGGAACCCTATGACGCCCTTCTGCGGGCCATCGCCGGGCAGCAGCTTCACGGCGCGGCCGCGCGCAGGATTTTCGGTCGTCTCTGTCTCCTGGGCGCGCGGGAAAGCACGGAGGGGCCACCGCCGGCCCCTGAGCGGCTTCTGGCGCTCTCCGAAGAAAGTCTGCGCGCCTGCGGTCTTTCTGGGAACAAGCTTCTGGCCATGCGCGGTGTTGCACAGGCGCGTCTGGACGGCACTGTGCCTACCCGGTCCGAAGCCGCAGCCATGACGGATGAAGACCTGATCGCGCGGCTGCTTCCCCTGAGGGGCATCGGGCGCTGGACTGTCGAGATGCTGCTGATGTTCACGCTCAACCGCCCGGATGTGATGCCGGTTGATGATTTTGGTGTCCGGGAAGGCTGGCGCCGGATCAAAGGGCTGGAGTTGCCGCCCAGACCAAAGGCTCTGAAAGAGGCGACAGTATGTTTCTCGCCCTGTCGTTCGACGCTTGCCTGGTATTGCTGGCGCGTGGCGGAAGAGGGGAAGAAAACGGCCCCCAATCCGTTGACCGCCTGATTCCCGGTTCCTGTCTCAGGACGATGCCAGCATGACCGGGGGTGTGGTCATGAACTGGCGGGTATGCTCAGGAGAAAGAGGCCGTGACAGCAGATATCCCTGGACCTCCGTGCAGCCCAGACGCTTGAGATAAGAGAGCTGTTCCTCGCTTTCCACGCCTTCCGCCGTAACGGCCACACCCAGATCAATGGACAGGTCGACCACGGCGCGGACAATCGATGCGGCCCGGGATTCCCGCAGCATGTCGCGCACGAAAAGTCCGTCCAGCTTGATTTTCGAGAACGGGAAGAACCGAAGATACCCCAGAGACGAGAATCCCTTGCCGAAATCATCGAGAGCAATGGAAATCCCGGCATCCTGAAGGCGGCTCAGCAGTGTGAAAGTCGCGGCATCCGGCTCCATGAAGATGTTTTCCGTCATTTCGATCTGCAGGCAGCGGGCCGGAAAGCCGGTCTTTTCAAGGATGCGGAACGTATCTTTCAGGAAGGCGGGAGCCTCAAGCTGCCCGACCGAAACATTGATCGAGAGGACCAGCCCCGGCTGCCATTCGCGGGCAAACAGGCACGCCCGCTCCATGACATAGACGCCCAGCCGGTGGATCAGTCCCGCCTCTTCCGCCAACTGGATGATCCGCTCGGGAGGGACGCGGCCATATTCGGGGTGGGACCACCGGATCAGCGCCTCGAATCCACAGAGTTTCTGGCTCTGGGTATTGAAGAAGGGCTGGTAGACAATCCCCAGCTCCCCCTCTTCGAGCGCCTCGGGAAGCGCGCGGATCAGGTCCCGGTTCCGCTTGGCGACGGTGCGCAGTTCGGGATTGTAGAAACGATGGGTGTGGCCGCCGAGGCTCTTGGCCTCGTACAGCGCCAGATCGCTGGCCTCCAGCAGGCTTCCCACGCGCTCCGCTCCACCGACGGACAGAACGATTCCCACGCTGAGGCCGATCGCGCACCGCACCCCTTCGCCAATCCGGATGGGAACATTCGTCAGTGCATTGATCAGCCCCGTGGCGGTGGTGGACGCCTGCGCAGGCGTCGTCTGACGTTCCAGCAGCATGAACTCGTCACCACCGAACCGGTAGAGACGGTGACGTTCGCTCAGGGTCCGGCTCAGGACAACCGTGACTTTCCGGAGCATCTCGTCACCGGCGGAATGGCCGTACCGGTCGTTGATCTGCTTGAAGCCGTCCAGATCGAGATTGAGCAGCGCGAAGGCTTCGCCCGTGCGTTCAGCCTCGATGAGATAGGTTTCCATGTCATCGAGGAACGCGCCGCGGTTCGGCAGTCCGGTCAGCAGATCGTGCCTTGCCCGGAAAGAGGCGCTTTCCTGCGCCCAGTGCGTCTGGGTCACGTCCGTTCCGACGCCACGATATCCGATGAAGGTCCGGTCCTGAAAGACGGGGCGACCACTCAGCGACCAGAAGCGCTGCTGGCCGTGCAGGCTTCCTGACACCACGATGTCACGGAAGAAGATCCGGTTATCGAGACACTGCCGCAGGCGTCCGAGCCCGGTCCGTTCGTCTCCGTCGAAAGCCGAGGGGCCAGCCAGCTCGGACAGGATGTCAAAAAAGATCCGGTTTTCCAGCCATTCCCGGCTGTTGCCGAAGGCGGAGGCCAGGCTGGCCGAAACGTTGTGCAGGGTGCCCGATGCACAGGTTTCCCACAGCCAGTCTCCCGTGTCGTCATCAGCATTGCGCAGCAGAAGCTGCACGATGCTGTTGCGCTGCTCCAGGGAATACCGGCTGACCAGAAACGCCGTGAACAGGGCCCGGACCGCCATGGTCAGGGACAGGACAAAGAACAGATAGATCGCCAGTTCGCTGGCGATATAAAAATAGAATGATCCATGGTCGATCTGCCAGGCCTGAAAAAGCGCATCGCAGCAGGAAATGATCAGCATGGAAGCAATGATTTCCCCCATGCCGGGCAGGGGCATCAGCGTGATGGTCGTTGCCGTCAGGCCAACCATGATGCCGGCGACCAGAACCCGGTCATTGGCATCTCCATACGGGAATACGAAGGGCGGAAGCGTAATCCAGCAGAGTGCAAACGCGAAATTGAGGCCTCTGAGGATCCACGATTGCGGGGTATCGACCAGTTTTTCAGGCGGAATGGCATAGAAGCAGATGTTGTAGACCAGAAGCAGGAACAGGACGGCCCCGCACAGGATCATCCCGTAGGTCGGATAATTCCGCATCAGGCAGAGACCGGCGATGGGGCCGCAACTTATCTGCGGAACGAAATGGAAGAAGTTCAGGCCGCGCAGGACCCGGCAGCGTGACAGACGGATTTCTTCTTCTGCTCCCGCCGGAATCTCTGTCCGAAAGGGGAAAAGCCGTGCAAGCCGCATCTGTTTCAGCGGGGTCAGCAGGGCCGTCATTGTGTCGCGCATGACCAGAAGGCGACAACAGGATCCGACGAGACAGGCAGGAGCATCATGAACCTTCCCAATAGAGGAGGAGGGTGCCACGATGACAGGGATTTATGAAGTTTTTCTTTGCAGCACGCGAATCTGTTGCGGGCAACATCCCCGCGCGTCGGTTATGGCACACCGGGCACGGAGATAGCCGATAAGAGCCTAAGGCTTCATTAATGCGCCATTTCGGGAGTGGTGGCGTAAATCTCGAAGCTCGCTTTTTCAAACATTTCAATGCATTCGCGCATATTGGCCGTCAGCGCCGCGCGGGTGATGTCCGGATCGTTGGACGGGTAGTAGGCGCGCGCCAGATCTTCATCGATTTCCAGATGGGACGGGCCGTCATGCTCATGTTCGTCATGGGCGAGACCCCAGGTCCAGTGCTTCTTGGCGAACAGGCTGGTGAACTTCGGAGCGTGACACAGATAGGCGGCCAGTTCCTCGGCGATGTATTCCACGGCTGCCAGCCAGGAGAAGAAGATCACAGGATCTTCGCTGTCGGCATTGGCGATCAGCTTCTGCACGCTCGGAAGCGTATCGTAGTGGGTTCCGAACAGGTCGAGGCCGAATTCCTTTGCGCCATCAGCCCACAGGATCGCGTGCGAACCTTCCTCTTCCTTCATTTCCCGGACAGCTTCACGGGCTTCCGAAAAGAAGGTCTTGATCCGCGTCTGTCCAAAGCGCTGGACGAGCGGTTTGATGGGCAGATGCCCGACGCGTACGTCAATAGCGCGTTCAAATGCCTGAATAAAAGGCCACCAGCCGATCATCATCGCCCGAATAGTTTCTTTGTCGCCATGGGCTGCGCCCCGGGCCAGGGCGGAAGAATAGATCTTCTCTCGTGTAAAGACACGCATTTCGGCACGATTTACCAAAGGCTCGGAGAACAGTAGAGCGTACATCCGCGTAATCCTGATTAAGTTTATTACATGCGCCGTTCCGGCATTGATGTTGTAGTCGTTAATTTTTCAGAAAAGTAATTTTTTTACTTTAATTTTAATTGAGTTTTATTAAAATAGTAAAAAATTAATATATTAGATTTTAGTAATGTTGCTTAATCGTAATGATATGGCTCCCGCAAAACTGCCATCCTCTATTCTGGTTTGATTATGTAACGTTCTGCCTCAGGCTGGAGTGCGCAGAAAATCCATCATTTCCCTGAGAAACGGTCGGGGTTGTTCAGCGTGAAGCCAGTGTCCGGCGCCCGGCAGGGACCGGATCAGCGCATGGGGGAAAAGAGCCCGAATCTGATCGTGATGCTCGGGTCTGACATAGGGTGACGCCCCGCCACGAAGGAAAAGGACGGGCCCTTCGTAGGGGACAATCTGCAGATTGGGCCAGTTTTCGATCTCTTGGATGTCACGCGCGAGGTTATCGAAACCGATGCTCCATCCCGGAGACTCGCCCAGCCTGACGTTCTGCAGCAGGAGTTCGGCTACGGGCCTGCTGCCGGCGACGGGCTCCAGAAGATCCAGCCCCTCCCGACGCTCCAGCGTCGCCGGAAACGTGATGGCCGCCAGCCGGGCAATCATCTCGCCATGTCCATGGCCCGTCCGGGCGGGCGCGATATCCGCAACCAGCAGTTTCGTGACGCGTTCGGGGGCGGCAAGGGCCAGCATCATACCGACCTTCCCGCCCATGGAATGGCCGACGACGGCAAAGCGCTCGATTCCCAGATCATCCAGGGTTTCCAGGACATCCTGCGCCATGAGGGCATAGCTGACAGGGCCGTGGGGGCTGTGTCCATGGTTGCGCAGATCCAGCGCAAGCGTCCGGAAATCCGCAGCCGCGCCACGCTGGAGAAACCCCAGGTTCCGCGCCCGTCCGAACAGCCCGTGCAGGAAGACAACCGTCTCAGGGCCTTCGCCGCGTTCGATGACATGCAGTTTCATCAGTGATCCTCCCGTGACAGCTGTTGATCGGCGACGCGCTTGCCGTCAAACAGGATCACACCTGCCGCCCGGGAGATCACTTGTCCACCAGTCCCGCCCGTCCTCCTGGTTCTCCTGATGGCCGCCCCGGTCGTTTTCAGGACAGTTCCCATGGTCTCCGTCAGCGGATGACCCGCTTTCAGGCGCGCCTGTTTCCCCATGCCCCGTCGAATCTGCGGACCCTGGTGCGTGGAAACGAGATCTGGCTGAGCGTTCTGGCGGGATGTGTCGGGGTTCTGTCGGGTCTGTGCGTCGTCGTCATGACCCATCTGACGTTTTTCATGCACCGGCTGCTTTTCGGGGTTCCGGGCATCTCCGGAGGCCATCTTTCCGGTCTGAGCGCGCTGCCGCCCCTGCGGACGGTTGCCGTACTGACCGGGGGCGGACTGGTGATCGGACTTTTCGGAGTCATGATCGCGAAAATCATGCCCCGCAGCCCCGTGGACCCCATCGAGGCCAATGCGCTGCATGGCGGCCGCATGTCCGTGCGGGACAGTCTGGTCATCGTCTGCCAGACGGTCCTGTCCAATGGTGTGGGCGGCTCCATCGGGCTTGAGGCCGGATTTACCCAGATCGCCGCGGCTTTCGGTTCCCGGATCGGCCGGTCTTTCCGCGTGCGCCGCGAGGATCTGCGCGTGCTGGTGGGGGCGGGAGCCGGGGCCGCGATCGGCGCCGCGTTCGATGCACCGGTAGCCGGGGCGTTCTATGCGTTCGAACTGGTGATCGGGTCTTATTCACTGGGCAGCCTGTCTCCTGTGGCCGTCGCTGCGCTGGCGGGTGTGGGTGTGACGCGCTCGCTGGGGAGTGTTCCGCCGGGCATCGTCATTCCGTCTCCGGGAACCCTGTCCTGGGAAGGAACGGCCGGGGCCGTCATCATCAGTGTCCTGACGGCCCTGACGGCGATCGGCCTGATGTTCTGCGTCACCCAGACGGAGGCACTTTTCCGACGTATGCCCGGACCGGTCTGGCTGCGGCCTGCGGTTGGCGGTCTGATCGTGGGGGGGCTGGCGACGCTGCACCCGTCCGTCCTGTCCGCAGGTCATGAAGCCATGCGCGCCGTCTTTGCCGGAAACGTCACCGCGCAAATGGCCGTTGTCCTGCTGCTCCTGAAGGCTTTGGCGTCCTGCCTGTGTATCGGGTCCGGGTTTCGCGGAGGCCTGTTCTTCGCCTCGCTCTATCTTGGCTCACTCGCGGGGACGATCTACGGCACATTGCTGGAGCCGCTGGGTGTTGCACCGGATTCCGTCACGGCCTGTGCACTGGTCGGCATGAGTGCCATGGCGGTGGCCGTCATCGGCTCTCCCATGACCATGGTCTGCCTGATGCTGGAACTGACCGGCAGCGTTTCCATGAGTGGTGCTACGCTGGTGGCCGCGGTTCTGTCCCTGCTCACCGTGCGTCGCCTGTTCGGCTACAGTTTCGCAACATGGCGCTTCCATCTTCGGGGCGAGTCGATCCGCTCCGCCGTTGATATCGGCTGGATGAGGTCGCTGAATGTCCGGCGCATGATGCGCGGGCAGGTCCGCACCCTTCCGGCGGACACGCCTCTCAACCGCGCGCAGATCCTGTTCCCGCTCGGCTCGGCCCAGCGGATCGTTCTTCTCGACAGCGACGGGCATTATGATGGCATCGTCCATCTGGCGGACCTGCATGCCGTGCCCGCCGCGCAGATGCCGGTCGGGACGCTGGCCCTGTTCCGCAACGCCATGCTCACCCCGCTCATGAACATCCGTGAGGCGATCGAACTGTTCGAAAAGGCCGAGGCCGATGCCTTGGTCGTGGTCGAGGACCAGCAGTCCCGTCAGGTGATCGGAACCCTGACCGAACAGCACGCCCTGCGCCGCTATGCCGAGGAACTTGAACGTAGCCGCCGGAGCCTTGCAGGTGAGGAGAGTCTCCCCACCTGACGCCATTCCCGGCTTGGCCCTTGGCAGGACGCCGTTCCCGTTTCAACATACGACCCCATCAGATGCCCACACGGGCGCCCCAACCGGAGACCTGCCATGACTGCGACCCCCGAATCCCGCCTTGCCGACCTCGACATCACCCTGCCGGTCGCAGCCGCTCCAGTTGCGAATTACGTCACGACCGTCCGCACCGGAAACCAGCTCATCGTGTCCGGCCAGCTCCCGCTGGTGGATGGCAAACTGCTCATCACCGGCAAGCTCGGGGACGAGGTTTCGGTCCATGCTGGTGTGGCCTGTGCCCGCGCCTGCCTGATCAATGTGCTGGCCCAGGCCAAAGCGGCACTGGACGGTGATCTTTCCCGCATCACGCGCGTTGTCCGTCTGGGCGGCTTCATCGCCTGCACGCCCGAGTTCACCGATCAGGCCACCGTCATGAACGGCGCGTCCGATCTGGCTGTCGAGGTTTTTGGTGATGCCGGCCGCCATGCCCGCTCCACCATCGGTGTGCCGAGTCTGCCCGTGAACGCCCCGGTCGAGGTCGAGGCCCTGTTCGAAATCGCCTGAACACTCCGGATGGGAGAGACTGCGTGGGAGAAACGGATACCGTCCCTTCGCCTGACTGGAGCCTGAGCCTTCATGCCTCGATCCACGAGATCGGGGCCGAGGCCTGGGACACCTGCGCGGGAGGGGACAATCCGTTCGTCTCTTTCGGCTTCCTGTCCGCCCTTGAAGACAGCGGTTCCGTTGCGGACCGCTCGGGCTGGCTCGTGCGTCATGCCGCACTGCGCGCGCCGGACGGAACAATCGCAGCCCTCGCCCCGCTTTACGGAAAATCCCATTCCTGGGGCGAGTATGTGTTCGACCAGAGCTGGGCCCGGGCCTATGAGGCTGCCGGCGGTCGCTACTATCCGAAATTCGTCTGCGCCGTTCCGTTCTCGCCGGTTCCCGGGCCAAGGCTGCTGCTGCGTCCTGACCTTCCAGATCCGAAAGGCGTGGCGGAGGCACTGGCGTCCGCGCTCATTCAGGCCACGGCCCAGCTCGGTCTGTCCTCCCTGCACGCCAATTTCTGCGATGCTGCTTCGATGGAGGCCTTTACCGAAGCGGGTTATCTGCCGCGTACGGGCATTCAGTATCACTGGCAGAACAACGGTTACGCCACGTTCGATGATTTTCTGGTCGCCCTGTCGTCCCGCAAGCGCAAATCCATCCGCAAGGAACGCAGTGCCGCACAGTCCTGTGGTCTGACCTTCAGCACACTGCGTGGAGACCAGATCACTCCGGAAGACTGGAAGGCGTTCTACTGGTTCTACCAGTCCACGATCGACCGGAAATGGGGGAGCGCCTATCTGACGGAGCGCTTCTTTCCCATGCTGTCCGAACGTCTCGGGGATCGTGTGGTCCTGATGATGGCCCATCATGAGGGTAAAGCCGTTGCGGGTGCTTTGAACCTCATGGGGACGGACGCGCTGTTCGGCCGGAACTGGGGCTGTGAGGGCGACTGGCCCTTCCTTCATTTCGAGCTGTGCTACTACCGTGCGATCGATTTCGCCATCGAGCATGGCCTGTCCCGCGTCGAAGCAGGTGCTCAGGGTGAACACAAGATCCAGCGCGGCTATCTCCCGACCTTCACCCATTCCGCTCACGCCATTCTCGATCCGGGTCTGCGGCAGGCTGTGGCCGCCTTTGTGGAAGAGGAACGGACTGCCATGCAGGCGGAGGCGGCGGAACTGATGACTCTTTCACCATATCGTCACGGCGAGTCGGGATAACCCTGTTCGTTTAACGATTGGGAAAGCTTTCTGCCGTTAGGCTGTGCTCCGAAATCGGGATTGACCGGAGCCTGTAAAGCCCATGGAGAACAGTACCTATATCGCGCTTTCGCGCATGGATGCCCAGCAGCGTGCCATGTCCGTGGTCGCGGCCAATATGTCGAATGCTTCGACCGTGGGCTACAAACGCGAAAATGTCCTTTTCAGTGATTTCCTCTCCCACCAGCACGGCTCGAAGCAGGCCGAAGGCGCGGATACGGAATCCTATACGCAGGACCGTGCGACGTACCGGGACTTCCAGCAGGGTGACATGCAGGCGACCGGCAATCCCCTTGATCTTGCTCTGGGGGGCGAAGGTTATTTTCAGGTCCGCACCGCCAATGGCGTCCGCCTGACACGGGCAGGACGTTTCGAGGAACAGCAGGACGGCGCCATTGTCGATGAAAACGGAAATGCCCTGCTGGACCGTGACGGCCAGCCGATCGAACTGCCCCAGACCGACCACCGCATCACCATTTCCGCAGACGGCGTAATTTCGACCGAAACCGGCGAGCAGGGCCAGATCGGAATCGTGACGGCGCAGGACGACAACAAGCTCCAGGCGGAGGGCAGCAGGCTTCTGCGCACGGAGCAGCCGACCACCGCCGTCGAGCGCCCCAATATCGTGCAGGGCATGGTGGAGGGCAGCAACGTCCAGATGATGACCGAAGTCACCAAGATGATGGAAATCCAGCGGAATTTCGAATTCATGGCGCAGTTCGTCGATGCGGAAGCGTCGCGCCAGAAGAACGCCATCGACAAGATTGTTCAGGTCTCGGCCTGATTACTGACCCTCACGGGACTAAGGATAACTCTCCATGCGCGCACTCGACATCGCCGGAACGGGCATGCAGGCCCAGCAGACCAACGTCGAAACCATTTCCAACAACATCGCGAACATGAGCACGACGGGCTACAAACGCTCCCGCGCCGAGTTTCAGGACCTGATCTACCAGAATATCCGCCGCGTGGGTGCCAGTTCGTCCGATACGGGCACGACCATTCCCGCCGGTGCGCAGGTTGGCCTGGGTGTGAAGACAGCCGCCATTTACCGCATCAACGATCAGGGCAGCCTTGAACAGACCAGCAATTCCCTGGATCTGGCCGTGCAGGGACGGGGCTACTTTCAGGTCCAGCTTCCGTCCGGGCAGCTCGCCTATACCCGCGACGGCACGTTTTCGATGGACAATAACGGCTCGCTCGTGACGGCGGACGGCTATCTCATCAGCCCGACGATCACGATCCCCAACAATGCGCAGAGCATCTCCGTCGATCAGTCCGGTCAGGTCAGCGTGCAGATCGCCGGACAGAACAACACGACGCTTGTCGGACAGCTTCAGCTCGGCATCTTCACCAACGAGAATGGTCTGGCCGCAATGGGACAGAACCTGTTCACCCAGACGACGGCATCCGGCGACGCCATGATGGGCAACCCCGAAGCCGTAGGTTACGGCAGCATCATGCAGGGCTATGTCGAGAACTCGAACGTCAATGTCGTGACGGAAATCACCGACCTCATCACGGCCCAGCGCGCCTATGAGATGAACAGCAAGGTCATTACCGCCTCTGACGACATGATGAAGACCGTCACCAATCTGGGCGGGAACTGAGCATGAACCGTATCCTGCTGACAGGTGGCATGCTGCTGCTGGCAGGGTGCGGTGTTCTGTCATCCGCTTCGGCCGCGACACTGCGGACAAACGTCAATGTCGATCATCCGCGCGTGCGCCTGTCCGATCTGTTCGCCGATCTGGGAAAGGGACAGGATACCGATATCGGCGACGCTCCGGCCCTGGGCGCAAGTTATGTGGTGGGTGGCCCGCAACTGACAGCGATCGCAGCACAGTTCGGCGTGGATTGGCCCGACGCCTCACCACTGGTGTCCACGACCGTGACGCATACGGCGCGCATGATCACGGTGGATGATGTTCTTCCTGTCGTCCGGGAAGGGCTGGAACTGCCGTCGGAGGCGCGGGTGGAAGTGGCCCTGACAGGGTTCAAGCCTGTGCCGGTTCCGGTTGCGGATCAGGGTGCTCCGACCATCCTGCATATCGATCGTCCCCCGCATGGCAGCGAACATTTTACCGCACGGCTTGAAGTCCCCTCTGCCAAAGGTGGACAGGGAACGGCTTTCAATGTGAGCGGAACGGCGACCATGGAAGTACGTGCGGTAACCCTGCGTCATGCCATGCGAACGGGACAGCCTATTCTTCCGGAAGACGTCACCATGACGTTTGTGCGGGTCGGCCTGATTCCGGATGACGCCCTTCAGGCACCTGAGGATGCTGTCGGTCTGGAAGCGCGCGGCGTGCTCGCGGCAGGTCAGGTTCTCAGTGTGTCCGAACTGGCCCACCCCCAGCTTGTGCATCGCGGATCACCGGTGGTGGCGACGTTCTCCGGTCCGAGCCTTCATCTGACTGTTTCAGGCACTGTGCTGGAAACGGGCGGGAAGGGCGACACCGTGCATGTTTACAATGCCAGCAGCCACATGGTCCTGACGGGACGTGTGGTGGACCGGACGGAAGTGGAAGTCATCCCCGGCATCATGCCTCTCTCTGCCGATAACCGGACCCACCAGCAGACAACGGCACTTCCCACGCTCTGACGTTGCGGAACATGGGAGCCCGGTTCGGCCAGCCGACCTTATTTCATGAGGTAATGGTCGAACCAGTGGATGGTGCGCTGTACGGCATCGTCCCAGGCCTGTGGATTTCTCATGCCGTGGCCCTGTCCCGGATAGATGACGAGTGAACTCGGCACATGCAGCGTCTGGAGCGCATGGAAGAACTCCTGACTCTGGGGCATGGGGCACTCTTCATCCGCGGACCCGACAAAAATGAACGTCGGAGTGTGGACCTGCCGGATATAGAGAATGGGCGAGGAATGGGCGTAGATGTCCGGATCGTCGTAAACGGATTTTCCGAAAAAGGGCAGCATCCAGCTATCGATGCTGTTTTCGCCATAATAGGACAGCCAGTTCGCAATTCCCGCTCCGGCCACAGCCGCACGAAAGCGGTCGGTCTGGGTGACGCTCCACATCGTCATGTAGCCGCCATAGGAAAATCCGGTCAGCCCGAGACGACGGTCATCGACCGGAGCCGTCTTTTCGACGGCATCAATCCCACGGAGGATATCGCGCAGATCCCCGTGCCCGAAATCCCGGCGGTTCGCGGCGGTGAACGTCTCGCCCTGTCCGAAACTGCCCCGCGGATTGGGCATGAACACGTCATACCCCGCATCCAGCAGCGCCATTTCCATGCGCCCGTGATCATGCAGATAGCGCGGGCCTGACGCACTGGATGGACCGCCATGAACATACACGATCATCGGCACCTTGCCGTTCTGCTCCATGCCGGCTTTGCGCGTCAGCGGTTCCAGCAGCCACCCCTGCACGGCATAACCATCGCTTTTCCAGGTCAGGCTGCGGGCCCTGAGATGTGGCGGTTGCGTGGCATTGTCCCGGTTCACGGGTTTCCACAGCGCGATGGGGCCCGCGGCGATTTCAGGAGCTTTTTCAAAACTCTGCCGGACAATGGCGGTATGCCCTCCCGCGCAGGCCAGGCTGGGTTCGGACCGGCCATCCGAGATCAGTGTCGGGTCTTCCCAGAGCGATCTCAGGCCACCCTGCAGGGACCAGATCGCGCTCCGGTCTCCCTTGAGCCCTGCGGCGATCAGCCCCGGACCGCAGTTCCAGGACAGGTCGGTCACGGTAGCTTTCAGCCCCGGCGTCAGATTGACCGGCCGGGCACCGCGCTTCGTCAGGTCCAGACTGTAGGCATCCCCGCCAATCGCTCCGTAATCGCTCATCAGGCCGCCAATGAAGGACACCTGCTTTCCATCCGGGGAGATGCGGGGAAGGTTAAGCTGCTGTTGCTGGGGCGGCGTGTACAGAACGGTATCAGAGCCCTTTGCAAAGGCATGGAGCTTTGCAATCCACCAGTGATCGTCACCGTTGCCCGGAGCGGCCGTGGCGACAAAGCCCTGTCCATCCGGACGCCAGTCATATTCGTAGACGTACAGATCCGCGGGAGACTGCCAGTTCAGTCGGCCGTTCTCGATCGTGGCAATCCGCTGTTCGTCCACCTGTGTATTGATTTCTCCGGACGGCGGGGCTCCTGCTTCGAGAGCGCCGGGCTGACGATGGGCGTTCTCGATCGCCAGAACGCCAAGCTGGCCGTCCGGCCCGTAGGACAGGGACTGAAGCGTGCCTGTAAAGGTCAGGACCTGCACGGCATGATGGCCGTCCCGGTCAGCCTGCCAGACCGAGAGCGTCTTTGCGGACGGATCTTTCAGGACATAGGCCATCGCCTGCCCGTCCCGCCTCCAGGTAAAGGAACCGGCCACGCAGCCATGACACAGCGGGAGGGAACTGCGGGCGCCCGAGGGAAGCGCATACAATACGGGCTGGGACGTGACGGTCTGTCCCGGCTGTCCGGCGGGATGCTCCAGCGAGAGGAGCCGTGTTCCGTCGGGAGAGAGGGCAAGATGTGTGTAAAGCTGGACGGGAGCGGCAAGTGCCGTCATCGGGAACAGGCCAGCCAGCAGGGCAAGGCGACGGGAAAAGGTCATGAGGCGTTTATCGTCCGGGTTCAGATCTGTCTGGCGGAGGGAGCAGCGTTGTTGTGGCGGCGCAGAAGGCCCAGCAGCCGGTGGCACAGACGTTTCGTTCCTGCTCCGATGGCATCCATCCAAAGATAGACGATTGGCGTGGTGTAAAGGGTCAGAAGCTGGCTGACGATCATGCCGCCGAGAATGGAAACACCCAGTGGACGGCGCATTTCCGCCCCGTAACCATTGCTGATGATGAGCGGCACCGCGCCCAGAGCAGCGGCAAGGGAAGTCATCAGGATGGGGCGGAAGCGGGTGATGGACGCCTTGAAGATGGCATCCTTCGGAGAAAGCTTCTCGACACGTTCGGCATGGATGGCAAAGTCGATGACCAGGATGGCGTTCTTCTTGACGATGCCCGTCAGCAGGATGATGCCGATCATGGCAATGATGCTGAAGGACTCTCCCGCAATCCACAGTCCAAGAACCGCGCCGATACCGGCGGAGGGGAGGGTAGAGAGGATCGTGATGGGATGGATCAGGCTCTCGTAGAGAATACCCAGCACGATATACATCACGGCGATTGCGGCGAGGAATGCCAGTCCGCCGTTGATCATGAGCTTGCGGGTATCGCCGGCCGTTCCCGTAAAGTCGCCCAGAACACCGTCCGGCGCATGCGTTGCCTGCATGGTCTGCTTGATCAGCTCGACCGCGTCATTGTAGCTCACGCCCGTCGCCAGATCGAACGAGATATTGGCGGAATAGTAGTTGCCGCGATGGGTGATATCGAGCGGCTGCGGCTTCCACAGGAGGGAGGCGACATTGATCAGCGGGATCATGGTCTCGGTCGAGGATGAGACGGCGGCACCGCTCGATGTGTTGCCGGAAATCTGGTTGGCCAGCGAGTTCTGGATGGAGGCTGTGGCGAGGGACGTGAAGCTGTTCGCCGAAGTACTGGCGGCGCTGCGGGCGCGGATCAGGTTGGAGGCCACACCACCCGCCGCCGTACCCGCGGAGGTGGAAATCCAGACCTGCCTCAGTGTTTCGGGATCCATGCGGTACTGCGGGGCCAGCACCATGACCACGCGGTGCTCGGTGGTGGGCAGATGGATCGTGGACGCAATGGCCTGGCCGTATGAATCATACAGCACGTTCTGGATGAGCTGCGGCGTTACGCCATAACGGGCTTCCGTATCGCGATCGACGGTGATGTAGGCCGCGACGGACTGCCCTTCGGTGGTGGAGGAGACATTGACCAGCTTACCCGATGCCCGCAGGGCACCCAGAAGGGTGGGGACATAGCCGAACAGGTCGGAGACATTGTCGCCGCGCAGGACATAACGGTAGGCGCCGGTATTCTTGGAGCTGTTGCCCCCCTGACTGCTGCCGCCGACGCTCCAGAACGAGACATCCGCGCCCGGTTCGTCCGGCAGGCGCTTGCGGATCCGGTCCAGAATGACCTCGGCCGAGGCGCGCTGGTCCTTTTCCTTCAGATGGAGGTAGAGCTCGCCGCTGTTCTTGTCGTCGCTGAAAATGGTGGTGGATGTGACATCCGGGTCCGTCTGGGCCACGGCCCCCACTTCCCGCAGGCGCCTGTCGATTTCCTGGAACGACATCGTGGCGTCACCCTTGATGCGCCCGGCCAGCAGCGACATGTCCTGCGACGGAATGAACTCCTTGGGCATCAGCACGACGGAACCCACCAGCACCACGAAGCTGAGCGGAAGGGTCAGCCCCATCAGGACGGGATGACGCAGGCACCAGTGCATGGAGCGGCCATACTGCTTCAGCGTCCAGTCCAGCGAGGTTTCCGTAATGAAGGCGATGTGGCCGAACACGCCTTTTCGGGGATGGTCGCCATGGTCGATTTCCAGCAGGCGTGCGCACATCATCGGCGTCAGCGTCAGGGAGAGCCACATCGAGATGACGATGGCGGAGATCATCGTCATGCAGAACTCGAACATGATCGAGCCCGCGCCCCCGGGCAGGAACAGCAGCGGGATGAACACCGCAACCAGCGAGGCGCTGATGGACAGGACCGTGAAGCCGATTTCCGAAGCGCCGATCAGACTGGCCTCGTAGCGGTCTTTTCCCTCCTCCATGTGTCGCGCGATGTTTTCCAGCACGACGATGGCATCATCGACGACGAAACCGACCGCGATGGTCAGCGACATGAGCGACAGGACGTCGAGCGTGAAGTTGAACGCCGCCATGGCCGCCAGCGTGCCGGACAGGGCGATGGGGACCGTCACGGCCGGAATGAGCGTCGTGATCATCTTGCGGAAGAACAGCAGGATCACGAGCACGACCAGCACGACGGACAGGATGAGTGTCAGTCGCGCATCCGCCAGGGACGCCCGGATGGAGCGGGATGTGTCGAGACCCACGACGAGATTGACGTCCGCCGGCAGCGCATCGCGCAGATGGGTCAGGTTGGCGTTGATGCCATCCACGATGGCCACGGTATTGGCATGCGGCTGGGCGGTCACGACAAGGGTGACGGCGCGGTGTCCGTTAATGTAGCTGGTCTGGTAGACGTCCTGAACGCTGTCGGTGATGGTGGCGATGTCGCTCAGCCGGACGGGGTAGAAATTGTTGCGATACCCGACGATCAGGTCGCGGTACTGGGCCGCATTGATGGCCTGATCATTGGTGGACAGCATCATGCGCTGCCCGTGGCTGTCGATGAAGCCCTTGGGCGTGAAGGCATTGGCCGAAGCCAGGGCGGTTCGTACGTCCTCCAGGCCGATGCCCCATTTGTAGAGAGGTCCGGGATTGAGTTCGACGCGCACGGCGGGGTTGGCCGACCCCACGACTTCCACACGCCCTACGCCTTTGACCTCCGCCAGAAGCGGTTTGATGCGGATATTGGCGATATCATAGAGTTCGGCCTGGGTTTTCTGGTCGCCGGTCAGGCTCATCAGATAGACCGGAAAGCCGCCTCCATCCATCTTGAAGGCCTGTGGATCGGCGTCCATCGTCCCGGTCGGCAGGTCGGCTCTCGCTGCGCGCAAAGCCGCCTGTGTGTCCCGCAGGGCGCCATCGATGTTCCGTGATGACGAGAACTCGAGGAAGATGCGGGCCTGTCCGGCGCCGGTGTCGGATTCGATACTTTCCAGATCGGCGATGGACCCCAGCCTGCGTTCCAGCGGGGTGGTCACGGATGTCGCCATCTGCTGCGGGTCCGCGCCCGGCTGGGAGGCCACGACCATGATGGCGGTCGTGGTCATGTCCGGCATCGTCGCGACAGGCAGGAGCGGATAGCAGATGAACCCCGCCATGAAGATGGCAATGGACATCAGTGTCGTCGCGACCGGGCGGTCTATGAACAGGCGGCAGAAATTCATGTGGCCAGTTTATCCACAAAACCGCGCTTCGGGTCATTACTGATAGGACACAAAATGTCAGATGTCCGCCATGTAGAGAGTCAGAAATCCGGCATTCCCGCCGGCTGCGCGGAAGGCTGTGTCACATAATACCGTTCTGCCAGACGCGGCGGCAGCAGGTCCATCAGGCGCGATCCCATGACCAGCCAGGCCGGAAAGATCACCCGCCGGCTCTGACGCAGCGTACCACGCAGGATCCGGCGTACGGCCTCCTCCGTGGAGACGAGCCCCAGCATGGGGAAACGGTTCTGCTTCACCATGGGGGTATCGACGAACCCGCAGCACACGCTGGTCAGGCTGATGCCGAAACGCTCCAGACGGGCGGCATTGGCCACGACGAACCGGTCCAGTGCGGCCTTGGACGCAGAATAAGACGGTGTTCCCGCGTAGCACACAAACCCCGCGATGGAGGCCATGACACAGATCCGGCCCCGCAGGTTCTCGCCGTTCCGTATCTGCCTGCGCATGGCTGCCACGACGGGAAAGAACGTGTTGAGCGTTCCAGTCAGATTGGTGTCCAGCATTTCCCACACACGCTCTTCGCGCTCCAGCACCAGACCGTCGTCGGCCTCGGGAGGCAGGCCGCCCGTGATACCTGCGCAGAGGAACGCCATGTCCAGCCGGCCCCCTGCCGCCCCCGCGACCCAGTCTGCCATTCCCTGACGGTTGCGGGTGTCCAGAACGACCGGGACGGAACGGGCGCCCTGTTCGTCACATCGCCGGGCTGTTTCCATCAGGCCCTCTGTCGCGTGGTCGCAGAGTTGCAGGGAAACGCCCGGACGGGCCAGCTTCAGGGCAAGACCGCGTCCGATGCCGGATGCGGCCCCTGTAATCAGGATATTCATGGGGCAGAGTCTAACAGAGTGTTTCCGGGATGCGACCCCTGGTGGGGCGAAAACATCTCCTTCCGCTGGTTTCAGTCCGGAGAGTTACAGTCCGACCGGGGTTTTGTGCCCTGAAGAAGTTGCCCTGCGAAACTGTGGGCTTCCGATGTCATGGCGGCCAGCGTTCCGTTGTGGCTGGCATCATGGATGCGATGTGTCACGGGGGTTCCGGCGGCGCAGAGGCGGGCAACGAGACGCTTCTGCTGGCTGGTGGACGTATGCAGATCCTGTGCGCCGGATTCGATGAGCACGGGCGAGGGCAGGGAGAAGCCGGGATATTTTGCCCAGTCGAACACAGGCGCCAGCACCCGGTCGGCATCAGGAGCGAGCAGGGTCGCGGGCGTCAGGCCGGAGCGTTTGGCGATCGGAAAAAAATCCGATGCACACATGGATCCTGCCTCATGCAGAAGACGCTGTCCCCGTGGCGTGAAGGCCTCGTTGATGTCGGTTGACGGCTCGGCTTCAACCAGTGACTGTCCCAGCGTCAGCAGTTCCGGCACGGCAGGCGAGAAGCTGTGCGGACTGGCGGGATGCAGAAGCTCGTGCGCCGTCTGCTCGTCGAGATAGGGCGGAGCGGCGGCGATCGTCCCCAGAATCCGCAGATGCGGCGCATAGGTCGAGGCCATTGCGGCAGCGGCCAGAACGGCCTGCCCGCCCTGCGCATGGCCGTTCAGCACCACGGTTTCGGACAGGTCCGGCAGGCGTTCCCGGGCCGCCCGGACGGCATCGAGAACGCTCATTCCTTCCGAACGCGCATTCAGCAGGAGCGGCGCGCCGGGCTCTCCCATGCCGGGATAGTCGGTCGCCACGATCGCAAAACCCTGACGCAGCCAGCCGTCATAGAAATGCGCCTGTACGGTGCCGATCCCCATAACCGAAGGGGCACAGGTCAGGTGCAGCCCGCTTTCCCCGTGCGCCCAGGCCAGAACGGGCCAGCCACCCGCAGGTGCGCGACCGCGTGGAACCAGCACCTGCGCGGAAACACGGACGAGCTGCTGCGGATTGCGCGCATCCGTGCTGCGATAGGTCAGGCGATAGACCGAGGCCGGTTCATGGGACGGCACGGAATCCAGGCGGATGGCCTGCCCCGCCGAGACAGGGGCGCTGACGGACCAGTTGTCGCCATCGTCCTCCGAGGCGCAGCCGGACAGGGAGATGCCTGCCGTCAGCAGCATCAGAAGGAACGCCAGGGCACTCAGCCCCGGGAGGCTGCGCTCCGGTTTGCGGCGAAAAGAACGGTACGGCATGAGAGGTCTGTCTCCGACGGGAAGCGTCTCTCATAGCAGTGCTCAACGTGCTGTGGGAGCGCCCCCACGCTGTCGTGCTCTGCATCGGGTAGGGACCTGCACTTGGAGAGCCGCCCATCCGGCGCTACAGAGGAAACCTCTGACGAGCCGCTCCGACAGGACCGGATCTGATACAACGAGGATAGCCCTGCCATGACCGACACCATTCCCGATCGTCTCTCCGCCAGCCCGGACAGCCCGTATTACAACGAAGAGCTGCTCTCGCGCGGTATCGGTGTCCGTTTCAAGGGTGAAGAGCGCACCACCGTCGAAGAATACTGCATCAGCGAGGGCTGGGTGCGTCTGGCTGTTGGCAAGTCCATGGACCGTCGTGGCCGCCCCATGACGATCAAGGTCACAGGACCGGTTGAAGTCTGGATCAAGGATTCCGAAGAAGAAGCATGATGACACAGGCCGGCTCCACACCGATCGCATCCCGCCGCATCGTTATCGACACCGATCCGGGTCAGGATGATGCGGTTGCCATCCTGCTGGCGCTGGCCTCGCCGGAACTGACGGTCGAGGCCATTACGACCGTCGCCGGCAACGTTCCCGTCGCCCTGACGACGCGGAATGCCTGCGCGCTGCTCGAACTGGCCGGCCGCACGGACATTCCCGTTTTCGCTGGCGCGGCCCGGCCGCTGCATCGCGCGCCCATCAGTGCCGAGCATGTTCACGGCGAAACCGGAATGGGGGGCGCCGATCTTCCCGAGCCGATCCTGCGTCCGCAGGGGATTGATGCCGCGACCTGGCTGGTGGATCTCCTGCGCCGTGAGCCGGAAGGGAGCATCACGCTCGTCTGTCTCGGCCCGATGACGAACCTCGCTCTTGCCCTGACCCATGCGCCGGATATCGCTTCGCGCATCAGTCGCGTGGTGGCCATGGGGGGCGCCCAGCGTGAAGGCGGCAACATCACGCCGACCGCCGAGTTCAATTTCTTCGTGGACCCGCACGCCGCCCGGATCGTCATGCGCTCCGGCGTACCCATCACGCTCCTGCCGCTGGATGTGACGCATCGCGCCATTGCCACTCCGGCCCGTCTGGCGCCGATCGCTGCGGTCGGCTCGCCGGTGACGGACATGGTGGTGCGGATGCTGGGGGCGGAAGACCGGTTTGAAAAGCAGAAATATGGCTGGCAGGGCGGTGCCCTGCACGATCCGCTCACCATCGGCTGGTTCCTGTGGCCGGAGCTGTTCTCGGGGCGGGACTGCAATGTGGAAATCGAGGTCGACGCGCCGCTGTGCATCGGTCAGAGTGTCGTGGACCTGTGGAAAGTAACCGATCGCGTTCCGAACGCGTTATGGATCAACGACGTTGATTCAGATGCCTTCTATTCCCTTCTGACGGAAAGACTCGCCCTTCTGGACTAGACTCTTTCCGTCACACAATGACGTTGGAGTAACCGAACATGGCAGACCCGACCCAGCAGGATCGCTTCTCAGTCGTCATCGTCGGCGGTGGTGCCGCCGGCATCACCATAGCAGCACAGCTCAGGCGCGAGCGCGCCAACCTGTCGATCGCCATTATCGAACCTTCTACGACCCATGCCTATCAGCCTGGCTGGACTCTCGTCGGGGCTGGCGTGATGACACTGCCCGAAACGCTGCGACAGGAAGGCGGCCTCATCCCGCGCAATGTCACCTGGCTGCGGGACAGCGTCGAAAGCTTTCAGCCCGAGGCCAATACCGTGACACTGAAAAGCGGCCGTGTCGTCGAATATCGCCGTCTGGTCGTCTGCCCCGGCCTTCAGCTGGACTGGGACAAGATCGAAGGTCTGCCCGAGACGCTCGGCCGCAATGGCGTGACGTCCAACTATTCGCGCGAGACGGCCGCCTATACGTGGGAATGCATCCGGCATCTCGATGGTGGCAAGGCCCTGTTCACACAGCCGCCCATGCCCATCAAATGCGCTGGCGCGCCGCAGAAGATCGTCTATCTGGCCTGCGATCACTGGCGCCGTGAAGGCTCGCTGCATCGCACGGAGGTCGATTTTTCGCTGGCCGGGAATGCGCTGTTCGGTGTGTCCTATTTCGTGCCCTCGCTCCAGCGCCAGATCGACTATTATGGCGTGAACCTTCACATGAAGGAAAACCTGATCAAGGTGGACGGCGAAAAGCGCGAGGCCACGTTCCAGATCGTCGGAACGGACCAGACCGTCGTGCGCCAGTTCGACATGCTGCATGTCGTGCCGCCGCAGAGCGCTCCGGATTTCGTCAAGAAAAGCCCGCTCGCCAACGACGCCGGCTGGCTGGACGTCGATCCGACCGTCCTGCGTCACAAGACCTACGACAACATCTTCGGCGCTGGGGATGTTCTAGGCACCAGCAACGCCAAAACGGCTGCTGCGGCCCGCGAACAGGCCCCGGTTGTTGTGGAAAATCTGCTCGCCTCGCTCGATGGTCGCCCGCAGATGGGTAGCTATGACGGTTACGGCGCCTGCCCGCTGACGGTGTCCTATGGCAAGGTCGTGCTGGCTGAGTTCCTGTATGGCGGCAAGGTCGCGCCGAGCTTTCCGTATGACCAGCGCAAGCCCAGCCGCTTCGCCTGGTTCCTCAAGACGGAAGTCTTCCCCCGTCTGTACTGGTACGGAATGCTCAAGGGCTACAATATCAAGGTCAAGCATACCCCCAAAGAGACGGGCTGAACCTTTCCCTCATGTGAAACCGGAAACGGGGCGGATGAAAATCCGCCCCGTTTTTTTGTGCTTTTTTATTGGACTACAGACAAAAAAAGAGGGGCCGAAGCCCCTCTTTTCCAGTGTTCCGTCTGATCGAAGGATCAGAAATGAACGCCGAGGTTCATCTGGAACGAACGGCCGATGATCGCATCGTAGTAGCGATTCAGGCTGACGGTACCGGGATACTTTGGCAGCGCATTGGTGATGTTGTTCACCATGAAGCTGGCGCTGAAGTTCCTGGTGATGTCATAGCCGACCGTCAGGTTGAACATGGCAAAGGACGGACGGTTGTTGGCAAAGTACTGGGTCGCAGGAACCTGAACGGCGTACTTCGTCGGACCATACCAGAGCGTCTGCCACTGAACCGAGAGCGGGCCACGGATATAGTTGGCATTCAGCGTGAAGTTGTCGTTCGGAGCGCTCGTCGTTCCAGACAGCAGATAGGTGTTGTTCAGATAGGACTGCTGGCTCTTCAGGTAGTGCACGTAGGTACCAGTCAGGCCAATAGAACCGGCGGACGACGGGAGGCCAACACGGGTAAGCGGCGTATTGTACTCGAGATGAGCCTGAAGTGCCTGTGTCTCATAGCTGGCGATGTTGTAATAGCCGACCTGATAGTCATCGAGCTGATGGTTAGACCCGCGGTGGAATGCCTGGCAGTAAGGATTGCTGGGTCCATAGGACGATGAATCATAGCACGCGTCCATGACATCTTCAGCACCCAGATAGGTGATTGCATTGTTGATCTTCACGTCTACGAAAGAGCCCGTAAAGTCAAAGCCACGGATGAAGCGAGGCCGAATTTCCAGCGATCCGGTGTAGCTCGTTGAAACTTCGTTCTGGAGCTTGTTATTTCCGCCCGCAGTTCCGGTGATGCTGCCACTTTCAAAATTGGAGACAAAAGAGCTCGGAATACCAGCTTTTGCACAGTTCGCAGCACGTAGAGCGGGGTTGGGACCGGAATTAAGCCCTGTTGCGCAAGGATCAGTTCCACTTTCATAGTCCGTGCTCTGCGGCGCGAACAGTTCGGTCACGGACGGGTTACGGACCGAACGGGCATAGTTTCCGCTTAAACCGAAGTCCTGCGTCGGCCACCATGCGCCACCGAACATGTACGTCCAGTAACCACCGGTCATGCTGTTGTTGATGTAACGGCCGTTCGCGGTGGCAGACAGGCTGTAGGCGCCCGGAACATGCATGCTCGGCGAAATCAGCGGAACATCAAGTTCGCCGAAGGCTTCATGCGTGTGATACGCACCACCCGTCGGCGGGAGCGACGTCGAGTTGCCGTACTGCAGGTATGAACCATCTTCCTGTTCCCAGCCGCGGGAGAACGCACCGGGGTTGAAACGATAGCCTTCGCGGCGATGCTCGTAACCGATATCCCACTTCACGTCGCCAGCGGGAAGACGCATGACCGTGCTGGAGATTTCGCCCTGGATGTCGCGCTGTGCGTTGGTGTTCTTCTGATGGGCGTCAGCCGTAATGTAATTCACCGCCGCAGGCGTGGACTGGCCCGTACCAAACGGATTGAAGGCTGCGCAGGTGGAACTACGGGTCTTGACGGGTGCACTGGTGTAACCGGGCGCACAGACAATGTTGCCGCTGGCATCTGTCGTTGCGTCAAGCGCATTGATCAGGTTCTGCGCGACGATAGACGGCTGCCATGTATCATTCATGTAGCGGCTGTATTCGCCCTGGACTTTCCAGTTGAAATGACGGCCCACGGCATCAAAGTCACCATTCAGGCCGCCCTGGAAGCGGAACATCTGCATCGTCGTCTGGAACATGCCGCCGTCGAGGTCCTGATTCAGGCGCGACATGTAGAAAGTGTCGGTGGGCAGTCCATTGGCGGCAAGCGCATTCTTGATGGTCGTGCGTTCAGCCGCCGTCAGGAACGGGTTGTTGGTGCTGAGGGTATAGGCACCGTTGACTGCGCCATCGTTATGATAGTTCTCCATCGTCAATGGTTCATTAAACCATGGCGTGGTCCAGGTGCCCTGGCCGACTTCACTGGCTGCTGTGCCCCGAGCATACCAGCCCTGCCACGTCGCATGGATGTGATCGGTAATGTCGTAATGGCCGAGCAGCGTCAGGTTGAGTTTATTGGTCGGCGTATAAAGCTGACCATAATCCTGAAGTGCAGTTGCATTGCCGCCAACAACATTAAACGGCTTCCGGGATGACGTTGTGCTGTCCCACGTCAGTGGAACAAGTGACTGTCCATTTCCGCTGAACATCAATGGATTCCCGGCAGCATTTGTAATGCCGCTGTAGATTTTTCCATTATATACGGGAACATCATCACCGTTTAACTGGGGGACACCCGTGACGGTAGCGAGAACATTTCTCGCGTTCTTTGCAAAATTATACAGATAGGGCGAGCTTGTTCCGGCAGGCCCTTGTACATAGGTAGTCGCATTGCGGCCGGTCAGATTAATCCGGTCGTTGTCAAGCATGCCGCCCTGATTGCGGTACTCGACGTCAAAGACCATTCCGCCCTTGCCGTGATCGAAGTCATGACCGACCTTGAAGGTGATCTTTTCGCCGGGCGCGTCAAGCTTCTGGCTCCAGTTGCCCTGAGCATTGAAGTCTACGCCGGTGAAGTGATCATCAAGCTGGTAGTTGACCACACCTGCAACGGCGTCCGCACCATAAGCAGCGCCCGCGCCACCAATCTTGGTGTCCACACCCTTCAGAAGAGAGGTCGGAATGGCGCTGATGTCCACCTGCGAGCCCGAACCGGCGCCGTACAGGGATGCTGTTGAGCCCCCCACCATGCGCATGCCATCGATAAGTGTGAGGGTGCGGTTACTGCCGAGGTTGAGCAGGGAGGTGAAGGACTGACCGGCGCCGAAGCTGCCCTGGCTACCGATCGGCGTGTTATCGCCGACGCCGAAAGCCGGGTTTTCACGCATCAGCGCGATGCCGATATCGGTATAGCCGCGCTTCTTGATCTGGTCCGCGCTGAGTGAAGTACCGGCCATGACGTTTGTCAGACGGGTCTGTGACAGACGCGTACCCGTGACCGTCACCGTCTCGGAGACCTTGAGGTTTTCAGCCTCGGAGGATGCCTCGGCATCGTTCACGACCCGCTTGTTCGTGGAAGCAGCGGGAGCAGCGGCCGTTGCCGTGACAGGCACTGCGGTATTTGCCGTCTGGGACGCCGTGGCCGTGGTGGACTTCGTAGCGGCCTTCTTCTTGGCAGATGCCTTGTGGGCCGTATGTTTTGCATGTGTTGCCGTAGCGCTCTGGGCATGAGCGGCCACACTTGGCAGGACGCTGTAAGAAATGCCCGCCATCAGGAACATCCTGACAACTGTGCGGGGCGCGGGAGTGCGTCTTTTCAAAGAATGTTGCACAGAGGTGGTCATCGCGGCCGTTGTCCCTTCTCGATAAGGTCGCAAGGAAAATTTGTATCTCTGGCGACATTTTCATCGGAAATCGAAACGGTGCGCAACGCTTTTGCTACAAGAATGCAACATGCATGTCACATGTCATGAAAGGCGTTGCGCTTATGTCACATTACCGCCCTTCAGGAGAATTGTGACAAGACAATTCAAGCAATATAAAATAAATATAGAATATAAAAAATACACATACGCATAATTATTGTTTAATAATTAATGGAAAATACACATATTACATGGTCTATATTTTGATTGAATCAAAGTAATTTTGTTATTGTGGTAAACAAATAATTTGTATTTGATTTTTAAATATTCTGCATCAATTCAGGTGTGCGTCTGTATTTCAGTTTCATCTTGCATCGGATGCTCCGGTTGTCAGTGGTGATACCGGTACCGTAACTTAGTCACGGTTTGTTATGGTGACTCTACTGGATCTTTGTCTGGCACGCGGAGGCTGAAATTCTAGGAAAATCATTCCAGAACCCCCGTTTTGCGAATTATTCACGAAATATTGGCGGTATTAGCTGATTCTGGGTCTTTCGATCGTTCTCGTAACAAGTCTCCCGGAATACTGAAAACCAGAGGGTTGATCCGGATTCGGCTTGTTCCGATCAGGCATCAGGTGCCTTTGACGCTTAATGAAAACGGCAGGGCTGATCCACAGTGGGCTGTTCATCAGTCTGGATGACCATCAGGGTGACGGGACCATCGCCGACATTGCCCGCGAAGTGCCCGATATGCCCCTTTGCGTCCCTGCGGCTCATCTGGTCTTCACCAAGGGACACATCACCGGGGCCCATGACGGCCTTTTTCCCGTCCATGGCCGTAACGTACCAGGACCCTTTCAGCGGGATGATCCACTGTACTTTCGGGTCAGGGTGCCAGCTTCCATCCCAGTGCGCTGGCTGTACGGTGGAGATGATCTGCGCCTTTCCCTCAGGAAGATGGTCCTGCCATTGCGGTCCGGCAGGTTTGGACATGGTCTTCAGGATGTAGTTATGAAACGGGCAGCGGGTCATGTGGCTGATGCCGTCATGGTCTGTCCAGTTGTGCCAGTACCAGGCCGTTGGGGGTGTCGAATCGGCGGCGCCCGCCGTACCGAAAGTACTTGCAGCCAGAAGGACTGCGGCGAGAGGCAGGAAACGGGTCATGTGTCGGATCCTTTACCCGAGGTGGCACGCAGGGGTGGCTGGTAGCGGTCCATGGGGGCGATATCGTTGAAGCGTTCCTGATGGGGAGTGCAGACCAGTTCCACGATCATGCCCCAGGGCGTGCGGCCATAGCAGAACATGTTGCCCGGTGCTGCTTCGAGCGAAGGCTGGCCCTGAGGTTCGGTCAGGAGTGTGCCGCCCGCTTCCCTGAAGCGGTGGCAGGCCGCGTGAATGTCATCGACATAGACCGCGAAATGCTGGAGGCCCCAGTCGCAGGGACGTGCGGCCTCACGCTGGTCCGGGCCATTCATTTCGAACAGTTCGATTCCAGGGCCATGTCCCAGTGCCATCATGCACATCTCGACGACGATGGTGCCGCTGGGCAGGCCAAGGATCTTTTCCGTCTGCGGGCCGCGCTGGGGCTCCGTACGGGTGACGTTACGGTAGAGAGCAACGGCGCCAAACGCTTCTTCGAGAAAACGGATGGCAGCGTTGATGTCCGGGACGGTGACGCCGACATGGTCGATGCCACGCGGCAGACCTGAATGTTCTGTGCTCAAGGGAAGATCCTCCGTTGCAGAAGATCTCAACCCCTGAGGAAACGCACGGTTGCCAGAATGCCTGTCACATTACTGCAAACCGTGTCTGGCGGTCAGGCCTCGTCGATGGAACGCTTGGGCAGGAGGGCCGGGACGAAGACCATCGTGCAGAGCAGCGTGCAGCCAAGTGACATCAGCAGCAGGCGCCCCATGCTCGCCGTACCCGGATGGCCGGAACGGGCGAGCGAGCCAAAGGCCGTGGCGGTCGTCAGGGCCGAGAACAGGACCGCACGCGCCGTGGGCGATGTCAGCGGTCCCTTTACGCCTTCGCGCCAGTTCATGACGAAATAGATGTTGAACGACACACCCACACCCAGCAGCAGCGGCAGTGCGATGATGTTGGCGTAGTTCAGCGTCTCCGGAACCGTGACGACCAGAATGACCGTGAGCAGCGCGGACATCAGCAGCGGTGCCATGACGAGGGCCGCATCCAGCAGGCGGCGCAGGACGACCAGCAGGATGATGGCGATCATGATGAGCGCGCAGATGGCCGCCACCGTGAAGGCATGAACGATCGTGTTGGCGCTTTCCGTGATCTCCATGGCCGGTCCGGCAACGTCCGGATTGACCGAGCGAAGTTCCCGCACGAAGCGGTGCAGGACCGGCGTTTCGGACATCTGGCCCTTGGGATGGATCGTCAGGCGGGCGCGGCCATCGGGCAGGACATAATCACGGCGGATATCCTGCGGGATATTGTCTATCGTGACCGGCGTGGGCTGGAGCGCCGTCCGCAGCATCGTCAGTTCGTCTGGCAGGAAGCGGGTCAGGGACGTGCTGGCCTGAAGCAGCGTGTTGTCCGGAGCCGTGGAGAGCGTGTGCAGCGCCTGACGGATCTTTTCCAGCGGCGCGGGCAACTGGTCCTTCACGGCATCAAGTTTCTGCGCGGCCGTGACGGCGGCGGCGCGGATGGCGGCGGCGTCCGGTGCGGGGGCAGGATTGGCGACCGTGATGGTCGGCAGCAGGATGGAGGCCGTGTCCTCGATCATGGCCAGCTTGGTCTTCTGGTCATCCGGGACCAGCGCACCCAGCCAGAGCACGTCATGCACGCTCGGCAGTTTCGAGAAAGCCGCAGCCTGTCGGGCGGCTTCCGTCAGATTCGGCGTCAGGACCTGTGCGCTATAGGGCGTGGTGAGCGGGTTGGCTTCCAGAAGATGGAGCGCGCGCATGCCCTCGGTGTTGGGGTCCTTGGTATGCAGCGGATCAGCATCGAACTTCAGCAGCGGCATGAGGGCCAGCCCCACGATTCCCAGAAGCGCGAAAACGCCGACGACCTTGTGGCGCTTGTGTCGCAGGAATGCATCGGCGGGCGCCATGAAGGCAAAGCCGGGTGTGCCGCTGCCGAGCTTGGCATGGAAGACGGACAGCAGCGCCGGCAGCAGCGTCATGGTGCAGAAGAAGGCGATCAGCATGCCGAAGCCCGCGATCAGCCCGAGCTGCGCCACGCCGATGAAGCTCGTGGGATAGAAGGCCAGAAAGCCTGCCGCCGTCGCCAGTGCCGCCACCAGGATCTGCGCACCGCTTTCCTGCCCCGTCAGCACGATGGCGTCATGCAGGGACGGGTACGAGCCGTCCGCGTTGCGCTGTCCCCGCAGACGGACCGTGTACTGGATGGCGAAATCGACAGCGATGCCGACGAACAGGATCGCAAAGGCTACCGAGATCAGGTTCAGTTCGCCCACCGCCAGAGCCGCAAAACCGGTCGTCAGGAGCAGGCCGCTGATGAGGGTCAGCAGGATGGGAAGGATCACACGCGGAGAGTGGACGGCCAGAACCAGCCATAGCGCCACGAGAACGAGCGAGATGACGAGGCCCAGCACCATGCCGTGGGCAACGGTCGAGAACTCTTCGTCCGACAGCTTCACTTCACCGGTGATGATGCCGGAGGCCTGTTTCGTCCTGACGAATTCGAGGTTGTTGATCGCCTGACGCATGGCGGTCGTCGCCCCCTCGCCGGGCTGGAAGGAGCTGTAGTCGAGCTTCGGCTGGGTGACGACGAACTCGTACTGCGAACCCAGTTCCGCCAGTTTCCCGATCAGCAGGTTCTGCCAGGACATGTCCTGCGGATGGCCGTTCGCCGCCGCTGTCAGGGAATTCGCAAAACCGTCCAGCGCGCCGTTGAATCCGCTTGGAATACCCTGTCCGGCCTTGATGCCCTCACCGATCAGGCCGAGCGCACCGAACAGGCCCCGGGCGGACGGATCAGCCGCCAGTGTGCCCAGAAAGGGCTGCGCGGAGACGATCGAGTCCAGCAGGGGCTCCAGATCCTTCGTGTCGAGGAACAGGAAGCCGTGACTGTTATAGAAGGCATTGTCGCCGGGAAGGCTGACCGTCTTGAAATGGGTATGATCCTGCGAGAGCGTCGTGGCGAGCTGCCGCGCTGCCATTCGCCCCTGTTCAGGGATGCGGCTGTCGAGGATGGCGACGAGCTGGTTGCTGTCCTGCGGGAAGAGGCGCGTGAGCTCCATGCTCCGCTTTTTCCAGGGCAGGCTGTTGGCAAACATCTTGCTCGTGTCAGTGGTCACACTGATGCGTGTGACACTGAGGGCGACGCAGCCGGCACAGAGCAGGGCGAACAGGGCCAGAACAAGGGGCGCACGACGCGCGCAGACGGCATTCAGCCGACCGGTCAGATCCGAAAACATGGGGCCTACCCTTAACAGAACGGGCAGCGTTTCCCTACCCCATCCTGACATTTCAGCGATCCTGAGGCAGAAGGAAAGCCATGACATGGACTCTTGCCGGCCCCGCCTCATACGAAAGTGTGATTCGGAACAGTGTTTTCCGTGCTTCCGCGGCTCCCGTGGAAGACGAAGCCGCTGCCATGGCCTTCTTCCGGGAGGTCGCCGTTCAGGACGCAACCCATAACTGCTGGGCGTTCAGGACGGGCCAGCGTTTCCGCTCCAGCGATGACGGGGAGCCCGGCGGCACGGCGGGGCGACCGATTCTGTCCGCGATCGAGGGGCAGGATTTTGACAACGTCATGATCGTCGTCACCCGCTGGTATGGGGGCGTGCAACTCGGCGCCGGGGGACTGGTGCGGGCCTATGGCGGCGCGGCGTCCGCCTGTCTGCGCGAAGCGGAGCGGATCGAACGGATCGAAACCGTGCCTCTGCGGTTTCACTGTCCGTTTTCCAGCTATGCGATGGTGGAATCGAAAATCGAAGGCTGGCGCGCGACCCGGACCGAATGTGAGTTCGACGGAGAAGGAGCGTGGATGACGCTGGCCGTGCCGGTGGAAGAGGCCGATGCCATCACGGGCTGGCTGCGGGATCTGACGCGGGGGCAGATGGAGATCACCCGGCTAAATTAAGCACAAAATGAAATAGTATATATTATTTAAAACTATGACGATTGATGTTTTCGTATCTCTGCATAATGTTCTGCGAACCCCCTCTGGAGTTTTCAGGGCATGTTGCGTCAGCGTTCATACAGGAACCGGTCTTTTCTTGCCCTGATGGCGCTGGAAATCTGTGCACCCGGCCTGTCTGCGGCGGCGGACACGTCCCTCCCGGAAAAGCCGACCGTACAGACGGAAGAATGGATTCACGTTTCCACCAAGGAACGCCCTCCCATCCAGAACTATCCCCATGCCGGTGTCGTGGGACAGCCGCGACGCGTTCTGGCCAGCCAGAACCATGCGCCGCAGGGACGGCAGGGCCCCTGGGGGGCGTTCAGTTACGGCAACGGCGAATCAGCCGGCTTTGGCCCGGTCGGCCGTTACGGTGTGGCCCCCTGGGCGGAAGACTGGAGCTTCCTGCGTGACAGAAGCCGCCGGGACGATCCGTTCGATCCGCTCAAGTTCATTGCCCTGAACGATGCAAAGACGATCTGGCTGTCCTTTTCCGGTGAGACGCGCCTGCGCAACTGGTACGAGGAGACACCCTTTCTGGGAAAGAAGGGTGGCAGCAATTCAGGTCGCTTCGGCGTGAGGAACCTGTATGGGGCGGACCTGCATCTGGGTGAGCATGTCCGGCTGTTCGGCCAGCTCATCAACGCCGATGCCGGAGGCTGGAAGGGCTTTGGCTACAACAGCACCTACCGCAAGCGGCTGGATCTTCAGCAGGCCTTCATCGAGTTCAAGGGCAAGCTGGCCGGTGCGCAGACCGGTTTCATGTTCGGGCGCCAGCAGTTCCTCGATGCGCCCTCCTATGTCCTGTACAACCGTGAGACGCCCAACGTGCCCCTGTCGTGGAATGGCGGGCGCATCTATGCGATCTGGCCCAACATTCGTGTGGATGCGTTCGATTTCGTCCAGACCAAGACTGATGCGCGCCTGATGTTCCACGATACGGAAGATTACGGCACGCGCCTGTATGGCGGAGACATCACCGCCCTCGTGCCGCAGTTTTCCATTGGCGGGGAGACGGTCCACTCGTTTCTGGACATCTTCTATTACGGATACCGCTATGGGGGCAGCCTGTCGGTCGTGCCGCTGGCGTCCGGGGCCATGAAAGGGACATCCTCACGGGGAAACGTGGGGTTCCGTTGGTATGGCACGGCCGCATCCTTCGAATATTCGTTCGGTGGTCTCTATCAGGACGGGACGTTCCAGAAGTCCGGCAGCGAGCATAAGACTGCCGTACAGGCCTATTCCGTCAACACGATCATGGGATACCGCCATACGCCGTCCCCGCTGCATCCCTTCATCGGCGTGCAGGCGGATCTGTACTCCGGCGGAGCAAACGGAACGGACGGCCCGGTCCGGACTTACATGGCCCCTTTCAATCCGCAGACGAACTATCTGGACACCACGACCTATATCCAGCCGTCCAACCTCGTCAGCCTCTCGCCGGTTCTCAGCGTCACGCCCTGGAAAGGTTTTGCGAGTATCCAGTTCAAGGTGCCGTTCATGTGGCGGGAAAACGCCGATGGCGCGATCTGGAGCTCGTCCGGGCCGTACACGTTTTCGAAAATCTATCATGGCGGCTATATCGGCGTGGTGCCGCAGGCGTCCCTCAAGCTCCAGCTCAACCGGCATCTGACCTGGCAGATCTATGGGGCGCGCTTCATGGCCTCGAACGGGCTTCGGGCGGCTGGCGGCAAAAGCGGGAGCTATGCCCAGTCCAACGTCGTGTTCAGGTTCTGAGTCTGTTTCAGTTCAGGAGCGCGGAGGACGTATCGCTCATGCCCTGAGGGGCCGGAGGAAGGAGCGGGGAGAGGGCGTTGCGAACAGCTTCTTCCGAAAAGCGGCTTTTCAGAAGTTTCCGTCCCGCCGCAACCTGTTTTCGGGCTGTGGCGGGGTCCAGAAAGGCGACGATCCGCTCCGCGAATTCGGAGGGTGTATCGGCGATGGCGTCCCGCCATGTCCGGTTGGCAGGATCGACCAGTCCTTCGGCGGCAATCGAGGTCATGACGATGGGCAGGCCGACTGCCCAGGCTTCGAGCACCTTGCCCTTGATCCCGGCCCCGAAGCGGAGCGGCGCAACACATAGGGACGTGTCGGCAAGCGCTTCAGCCAGATCCGGAACGGCCCCCACGATCTCCACATCATCCGCCGCCAGGCTATGCACGGCATGGGGCATGGCGCTTCCGATCAGGCGACATCGGATGCCCGGAACGGCCTCGTGCAGAAGCGGCATGATCGCCAGCACAAGCCATTTTGCTGCATCGAGATTGGGCTCATGCGCGAAATGCCCCACGAAGGCGATGACGGGAGCCTCCGGCTGCCGCCGTCTGCGGGAAGAGACCGGCACGGCCCAGGGTACGACATGGACATTGGCCGTGGGCACAATGCGTGAAAGGCGCCTGGCTTCGACGGGGGAATGTGTCAGCACGAAATCCGCCAGCCAGGCACACATGTTTTCCCGGACCTCGAGACGGCTGGCGAACCGTTCGAGTTCAGGGCGTGATTCAACGGCGGCCTGACGGTGAAGGCGCAGGGACGTCAGATCGGCCACGCTCCAGATCATCGTGGCGGTGGGCGCAAAGGCCCGTGTCAGGGCGGAATAGCTTTCCGCATTGTTGAGACGGTGCAGATAGACCACTTCCAGCCCGGCTCCCAACTGCCGGAGCGCCTCTTCAGGGCAGGGAAAGACAGGCGGCATCAGACAGTCGATCCCCTGCCGCTCCAGTCGCACGCGGTCTTCCTCGCCGGGAGGGAAGCGGGATGCCATGAAACAGCATTGATAGCCGAGGCTGCGTGCCGCATGGATGTGTGACAGGAACGCGACCGAACCGGCGTCACGGCCGGGATCAGGGGCGCGATCGTCAATAAACAGGGCGACGGGCCGTGACGGGGCAGTTCCGACGGGAGCCTTGCTGTCCTCAAGCCGGAGGCGCTGCGCGCGCCGGGCCTGCGCACGCTCATGAAGACCCGTCAGATCAGCGCCTTCCCGTGCCCTGAGCCGGTCCGCTTCACTTACCAGAAACGCCAGAGCTTCCGCCCGTGTGGCAGCGGCGTCCAGTCCTCGCAGAATACTGGCAATATGGTCCTTCAGCTCCCCGGACAGTTCGGCCGTCCCGGAAATCGTGCGCGGCGTGCCGAAGCGCTCCTCTCCGTGCCGGAGTTCGATCACATGATCCGTCAGGGGATCGATTGCGGAAGAAAAGGCATGATGAAAGCCATGCCGTCCCGTGCCGAAGCCTGCATCGCGCAGATCGGCGCGGAAACGGTTGGCTGCAATACGCCCGGCCGGTTGACCATCTACCCAGACCGTCAGCCAGACTGTCCGGTCGGGATTGGCCTGATCCTGGACCCATCCTGCAATGTGATAGCGGTCCGCGATGTCGATCGCCCCTACGAGGGAGGCGGGAAGGGGAGGGATCCGGACCGGAGAACCGGTCAGGGGGCGGTCATCGCGGGCATCGGTGAGTTCGATCAGTGCCCCTTCATGCGGCAGGGGAACCAGCCAGACTTTCTGAAAGGCGCAGCAGCCTTGGCGTGCCGCGCCCTGAAGATCGGCCCTGAAACTGTCGGCCTCAATTTCGTCCACCAGTTCCCCGTCAACGCGCACCTGAATCCGCACAGGTGTCTCTGGTGTGGCCAGATCTACAGCCCATCCGGCAAATCGTTCGCGGTCACAGACATCGACATAGCCGACAAGAGAGACGGTCAAGGTGGAGAGGTTCCTCAGGTTCAGGCGGCGGTGTTGGTCCGGGCCTCATCCTGATGATCCAGGGCACGGATGCGGAGACGGTGATGGATGGCTGCAAGTTCAGCCCCGCCTTCGAGGCGGCGCGCGCAATATTGCGGCGGCGGGGCGGTCAGGTCGGGATAGAGAATTTGGTACTCATCGGCATTGTGGAACATCCCACGCGAGCCGTCATCGAGAAAACTTTCCGACGGGGCGCCTTCTGCCACCAGAAGGTCATGACTTTCAAGCTCGACATGTACGTAGCGGATCGTCTGCGGCCGTTCGATCTGGAGAATGGAGATACCATTTACGAGATGAAGAGCAGGGATCAGGAAGCCGTCGATGAACATGGCATGCAGCGGGGAAATCATCAGATCCCGCCGCGGCAGCCCTTCCGCCAAAGCGCCGGCCCGGATCAGGATCGGCAGGATATCGCGGTTTCCGTAGGCAAACAGGGGATCATAGGCCCGCCGCCCGATCCAGTGGACCGGCCGCACTGCGCCATGCGCGGTCAGGATGGCATCACCGATTTCCAGATCTTCCACCCGCCGCTCCCCGTCCGGCGTCGCAATCAGGGTTCCGGGGCAGTAACAGGGCGTTCCGAAACCCATTTCGAGGTAATTTCCGGCTGCGGCCTGGGTAAAATAGAGCGGTGATGTAAAATCACCCCGAACCGCGATGTCCTTGACCATCGTCGTTCCGGAGAAGACTTCCAGCGTCCCGGTCGCGCCCCCCTCATCGGGCACGACGACCGCACTGATTGCCGCTCCCCTGGTGCCGACATCGGTGAAAATGAAGGCCGCGGATGTCTGAACCGTAATGGGGTTTTGCAGGGAAACACCGGAATCGATCTCCAGAACCCCGCCGCTGCTGACCGAGATGTCGGACAGGACGGCGCCACTATGGGCGATCACCATGCCGCCATTTGTTACCGTGGCATTCCGGACCGTACCATCGACCACAAGCAGCCCATCGGACTGAATGGATACGTTTTCGCTCGTTCCTTCCACGTCCTGTTCTGCCTGGAAGTGGAGTGTCTTGTAATACCAGGGGTCTCCTGCACTCCCGAGCAGGAAAAGTGCGGATGAGCCCTGAATAACCGTATCAGTGGCGGAGGCTCCTGCGGCAATTGTGGAGATAGCGTTACTTTTGACGTGAACGCCGCTAACATATCCGCCGCTTTCGACAGTCTGATATGCTTCCAGTTCTTCGTCATAGTATCGGCCAACGCCAACATAGGCATTTACGGCCGCTCCCTGGATCGTCGTATCAAAGGCGCTGCCACCATTCTGAACGATCTGGCTGGCAGGAGCCTCTTTCGTCGAGACCGAGTTCTCCTGATTATAGATCTCGGACAGGATCTGGGTGTGATCCGCGACGCCACCGGATTGCACGATCTGGGTGCCTGTCGTGGGAGGGACATACGGGCCGTACTGAACATCCACATACCCGTGCACAACCGTATCGACCGCCGAGCCGAGCACATATTCCGTCACGCCATTGATGGTCAGCCCCGAAACTGTGGCGCCCGCAACAACGGTAATGGAGCCGTCTGTTCCGGTTTCAGTTCCGGACGAGGTCTGGGAGGACGTTGATGACATGGGGCATTCCTTGCTCGGGAAGGACAATACTCATGTCGCGTCGGGTGCGACCGGATGTCCGGAATTCAAGACTGTGGCTGCGTCAACCATAAACAGTCCCCTCCGGAAGATGTTGCAAATAAATCGTTAAAAATTACTTGTTTAGATTTGTGAAACCTTATGTTGATCCAGATTTTTTATTTTGAAACCGCTTTGATTCTTTACGATTCCGCTGTCTCGGTGAACAGCCCGACCAGATCCGTCAGATGCCCGATCTCACGCAGTTTCAGTCCGGCTGGCGGTTTGACCCGTGCTGATGCGGCCGAAACGCGCCGGGGCAGGATTGCTTCCCCAAATCCCAGCTTGGCGACTTCCTTCAGACGCAGATCGGCCTGACTGACCTGCCGGATTTCACCCGAAAGACCCACCTCGCCGAAATAGGCGGCGTTGGGCGATGTCGGCGTGCCCGTCGCTGCGGAGACAAGTGCCGCCGCCACAGCCATATCAGCCGCAGGTTCGTTGACTCGCAGCCCACCAGCGATGTTCAGATAGACGTCCATATTGGCGAGCTTGAGGCCGCAGCGGGAGTCCAGAACAGCCAGCAGCATGTTCAGTCGCGACGTATCCCAGCCCACGACAGCCCGGCGCGGCGCACCATCCCCGGCCTTGGGAGACAGTAGCGCCTGAATTTCCAGCAGGACCGGGCGTGTGCCCTCCAGCCCGGCAAAAACGGCTGATCCCGCGATATTGCCGCGCCGCTCTGCCAGGAACAGTGCCGACGGATTGGGCACTTCGGTCAGCCCAATATCGGTCATGGCAAAGACGCCGATTTCGTCCGTCGCACCAAAACGGTTCTTCGCTGCCCGCAGGATGCGGAACTGATGGCCGCGATCGCCTTCGAAGTACATGACGGCATCGACCATGTGTTCCAGCACGCGCGGCCCGGCGAGGGACCCTTCCTTCGTGACATGCCCGATCAGGATCAGCGCGAAGCCGAGCGTCTTGGCCAGCCGGATCAGCTCAAACGCACTCGCCCGCACCTGCGAGACGGACCCCGGCGAGCTTTCCACGCTTTCCAGCCACATCGTCTGGATGGAGTCGATGACCACGACCGTATGCGCCCGGTCCTGCTCAAGCGAGCCTACGATTTCGCCGACATTGATCGAGGCCGCCAGATCCAGCGAGTCCAGCATTTTGGGGTCGCGGTCCAGACCCAGCCGCTGGGCGCGGATGCGGATCTGGTCCACCGATTCTTCGCCCGACACATACAGGACGCGATGCCCCGACCGCGCCAGTGCGCAGGTCGTCTGGAGCATGAGCGTGGACTTGCCGATCCCCGGATCACCGCCGACCAGTACGACGGAGGCCGGGACGAGCCCGCCCCCCAGAACGCGGTCCAGTTCGGCAATGCTTGTCGTGATGCGCGGGGGCGGCCGCGTTTCGCCATCCAGCCGGACGGTCTGAAGACGACCGGCGCTTAGCTTTCCGGTCTTGCGGGCCGTCGGCTCGGCCGTTTCCTCAACCAGCGTGTTCCATTCGCCGCAGGCTTCGCACTTGCCGTTCCATTTCGGATAGGTGGTGCCACAGTTCTGGCAGACGTAACGGGTAGTCGGCTTTTTGGCCAAGGCTGGTCTCTTCGGTTTGAGGGGGAACAAACCCAGTATATAGGAAGTGCCTGACCGCTAATCCAGCCGGGGCTTTGCCCCGGACCCCACCAAAGGTCGCGACCTTTGGAAACCATATCAGGGTGCAGGGATCAAGATCCCTGCCGGGCCCGGGCAGAGCCCGGATACCTTACTCCCGCGTCCGCAGGATCAACCGTGCCAGAAGCCGGGAGACCACGATAATCAGCAGGAATCCGAGAAGCTGGATCACCATGTTCGGATGGGTCGGCTGATGGCGGAACATGATGAACAGCAGCGGCAGGGCGATCAGATAGCTCAGCCCGATGCGCTTCCAGATCACGGGATTGGTCTTGGGAAAGCGGGGGAGGAGACTCACTTGCGCAGCTCCATGGTGATGGGGCCTTCGCGCCGGCCATGGGTGAACTGATCGACCATGGCGTTGCCTGAATGCATCAGGTCGGACGCTTCGCCCTGCCAGATCAGCCGGCCATGATAGAGCATGGCCGCGCGGTTTCCGATCCGTTGGGCCGAGGCCATGTCGTGGGTGATGGCAATGGCGGTGGAGCCGAGCTTCTGCACGCAGTCCACGATCAGCCCGTCGATGACCGCGCCCATGATCGGGTCCAGCCCGGTCGTGGGTTCATCGAAGAACATGATGTTGGGATTGCCCGCAATGGCCCGCGCCAGACCAACACGCTTCTGCATGCCGCCTGAAAGTTCGGAGGGGCTCAGATCGCCGACGGACGGGTCCAGCCCGACCTGTTTGAGCAGGTCTCCCGCCATCTGGAGCGCCTGCGTGCGGGACGGAGTGGCACCGTTGCGGTCGGAATGCTTGGCGCGGATGCCGAAGGCCACGTTCTCGCCCACGCTCATGCTGTCGAACAGGGCAGCGTTCTGGAACAGCATGCCGATCTGCCGGCGCAGGGCGTCCTGCCGGGAGCGGGGGGCCGTCAGGAGGTTTTCCCCGTCGATCTCGATGGTGCCTGCGTCAGGTTCAATCAGGCCGAGGATGCAGCGCAGCAGGACGGACTTGCCGGAGCCGGAACCGCCAATGATGACCATGGACGTGCCGGCTTCGACATCGAGGTCCACACCATCGAGCACGATCTTGGAGCCGAAAGCCTTGTGCAGGCCCCGGATGCGGATCTTCGGGGTGCTTGGGGGAGTGCTCATTGTGAGAAGAACAGGTCCGTCAGGAGGTAATCGAACAGCAGCAGCAGGATGGACGCGCCGACGACGGCGGCCGTCGTGGCCGAGCCCACACCTTCTGCACCGCCCCGGCTGTTATAGCCGTTGTAGCAGCCCAGCAGTGCGATCAGGAATCCGAACACCGCCGCCTTCACGAGGCCCACAACCACGTCCATCGTCTTGAGCGAGTCCAGCGTGGCCGTGATGTAGGTCGAGGGCGAGAAGCCGAGCTTGGCGACCGAAACCGTGAAACCACCCATCACGCCCAGAATATCGGCGACCAGCACGAGACAGGGCAGCGCGAGCGTTCCAGCCAGAAGGCGTGGCGTCACGAGATATTTCATCGGGTTGGTGGAGAGCGTGGTGAGCGCGTCGATCTGGTCTGTCACGCGCATGGTGCCGATCTGGGCCGACATGGCCGCGCCAACACGTCCGGCGACCATCAGCCCGGCCAGAACCGGACCGAGTTCGCGGGTCACGGCCAGGACGACGATCCCGGCAATGGCGCTCTGCACATGATACTGCCCGAAGCCCACATAGGACTGGAGCGCGATGACGGCGCCGGAGAACAGGGCGGTCAGGGCCACGACGGGCAGGGAGAAGAACCCGGTCTCGATCAGGCTTGAGAAGAAGATGCGCCAGTAGAAGGGCGGTCGCACCAGATGCGACAGAGCCTCCAGCGCGAACAGGGCGAGAGCACCTGCCTGCTTGATAAGGCCGAGAGCGGCACGGCCAAGGGCCGCTATGGGGTCAAGAACGGCATTCACCCTTCAGCCCCTACCCTGCCAGCATCCGGACGTCAAAGTTTCCGTCTCCCTGACCCCCTGATCCGCAGGATTCAGGCGCGGCGTCCGTCAGTCCGCTCAAGGTCCCGGAACTGCCGTTCCAGACTGAAATCGGGCGAGGTGACGAACTGCTCCATCCGGCCAAGCCTGCGCTCCATCCGGACCAGACGGTCCTGTAACCGTGCCAGCGGGTGGCCCGGCGGAACGGAGCGGGAAAAATCCTCGGCCGGTTCCGGCTGCTGGCGGCGGAAGCCGAGCACGGCATCCCGGACCACGGCGGTCGCGCTGGCGGCTGGAGTATCCCGCCATGCGGCACGGTGCCGGGACCAGCTTCGCACCCCCTCGGCATATCCCGCAGCCGCCTTGTCCAGCGTGCTCCGGAACGGCAGGATGCCCGTCCGGCGATAGCGTCGGAAGAGACGCACAGCCCAGACGATCAGGGCAATTTTCAGCAGAAGGCCGATCAGTCCGTGGCCGCCGGAGTGATGGCTGACATGCGCCGGTGTTTCTGACGCATCATCCGAGTTGCCTGGTCGGACGTGGAGGCGGCCGAGGATTTTCTGGGTTGTATCGGACAGGATGGCGGAGCTGTCGGGTATGCTGACGGTCGTGATCCGTGCGCCGGATGTTTCGCCAACGGAGATCGTACCGGAGCCGAGCGGGCGTTTCTTCAGGATCTCGCTGACTTTCTGCAGCGTGATGTCACCGCTGCCCAGCAGCGTTATATCCGCATCTCGTGCGTCTGCATTCAGCACGATGTCGGCCGAACCATAATTCCGTACCGTCAGGACATCCGTGCTGCCCTGGCTGATTCGGATGTCGCCTGACGACATGGTCGTGAGGCTGGCGCTGGTGGTTGCGAGGGTGTCGATATGGAGGTCGCCGCTGGCGAAGTTCTGTGCAGTCAGCCGGCCTGTCACACGACGGACCGAGACCGTTCCCGAGCCTTCCATGTTCAGGGTCAGGCCACTGGCCTGATCGATGTCCAGATCGCCCCGCCCCGTGAGGGCTGTCAGTTCACCATTGACGCCGCTGACGCGGTACGTTGTCAGGCTGTTCCGGGAAGACAGGATATTGATACCGGTCTGCGCGGGTACCATGACGACGGCACTGTCCTGCGTTGCGCAGTCCCGTGCGGATGTCGTGAATGTCATCCGGTCCCCGTGTTTCTGCAGGCTGCCGCTTCCGGAAACGATATGGGCATCCCCTCCGCCCACGATGGAAAGACGGTCAAGACACGTGGCCGGGATCAGAAGGGTTCCGGAACCGGCGGAAGGGGATCCATCCGAAGGGGGTGGCGGTGGAGCAGGCGGTGCCGGAGGCGTTGGGGGCACCACGACCGGTTCCGCCGAAGCCCCTCCGGTTGCTATCCCCGGAAGCGTGGCCATCCCACATCCCACAAGTGCGATCAGGGCAAGACGCGCGTGCAGGCGAGGGCGCATGCCTTATTCTCCCTGTGAGCTGTTTCCGGTAGCCGGAGGCACAACCGGAGCTGGATTTCCCGGCGTTGCGGGCGTGGGCGTGGTTTCCAGTTGCGGCGTGGCACGGGTGTTCGCAGCTGACTTGTCCCCCTGTGCTGTGGGGGCGACAGGAATCGCCTGAGGCGTACTCTGCTGTCCGGAGGGGATCGTTCCGGAGGATGTGTTTCCGGCCGTGGGAAGCGTTGCCTGAGGGGCTGCAGAAGGAGGCGCGTTCTCCACGGGCAGAGGCGGAGAAGCCGTCGCTCCAGACGGCTGGGTCGAGGTCTGCTGATGACCCGCCTGCACATTTTCCGAAGGTGTGGTGACACCGGACGCCAGAGGTACAGACGGACTTTCCGGAGCGGCGGGTGCGGGAACAGGAGTCGGGGTCGGAACGACCGGAGCCGGGACAGCCGGGGTCGCGCCGGGCGCAGGAGTCTGAACTGGGGTGACAGGCAGCGGAGCGGGCGTCACGGGAGCTGTCACGGCTGCGGGAGGCGGTGGCGTCGGACGGTAGATCACCCCGTTCTGCGCTCCCACGCGCACGGAACCTTTGCCCGACCGCACCATCGGCCCTGAAACCGCTTCGATATTGACGTCCCCCGTTCCATTGGCCGCGACCGTGGCAACCGTGGCATGCCCCAGAATGGTGGCGCTGGCCTGATCGGCCGTGATCAGGGTCAGCGCATCAATGCTGCCGCCCGAAAGCGTCATGCCCGCATTCTGCCTCAACTGCGCTGAAAGCGCCGCAAGCTGGGCGGTATCCGCCGTCAATGTCGAGGTTCCGGAAGCCACGATCTGCGCCGCCCGTTCCAGGGCCTTGATGTGGACGGTGGAGGCGCCCTGCATGTCCAGGTCGAGGGACTGGGTGTTTTCGATGTCCATGGTTGTGGAATCGAGGCTGGCGTCCAGGGAGGCGAGCTTTCCGGTGATGATGAAATGCGTGTCGTGGCTGTCGTGGATGGTCAGGCCGGTGCTGGGGGAGATGCTGATCGTCAGCTTTCCGTTGGGCGCGCAGGTCTTGGTTGCGATGGAGATGCGGCTCTGCGCCTCTTCCTTGCCGGTGTGCATCGCGACCTGGGCCAGGCTGCTCGAATCAAGGGTGGCCCCGTCCTTCATGTTGGGATCGACCACGACCCTGACCTGTCCGGTGCAGGGGACGGACAGATCCAGATCCTCTCCGGACAGGGTCATGCGCGCGGCGTGGGCTGCGGGCGCCAGCAGGACGGTGCCCGCCAGCAGGGCCAGAAGCGCCGGGCGGGGGCCGGAAAAGAAGACGGGGCGGCGTGTCATCGTGCGTTCCTTGCTCTCCAGCCCGGGATATCCTCGTCGAGGATGCGTTCGAGCTGGTCGATCCTTTCTTCCAGACGCGTAGCATGGGCTTCGGCCTGTGTCAGGGCGACCTGAAGCATGGGATCGGGCCGGCTGGTCGACTTATCTTTTGCGATGGATTTTATCGCGCCAACGACGAGGGCGACCATTGGCAGGCCAAAGATAAGCAGAATGGCGAGTGTGTCGTTATTCATTCCGGAGTTCCAGTGGCGGATGAATGATCAGCCTGCATTTTTCTTTTCGGCAACACGGCGCTTGAGGGTCTCGAACTCGTTTTCTACGACGGCATCGGTTTCGAGGGCCGCAAGTTCCTCCTGAAGCGACGGCCGGCCGGTGCGGCGTCCCAGATCATACGCCTCCGCCTTGCCTTCGAGTTCATCAAGAGCGCGTTCCACCTGATCGAAACGGTTCAGGGTGTCGTCGATGCGGGTGTCGTACAGCTTCTCGCGGGTCTTGAGGCGTCCCTGTGCGGTGCGGGCGCGGATGGAGAGCGCCTTTTCGCGGGATTTGGCGTCGGCGATCTTGGCCTGAAGCTTGGAGATGTCGTCGTTCTGCTGGTCCAGCCCGTCGGAGATCTGGGCGATCTGCTGTTCCAGTGCCTCGCGGGACTGCTCCACACTGTGGCGGGCGGCGAGGGCGGCCTTGGCGAGATCGTCACGGTCGCGCTCGATGGCGAGACCGGCCTTGCGGTGCCACTCGTCTTCCTCATGCATCATGGTGCGGACGCGACGTTCGAGCTGCTTGCGTTCGGCGATCGTGCGGACGGCCTGACTGCGGACCTCGACCAGCGTGTCTTCCATTTCCTGGATGACCAGGCGGATCATTTTCTGCGGGTCCTCGGCGGTGGCGAGAATCGCATTGAGATTGGAGTTCACGATATCGGCGAGGCGAGAGAAAATACCCATGATGCTTTCCTTTCTGTTGGAGAGACTTAGGACAGAATGCCTGCCCTTGTCAGCGATGCTGTTTTGAGGGTGTTATGAACTGAAGACCGGAACAGGGGCGTGAGAGACCATAAAATGGCGAGAAGCACCGATATGGACGAGGTGCCGACCCCGATCGGGCGGGCTCCGGCATTTCTGGAGATGCTGGATCAGGTCTCCCGTCTGGCCCCCCTGAAGCGACCTGTTCTCGTGATCGGAGAGCGTGGGACAGGCAAGGAACTGGTGGCTGCGCGTCTGGCTCTGCTGTCGGACCGCTGGGACCGGCCGCTGGTGAAGCTCAACTGCGCGGCCCTGCCCGAGGCGCTGCTGGACAGCGAACTTTTCGGCCATGAGGCCGGTGCGTTCACGGGCGCTCAGAAGCGGCGTCTGTCCCGCTTCGAGCGGGCGGACGGGGGCACGATGTTTCTCGACGAGATCGGCACCGCGTCGCAGGCCGTGCAGGAAAAGCTGCTGCGCGTGATCGAGTACGGTAGTTTCGAGCGCGTGGGGGGCAGCGAGACCATCCGTGTGGATGTGCGGCTGATCGGGGCGACCAATGCCGATCTGCCCGCCATGGCGCGGGAAGGGCGCTTCCGGGCGGATCTGCTGGACCGGCTGGCGTTCGATGTCGTGAATATTCCGCCGCTGCGGGCGCGTCCGGAGGATATTTCGCTTCTGGCCGAGCATTTTGCCACCCGCATGAGTGCGGAACTGGGGCGGAAGGTTTTCGCGGGCTTTACGGACCGGGCGCTGGGACGTCTTCAGGCCCATGACTGGCCCGGCAATGTGCGCGAACTGCGCAATGTGGTCGAGCGCAGCGTCTATCGGATGGACCGTCCCGAAAAGGCGCTGGACGAGATCGTGCTGGACCCGTTCGTGGCTCCGGACTGGTCGGGCGTGGCTTCTGCGGCCGTGAACCCGTCCCCGGCCGGGAGCGAGGCCGGATCGCTGACGTTTCCGCGCGATTTCGGCGCCGATGTCAGGACGCACGAGCGCAGCCTGCTGGAAGCGGCGCTGCGTGAGGCGCAGTTCAGCCAGAGGCGTGCCGCCGAACTGCTTGGCCTGACCTACTACCAGTTCCGCCATCATCTGCGGCTGCATGGGCTGGCGGACAAGGAGTCCAGAAAGGCGCTGGGCGCGAAAGGGTGAAAGCAGATCCATGAAATCTGATGATGCATGAACCGTGCCAGATCAGGCCGGGAAGGATTTTGCCATCGTGGGTTTCAGTTTGAAAAGGCTTTGCAATGGCATTTCAGGCCATTTTGTGTGTTTACGCGCCAATGTCCGCAGTATTTCTGACAGAGTGATTCCGACCGGTTCTGTTTTCACAAACTCCGCGTCAGGCCTCTGTCCGGATTGGGCATTGTTCCATTCTTTATAGGATGGGGGATGTGCGCCGGGGGTTTTGCTGAGGGATGAAAGGAAAGCGGTTTAACAACGAGATGGAAAAGTTATATCAAACAAAATAGTTTATTTTTACGCATGATGCGCCTATGTCTCGGGCGTGCCGCAGGGGCGGCATGACTGATCTGGACACGGTTAGGTGTAGCGAATGCCTCTCTCACAGACGGAATTGGACCATCTTCGGCAGATCCCGGAAGAGCGGGTGCTGACGGAGACCCTGGATCGGATGCGGGGACGGGTGGCCGTCATTTCCTCGTTCGGGGCGGAGTCGGCCGTTCTGCTCGATCTGGTGGCGCAGGTTGACCCTTCTGTTCCGGTCTTCTTTCTGGATACGAAGCGGCACTTCCCCGAAACGCTGGAATATCGCGACCGGCTGACGCGCAGGCTGGGCCTGTCCGATGTGCGGACCCTGTCGCCTACACCGCAGGCGTTGCATGACCGTGATCCGCAGGACCAGCTTGCGGCGTTCGATCCGGATGCGTGCTGTGCGCTGCGCAAGGTCGAGCCGCTGGAACTTGTCCTGCCGGATTTCGATATCTGGATTACGGGGCGCAAGCGCAGCCAGTCCGTGACACGGACAGCCCTGCCGCTGGTCGATCCGCAGCCTGATGGCAGCGTGAAGCTCAACCCGCTGGCGGGCTGGGGACCGGGGCAGATCGAAGCGCAGATGCAGCGGCGGGATCTGCCGCGGCATCCACTGGTTGCAAAAGGTTACACCTCGATCGGTTGTGCTCCGTGCACAAGGGCGGTCAAGGATGGTGAAGATGGACGGGCGGGCCGATGGGCCGGTCTGTCCAAGACGGAATGCGGCATTCACAGGCCGGCATGACTACGGAGCGGATAATGACGCAGACACCGATCCTGTCCCGGGATCAGTCCACCCCAGGGGCTGCTGCCTCTTTGGCACAGCCGCGTATCATGGATGATCTGGACCAGCTTGAGGCCCAGAGCATTTTCATCCTGCGCGAGGCCTATCGCAAGCTGAAGCCCCTGTCCCTGCTGTGGTCGCTGGGCAAGGACAGCAACGTGATGGTGTGGCTGGCGCGCAAGGCGTTCATGGGGCGTGTGCCGTTCCCGGTCATGCATGTCGATACCGAGAAGAAATTCCCGGAAATGTATGCGTTCCGGGACGAATATACGAAGAAATGGGACCTCGACCTGCTGCTGGGCTACTGCCCGCCGGTTGAGGAAATCGACCCGTCGCTTCCGCCTGCCGCCCGTTCCGCCGCGCGCAAGACGGCCGGTCTGGCTGCGATGATCGACAAGCACAAGTTCCGGGGCGTTATTGCCGGTATCCGTCGTGACGAGCAGGCGACCCGTGCGAAGGAGCGCGTGTTCAGCCCGCGTGGTGCCGGGCATCGCTGGGACGTGCGCAACCAGCCGCCGGAGTTCTGGGACCAGTATGCGACGCCGTATGAAGACGGCATGCATATCCGCGTTCACCCGCTGCTGTCATGGCGCGAGATCGACATCTGGCGCTATATCGAGCGCGAGGGCATTCCGCTGGTGGACCTGTATTTCGCAAAGGACGGCAAGCGTTACCGCTCGCTGGGCGATCAGGACATCACCAACCCCATCGAGAGCAATGCCTCGACCGTGGCGGAAGTGATTGCCGAACTGGAGACCAGCCGGACGTCCGAGCGCGCGGGCCGTGCGATGGATCATGAGTCCGAGGACGTGTTCGAGCGTCTGCGTGTAGCGGGATATCTGTGAAAATGGGTGACAACATCGTGACCGAGAGCTTTTCGGAAACCCATCGCGCCGCAGCGACTCCCATCGTCATCGTCGGGCATGTCGATCATGGCAAGTCCTCGCTGATCGGGCGTCTGCTGTATGACACCGACAGTCTTCAGGACGGCAAGCTGGCGCAGATCGTCGAGAGCAGCCGCAAGCGTGGTCTGACGGTGGAGTGGAGCTTCCTGCTCGATTCCCTTCAGATCGAGCGCGATCAGGGCGTGACGGTCGATTCCACACGGATTCCGTTCCGTCTGGGGTCGCGTGAATTCGTGATCGTCGATGCGCCGGGTCATCGCCAGTTCCTGCGCAATATGATCACGGGTGCCGCCGATGCGGAAGCCGCCGTGCTGGTCGTTGATGCCAAGGAAGGCGCGCAGGAGCAGACGCGGCGTCATGCCATGCTGCTGCGGCTGATCGGCATCCGCCATGTGATCGTGCTGCTCAATAAGTCCGATCTGCTGGGCTTTGACGAGGCGAAAATCGTCAAGGTCGAGTCCGATGTGCGCCAGCTTCTGGGGCGTCTGGAAATTGAGGTCGAGGCCGTTGTGCCGGCTTCCGCCCGTGACGGTGACAACATCGCCAGCCGTTCCGAGCGTTCGCTCTGGTACAAGGGGCCGACGCTGGTTGAGGCGCTGGCCAATGTGCCCCCGCCGGCCTCGCGTGCGGCGCTGCCGTTCCGGATGCCGGTGCAGGATGTCTATCGCTTCGATGGTGTCCGTTATGTGGCGGGCCGGATCGAGCGTGGGACCGTTCGTGCGGGAGATCGTCTGAGCATCGGCGCGCAGGGTCAGGTTGCAACCGTGGCGGAAGTCTGCCGGTGGCATGCGCCGGAACTTCCGGTTGCGGGTGCGGGCGAGTCCATTGCCCTGCGTCTGGAGCCGGATCTGGTGCCGGATCGTGGTGATCTGCTGTTCCCGGCGGATGACAAGGCTGCGGCCCCGGAGCGTTCGGCCCGGATCCGCACGCGCCTGTTCTGGCTGCGGGGTGAGCCCCTGCGTGTGGGTGAGAGCTTCACGTTGCGTCTGGCCACGGCCGAGCATGACGTGACGGTGGCTTCCATTGACGCCGTGGTCGATCTCGAAGATCTGACGCTGCGTGAGGGTGACACCGTGCCGCCGGACGGGTTTGCGGAAATCACGCTGGCGGCGTCTCATGCCGTGCTGTTCGATCCGTTCTCGCCCGGTTTTGGCGACGGCCGTGGCGTTCTGGTCGATCGTTACCAGCGCATCGTTGGCGGTGCGCCGCTGATCGGTCCGGCCGAGCTTGCGGATGGCGAACATGCCATTCATCCGACGGCCAGCCGTGTCTCCGCCGCCCGTCAGGTTCAGACGCGCGGTCATAAGAGTGGCGTGTTCTGGCTGACGGGGCTTCCGGGTTCGGGCAAGAGCACGGTTGCGCGCGCGGCCGAGCTGGCTCTGTCCGAGCAGGCCATCAATTCGACCGTTCTGGATGGGGACACCCTGCGTGCCGGACTGTGCAGCGATCTTGGTTTTTCGGCGGAAGACCGTCGGGAAAACATTCGCCGGGCCGCCCATGTGGCGAAGATCCTGGCCGAAAGCGGGCAGGTCGTGATCGTGGCGCTGGTGTCGCCGCTTGAGGCGGATCGTGCGCTGGCGCGGCAGATCGTGGGTGAGAACTTCCACGAGGTCTTCGTCGATACGCCGCTGGAAACCTGTGAAAAGCGGGACCCCAAGGGGCTTTATGCGGCGGCGCGTGCGGGAAAGATCCCCGACTTCACGGGGATTTCAGCGCCTTATGAAGCGCCGGTGTCTCCGGAGCTGCGTCTGGCGGCGGACCGTCCGGAGCAGGACGCCATCAGTACCCTGACGGCGTTTATCCTGCGGATCGTCCAGCCGTAAACACTCCCGTTTTCCGGGCATCTGTCTGACCCCCTTTCCGCAAGGAGAGGGGGTTTTTTCATGACAGGGGGCCATGAACACGGAAAAGTTCACGGATAAAACGAAAACCGTCACTTTTTTGATGTTACTTTCCTGGTGTGGAGCGTTAAAGCCGACGAACTGTCTTTTCAAACAACGGCCTGCGGCCTGGCGGCAGAAGGTTTCACGATGCAAAACAGCAATGTGTCCAGAAGACTGAGCGGAAATGCTCTGACGAATTTCATCGCGACCATCTCGGCGACGGGAGGTCTGCTGTTCGGTTACGATACGGGCATCATTTCCTCCGCCCTGCTTCAGCTTCGTGACCAGTTTCATCTGGATACGCTGGGCGCGGAAATCGTGACGTCGGCCATTATTCTGGGTGCGCTGCTCGGATGTCTGGGGGCGGGTGGCATTTCCGACCGGATCGGGCGTCGGCGGACGGTGATGATCGCCGCGGCGCTGTTCCTGCTGGGAACCGTGGTCGTTTCCTCGGCGCAGAGCGTGGCCGTTCTGATCCTTGCCCGGCTGATCCTTGGACTGGCTATTGGTGCGGCGTCGCAGATCGTGCCGATCTATATTGCGGAGATTTCACCGCCCGAGCGCCGTGGGCGCCTTGTCGTGGGGTTTCAGCTGGCGGTGGTGTCCGGCATCACGATTTCTTTCATCACCGGGTATTTCCTGCGGGAGTCAAGCTGGCGGCTGATGTTTGGTATCGGGATGCTGCCGGCGCTCATCCTGTTCTTTGGCATGGCGTTCCTGCCCAACAGTCCACGCTGGCTGGCCCTGAATGGTCAGACGGAAGAAGCCCGCAAGGTTCTGCGGCGCGTGCGGATGTCCGATGAGGCCGCTGACCGCGAGCTTGCTGAAATCGTTGAAAACCATGATGTGCAGGCGCCCTGGTCGGAACTGGCGAAACCGTGGGTGCGGCCTGCGCTGACGGCCTCCGTGGGGATCGCGCTCCTGTGCCAGTTCACGGGTATCAATGCCGTCATGTATTACGCGCCGACGATTTTCGCGGATGCGGGTTTCGGGCAGGATTCTGCTCTGCTGACGTCCGTGGCCGTTGGATTTGGCATGGTCTTTGCGACGGTGTTCGGAGGGTGGGCCGTCGATACCTGGGGGCGGCGGACGCTGCTTCTGCGTCTGTTGCCGGGGGCTGTGGTGGCGCTGGCCGTGCTTGGAACGGCGTTTGCGATGCATCTGACGGGCGGTGTCGGGGCATGGATCACGGTGGGTGCGGTGATGGCGTACACCATTTTCAATACGGGCAGTCTGTCGGTCGCGATCTGGCTGGTGGGGGCGGAGGTCTATCCGCTGTCATGCCGTGGCAAGGGGATGAGTCTTGTCGCCGGAAGTCACTGGGGGGCGGATCTGATCATTTCCCTCACCACGCTGTCGCTGGTGCAGATGCTGGGTGCGGGCTGGACGTTCTGGCTGTTTGCCGCCGTCAATGCCTTCGCTTTCTGGTTCGTGCTGCGCTACGTGCCCGAGACCAAGGGGCAGTCGCTTGAGGAACTGGAGCGGCGTCTGCGGAACGGAACGTTCGCGCCCGTGGATCGTGCGGCGGCCCGGGCTGAAGCCCGGGCCCGGTAAGGCGCTCTGCCGGGGTCTCTTTCAGGGGCGACCGATCGAGCGGTAATCGAACCCGGCCTCGCGCATGAGGTCGGGGCTCCAGATGTTGCGCAGGTCCGCGATGGCGTTGCCGCGCATGGCGTCGCGCAGGCGGATGGGGTCGAGCGCGCGGAACATGTTCCATTCCGTCAGGACGATCACGATATCCGCATTCTGCGCCGCTGCCAGGGCGTCGTCGCAGTAGCATACGTCTTCCGGCAGGAGGGAGCGGGCAGCGTCCATGCCTTCGGGATCGAACACCTGAAGGGTGGCGCCGGCCTCATGCAGACGGGCGAGGATGGGCAGGGAGGCGGCCTCGCGCATGTCGTCTGTGTCGGGCTTGAAGGTCAGGCCCAGAACACCGACCGTCTTTCCGTCCAGTGTGCCACCAGCCTGTGCGATGATGCGTTCGGCCATGCCGGTCTTGCGGGTTTCGTTGATCGCGACCGTGGCTTCCACCAGCCTTGAGGGGGCTCCGGCATCCTGGGCGATGGCCGTCAGGGCGCGGGTGTCCTTGGGGAAGCAGGAGCCGCCATAGCCCGGACCGGGGCTGAGGAAACGGTTGCCGATCCGCTGGTCGAGGCCCATGCCGCGGGCCACGTCGTGGATGTTGCCGCCGATTTTTTCGCACAGATCGGCCATCTCGTTGATGAAGGTGACTTTCATCGCGAGGAAGGCATTGGCCGCGTATTTGGTCAGTTCTGCCGTTTCGAGATCCGTCAGGACGATCGGGGCCTGAATGGCCATGAGGGGCCGATAGAGCTGTTCGATGAGGGCCTGCGCCCGTGCGCCGCCATCCGGTCCGGAACGGTCGATCCCGACGATGACGCGGTCGGGCCGCATGAAGTCGTCGATCGCGTTGCCTTCGCGCAGGAACTCGGGGTTGGAAGCGACGTCGAAATGCAGTTCCGGCCGTGTCTGGCGCAGGATCCGGGCCACTTCGCTTCCGGTCCCGACAGGGACGGTGGATTTGGTGACGACCAGAAGATCCGTTCTCGCGGCTTGGGCAATTTCTTCGGCTGCGGCATAGACGTAAGTCAGGTCGGCATGACCGTCGCCGCGTCGCGTGGGAGTTCCGACGGCGATGAAAACGGCATCGGCGTTGCTCATGGCGGCACCGAGATCGTCTCCGAAGGTCAGGCGCCCGGCTTCGACATTGCTGGCGACGAGGGTATCCAGTCCGGGTTCGTAGATGGGAATGCGGCCGGCATTGAGGGCAGCGAGCTTTTTGGGATCCCGCTCCACGATGGCGACATCGGCTCCGAACTCGGCGAAGCAGGCGCCCGAGACCAGACCGACATATCCGCCACCGACCATTGCAATACGCATCACTGGACCCTCTTTCTACGGTTCGATGTGCATAGCCGGGGGCAGGATGGGGTGCAAATCCGTGTCAGCGGGTGGGGCGGGCGCAGGCGTTCGAGGCTGCGAACCCCTGCAGGGCCGGGGGAAGGTTCGTGATCTCGTTGGAATCCGCGAGCATGGTCCGGCCTTCCTTGGACCACTTGGCCAGGGAAAGGATCGGGGCGTCGAAACGGCCACTGACGCGGACCGGAACGTCCAGGGCGAAGAAGCTGGTGGAGAAGGGGCGGCTGGCAAAGACGAGATCGAGCCATCTGCGGTTGAGGTCGAAATTCGCCTTGGCCGCGATCGTGCCTGCGCCGGTCCGCAGACGGAGCGGCACGACGACACCGATGCCCTGATGCATCTGCAGGACGCCGAGCAGACAGGTGATGGGGGTGACGCCCTTGGCGTGACGGAACAGCAGGCGCAGGTCCATCGAGGCGGCCTCGACGATTTCACGGGCGATTTCGCCTTTTTCCATGCTGACGGCGGCGGTGAGATCGGCGCGGTTCATGGCCTCGTTGAGGGTATGGACCCTGTTTGCGCTGGCGATGATGCGCAGGCTCAGGCTGCCCTGGACGGGGACGGGGGCGAGCCCCGCGACGCGGCGGAGACGGTCGATATCGCCGTGGGTCAGGGCGACTTCGGCCGCGATACGGGAGGATTTTCCGTCGGCTTCGATATGGCCGCTGGCGCTCAGTGAGGCGCCGACATAACCGAGGCGCAGGACGGGGACGTCGATACGGCTGGGGATCTGGGCGGCCTGGATCTTCAGGTTCGTGAAATCGAGTTTGTTGTAGATGAGCTGCTGCGCGGCGAGGTCGAAATGGACCAGCGGGTCGGGATCGGGCGGCGTCAGGAGCAGCAGGTCGGCGTGGAGGGTGGACGGGCTCTTTTTGCTGCCTTTTGAACCGGAGGGCGCGAGGATGGGCATCAGGCCGTTGATGTCGAGGCGGCCGAAACCGATTTTGGCCGTTACGTCATCGGGTTTGCCATGGCTGCCTTCGATGAGGGTGAAATCACCGTCTTCCATCGTGCTGGTCTGGATGGTGCCGTTGGCCTTGCGGAAATGCCAGTCATTGCCGGAATGGCTGAAATCGCCGGACAGGGTCATTTTGACGGGGGCATGATCGCCCTTGATGCCGGCGACGCTGAACAGCGTGTCCGAGGTCGGGGTGGTGACGGTGGTGTGGCCTTCCACGCCGTCGAAATTCGTCGGGTCCGTCAGGGTCCCGGTGAAGTCCGAGGTCATGTCACCGGACGTGACATGCGCCTTGGTGCCATAGGGGCGCTGTGGGGTTTTGCGGAGTTCGCGGATGGGCTCCATTTCGGCGGAAATGTTTACGGGGGTGCCGTTATAGGCGCCCGTGAGCGTCATGGTGAACGGACTGGTGTCGCTGGTGGAGGCGAGTTCGACCTTTTCAAGCGTGGCCTTGTAGGAGGCGCCATTGGCCGAGCGGTAGGTGACGTCGCTGTCGAGGATCGTGACGTTGCGCAGGCCCGGGGCATTCCTCAGATCGGGCGGTGCGTCCGCTTTGGCCTGCTGCTCGGGCGTGAGCGGGGGGCGTGGGTCGTTCTGGTGGGGGCCGAAGCGCCAGTTGGGCAGGTGCGCGGGAGTGCGTTCGAACAGGCCCGAGAACTTCGAAATGACGATATTGCGGGTTTCGGGCGGCCCCCAGATCAGGGAGGTGAGGCGGACCTGCGCGCCGAGATGGCCGAGCGTCATCATCTGCGGGCGGGTGCCGCTGGCGATATTGGCGACGGAGACATCGTCGGCCTCGATGGTCAGCCAGGTCCCGGGATGGACGTGCAGGACGCCGATATGGACGGTGCGGCCGAGCTTCTTTTCCAGTCGCGGGGTGGCGAAGGCGGCGAGGTCCCGGTGGTCGATCCAGATCCATCCCGCGCCGAACAGGGCGAGGAGAAGAACGGTGAGGGACAGGATGGAAACCAGAAACCAGCGCAGCAAGAGGCAGTCTTTCGGGAAGTCTTCAGTGAGGCGGGACAATACCGGCATGATTCATAAAAGGAAACTCTACCGGAAAGACTGGAAGCTCGTGAAAGGATCGACAGAAAGAGCTCTGTTCTCGAAACTCATGTAACTTCCGAATTTCAGCAAGAGAGACTGCGTTACTGGAAGGTGGACCTGAACTTCTCGACAGCATGCAGGGCGCAGGCTTCGTCCTTGTCGCCGCCGGGGGCGCCGGATACGCCGAGTCCACCGAGGATGGCATGGTCTGTGGTGCGGCGCAGGGTCACGCCGCCGGGGACGAACAGGACTTCGGGGATTGTGTTCAGGGCGCCATTCGCCGGGCCGGTGACGCCTGCGGCGATCAGTTCGCTGGTCGTGTTCTTGTTGAAGGCCAGACCGTAGGAATAGGCCGTGTAAGCCTTGCGGTAGGATACGGAAAGCGATTGCAGGGGGACCGTATCGCCCTTGATGACGGCCTGTTCATGGCCTGTCGTGTCCACGACGGTGGCGGTGACGGAATAGCCCTGCGCGGCGCAGATGCGGACGGCTTCTGAGGCCAGGGCGGCGGCCGTGGACCAGTCGAGTTTCTGGCTGGTGATGATGTGGGACTGCGCAGATGTCTGGGCGCGGGTGGTGGGACACAGGAGGGCCGCGGTGAGGACTGCTGTGGACAGGAGGGGTTTTGCGTTTGGGAGCATCAGCCGGTTCTCTCGTTGTGGAACGGGAAGGATGCGGTCTGCGGGGCGTGGGTCGCAATCGGGAATGTGGGCGTGCACGCAATGGTGTTGGGGAAAGCGGGAGACCTCTCCCGGAGGGGGCCGGGAGAGGAGGGTGTTTTCAGAAGGCGGCCTGAATCCGGGCGGCGATCGCGTTGCCGGTGCGACCGGCCGTGTTGGTGGCTTGCTCGCTGCGGGAGACAATGAAGCGGCTGTAGTCCAGCATCAGGCGGAAGTGACGGTTCGGGTACCAGTTCAGGCCGCCGGTCCAGACGGTCTGCTGGCCGCCGCGGATGACGTTCTTGGCGTTTGTTTCGTTAAGGCCGCTGTTGAGGTCGATGACGCTGTAATGGCCGACGACTTCAAGCGCGCCCCACTGGTTGAGGGCCGGGTTGAATTCTTCGGACGCCGTTACGCCCGGAGCGCCGAATGCGCCTTGCTTGATGTTGTACAGGCGCGGATTGCCCAGCAGGGTGTAGGCTGCGGAGCCGTACCAGCCCTGGAAACTGGCGGATTTCAGGCCCGGTGCGGAGCGCTGGACCCCGACGTGGTAATATTCGCCCTTCACGATCAGGCGGCGCCAGCGCAGGCCGAGTTCCGGACCGGCGGCCCAGACCTGTGATGCGTTGCTGATGCCACCGGTGGCGGCCAGGTTGGCTTCGCCGATGTCAAACTCGGGACGCTGCCCGAAGGACGTCGAACGGGTGCAGTGGTTGGGGTCGGTGCCCGTGTTGCAGGCGACCTTGAAGGCGGAAATCGCCGAGGCACCCACATGCAGGTCCACGTCCCTGGTGACGACCGGACGGCCGGCAATGCGGAGGGTGGCGCCGGTCTGGCTGTCCACTGTGTTGGCATTGCCGCCCCCGTAATAGGTGGAGCCCATGTCGGACGCGTTGCGATGGCCCCATGCCTGACCTGTGAAGTAGCCGGCAACCCACCAGCGCTTCTCGTAATGCAGGCCACCAACGCTGAAGCGGGCGTCGCCTGCGGCGATGTTGCGCACCATGTCAGTGATGCTGGGGCGTTCGAGCGTGAAGAAGTCGTTGGAGCTTTCGGAATCTTCTTCGGTCACGCGCGGCTGGAAGTAGCCGACGGTCAGGACCGTGTTATGCAGGCCGGTATAGTTCAGGTTGCCTTCATAGAGGCCGACATAACCGTCATTATGGTTGGCGCCGAAGTCGGGCGTGACGGCTGCGACCCAGTTCTTGTAGCGGAACATGAACGGAATACGCAGGCGGCGCTGGTTGGACGTGAAGCCGTTGAAGGCGCCGCGTGTTTCGCCGGCGCGGGGTCCGGAATTGAAGAAGCCGCCGAAGTCTTCATGATAGGCGAGACCGATCGACAGGGCATAGGCGCCATCGGAGGACTGGATCGTCGGGCGGCCGCCCGGGAAGCCGACCTTGATGCCGCCGATGCTGACTTCCTCGTCCTGTGCGGTGGCGCGCTGGAAGTCGGCCCAGGAGGAGACGTCCGCGCGGTCCGACGGGGGCCGGCCGTCATCGGTGCCGGGTTTTGCCGGACGGATGCTGATCAGGGGCTGTACGGCCGGGCGGGGCTGTCCGATATAGCGGCTGCGCTGGGCATAGGGGTTGTTCTCGGCGTCTTCCCGCTGGCGCGCCAGCACGGCGCGGGCGCGTCTGACTTCCTCGGCATGTTCTTTCTTCATGCTGGCGAGCTGGGCCTGCATGGCCTGGATCTGCCGTTCCATGATCTGCATCTGGTCGGCGGCCCGGGCGTGGCCACAAAGGGGAAGAAGTGAAACCAGCGTTGTGGTGGCCAGGAGAGCGGTGGTTCGGCGGAAAGAGAAAACCATTGCGGCGGTGCGTCCTTCTGGGAGGGCGTTTGGTCCGCAGTTCAGGTATCTGATTCGCTTTGTGAAATAATGGGAAGGTTTCGTGACGCGCGCGTGACAGTTCCATGACACTTCGCGCTCAAAGCCGCAGTAAACTCCGGGTCTGGGCTTGTGTGTGTCAGTTTTGTTGCGGAAGTGGCGGGCGGGAGCGGTCTGTGTGAGACGCGGTGTGACATTCCGGCACCCTCCGATGTCCGAACCCTGTCATGAAACTATCATGCACGTCCTACTGTTTCCGTCCGGGCGGCGGCGTTACTAAGGGGCAGGTTTCACGCCCCATAAGGGATTCCCATGATCAAGAGCAGAGCTCCGTTATCCGGTCTTCTCGTCGCTACGGTTCTTGGCGCCGCTGCTGCCATGATGCCGCTCGTGTCGTCGGCGCAGGCTGCGGACATCACAGGCGCAGGCTCCAGTTTCGCGGCACCGATCTATGGTGCGTGGGGCACGGGGGCCCGGAGCCAGGCTGGCATTGCCGTGAATTACCAGAGCGTGGGGTCCAGCGCCGGGCAGGATCAGGTCATTGCCCGGACGGTCGATTTCGGCGCGTCCGACAAGCCGATGAGCGGTGAGCGTCTGGCGAAGGAAAAGCTGTACCAGTTTCCGACCGTCATGAGCGGTATCGTTGTTGTGGCGAATGTACCGGGGGTTGCTCCGGGGCAGCTCCGTCTCGACGGCCCGACGCTGGCGGCCCTGTATGATGGCGAGATCACGACCTGGGACGACGACCGCATCAAGGCCCTGAATCCGGGTCTGACCCTGCCGGATACGGATGTCGCGCCGGTCCATCGTGCTGACGGGTCGGGCACGAGCTTCGTGTTCACGTCCTATCTGTCGCAGGTTTCTCCGGGCTGGAAGCAGAAGCTGGGTGCGGGTACGTCCATCGCCTGGCCGGGTGGCGCGGGTGCGCGTGGCAATGACGGCATTGCCGCGATGGTGCGCCAGACCGAAGGCGGCATCGGCTATGTCGAGTATTCCTATGCCGCGCAGAATCACCTGAACATCGCGCAGATGAAGAACCATAGCGGTGCGTTCATCGCGCCGACGCTGGCGAGTTTTGCCGAAGCGGCCAAGGCTGCTGACTGGGCGCATGCCGATCACTATGCCGTGAACCTGCTGGATACGGAGGGTGCGGGTTCGTGGCCGATCGTGACGGCGACGTTCGTTCTGGTACCTGTCGATGCCGCTGGCAAGGAGTCCGGCAAGGCCGTTCGCGACTTCTTTGCATGGGGTTTCCAGCATGGGGACGCGGATAATACCCGTCTCGATTATGTCGGTCTGCCGCAGGGCGTAAAGACGGATATCCTGGCCAACTGGCCCAGATAGGGTCGACTTTTCTGTCCGGAATGGGGTCGCGGACCTGAATTGAGGGCTGGTCAGTCCGGATAAAAAGGCGTTGAGTATGCAAACGGGCTTCTCCTGCTGGGGAAGCCCGTTTTCGGTTTTCTGCTCTGTCCAGTCATGGTGCCTGCGTGTCCGCTTCGTCACTTTCCGAACAGACGTCTCCGCCGGGGATGAATGCCCTGACCCGTGTGCTGATCGGTGTGATCTTCATTCTGGGGCCTGTCTCGACAGACATGTATCTGCCAGCGTTTCCGGCTCTGGAGCATGATCTGGGACATGGAGCCGGGTCGGCACAGCTGACGCTGACGGCCTGGCTGGCGGGTCTGGCCATCGGGCAGTTTACCCTCGGGCCGCTCTGTGACCGCTATGGACGCAAGCTGCCGCTGCTGTGCGGGCTGGTGGTCTATGCGGTGGCGTCCGTCGGGCTGGCGCTGACGAACAGCTTTCACATGTTCTGTGTGCTGCGTTTCGTGGCAGCATTGGGCGGCGCGATCAGTTCCGTGGCGCCGCGTGCGATGGTGCGGGATGTGGCGACCGGGGCGGCGGGTGTGAAGCTCATGTCGCAACTGATGCTGATTTTCGGTCTGGGGCCTCTGCTGGCGCCCTCGATCGGGAGTTTCCTGCTGGATCTGGGGAACTGGCGGCTGATCTTCTGGGCCAATGTCGTCTTCGGCGTGGTGATGTTCTTCGGGACGCTGTTTCTGCTGCCGGAGACGCTGCCGATGGAGCGGCGTTTTGCGCTTCCGGTCAGTGGCATGGCGGCGCGTTACCGGGATCTGCTGCGCGAGCCGCTGTTCTGTTCGGCGGTCATGGTCGTGAGCTTCGGGACGTTCACGATGTTTGCCTATCTCTCCAACGCGCCGGCCCTCTTTGAGGGAATCCTGCATTTTTCGCCGCATCTGTTCGCCATTTTCTTCGGGCTGAACGGTATCGGCTTCATCTTCGGGTCGCAGGTCAATGCGCGGCTGGCCAGCCGGTTCCTGTTCACTCGGGTGATGGAAATCGGGATGCTGGCGGTGCTGGTATTCTGTATTCTGGCCGTGGTGGTGTGTCTGAGCGGATTTGCTGGGCCGAAAGACCCGTGGATCCTGTGCGCGCTGATCTGGTGCACAACGTTTTCGCTGGGCTTCATCGGACCGAATGCCGGTATTCTGGCGCTGACGCATCATGGGCATCAGGCGGGGGCTGCTTCGGCGCTGATGGGAACGATGAACTGGACGATCGCCGGTCTGGCGGGCGTCATGATGTCGTTTCTGCCAACCCACTGGGTTGGATCGACGTCAGTGGGGATGCTGGTGGGGATCAGCGGATGCTGGCTGTGCGACCTGTGGCGTCGGCGGCTGGATCCGGAATCCTATCTCTCCGCAGGGCACTGAGCGCATCGGGCGTTCGGACGCGGGAGAGCAAAGAGCGGGACGCCCGGCACGGTGGCCGGGCTTGTCCCGAGATAACTGTGATCAGCTCTCGGAAACGCGGTCGGAAGCAACCGTGGCGATCATCAGGGCGCCGATCATCGGAACGAAGGCAACCATCGAGAACTGTGCGAGCAGGCTGGTGGGAAGGCCGATCAGGTGGATCAGGGTCATGGACGTCATTTGGAAAATCTCCGTGTGGTTCTGTTTGCCGTCTTGCGGCGTGCAGCGGGAGAAACTCCAGAATCGGGGTCCAAAGCAACAAATACAGATGCAGGGTCAGCCCTGCATTCCGTGCATAAATGCATTTTAAACTTTTGCCCTCTTTGCGAAGAGGGTGTTTTTGTTTCCACCGGGCGATTATTTCGCTTTTGTTAAAGTAAAGCGGGATGTGTTTCCCTGTGGGGGTTTCTTTCGGGAAACAGTACCGTTCCGGGTGGTTTTTGAAATAAAATTGCGCGGAGGCTTATTCCGCGTCGAGGCTCGTGTCCGTATCGCGGCGCAGGCCGTGCCAGCTCAGGAGGGTGTCGGCGAGGAAGAACATGAGCGATCCGACCGTGCAGGCGAGAGCTATGCCGAAAAGTGCAAGCAGCCATGCTGACGTTGAGGCGTCCCGGATCGAGCCGACGAAAAGCGCCATGGCCGCGCCGCAGGTCGATGCGCCGCCGATGGCGTTGAGGAGAATCGCGGCATCCAGGACGAAGACACGGCGGTGAAGGCGGATCTGCTGGCTTTTGAGGCGCTCGGGGGTGTTGAGCGGGTCGGGCGCGGTGTCATCCGTGGCGGGGGCGCTGAGTTTCTTGCGGACGTCTTCGAGATGGTCGGCGACGCGGGCCAGGCGTGTGTTGAACACGTTGATGAGGGTGCCGATGCCGGACAGCATGAAAACGGGCGTGAGCGCGACCTGAATCAGGTGGGCGGCGCTGTCGACGGGATCGGGGTCGTAGGAAATCGGGAAAGCCATGATGTCTTATACTGCATGATCCATTTCCGGAAAGACCGGGGTTTTGGGAAGGGGGGCTCTGGAAAAGGCGGGGGAAGATGGAGTAGGGAGGGGCAGCCATTTCCAGAGGTGCTCCGGCCCTGATGCTGAACCTGTTTCGCCTGTCCCGTCGTTCTGTCCTGTTCTGTGCGGGGATGGGTCTGTCTGTCGGTATCGCCCATGCCCAGACGGTGGCGGAAGAGGGCCTCCATTGCACCGGGCTGGCGCTTCAGGCGGAGTTCGCGTGCCGGAGCTGGACCGAGGTGGCGCGGGATGTGAAGGCGGGGACTGAGACTGTCATTATTCCCGTGGGCGGGACCGAGCAGAGCGGACCTTATATTGCGGTCGGCAAGCATAACGTGCGGGCGCAGGTTCTGGCGGATGCCATTGCGGTTCAGGCCGGGCATACGCTGGTGGCGCCTGTCGTAGCGTATGTGCCGGAGGGATCGACGAGCCCGCGTACGTCTCACATGAAGTTTCCGGGTACGATTTCCGTGCCGCCCGCTGTGTTCCAGGGGCTGCTCAAAGGGGCTGCGGAGAGTTTTCGCGTCCAGGGCTTCCGGCGGATCGTGCTGCTGGGCGATCATGGCGGATACCAGTCTTTCATGGCGCAGGTGGCGCAGGAGCTGAACCGGGCCTGGAAGGGTCAGGCAGCCGTGCTTTATCTGCGTGATTATTATGAAGTCGTTCCTCACCAGTATGCCGAGGCCCTGCGGGCGCAGGGGCATGCGGCGGAGGTGGGGCTTCATGCGGAGTTGAGCGATACGTCGCTGATGCTGGCGGTTGATCCGTCACTTGTGCGTCAGGATGCGTTGCGCGCGGCTCCGAAACCGGGTGCGGCCGAGGGCGTCTATGGTGGCGATCCGCGGCAGGCATCGGCCGGGCTCGGCCGGATCGGCACGGACATGCAGATCCGGACCGCGGTTGCGGCAATCCAGTCTTTCCAAAGGAGCCATCCATGACATTCAAGACTCCTCTTCTGGTGGCGATGACGCTGCTGGGAGCTGCCGCGGCCCATGCGCAGGAATACTCCCCGAGCGCGCCGATGGTGCCGGTGCCGGCCGATGCGTCCGTGCCTGTTGCGGCCCCGGTTGCGCCGTCCGGTATCCAGACGATCCCGGGCATGCCGCCGGTCATTGATCCGAAGAACATCTACAGCGAGACGACGCCGTCCCACATCTCGCCTGCGATCGCGCATGATCCGGCCCGCGTCTATGTGCCGAACCTGCGCGGGGACAGTGTTTCCGTCATTGATCCGGTGTCCTTTCAGGTCGTGGACACGTTCCGGGTCGGACATTCGCCGCAGCATGTGGTGCCGTCCTGGGATCTGCGGATGCTGTGGGTGACGAATAACAGCGAGGGCCGTCCGGACGGGTCGCTCACGCCGATCAATCCGGCAACGGCCAAGCCGGGTCCGTCCATTGCCGTAGATGATCCGTACAACATGTATTTCACGCCGGACGGGAAATACGCGATTACGGTGGCCGAAGCGCACAAGCGTCTGGACTTCCGCGATCCGCATACGATGGAGCTGAAGGGCTCCGTTGAGACGCCGGAATGCAAGGGCGTCAATCACGCCGATTTCTCCATCGACGGCAGATACGCGATCTTCACCTGCGAGTTCGGCGGTTATGTCGCCAAGGTCGATACGGTGAACCTGAAGATGATCGGGATGCTGAAGCTGTCCAGGGGCGGCATGCCGCAGGACATCCTGACGGCGCCGGATGGTCACAAGTTCTATGTGGCGGACATGATGGCGGATGGCGTGTTCGTTGTGGATGGGGATTCCTTTACGGAGACCGGCTTCATTCCCACGGGCATCGGCACGCATGGCCTGTATCCGAGCCGGGATGGCAAGCTGATGTATGTCGCCAATCGTGGCTCACATCGTATCCATGGTCCGAAGCATGGTCCGGGTGGCGTGTCGATCATCGATTTCGCGACGGACAAGGTCATCAAGACCTGGATGATCCCCGGAGGCGGCAGCCCGGACATGGGCAATGTCAGCGCGGACGGCAAGTTGCTCTGGCTGTCGGGTCGGTTCGATGATGTGGTCTATGCGATCGACACCGATACGGGTGCGATGCGCAAGATCCCGGTGGGTGCTGAGCCGCATGGCCTGACGGTCTGGCCGCAGCCGGGACGCTACAGCGTCGGGCATACGGGGATTCTGCGGTAAGGTCTGCGGGATTGATGGATCAGGAAAGGGAGGCAGGCGTTCTGTCTCCCTTTTTTATTGGGTGCGGCTTTACAGGTAGTTGGGACGGCAGACGTCAAGCGCCTGTATGGCGATCTCGCCGAACTCCTGATCGCAGGGAGTGATGGAGGCGTGAAAGACTTTTCCCTCGTTTTCGTTCGTATACCAGGCTGAATGACTAGCCCCTCGTCCCTTTGAAGCGGCAAACCGCACCTGATCTGTCTGTTCGCACTCCCACTGGATAAAGACTAGGGCGGATTTGGTTTGCGCATCGCGCCAGTCCTTGAAGCCGTATCTTTCCCGAACCCGGCCCCAGAATTCCATGTAGAGCGGGCCGGATTTCTTGCTTTCCGCAGCCATCTTGTCTCGCGGAAGCGGATCTTCGTTCCATTCCATGACAAAATCACGGCTTGTCTCGAGGGCTCTCCGGAGATTTTCTCCGATCCATTCCGGTGTGGCGTCCTTGCGGTCAATGAAGGTTGACCATCCGGTGACCGAGAAGAAACTTCCTCCCCGTCTGTCCATCGAAATCACTGCAATATACTTCCGGGTCCGGATTAGCTCCGCCCGCGCCTCCCGTACATCCAGTTTCGGATCGGCCATGCTCATCCTCCTGAAGTCGGTGATTTTCCGGACTCAGAAACAGAGCTGTCTGAACAGCCGCTCCGGCCCGGCGTGCTTTACGGTCTGTTGGCGCTGGAGGATTTTCTGGAAAAAAAGCGATCGATTGCGGGGCCGATGAAGTAGCCGATGATTCCGGTGATCAGGACGGAGGGCCAGGCCCAGACGGCGTAGTCCCTGAAGAAATCCTGATTTTCCAGGTAGGTCATGACGGCGATGTCGATCAGGACGAGAGTCCACAATGTCGTGGACAGGAAGGGCTGGAGCCATGCGTGGCGGGCGGGACGGGTCATGGGGCCTCTCCTTGTTACGAGATCGAGACGTGGAAGACGAAGATCATCCCGCAGATGAAGGCCCCGAGCAGGGGAAGCCAGCAGGTGTGCAGGTGGTTGTGGTCGTCCATGTAGGAATAGGCCAGCGCGAGCGCCACATAGACATGCGCGAACACGAGGCCGAGGACCATGCCGATGAAGCGCTTTTTCAGGACCCGCTCTTCCTGACGATTCTTCTCGGCCAGAGCGGTGGGGTCGGGGCGGGCCATTGGCGGGGCGCCGGGGTCGGCCGCAGGCGTGGTCTGCTGATCGGGGGCGGATGCGTCTGATGAGACCAGGACAAGAGACATCGCGGGATTCCTTGGCATGATCCTCGCCGATTGGCGGGCGATGCGGGGCCGCGGGAAGGTCGGGCCGGGAAATCGTCTGCGTGGAACCGGGAGGGGGGTTCTCGATGTTGTGGGTACAGGATGAGCTTTCCGGTTCAGTAATGCAAGACTTTATTTAATTGATTAACAATTATGGGCAGCAGGGTGTCTGATGGACCGGCCCCGCAGCGGGGCCGGTCGGAAAATCAGGCTGGTGTATGGCCGTCAGGCTTGCCGTTGTCCTGTGCTGCGTCCTGAACCGGCGGCTTCGGAGTGGCCGGGGCATCATTGGCGGGAGCGGGCAGGGCGACGTCCGCGGTGATGCGCATGGCGTTGCCGGGTGGCGTCGTGAAGTAGGACGTGCCCGTGTAGAACTTGACGTTTGCCGCAGCGAGCTGATTGGTGATGCGGCGGTAGAACTCGCGCTTGACCTTCCATTTCATCATGGGAGTCGTGCGGAAGCTGCCGAGGAGGGTGGCGCCGCCGCTGTCGCTGTTGTCCACGCCCAGATCGTTATAGTCCGACAGGATCATGGGGCCGAAAACCGGATCGTCCCGCATTTCCTTGAGCGTCTTGGCCATGATGGCCGTGACGCGGGGCAGGTCTTCGGAGAGGTCGAGCTGCTGCTTGACGATGACCTGATTGTAGCCGCGGGCGGTGTTGGCGATCGAGGAAACGGACGAGAACGGGATGATGTGAAGGTCGCCGTTGATGTCGCGGACCTTTACGGTGCGGATCGAGAGGTTTTCCACCGTTCCCGAGACGCCGCCGGTCGTGACCCAGTCACCGACCTGGATGGCGTCTTCCACGAGCATGAAGAAGCCCGTGATGAAGTCCTTGACCAGGCTCTGCGAACCGAAGGCGATGGCGGCACCCATGATGCCCGCGCCGGTGAGCAGCGGGGTGACGTTGATGCCGATCTGCGAGAGCGTCGTGACGGCGACGATGATGATGATGATGGCCAGCAGGACGGTGCGGATGATGGGCAGGACCGTGCGCAGGCGGGTGGCGCGGGAAAGCTGGTCCGACTTTTCGAAACGGGTGAGCTGCTGGCTGAGGAAGGCGTTGATGATTTCCCAGAGCGTGACGGCCACGGTGAGGGCGACCAGCATCGTCAGGACGGCGTCCATCAGGTGACGGCCGACGGCGTTGTGCAGGAAGAAGCCGAAGGTGGGCAGGCCCCAGGCTTCGGTCATGGCGATCAGGGTCAGGAACAGGAGAGCACCGGTCAGGATCCTGCGGGCGAAGGGGTAGTAGCGGTCGGCGCGTTTCTGCAGGTCGGGGAAGCGGTCGGTCAGGACGGGATTGATGCGGAAGAAGCGGTCCTGCAGTCCATAGGCCATGACCGCCACCAGCCGGGAGGCGACCAGGATGCCGATGGTGATGCCGGTGGTGTCGAGGATCCAGCGGTAGCCGCCGGGCAGGTGCGCGGCCCAGACGACCCAGAGGGACACGTCGAGGAACATGGCCGGGACCCACCACAGGCGGGTGACGGCGACGATGAAGGTCCACATCGCGGTGTCGGGGACGGCGCGGGGCTGCAGGGCCCGGCTGACGAGGTGGCGGATGCGCCAGATGAAGATGGCGATCAGGATGTGTTCGATCAGGACCACGCCCCGGATCATCGCGTCCGTGCCGCGCGGGGACAGGTTGAACTGGCTGCCCAGTGTGGAGAGGCAGAAAATGATGGCGGGGGCTGCGACGAGTACGTTCCACCAGCGGGTGAGCAGGAAGGCCGTCGCGTCCGTTGCGGGCAGCAGGCGGATGGTGGGGGAACGCGGGGCAAAGCCGGTCTCGACGAAAAGATACAGGCAGCGGGCCGCGGCGTAGCAGTTGGCGAGCGTCATGATGACGTTGTCGGTCTTGGCGCTCCAGGGGAACACCAGCACGGCGAGATAGGCTACGGCCAGAAAGGCGAGAACCGGGACGGCCTTGAGGGCGAAATGTCCCAGGGCGTAGGGGACGCGGGAGAGGAAACGCAGGGTTTCGACCTGTCGCCGCTGGTCGGCGGCACGGGTCTGGCTGGAGCCGTCGACGATGGGTTCCGCAGGCGCGGTGGCATCAGGTGCGGTCGCGTTGCGCTGTTCCCGGTTTTCGGCGTTCTGCGTGAGCTGGAGGAGCGGTTTGCGCAGGCTGAGGGCGACGATCCGTTCCAGCGCGATTCCGCAGAGCATGGCGACGAGACCGCCTGCGAAGGCATGGAGGATCGTGGTGCGCGTATCGGTCGAGGCGAGGGTCGTGCGTGCCCAGTGACCGACGAGGGCGAGATCACTGAACAGGCCCAGGAAGTTGTGCAGGTATCCCAGCGTCTGAAGGCGGATGCTGCTCAGGCCCGTATGGATGTCGGGCGGGACTTCGGCGACGGGCTTGGCGGCGGCTTTGGCTGGTGCCGCTTTGGCCGGTGCGGCTGCGGGGGCTGTGGCGGGCGTTTCGACCTGGAGGCCGCGGGCCATCAGGGAGAGGGTGTGGGTGAAGGAGTCCCGCTCCTTGGGGTTGTTCAGGACGTTGAGGAGCTGCTGGGCTTCCTGCTTGTTGAGCGGAGCGTCCGTCGTGGTGCTGTCAGCGGCCAGGGCGGGGGCCAGTGACGTCAGGACGCTGAGGACCAGGAAGAGAAGGATACCGGAGAGGGACCGTCCGGTCCGTGGCGGGAAGGGTGAAGACGGGTCGGGACGGGGTATCGGCGGCATCGGTCTGGGCTGTCCTTCAGAGTACGCGTTCTGGGCGGGTTTCGTGGTCCGCACCTCGTTGACCGCCCGGGGCGGTTTGTTGCCCTGAACATGGCACAGGCGGACGGCCCTGTCCTACCCTCTTGATGGGCTCTCTTTCATTCAGGCGGGGTGGGGACGTGCGGTGTGATCTGGTCGAGCGCGTCGGCGTTGCGGATCGCCCAGTGATAGAGAAGCTCGACGGGTTCCACGAAGGTCTGCCCGAGTTCCGTCAGGCTGTAATCGACATGGGGTGGCATGATCTGCCGGACGTTGCGGCGGACGAGGCCCTGCGATTCAAGTTCGCGCAGGGTCTGGGTCATCATTTTTTTCGAAAGGCCGGGGATGCTGCGCTGGAGTTTTCCGGGGCGTGCCGTACCACCCAGAAGATGGAGGGTGTGCAGGATCATGGTGGTCCATTTCCCGCTGAAAAGCCTCAGGATCCGGCGGGGCGCGCAGTCTTCGGCGAAGGGTGCCTGACGGTAGTGATCGGGCAGCGGCGGGGTCATGGGGTGGGCACCTTCTGGTCACCGGGGCACGAAAAGGTGCCGTCTGGTGGAAATGGCAATGTCGTATCAGATGTGGAGCAGACCCGGTTTTCTGCAAAGGAAAAATCCCATGACTTCTTCTGTTGCTGTGGCACCGGCCCGGACCGCTCTGGTGGTCGGGGCGACGGGTATTGTCGGTCAGAACCTTGCGGCGCGTCTCGTGGCCGAGGGCTGGACGGTGCATGGTCTGGCGCGCAGGCCGCGCCATGACATGGCGGGCGTGCTGCCGGTGGAGGCCGATCTGCTGGATCTGCCGTCGCTGTCGGAGGCGCTGAAGGATCTGCGTCCGAGCCATGTGTTCTTCTGCTCCTGGCTGCGTCAGGCGACCGAGGAAGAGAACTGTCGCGTCAATGCGGCGATGGGGCGCAATCTGTTCGCCTCCCTGCCTGAGCCGGGGCTTCTGGTTCATGCGGCGCTGACGACGGGCATGAAGCATTATCTTGGACCGTTCGAGGCCTATGCGTTGGGAGAGCCGCCGGTGACGCCGTTCCGCGAAGAGGTGCCCCGGCTGGATCTGCCGAATTTCTATTACGATCAGGAAGACGCGCTTTATGAAGCCGCTGCCCAACACGGGTTTTCGTGGAGTGTGCATCGTCCGCATACGGTGATCGGCTATGCGGTTGGCAATGCGATGAACATGGGCAGCACGCTGGCGGTCTATGCGACGATCTGCCGGGAGACCGGGCGGCCCTTCGTGTTTCCCGGATCGCCGGTGCAGTGGAATGGTCTGACGGATCTGACCGATGCGCGGCAACTGGCACGGCAGCTTTTCTGGGCTTCCACGTCTGCGGCGGGCCGGAACGAGGCGTTCAATATCGTGAATGGCGATCTGGTGCGCTGGAAATGGCTCTGGCCGCGTCTGGCGGAGTGGTTCGGGATCGAGGCTGCACCGTATCCGGGGCACGCAACGTCGCTTGAGGAAACCCTTTCGGGGGATGCGGAACTCTGGGAGCGGATTGTCGCGAAATACGGTCTGACGGAGAGCCAGATCGGGCGGTTGGCCTCGGCCTGGCATACGGATGCGGATCTCGGACGGCCGGTGGAATGCGTGACGGATATGAGCAAGAGCCGCCTCGCCGGGTTTGCAGATTATCAGTACACGCCGGATTCTTTTACCGATCTGTTCGTCCGTCTGCGGGCGGAGCGGCTGATTCCGTGAAGGGCGGGTTACGGGGCTTTTACGGTTTCACGACCGCAAAGGTCCTGCTTTCCGTGACGGAGAGTGATATGCAGGCGCTTCTGTCCTGATTGTTGAAATGAGCCTGCCTTGAATCGAGTGTTCAGCTTGTCTGCCCTGCTACTGGTGGGGTCTGTTGGTCTGGGATCTGTTTCCGCACTGGCGGCGGAGAGCGCGCCGGTCACGTCCGCGAACGATACCGCGACGCTTGTCACGGATCGCGATGCGGTCGGGCCGGACCAGCATCTGCGGGTTGGTCTGCGGCTTCAGCTCAAGCCGGGCTGGCATACCTACTGGATCAATCCGGGGGATGCCGGGGATACGCCGACGCTGGATGTGACCGCTGATGGCGGGGCGACAGGCAAAGGTGGCCCCATCCACTGGCCGGTGCCAGTACGGATCAGTGAGGGCGGCCTCATGTCCTATGCCTATGTGAATGAGGTGACGCTGCCGGAGGATCTGGTTCTCAAGGGTTCCGGCGGGACGACGCTGCATGCGCATGGGGAGTGGCTTGTCTGTGCGCAGGTCTGCATTCCAGAGAGCGGTGATTTCACACTGACGCTGCCGGCTTCGGCGGGTGATGTGTCGGAAGGCGGAGCGCAGGCTGCGCTGTTCCACAAGGCGGATGCGGCCATGCCGGTGGCGTCGCCGTTTGCGGCCAGCGTGTCGGGCGATGGCGTGCTGACGCTTTCGGGCAAGGGACTGTCTGCGGCGTCCGTGTCTCAGGCGTGGTTCCTGCCGCAGGACGGGGGCGTGATCGATCAGGTGGCGGAGCAGCCGCTGCATGTGTCGGACGGGCAACTGACGCTTGGGCTCAAGTTCCTGAAATCGGCGCATCGGGACAGGCCGCTGGCGGGTGTTGTCGTGCTCAAGGATGCGGCGGGGCAGGAAAGCCCGTTGCAGGTTGAGGCGCGCCCGGTTGGGGGAGCGTCTGCTGCGGCTCCTGTGCAGGCGGATGCGGCCCCGGCTTCTGATGTGCCAACCGGCGCGGGGTGGCTGCGGGTTCTGCTCTTTGCTTTTGTGGGCGGGCTGATCCTGAACCTGATGCCCTGCGTGTTTCCTGTTCTGGCGATGAAGGCGCTATCTCTGGCGAAAATGGGGGGTGCCGGACGGGGGGCGCAGCTTCAGAGCGCGCTGTTCTACACGCTTGGCGTGACGGGGGCATTTGCGGCTCTGGGCATTGTCATGATCGGGCTGCGTCTGGCCGGGTCTGCGGCGGGGTGGGGCTTTCAGTTCCAGTCGCCGGGATTTGTGGTCGGGGTATGCTGGCTGCTGTTCCTCATGGGGCTGAACCTGCTGGGTGTGTTTGAAGTCAGCGCCGGGCGTCTGGGTCAGGTGCAGACCGGGGGCGGCCGGAGCGGTGACATGATGACGGGGTTGCTGGCGGTCATCGTGGCGACGCCCTGCACCGCGCCGTTCATGGGGGTCGCCATTGCAGGGGCGCTGGGTGGACCGCCGGTGATGGGGGTGCTGGTGTTTCTGGCGATGGGGCTGGGACTGGCGTTCCCGTATATTCTGGTGGCCGGGGTTCCGGGTGTGGCGTCGCGGATGCCGAAGCCGGGGGCCTGGATGGGGATTCTCAAGCAGGTTCTGGCGTTTCCGCTGTTTGCGACCTGTGTATGGCTGCTGTGGGTGGCGGCGATCCAGCGGGGTGTGATGTTCGTGGCGCTGACAGCCGGGGGTATTGTGCTGCTAGGGTTTGCGGGCTGGATCTATGGTGTCGGGCAGCGTCGGTCCATGTTGGAAGGCGGCCGTGGGACGGTGGCGTTTTGCCGTGTTGTGGCTGTGCTGTGTGTTGTGGTCTGTGGCGCGGCGCTGGCGCAGGGATTGCGGGCCGCACCGGCTCCCGTGGCGGCCGGGGTATCGGATGCGGGTGTTGAGCCGTTTACCGAAGCGCGGCTGGCGGAGCTTCGGGCGCAGGGAAAGCCGGTGTTCATCGACATGACGGCGTCCTGGTGCATCACCTGCATGGTCAATGAGCGTGTGGCGCTAGATGTGCCGTCCGTTCAGGCGGCTTTCCGGGACCGGAAAATCGTGTTCCTCAAGGGGGACTGGACGAACCGCAATGCGGCGATCGGCGCGTTCCTCAAGGCGCATGGGCGCGATGGTGTGCCGTTCTATATCTATTATGCGCCGCATCAGGATGGCATCGTGCTGCCGCAGATCCTGACGCCGGGCATCGTGCTTTCGACGATCGGGAAATAGGCACGCGGTTTTGCCGATCTCTGAAAAACCCTGTTCCCGGTCCGGGAGCAGGGTTTTTTCATATCTGGGGGTGTTTAGCGGCCCGTGTTGCGGGGATCGTCCTGCGGGTTGACGTAGGTCATACTGAACGGTCCCGTGCCCGAGACCTGAAGGACCGCGCCCTGACTTCCGGCCTTGATGGCGTGGGGGACATTGACCGGCAGGTGCACAAAGCCGCCCGGGCCGAGAGGGCGCTGCTGCGTTGTGGCGAGGCTCTGTCCCACGTAATGCTGGATGGTGCCGCTGATGACGGTGAGCATCTCGTCCAGATTATGGGTGTGGGGCGGAATGAAAGATCCCGCAGGCATCATGACGCGCAGGGTGAAGGGGCCCGGTTTGCTGGTGTCGCCGGTCAGGACGGCCAGTTTCGTTCCATGCGGAAACATCGGAGGCGCGGGCTGCCATTTCACGGCATCGGAGCCGTGGATGATCGTCACACCGGACTGGTTCTGCATGGGTTCGGTCGGGGCCGGTGCGCTATGGGCCAAAGAGGGCACAGCCAGTGTGGTGCAGAGCAGCAGGGCTGACCTGACGAAATGCTTTTTGAAAATGTTGCCGGGGGGCATGGGGATCTCCTCCGTCCCGTAAGGATTCGTGCGTGCCGTATTACGGCAACGCACGGGAGGAGAACCGGTTTGGAACAGGGAGCCGGATTGGTTCGTGTTCCGGACGATCAGAAGGCGGTGGAGACCGTTCCGGTCATGGTGAAGCGCGGGGCGACCATGAAGGAGTTTCCGTAGCCGGTATAGGACGCCATGTTGCCGCTGTAGACGGTGCTCGGGTCCTTGGCGCTGTAGACCGCGCCCATGGCACCGGTGCGGACGACGGAGCCGGTCAGGTTGGTGAAGTTCAGGCGGAAGGTCGGGGACTTCGCGAACATGAACGGCTTGAAGTGATAGCCGAGCGAGAGTGTGTTGGTGACATAGCCGGGGATGCGCTGGTCGCCGGCGATGCTGACCGACTGCGGGCCGGTGTAGTGGACGGCGCCGTTCGCGAAGAAGCCCTTGTAGGTGTAGGTCAGGCCGAAATTCGCGATGACATGCGGGGCCATGACGGCCTGCGTGCCCTTGGAGTGCAGCATCGTGTTCAGATACGGATCGAAGACGTTGCTGTCCTGAGAGGCGTGCAGGTATTCGACGGAAGCGTAGGGGCTGAAACCGTGGATGGGGCGCGCTGCGACCATCACGTCAAACCCGCGCATCTGCTGGTTGCCGATATTGAACGGCTTGTAGCTGTTCATGCCGACATACTGGTCCACGATGCGGTTCGTGACGTTGTAGTTGAAGAACGCGACATCCGCGATGATGTGATCGTCGTGGTAGCGGTAGCCGAGTTCTTCCTTGATGGAATACTGGTTCTTGGGGATCGCGACGCTGGTGTACAGCCAGCCGAGATCGACCGCACTGGGCTGACGGTAATCGCCTTCCACGTTCAGGTAGACCTGATGGTGGTTGTTGATGCGATAGCCGATCGAAAGCTGCGGCAGGGGCGCTGTGCGGTTGCCTTCCTGACGGCCGTAATAGTCCTTGTTCCAGATGTTCGTCATGACGAACTTGAAGCCGGCATCCACGGTCAGGTGATCGTTGAAGTATTTGGCCGTGTCATGCACGAACAGCGAGTGGATTTCGTAACCTGCTGTCTGCTTGTCGCCGGCGGAGATCTGGTACGCGGCCCAGTTGGGGCTCGGGGCGTTGCCATCCGGCATCTGGTAGCTGCTGGGATAGGACTGGATCGTCTGGGTGTTTTCGTACCAGTAACCGACCGAGAACGTGTTGTGACGGTCGATCTCCCAGTTGAGTTTCGCGACCGTACCGACGGAGCGGTATTCGTTCTGCAGGAAGTAGTTCGTCAGGCCGCGCGTGGCGCCGGTCTCGTCGGTCGTGGTGCCGCCGGGAGACGCATCCCAGCCCTGTCCGAAGCTGAAATACGGGTGGATGTCGAGGGACAGGCGCGAGGGCAGGACGATATGGACCGGAGCTGAGATGAAGATCTGGTTCCAGTGATCGTTGTTGTTGCCCCAGTAATTGTTGCTCGTCTTGTCGTTCGTGCGGCCGTAGCCCTGTCCGGTATGCTTGTAGCGGAAGAACTGGTCGGAGGTCGGGTAGTTGTCGATGATGAAGTCGGCCGAGTTCCAGGACAGGAAGAACTTGGCGTTGGAGCCATTCCGCCAGTCTTTCTGAAGGCCGAAATCGATGTGCTTGCGCTGGTTGACGCCAGCGCCCATCCACGAGCGGTCATGGGTGTTGGAGAAGGAGAAATAGCCGCGCACGCCGCTATGGCCGATCTCGCCGGATTCAAGCCGGATGAACTCGCGCGAAAGGTTGTTGGTGCCGTAGGAGAAGTCGATCAGGCCGCCGCGCTTCTGGGCGGGGGTGCGGGTTTCCTCGGCCATGACGCCAGCGGCGGCGGACATGACGGGAAGGTCGGTTGCGGAGGAGCCGGGGGTGACGCTGACGCTTTCGAGGTTCTCGGAATCGACGTTTTCGCTGAGATACTTGGCCGCGGCGGCAGGCGCGCCGTCCACGACCAGGCCCATGTCGAGATCGGTCAGGCCGCGGGACTGGATCTGTCCGCCTTCCATGCCTGACGAATCCGGGGTGGTGACGTTGAGGCTCGGCAGGTTCTGGACAAGGTCAAGCGCGGTGCTGGTCGGGGCGCGCATGTCGATGAACTGTTTGCTGACGGTCTGGACGGCGTGAGGTGCCGTTTCGACACGCATCATGCCGCCGCCGCCATTGAGGGCGCGGCGCGAGGACGTGACGGAGACCGTTTCGGCAGCGGAGGCATCAAGTGCATGCGGGCGCGGCGTGGCTGTCGCGTGGGCCGGGGGTGTGGCTGGACGCACCGGGCCGCGGCCTGAAGCATGATGGCGCGGAGCGGGATGTTTCGTTGCCTGTGCGGCGCGGGCGCTCGTGCCGAAAGCGGCGAGGACGCTGCCGGCAAGGCAGGTGACTGCAAGGAGCTGGCGTCGGTAGCCTGGTGACCAACGGTTGTCTTTCATGCTGCCGGGCTCCTGTCCTGTCGAAACGAAAGGTTCACTTTGGAAACGGTATTTATTCGAAACGTGGATGTAAAACAGAGGGCCTATCTGCACCAAAGATAAAATGCAGGGCAGGCCATTGCCGTTTTTAGGGTGGTGCAAAAATGTGACAGTCTGTGTCTCCCATTGGCCGCGGGCGGTCAGGGGGCGGATTGCGACTGTGTGATGGGGGAGAGGAACTCCTTTTCAAGCTCCGAAATCACCAGTCGTGCGGCGCCGGAGAGCTGTCGGGAGTGATCCACGCACAGGGCCAGTGTCAGAGGCGGCAGGTCATGGTTGGAAATCGGAATGAAGGCCAGTTCGCCGCGCGTGACCTCTTCCATGACGTCCAGGGCGCTGAGGATTCCGAGGCCGACACCTTCGCGAACCAGGGACTTGATCATTTCGATATTGTCGGATGTGGCGGCGGCCTGGATGTCGAGATTGCTGTCGATTTCGAGGATTTCGATCTGGCGTTGCAGGGCGAGTGGGGCTTCGGGCATGATCATGGGGTAGTTCATGGCCATGCTGAAGCGGGCGCTTTTGCGTTCCGCGACGGGATGGTTCGGCAGGCAGACGAATCCGAGCGGGAAATCCTTGTGGGCGCGGACCAGAAGGCCGCGCGCGTGGGTCGGATTGAGCAGCAGGGCGACATCGACCGCACCGTCGATCAGGGTGCTCTGGATACGGCTGTTGTCGAGGACATGGGTGCAGATCGTGATGCCCGGATGGGTCGTGCGCATGGCGCGGAGCAGGCGGGGCAGGAAACCGCGGGTCAGGGCGTCGGGGACGGCGATGTCCACCTGTCCCCGGCGCAGGCCGCGCATGTCCTCGATCTGGACGCACATATTGGTCAGGTCCCGCGACCACTGTTTGCCGTGGGCATAGAGCAGCTCACCCGTGGCGGTCAGGCGCAGGCCGGTGGGGAGGCGTTCGAAGAGGGCGGTGCCGAGGGACTCTTCGCCCTGGAGGATCTGCCGGTCGATGGCGGAAGCGGCGATCCGCAGGTGTTCGGAAGCCCGGCGGATCGACCCGTGCTGGGCGACGGCGAGGAAGTAGCGCAGGAAGCGTGAGAAGACAGGCATGGAATAACTGCTCTCTTTTTGCGAACGGAAGATGCGTTTTTATGGAGTATACGACCTCAAGGCTGTGTGAAACTATCCCGACCGACAGGAGACCTGTCGTTTTTGATACGGAAAGACGGTCTGGCAGTGTCTGGATGCTGCTTTGCCCGTACCGGTTCTTTGGGATTTGACCACATGATGTCCACCGTTTCTCACGTCGATGCCCTCGCTGCGCTTTCGGAGCGTGTGCGGGAGGATCTGGCGAAAATCCGTTATGCGACGGGTAACTGGAGCCTGACGCAGGACCGGGATGGGGAAGCGGTTCTGGATGTGGCGATCATCGGTGCGGGGCAGGGGGGCATTACGTCGTGCTTCGGACTGCGCCGGCAGGGTGTGACCAATGTGGAAGTCTTTGAAAAGGCGTCCAAAGGCGGCGAAGGTCCGTGGGTGACGTTTGCGCGGATGATCACGCTGCGCACGCCCAAGCACGTCACCGGGCCGGACCTCGGGATTCCGAATCTCACGCCGCAGTCCTGGGTCGAGGCGCGTTATGGAGCGAAGGCCTGGGAGGATCTGGACAAGATCTCCCGCCATGACTGGCAGGCCTATCTGGACTGGGTGCGGGAGACGCTCGACATTCCGGTCGTGAACGATCAGGAACTGGTGCATGTCGGCTGGGACAACGGGCTGCTGCGGCTGACGTTCCGCAATGCGGCCGGTCAGGAAACGGTACGTCTGGCGCGGCGTATGGTGCTGGCGACGGGCATTGAGGGCGGCGGGACATGGCATGTGCCGTCCTTTATTTCCGATACGCTGCCGAAATCCGTTTATGCACACACGCATGAAGACATTGATTTCGAGGCTCTGCAGGGCAAGCGGATCGGTGTTCTGGGCGCGGGTGCGTCTGCGTTCGACAACGCCGCGACGGCTCTGGAAAAAGGTGCGGGGCGGGTGGATCTGTGCCTGCGCCGGACGAAGATTCCGGCGGTCAATCCGTATCGCTGGATGGAAAATGCGGGCTTTCTGGCGCATTTCTCGGAACTGCCGGACCTGACACGCTGGCGTTTCATGCGGCAGATTTACAGCCTGAACCAGCCACCGCCGCAGGACACGTTCTGGCGCTGCCGCCGTCATGAGAATTTTGCTTTCCATCCCGGAACGCCCTGGACGGCGACGCGGATGGACGGGGATGAAATCGTGGTGACGACGCCGCAGGGCGAGATGCGCTTTGATTTTCTGATCATTGGGACGGGGTTCTCGATTGACCTGTCGCAGCGGCCGGAAACGCGGGATTTTGCGTCTTCGGTCATGCTGTGGCGCGATCATTTCACGCCGCCGGCCGGGGAAGAGAGCGAGCTTCTGGGCAGCCATCCCTATCTGGGTGCGCGGTTCCAGTTCCTGCCGAAGGATGCGGCCGATCCGAAGGCGCCGATGCTGGCGGCGATCTATAATTTCACGTTCGGAGCCATGCCGAGCATGGGGCTTTCGGGCGCGTCCATCAGCGGGATGCGTTTTGGCGTGGAGAAGCTGGCGCGGGGCATTGCGCGCGATCTGTTCGTGGAGGACGGCGAGAAACATCTGGCGAGCCTTTTGGCATATGACACGGAAGAACTCGTCAGCCTCGATCCGCCGGTGCTTTGAGAAGGAAGACGCCCATGACGCAGGACAGCTATCCGCGGGACATGATCGGCTACGGCCGCACGCCGCCTGATCCGAAATGGCCGAATGGCGCGCGCATCGCCGTGCAGTTCGTCATCAATTACGAGGAAGGGGCGGAAAACTCGGTTCTGCATGGTGATGCGGGATCCGAAGCGTTCCTGTCCGAAATGGTGGGCACGAAATCCATCATCGGGGCGCGCTGTGCGCAGATGGAGAGCCTGTACGAATATGGCAGCCGGGCCGGGTTCTGGCGGCTGCGGCGTCTGTTCGATGACGCCGGGATGCCCGTGACGGTGTTTGGCGTGGCGAAGGCGCTGGCCCGCAATCCGGATGCCGTGGCGGCCATGAAGGAGAGCGGCTGGGAGATTGCGTCCCATGGTCTGCGCTGGATCGATTATCAGGATTTCCCCGAAGATGTGGAGCGGGCGCATATCCGCGAGGCGATTGCGCTGCATACCGAGGTGACGGGGGAGCGGCCGCTCGGCTGGTATCAGGGGCGCACGAGTCCGAACACGGCGCGTCTGGTCGCGGAGGAAGGCGGGTTTGTCTACGACGCGGATTCCTATGCGGATGACCTGCCGTATTATGACCGGACCAATGGCCGGGCGCAGTTGATTGTGCCCTATACGCTCGATGCGAATGACATGAAGTTCGCAGCGCTGAACGGGTTTACGGAAGGTGAGCAGTTTTTCATCTACCTGCGTGATGCGTTTGACATGCTGTATCGCGAGGGCGGACGGATGATGTCGGTCGGGCTGCATTGCCGTCTGGCGGGCAAGCCGGCGCGGGCGATGGGACTGCTGAAGTTTCTGGAGCATATCCGCAAGCATGAGGGTGTCTGGGTGGCGACGCGGCTGGATATCGCGCGGCACTGGCAGTCTGTGCATCCGGCATGAAGATTTCGGACGTCAATGCTCTGTCGGCCGAGGCGTTTGTTGCGCAGTTCGGTGGGCTTTATGAACATTCGCCCTGGGTGGCGGAAGGGGCGCTGAAGGCCCGGCCTTTTGAGAATGTGGATGCGATGCTGTCCGCATTTGCGCAGACTGTGCGGTCTGCGGGAGTGGAGGCGCAGCTTGCGCTGGTGCGGGCGCATCCGGAGCTTGGACACCGGGCCGGGATTGATCCGGATCTGACGGAACATTCCGCGTCGGAACAGGCTTCGGCGGGGCTGGATCGTCTGACGCCAGCGGAATACGAGCGGTTCCGGGGGCTGAACGACGCGTATCGTGCGCGGTTTTCCATGCCGTTCGTGATCTGTGTGCGCAAAGTGGCCGTACCCGGGAAGGCCGCGAAAACCGTCATTATGGATGAAATGGAGCGCCGTCTGGCTGGCACTCCCGAACAGGAACTGACCGAGGCGCTGACGCAGATCGATGCGATTGCGGCACTTCGTCTGAAGGATCTGGTTGCGTCATGAGTTCTTTGTCCACGCATGTTCTCGATACGGTGTCCGGTAAACCTGCCGCGGGTGTGAGCCTGCGTCTGTTGCAGGGGGATCGGGTGCTGTTCGAGGGGCAGACTAATGCAGACGGGCGTTGCCCGGAACTGCGGGATGTTGCGGTTTCGAAAGGGACGTACTGTCTGGAGTTCCGGATCGGCGATTACTTCCGAAAGGGCGGCCAGGTCCTGTCCGATCCGCCGTTTCTGGATGTGGTGCCGATCGTGTTCGGGCTGGCGGCGGAGGCACATGCGCATGTGCCGCTTCTGGCGGCGCCGTTCGGATATTCCACCTATCGCGGAAGCTGAGGGCTTTTCATGACTGCCGAGAACGCCGCGATGACCGGCCTGCATCCCGTTGACGAGAAACTGCCGGTCTGGCGGCTTGGGGCCTACGGGTTGCAGCATGTGCTGGCGTTCTATTCGGCGGCGGTCATTGTCCCGATCCTCGTGGCCGGTGCGCTGCATCTGCCGCGTGAAACGCTGATCCATCTGATCGATGCGGATCTGTTCACCTGCGGGATTGCGTCGCTGCTTCAGGCGGTGGGGTTCGGGCCGGTCGGGGTTCGGCTGCCGCTGTTGCAGGGCGTGACGTTTACCGCCGTGGGGCCGATGATTGCCATCGGGTCTGCCGTGGGGGGCGGGACGCCGGGGCTTTTGTCCATTTACGGGTCCGTCATCGTGGCGGGGTTCGTGACGTTGCTGATGGCGCGGCATTTCGCGGGGCTGGTGCGGTTTTTCCCGCCGGTTGTGACGGGGTCCATCATTCTCATTATCGGTCTGGCGCTGCTGCCGGTCGCGGCGAATGACATTGTGTCGGGCGCCAGTCCGTCCGTCATGCAGGATCATGTTCCGCTGCGGAGCATCTGGTACGGGTTGGGGACGCTGGCGTCCATTCTGGTGATCCAGCGGCTGTTTCGCGGGTTTATTGCTACGATTGCAGTTCTGATCGGGCTGGTTCTGGGAACATTGGTGGCCTGGGTGCTGGGTGATGCGAATTTCGGGGATGTGTCGTCCGCGCCGCTCCTGTCCATCACGCATCCGTTCTATTTCGGGATGCCGACGTTTCATCCGGTTTCGATCCTGTCGATGGTGATCGTCATGACGATTTCCATGATCGAGACGATCGGGAACGTCTATGCGACGGGTGAAATCGTCGACAAGCCGATCACGTCCGAGGACATCGCCCGCACGCTTCGCGCCGATGGGATCGCGACCATGCTCGGTGGCGTACTCAACTCGTTTCCCTATACGTGCTTTGCCGAAAATGTCGGGCTGGTGCGGATGACGGCGGTGAAGAGCCGCTGGGTCGTGGCGGCGGCGGCGGTCATCATGATGCTGCTCGGCTGCCTGCCGCGTCTGGGTGCGCTGGTGGCTGCGGTGCCGGTGCCGGTTCTGGGCGGTGCGGCGCTGGCGATGTTCGCGACCGTGGCCGTGGTGGGGGTGCAGACCCTGTCGCGGGTGGATTTCAACCGGCAGAGCAATGTGATCATCGTGGGCACCAGCATCGGGCTGAGCATGCTGGCGACGGCCCAGCCGCATATCTCTGATACGTTTCCGATGTGGGCGAAGATCGTGTTTGGCAGCGGAATTACGCTGGGGTCTCTGTCAGCGATTTTGCTGCATCTGATTTTCAACGTGAAGCGGACGATTCATGAGGCGACGCATGCGACGGATGTTCCACGTGAGGCGCTGATCGACGAGCGGATTCGGGAAGGATGAGGCTCAGGGCTCCGCCCTGAAACCCGCCAAAGGCCGGGGGCCTCTGGACACCGGTTTATAAGGCGGGGTGCAGGGATCGAGATCCCTGCCGGGTCCGGGCAGAGCCCGGATTGTCACGTCAGAATCCCGTCTGGGCGGAAAAATAAAAGCCTGTCTGATCCTTGTAGGTCGCGATCGTACCCAGGGACACGTAGGCCAAAGTGACGTTCAGGTGCTTGTTGATGAAATAGCTGGTGTAGACGTCGAACCAGTTGCTTTCGTCGGTGAAACGCTGGTTGCGGGGCTTGGTGCGGTATTCGACGCCGACGATCAGCCCTGGAATGAAGGACGGCAGATAGCCCAGCGAGCCTTCGAACTGTGCGTGATAGTCGTTGTCACGGTCTCCCCCGAAACCGATGATGCCCCACTGGTTGCCCTTGGTGAAGCGGACGGTGGTGTCGATCAGGATGCCCACTTTCGGGAACAGCTTGGTGACGGCGAGATAGGCGTCTGCGCCGTCGGTGTGTTTCGAGCCGACCATGTGAATGACGCGGCCGTCACTGTCATGCTTGTACATGCCGCCGATGGCGACCTGCGGGATCAGGGTGTTGTCGGCGACATGGCCGAAAAGGCGGACCTTCGCGCCTGCGACGTCGAGGTCGAACTGGTAGCCATTTCCGATGCCGAGCTTGGCGCCTGTGGCGCGGGTCTGGAAGAAGTTGTGGGTGTAGGAAAGCTCGAGGCGGTCGAAGAAGCCCATCGAGGCGCCGACATTCTGGTCCCAGTAATTGGTGAGGTTCACGTAGCTGTAGTGAAAGGCCATGCCTGCGCTTTTGTCGCTGCCATAGCCGCTGATGGTGGCCCAGCTTGCGAGGCCGCCGCCGCTGGAGCCTTCGAGCGAGGACATGCCGCCGGTGCCGATTGCGCGTTGTCCGTCAAAGAGGGTGCGGAACAGGGACCTGCTGTTGCCGTCATTGCCCAGAGTGACCTGCGGGGCATTGGCAGTGTCGTCTGCGGCATGTGCTTTGTGAGTGGGGATGAGGGGACTGAGGGACAGGACCGCGGTCAGGGACATCAGGGAGCGGAAAGCCTGCGCGGAGGATGGAGAGCGGTGCATGGGTCCTGCTTTTAGGTCGCGAGCCCGAGGGTGAGCCAGGAGTATTCTCGCAGATTAAATACTGACAGCAGTATAACTGTAGAAATACTGATGAAGAATTAAGGAAAACCCGCGATTTTAAAACATTCAGTGTCAAAAGATGACATATACGCTTGTGGGGTGGGTCCTTCCGTAGCGTCAGGCCGCGTTGCGCTGGTGGCGTCTCTGGCCTGCGACATAGGTGGCGGCGATGCTGCGGTCGTCACCGAGCATGGTCAGGGCGAAGAGGCGGTCGGCGAGGCTTTCGGCAGTTTGGCTGCGGATCCGTCCGAGAGGCGTGGCGGCAGGGTCGAAGACGCACAGATCGGCGTAGAGGCCGGGGCGGATGCTGCCGATCCGGTCTTCTAGCCCGAGGGACTGCGCGCCGCCCGCCGTGGCGAGCCAGAGGCCCTGTGCCGGGTGGAGTTTCGTCTGGAGGCCCTGGGCGACCTTGTAGGCGTCGGAGAGGACCTGAAGCAGGGACAGGGAAGGCCCGGCGCCGATGTCACTGCCGATGCCCACTTTCACGCGGCGTTTGGGATCAAGGGCCTTGAAGAGCGGGAAGGAGCCGCTGCCGAGGAACTGGTTCGAGCCGGGGCAGTGCGCGATGGAGCAGCCGGTGTCGTGACAGCGCTGGAAATCGGCGTCTTCGGCGTGGACGGCATGGGCGAGGATCGCGCGCGGACGCAGCAGACCGGCCTTGTCGTACACGTCCAGATAGGAAGCACGGTCGGGGAAGAGTTCGCGGACCCAGGCGATTTCCGAACGGTTTTCGAGCAGATGGGTCTGCATGAACAGGTCGGGCTTCGTGGCGAGCAGGGCGCCTGCGAGATCGAGCTGTTCGGGGGTGCTGGTGGGGGCGAAGCGCGGGGTGACGGCATAAAGCTGCCGTCCGCGGTTGTGCCAGCGGGCGATGAGTTCGGCGGACTGGTCATAGCCGCTCTGGGCCGTGTCGCGCAGGTTTTCGGGGGCATTGCGGTCCATCAGGACCTTGCCAGCGATCATGCAGGTGTTGAGGCGTTCGGATTCTTCGAAGAATGCGTCCACGGACTGGGGGTGGACGGTGCAGTACACGGCGGCCGTCGTGGTGCCGACGCGCAGGAGTTCGGTCAGGAACTGACGGGCAATGGTGCGGGCATAGGTGATGTCGGCGTAGCGGGCTTCGGCGGGGAAGACGTAGTTTTCCAGCCATTCCAGAAGCTGCTCGCCATAGGACGCGATGACCGGAAGCTGCGGGTAATGGACGTGCGTGTCGATCATGCCGGCGGAAATCAGCATGTCGGGATAATGGTCCACGGCGGTTCCGGCGGGGATGCGGTGTCTGAGGGTGTCCCAGGGGCCGGCGGCGGTGATGAGGCCGTTTTCGGTCAGGATCAGGCCATCGGGCTCATGATGGAGGGCGTCCATGGGATCGATGGTGAAGGGATCGGCATGGAAGGTCAGGTAGGGGCCGCGGATGGCGCTGGTCTGGGTCATGGGAGCATCTTATCGCAGGCGTTGGGGCGCGTGGAGCGGGTTTGTTGCGTTGGCGGCGGATTGGCAGTCGGGGCAGGGGTGTCTTACAACACGGACAGGAAGAACCGGCTGCTGGCATGTTCTTCAGCATGAGTTCCGGAGTATCCGCCGATGATGTCGAGTGATCCTGTTCTGCCACCCGTTGCGCTGGATGTTCCGGAAGGGCTCGCTGTTCCCGTGGAGGGTAGAGCGAGTGGCATGGCGGCAGTGCCGGTTCCGGAGACGGCGGATGTGACGGATTCGGGTACGGGCAGCAATGACGGTTCGGCGTCTTCGGCATCGGGGAGTATCGAGGGGCCTTATCATGCTCCGCCGCGTGTGCCGGTGATCGAAGGGACGCACGGTGTGCGGTTCGATTTCAATGACGGCGCGCGTGTCATGGTGCCGTCCCTGGAGCGGGAGGGCATGCCGCCCGGAGCGCAATGGCATGTGCGGCTTTCGGATCATGTGACCGGGAATGTGCTGTTCGATGCGCGTCTGAAGGGCGGCATGGTGGCGTCCACCAAGAAGTTCTTCGTGCCGTTTACGGTGGATGTCTGGCTGGAACGGCCGGGCGAGGCGCCGGAGCAGGTGGTCCATCATGATCTGGCGCTGTCGGGGCGGCCGGTTCTGGTGCAGCTTCCGGTGGGGACGCTGGGCGATACGCTGGCCTGGCTGCCGGCGGTGCGGCGTCTGGCGCAGGAGAGCGGGGCGCAGGTGACGTGTTCGGTCTCCGAGGCGATCCTGCCACTCGTGATGGGGGCCAATCCGGAACTGACGCTGGTGGGGCATGACCGCATGAAAGCGGATGCCGGTTTCACGGCCCGGTTCTATGCGAGTTACAATATCGGGTTATTTTTCACCGATAAGGAGCATACGCGCCAGCCGACGGATTTCCGGCATGTGGGGCTGCACCGGACGGCGGCCTATATCCTGGGCGTGGATCCGTGGAACGATACGCCGCCGGGCATTACCATTGCTGATGGCGAGACACCGCCCGTTGCGGAGCCGTATGTGGTCATTGCCACGCAGGCCAGTACGCAGTGCAAGTACTGGAACAATCCCGGTGGCTGGCATGAGGTGATCGCGTTTCTGAAAAAGGCGGGTTATCGCGTCATCTGCATTGACCAGAAGCCGTATCATGGCACGGGGTATGTCTATAACCATATCCCGCACGGGGCGGAGGACCAGACCGGCAGCCGCCCGCTGGCGGAGCGGGCGCGATGGCTGAAACATGCGAGCTTCTTCATTGGCCTGTCGAGCGGGCTGGCCTGGCTGGCGCATGCGGCGGGCACGCCGGTGGTGATGATTTCGGGTTTTACCCATCCGGACAACGAGTTCGCTACGCCGTATCGGGTCATCAACTGGCATACCTGCAATTCATGCTGGAACGATCCGGCGTTCCAGTTCGATCACAAGGACTTCTTCTGGTGCCCGCGGCACAAGGGGACGGACCGGCAGTTCGAGTGCTCGCGGCTGATTACGGGGACGCAGGTCATTCACACCATCAGGCGGCTGATGACGGATCGGGGACTTGCAGGCGCGGAACAGGGCGCGCCCGTATCCGTATGAGCAGGGCTTCGATCAGGGCGCAGACATAGACCACCAGACTGAGCTCCATCACAAGCAGGATGCGGTGGCTGGAGGCGTAAATCGTGGGTGACAGGCCGGTCAGGAAGGTTACGGCGAACCCGCCCAGCAGGAAGGACAGGACTGTGATGGAATCTTTCAGGGACAGGGCGCACCACAGGATCGAGACGATCATGCATAACGTCAGGAAAAACGCGACATAGGTGTTCAGATACACCCAGTTCAGATCATAGATGAACCGGTCGCAGCGCAGGGCTGAGAGCATTTTCTCAAGGCGGGGGCCGAGGGGCAGCATGAGCAGGATGTTGAGCAGCATCACGCCTGTGGCCGCCACATCCTGAACGCCCCTGTTCCGTTTGACGAAAGCCAGAAAGCAGACGGACAGGACAAGGGCTGCGAGCAGGATGTGATTGTCCGTGCTGACGGAAGTACGGTGGATGCGGTCGAGGGCCAGCGAGAGTTTCTGCACGGTATCGAAGTGGGGAAATTCGGGCAGCCAGTTGCCGATTTCCGCGACGTAACGTCGGCCGTTTCCCGGGGCCGCAAGAACAATGGCGGAAATGGCGGCAGCGATCGTCAGATAAAGGCCGCTGTACAGGGAAACGGTCCGGCGTCGAGCTGTGGAGACGGCCGTGCAGAAGAGCAGAAGCAGGGAGGACTGTTCGATCGAACATCCGACGGGCAGGGCTGCGAGGGACAGGAAGCGCAGGATTTTTCCCGCATCGTCCTGTCGCAGGAAGACGCTGATGGAGAAGAAGGCGAAGGAAATCGGGAAGAGGTAATTGTAGAAGCCCGAGAGCCAGTACACTGACTCTTCGCTGACCTCATGGGGCAGCAGCAGGAACAGACCCATGACCAGCGGAATGCCGATGCCGGTCCTGAGAACAGGGCGCAGGGTGCAGGACCAGATGGCATAGGCCAGCAGAATGGCGCAGAGCGGGATGAGGGTCCGCCAGAAGGCGGGATACCGGATGGTTTCAGCAAGCGCACCTTCGATGAAAATCCTGCCGGACCATATCCTGTAACGGGTGTGGAGAAAGGACAGCAGGCTGGTGTGATCCAGGGCATGGCGGAACATGTCGTTGTCGATGAAGATCGTCCTGTTGATCCGGGTGTTCATCCAGACTGCCGCGAGCAGGAGGAAGACGACGAACGGGCCGTTCTTCAGGATCGTGGACTTAAGGGCGGCAGGCATGGGCGGTCCTGTAAAGGGTGTGTCCTGAAATGATGTTCAGGTGCAGGGTCTCGTCCGGGGCGATGTCTCCATGAGTCCTGACACTCCCGGTAAAACCGTACCGGTTGTGAAAGGCGTTGCCCTCTGTGTGGAATGTCCGGGCGATATCGGGCCGTTCCCGCAGCCTGTAGGGGATGGAAAACTCTTTCGTCCCGTTCCCCGCTGTCAGGATCAGGGACGCCCCGTTGCCAGGCCAGACATCGGACATGACCCAGCCGGAAACGGAGAGGGTGTTCCGGGTGATATGACAGCTTTCCACGAGAAAGTTCATGGAAGGGTCGTGTCTCAGGGTGAAGCCGTCTGGGCTGAACGCCCGGTGTGCCGTCCAGTCATGGCAGCAGGCAAGGGTCAGAAGAAGCGACAGGGCTATCCCGAACAGAAAGAAATACCGCTTCAGGAGCAGGCGCATCTCGTCCATTGCAGGAGGTTTCTTCATGGGTCTGCTTCGCTCTTTGGGGAGGGGGCTTTCTGCCATTCGGGCACCGGCCTGTCCATCGTGTCTGTCGTGGCGTGAGGTCCGGACTGGCATGACGGCTTTGGCCCTGATATCTGCGGGGCTGTCCTTTTCATCCGATCGCGGCTGTGCCTGCGGTCCCAGTCGCCGGATACCTGTCCCATGTCCGATGCTTTCGAGCCGATCCGCATTGTCGCGCTGTATCATTTCACGCCGTTCGCGGACCCCGCTGCATTGCGCGGGCCGTTGCTGGAACTGTGCGAGCGTGAGGGAATTCGGGGAATCCTGCTTCTGGCGCGTGAGGGGATCAACGGGACGATTGCCGGGACGGATGAGGGCATGGAGCGCGTGATGGCGCATATCCGCGCACTTCCGGGTTGTGCGGAATTGGAAAGCAAGGACTCGCGGGCTCCGGAGCTGCCGTTCCGTCGCATGAAGGTGCGGCTGAAAAAGGAAATCGTCACGATGGGCGAGCCGGATATCGACCCGCGTCAGGGCGTGGGGCGGTATGTGGCGCCGGAGGACTGGAACGCGCTGATTTCCGATCCGGACACGATCCTGATTGATACCCGCAACGATTACGAAGTGGCGATCGGGACGTTCAAAGGCGCGGAAGATCCCAAGACGAAATCATTCCGCGAATTTCCCGAATGGTTCCGCAAGCGTCGGCAGGAACTGGAGGCACAGGGACGTCTGCCGAAGATTGCGATGTTCTGCACGGGTGGCATCCGCTGCGAGAAGTCGACGTCCTTTGCGCGGGCGGAAGGTGTGGACGAGGTTTATCACCTCAAGGGCGGCATCCTGAAATATCTGGAGACCGTGCCGGAAGAAGAGAGCCTTTGGGAAGGCGAGTGTTTCGTGTTCGACCAGCGTGTGTCGGTGAAGCACGGGCTGGAGATCGGCACGCATGACGTGTGCCATGCCTGTCGCCGGCCGCTGAACGCGCACGACAAGGCCTCGCCGCTGTTCGTGCAGGGCGTGTCGTGCCCGCATTGCCATAACGAGCGGACGGAAGAGCAGCGTCGCCGCTATGCCGAGCGTGAGCGTCAGGAAGCGCTGGCTCAGGCACGGCAGGCCGGGCATCTGGGGGTTCGGCAGAAGTAAGTGTGGACGGGCGGGGGAACGAAGATACTCTCGCTGAAAGGGCTCCTAGCTTTCCTCGACGATCAAAACAGGAGTAGGATTTTTAAGATTTTCCCGAGAAGTGCGGAGCCTGTTGCGGGACTGATATTGTCGACGTTGTTTTGTTATCTCGTACAAAACAATCCCTGAACTCGTGCCCAGATTGAGACTTTCGATCATTCCAAACATGGGAATGGATACGCATTGCCTGCTTCGTTGGGCGGCAATGTCGCTGATTCCTTTGGTTTCACTTCCGAACCAGACTGCCAGTTTGGCATGTTCGGTAAAATCGCCTTCGTCCAACGATACATTGGACATGCCCTTCCGATGGGGTGAGGTGACAATCGAAACGAATTGGTTTTTTTCCAAATGTGCGAGGCACTCTTCCGTGCTGTCAAAGCGCTTGACGAATGTCCATTTGACGGCGGAAACCGATAGCTTCGAGAGTTTTGGTTCGGTGCGTAACTCATTCCAGTCGTCCGAGAGAACCCCACGAGGGTCTATGACGTACACTTTTTCTGCGCCGAAAGCGTTCACGTTCCGGATGACAGTTCCTATATTTCGTGGGTTTTCCGGGTCTTCGATGACAACGATGAGGTTTTTGCAGCGGAAGTCTCGTATCGCGTCCGCCCTTTTTCGGGCGCGTGATTTGTCTGTCTGTTTGCGTTCGATCGTCACACTCAAGCCCCCACCGTACGGGCACCATATCTAGCGACGATGTCGGTTGGTGTCCAAAGTCCGGATCATGAGACATGGTCCTCCAGTAATGGAAGGCCATGTCTCATGATCTGTCGTCTTTTCAGTGTACTTTGAAAAACACGACCGGGTTCAGGCTTTGGTTTTGTTATGTGACCCGGCGGGGCGGCCTGTTCAAGCGACGGCAAGACGAGGCCATGCTATTTCCGAAAGGACAATTTCAATGATCCGCGTTGTTCTCAGCCTGATTTTTACCGTCTTTATCGGCGGCACTGCATTCGCGGGCGCCAGGCCGGAAACGTTGGAGGAGTTGACCCATAACCTCAACATTGTGCTCAACGAGGAGCTTGATGGAAAGGCATCTCTCAACGGACGGCTGATCGTGCGTGTCGAGCGTGCCTCGATCTGCAAGTCGGCGGTCTGGACACAGAGCAACGGCGTCGGATCGCCATTGCGGCGTGACCTGCTGGAATGGGACGAGATGTTCAATGACAATCCTTGGATTGATGCCCGGTTTCATTATTGGAAGTTCGTCTATGCCGATCATCGGATCAGCGATGTCATCTCCTTACCTCTGACAGAACACCCGGACCGTTTTGACGATACGGCAACTATCAACCTCCTGTCGTGCCAACCCAAGCATCATCATCGCCGGTGACGATGCCTGAGTCCGGCGAGCCGACCGGGTTCAGGCTTTGGTCTTGTTGCGTGACCCCGCGGGGCGGCCTCTGGGCTTCTTTTCGGGCGCTTTTTCCGCTGCCTTGTCCTTGGCAGCCTTTGCCTTTTTCGCGGCTGTGCGTTCGGCTTTTGGGGGCGGCAGGCTGGCGGCGAGCATGGCCTGTGTGACCTTGGTTGCCGTGACTTTGCGCGGCTGTCTTGCGCCCGGTGCGTCCAGAAGCGGGGTGAGGAAGCGGCCGGTATGGCTGGCCTTGCACGCGGCGATGTCTTCCGGCGTTCCGGCTGCGACGACCTGACCGCCGCCGTCTCCTCCTTCCGGGCCGATATCAATCAGCCAGTCGGCTGTCTTGATGACTTCCAGATTGTGCTCGATCACCAGAACCGTGTTGCCCTGATCGACGAGGGTGTGCAGCACTTCGAGCAGCTTGCGGACGTCTTCGGTGTGCAGGCCGGTTGTGGGTTCGTCGAGGATATAGACCGTGCGGCCGGTGGCGCGTTTGGCCAGTTCCTTTGACAGCTTGACGCGCTGGGCCTCACCGCCCGAAAGCGTTGTGGCCTGCTGGCCGAGGGCGACATAGCCCAGCCCCACCTGTTGCAGGATGGCGAGACGGTCGCGGATCTTCGGGGCCGCCTGAAAGAACGGCAGGGCCTCGTCCACAGTCATGGCCAGCACGTCCGCGATGGATTTTCCGCGGAACTTCACGTCCAGCGTTTCGCGGTTGTAGCGCGCGCCTTTGCAGGTGTCGCAGGTCACGTACACGTCCGGCAGGAAGTGCATCTCGATCTTGAGAACACCGTCGCCCTGACAGGCTTCGCAGCGACCGCCCTTCACGTTGAAGGAGAAGCGGCCAGGTTTGTAGCCGCGCGCTTTGGATTCGGGGAGTTCGGCGAACCAGTCGCGGATCGGGGCGAACAGGTCCGTATAGGTTGCGGGGTTGGAGCGCGGGGTCCGGCCGATCGGGGACTGGTCGATCTCGATGATCTTGTCGAGATTGTCCACGCCTTCCAGACGGTCATAGGGGAGCGGCGTCTGGCTCGATTTCATGAGCTGGCGGGACAGAGCCTTATACAGCGTGTCGATGACCAGCGTGGATTTGCCACCACCCGAAACGCCCGTGACGGCGATGAAGGTGCCGAGCGGGAAATCGACCGTCAGATCCTTGAGGTTGTTGCCGCGTGCGCCATGCAGGGTGAGCATGCCGCTGGGCTTGCGGCGCTCGGTCGGGACGGGGATGACCTTGCGGCCTGACAGATAGGCGCCGGTGATGCTGTTGGGGTTTTGGGCGACCTCGGCCGGGGTGCCGACGGCGATAACTTCGCCGCCGAGTTTGCCTGCACCCGGTCCCATGTCGATCAGGTAGTCTGCGGCGCGGATGGCGTCTTCGTCATGTTCGACGACGATGACGGTATTGCCGAGGCGCTTGAGGCGTTCGAGCGTGCCGAGCAGGCGTTCGTTGTCGCGCTGGTGCAGGCCGATGGAAGGCTCGTCCAGCACATACAGCACACCGGTCAGGCCCGAACCGATCTGCGACGCCAGACGGATGCGCTGGCTCTCGCCGCCCGACAGGGTTGCGGAGCCGCGCGAGAGGGTGAGGTAGTCCAGCCCGACATCGTCGAGGAAGTGCAGTCGGTCCGTGATTTCGCGCAGGATGCGGCGGGCAATTTCGGCGCGCTGGGGCGTGAGGGTCGCTTCCACGGTGGAGAACCAGTCGAGCGCCTTGCGGATCGGCATGTCCGAGGCTTCGGCGATGTTCAGGTCCTTGACCTTCACGCACAGCGCTTCGGGTTTGAGGCGCGCGCCGTGGCAGGCATGGCAGGGTTTTTCGGACTGATAGCGCGACAGTTCTTCGCGCACCCACATGCTGTCCGTCTGGGCCATGCGGCGGCGCAGGTTCTTTAGCACGCCTTCGAACGGTTTGGTGACGATATGGACCTTCCCGCCATCGCTGTAGGGAATGTCGATCGGCTCTTTCGAACCGTTTATGATGAGATCCTGCGTTGCGGGCTGAAGCTCGGACCAGGGCGTGTTCATGTCATCGCCGCAATGGCGGGCGAGAGCGGCGAGCGTCTGGTCGTACCAGTCCGTGCTTGCACCCTTCCACGGGGCGATGGCGCCTTCGGCCAGTGTCAGACTGTCATCCGGGACGATCAGGTTCGCATCGAAATGGGTCTCGGTGCCGATGCCGTCACAGACCGGGCAGGCGCCCATCGGAGCGTTGAAGGAGAACAGGCGCGGCTCGATTTCTTCGATCGTGAAGCCGGAGACGGGGCAGGCGAAGCGGGAGGAAAACACGACATGCGCCGGGGCTTCCTTCTCGCCTGCGCGTTTCACTTCCTCAGCGTAAGCCAGACCGTCAGAGAGTTCGAGCGCGGTCTCGAAACTGTCGGCGAGGCGGGATTCGAGCCCGTCCTTGACGACGATCCGGTCCACCACGACTTCGACCGTGTGGCGCGTCTTGCGGTTCAGTTCCGGAGCTTCGGCGATTTCGTAGAGTTCGCCGTCGATCTTCACGCGGGTGAAGCCCTTGCGCGTCAGTTCGGCGAGTTCGCGCTTGCAGTCGCCTTTGCGGTCTCTCACGACGGGTGCGAGCAGCATCAGGCGCATACCGTCCGGCATGGCCATGACGCGGTCCACCATCTGGCTGACGGTCTGCGCCTCGATCGGCAGGCCGGTCGCGGGGGAGTACGGAATGCCGACACGCGCCCAGAGCAGGCGCATGTAGTCGTGGATTTCCGTGATCGTGCCCACGGTCGAACGTGGGTTCTTGGATGTGGTTTTCTGTTCGATCGAGATGGCCGGGGAGAGGCCCTCGATAGAGTCCACATCCGGCTTGCCCATCAGTTCGAGGAACTGGCGGGCATAGGCGGAGAGGCTTTCCACATAACGTCGCTGGCCCTCGGCATAGATCGTATCGAAAGCCAGCGAGGATTTCCCGGAGCCGGAGAGGCCCGTGATGATCGTCAGGGAATCACGGGGGATCGTGGCATCAATGTTCTTGAGATTATGGGCGCGGGCCCCACGGACGCGGATCGAATGGTTGTCTGGAAAGCTCACGGAGACCCCAAATTCAAAGAATAGCGATTGTGCAATGGGAACGTACGATAAGGGATGCTAGATCACTTTATAGATGGGTTTTTGCGACCTATATGAAAAGAACAATTCGAGAAAATTGGTTGGGACGGGAATGGCAGGCAGCGTCAACAAGGTGATTCTGGTCGGAAATCTGGGCAAGGATCCGGAAGTCCGCAATACGCAGTCGGGGTCGAAGATCGTCAACCTGACCGTTGCGACATCCGACACCTGGAACGACAAGCAGTCGGGGGAGCGCAAGGAGCGCACCGAGTGGCATCGCGTGGTGATCTTCAATGAGCGCACGGCTGACGTTGCCGAGCGTTATCTGCGCAAGGGTCGCAAGGTCTATATCGAGGGCGAACTCCGCACCCGGAAGTGGACCGACCAGTCCGGTCAGGAAAAATACACGACTGAAGTCGTGATCGACCGGTTCCGCGGTGACCTTGTGCTGATCGACAGCAATCGCAGCGGTGGCGGCGATGATGGCGGTTTTGACAACGGCGGTGGCTATGGCGGCGGTGGCGGCTTCGGCGGTGGAAGCCGGGGCGGCGCAGGTGGTGGATCGGGCGGTTTCGGGGGTGGATCCCGCGGGAACGCAGGTGGTGCAGCCGGTGGCGGCAACCGTTCGGGTGGCAGCAATGGTGGCTGGGATGCGCCGCCGGATAACGATCTGGACGACGAAATCCCGTTCTGAGTGCGCTGTTTTCCAGTCGCTTACGCCTGCCCCCTGCTGTCTGACAACTGGCTCTGACTGGCCGAAGGCAGCAGGGGATATGCCGGTGTCTGGACAGGCAGACACGAAAAAAGCCGGTGCATTGCTGCACCGGCTTTTTTAACATCCGCGTTTCAGCGAAAAATCAGGCTTCGACATAAGCCTTGACGATGGTGTCCGGGTCCTTGACCACGCCACCGGCGCCCGAACCGCGCTTGAGCTGGTCAACATATTCCATCCCTTCGATCACCTTGCCGACGATCGTGTACTGCCCGTTCAGATGCGGGCTGTCCGCGAACATGATGAAGAACTGGCTGTTGGCGGAGTGCGGAGCCATCGTGCGGGCCATGCCCACCGTGCCGCGCTCAAACTTGGCCTTGTCCGTGAATTCGGCCTTGAGGTCCGGATAGGAGCTGCCGCTCGTGCCGGTGCCCGTCGGATCGCCACCCTGGGCCATGAAGCCCTCGATCACGCGGTGGAATGCCACGCCGTCATAGAACCCTTCGGTGGCCAGCAGCTTGAGGCGTTCAGCCGCAAGCGGAGCCAGGTCAGGGCGCAGCTCGATGACGACCTTGCCAGTCTTGAGCTCGAAAACCAGCTTGTTGCCGTCGGGCACTGCAGTATCGGACATCTTGGAACCTTCCAGAAATCGTTGAAGGTTCCTATGTCGGCCCTCGGCCCAGTTTCGACAAGACGATACGTGCAACATCTTCACTGACGAAGGGAGAAATATCGCCGCCCAGCCGTGCGATTTCCTTCACGATGCGACTGGCCGTGCTGCGATGTTCTTCCGATGACAGCAGAAAGACCGTCTCGATTTCCGGAGCCAGACGACGCAGCGCGCCGGAAAGCTGGCTCTCGTAGTCGAAGTCACCGCCGGACCGCAGTCCGCGTACAACTGTTCCCGCTCCCGCCTGCCGCACGGCATCGACCAGCAGTGTATCGAAGCCGACGACCTCGATCCTATCGCCATGGGGCAGCTTGTCCACTTCGTGGCGCAGGGCAGTGAGCCGGGCATCCAGATCCAGCAGCGGCTGCTTGCCTTCATTGACCGCCACGCCGACCAGCAGGCGGTCGAACAGGGCCGAGGCCCTGTGGATGATATCGAGATGCCCGAACGTGACCGGATCGAACGTGCCGGGATAGAACCCGACACGTGGATCGGTCGGCACGTCAGGCTTCAGGTGCAGCATCGTCACCAGCGGGGGGCGCTTCGGAAGTCGCGTCAGGTGTTCCTGCCTCGCCGATCACCTTGGCGCCGGCTTCGGAGCCTTCGTCGGTATCGCCCTCTTCCGTATCGTCTTCGAGAACCGGGAAGACGCAGATGACGGTCTCGCTGTCATTGAGACGGAACAGCGTCACACCGCTGGCCTGACGGGCCATGACGCGGACCTGCGAGACCGGCAGACGGATCAGACGGCCCGTATCCGTGACCAGCATGACGTCCGTCCCGTCCAGCGTCGGCAGGGTGCCTACCACTTCCTTGCCGCGACGGTTCGCGGAGAAGGTCATGTTGGTGATGCCCTGACCGCCACGGCCCGACACGCGGTAGTCATAGGCCGAGGAGCGCCGGCCGAAGCCGCCATCCGTCACGGTCAGGAGGATTTCCTCCTGCTGTTCCAGTTCCTCGAAACGCTCCTGCGTCAGATCGCCCGTGATCTCGACGGTTTCCTCGTCGCCGGAAACGGTCTCGTCCTCGGCACTGTCGTCCAGAGCGGCATTTTCGGCACGGCGCTTGGCATTGGCCATCCGCAGATAGGCCGAACGCTCTTCGACACTGGCCTCGACATGGTTGAGGATGCACAGCGAAATGACGGCATCGCCCTCGCCCAGACGGATGCCCCGCACACCCGTGCTGCCACGACCGGCAAACACGCGGAGCGTCTCGTCCGTGATCTGGAAGCGGATGCAGCGTGCGTTCTTTGTCGCCAGGAACACGTCCTGACCTTCACGGCATGTCGCCACGCCGATGAGGGAATCCCCCTCGTCGAGCTTCATGGCGATCAGGCCGGAGGCGCGGATGTTGCGGAAATCGCTCAGGCGGTTCCGGCGGACATTGCCGCTGGCTGTTGCGAAGGCTAGGTGCAGGTCTTCCCACAGATCCTCGTCCTGCGGCAGCGGCAGGACGGCCGTGATGGAATCCGTGCCCAGTTCGGGCAGCAGGTTCACCAGCGCACGGCCCTTGGCGGTCGGCGCGGCTTCCGGCAGGTGCCAGACCTTCATCCGGTAGGCCTTGCCGCCCGAGGAGAAGAACATCACCCACTGATGGGTATGGGCGTTGAAGCTGCGGACGATCACGTCGTCTCCGCGCCGCCCGGAGGCGGTGCGGCCACGGCCACCACGGTTCTGGGAGCGGAAGACGTCCAGTGGCGTGCGCTTGATGAAGCCGTCGCGCGTGATGGTGACGACCATCTGACCCGGCTCGATCAGGCTTTCATCCGTCTGGTCGCCCAGAGCGTCGGATATTTCCGTCGCGCGCGGGGTTGCGACTTCTGCCCGGGCGGCCAGAAGTTCCTCGCGCATGACTTCCATACGACGCGGACGGCTCTCGATGATCGTAAGCAGTTCGCCGATTTTCTGGGCCACTTCCCCGAGTTCGCCCTGGATCTTCTCGCGCTCCAGACCGGTCAGGCGCTGCAGGCGCAGTTCCAGAATACCGCGCGCCTGCGCTTCCGTCAGACGGACCTTGCCATCGATGATGACATTGCCCTCGTCATGGATCAGCTCCAGCAGCGGGATGACTTCCGAAGCGTCCCACTCACGCGCCATCAGCGACTCACGCGCCGTCGCAGCATCCGGAGCGGCGCGGATCAGCGCGATGACTTCGTCGATATTGGCAACCGCCAGAACCAGACCGACCAGCAGATGGCCGCGGTCACGGGCCTTGTTCAGATCGAAGCGGGCGCGGCGCAGGATGACTTCCTCGCGGAAACGCAGGAAGGCTTCCAGGATGTCCTTGAGGCCCATCGTCCGCGGCTTGCCGTCATCAAGCGCGAGCATGTTGGCGCTGAAGGACGTCTGGAGCTGCGTGAAGCGGTAGAGCTGGTTGAGGACCACATCCGGGGTCGCATCGCGCTTGAGTTCGATGACGACGCGCATGCCCGAACGGTCGGACTCGTCACGGATGTCGGAAATGCCTTCGATTTCCTTGGACCGCACCAGATCGGCGATCTTTTCCTGCAACGTGGCCTTGTTCACCTGATACGGGATCTCGGTGATGATGATGGCCTGACGGTCCTTGCGGATTTCCTCAATCTCGGCGCGGGCGCGGACCGGGATGGAGCCGCGACCGGTCTCATAGGCGCGACGGATGCCGCTGCGCCCCATGATGATGCCGCCCGTCGGGAAATCCGGCCCCGGGATGATCTGCATCAGTTCGTCGAGTTCGATAGCCGGGTTGGCGATCATGGCCAGCGTGGCGTCAATGACCTCACCCGGATTATGCGTCGGGATGTTGGTGGCCATGCCGACGGCAATACCGGCCGCGCCGTTGACGAGCAGGTTCGGGAAAACTGCCGGAAGGACCTTCGGCTCGTTCTCGCTCTCGTCGTAGTTTGGCTGGAAATCGACGGTGTCGCGGTCGATGTCGTCCAGCAGGAAGGACGACGCCTTGGCCAGACGGGCCTCGGTATAACGCATGGCGGCCGGGCTATCGCCATCGACCGACCCGAAATTACCCTGACCGTCAATCAGCTTGACGCGCATGGACCAGTGCTGCGCCATCCGGACCATGGCGTCATAAATCGAGCTGTCGCCATGCGGATGGTATTTACCCATCACGTCACCGACCGCACGGGCCGACTTGCGGTAGGGCTTGTCGGCCGTGAAGCCGCTCTCGCGCATGGCATAGAGAATACGGCGATGGACCGGCTTCAGACCGTCCCGCACATCCGGCAGCGCACGCGATACGATCACGGACATCGCATAGGCCAGATAGGAGGAGCGCATTTCCTCCTCGATCGTCACAGGGAGACGGCCGGAAGGGGTCAGATCAGTCGGCTCGGTCAGCTCGGTCAAGACAGGTCACCACGCTAGATTCAGTTGCCCCAGCATACCGCATGCGTCGTCGTCACGCCACACCTGCCGCCCGGATGAGGCTTTCCCATCATGGAAACCCTGTTCTTGGCCCTGCCCGGAAAATCGGATCGCGTGAGTGAAAGATTCACGAAACGGCCGGAAGGACGGACTCCAGTTTATATATTATTAACTTGCATACGCTATTTGAAACAGTTAGCAATTCCCAAACATATTCTGACAAGTCTCTGTCGGAAACCTTTTGGAAGATCTCACTCATGGCCGATACGACCAGCACCAACGACGATCCCACGACTGCGGGCAGCGACCCCGTCACATACAAGAGCAGTGAAACCAGCTTCCATCAGCATGACTACGCCTGGCGCTGGGTTGGCCCTGCAACGGGTGGCGACTGGTCTGATCCGAAGAACTGGGTTCTGAGTGATGCTGGTCACCCGGTGGATACGACAGGCGGCTCATTCGGCGGCCATGCCATTCCCCAGAGCGAGCAGAACGCTGACGTCAATGTCGGAAACTATGGCAACAGCACGCCGAGCGTGGTCGTCTCAAATGCCGTTCTCTACAACCAGATCCGCAGCCTCAGCGTCTGGCAGAACAGCACCCTGAAGATCACCGCGCAGGGCGGAAACGGCAATGTTTTCGCGACAGCCGGGCTGGAAAATTACGGCACGGTCATCATCGACACCCCGTCCAAGGTCGAACTTGGTGGCGTGACGGCAGGTGACGGCACCCTGACGATCATGAACAACGACGGGAACGTGACGCTTGACGACGCGCGCCTGAACAACGGGACGCTGAACCTGGTCAACTCGACCCTTGGCAGCGAGTCCTCCCCCGTTTCGATCGCGGGTGGGACGGTCAATCTTCAGAACAGCACGCTTGTTGCAGGTCTGTATGGCGAAGGCTCCACGCTCAATGTCGACCCGGCAAGCGTCAACACCATCTATGTCCAGAACCTCTACACCAACGACAGCGGTTCCGTGCAGAACACCGTTATCAACGGTGTGTCTGAAAACACCCATTTCGGTGTTCTGAGCGGCGGTGATTCCAAGCCGACGTCCGCCACTTATGCCGAGAATTCCGACGGGTCCTACACCCTGACGATCAATCTCAGTAATGGCCGTGCCATCACCTATCCGACCGTGCACGTCGCAGACGGTTTCAAGCCTGCTGCCCAGGCCACGATCGTACAGGACGGCTCCAAGGGCTGGCTCATCGAAGATAACGGTACGGCAACGGCTCCGACGTCCTACACCACCAGCGATCTGCACCAGCAGATGGCTTCGACTGCGGCTGCGGCAGCCAGCGCCGGCGGTGACACGTCGCAGTACAGCACCAGCAGTGTCAGCTATCATCAGCACGACAATACCTGGCGCTGGACCGGTCCTGCCAGCGGCGGTGACTGGTACGATCCGAAGAACTGGACGCTGTATGACGGCCAGGGTCATGTCGTTGACACGAGCGGCAATTCCTTCAACGGCAACGCCGTTCCGCAGAGCGAGCAGAACGCGGACGTCAATGTCGGCTATTACGGTAACACCACGCCGACCACCGTTGTCGCCAATGCACCGTCCTACAACCAGATCCGCAGCCTCAGCGTCTGGCAGAACAGTACGCTGGAAATCACGGCAAATGGCGGCAGCCACTACAGCGGCTATGTCTTTGCCACGGCCGGTTTCGAAAACAACGGTACGATCCTGATCAACACCCCGTCGAAGGTCGAACTCGGCGGTGTTACGATGAACCGTGACGATGGCACGATCACGATCATGAACAACGACAACAACGTCGTGTTCGATGGCAACAGCGTCAACAACGGCGGCACGATCAACCTGATCAACGCCACGCTGGGAACCGCCACCAACCCGATCTGGATCAACGGCGGTACGGTCAGTCTGTCGCAGGGCAGCAGCCTGTTCCTCAACCCGAGTGAGAAGATCAGCACCATCAATGTTGATCCGAACTCGGTGAACACGTTGTATGTTGAAGCCAACGGCTTCCTGCACAACCACGATGCCAACAGCCAGAGCGTTGTGGTCAACGGTGTGTCCGCCAACACGCATTTCGGCATTTCCGGTGTGTCCTCCGCTCCGACGGCTGCCACCTACACGCCCAATGCCGACGGGTCTTACACCCTGACGGTCACGCTGGCTGACGGTCGCCAGTTGACTTATGGCAACATCCATACGGCTGACGGTTTCACGCCTGCCACCACGGCGTCCATCGTTCAGGACGGCAGCAACGGCTGGGTCGTCGAAGACCGGGGTGTCACGACCTGCTTCCTCGCAGGCAGCATGATCCGCACGCCGGAAGGCGATGTCGCCGTCGAGACCCTGGGTCTGGGCAGCACGGTTCTGGCTTTCGTGAACGGCGTGGCCGTCGAGCGCACCGTGACCTGGGCTGGCCGCGCACACATGGTCGCCAGGACGGGTCTGACGGATGCCGAAGCCGGCTATCCGGTCCGTATCCTGAAGGATGCGCTCTCCGAGGGCGTGCCTTACAAGGACATGCTGGTCACCCCGGAACACTGCCTGTTCCTCAACGGTGGCTTCGTGCCGGCCCGTATGCTCGTGAACGGCCGCTCCGTGGTCTATGACCGCACGATGCCGTCCTACGACTACTTCCATGTGGAAACGGCAGAGCATTCGGTCATCATGGCCGACGGCATGCTGACGGAAAGCTATCTCGACACCGGGAATCGTCAGTCCTTCCGCCAGAACGGCACCGTTGTTTCGCTGGGTGGCCGTGCGCGCAACTGGAATGACGATGCAGCCGCACCGCTCGTCGTCAGCCGCGAGGTGGTTGAGCCGATCTTCCGTCAGATCGAAGCCCGCGCCATCGAAACCGGTCTCGAAAACACGGTTCCGGCTCCGGTCCTGACTGAAGAGTCCGGTCTGCATCTCGTCACCAGTACGGGCCAGACCATCCATCAGGTCCGCACCGCCAACGACCGCGTGATGTTCATGATCCCGTCCGATGTGACCGAGGTCCGCCTCGTGTCCCGTACGTCCCGCCCGAGCGAGACGGTCGGACCGTTCATGGATGATCGTCGTGACCTTGGTGTCCTCGTCGGTGAGATCACGCTGTTCGACTCGGGCAACACGATCCGCATCGACCAGCATCTGACGGAAGCCGGTCTGGCTGGCTGGGATGTGCAGGAAAGCACTGCTGCACGCTGGACCAATGGCAGCGCCATGCTGTCCCTGACGGCCCGTCAGCCGAACAGCCTCGGCATGCTGGCCATTCAGGTTCTGGCTGCAGGCCCGTATGTGCTGGCTTCTGAAGGTGAAGCCGAAACGGCCCACACTGCCTGAGGCCAGTCGGTCTGAAATGGAAAAGGCCTCATCCTTTCGGGGGTGGGGCTTTTTTTGTTCATTCTCCAGCTTCCTGAGGGCTTTGGGGGCAGCGTGTTTCTGCTGTGTGGCCAGACCGTCCGGTAGCCCCGGACCGGAGCCTGTGGCAGGGGGATGCGACTGTTTTCAGGCGCTCTGCGATTCCGGCGATACGGAATCGCAGAGCGCGTATCGGACAGACCTGGCAACAAAAAAAGGCGCCCTTTTGCGGGGCGCCTTTCTCGTAAAACGGTTGGGAAAAGGGTTTCAGAAGTTGGCGTTGATACGACCGTAGTAGTAGCCGCCGGTGATGGGTACCTGCAGCGAGAACTGATCGTAGATCTGGGCTCCGCGGGAACTGTTGATGGGCTGCACGCGGCGGGGGCGGACGTTGAAGATGTTGTTCGCGCCAATGGCCAGATGCCAGTTGCTGTTGAAGCGATATCCGACTTCGATATCGGTCAGCCAGCGCGGCGTATTCTTGAACTGCGCAAAGCAGCTGTTGGAATAGGCGAGTGCCTTTCCGTCAAGTGGGCAGGACAGTGTCTTGTCCGTCCAGTCGGAATAGGTGAGCATGGATGTGGTTTCGCCGTACCGTGTCTGACGGACGTTGAAGTCCCACTTTCCGACCGTGTACAGCGCGTTCAGGATGATCTTGCTGCGCGGATAGGCGGTCGTGATGTAGGCGATGTTCTGGGCGTTCAGCAGGGAGTTGCCGTTGGTGTCCGTGCCGTTGTGATGCAGGCGGGTGCGGTTCAGGTCCAGCGCCATGCTGAGGTTCAGGTTGCCGGCGTTGTGGAAGCGGATCAGGTAATCGGCCTTGATGTCGAGGCCCTGCGTGCGGGTGCTGGCACCGTTGGTCATGTAATAGGCGGAGACGTTGCCCGGCGTGATGCTGTTGAGAGGCAGGGAGTAGCCCATGGCCTCGATGGCTTCGATGGCGGGCTCACCGTTGACGGTACCACCGCCTACGATGCGATCACGCAGATTGATCTGGTAGACATCCGCTTCGACGTGGAAGTTTTTCACGGGTTCGATGACGATGCCGCCGCTGGCGCTGACGGAGCGTTCCGGCTTCAGGGCGCTGGCGCCGAGGATACGGGCTGCGGTGGAATTGACGGGCAGCAGGCCGGAAGCGCCGGTCGGGTCCACGTTCATGGCGCTGTAGTGCTGTTCGGCCAGTGTCGGCGCGCGGAAGCCGGTGCTGATCGTGCCGCGGAGCGCGATCCGTTTGGTCACGTCGTAACGGGTTGAGACCTTGCCGTTTTCCGTGTTGCCGACATCGGTGTAGTGCTCGAAACGGCCTGCGAAATCGAGATCCCAGTGCTTGAGCGGATGGAAGTCGCCATCGACATAGGCCGCCCAGATGTCACGGCTCCAGTTGCCGGCGCTGTTGGGGCCGAGGCCCGCATAGCCCTGTGTGCCGCCCAGTTCATAGGAGGGCGGGGTGCCGGCCTTGATCTGATAGGTCTCGAGGCGGTGCTCGCCACCGAAGGCCAGCGTCATGGGGACGGTATGGGCGATGTTGAACTGGCGGCGGAAGTCCAGGTTGTTGGTCCACTGCGCCATACGATAGGTTTCAGCGCGGGTCGTGTTGGGGGACCAGCCGCAGCCATCGGTTGAGTAGTAGGACGAGGTCGGGTCGGTCGAGCAGGTGCTGGCGAGCATGCCGGTATTGGCGGTGTTCTTGTTGCCGATCTTGTTGCCATCAGCGCCGTATGTGGTGCTCAGATCCCAGTCGAAACCGAAGAAATTATCGCCCTTGAGGCCCAGCGTGGCGGCGTAATCGTTCTCTTCCGATGTTTCGAGCGGGGAGAAGCCGGCCGGGTACATGGAGGGAGCGATATTGGGCGTCCGGTAGTTTTCGTAGGCTTCGCCATGCCGGTGCATGTAGGTAACCAGCCCGTAGAAATTCACGCCTTCGGTGAGGGTCTTGCCGAAGTCGATGGCGAGGCTTTCGCGGGTTTCCTCGGGCGTGCTCATGATCTTGTTGGAATTGGTCGGCACGTTCATCGCGTTGGGAACGACGCCGTTATAATAACCAGTCGTGGTGGCGTTGGTGGGCCAGCTTCCGAGCAGGCGGTGGTCGTGTGCGCCGACGACCATGTGGTCGGTGTGGTAGACTTCACCGCTGATGTGCAGATAGCCGTCATTGCCCCATTTCACGCCACCATCGGCATCGACCTTGTACTGCCAGCCGTCGCCGTTATAGGCGTTTGCGCCGGTCTGTACGGAGGTGTGCATGCCATGGGCCTGCTTCTTGGTGATGATGTTCACCACGCCGGCGATGGCGTCCGAACCATACATCGCGGCCGCGCCGTCTTCGAGCACTTCGATATGGTCGATGGCACTGGCGGGGATGGTGTTCAGATCGGCGCCCGTGGAGCCGAACTGCGGGCCGGCATCGGCGGTGATGTTCGCCGTGTTGTGGCGGCGCTTGCCGTCCACCAGCACCAGGACTTCGTTCGGGCCGAGGCCGCGCATCTGGATGGAGGATGTCAGGGCGGCGGAATCCGCACCCATGGCCTGCACGTTGATGGAAGCGTAGGTCCGGGTCAGGGCATCCGCGACGTTCATCATGCCGGAATGGCGCAGGGTTGCGGCAGAGATCACACTGACGGGGGACGAGCTTTCACGCGCTTTGCGGTTGGTCGCATGGGTACCGGTGGTGACGTTGATCGTCTCGGCTTCACCCGTAAAGTTGACGTCGGTTTTTTTTCTGCGCGGCGTGACAGCGGCAGAGCGCGCCGTTGAAGTGGTCGCCGGGTGGGCGGCAGCGTGAGCGACGCTGCCGGGTCTTGCGCTGTGATGCCGTGCAGCGGGATGGGAGGTGGGCGTTGCGGCCAGCGCGGACATGCAGGGCATGACGGAAACAGCCGTGGTCACGAGCAGGGAAATACGGTGCCGGGATTTCATTATCGCTATCTATACCTCCATGAGACGCCGCTCTTGGGTTCAGAGGGGGTTTCGCAATAGTAATAATGAAATCTCGTTACGAGAAAGTAGCAAAAGTGATTTCTGTGACAGATTTTCCTCCTGTTGCATGATGGCAACAAAAAGCCGTCAGGGTGAGGAGGTGAGAAAGGAAGTTCCGTGTTGGGGGAGATCGGTGAAATATAGCTCCGGCCGGACTGACGGAAGGCGTCTGTCATGGGATCGAAGGGGCTTTTTTATTTCTTCGGCGTATCGGGAGGCCGGGAGGAACGGATATCAGGCATGAACCTGTTGTGGTGGGACGGGATCAGTCGTCCAGCCGCACCGTACGGTTGCGTTTGATGCCTGCGCGATGGGATTTTCCATCCAGACGACGCTGCCGCGCTGCTTTTCCGGGACGTGTGGCAACGCGGAAGGTAGGGCGATGCGCTGCCTTGCGGATCAGCTCCGCCAGACGTTCAATGACGTCTTCGCGGTTGCGCTGCTGTGTGCGGAAGCGGCGGCCCGTCATGACGATTTCGCCATTCTGGGTGGCGCGGTTGCCCGCAAGTTCGATCAGGCGTGTGCGGATGCGGTCCGACAAGGCGGGGGAATGCGCGGCATCAAACCGAAGCTGCGCGGCCGTCGCCACCTTGTTGACGTTCTGTCCTCCCGGACCGGAGGCCAGGATATAAGTGACCTTCAGTTCGTCTTCTTCAAGCGAGAGGCCGGGAAGAACCTGAATGGGCATCTGTCTCGTCCTTTCTGGGCTGAAAAAGAGCGGTCGATCATCTGGAAGGAACGGTCTGGCGGCCCATAGCGTCTTTTGGGTCGAGGCGCCATGTGTGATTGTATCCGATCCCACAGAGGGAAGCGGCCTGAAGCCCTGTTTTTGCGCGGTGTGAGGTTGACGCCCTCATGGGTTGTGGGGTAGCCAGCGTGCGGATGAACCGGTAGCTCAGTTGGTAGAGCATTCGACTTTTAATCGAATGGTCCTGGGTTCGAGTCCCAGCCGGTTCACCAATAAATCTAGTTTTTCCGCAGAAAACAGCCATCTTTGAGAAAAAATCTCAAATTGCCCCATGATAAAACCCATGTTCAGTGTTGGGTTTTGAGGGAACGTATGGGGATGTCGTGGGAAGCAATATGGGGTTTTCCTGATTTTTGAGGGAAATCTGCATCTTTGTTACGCAGGTGCAGGTGTAGTGATTCCCACCATACCTGCAGAAGCCAGGCACAGGAGCGCACAGGCATCAGCCGCGTGTTCGGTGTCCGGATCGTACCCAAGGGCTTCGACCTTGGCGCGGATCTCGGCATCGAACTCTCTGACGGTCTCGCCTTTCTTCCGCCTTGCACGCCCCAGAAGATGCTTTCTCACTTCATCGGCCCGATACTCCCGCCGAGCCACGTTATGACGTGCAGCCATTGAGTGAGCAGTCCATACCAGTCCATGCTGGAAGTCTGCATATCGTGAAGCGGCGCGCAGGACGGGTGTCTCGATCACCAGCAGATCATGGCGTCTGATTTCCCCTTGGAGCCAGTTTGAGAAGAACACCAGAGCAAGTCCCCGATCTGGAAAGGCTTTGAGGTTCAGCGTTCCAGATCTTCCATCAGAACAGGCCCAGCCCAAGGACAGGCCGGGATCCAAGGCAAGCAGGGTCATGCTTAGTCTTTCCCACCTGTTGTCACCTCATATCCGACGCTGTTCAGCATGTGGCCGGTATCGATCAGGGGTTTGGATGCCGTAGCCATATTCACCGTAGACAGCTTCCCGTTTTTCTTTGTTGATCTCAGACGATTTTCCATCGTGGATGCTGCAAGAGGCGGATCTTGCAGTGTTCTAATCTGTTCCTGAAGTTGAGATACGATCTGTTCGCCAGCCATTGCCATGGCTTTGTCCAAGTCTCCGCGCGTTTGACGCAGACACCCTGCAAGAAGCTTCCCCCACTGATCTTGGTTCTTCGCAATGGTCTGCCGCATGAAGGGACGAGCAGGAATTCGATCTGTGCCGAACTCGTTCCAGTAGGCCACAGCAGCCACTGGCGTTCCGTCAGGGTAGGGATCACCGGCAGTCCCCCCACTTCCTGTGGGATATGTGGCACCTTCAAAGAAACCAACATTCAGGTGTGGCAGTTCTTTGCTCTTCGCTAAAACGCGATGCAGTAACTCCTCCATGAGGCCTGCTGATGCAGCCTTTGCTGCACCATCCAGTTTCTTCTGAAGACGACCCAGACCACGGATAGATGATTTCGCCATGAGCTTAACTCCTCTGGCGCGGGCTGGCGCCATGAAGGGGGGAATCCTCGTCAATGTCCGAAAGTGGCATTGGGGCGCGATCCATCCCGAGGGCTTTAAAATTCTGCTGCCGACGAACTTGGCGGAACATGGCGCGGGCCGCGTCGAGAGGCGCCTCATCTACTGCAAGGCCCATCATTCTCAGACCTGCGCAGTAGAGCCCGGCTGGGGTCTTATAGTTCAGGGCGTCATTCCCAATCAGCGGCCGCAGTTCTTCAACGGCACGACGCCAACTGCGCATTTCTAGACCAACGCGGACTGCTGCATCCTGGGCAATGGATTGATCGCCCAGAACGATCTCTTTGGCCCGCTCATACTCATCGGGGGTCAAATCATCTTCTAAAAGCCCCAGTAGTGCGGTCGTGCGGAGAGCAACCTCAGGAGAATCCTTTCCTTCTGATTCTCTCGCAGAAGTGCAGGTTTCAATGGCATCTCGGATCTCGGCCGCGTTTTGTGTAGACATTCGTGGTTGCAGAAATTTCTCAAGCGTATCGCGTGTCGCCTGTTTCATTGATCGTCTCTTTTCTGGAAGGGGAGGGGCGCGGTGGAAAGCTCTCTGCCCTCCACCGTCTTGCCATCGCGGGGCTGAGCATGAAGGCCCCCATGGCTCGTTGGTGTTTATGACCGCCACTTACCAACTTGGCGGATCGCCTTATTTGACGGTGAACAGGCCGCGCTTTGGCTTCGTAACCTTGTTTTCTATGGGTACGGGCTTCGAGGCATCAGCCCCTGGAAGCAACGTCTGAGCATCACTGGAAAGACCGGAAAAAGCCTTTGTCCAGGATGTAAGAATTTCTTGGTCGGCCGACTGTCTCATGCGAAGCACCATACTACGATCGCCGTTCTTTGCAGGATCGAGCTTGCAGTCAGTATGATGATAAAAACCAGCATCTGACAGCGTGCCTAGAACGGCATAACAGGTAATCAATTCCTGTTCGTGCTGACGTGTCTTCTCGACCAAAGAAGCCCATTCAGGGCTATCCTGAATGACACGTGCTGCAGCCTGTATGGTCGCGGTTTTGGCAAACCCTAGTGTCGCCTCAGCATCAGGCACACGAGAGCTCAATTCAGTCATTGTCCGCTTTGCTGCTTCCAGTTCATCGCGTGCCGCCGCCAGTGCATAGCGCCGCTCACTGGCCTTGGAGAGCACGGGAGGACGACCTTCCCGGGCTGCTGCAATCAATTCGTCAGGGTCAGTCTCGCGGGCTTTTGCAAGGGCCTCTTCAGCCGCGGTAATAGCGTCCCTGCATTCCCGGCAACGTGTTCGCGCCGTATCCATGGCAGCCCGGGTGGCTCTCTGCTCCTCACGGGCAGCGTGTTCTGCGGCGATACTGTCCGCAAGGTACTGGCGTGCGTTTTCCATTATGTTTCCCTCAAGCTTTACGATTGGGAGAGGCACCAAACAGCGGACTGTCTGCGGCGGCATCATGGGCGAGTGAGGAACGTGGGCTCAGGCGGCTGGTCTGTACCTTTCCTGCCATATCCATCATGGCTTCCAGGCCACGCAGGGATACCCCGCCAGGGTCAAAGCCCATGGCCTGAAGCGCTTCCCGGTAAAGGCGCGTTTCACTCGTTGCGCGAAGCGCCGCGTCCATCCCGATGATGGGCGTTACACGCTGGCGCGCGGTCTCGATGCGCGCATTACGACCACGCTCTGCACGGATGGCCGCGCTTATCTGCCTGTCTATCACAGGGCATAACTCCGATTTCTGTAGGGGGATTGGGATTTGTATCCGGCGAAGCTGGGCATCCGCCGTGCGGGGGCCTGCACGAGCACACCAGCAATCGAGTTCACAAGATCGTCGTGACTGCCTGGAGCATGATCGACAGAGTCTTTGCCGCTACGAGCAGTACGACGCTCAAGGCCACAAAACTGACGTTCGATCTGCTTGAGATCGAGCAGTTCAACTTTGCCTGCATTCAGCTTGGGCAGCGCTTCGAGATAAAGCCCTGAACGGTCCTTATCGCTGAGGGTATAGTTGATGCCGTGTGCCCGGAACCGTTCGCGAGGGTACTCGCCACCATAGCGGTCACCCGTGACTGTCTTCAGGCCATAGGACCTGATGGTGTCAGCCAGTTCCTTGGTTGCAGCATCAGGGCTGAAGGGTGGTTTGATCTCACGGACGCAATCAAGGACCGTGATGTCACCCTCGTCATGAGCGATGGCTAGCGTAAAACTATCACCGGATCCGCCGGAAGGATCGCAAAAGGCCCGATAGAGATTGCCAGAAATGAACGGCAGTTCGTACCGGTCGGGCACTGTGCAGGCCTGAATGACTTCAGGGGTAATGAAGGAAGCAATGTCGCTACGGAATTCGCCACCGTATTCGGCAGCGGCGCCAGCAGGATCGTCGTCATACGCTTCCTGAACGATCGCAGGATCCAGCGCAGGGTTCATTTCCATGCTTGAGCCACGCCATACCAGGACGCGGGCATCATTCTGTGCCCAATGCTTCCGGAAAGTCTTGTAGAGGACGCCACGCTTGGCATAAGGCGACGAGGCAAGCAGAAGCATTGCACTCGGGATGGTGCTCAGGCCCGGCCGAATGGCTTTGATGATTTCCTCATCAGGATTGGCGCTTGCTTCGTCTGAACGCCAGAACGCTGTCTCATCTGCAAGAACTGCTGCAAACGTATAGCCGCGGGTGACGCGGAAACTGGCTGTTGCAATTTCAATGATGACCCGGTTCGAGAGCGTGATTGTCTCGTTGGTCTCGTCCTGCACCATATTGGCCAGCATTGGCACGGAGGCCAATGTACCCGAAATGTAGCGGAAGATGGTGCGGGCCTGCTTGCGGTCAGAGGCGATGACAGCAACGGTCGCCATTTCACCAGGGGCAAGATAGGGCGCGTAATCCCGGAACGTCGCCAGATAGGTCGCAATCAGGCCAAGAATACGACTTTTGCCAGCACGGCGTCCGCATATCAGTGTTGCTTCTTTGAATGGGTCTGTAGGCGCTTCCATCCGGCCTGTGTGCTGCTGATAAAAGGGAAGATCCTGCTCATCCATGGGAAGTGCAAAGAGTGCCTTAAGGAAAGCTTTCCACGCGGCCCATGTGTCACCCTGGAAATGAGAACCGAACAGATTGTCATCCGTCATCGCGTCGATGATGTTCATGCCACCCGTCCGTTCAGATAGGCATCCAGAGAGGGTGCGCTTGCTGCGGTGCCTTCAATTCCCAATTGGCGCATGGTGCGCGTAAGGGTGTTGGCCCATGCCAGATACTGGCGGGCATCCCGTTCAGCCGGAGCGCCTCCTTCCATCATTTTGCGGTCCATCATGGTGACATGAAGCGTCATCCAGGCAGCGCGTTCGATGAGGGCTTTCTGTGTTGCGGAAGGCTTTCCGCCGACATGTTCAATGAGATCAGAACGCACTCTTTTGAGCAGGCGAGCTTCCTTGCTCCTTCCGTCGAGTTTCTGGAGGCTACTTGGCCTTGAGTGAGGGGATATACGCTTCATACCCCGTTGATAACGAGGTTATACTTCGTGTTTCAATGGAAATTTTTGGAACATAGAGTGCGTATAAAATAAAAATGAAGCAATCAGGGATTATTGGGGACTTATAGGGATGCTGGGGGATGGATGATTATTTTTTATTACTTTCGATACCTACACGATTATCTGACCTATTCATTAAGCGCCCGATAAACACCAGAGCGTGCAATTCCGAGCTCCTTGGCAATGGCGGCCGCTGAATGGCCATCTACCTTCATCTTACGGATGGTCTCAGCCTGGGACATGACCGTTCGAGGGCGGCCCTTGTATTTGCCTTCCTGACGCGCCTTGGCGATGCCTTCCCGTTGACGTTCCAACATGAGATCACGCTCAAACTCTGCCACCGCTGCCAGCATGGTCAGCATCAGCTTTGACGTGGGGCTTGTCGTATCGAGCGTTGTCCCATTCATTGACAGGACAATCAGGCCGCACCCCTTGGTCTTCAATGCTTCAACGTAGGCCAGCAGGTCAGCCGTTGAGCGTGCCATGCGGTCGGGCTTCGTTACCACCAGTACGTCACCGGCGCGGATAAACTCAAGCGCAGCCAGCAGTTCAGGGCGCTTTGCATCCTTGCCACTGATCTTCTCAGCAAAGACTTTCTCGCATCCGGCTGCCTTCAAGTCCCGGATCTGGGCTTCCAGTCCGGCATCCTGATCAACCGTCGAAACGCGGGCATATCCAATCTTCATAGCGGGTCTCATGTCCTAAAAATCCTTTAGACCCTAGATTGGTGTTGTCTCAAAAGTCAAACGTAATTTTATAGGACAAGGACTTTCAGTCATTTTGTCTCATCGTTCTCATGTCCCACATGGGCTTGCCTTTTAGGACAACGGGAGACGTCTTGAAGGATCAGGAAGCACCTTTTGGGGTGGCGTTCTTAGAAACGATACCTTGGCTGTAAAGGTGTCCGGATCGGGACGGCTCAAAAGTGAGCTAAACTGACTGCGTACGAATTTCGTCCGCGCAACATGCTGCTATACGCGAACGCAGGGCGCGGGAGTTTTTCTGCCTATTTATTGGGCAAGATTGCCGGAAGTATCCGGGCCATCAGGTCATCGATTTTCGCAAGGGCATTCCAGACCCCGAAACTGGGCCTTTTCTTCTTCGCCTTGAAGATCAATTCAGACCTTCAAACAAGGTTGCCTGCAGAATTCTCTCTCTTGCATAGCCGTCTCTGTTTCAAGGTGCTTTCCGGGCAACGGTTGGTCCCCCCGTTACTCCCCTTTTCGGTAAAACAAAAAGTCTACCTGGGTAAAACATTATGGGATGTTGGAAATCCGTAACGGGTAAAACATTAAGTGGGCCGTGTAAGACATTTTGGAAATGTCAGGCTGGGCCTGTGTAGGACATTACGGCCAATTTGTATGACATTGTGGGAAATCCCGAAGGGGTATTCAGTGCCGTGAGAGGGCGGTGTCTCCCCCTTAAGATTCAACTGCCGCCGCATGGATCTTGCACGGAACCCGCAAGGGTGAGTGACCCGCATGCATGGGTCATCTCCCCTATAGGGTTCCGACATCCATGCATGCATGGATCTTGCATGGAAGATGCATGGATCATGTGTCTTCGCCTGAAAGCCAATGTACGTTACCAGGCGAGCCGTCAGGAGCACGTAGGCCTTGTGCTTTGACCCGGTTATCTCCGCGTTTGAATGTTGCTGCTACGAACCCGGCACACATCAGTTCGTCCAGAACCTTCCGTTGCCCTTCAGCAGTGCTGACACCGCTCTCACTCAGAAGGCGTTTCACAGACCGGGCATCCTTTGAAAGCTTTGGGCTCCACGGACCGGTCGGGCTGCCTTTCGCTATGCCAGCCTTGATAGCGTCCATCTGCTCCATGGAGATCATGTCATGCGGCGGGGACCAGGGCACCATGACCGGCACCATGTCGCCGTTGTCCAATTCGCGTGACTCCCGTTCGAACCATTCAGCAGTCCCGATTGGAGCGGCATTGATCTTGGCGCCATCAACGCGGGAGAAGAACCGTCGATGGTCAGCCTTGATTCCGAAGTTGTTGGCTTCCTCTTCGGTCATGACGGTGACTGTCAGCACGATACGGGCAGCACCGATGACGGACGATGCGCCGCGTGCCACGTCAGGGTCGCCAGCCGTTGCTGAAGAGCCTTTACGAGTGTGATGGAGCAGGACAACTGCCATTTCATAGCGAATTGCCAGACTGCGGAAATAGGCCATGACAGAGCGGACGGCCGTATTGTCGTTTTCCTCGGCCTCATGAAGCTCAACCAGGGGATCCAGAATGAGGACGTCCGGGCGCATGTCGGCAAGCTGCTGAAGCATCTGGTGCATGGCTTCTGTGGGAATGAGGGCATGGGTATTCGGGTCGATGGTTAGCAGGGTTCCGATACCATCCGTGCCGATCCGGATAACGTTCTGGCGGAGGTCTGCAGATGTACGGCCCATGTACCGCAGAACACCTGAAAAACGACGGCGCTGCTCGTCGCGGTCATCCTCGACATTGTAGGTCATGACCTTGCGAGGCGGTGTCTGCATACGCCCATAGCGCAAGCCCAGTCCGAGCGCTGCTGCCCATCCAACCATCAGGCTCGATTTACCTGCTGCAGGCGCCCCGACTACTACGGTAACAGCGCCGCGCAGAAGATAGCCAGGAGCAACCCACGGACGTTTCGGGATGCAGCTTTCCTGCCAGTCGTCAGTATCGAATGTTAGGAGCGCCTTGCTCCCTGCCGGACCAAGTGCCTCACGCTCCTTTGCCTGGTGCTGTGCAGTGACGGCTTTGTCTGTCGCGTCGGAAACAATTTGGTCCAGGGTGGTGCTCACATGACACCTCTCGATTTCAGTGCGGACGCAATGGTCTTCTGGATTTCCTGCGGCGTGAGACCCGCTTCTAGTCCGGCTGCTGCCATGGCGTCCGCAATCTGACTGACGGTCAAGTATCCCTCTGGCACGAAGCGGGCGAGGGAATAGGTCTCTGCATTCAGGCGATCATTCCGTCCACCTTGCCCGGTCGCAGCAACGACCCGCACGGCAGCACGCAGGGCACCGGCCGCATATCGGTCCGCGTCCTTCAGGCCGTTCTCGATCTTTGATAGATCGGCTTTCGGGGGTGGCGCTGGTGTCAGGGCCTCGATTAGCCAGGCTGGCCATAGCTGGGGCCGGACCCGTTCAATAATTTCCAGACCAGTTGCGGGCCACCAGATGATGTATCCGCCATCTGCCCTGACATCGACGCCGCGTGCGAGTTTGCTGGCACTGTTCCGCAGACCTGCGCGATGCTGGAAAAGGAGATGCACGCCACCCGAGCGCGTGCGCTGCATCCGGTGGCCGGAAAGCTGGGTGCAGTGATCGCCATACCATTCGTCAGCTGTCGTGTGCTGCAGGTCGAGATCCAGCACATCAAAGCCGGATATCGCCCCGGTGGGAACGCCGATAAGCGGGCCGGGGCACTGGCGCCATAATGCGAGAGCATCCTTCTCGCCTCGTACAGCGTCTTTGAACCCGTTGCGGCATGCAGGTGCCTTGTCTTCACGACATGGGAAAACCGGAAGGCTTCGAGCAAGCACAGCAGCTTTGCGGGCTGTCTCCTCATGAAGAGGGGTTTCCACTTTGAGGGACGCGCTCATGCCTTGCTTCCTTTCGATGCGAGGCGGCGGAGAAACGCTGCGATTTCGCGGGCGGCATGAGACTTGGCAGTATGGATCACCGAATGATCCATCTTTTCCAACGTCATCTCTTCCCCTGCACGACAAATCCGAAGAATTTCATCATGGGAAATCATTGCGTTTTCACTGCAGAACTGGTCGCAGATATCAGCAGCGTGGAGCAGGCCGGGAATGAAAGAGGCGTCCATTATAGGTCATCCTCCCGATCCAGGTGCTGACGTCCCATCGTGATGATGTTCTTCAGCTTCTCTTCGGGGCTCATGCCTTCCTGCATTTTGCAGGCTGCTTCGGCAGCGGTGATGCACCAGTCGTCCTCAAAGCTTTCGTCAACGAGGCCATATTGCTGAAAGGCACCCATGGCACCCTGAGCGACAAAATGCGGGGCAATCAATACGTCACCGGCATCAGTCGCGACCGTGCGCACGCTGTCCTGCCATTGACCGGATCTGGTCATGTTCAAGAAGACCGTTCGCAGGTCATCCGGCAACGCGGCCGCTGCTGTCAGATCGGCACAGGCATGCCAAGGCAAGGCAACTACGTCATTTGGGGCACGGAAAAAGCGCACGGCGCATCCGCGGACCTGGCCGATGTAGAAGGGATTATGACGGTCTCTCATCGGACGCCTCCCTGCGGAAGGGCAGAGAGGAGTTCCCGGTTTCCCCACTCTTCCTGAGAGATTCCAGGCCGAAAAAGCTGGCCATCATCGGAGAGGGCGAACCCAACTTCCGTGGGGCGTCCCAGTGCGTCTTTTCCAAGCATTGCGTTGATTTGTGCAATAATGCGCGGACAAGACTTTCCCATTGCCATCCGCGGGCTTTCGCCGCGGGGCTCAATCTTCGTATTCATCAGGTTTTCAGCCTTTCTTGGCTTGCCTGACGATCAGAACTCCAGTTATGGTCCCTGCTTATCGCTCCCCAGCGTTTCACAGGTTTCCAAAACCGCTCTGACCTCAGGGCGGTTTTGTGCGTTTAAGCGGACTGTTTTCCGATCCGGGGCAGGTTCGCGAAATGGCGTTCCACAGAGGCTGTCACGATCCGTGTTGAGCGGCCGACTTTCACAGCCTCAATTTCTCCACGCTCAAGCATCCGGTATTGTGTCGAACGGCTCAGCCCGAACCATGCTGCTACTTCTTTCACGGCCGCATAAGGCGGCAGCATCTCTTTGCCTTCGTGGGTCATGTCGTCTCCTGCATCATCAGGGCGTCTCCTGATATTCCACCAATAAGGAAGCTGTATTCTCTTCGCCATGACGTTGATTCGAACTAATTGCTGTCATCATCTGGCAAGGAGGCAGAACCTTTCTTTCGCGATCTTCTGGTTGGAGGAACAGGTTTGCCAGCTAAAGCGAGACGACCGTACTGAAGCCGACGTTTTCGCTGCCTTTCGCTAACGGGTTTGCCAACTTTCATTTGCTCTAAAAGCCATAAGTCCTGAGCTACGGTCAGCCCTAGAGCGCGGTGCCTATCCGATATATTGGCCTCACAGGCTTCCTCTCTAATTGTTTGTAGTCTTGTAAAAGCGGTTTCACCCTGTCCTTTCCCGAGCTCGAGCGCTGACAGTAAGTTGTTGGCGGCAAAGTCAGGCGGCATGTTCGTCAGAGCATCAATTTCCAATGAAACACGTAAAAGGTAGGCTGCTATTTCAGGTGGAATAGAAATGGATTTCGAGATTGTTAAGGGATGGATTCCATCCGTGATTTCTTCCGAATTTTCTCGAAGAAGAAATGCTAGGGCGCCCCACAGAAAAAGCGGATTTTTGCTCTCTTCAAACATACGTATCCCGTTCAGGACTGTGGCGATCAGGGTCTCTTTTCCTAGTTTCTGCACCGCCATTGGCCTTTTCTGTTTTTCTCAAGCATCATGACGATCACACGCTTGCTAAATCGTAGCTAGACCGCCTTATCGGCACCCTGGTCGAGTGAGAGCGATCACGTCCTGAGCAAACTGCCGTATGTTGGCTTCACTCTCATAATCATATGGGCTGTCAGCAATGGCTCGAGCCTTTGCCAGTAAATCGGCACGACTTCGCACGGGCAAGGAAAGCATCTTCTGACGTCCATAGGCCCATTGTTGGATGGCAATGTCCGTCTTTCGATCGAGGTCCGGATCTACATCAAATGGTATATGGGACAATCGTCTGATCTTGGCGTTGGCAGCCAGGGTGGCGTGTGCAGCATTTTGAAGACGGCTCACTTCTGGATCTCCGAGAACAGAGGCACGAGCGCGGCGGGCTTAACTGGCGCCCCAGCATGCAAGTCTGGGTCAAAGACACGGTAGCGTCCGATGACAATCCCACGGTTTATGGCTTGGAAATCAGCGACGGAGACAGTTTGTGCCGTCTCTGTGGTCCCCTGCCAGATCATGAACCCGGCAGGGCGTTTCTGGACGCGGTAGACACCCCATGATCCTGGCATGATCTCAAGAAGGTATGAGTTGTCCCCGATGAACTGAGGGTTGTCTTTTCGGATCGTCGCATAGTCGCCGGTCCGGAACTCGGGGGACATATTCATATCCGTGATTTTCACGAACATGACCTTGCCCTCGTTGAGAAGAGGGTGAGCTTTCATAGTGCCGCGCTCCGGCCGCCGTCATGCTCGGCTCTGAGGATGGTGGCCGTGTCTCGACACAGTGAAGAAAGAAGGCATCGGTCCGGATACTGCTTGTCCTTCAGGTCTTTGGGGCTGAAGATACCGGCGCAATACAGTCCCACAGCATCAAGCTTGGCGCTCAGCCCTTCGCGTGTCACGGCCTGGGTGGCGACAATCTCGGGCAGCATCATCATCCAGGCGTCGTACAGAGGCTTCCCTGCGGCCTCGGTCTCTTCATCATCCCATGGCAGATCGATGATTTCAGCCCAGATCCGGTAAGCTTCCGTGAAGCGCTTGCATGTGGAAATCAGCTTGGCATCCGTTATTTGAAGACGCGCTCCTTGCGTAGCTCTCTGGATCGCTTCCGCAGAGGAATGGTCCGGAGAACGGGCCTCACAAATAAGCTCTCGCTCTTCGCGGGACAGCTTGAGTTTTTCGCTCATCGCACGGTCTCCACCTGAAGGCCGGCGTGGTGAGCCATGACGGGATCAGGCTTCATCATTCCGAAGAAAACGAGGGCCAGCATGAGGGAGATGCCGAGGCCAGAGACTATTTCAGAAACCAGGCGCAGATTGAGCGCTCCTGCCACGCGAGCAGCGGGCATGGTATAGGCGTGCTTAGCCATTGCCGAACTATCCTTCGGTATGTGGTTAGGTCGGACAGGAAGGCTCCTACCCCTTCTGTTCGACCGCTTTATCTCTTGCGAGATGTCATCATAGGTGACACTCTCCTTTTATGAATGCAAGAGAAAATGTCATCAATGATGCTATTTGCCCGGCTCAGGTGAGAGCAGGACGCGCATTGATTGGCTGGACACAAGATAAATTGGCGTCTGAAAGCGGGCTTCCAAAACGGACCATTGCTCGTATTGAAGGAGGAGAAAGCTCCCCCCGTTCCACCACAATTGCTGCCATCCGAACTGCCCTGGAAGCCGCTGGTGTAGAGTTTGTGCCTGAGAATGGTAGTGGGGCTGGGGTTAGGTTGAGGAAGTGAGTGCTAAAGGTTTCACATTAGCCATGACTATTCTTAGTGGATTGGCTGGCATTTTTGCATCTGTGAGCTCTGATCGTGGGAACACTCCTATTCCCGAGGAAAAAGCATCGTGGAGTGGGCAGTCTCAATATGAAATAGATCACCGGAAAAAGTATGCTTGTTGGACTCGTCTAGGATGGTTTTTTATCGGGATATCGTTTTTAAGCAGTATTGTTGCTGCAATTTTTGATTTTTTCTCCTAGCTAAAATATGATCATAATCGAACGATTTAATAAGGAGGGAACAAGATTTGTTCCCTATTGGTATAAAGAGACATGCTGTTTCAAAATGGGTTACCCTACTATTGGTAGTAGTTCTGGGCTAACTTTGCCGTCTAAAAAGCGAAAGCTCATCATGCATGAAATTGAAGTTGGTTCAAATTTTGAGATTTTGATAAATTTGATCAAAGGGTACCATTTACGAATGGCTCCGGTCGGTTCTACTTCTCCGGTTCTTATTCAACCGGAAAGCATTATCGTCAGATTTGAAGCGCCTTACCCGTAAATTGCAACTAGAGGTAGATTACATGAAAGTGTCAATTTCCCCAAAGCGTGCCAAGGATCTAGAATTTGTTATCGATGCTTGGGTTGAAGGGCAGATACATGAAGGCAAGACAGGGTATGTTAAATATAGAGTTGATAGCGATGATAATTGGGTGAGCTACTATGAAGTGCCCTTGGAGTTGGCATCTTTTGTTGAGGGCATGATTCCGGACGCTAAAATCGAGAAATAGTGTCTGCCGTCTTATATCCCTCCTGTGGGTGATTAAGAAAAACATCATGAAACACACGGATTTCAAGATTGGAGAGTCCTTCTGGATCTGCTCCAAGGAATGGCGCTGCACGGACATTGGCCAACGTACTGTGGTCGCTATCAAGATTGAGGTAGGCCGCGACCCATCTTGGTACAGTGGGCCGCCTTATGCCGTTGTGGAGACGGTGTTCGATGAAGATGATATCGAGATCTGCTTTACCACTGAGGCAGAGATGAAGCATGCGATGGGCATCTGATTCATGTTCAGGCTGCTACACCCAGCCGTGGTAACCGAGCAAAGTAAGCTTCAACAGAACGTGTCACGATCCGCGTAGAGCGTCCCACCTTCACGGCCTGAATGTCTCCTTGGCTGAGCATCCGGTAGAGCCCTGAGCGGCTGATGTTGAACCGTTGGGTGATGAGAGGGATGCTGGCGTATTCAGGGAAGTCATTCAGGGTGTGCATGGTTTGTTCTCCATAAATGCCCCGCGGAGAGCGGTGGCTATGGAATTAGTCTGATGGATCAAGATTTCGAAAAGCAAGGATCTTGAGATGTTTTTTCAGAAGAGAGTCTCTTGAATTTTGGATCTTTCTCCAGAGGTCCCTACACATGTAGGGAGCCACGCAAAAAACCTAAAACCAAAAACATGCAAAAAGTTATTCGCTATTTTTAGGAGATAACCCATTGAAAAAAATAGGAATTTTCAATGGGGATTATCTTGGCCCGCCTAAAACCAAAAACTTAGGTAAAACTTGCTTAGGCCCAGAAGGGCACATAACCACTGTTAGGATGATCAGGGTCAGCAATTTTGATCCAACCTTCTTTCAAAGAAGATTTCAGAATTGCTGACGCTTTCACAGAGGCATTCCCTGCAATCGAAAATCGTTCACGAAGCGCAGAATTGGTAAGTCTTTCGTTTTGTTCCCAAAGAATCATGGAATAATAGTAGCATGACGTGCCCCCCGGAAATGTAACCATTTAAAAGTAGAGTCCGATCGAGAAGGAT
>NZ_JBDNYY010000005.1:0-243337 GCF_047722525.1 Gluconobacter sp.
AGAGGAGCCGGAAGAGCATCGGCGTTGTCCACAGTTTGAGTCGATTTGTCCAGTGATATCTGATCGATCGTCAGTGCGTGGCTCAGATCGAATGGCCCGCACTTCGTCCGCCGCAGCACCGAAATATGCCCGACCGTTCCGCAGGCCAGCGCGATGTCACGAGCGAGCGAGCGCATATAGACGCCCTTGCCAGACTGGACATCAAAGACAGCCGTGTCCGCATCCGGACGATCCACCAGCGTTATCGAATCGATCCGTGCCGGACGGGGGGGAAGTTCAGGCGGACGGCCGGCCCGGGCCATGTCATAGGCCCGCTCTCCCCCGACCCGAAGCGCCGAAAACACGGGCGGCACCTGCATGACATTTCCCGTCAGCGCAGGCAGGACAGCAAGGATCTGTTCGTCAGTCGGGCGGTTCGGGGATGTCGCCAGAATTTCGCCTTCGAGATCATCCGTCGTCCGGCTTTCACCAAAAGTCAGGGTGAAGCGGTAACGCTTTGTCGCGTCCATGATGTAGGGAATGGTCCGCGTGGCCTTGCCAAACGCAATCGGCAGCACGCCGGAAGCCAGCGGATCGAGCGTTCCACCATGACCGGCCTTCTTTGCGTCGAAAGCCCATCGCAGCCTGTTGACCATATCCGTGGAGGTCGGACCCAGCGGCTTGTCAAGAATCAGCCACCCGTCGATATCGCGTCCACGTTTCCTGCCCATACATTCTGTCCTTGCTTTTGAAGGCCGCTGATAGACCAGCAAGGGACCGGAATGCAAAAACGCCCCCCACCGGGAGTGAGAGGCGTTTCTTAAAATTACTCTGGATCCTTTTCCAGATCCCGCCGGACTTCCGGAGATCGCATGATCTCGTCAAGTTCCATGGCGTTATCCAGCGCCGTGTCGGGCTGGAAGTGGATCTCCGGCACCGTCCGGAGATTGAGGGCTCTGGAAAGCCCCGTCCTCAGGAAAGGCGCCACCCGCTTCAGGGCAGGCAAAAGGACCTCCACGTCGCTCCGTCCCAGACGCGTCACGAAAGCCGTGGCATGCCTGAAATCCGGTGAGATGCGAACTTCCGTCACCGTAATCCGCACATCCAGCAGCTCCGGGTCACGGAACTCGGTCCGGGCAAACAGCTCCGCCAGAACCCGGCGGACCTCTTCGGCCACCCGAAGCTGGCGGGTGCTGGGCCCGTGAGCAGAGACGCCCGCGGGACCTTTCACGTCATGTCTGGAACGAGAGCTCAAGCCGGGATCACTTCCATTTCATAGCACTCGACCATGTCGCCTTCGCGCAGGTCGTTGTAACCCGCAAACGACAGACCGCACTCATAACCGCGCGCCACTTCCTTGACGTCATCCTTGAAGCGCTTGAGCTGGCTCAGTTCACCCTCATGAATGACCACGTTGTCACGCAGCAGACGCACGCCACAGCCGCGCTTGACGAGACCTTCGGTGACATAGCAACCCGCGACCTTGCCAGTCTTGGTGATGTTGAAGACCTGACGGATCTCGGCATAGCCCAGGAATTTCTCGCGATGCTTGGGCGCAACCTTGCCCTTGACCAGTTGCTCCACATCATCCGCCACCTGATAGATGATCGAGTAGTAGCGGATATCCACACCCTCACGCTGGGCCAGTTCACGGGCCTGCGTGGTTGCACGGACATTGAACGCCACGATGATGGCATCCGAAGCCTTGGCAAGCTGGATGTCGCTTTCCGTGATCTGACCGACACTGGCATTCAGAACGCGAACCGCGACTTCCTCATGGGCCAGCTTCTGCACGGTCGTGGAAATGGCTTCCGCCGAACCTTGCACGTCAGCCTTGATGAGAAGGGCGACTTCCTTCTGCACACCGGCCTGAATGCGAGCCAGCATCTGATCAAGGGTACCACGGGCCGCAACCTGTGAGGCTGCCTCCTTCTCCTTGATCTTCCGCTGACGGAACTCGCTGATCTCACGGGCCCGCGCATCATTTTCGACAACGACGAACGGCTCACCCGCACCCGGCACACCCGTCAGGCCGAGCACTTCGACCGGCATGGACGGACCGGCTTCCTTGACCTGACGGCCACGGTCATCGAGCACTGCACGGACACGGCCCCATTCGGCACCGGCCACCACGATATCACCGCGACGCAGCGTGCCCTTCTGGACGAGAACGGCGGCAACAGGGCCACGTCCGCGATCCAGGCGGCTTTCAATCACGACACCTTCGGCCACACGATCCGGATTGGCCTTGAGATCCAGCAGTTCTGCCTGAAGCAGGATGCACTCTTCGAGCTTGTCCAGACCGGTCCGCTTGAGAGCGGAAACCTCGACGTCCTGGGTGTCGCCACCCATTTCCTCGACCACGATCTCGTGGCTCAGAAGCTCCTGACGCACACGGGCGGGGTTGGCACCCGGCTTGTCGATCTTGTTGATCGCCACGATGATCGGAGCATTGGCAGCCTTGGCATGCTTGATGGCTTCGATCGTCTGCGGCATCACGCCGTCATCGGCCGCCACCACGAGCACCACGATATCCGTCACGGACGCGCCACGGGCACGCATGGACGTGAAAGCCTCATGACCCGGGGTGTCGATGAAAGTGATCTTCTTTCCCGACGGGGCCGTGATCTGATACGCGCCGATATGCTGCGTGATGCCACCGGCTTCACTTGCCGCCACATCCGTGGTGCGCAGCGCATCGAGCAGGGAGGTCTTGCCGTGATCGACATGACCCATGACGGTGACGACCGGAGCACGAGGCTTCAGATCGTCAGCGTTGTCTTCAACACCCTCAATACCGATTTCAACATCGCTTTCGGAAACACGCTTGATGCGGTGGCCGAATTCCTCGACCACGAGTTCGGCGGTATCGCCATCAATGCTCTGCGCGGCCGTCGCCATCACACCCATCTTCATGAGCGCCTTGATGACTTCACCCTGACGGGCAGCCATACGGTTGGCCAGTTCGGCCACGGTGATGGTTTCCGGCACGATGACGTCACGGACAACGCGGACCTGATCGGAACGCAGACGCTCCAGCTCGGCCTGACGACGCTCACGGTCACGCTGACGACGGACCGACGCCAGCGAACGCGTCTTGTCGTCATCACCCTCGATTGCGGCCCGCACATCAATGCGGCCTGCACGACGATCGCTGCCACCACCCTTGCGGGACGGTGCGGACGGACGACGCTGCGGCGCCGGCGGGGCCCCTGGGCCACTGCGGCGCGGAGCGGGACGACGTTCATCATCGCCACCAGCCGCACCGGAACGCAGATGAAGCGTTTCGTTGTTACGGGCAGGCGCAGAAGCAGACGCTGCCGGACGCGACGGCTGGACCGGGCGCGGCGGCATGATCGCACGCTCGGCCAGAGGACGCAGACGCTGCACCGGAGCGGCAAGCTGAACACCGCCGGTCGAGTGGCTGCGCGGATCGAGCGGAGCCGCCCGGGCTGCTTCCTCGGCCTCGCGTGCCGCTGCTTCGGCAGCAGCCTGTTCCGCAGCGCGTGCCGCAGCTTCAGCCGCAGCCTGTTCCCGCGCAGCCTGCTGCTCGCTTTCCTTCAGCGCTGCGATTTCCGCAGCCTTCTGTTCGCTGATCAGGCGCTCTTCCTCGGCTGCGCGACGCGCAGCCTCGGCAGCAGACATGATCTGGATCTTTTCTTCCTCGCGCCGCGCAGCCTCTTCGGCCGCAGCCTTGCGCTGCCCCTCAAGGGCACGCTGACGTGCTGCCAGTTCGGCTGCCGTCAGGGCACGACCACCCGCACGGCCACCGCGGGCCGCTGCACCGGCACCCGGGCCGGCTGCGTTGCGCTTGGGCTTGCGGACCTCAACCTGCACGACCTTGGAACGGCCATGGCTGAAGCTCTGACGCACGGACCCGGCATCCACAGTACGCCCGACCTCCTGACGTCCAGCAGGGCGAAGCGACAGGCGGCTGCTTCTGGTCTGTTCGCCGCCCTGTGATGGGGTGTTGTTTCCGTCCTGGTTGCGCTCGTTGCCGTCGCTCATAGTTCCGCCTGTTCCTTACTGACCCCTGCGGGGTCTGGGAGCGGACGTCCTGCCACTCCCGAAAATCTCTCATGTTCGGCGATCAGGCGCTGTGCCAGCGCACCAGGCGCCATCACCGCATAGACCGCCCGGTCCCGGCTGAACGCCGATTCCAGGACCCGATCGGGAACTGTCACCACCGGCAGAGAACGCCGGCCCGACACCAGTCTGGAGAACTCGTCCGGGCTTGCACTTTCCGAACGGATCACCACCCCTACCCTGCCTGAAGTGAGCCACTCCCGGCATTTCTGAAACCCGCAGACCGTCTGACCCGCTCTCCGGGCCAGACTGACTGCGTCCAGCATCCGCTGCACCAGCGCGGCTTCGACCAGATCGGCCAAGCCGTCCGGTACGATCACCTGGGCTTTGGCCGCTCTGGCAAAAGCCTGTCGTGTGCGGGCGCTATCTAACACATCCCGGCTGGCACTCAACCACATTCCCCGGCCCGGAAGCTTTCCGGCGAGATCGGGGACAACCCGGTTATCCGGACTGACCACGAAACGGATCATGCCTTCAGGCGGCTTCTGCTCTCGCGTAACGATGCATCGCCGCTCCGAGCCGCGACGCCCTAAAGCACCACGAACAGGACCATTATCAGTATCAGAAATATCAGACGTCGGTCGACTCCCCGTCACCGTTTTCGGGCTTTGCCGAGTCGGCTTCTTCACCGTCGAACCAGTGCGCACGCGCCGCCATGATGATCTCGTTGGCGGCATCCTCGTCGATGGCATCCTCACCGAGGATTTCCACCAGCTCGTCACCGGCCAGATCCGCAAGATCGTCGAGCGTCTTCACGCCCTTCTCACCCAGCGTCACCAGCATCTGGTTCGTGAAGGTGCCCAGTTCGGCCACATCGTCTGTGACACCCAGCGCCTTGCGCTGATCGTCCAGAGCCTGTTCCTTGCTGGCCAGATAGTCATTGGCACGATGCATCAGCTCTTCAGCCACGCTCTCGTCAAAGCCTTCGATATCGTTCAGCTCGACCGGATCGGTGTAGGCCAGTTCCTCGATCGTGTGGAAACCTTCCGTCACCAGCAGGCCCGCGATCACATCATCGACGTCCAGCGCATCCACGAACTGGGAGGAGCGCTTGCGGAACTCTTCCTGACGACGCTCCGATTCCTCGGCCTCCGTCAGGATATCGATGTCCCAGCGCGTCAGCTGACTGGCCAGACGGACATTCTGTCCGCGGCGGCCGATGGCGAGCGAAAGCTGCTCATCCGGCACCACGACTTCGACGCGACCTGCTTCCTCATCCATCACCACCTTGCTGACTTCAGCAGGCGCCAGCGCATTGACGACAAACGTCGCAGCCTGCGGGCTCCAGGGAATGATGTCGATCTTTTCGCCCTGCAGTTCGGCCACAACGGCCTGAACGCGGGAGCCGCGCATACCGACGCAGGCACCGACCGGATCGATCGCCGCGTCGCGGGAAATCACGGCCATCTTGGCGCGCGATCCCGGGTCACGGGACACGGCCTTGATCTCGATGATGCCGTCATAGATTTCCGGAACTTCCTGCGCGAACAGCTTGGCCAGGAAGGCCGGATGCGTGCGGGACAGGAAGATCTGCGGACCACGCGGCTCGTCACGCACATCATAGATGTAGGCGCGGACGCGATCGGAATTGCGGAAGGACTCGCGGGGGATCAGTTCGTCGCGACGCAGCAGGGCTTCCGTATGACCGATCTCGACCATGAGATTGCCGTACTCGGTCCGCTTGACGGTGCCGTTGACGATCTCGCCCACGCGGTCCTTGAATTCGTTGTACTGGCGCTTGCGCTCGTATTCACGAACGCGCTGCACAATGACCTGCTTGGCGGTCTGCGCAGCGATACGTCCGAAATCGATGGGAGGCAGCGGATCGACCAGATGCTCACCAGCCTGGATTTCCGGCTGGAACTTCCGGGCGATGTGCAACGGGATCTGCGTGTCCTCGTTCTCGACCTGCTCGACCGCTTCGGTCCAGCGGCTCAGCCGGACTTCTCCGCTCTTGCGGTCGATCGTCGCACGGATGTCCTTTTCATGCCCGTACTTCGCGCGGCCAGCCTTCTGGATGGCCTGCTCCATGGCTTCGAGCACTTCCTCGCGGTCGATGTTCTTCTCGCGGGAAACTGCATCGGCAACCAGCAGCAGTTCGGGACGTGTAACAGACGTGTCCATCAGATCGGACCTCCAGCCAGCATGAGACGGGTCATCACTTCTTTCCCGGCTTCTTCGGATTCAGTTTGGGCGCCTGGCGCGCTTCCTCGCCATCTTCCCCTTCGGAATTGAGCCCTGCAAGGGCCGCACTCGCCTCGATCAGCGCATCGGTCAGGACCAGACGGGCCTTGCGGATATCCACCAGCGGCAGAACCGCTTCCGTTCCGTCATCCAGACGGATGATGGCATTGCCGTCCCGTGCCCCCATAACGGTGCCCGAGAAGCGGCGGCGGCCATTGAGAGGAACGTCCAGCTCCGCCTTTGCCAGATGACCGGCGAATCGTTCCCAATCCTTGGCGCGCGTCAGCGGACGGTCGATCCCCGAGGACGACACTTCCAGCATCCACGCACCGGGGATCGGATCGTCAACGTCCAGAATGGCGCCGACGGCATGACTGATCTGTTCGCAGTCTTCCACCGAGATCAGGGAACCGTTTGCACGGTCCGCCATGATCTGGATCGTCGGAGTATCGCGTCCCAGCACCGAAAGACGCACGAGCTCATAGCCCAGATCGGCAAGCGTCGGCGCAATCCGCTCCGCAATGCGGGCTTCCAGCCCCGTGAGGTGGGGCAGTTCGATGTCGGAAGAGGCGTTCTGCTGAGACAAGACAAAAAAGGCGGCCCGTCAGGGCCACCCCCCAAATGAGCGGAAGATGAATGGAATATGCCCTATGTAAGTCACCTCCCCACCAGACGCAAGAGGAACGCAAATCCCTTTGTTCCGGAAGCCGTTATCCATTGGACGAGTCGAAAGATTTGTTTACATTCCCGTTCCGCGAAAGCCCTTGTCTTCGGACGCCGTCGGGAGTCAGATGGTCCTGAAATGACTGCCCAGCCCGAGCCTCGTCCAGAACCACGCGCCCAGCCCCTGCCCTCCGAACCGGCATCCCGGAGCCGGACAGTGTGGGGCGGAGGCGGCCTGATCGCGGCCCTGACAGTCGGGGCCGGAGCCTTTTTCTATACCCATAATACGACGGCGCCCGCCGCTCCGGCGATTTCCCCTCCCGCCCAGAACACTCCCGCAGTGCCCGCCGCGCAGACCGCGGCTGTCCAGCTTTCCATGCTGCCCCCTGCAAAAGCGCATGCTGCCCTTGCCCAGAGCGGCTTCAGCCCTGCTGACCGTGCCCGCATCCTTGCGGCGGTAAAAGACGGCAAGATGCGCCTGGTGGAAATGCCGGTACTGGATGCCTCGGGCGCCGTTGGTCAGACCATCGACGTTACGGTCTCGGGCCTGACACAACGCGTCGTCCTGACTGGCAAGTTCCAGCATTTGGTCATTCCCATCGTCGAAGCCGGACAGATCCTCATTGCGCCCGTCAGCATGCCGCGTGCCCCGGCCCTGACCATCGGTGCGCTGACAGCCCTCGGCCCCCAGGCGCTGCCTGCCCTGACGACGCTCGACCAGCGCGTCCTGCTCAACGTGATCGTCCAGTAAGGAACCGCCCCGGTGTTCAAGTCCCTCGTTCCCATGCTCAACCGGGCCATGCCGCTGATGATGGCCGCCTTCCTTATTCTGGCGGTAATTCAGGTTGCGGTCATGCTACACCTGTCACTGAACGGGCTGTGGGCCGCCATCGAATGGGGACGGCGTTTCTATCTTCCGCTGGCAGGCATCAGCGCCCTTCTGGCAGTCACGGGACTGGCGTATGAAACGTCAGCCGAAAAACTGGCGCGTCGCGGACTGCGCCGCAGGAAAGGTCTCATCATGGATGTTCTCAGCCGTCTGACAAACCGCGGAGCCCTTGAAGAGCTCATGGCCCGCGAACAGCGCGAAACCGTTATTGATGCCGACGAACTGGCCGCCTCGCTGCGTGCCCGCGTCATCGGACAGGATCAGGTCTGCGAGGACATCGCCCAGCAGATGCGTCGCCGCCTGGCGCTTCAGGTCCGCGGCAAGCCCGTGGGTATTTTCCTGCTCGCAGGCCCTCCGGGCACCGGCAAGACCTATCTCGCCAAACAGATGGCCAAGCAGATGGAACGCCCTCTGCTGCATTTCGACATGACGCAGATGTCCAGCGCCCATGCCGCGACCCAGCTTTTCGGCTCTCCCAAGGGTTATGTAGGGTCCGACACGTTCGGCAAGCTGACCGGCGGCCTCAAGGACAAGCCGGATGCCGTCGTCCTACTCGACGAAATCGAGAAGGCCCATCCGGACGTCTTCAAGAAGTTCCTCACCGCCTGGAACGACGGCCACGTCACCGAAGCCTCCACCGGCGAGCAGGTCTCCACGACCCGCGCGATCTTCATGCTGACGTCCAACGTCGCGACGGAGGCCCTGACGGAGATCGCTGACCGCCTCGCCAATGAGCCTGAAAAGATGCGTGCCGAGTCGGTCGAGGCCCTGCGCAAATCCGGTTTCGCGCCCGAAGTTCTCAACCGTCTGGACCGGATCTTCATTTTCCGTCCCCTGCGTGGACTGGACCTCGCCCGCGTCGCCGCGCTCGAAATCGAAGCCATGATCGAAGGCTACGGCCTGCATGTCGAAACCGGCGGTATCGACGCCGGCGTCCTGTTCCAGGTCATGGTCAAGCAGAAGAACCTCGGCACCGGCGCCAGCGCGCGCGATCTTGTCCGGTCCATTGAGGACATGGTCAGCGAAAGCCTCATCGTGGCCCGTCAGCAGGGCGCCAAGCGCGTCCGTCTCGTCACGCAGGAGGACGGCACCGTCGTTACCGAAATCGCCAACGATACCGAAACCCAGCTCGGCCGGGTGAGCCACTGATCCATGACGGCATTCGGACGGCTCTGGCGACGCGCGCCTCTGTGGCGCACGAGCGTGATCGTAACGGTAGGTGCGCTCGGTATGGCGGCCTTCTACCCCACCCCGGCGCTCAAGAAGGCCATGCCGTGGCTGCCAGGCCACCTTCCCGGCGCGACACCGTATAGTGCGGGGTCCGGCGCATCACAGCCGGATGGACAACAGGCCGGTGCCCAGTCCGCTGCCGGTCCGGGAGACCAGATCGGCGTACCCGATCCCGGCATCACACAGCATGGCAGCATCACCATCGCCGGACGCATCCTTCCGCTTCCGGCCGGGGACTGGCACCCGATCCTGACCGCCCGAAGCGGCGCTCATGGCGAACTCTCCCAGCAGGTTCTGGCCCGCACCGATCGGGGCGTCGTCTCCGGCGTCATTGTCGTGCGCGCCACACAGCAGCCCGTGCCGGCCGATCTGGCTGAACAGCTTGAAACACCCTGCCATGACGACCGCGACTACGCCGCGCATATTTCAGACAGGCCCGGCATCTCGCAGGAATGCAGCTACACCAGCAACGCCGTGCTCGAAAACCAGAGCGTCAGCACGGACCCGTTCATCACGGCAGCGTTTTCGCGTATGCGCACCCTGGGCTTTCCGATCCCGAGCCTGATGATCAATGTCGGCTGGTATTATGCCGCGGCCGCTGGCAAGGGCACCGCTCATATCGAAACGGTCGAGACGCTCGTCGCCCCGATCGAACATGGATCGCGCCAGCTTCTGGCGCCGCCGCAGTACTGGAACAAGGCTTCGGTTCACAAGAACCCGGATGCCGCCCAGTTCATTGACACGCTGGACCGCTGGATGATCGGCTGGTCCCGCGTTCTGCGTCAGGGATTTGACGGCACGCTGGACACGGCAACGCTTGTGCCGCCCCTGATCAATGATCCGTCCGCACCACGGCCGGCCTAAACAGGACACGGGCACCCACGGTTTCAGTGGTGCCCGGTTCCTGAAAAGCCACGACCCAGCCGTCGCTCCGCCATGCGTGCCAGCCTTACAAACGGTAACCCGAGCAGCAGGTACGCCAGACCGACCATAATCCCCGTTCCGAAATAATCGTAGTAGGTGGAGGACAGCCGCACATAGGTCTGGCTCAGCTCCGTCAGCGTGATGACGGAGACGAGCGAACTGTCCTTGAGCAGTGAAATAAAGTCATTGGTCATGACCGGCACCACCGTCCGGAAAGCCTGCGGCACAATTACGAGCCGCAGCGCCTGCCAGTGCGTCATGTTCAGCGCAATCGCCGCTTCCATCTGCCCTCGCGGGACGGACAGCAACCCGGCGCGATAGTTTTCTGCCTCATAGGCCGCATAGTTCAGCCCCAGCGACAGCACACCCGCCATGAACGGGGACAGACGGATACCGAAAGCCGGCAGTCCGTAGAAAATGAACAGCACCTGAATCAGCAAAGGCGTTCCGCGCACGACTTCAACATACACACCCGCCACGAAACGCAGCGGGGCCGCGCCATAATGGCGGGACAGTGCCAGCAGCAGCCCCAGCGCCACGGCCAGAACCATGGCCAGCGCCGAAACTGCCAGCGTCATGAGCGCCGCCTGCCCGATCAGGGGCAGGAAACTCACATAGCGTCGGACCAGAACATGCCAGCCACTGCCGGTCGTGTTCGCCATGGCCTGCCGGTAACGGTCCCATTCCGTCGGCGCGATATCCGGCTGGCTGGTATCGCCCGTGTAGTTCGCCATCAGCGGCGTCCACAGATTCCAGCGCGCCAGAATGCGATGCAGCGTCCCGTCCTGAATGATCTCGCCAAGGGCCGCATCCACCTGATCGCGCAGCGCGCGGTTCTCCGGTGAGAACGCGATCCCGTATTCCATGCTGCCGATCGGCTCACCCACGAGCTTCATGTCCGACGAGATGCTGCCATAGTAGAGCGCAATCGGCGCATCGAGCAGAATCGCATCCAGACGTCCGTTCCGCAGATCCGAGAACGCATTCGTCTCTTCTTCATAGGACCGAACGTTCGAGCCACCCTGCCGACGCAGCATCCGCTCGGCCGTGGTGTCCTTGATCGTCCCGATGGTATGACCCTTGAGGGCCTCCATCGTGTCCAGCCCGTTCTGATCGTGCCGAACGATGATACGCTCGCTCGTCACATAATAGGGCCGCGAGAACAGGACAGCCGCCTTGTGCTCCGGCGTCATCTCGATGCCATCCAGCACCATGCCGTACAGCCCGCGGGACAGGCCAGGGATCAAACCATCCCAGTCATTCTGGATGAACTGCGCCTTGCGGTGCATCCGTGCGGCGATCTCGTTGACCAGTTCGTACTCAAAACCGGTCATCCGGGATTCATGGGCCGGGTCGTGGAAAACGTAAGGCACATTCGCCTCACCATCCGACGCCCAGAGCAGGTCCTGTGATGCTGCAGGAGTATCGGCCAGCGCGACGGAAACGGGGCTGACGGCAAGCGCCAGCAGAAGTGCGAAAAGTTTCTTCATCACAGCAGCGTCCGCAGGAACCGGCGTGTCCGTCCCTCCCGGGGGTTGGCGAACATCAGGTCCGGATCACCGCTCTCGACGATTTCCCCGCCCTCGACAAACAGAACGCGGTCCGAGGCTGCGCGCGCGAAACGCATGTCATGCGTCACCACAAGCTGCGTCATGCCCTCGTCATCAAGTGCCCGCATCACAGACAGGACCTCCTCGGAAAGCTCCGGATCCAGCGCGGATGTGGGTTCATCATACAGCATGACGGATGGCTTCATCGCCAGAGCACGCGCGATGGCCGCGCGCTGCTTCTGACCGCCCGAAAGACTGTCCGGATAGCGGTCCTTCACAGCCGCCAGCCCGACCTTAGCCAGAAGCTCGCAGGCGATGGACTGGGCCTCGTCACGCGACATTTTCTTGACCTGGATCGGCGCCATCATGACGTTGTCGAGCACCGTCCGATGGGGGAACAGGTTGAAGGCCTGGAACACCATGCCGACATGCGCCCGCAGCCGGTGAGCCTCGGCCTCGTTGGCGCGGCTCCAGTGCTTCCCCGTGCACGCGACCGTCACGTCCTCGATCCGGACCGATCCCGCATCGGGATGCTCCAGAAAGTTCAGACAACGCAGAAACGTGGACTTGCCACATCCCGAAGGTCCGATGATCGAAATCAGCTCGCCGCGCTCCACGTCGAGCGACAGGCCACGCAGAACCTCGTTCCCACCAAAAGACTTGGCGATACCCCTCGCCTGCAGCACCAGATCAGCCAGTTCCGGAAACCCTCGAAAAAAGAGATGCACGATCACATGACCGCGCGGCCCTCATAACGGACCTGCGCCAGTGTATCGAGACCTTAATACAGTAGAGCGCACGATTCATACGATCATCATATTCCGCTCTCCCCGACCACAGACCGTGTGCCAGCCCTTGCGAAGGACGTCCGCAGGGTCTCTAAAACAGAAAGACACACACCGGGACAGAACCAAAACCCGCATGAGACCCTTTGATGACCAGCCCGTCTGACTTCCCCACACCCTCCGTTCCCGGACGACTGCTCGATGTCGAGGATGTCACGGTTTTCCGTGGTGACAGACTGGTTCTCGACGGCGTGTCCCTGACGCTGGATGCGGGGGACGCCATGATCCTGACGGGCCCGAACGGTGCCGGGAAATCCACCCTTCTGCGCACGATCTCGGGCCTGCGCCGCGCCGATTCAGGGAAGGTCATCCGTTATGGCGACCTCGCCTGGCTTGGCCATCAGGATGCGCTCAAGCCCGGACTGACGCTGGCGCAGAACCTTGCTCTGGCTGAAAAACTTGGCACGAATAGTCTGTCTGATGCACTTGATGCGCTGGACCTCACTCATCTGACCGATCTTCCCGCCCGCCTCCTCTCCTCGGGGCAGAAACGCCGCGCCGCCTTCGCCCGCGTCATGCTCTCCAGTGCCCCGCTCTGGCTGCTCGACGAACCGACGGTCGGGCTGGACGTCGCCAGCATCCAACGCCTCGGCGCCGTCATGGCCGCCCATCGCGCCAAAGGCGGTGCGATGATCGTCACGACGCATATGCCGCTTCCCCTTGAAAACACCCGCTCGCACGAACTGCCGTCGCTCGCGCATGTGGACTCCTTCTGGCTGTCATGACCGCTTTCCTTGCCCTGATCGACCGTGACCTCCGTCTGGCCTTCCGCTTCGGCGCCGACACACTGGCCTCGCTGCTGTTCTTCATCCTCTGTGGCAGCCTGTTCCCGCTGGCGCTCGGCCCCTCACCAGACCTGCTAAGACACATGGGGCCGGGCATTATCTGGGTCTGTGCCCTCCTCGCCTGCCTCCTGCCGCTGGACCGCCTGTTCGGTGCGGAACTCGAGGACGGCTCCCTCGACCTGCTGATGCTGACCGGCCCGGCCCCGGCCGCCGTGGCCTTCGCCAAGATGGCGGCACACTGGCTGACCACCGGCCTGCCACTCCTGATCGCCAGCATTCCTCTCGGGATCATGCTCGGGGTTAAAGGCTCCGAACTTCCGCTGCTGCTGCTCGGTCTGACAATGGGCACGATGTCCCTCTCGCTTCTAGGGGGCATGGCGGCCTCGATCGTCCTTGGCGCCCGGCGCGGAGGCGTGCTGCTGCCGCTTCTGGTCCTCCCCCTCGCAACGCCGGTCCTGATTTTCGGTGCGGCTTCGTCCTATGCCGGACAGCTCGCGACATCACCCGCCGCCAGTCTGGATCTGCTGGGGGCGTGCCTCTTCGCCTGCCTGCCGCTGTGCCCTCTCGCCGCCGGACAGGGGCTCAAGGCCGCCGTTGGATAAAGGAAGTTCCCTACCTTAACAGGATGTCATCCAGGGGCCTTTGACGACATGACTCCTTTGTGAAACGACTGGATCACAGTCGTTTCACGTCGAGATCATCATCATGCCATTACGTCCATCGCTCAGAAGCTCCCTCATGTCCTGCGCAGCCCTGATGGGCCTGAGCCTTGGCATCGCGCAGGCCGAGCCCGGCTATCTGCGTGAACCCTCGATTTCCGGCCAGACCGTCCTGTTCAACGCCGAACAGTCCGTCTGGAGCGTGCCCCTCTCGGGCGGTCAGGCCCGGCGCCTGACAACCGTGCCGCAGGGCGCAAACGCCATTGATCCGCACCCCGTCATTTCTCCGGACGGCACCCAGATCGCATTTGCCGCCAATTTCGACGGCCCGACCGAAATCTATGTCATGCCCCGCAGCGGCGGCACGCCCCGGCGCCTGACATTCGAGAACGTTGCGCGGCTGAAGATCATCGGCTGGGACACCCATGCCGGTATCCTCTACGCCGCCCCCGCTGCCACGGGCCCGTATTACACCCAGACCGTCACCGCCATTGACCCGAAGACCAGCGCAAAGCACGTCTTTCCGCTCTCCGGCGTCAACGATGCTGCCATCAGCCCGGACGGACGCTGGCTCTATGCCGTCCGCTTCGGCCTCGCCACGACGGGCGATCACATGCGCGCCTATCGCGGGGGCGCACTCTCCCAGCTCTGGCGCTTCGATCTTCAGAACGGCAAGGAAGCCGAGCGCATTGGCACGCATGACGCCAATCTCATCCGCCCGATGCCCTGGCGCGACCGACTGATCGTCATTTCCGACGAAAATGGCCGCTACAATCTGTGGAGCCTCGCCCCGGACGGCTCGGACACAAAACAGCTCACCCATTTCACGGATTACAGCGTCCTCGAAGCCGCCATTTCCGGTGACCACATCGCACTGCGCAAGGGCGCGGATCTGTTCGACTTCAATCTGGCGAGCGGCGAGACCACCCCCATAAAAGTGGACCTGACCTCCGACAATCTTCCCCGCAGCCCGTACTGGCTGGAGAAGCCGACGCGTTTCCTGACCGCCTCGACCATTTCCCCCAAGGGGGAAACCGCAGCCTTCACCATGCGCGGCCATGTCGTGGTCGCCGGCCCCTCCCCGCGCCGCATCGTCGTGCTCGCAACGCCTGACAACGTCCGCCTGCGCCTTGCCCAGATCACGCCGGACGGCAAATCCGTCATTGCCTTCAGTGACGTCAACGGTGATTCCGCTCTCTGGCGTTTCGCAGCAGACGGCAGCGGCAAGGGTGAGGCCATTACCCAGCCCTCCCCGACCGAACCCGTCATCCTGTCGCTTTCGCCGAATGGAAAATACGCCGCCCATACCGATCTTCTGGGTCACCTGTGGCTGACGGACCTGTCCACGAAAGCCGACAAACTCGTGGATAACGCCACGCAGGACGGCACCAACACCTTCGACTCCCTGTCGTGGTCTTCGGACGGTCATGTTCTGGCTTTCGTTCGTACCCGTGGTGCAAACCTGCGTCGCCAGATCGCGCTCTACGTTCCCGCTACCGGCCAGACGAACTGGGTCACGGACGGACGTTACGAATCCTATACTCCGAGCTTCTCTCCGGACGGGAAATGGCTGTGGTTCCTCTCGGACCGCACCTTCTCGCTGTCCAATGGCTCTCCCTGGGGTGACCGCAATATCGGTCCGGCTTTCCCGAAGCGGACCGGCATTTACGCCTTGGCCCTCCAGTCTGGCGAGCGCTTCCCGTTCCAGCCCGCCACCGAACTGGACCCGGCGGACAAGAAGCCCGATGCCGACAAGAAGGATGCCAAGAAGAAAGACGGCGACAGGAAAAAGGCACTCCCCGCCATCGAATGGGCCGGTCTTGCCACACGCCTCTATCAGGCTCCGGTCCCCGCCGGAGACTACGAAGGTCTCGGCGTTTCTGACGACTATCTCTTCACGATCGACAATTCCGGCTCGGGCGATGGCCCCGGCGATCTGAAGTCGATCCATATCGACAATAACGAACACAAGATCGAAACCTACGCCGCAAAGATTTCTGATTTCGACATCACCCCGGATGGCAAGACCCTCCTGACCCTCAGCCGCAAGGGGAAGAACGCCCCCGCCCTGCTCCTGACACCCGCTGGCGAAAAGCAGCCCAAGGAACTGGCTGGCAAGAAGATCGAGCTCGACCACCTACGCCTGCGGATCGATCCCGGACAGGAATGGTCGGACGAGTTCGTGGACGCCTGGCGCCTGCACCGCGACCATTACTATGACCGCGACCTGCACGGCGTGGACTGGAAAGCCGTGCGCGCCCATTTCGCGCCCTTCGTGGACCGACTAGGCGACCGTGCGGATCTTGACGATCTACTCGGCCAGATGGTGGCGGAAATTGGCGCCATGCACTCGCAGCTCCACGCGCCCACGACCGTCGATCAGCCCGCTTTCAGCCTTATCGCAGGCCTTGGCGCACATCTGACGCATGAAGACAACGGCTTCCGTATCGACCACATCTATAAGGGCGACCGCGACCTCCCGGACCAGCAGTCTCCGCTGGCCGCACCCGGCGTGGATGCCCGCGACGGGGACCTCATCACCGCCGTCAACGGACAGCCCACGGCCGGACAGCCCGATCTGGGCTCCCTCCTTGCCGATCAGGCCGGAAAGCAGGTTCTCCTGACGCTCTCGCGGGCCGGGAAAGACCACAAGGTCATCGTCACACCCGTTTCCTACGCGAAAGACCGGGATCTGCGTGCCCGTGACTGGGAAGTCAGTCGCGCGGATGTCGTCGACCGCGCCAGCCACGGCCGCATCGGCTACCTGCATCTGCAATCCATGGTCGGCGACGACATGGAAGCCTTCGCCCGCGAGTTCTACGCCAATATCGACAAGGACGGCCTGATCGTGGACGTCCGCGGCAATACGGGCGGCAATATCGACAGTTGGGTCCTGACCCAGCTCATGCGTCGTCCGTGGATGTTCTGGGGCCGCTACGGCAATGCACCTTCGGTGGACATGCAGCAGTCCTTCCAGGGCCGTCTGATCGTCCTGTCTGATGAAATGACCTATTCGGACGGCGAGACCTTCTCGCAAGGCATCAAGTCCCTGCATATCGCCCCGCTGCTTGGCGAGCGTACCGCAGGCGCGGGCGTCTGGCTGTCTGACGGGGATCGCCTGATCGACAACGGCAATGCCCGCACGGCCGAGAACCCGTATTTCGACCTGAACGGCCACTGGCTGGTCGAGAACAGGGGCGTCTCTCCGGACATCGAGGTCGAAAACATGCCGGTCGCCACCTTCAACGGACAGGACCAGCAGCTCGATGCCGCCATCACCTGGCTCCGCAAGGACATGGCCGACCACCCGCGCCTGAGCCTCAAACCCGAGCCCTTCCCGGCCCAGCAGCCCGCCGCACCCAAATAATCGGGAACGTCAGACCACAAAAAAGCCCCTGCACGCGCCATCGTGCAGGGGCTTTTTCATTAAAAACCCGTTTTCAGAGCATCCGGTCCATGACCCTGTCCTTCCGGCCATAGCGATGAAGCAGCGCCGCAATCCCATGCCCGGCGATCAGCACGCCCAAAATCCATGACGAGAACTGGTGCAGCACGTTCACCAGTGGGACGAAAACCGGAGCTTTATGCGCCAAAGGTGGGAGATTCACGATCCACATCATCGGGATCGGCAGCCCGTGAACCGAACTCCGCACCCATCCCGTCAGCGGCACGACCAGCATCATCACATACAGCCCCAGATGCCCGACCTGAACGGCCAGACGCTCCTCCTCCGGGATGTCCGCCGACATGGCGGGCGGCTGATGCGTCGCCAGCCAGACAAGACGTAGGACCGTCAGGATGATGATGAACGGCCCGATTTCCTTGTGGATCAGCAGCAGGAGCGCCTTCTGCGGCGTCGCCGCATGCGGCATGATCCGTCCCACATAGAACCCCAGAAGCCAGAGCGGAATGATGATTGCTGCCATTCCCCAGTGGAACATCCTCGCCACGAGGGAATAACGCTGGAACGGCGGAAGGGTCTTGTCCATGAAACGGCGGTACTCCGGAAGAACAGGCCGGTTTCCTATAGCCTGTTCCTTTCCCGGAACACACACGACACAGGGTTACGGATTTTCAAGCGCTCGCCGGACGGCTAGGACAGCACGCACGCTCTCACAGGAACACCCGACCGCCATGCTGACACTGCTGTACACCCGCATCACCGAACTGGCCGCCTCTCCTCGTGCAGTCTGGTGGCTGATCGTCGTTGCCATGGCGGAGGCTTCGGTCTTTCCGCTGCCGGTGGACCTGATGCTCGTGCCCATGCTGCTCGCCAACCGCGAGCGCGCCTGGTTTCTGGCGTTCGTGTGTACGCTGGCCAGCGTCGGGGGCGGACTGATCGGCTGGATCCTGGGCGCGTTCCTCATGGAACATGTCGGCATGCCGATCGCCCATTTCTATCATGCCGACCAGCGCATCCTGAACCTGGAAGCCATGTTCCGCCATTACGGTGTCTGGATCATTCTCGCCAAGGGTCTGACCCCGCTTCCCTACAAATTCGTCACGCTGGCCGCTGGCGCCGCCCATTTCTCCCTGCTTCCTTTCATCGCCGCCAGTATCGTTACCCGTGGCGCCCGCTTCTTCCTCGAAGCCGCCCTGCTTCGCACCTTTGGCGAACCCATCCGCAACTTCATTGAAAAACGTCTGGCTCTTGTCCTTATGGCTGCGCTGCTTCTCATTGCCCTGGGTATCGCGTTAATCGAGTTTCTTTAAATATTATTTAATATCTGCAACTGCCCTGCAGTCCCGAGAGGGACTGAACAGAATAGTTACGTCCTGAAGAACATATTCCAGAAAAAAAACAAACATCGACAAGACAGATTGGATATTTGTTAATTTTTTTAAAACTCAATCAGTAAAAAAATTGACATAAATCAAAAGCTTAGTTTCACGCCCAATAAATATAGAATTTTAAATTTCCTATTATGAAGCGTGAATATCAGAAAAATTAACAACGAAACAATCTGTTTATAAAACACAATCAAAGTTTTTCGGACCAAAATACTGATCCAGTAAACTATATTTGAGTTAATTATTTATTGATCCGAATCGGCAGAAAGTTCGAAGTAAAGATGTCCTGTTTTTAAATGACAAACATTAGTCATTTGGAGAGGGACATATGTTAGCTCAATCCTAACAAAAAGGGGAATTGGCATGACTTCGTATAGCGATGCTGATGCTACTTACACCGTCACTCCGACTGGTTTTTTAGGGCTCACAAGCAGTGTGACCATTCAAGACCATGCGGGGAATACCCTTTACACTCTTTCTGGTGTCCCTACCGGTAATATTGTCACTGGTTCAAGTTCAGTAAACGTCCTCGCAAGCTTACTGAGCGGCACTTATGTCACTGTTCCCGGATCAACCGGCGACATCAATATTCTTCTGAATGCCCTGAGTTCCGTTAACTTCTATATTGGCGGCGACACAACTGTTTCTCTGGGCGTCAGTGCAGTGTCAGGACTGACGCTGAACGTCGTGGGCGGCCAGTTGTCCTTTTCCAGCGGTCTCGTCGCCAGCGCGCTTCAGGGATCCACCATCAATATCAGTGCAGGCGGAACCTACGTTTCCGGCTCCAACCTCGCCAGCGTCCTGACAGGGTCCACAATCAATTTCGGTACTGGTGGTGGAACACTGATCCTGAATGGTGGCGGAACGCTCATCAACCTGAGCGGAACGAGCATCACCAACTACAATCCGACCAAAGACACAATCGAACTACAGAATACGGTCACTGCAATTAGCGGTTACACAATCTCTGGTACGGGATCCTCGCGGACTGTTACGCTTTTCGGCGGCAACAACAATACACAGATCGCAACCTATACCGTTACCCTGGCCAGTGGTGCCACCCTCAAAGCCGGCACCTACAATGCCCTGAACGCTGACAATAACCCGCTCAAGATCACCTATTCCAACGGCAACACCTATATTGGTGTCTGCTTCCTTGCTGACTCCATGGTCCGCACGCCATCCGGCGAAACCCCGATCCAGGATATCCGCACGGGCGATGAAATCCTGGCGTGGTATGAGGGGACACCTTCTGCCCGCAAGGTCATCTGGACCGGCCGGCGACAGGCCACCACCAACCCGGCCCTTCCAGATGACCAGGCCGGCTATCCCGTCCGCATCCTTGCCAACGCCATCGCAGACAATGTCCCTCACAAGGACATGCTGATCACGGCAGAACACTGCCTGTTCATGGACGGACGCTTTGTTCCTGCCCGGATGCTCGTAAACGGCAAGTCGATCTTCTACGACCGGTCCGTGACCTCCTATGAATACTTCCATATCGAGACCAGAGATCATTCTGTCATCATGGCTGACGGCATGCTGACCGAAAGCTATCTCGACACAGGCAACCGGCACACTTTCCGGCAGGATGGAAAAATCCTTGCCATCGGCGGTCAGCACAAGAGCTGGGCCGACGCGGCAGCCCCCCTGGAAGTCAGCCGGGACTTTGTCGAGCCTCTTTATCGACAGATCGACGCCCGCGCTCTTCAGCAGCAGACCCATCCGGTTACAGACAGCGTGCAGACGCTGGAGAAAACGGAAGATCCCGACCTGCATCTCCTCGCCTCGGATGGTCAGGTCATCTATCCGATGCGGCAGACGAAGAACCGGACGCTGTTCATGATCCCGCCGGGTATCAACTCGGTAAGGCTCATGTCCCGTTCTTCGCGTCCGTGCGACACAATCGGCCCGTTTGTTGATGACCGCCGCACCCTTGGCGTTCTGGTCGGGGATATCGTGTTTTTTGATTCCGGGACCACAACCGATCTTGAAGACCACCTGAACACTCAGCCTCTCGACGGCTGGTCCCAGCCGGAAAATGCCCGCTGCCGCTGGACAACCGGCAACGCTCTTATTCCGCTCGGCGAGCGCGCGCCCCTTCATTTCGGCGTTCTTTCCATCACCATTCTGGCGAGTGGAACCTATTTTCTTGACGATGCGACCACAAAAGAAACGCAGGCCCTCAGGGCCTGATGTTTCCAGGAAAAACACCTGAAAGTCCGCTCACGGCTCTTGTCTGGACCGTGAGCGGCTCCACGTTCTTCACGCAGGCATCTCTATCCGCAACAGGATATGCATGCTGAACGGCACGAAAACCCCGGTCCAGGCCGGGGTTTTTTCAATCAAGACACCTCAGTTAAGCGCCATCCGCTCATGCGCCATGGCCTGCTCTTCCCCGAATGATGGCCATTGAGAGCGCGTCAACGCCTTCAGTGACGGAGAGGGCAGCCCCATGCGATGCGCATACAGCCATGTGTAGGTCAGCGCGCGATGGACATAGTCCCGCGTCTCGCCACTGGGGAGCGTTTCCATGAAAAACAGCGGATCATGCATGTCCGCCTTCTGCGCCCCTTCCCAGCGGGCAATGGCCCCCGGTCCGGCATTATAGGACGCCAGTACCCGGACCAGATCCCCCCCCTCAGGCGGCGCAACCGTCGCAACCCGGCTCGACTGGTTCGCCAGATACAGGACGTAGAGCTGACCGATCTCCAGATTGGAAGACGGATTGTGCAGTCGGCTGACCATGTCCGGAGCAACAGGGATCACCGCCACGCCATGTGCATCATAAGTCATGTGCGACGTGGTGACGAAACTGGCCGTCACGGGACGGATCTGCATGAGACCATGCGCTCCCGCACCCGACGTCGCAGAGGGATCAAAATTGGATTCAACCCGCGTCAGAGCATAGACCAGAGCGGGATTCATCCGGAACCCGTGACTGGGCTTCAACGAAGGCAGCGGAAGCGGCGTCGGCTTCGTCACCTGCGCTTCCTGATGCATGATGAGGGATGCGAGCTGTTCGGACAGATCCTCATAACCCGCAGCCTGCGCCACGAGCTGGAGCGAGCGCGACCGCGCACTATCTGCCGCGACATCCATCCACATGCGCCGGATCAGGTTCTCGGCCCGCATCCGCTCGCCGATCTGCAACAGCGCAAAGAGCTGACGCCCCTGCGGAAGAGCGCCCACAGCCTCGACATCGATTTCCGCAAGAACGGGAACCGGATCGTGCAGCGTGACCTCAACGCCCCCATCCGGAAGACGCGCATGACCATGCCGCCCAAGCTCAAGCGTCTGGGCAGCCAGAATACCGTAGAACGTCTCATGATGGATGGCCGCGCGATGCAGCCACTTGACGTAACCGACCATGTCATGACGCCGCCCTTCGGCGCGCGCTGCCCAGAAGGCCGCCGCAGCGCGAAGCTCGACAGCGGTAACAGGCGCATTCGCAGCGGACTGGAACAGATCGTAAGCCGCTTCGATATGTCCTTCGCGCCACGCCGCAAGCCCCGCCACATAGGCTGGCAGCCCGACCTGACTGTTTCCACGGCCAAAGCCTGCGCTGCCATGGCGCAGGGCCAGAAGGGTCTTCCCCTGCGACAGCAGGCCGAGCGCAACCTCGCCATAAAGCTGGGCGGCATAAGGCGCCGTCATCCCGGGCGTGATGTCCACCAGATGCAGCGCACTTTCCGCCCCCCGCACGCCTGAGAGCACGCGCTCCTGAACCGTCCGGTCCAGCAGCGGATTGCGTACAAAGGCATGCATCACCGGGTCAACGGGGGGGGACACGCCCTTCACATCGTCAGCCCGCGCATCAGCGGCCAGCGGACGGATGAAAGACTGCGGCTGCACCGTCCCCGGAAGCGCAATTTTCAGAAGCAGGGCCTGAATGTTCACGGCATCGGGTTGGGACGCATAATCATGAAGCCACTCCCGGAGTTGTTCGACCGCCGGATGGGCACCGGGCGCCAGATAACGCTCGGCCAGCACATCCGACAGCAGGACATGGTCCGTCAGCAGACGCATCTGGTCCTGAACGATGCGCGCATTCCCTTCCCGCTGGGCCTGGAAGATCAGCCGGTAACGGCTCGCTGCGGCAGCACTGAGCGGATGTGGAAGCGAGACGACGCCATCGCCCCCCAGGGAGGGACGGGCTTCGGCAAACGCAGTCTCATCCCCCACCCGCTCCGGCTGGGGAGGGAGGTTTCGTGTGCTTTCGGCACGCGCCGGCGACAGCGAGCCGCCGGCCAGAATCAGTATGCTGACGAGCAAAGCCCGCGCGCTACTGCCTGAAATGAAAGGGGTTGTCCTTCGCATAGCAGCGGGTTGCTACCCGCTTTGCGTATCATTGGCAAGAACTTGTTAAGCTTCTTACAGCCTTGGACTGGGCAATGATATAACCCAACCCCAAAACAATCCAGTGGCAAACGCCTGTCTTCGCGCGTTTTTTTACGTTTTCCCGAAGTTTTTTAACGCTGCCATTTGTACCTTTTCAGTCCTCATTACTCCGGCGCCAGTTTCTCCATCAAAATCAGGAGGTCCTGCCAGGCATTCCGCCGCGCAGCCGCACTGGCCCGCAACTGAAGCGGATGACGCATCGGCAGGAGGGGCACCGGAGTCGCAAGTCCGGGCACCGGAACCTCCGTCCACTTCCCCCGCAGACGTCCCACAGCGGCTTCCGGCCCCAGTAGCATCCTCAGCGGCGTCACACCCATCGTCACCAGAAAACGTGGCCGACACAGGGCAATCGTCCGCAGCAGCAAGGGGTGACAGGCCTGCATTTCCGCATCACTCGGAGTCCGGCCGCCAGGGGGGCGCCATGGCAGGGCGGGCGCCATCGAAATCTGACTCCGGTCCATCGCCGCCGAGCGCAGCATCTTTTCCAGAAGAGCACCCGCCTCCCCGGCGAAGAGCGCCCCTGACCGGTCCTCATCCGCATCGGGCGCCTCACCGATCAGCATGAAGGGAGCATCCTCCACGAAAACCGGCTCCAGCCGATGGGTGGCGGTCCGGGCCAGAAACAGGTCGTCGGGCGCCGCCGTCAGCCTCATCAGCGTCGGCAGATCAGGAGCCTCTTCCACAGCCCGCAGATTTATGCCCCCTGCCGGTACTCCATCCGCTTTCGTCGCAACCGGTCCCAGTCCATCCTGACGTCCGCTTTTTCCCGATGGCACGTCTGAAGGCCGTCGCGGCGGCAATTGGGGCACCGCCTCGGAAAGACGATCCACAGGCAGTTCGCACAGAGCCTCATCGGCTCCCCATTCATACTGAAGCTGGAGCGCGGCCAGCAGTTCGGCCCGGCTCACGACTGGCTGGGGCGTCATGGTCTATCCGTTCTGGTTGCCTCCCGGTCCCGCACCATGCGGTCCCGAAAGGGATGCCGGTTGGCGTAGAACCCCAAGAGGGCTAGAGTTTCGCCCATTATGCAGATCACACGCGGCTGGCCCAGATCATTCGAGGATTTTTCCCGCCCGCTCCGTCTGGCGCTTCCCGCTCTCGTGCTGGGCGGCTGCCTCACGGGAACCGTCGCGGCCGCCGTTCCTCCAGCCATAAAGCCAGCCGTCAATCCGGAGAACTCCCTGACCGGCTGGATGATGGCCGCGATCGTCATGATGGAGCGCGGAGACGTTCCGGCCGCCAATCTGGCCCTCTCCCATGCCCTGCCACTCTCGCCGCACAATCTTCGGTTGCGGCAGGATGCACTGCGTTACGCCGCGATGGCGGGACATCAGGCAGAGGCCGTCAGACTGGCCAACACCCTGCCTGACCGCGACTCCGGAAGCGATATCGGAACCCTCATTCTCGCGCAGGATGCCTTCTCCCGGCAGGACTGGGCCGAAATGCGCCGCATCCTGACCCGCAGTCCCCATCACGGCCCGCTCGTCGCGATTGCCGCCCCCGTTCTCATGGCCTGGAGCCTCGCTGCCGAAAATCATGTCGACAAGGCCCTGAACCTGCTTGCGGAAGCCGCCGCCCAGCCCTCGACCCGCAGGCTCTACCTTCTGCACGCCGCCATGATTGCCGAGCGCCTCCCCACCCCCCAACTCGCAGGACAGCTCTATCACCGTACGGGAAATGCTCCCGGCGATCCGCTGACGCTCCAGATCCTTTATGCACAGCTCTATGGCGGATGGCTCGAACGGCATGGTCACCACAAGGAAGCCAGTGACGCCATAACGGCTCTCGGTGTGACGTCTCCCCTGGCATCCCTGGTCATCGGCCCGGTCCAGCAGAGCCTCCCCCACCTGAAAAGCCCGTCCCCGGCTCTCGGAGGCGCGGTCCTCAACCTGCAGATCGCCCTCATGATTACGGACGCCATCCAGCAGGACGGCATCCCGCGGGATCCTGCCATCATCGCCCTGCAACAGGCCATTTTCCTTGATCCCGGCCTGACCATGGCCCGCATCTTCCTGGCCGACACTTTCCGCGAGGCGAACCAGGTTTCCAGCGGTCTGGCCGAACTGGAAAGCATCCCTTCTTCCGACCCCCTCGCCGCCCTGGCGGCGCAGGAACGGGTCAATCTCGCCCTGCATTCCGGCGACCCCGAACAGGAAGCCGACGCCCTGCACCGTGCCCTGACGCTCCGTCCCGACAATCCCGAGTTCCTGATCCAGCTTGCCGAGGTTGAAGACCAGCGCGGCAACCATACTCAGGCCGTCGATCTGTACACGCGCGCCCTCAAGGCCTCTCCGCCCCGCAAGGAAGTCCTCTGGCCCATCCTGCTTGGCCGTGCCATGGCTGCCGAGGAAAGCGGCAACTGGCCCATGGTGCAGGACGACATGAAGCATGCGCTCGAACTCGCCCCGGACCAGCCCGAAGTGCTCAATTTCGTCGGTTACGCCAATATCGAGCATGACGCCGATCAGGCACAGGCCCTCGCCATGCTCAAAAAGGCCGTCGATCTTCAGCCCGCGGACGCCTCCATCCAGGACAGCTACGCCTGGGCCCTCCTCAAATACCGCGCAGACCTCAAGACGGCGCTTCCCCTCCTCATTCAGGCCGCCGAACACGCACCCAGTGACGCCGAAATCGGCTATCATCTCGGCGTCGCTTACTGGTATCTCGGCCGGCAGACCGAAGCGCTGGACCAGTGGAACCAGTCCCTTGACGACAGCCCCCAGCCACAGGACCGCGCCCTGCTCATGCAGGCGCTCCAGAACGGCGGCCCCCATCTCGCAGCTTTCGAACTGAAACAATGACCTTTTCAGATACGACCTATTCCGCAGCTTCAATGCCTGTTTCCACGCAGACCACGGCACAGGCGAGCGCTCACGCCAAGATCAACCTGTTCCTGCACATCACCGGCCGCCGCGATGACGGCTACCACCTGCTCGACAGTCTGGCCGTTTTCGCGGGCGCAGCGGACCGCGTCACGCTCGCAGGCCTTAGCGAGGCCATGTCCCTCACAATCAACGGCCCGTTCGGACAGGGGCTGGAAGCGGACGGTCACAATCTCGTCCTCCGCGCCGCTCGCGCCCTTCAGGCCCAGTCCGGCACTACGGTCGACGGCCTGACCGACTCCTTCCGTCTGGAACTGGAGAAAAACCTTCCCGTCTCCTCCGGCATCGGCGGCGGCTCGGCCGACGCCGCCGCAACGCTGCGCCTGCTAGCTCAGGAATGGGACGTCGATCAGGAAGCACTCTTTCCGATTGCTGCTAAGCTGGGCGCAGATGTTCCGGTCTGCGTCGCCCAGCGCCCGACGCGGATGCAGGGAATCGGCGAGATCCTTGCACCGGCACCGGCCCTTCCCGAGGCTGGTCTTCTGCTGGTCAATCCCGGCGTCGGCGTCTCGACTCCTGACGTCTTCCGGGCCTTTGCGGCCGGGGGCGGCATCGTCGAACGCCCGGCCCCCTTCCTGCCGGACCGCTGGACCACCGTGCAGGACATGGTCGCGGATCTGAATGCCACCACAAACGACCTTCAGGCGCCCGCCCTGTCTCAGTGCCCCGTCATCGGTACGGTTCTGGCCTCGATTGAAAGCCTCCCCGCTTGCCTGCTCAGCCGCATGAGCGGTTCAGGCGCCACATGCTTCGGCATCTTTCCCAGCCCCGAAAGCGCCGTTACCGCGGCCCGCATCCTGAATACACAGAGCGCACGTCTGGGTTGGTGGACATGGGCAGGCGGTTTCCATCACACTGCCCCCTCAACCTGATCACAACAGAACCGAGCAGGGAGCCCGACACCATGACAGCCCCACGCATGCAGGTCACACGTTCAGAGGACGGCAAGACCGTTATCCTGTCCTTCCTCGAAGGCAGCGGCATCTCCGGCAGCATTGCCCTGGACGAAACCCAGCTCGCCCAACTGATCGCTAGTCTCGGCCTGGCCCATGCCAGCCTCGTCGAAAAACGTCCCCCGCCCCCCATTGCAGGCGCGCGCTTCACGCCTGTCTACACCACGAACTGGGCACTTCAGATCGACGCCCTGACCGAAGGCTCCATGCTGGCTTTCCAGCACCCGGCTTACGGACCGGTTGGTGTTGTCTTCGGCCCACAGGATATCGAACAGATCATTCGGGGCCTTCAGAAACAGCGCACCATGATCCGCTCCAACCCCGAGGATGCCAGCCAGCCAAGCTGACGAAATCCCCCGGCGCCTCAAAAAAACTCGACATCCCCCGACCCGACGCAGGTCTGGGGATCTGCCGCCAGAAGACGTTGCCGCACCTCTGCCAGTGTCAGTCGCTCCACAACGGAACGCCCGATCTGCACATCTCTCAGACCGCTCTCGAGACTCAGCCCTTCACAACACTGCGCCAGTTGCCCCAGAACCTGCATGATCCGGTCAAAATCCTGAAACTCCGGAACACTGCCGGTCGGCAATACTTTCAGACAGACTGCCTCCAGCTTCCGCAGATCCTGAAGGCTTAGGACAAGCTGCGCACTCACCCCCGACAGAACCTGAGGCAACGAAAGCGCATCTGACATCTCATGCATTACAGATCGGCCCGAAAACGGCTTCGATACGGGACTTGAGCGAGCTGGCTGTAAAAGGCTTGGCCAGGAAATTGTTCACTCCTTCCGCAATTGCCTGCTGCACCAGTTCCTTGCTGGCCTGTCCGGTCAGCATGATGAAGCCCGTTTTAGCGGTTCGTGCGTTGCCCCTGACTGCTTTCAGAAGCTCCAGTCCGTCCATGTCCGGCATATTGAAGTCGGAAATAATCAGATGCACCGGGTTGCCCTTGAGATGCTCCAGGGCCTCGACCCCGTTCCGGACTCCGGCAATCTGGACAAATCCGATCTGGACAAGGGTATTCCGCAGGATCGAACGAATGGATGTCTGGTCGTCCACGAGAAGAACGGACATGGAAGAGGCGGAAATCATGGATACGTCTCCAGAGAACGGCGTTCACAAAGATTGAGAATGGCTGGGCCAATGGCGGAAAGCGGAAGCTGCGCCTCAACAGCCCCCAGTTCGAATGCAGCCCTCGGCATACCGTAGATGACAGAGGTCGCCCGATCCTGACCGATCGTACAGGCCCCTGCATGACGCATGGCCAGGAGACCCTGGGCACCGTCACATTCCATTCCGGTCAGGATGACACCCACCGCATCCTTCCCGACCGTTCTGGCAAGAGAATAAAAGAGTTCGTCCACCGATGGCCGGTGTCCGTTGACCGGAGGCCCCGCGATCAACTGGCAGACATACTCGCCAGGTCGCCCACCACCCCTGACCCGCAGATGACGCTCCCCACCGGAAGCGACATAAACCGTGCCCGGTTTCAGGACATCCCCGTCTTCGGCCAGCCTGACTTCAGGTTTCACGAGCCTGTTAAGACGGCGCGCAAAGCTTTCTGAAAACTGACGGGGCATATGCTGCACAATGACCGTGGGAGGACAGGCCACAGGAAAATGTTCAAGCACATCCGTCAGAGCCTCCACGCCTCCGGTCGACGCACCGATCCCAACGATCACTTCCGTTTTCGGACCGGGCACATTCCTGGGACCTGCGCTCCCCCCCAGCGATGGAGGCGACGGCCCCTTTACGCCTGCGGCCCGGACAATCGCGTCACCCAGTCCCGCAAATGGTTCCTCTCCGCTTCCGAGAGCCATTTTCGAGTACCATTCGGCTGCTCCCATGCGCAGAGCCTGCTCAACCAGCCCCTTATGGCTGGAAAGATGGCCCGACACCATCACCACCGGCATCGGACGCAGCCTCATGATCTTTTCGAGAAACTGCAGACCGTTCATGGACGGCATTTCGAAATCAAGTGTCAACACATCAGGGTTCAGCCGTACGATCAGGTCACGGGCCTCGAACGGCGTTCCGGCCGTCCCCACGACTTTCACCCTGCAATCGCGCTTGAGCGCCGCCACGATCAAGGCACGGGTCGTCAGCGAGTCATCGACAACAACAACACTCAGGGGCGTGGTTCCACTCAAGAGCCCGCCTCCCCGAACGAGATTTTACGATAGGCATTATAGCCGATGCTTTCCATTCCGAACCGCTCGGGATGCGCAATCCGCTCTGAATGGCCGAGATAGAGTTCTCCGCCCGGAAAAATTCGCTCCGAGAGGCTCCGCCACAGCCTGTCCTGCGTTTCGCGATCGAAATATATCGCGACATTCCGACAGAAGATGGCATGGAAACGGGATGAAAACGGCCACGGTTCCACCAGATTGAGACGGCGGAAACGAATCATGTTCCGGAGCTTTTCGGACATCACGATCCGTCCCCCTTCCATCCGGCAAAACGCCTGTCCTCCCTCTTCAAACAGCGTCTCAGCTTCCTCGGAAGGATAATTTCCCTGTCGCGCCTGCGCCAGGATGTCAGGGTCAATATCTGTCGCCAGAATCTTGGCTCTCAGATCTGACACTGCGGAGAGGCACTTCATGACGGTCATGGCGATTGAATATGCTTCTTCGCCGCTCGAACACGCCGCCGACCAGATCCTGAGTTCTTCTCCGCGCTCAAGACGGAAATATAATCTCTGACGAAGCAGATGCTCCAGATATACGAAATGATGTTTTTCTCGATAGAAACTGGTGACATTGGTCGTCAGCGCTGAAACCAGATGCTGGCGTTCCTCAACGCCCGCACCACTCACCAGAAAACCGCAATATTCATCAAAAGAGCCAAACCCTTCCTGCCGGACCCGCCGTGAAATCCGAGAATAAACCAGGCTCTTTTTTTTTGCCGAAAGCGAAATACCAGCGTAGTTTTTCGCGATTCCTGCAATAATTCGAAAATTTTCGTCTGAAATGGCGTTCTCTTCCAGCTCCCCAACCGCCATCATTGCAGGCTTCCCTCAAACAGGGAGGAAACATTCACAGAAAAAATCAGACGATCACCAAGAGACTGAATACCATTTGAAAAATATTTGAGATTATCACTGGACAGTTCTGGAAGAGATTTAAAATCCGTCTCATCAACCTCTGAAATATCTGTCACGTTTGAAACCGAAAAGCCGATGATCTTGCTTCCATTTTTCAGAAAGATGATCGCTTTCTTTTCGTTCTGCGCTTCCGAAACCCCCATCATCTGCGCCATGTCCACGAGCGGGATCACTGATCCGCGAACATTGACCACTCCCTCCACAAACGTCGGAGCGGCAGGAAAGGGCGTGGGCTTTGTCCACTCCTTGATTTCTTTGACGGCGGAAATCCGAACAGAGAATTCCTGACTTCCCAAAGAAAAAACCAGAGCCTTTTCCATGTTCATACTCTTTCGTCCAACGAACTTTCCCTTTTCTTCAAAAGCTCGCCAAAGAGAAATTCCACATCCAGAATAAATGCCACATTACCGTCCCCCAGAATGGTCGCCGTGGAAAAACAGGCAATTTTTCTGTAGTTTTCTTCAAGATTTTTTACGACGAACCTCGAGTGATCGATAATTTTATCGACAACGAAGGCCATTTTTTCTTCGTTTTCATTTTCGATAACGAAACATATTTTCTGGTTTTTTCCACCTGAAGAAGAGCCCAGAAGATCAGCGGCATAAATCACGGACAGATACCCGTCCCGGTATGGATATCCGTATTTTCCCTCCCCGATAGGAAAGGCTTTATCCGTGTCATAAATTATCGTTTCTGAGACATTATTTACCGGGACAACAAAATCCTGCCCCTCGGCTTTGAAAATAATTCCCTCAATAACCGAAAGGGTGAAAGGCAACGAGATCGAAAAAGTCGTCCCTTTGCCTTTTGCCGAACTGATGAAAATCCGTCCGTTAATCTGCTGAAGACTCTGTTTGACAACGTCCATTCCCACGCCACGTCCGGACACGTCCGTTACTTCCGCAACAGTCGAAAATCCCGGCTCAAAAATAAGGGAATAGATTTCTTCCTGGTCCAGCCGCTGGCCTTTTTCAATGATGTTCTTTTCAACAGCCTTTTCGTAAATCCTATCTGGATCCAGACCGGCTCCGTCGTCCTGAATTTCTACAATAATCCGTCCCGAGCGTTGAAAAGCCCGCAGCCTCAACAGGCCTTCCGGATCCTTACGTTCCCCCGCCCTGATCTCCGGGCTCTCGATCCCATGATCAATGGCATTACGAACCATATGCGTAAGAGGATCGGACAGTTTTTCGAGAATGGACCGATCGACCTCCGTATCCTCTCCCTCCAGTATGAGCCGGACCTGCTTTTCCGTCAGTCTCGCCGTCTCCCGCACCACCCGGCCCAATTTCTGGAAAACCGTCTTGATCGGATACGCCCGCATCGTGATGACGTTTTCCTGCAGTTCATGGATCAACTGCTCCTGCGCTGTCACCACGTTTCCCAGGAACGAGTCTCCAGGAATCTTGTTACGTCGCATCTGTGAGTGAATGGCACCCTGATTGATAACCAGTTCCCCAATCAGATCGACCAACTTGTCGATCCGCTGGATATCCACCCGAACGGTCGCAGAATCCTTGCGTTCAACTGCCTTCCGGGCTGGAGGATCGGTTTTCTCCTCCATGACCGGAGCAGGTATCTCTACACCATGCTCGGCTTCTTCAGTCTGCAGGGTGATCACTGCCTGCACATCATCGCCGGACCACTCAAAAATCTCGTCGATGCTCTCTCGTGGGTTCCCTGTCACGAGGAGAATACGCCACGTCAGATAGCTTTGAGCCGGCAGAATATCCGTAACCAAGGGTACGGAATCAATATCGACCTCAACCTGGATCTGCCCCAGCCCTTCCAAGGCAACCAGAATATTGCGCACATCATCGCCACGCTCATAAAGCTCCGATGACACGGTCAGAGCGATTGAGAACCGCTGCTCGGTCGGAGCATCAATTTCAATTTTAACCGGAGCAAACGACAGTCCGAAAATATCATCCAATGCGACGTCTTGAGACTGTTTCTCGGACTCTGAAGTGTCTGAATGAAGATACCGTTCCAGTTCGGCAGTCGTATCCGGAGCAACTTCATAACTGTCGCCGCCATTTTTGAAACTGGCGACGATATCGAACAGCGTGTCCTTACACTTGAGGAAAGTCGTGATGCTGTCCGCATTTACGCAGCGTTCTCCCGACCGGAACCGGTCAAGCACGCTTTCGAAAAGATGCGAGAACTTTACCAGATCTTCCATTCCGAAGGCGGCTGCGCCCCCTTTGATGGAATGAACACATCGGAAGATCGTATTGATCTTTTCTCCGTTTTCCGGCTCTTCTCCAAGTGTCGTCAGTTCCTCTTCGAGAAGAGCAAGCTGCTCGTCACACTCGTCAAAAAAGATCTGCCGGATCGCATCCATGTCATCGGTAAAATCTTCCGTGCTCATGAACTGACGCGCCTCACTGCCGCAAGCAGTTTGGTCCCCTCAAAAGGCTTCACAATCCATCCGGTCGCCCCTGCGTCACGTGCGGCACGGCGAAGGTCCTCCCCTGATTCCGTCGTCAGAAAAATGATCGGAACATATTTTGTATCGGACTGCGCGCGCAGAGCCTTTGTCAGCGCCAGTCCATCCATACGCGGCATGTTCAGATCCGTTATGATGACCGCCGGCGGGAAACATCTGATTTTTTCAAGCGCATCAAGGCCATCCTCGGCAGTTTCCACATCATAACCCTCTTTGCGAAGCTCCCGGCTCACGAGGTCCCGCATGGTGCGTGAATCATCAACGACCAGAATATTCATGCCTCTCCTCCTGCTTTCAGGAGAAAATCTCCTCCCATCAGCAGAAGGCCTTCTCTCATCGCATCAGAAACATTCCTGATTTCGAAAACAGAAGCTCGCATCTGTGCCGTGCGATACGCCGAGACCAGCAGCTGGAAACAGAGGCCCCCCACCCGGCCAACTTGGCTCCCATCCAGACAGAAGTCCTTCTCTTCTCTCCTGAGAAGTTCCGAAAAAGGGGCAGCGTAGCTGGTGTCCAGCATTTCAGGCAGTATCAGAATACCCATCAACGGAACTCCTCCCATCCTTCATCAGAAGTCTGAAAGGAGTTGGTTCCCCATTGTAAGGAAGGGGACTCCGAACCTGCTAATCCGCTATCGGAAGGGAGTTCTGTTTCATCATGGCTTCCCTGCAGGTGAAACCGCTGCAGGCTTCCCACGAGTTCCCTGGCTTCCGCACTCAGGTTATGACTGGCGGCCGTCGCTTCCTCGACCATCGCAGCGTTCTGCTGGGTGTTCTGGTCCATCTGACTGACCGCAACACTGATTTCTGACAGGTCATTGGCCTGACTACGGGCGGCTGTGGCGATTTCACCAATCAGAACGCTGATTTCACTGACGTTTTCCACGATGGATTTCATTGCGACCCCCGTCTCTTCGACCAGGGAACTGCCTCGGCTGACCTGCTGTGTGCTTGAGGTAATAAGCGCCTTGATTTCCTTGGCGGCATCCGCCGATCGCTGGGCAAGGGCTCGAACCTCAGCGGCAACAACAGCAAATCCCTTGCCCGCATCCCCTGCCCGGGCGGCCTCGACACCCGCATTCAGCGCCAGAAGATTGGTCTGGAACGCAATGTCGTCAATCAATCCGAGAATCTGGGCGATATGGATGGAAGACTGCTGGATGTCCTGCATGGCTGCCGTGGCAGCCATCATGACTTCCCCTGACCGCTCTGCACGGTCACGCGTCTGGCTGGCAACCTCGCTCGCGTGAACGGACGCTGCCGCCGTCTTGCGGACAGTTTCCGTGACATTCCCGACGGAAACCGTGGTTTCTTCAAGCCGTGCGACCTGAAGTTCTGTCCGACGCGCCAGATCATCCGCGGCTGAGGCAATTTCGGCAGATCCGGAGGAAATGGTCGAAATGCTGTCATTCAGCGAAACCATCACCTTCTGAAGCGTCGAAGCCGTATCATTGAAGTCCTGCCGCAACCGCTCATACCGGGCTGGCAGAGCCTCCTCGAGACGAAAACCCAGTTCACCGTCGCGCAGACCGGCCATTGCGTTCCCCAGAATCGCAATCACCCGTTCATGTTCGGACGCTTCTTCCTTTGCCGACTGACGGGCGTCCTCAGCTTCGATCCGGGCCGCAGCCAGGGCAGACTGTGCCTGCGATGCCATGACTTCACTGCGCTCAGAGTTCGTACGCGCTTCCCCTAGCATGACCTGCAATCGAATCAGACTGGCCTCCCGCACCCTCTGCGGCAGCGTGCCTTTCGCAGCCAGTTGCCTTGTGGCGTCGATCAGACCATCTCCGCAGGCCGCAACCAGAACGAAAGCCATGACTCCAGAGACGAAGAACAACGCAAGGACAGCGATTTCCGGAAAAGTCGACCGCCTGATGCTTTCAGCATATGCGCCGGTCGCCATCAGTTCCCATGCCAGGCCACAGACACAGAGCAGCACAGGCACGCCAAATGCCACAAGCAGCCGCCTGCGTAGAAAGGAACTCCCATGCAGGGGAACAGAGCGTATGTCGGACATGCCAGACCGCCTCCAGAAACACAGATCACATCGCGGCAGCCACATGCAGCCGACCAGATGCTCTCCTTCCTAGAGAACAGTTGATTGAAACTCCGTTAATGACCCGTCAGACAGTCTCAGGGATCCGTCGCTGGAATGTCAGCATCATGCTGGACGAACATCCGGCTTCCCTCCCGGGGAATCCAGATCCGGTAGTGCTTGAGAACATCCGCCCCAAGCAGGGCGTCCGTATCGGGAAGGTCCCCACCAACCCTCAGCACGACATCCCGAAAAATGATGTCGCCCAGTTGAAGGGTCTCGAAATGATGCCGATAATTCTTGACCGGGTCCCGCGTCAGCCCATACCCGATTGTCACCGGGTCCTTCTCGAGCATGGCGCGCGTCACACCCGCCGCCCGGGCGGCATCGCGACTGATCAGGGTGGTGCCCGCTCCCGTATCAAGAACGGCGTCGGTGGCATGCCCGTTCAGCCAGATATCCACCGTCGTCTTGTGGCCGCCATTATAAAGATGGCTGACCGGAACCGTATGAATGCGCCCTGTCCATCCCGGGGTTGGCGTGTCGCAGCCTTCCGTCTCGACCAGTCGCACCCGATGCCCGGGCATGTCCACGACAGTATCGTACCGCCCCAGAAAATCACGCCCGAATACCCCCACGATCGGAAGGCCGGCAATTCGGCCGGTAAACTTTCCCACCCCCGCAACAGCAATATTCAGTGCCTTGGAACTTCCCATGTCCAGCGTGTCGATCGTCACGACACGTCCATAATCTTCTCCGCCCACACCACGCACATACACAGATGCCCCCGTGTCCCTCAGACCGAGGGGTTCAATGAAACTCTGCCCGATCGTTGTGGAAAATGCGCCCGTATCAACGATAAGCGCGACGGGATGACCATTGATGGAAGCCCGGACGATCGGGCTGCCCCAGTCATTCAGGACAGGCATGTCGCCACTGACAAACAGCTTGCACTGACGCGGCCCGCTTTCACATCCGGCCAGCAGTACTCCCATCACGAGTAGCGCGCCCAATCGTCCCAGCCTCATCCCCGTCCTCCGTATCGTTCCGTTACAAAGGACACGGTCTTCCAATCACGGGCAAGACAGATTTTTCGACCAAAATTGCTTTTTTTTCTGCATACCCTATTGCCACCCCCCGGGCAGGCTGATACATCACCGCCACCGACCAAGAGGAAGCCAAACAGCTTCCAAACGGAAGGTCCCAGACTGCTGAAAAGCGGTTTTGCGGGTGTAGCTCAGTTGGTTAGAGCGCCGGCCTGTCACGCCGGAGGTCGCGGGTTCGAGCCCCGTCACTCGCGCCACTCCTCTTGAGGAGTTGGCCATTTCCCCCAAGAAAACAATTCCGGAAACGACTGCTTACCCCTAGGTAAGAGTATGGTTTTCTTCATTCTGAAATGTCTGATTTCGGGACTTCTGATCGCGGCAGCCTCAGGTATTGCCCGCCGTTATCCCGCAGCAGGCGCCCTGATAGCCTCCCTGCCTCTGGTGTCGGTCCTGGGCATGATCTGGCTCTGGCTGGAAAAACCTGATCGCGTTGTCATGAGCCGGCACGCGGAGGCAACCTTCTGGTACGTGCTTCCATCCCTGCCGATGTTCCTGTTGATCCCCCGAATGCTGCGAGCGGGACTGCCCTTCTGGCTCGCCCTGACGGCAGGATGCGCCCTGACGGTCATCCTGTATCTCGGCACGACCTGGGCGTTCACACGCCTGGGTTCAGGTGGCTGACAACACCCGTCAGCCCGCTTCCTCAAGATAGACGTCCAGAACCTCGTCCGGCGTGCCGTCCATCCGGATATGCCCGTTCTCCAGCCAGATGACGCGCGTACACCACTGCCGCATGACCTTGGGCTGATGGGTTGAAAGCACCAGGATCTCCGCCTGCTGGACGAGTTCTTCCAGCCGGGCCCTGGCCTTGTTCATGAAGACCCCATCCCCTGCCAGAAACCACTCGTCCATCAGCAGGATCTGCGGAGAGGATGCCGTCGCCAGACCGAACGCCAGACGCACGCCCATGCCCGCGCTGTAAACCTTGACCGGCATGTCCATATACGGCCCGAGTTCGGCGAAGTCCTGCACATCCTTCTCGATCTGGTTGATCTGCTGACGTGAAAGCCCTTCATACCGCCCTCTGAGGCGAATGTTTTCACGGCCGGTCAGTTCGGGATTCATGCCCAGGCTGCTGTCCAGCAACGTCCGCATCGTCCCCTGGAGCCGCACCTGCCCGGTGACAGGTTCATAGATCCCCGCCAGCGCCCTCAGAAGTGTGGTCTTGCCCGCGCCATTGCTGCCGATCAGCCCCAGCCGCTCGCCAGAGTGCAGCGTGAAACTGATCTCCCGCAGCACGCTGACAATCGTGCGCTCCCGCAGATCGTGCATCAGGTGGGCGGAGGGCGACGACGGCGCGAACCGGGCCAGCGTCTTGCCGACCTGCCGCTTCAGAGAGCGGCTCTGACCATGATACAGCGGAAAATCAATACAGAGACGGTCAACAACGATACCGGGCATCAGATCAGATCCAGTAAGGAATACGCGAACGCATCCGGCAGAACAGGACGGCCGCCAGAACCCATAGAAGCACGCTGTGGCCGAGCGCCGCCTCCCATACCACCGGATCGACCGTCTGCCCCAGAAGAGGCGCACGAACGATCTCGAGAAGCGGATAAAACGGGTCGAGGAGCAGGTATTTCCGCCCGGTCGTGATCAGCTCCGGCTTCCAGATGACCGGCGTCACAAAGAAAAAGATCTGCATCAGGGACGCCACGATCGGGGCAATGTCCCGAAACCGCGCGCCCAGCATTCCGATCAGCAGAATGACGCAGAAACTGTCCACGATCCAGACCGGCAGGCTGAACAGCAGGCTCCAGACATTCTGCGGCCACACATGGAAGACCGCGAACACGACAACAACGACGACCATATTATGGAGCAGGATCAGCAGGTTCCTGACAATGACCTGCGCCACGGGCAGGCTGACCGGAATCCGCATCGAATGAAACAGGGAGGTGTTCTGCGTGAAGACCGTCCCGGCATCATTGATGACCGTCCCGCCATACCCCCACAGCACGATCGAAAGCGACAGGAAAGGCAGATAGGCTTTCAGATCCATGTGGAAGAGGTAGCCGTAAACCACCCCCATCGCACCAATCATCACGGCCGTGGACAGCGTCAGCCACAGCGGCCCCAGAATGGACCCGCGATACCGCATCTTGATGTCCAGCCAGCCAAGAGTCACGGCAAGCGGCAGCAGCCGGAGCCCCCCTCTGAGGTCGCTCCAGGCGGCGCGGACAAGCCCCCATCCACGCAGGGGCTCAAGGGTCAGAACAGGAGAACGGGCATTCATGTCTTCCATGCGCTCTCCCTACCATGAAAGCGCGTCCTGCCCATCCCCCCCTGCCGCCGAAACATCCCTCTCCCGTACCGCATCGGCCTGAGTTGATGATTTCCCTTGCATCCTGCGCCAACCTCGCCGACATGCTGCGGTCATGTCATATGCTGTGAAGGAAATGTTCGTGACCCTCCAGGGCGAGGGTGCACAGACAGGCCGCGCGTCGGTGTTCTGCCGCTTTGCCGGCTGTAACCTGTGGTCGGGTCGTGAGCAGGATCGCGCGACTGCGGCCTGCACGTTCTGCGATACCGATTTCATCGGCACGGACGGCGAAGGCGGCGGCCGTTTCGAGACGGCCGAGGCCCTGGCTTCCACTATTGAGGCCTGCTGGACCAGTACAGCCGACGATAGTGGCCGGCGCTATGTCGTCTTCACGGGCGGCGAACCCCTGCTTCAGCTTGATGACGCCCTGATCGCCGCCGTAAAGACCCGCGGCTTTGAAATCGCCGTGGAAACCAACGGTACGATCGCAGCCCCCACCGGAATCGACTGGATCTGCGTCAGCCCCAAACCCGGCGGGACCCTTGTCCAGACCGAAGGCGCGGAACTCAAGCTGATCTACCCGCAGCCCGAACTCCCACCCGAATTGTTCGAACAGCTTTCCTTCCGCCATTTCTGGCTCCAGCCGATGGATGGCCCAGACCGCATCGCCAACACACAGGGCGCCGTGGCCCACTGCCTGCGCCACCCGCGCTGGCGCCTGTCGCTCCAGACCCACAAGCTGATCGGAATCCCCTGATCATGAGCACGACCATCAACAGCAACACCGCGCTCGTCCTGTTCTCCGGCGGTCAGGATTCCGCAACCTGTCTCGCCTGGGCCCTTTCCCGCTTCGACCGCGTCGAAACCGTCGGCTATGCCTACGGACAGCGCCACGCCATCGAACTCGAATGCCGCGAGACCCTGCGCGCCGAAATGGCCGCCTTCTCGCCGGCCTGGAAGGCACGCCTTGGCGAAGATCACACGATCGACCTCGCTTCTCTCGGCGCCCTGTCCGAAACGGCCCTGACGCGCGAAGCCGCAATCGGCCTGAGCGAAAACGGCCTACCCAACACTTTCGTGCCGGGTCGCAACATCATCTTCCTGACCTTCGCCGCCGCCCTGGGTGTCCGCCGCAACGCGCGGCACATCGTCACCGGTGTCTGCGAAACCGATTATTCCGGCTATCCCGACTGCCGCGACGACACGATCAAGGCGCTTCAGGTCGCCCTGAACCTCGGTATGGACCAGCGCTTCGTCCTGCACACGCCGCTGATGTGGATCGACAAGGCCCAGACCTGGGATCTGACCGAGCAGCTCGGCGGCCAGAAGCTCGTGGATGTCATCAATCGTGACAGCCACTCCTGCTACATGGGCGACCGCACCCACCGGCATGACTGGGGCTATGGCTGCGGCACCTGCCCGGCCTGCAACCTGCGCGCTGAAGGATGGCGCCGCTACCAGCAGAGCCACCATACGCACGGAGGCGCCACATGACCGCCGAACTCGTCTTCACCCGTCGCTTCTGCATGGGGCATCGCCTCATAACCGGCGCCAGCGAACGCTGTGCCATCCCGCACGGACACAACGAATATGTCCGCGTCACTCTCCGTCCGGCGAAACAGGCCCGGCTGGACGGCCACGCGAACATGATCCTGCCTTTTGCCGAGGCCAAGACGCGCTGGCACCATTTCGTGGACAACAGTCTCGATCACGCGCTCCAGCTTTCGGAAAGCGACCCGCTGCTCGCGTGGTTCCGCGCCAACGAACCCGAACGCGCCCAGCGGATCGTCGTCACGCCCGGCGACCCGACGACCGAACTTATGGCCGCCCTTATGCTCGCCAAGCTGACTGCCATCCTTGCGGATCAGGGCGATATCCTGCGTGTCCACGAAATCGAGCTGGAAGAGACGCCCACCAACACCGTGCGCCTCGGCGGAAACCCACAGCATTATCTGCCCGCCGTGTCCCGCCCACCCGAACAGTGCTGGTGGAACCGGCCAGACGCCAGCATTTCCTGACGTCCGGCCAAGGCCTGTTTCAGACCTTGTTGACCGACGCCTCGTAGATTTCGTCGATCGCCTCTGCGAGCGTCGTATCGAACTGCGCATCATCCATCTGATGGCGCAGATCCCCGATCAGCGCACGGGAGAAACTCGCAATCATCCGGTGATTGTGCCGCAGCTTCTCACAGGCCTGACCCAGCGGATACCCGCCGGAAAGCGCCACAACCCGGACCATCCGCGGGTCACGCGCAATATCATCATACAGATCCGGCACTTCAGGGATCGTCACCTTCAGCATGATCCGCGCGTCCTCGGGCAGCTTCTGAAGCTCCTCCAGCACACAGTCATGCAGAAGCTGCTCGCAGGCTGCCTTGTCCGGACTCTTGATGAGCACTTCCGGCTCCAGAATAGGCACCAGTCCATGCCTGCGAACCTGCTCCGCCACGGCAAACTGCTGCTGCACGACGGCCCGGATCCCGCTCTCGGACGGCAGACGGATCGTGGATCGCTCCTTCGTCCCGTACACGCCCAGTTTAGCGGCCCGGGCCAGCAGTTCATCCAGTCCCGGCATCGGCTTCATGAGCTGAACGCCGTCCGCTTCCGCCTCCAGCCCCTTGTCGATCTTCACGAACGGTACAACGCCCCGCTCCCGCCACAGATAGGCCGGGACAGGCTCACCGTTCACATCGCCATCCATCGTGCGCTCAAACAGGATGGCGCCGATCACCTTGTCCCCGGTAAACGCCGGCGCCGTGATGATCCGCACCCGCATCTCATGCATGAGCGCGAACATCTCGCTCTCATCGGAATATTCGCTTTCCGGGATGCCATACTGCTTCAGCGCGCCAGGCGTGGACCCGCCGCTCTGGTCCAGAGCCGCAATAAATCCGCCTTTTTCCGCCATCTGCGACATCATCGTTTCCGCGGTGCTCATCAAGATCCCCTCTGATACAGGGAAAACCGTCACCACTTCCGAAGGATCATACCGATCACCCCATGTCGCAGCACGTTTCCCGACACAAGCCAATCGCACGGGCACCCGCGGAGTTCCGGCACGACAGCTTCAAGAAACCGTACCGCACCCCCGATGCCTGATGAAGATGCGACCCGCTCACCAAATCAGGATGACTCCTCTCCGGACCCGTCCGGAGCATTTTCATAAAGCGCCAGAAAGGCCTCGATATCATCACTCATCAGATGCGCGGAGCGTTCTTCCACCAGCTTTTCCGGCCAGTCCCACCATGCCAGCGCCCGCAGACGCGCAATGACGCTGTCGGAAAACCGGTACCGGATCACTTTTGCCGGATTGCCACCAACAATCGCATAAGGCGGCACAGGTTTCGTGACGAGCGCCTGCGCGGCAATGACGGCCCCATCACCAATCGTCACCCCGGACATGATCGTGGCATGCGCACCGATCCAGACATCATTGCCGATGATCACGTCCCCCTTGGAAGAGTGATCTTCCTGCCCCTCCGCAGCAGACGGCCAGAAATGCGAAAGCGTCCTGAACGGATAGGTGCTGACGAGATCGGCACGGTGATTGCCCAGAATAATGGTGACCTCCGGCCCGATCGAACAGTAATCGCCGATCACAAGTCCCGCTTCATCGGGCTCAAGGACTGTCGGCACACCATAGGTATGGGCCCCGATCTGCCAGCCCCATTCCTGGATCTGGTACGCCATGGCATAGCGTGTGAGCATCCGAAACACGCGATTTCCAAACGTCATCAGACATTCCTCCTTCCCTCTGCGTCACCCGGACAACCATTCGCCGCTTTTGCCCGCAACGCCACAAGAGACTGAAAGGCTTACGACCTGTTTATCGAAGCACTTATCAACATCCTCCGAACAACACCGACATCAATGATGAGTGCATCATTGACGGTAATGTTATCGACCGCGATAATCACGATTCTGTATTTCACCCTGAATCATAAAAATATATTCAATTATGGGAGTAAAATAAAAAATGCATTTTTAGCAATACTGATAATATCTACGATTCTGATATTGTTCTATATTATTTTTTTATTTTCAATATTTTATGCCTCGCCTTAAGCATCCCGCCCCGATACTCCGGTCAGTGAAGAACGGTATGAAAGCGTTACCAGAACGCCTGCTTTCATTAAAAGAACCTTGAGGGGGCCAAACATCTCACCGGGAGCCGGCACTCCGGTCAGCCCCGCAGGAGCGACATGATTTCCATTCTGGCAGCGCTATCCCGCAGCCAGGTGCCGCGCGCAATGGACGTCACGGTCGTGGAACCGGGCGAGCGCACGCCGCGCATGCTCATGCACATATGCTCGGCCTCGATCACGACCAGCACGGCTTCCGGCGCAAGCACATCCTCCATGCCCTGCGCGATCTGATCCGTCAGACGCTCCTGAAGCTGCGGACGGCGGGCAAAGCCCTCGACCAGCCGCGCAATCTTGCTCAGTCCCGTCAGGCGGCCACCTGCTGGCAGATAGGCGACATGCGCCTTGCCATAGACCGGAAGCAGATGATGCTCGCACATGGAATGGAAGCGGATATCCTTGACGATCACCGCGCCATGATGCCGGTCCGCCGAGAACTGCGTCTTCAGATGATCCCGCGGGTCCTGATGCAGACCGCTGAACACTTCGAGATACATCTTCGCCACGCGCTGCGGCGTATCGAGCAGCCCCTCACGCTCCGGATTTTCCCCCAGCGCCTCAAGGATCTCCCGCACGGCCCCCGCAATCCGCACTTCCGCATCCGCAGGCAGCGGCAACGCTCCCATCGGGCGCAGTTCCTCGGAAGAAAGGCTGTCCTGACTGTCCGACTGACATGCCGGTGCGGCGGTCAGGATCGTGGCGTTCAGGTTGGTCATGCGGGTTCAGGCTCCTCTATACCCCAACGGCCCGTGCCGTCAGGGGCGCGCCGGGTCACATCCCCCAGGCTCCGCGGCAGGACTGCTAGCGCGTCCCGCACGCGACGTCCACCAATGACGTGATCTGGATCAATTTCCGCAAGAGGCTCGAGCACAAAAGCCCGCTCGAACAGGCAGGCATGTGGCAGGGTCAGAACCCGGTCCCGGACTTCCCGCACACCATAATAGAGCACATCGATATCGACCGCCCGCGCCCCCCAGCGCACACCCGGCACACGCCCCAGATCGACCTCGATCGCCTTGCAGATCCGCAGAAGCGCATGCGGCTCCAGCGTCGTCCGCCCCGTAGCGCAGATATTGACGAAAGCCGGCTGCTCCACCCCGCCCCAGGGCGCGCTGTCATACAAAGACGAGACTTCCACAATCTCAAGCCCCTCCACGAGCGCCAGCCGATCCACCGCCGCCGCCAGAACAGCCTCGCGCTCCCCCAGATTGCTCCCCAGCGAGAACGCAACCTCCTGAACCCGGACCTGTTCAACAACGACCGCTGTTCCCGAAACCGCATAAGGCACAGGCGCAGACGGCTTGCGGACCTCGACCCGTACCCATTCCACACGCTCCAGCTTCACCAGCACGGCTTCAGCGATGCGTCCCGCCACCGTTTCGATAAGCTGAAGCGGCGGCCCCGTCACGATTGCGGAGGCGATGTCGCACAGCGTTCCATAACAGACCGCCTGCTCGTAATCGTCGCCAGCGATCGCAGCAGACAGATCCGCACGGATCTCGATATCCACTACGAAACGCTGCCCGATCCGCGTCTCTTCCGGCAACACGCCGTGATACCCGAACAGACACAGGTCCCGCACGAAAACGGAAGTCAGGGCAGGAACGATCATCGGACATCCTTCAGAATATGACGCATTTTCAACGCATCCACATGCTCACGCACGTCATGCACCCGCAGGATTGCAGCACCCTGCTCCACCCCGTACAGATGGGTCGCCAGCGTCCCCGCCAGCCGCTCGGATGCCGGACGCCCCAGAAAATGCCCGAACATGGACTTGCGCGACACCCCCAGCAGAACCGGCAACCCATACTCGGCCCGCAGATCCCCCAGACGTGCCACAGCTTCGATATTCTGCACCTGCGTCTTGCCGAAGCCCACACCCGGATCCAGTAAGATCCGCTCCCGTGCCAGTCCGGCCCGTTCCGCCAGTTCCAGAGACCGGTCAAAGAACCGCCGCCAGTCCGCCCGCAGGTCGAGCGCCTCATCCACCTTATGACGGTTATGCATCACAACAACCATCGCATCCGAATCCGCAACCACGGACGCCATCTCCGGATCGGCCTGAAGTCCCCAGACATCATTAATGACCGCCGCCCCGGCCTGCAGGGCCCGCTTCGCAACAAACGCCTTGGTCGTATCCACAGACACGACAGCACCTTCCTCGACAAGCGTGCCCACGACAGGCGAAAGCCGCGCCCATTCCTCTTCCGCGGGAACAGGCTCAAAACCGGGCCGTGTGGACTCAGCCCCCAGATCCAGCAGATCCGCCCCGTCCGCCAGCAGGGTGCGCCCGTGTGCCAGCGCCGCCTCAGGCCGCAGGAACCGTCCCCCGTCGGAAAAGGAATCCGGCGTGACATTCACGATCCCCATCACCGCCACCCGCCCGTTCCCGGACAGGCTCATTCGCAGATCCCTCACAAACATCTCCTCACCACAGATCCGGCACCAGCCGCCCCCAGCAGAGCGGCACATCCTCTTCCGGCACGGGCCTTCCCAGGAAGAATCCCTGTACTTCCGTACAGCCCCGCTCCTGAAGATGACGGTAATGCTCTGGCGAAGACACCCCTTCGGCCGTCACCGCAATCCCCAGATCCACCGCAAGCTCGATCACATTGCGGACCACCGCCGCACTGCGCGCATCCTGCAACATGTCCTGAATGAACGCCGCATCCAGCTTGATCTTGGAAAAAGGGAACTGCCGCAGATACATCAGCGTCGAAAATCCCTTGCCGAAATCATCCAGCGCCATCCGCACCCCTCTGCGCTCCAGCTCCCGGAATGCATGATAGACAGGCGGCCCGGCCTCAAGAGCCCGGGTCTCCGTCACTTCAATCTGCAACCGGCGCGGGTCCAGCCCGACCTTCTCCAGAACGGCGAAAATACGGTCCGTAATATCGGGCAGGGAAAAATGCGTCGCCGTCATGTTGACCGAAACCCACAGAGGCGCAGGCCAGTGCCGCGCCACCCGACACGCCGTCTCCAGAACCCAGCTATCGAACTCCGGCCCGTTCCCGGTTTCGACAATCATGTCGATGACCTTCTCGATCGACAGATGCCCGTACGCCGATCCCTTCCACCGGCACAGCGCCTCGAACCCGACCACCTGCCCGGTCCGGGCATTGGCGATCGGCTGATACACAAGCACGAACGCTTTCAGACGCAGCGCCTGACGCACCTCCCGGAACAGGCTTTTCTGACGACTGTCCGCCAGATCCCCGCACGGATCGAAAATACTGTAACGCCCGACCCGCTCGCGCCGCGCATCCTGCAACGCCGTCTCCGCGGCCTCCACAAGCGCATCCCCTTCGCCCACGGTCGAGACCGCCAGCCCGATCGCCGCCTCCATTTCAACCGCACAGCCTCCCGGAACTTCCACCGGGCGCCTGAGAACAGACAGGATCTCCAGAGCGAGAACCTCCAGAAAACGCCCTCTTCGGTCGGCAGGCACTTCCGTCACGACTGCCAGATCCCTCATACCATGCCGCGCCAGGAAAGGGTTTCCCGCCCGGTCCCGACCTTCGGGAGCATCCCTGTCGAACAGCACTCCAAGCCGCGCCGCGCTCACCTGCAGGACATATGCAGCGTCTTCAGCCGTCATCGCCTCCCACCTCGCCGCCCCGGAGAGGTCCAGCGAGACCAGCACGATCACGAAGGCCTGCGCGCCCCGCGCTGTCTCCAGCAGGCTTTGCTGGACATATTCCAGACAGGCCAGCCGGTTCGGCAGTCCCGTCAGCCCATCCACCCGTACCCGATGGAAATGCCGCTTCCGCATCGCCTGCAGAGCCGTGACATCCGTCCCCATACCCCGATAGCCCTGGAAGACCCCCGCCCGGAACACCGGCTGCCCGGTCAGCATCCACCATCTGTCTCCCGCCCCGGTTGCAACCCTCACAGCAAGCTCCCGGAACGCCAGCCGGTTGGTCAGACAATGCGCCAGATGCCGTTCCGGCGACATCGCGCCAGACAGATCGGCCCCCGGCCACGGATGCTCCGGCGCAACCGCCGGCAGTTCCAGAAGGCGCTCCAGTGTCCATCCCGCAACGTCCGCCTCATCCCGTCCCAGCATCCGGCCAAGTCCCGCGAACGGAGGACGCAGCATGCCTGCTTCGTCCGTTTCCCACAGCCACCCGCCCCCTTGAGGAACAGACCGACGGGTGAGGAGCGAGAGGATATCCGCCTGTTCCTGCTGCTTCAGCCGTGCCATCTGCATCCGACACAGAAGGGTGCCCACTAGTCGGCTGATCCCCGCGACGAAAAACCCACAGACTGTCACGGCCAGGAAAAACGACACCGTAAAAAGCACGGAATGGTGAAAACCGTCTTCCAGCAGCGCGCCATACAGACCCGCCACGATCGGCACCATCATGGCCTCAACCGCGCCCGTCACCACAGAACAGAGCAGCAGGGGCGCCATGAGTCCAAAACATACCCCGAGCGTCAGCAGATGGACGTCTTCCTGGGGCAGCCGGAAAACCAGAATGATGAAAACGAACCAGACGAGCCCCAGACCACCGTTCAGCAGTCGCAAGGCCCAGCGGAGAGACCGGTCATCCAGCCGGGAATATTTCCCCCGCCCCCGAAGCCGCGGCTGAACCCCACAGACCCAGACCAGCAGAGCACCCTCGATGGCCACACATGGCACCACCGCCAGCCAGCGGCTCGAAGACCATATCCCCAGCGCCGCTACAGGCGCACTGACCGCCTGCGCCAGCAGATGGAGCGGAAGGAGCAGCCCGAGCATCCGCAACCGGACGCGCCTGAAAGCATCCTGTCGATGCGACGGAACCTCCATCGCAGGAAAATCCGGACTTATGCCCTGCCCGTCGCCACGTTTTGATTTCGAAATGCAAGCCGCAACCCATCGCAGGAACAGGGAGCGTCGGAACCATCTTTCCCCGAAGAACCGCATCTTCTGGCGGTCCATCCTGCACGCCGCCGGGCCCTCCGCCCCGTCCGGGGAGACATCCTCCCCACATCCATCCGTAACGGACCCCTCCGGTCCTCTCCCCTTCCCGCCGCTGCTCCCCGCGCCGGAACGTCTGTCGTCTGTCATACACCGTCATACCAGTGGAGCACGTCACAAGCCTGAAAACGGGCTTCCCGGACCAGAAGAACGCCCCGTCACGACACTCGAAAAATCATACCCGCAAAGATATCGTTTCCAAACCCCGCAGAACGGATTTTCCAGTGGCTCTCCGCCTGCCGAAACCGTCCCGCGCCGGAACCCCGGCACCATCCCCGTGTTTTAGGCCTTGTGTTTTAAGATCTGCACCGGCCACCGCATTACCTGCAGGAAGAAGAGAGACCCCATGTCCCGCATTGATGACACAGCATTCGAAGGCGAAGACCGCAAATATCGCGTGGCGACCGAACAGGCGGAAGCGGCTCTCCGCGCCCGTCAGACCGGAGACGACGCGCTGGCCGAACGCCTTCTGGACGAGGCCGAACGCACGGACCCCGAAGCCCTCGCCAACGTCCTGCAACGCGACAGTGACATTCCGGCCAGCCGCGGACACAGACCGCCGCCAACCGCCTCAGATGAAGAAGTCGCAGCCATCACCCGCACGGTACAGCCGGGATCGGACGCGCCATCCCGTGCCGGAATCGTCGATGGCAACGGCGATATGGACGGTTCAGGCGCCGACGGCGAAAAACGCTGAAACCGGCCCCCTGAAACTCAGGCTTTTCTGGCCCGGGCCAGAAAAGCATCCATCTGGTCCGGCTCCAGCGCGCCCGGAGCCACGGCAGCCGTTCCGAAAATGAAGGTCGGGGTTCCGTCCAGCCCCACAGCCCGCCCCTGATCCAGATTGGTGGTAATCAGCGCCACTGTCTGGGGCGAACTCATATCAGCCGTCAGCTTCTTTGCATCAATGCCGTTGGCCCTGGCCAGTTCGACGATCCGCTCCATGCTGGGCTTGGTGGTATCTTCCATCAGCGCCTTGCGCATGGCCTCATACTTGCCCTGCGCGCTGGCGGCGAAAATGGCCCGCGTATCGAGCACGCTGTTGCTGCCCAGAACGGGCACGACCTTCTCGACAAGCCGGACATCCGGATGACGACTGAGGAAGCTGTCCACTTCTCCCATCATGGACCGGCAGTAAGAGCAGCGCGGATCATAGAATTCCACGACCGTGATCGTGCCATGCGGATTGCCGCGGATCGCAAAGTCGGGCGCACTCTGCAATTCGGACTGATGCGCCTTGACGGCCGCAAGCGTCGAATCCTGCTTCTGCTCCTCCGCCTTTTCACGGATCGAACGGATGGCATCCGTCAGGATGCTCGGATCGTTCTGAAGCGCCTCACGCATGATGCCGACAATCTCGGCCCGCTGGGCCGGGGTGAACGACTGGGCCGGAGCCGCCACAGCCTGCCCCCCCACGGAAAAGGCCATTCCGGCAACAACGGCACAGGCCGTGGCAAGCAGATGGTGTCTCAAGGACAAAGCTCCGGATCAGCTGAAGGGAAAGCACAACGTCAGGTCCATACGCCATAAAGAACGTCCATGGCAAAGAGAAGACACCAACTCGCCCCTCCCACAAACTCCAGATTACCGTTATGAGGGAACAACAGCCGGAGCGGACCCACGGCGCAGACCCGTCTGCCCGCGCCCGTCATCCGCGAAGGCCACGAGGCCGGACAGTCGTGACCAGACATTGGAGAAACGCCAGGTGGCGCATCGTCAGCACCAGATTTCCACCCCGGACGCCCCGCAGGGCCGTCGCGTGCCTTCCCGCTTCCCAGCCTCACTGATGGCCACGGCCGCCTCAGGCCTCCTGCTGGGTGCCTGCTCGTGGATTCCCGGTGTCCACTTCCTCAGCGGCAACGAAACCTCCGCCCCCGCCGGTGGCAGTATCGGCACCGTGGTCGCAGACGAGCCCCAGGCCGCGCTGGTGGGCCATGACGTCCTCGCCCGTGGCGGCAACGCCGCGGACGCAGCGACCGCAACAGCCCTCGCCCTCGGTGTAACCCTGCCGTCCCGCGCCTCCTTCGGCGGCGGCGGCGCCTGTCTGGTCAGCCGCCCCGGCGAACCCGCCCAGGCCATCACGTTCCTGCCCCGCCCCGGCACCAGCAAGGGTGGCGACCGGCCGGCCGGAACAGCCGCGGAGTTCCGTGGCCTGTATCTGATGCAGCTCCATTACGGCACTGTCGATTTCAACGACCTCATCGCCCCGGCCCTGAACCTCGCCAGCACCGGCATCACCGTCAGCCGCACCCTCGCAGCCGATCTGGCCGCCGTCCGCCCGGCCCTGATGGCAGACGACAATGCCCGCGCCATCTTCGGACGCGGGGAAACTTCCACCGTGGCAGCAGGCGACAGCCTGGCCCAGCCGCGTCTTGCCGGCTTCCTCGAACGCATCCGCGTTGCAGGCGTCGGTGACCTCTATAACGGCGCGCTCGCCGACGTATATGTCACCGCCGCCCAGAAAGCGGGAGGCGGCCTGAACGACGAAGACATGCGCCAGACCCTTCCGGCCCAGACAGCCGCCCTCACAGCCCGTCAGGGTGGTGTGGACGCGTCCTTCCTGGCCCCGCCCGCCGATGGCGGGCTCGGTGCTGCCCTCCGCTATACGACCGGGGCTTCCGCACAGGGAACAGTCGCCGCATGGCGTGCTTCCGGCAATACGACACTGGCCGCCGCACAGGCCGCCCTCGACAATGGCCGTTCCGGTAACGGCACCCTCCCGGCCCTGCCAGCCTCAACCTCCTTTGTCGTGTCAGACCATTCCGGCATGGCCGTCGCCTGTGCCCTGAGCGAGAACAACCTGTTCGGGACAGGTCGCGTGGCCGGCAGCACCGGCGTTGTCCTTGGCGCTTCTCCGGCCCGCACGCCGCAACCCCTGCTCGCCGCCGCCATCCTGCGTGACCAGCGCAACCTGCGCGCAGTCATCGCCGCCTCCGGCCAGAACGAAGCCGCAGATGCCGTCGGAGACGCCGCCCGCGCCGCCGCACACGAGACCCCGATCCCCCATGAAGGCGCAGGTCGCATCAACGCGATCCTCTGTCAGGGCAACAATTCATGCCGCGGTTCCACGGACCCCCGCGCCGCCGGCCTTGCCGCAGGCACCACGAACGACAGCAGGAACTGACAAAAAGCCCCGCCACCCTTCCGGACTAGCGGGGCTTTTTCCGACCCGGCATCCTATCCGGTAAAACTTCGCACCAGACTTCCCGCCACCAGCGACCACCCGTCAACAACGACGAAAAAGATCAACTTGAACGGCAGGGATACCGTACTCGGCGGCAGCATCATCATGCCAAGGCTCATCAACACGCTGGACACCACCAGATCGATGACCAGAAACGGCAGATAGAGCAGAAATCCCATCTCGAACCCGCGACGCAGTTCACCAATCATGAACGCAGGCACCAGCACCCGCCAGGGGGTATCGCCGATCTTCGCGGGCGGCTTCTCATGCGCGATGTTCAGGAACGTCGCCACATCCGCAGGCCGCGCCGTCGCCGCCATGAAATCATGGAACGGCTGTGCCGCCGTCGTCAGACCTTCCATTTCCCCCACACGCCCCGCCATCATCGGCTCGATCCCGGCATCCCAGGATTTCTGAAGCGTCGGCTGCATCACGAACAGCGTCAGAAACAGCGCCAGCCCGATCAGAACCGTATTGGGCGGCGTTCCCTGCGCGCCCAGCGCACTGCGCAGCAGCGACAGCACGATCACGATCCGCGTAAACGCCGTAATCATCACCAGCAGACTTGGCGCCAGCGACAGAACAGTGATCAGCGCCGTAAGCTGCACCAGTCGACTGGTCGTACCCGCGCCACCGGCACCCCCGTTCTGCCCCAGATCAATGCTCACAGCCTGGGCATGCGCCAGATGCGGCAGACCCAGACACATCAACAGCACCAGAGCCGGCAGGAAAGCCCGAAGGACACAGAGCATCTTCCTCATGCCACGTCCTCCGCGCCCGACGCATCCAGCGCCGAGGCAAACGTCTCCCGCTCCGTCCAGTCCATCATGACGTCCTGGCTACCACCCGTCAGGACCAGCACCTCCCGCGCGCCATACCGCACGACCGAAAGACGCCGTGTCCGGTCCAGAGCCATCTGCCCCACAAGCGACAGCCCCGCCTGCCCGTCCCGCGCCCCACTCTTTCTCTGCTCCAGCAAACGGAGGAGTGGCCGCGCACAGAAAATCAGCACGATAATGAAAATCAGAGCGGCAATCGCGTTCACGCAGTCATGCAGGGTCATAGGTCAGTCATCCTCATTCCCCGGCATGATGCCCAAGACCGGTTAATGACCGCTTAATTGCCTGTCAGTTTTGCCAAGATTCCGTCCCAAAAGCAGAAAGCCCCTGTCCTGAGCGCCCTGTCCCTGCCACAGATATTTTTCTCAATGTTTCTGCGCAGGACCAGACGTCGTGAACGCCCACCCCCAGACGATCCAGATTTTCCTTCCCTCCGGCGATCCACAGGGAATCCGTACCGCCTCCATCACCACCCGGATCGTGCAGGTTGTCGAAATCCCCCGTCTGCGACTGGACGAGTTTCTGGAACGGCCCGAAGCCAACTCGGTTGGCATCTACATCCTGTTCGGTGAAAACGACGAAACGGAACGGCCGCGCGCCTATATTGGACAGACAGGCAATTTCGGGAACCGCCTGAAGCAGCACAACGAGAAGAAGGGTCTCTGGTGGAACCGCGTCGTCGTCGCCTTCTCGCTCACCCAGAGCCTGACAGTCACACACGCGCATTATCTGGAATGGCTCGCCCTCAGCCGCGCGACACAGGCACAGCGCTTCGAAATGGACAACGGCACAGCCGGCACACGCCCCCACACTCTCCCCGCACTGGAGGCAGAATGCCGTGAAGTTTTCGAAACAATCGACATCCTGCTGACGACTCTGGGATATCCGATTTTCGAACCTCTCATCCGAAACCGAAGCCTTATCGTCACCTCTCAGGTCACTGAAGTCTTTTCTGCTTCAGGGGAACAGATCCCTCCCTCCGAATTCTACTGCCGCACCTCCGGCGTAGATGGCCGCGCCCAGTACACCGAAGAAGGTTTAGTCGTGCTGGCAGGCTCTTATGGTCGCGCCGAGGTCTCCAGCAGCTTCCTTCGGCACAATTATGCCCAGAAGCGGCAAACCATGCTGGATCAGGGCCTTCTTCGCATTGAAGGTGATCGCATCTGTTTTACCCGTGACACACTGTTCAAGTCCCCAAGCCCGGCCGCCGTAGCCCTGCTGGGGCGTGCGGCCAACGGATGGACAGAATGGAAAGACAGCACCGGACGCACCCTCGAAGAGGCCATGGGCCGTTCGGCACGCGCTAATGAATGCGAGGCCTGACAAAGTCCGTCACATCCTTCTTCCGCACCAGAATCGGCCGCTCAGGCAACCATTTATTAAAGATTTCACGCCATCATGCGCTTCGCCGGGATTTTTCCGGCACCTGCATGATGGAGACTGTCTCGATGCGTAACATCGACCCAACCAGCGCAGGCGGCACCGACCTCTTCTCTCTGGGCCGTGACCGCATGAACTGGCTTCAGGCGCGCCAGCAGGTGCTGGCTGGCAACATCGCCAATTCCGACACACCGGACTACCAGGCCCGAGACGTCTCTCCGTTCGAGGCGGCGATGGGCGAATTCGACATCACGCCCACCGTCACCCAGCCTGGCCATATCGGTTATAACGCTTCAGGCACCCACACCATCGAAACCACATCCGAACAGTCCCTGGACGGTAACCAGATCTCACTCGACCAGCAGATGGAACAGGTTGCGGACGTGAACGACCAGCAGCATCTCGCCGTGAACGTCTATTCCAAATACCTGAGCATGTTCCAGACGGCACTCGGCAAGTAAGGAGCCTGACGGATGAACCTGTCCACCACCATCGGCATTTCCGCAAGCGGCATGGACGCACAGGCCCAGCGCCTGCGTATCGTCGCGGAAAACCTCGCCAATCAGGATACGACCGGCTCCCAGCCCGGCGCGGATCCCTATCGCCGCAAGACCATCACCTTTGCCGAACATGTGGACGACGAAACGGGCGCTTCGACCGTGGATGTCCAGAATATCGGACAGGACATGTCGGACTTCGACACCCGCTATGATCCCTCCCACCCCGCTGCCGACGAGCGCGGGTACGTCAAGGTTTCCAACGTGGATTCCATGACGGAGATGATGGACATGCGTGAAGCCGAACGTTCCTACGAAGCCAACCTCAACGCCATGCAGAGCAGCCGGACCATGCTGTCCCGCACGCTCGACCTGCTGAAATAACCCCTATGCTCACATCCCTTTCCCAGGCCCATAACGCCTACGCCGTGCAGAGCCTCCAGAGCCGCCTGCAAGACGTTACGGACACTGTCGATGATGGCCTCCGCCCGTCGGCCTCAGCCAACACAAGCAGCTCCGGCACGGATTTCGGCTCCATCCTGTCCCAGTCCATTGGCAGCGTCATCGACGGTGGTCATGACGCCGAAGCCAAGGCTGCACAGGGGCTGAAAGGCGGCGGTGACATGACCCAGATCGTGACTGCCGTCTCCAATGCCCAGCTCGCCCTCCAGACCACGACCGTGATCCGCGACCGCATGGTCCAGGCGTATCAGGACGTGATGAAAATGACGATCTGACCATGCAGGCCATCGATCTCGGCGCCATTCTGGAGCAGACCTTTCTCGTCGCTCTCAAGCTGAGTGCCCCTGCCCTCCTGACTGCGCTCGGGGTCGGCCTTCTGGTCTCGCTTGTACAGGCCGTCACCCAGCTCAACGAGGCCACCTTGTCCTTCGTCCCGAAGGTGCTGGCCATCGGCGCCGTCATGGTCATGGCCGGCTCCTTCATGACGGCCACACTCATCGGCTTTACCCGACACCTCTTCGATCAGCTCATTCTCGTTGGCACCACCTGACCCCACTGACTGTGCCCCTGCCTCCGTTCTGAAGGAAAAGAACCCGTGAACGCCGGTCTTTCTGATACCGCCGGAGCCTCAGCCCTGCAGGGGCTGGATCTCAGCGGTCCGGTGCTGAGCGTCTGGGCGCTGGCCTTCGTTCTGGTCCTCTCCCGCACCGGCGCAGTCGTCATGGTCATGCCGGGTCTGGGCGAACAGTCCATGCCCATGATGATCCGGGCAGGATGCGCCATCACCCTCACCGTCCTGCTCCTCCCGCTTGTCGCCCCCCTGCTGATGCAGACACATCTGGATGCACTGGCACCCCTGGCTCTGGGCGGCATGATTGCCGTCGAACTTTTTGCAGGCGTCCTGATCGGCTGGATGGCCCGTCTGATCTGCATGGCCCTGCCCATTGCGGGGCAGATCATCGCAGTCTGCATGGGCATTTCCAGCGTGCTCCAACCGGATCCAGACCTCGGTTCAGGAAGCTCCGCGCCAGCCCGCTTCCTGAACCTTCTGGCGCCGCTCGTACTCCTCGTAACCGGCGCGTACATTCTTCCCATCCGCGCGATCCTTGGCAGCTACAGCATCATTCCCCCGGGTGGCACCCTTCTCCTCGTCGCCAGTCATGCCCACTGGAACCTGCTGGGCGACTCTGCCCAGGGCATCATCCAGCTCACGGAACGCAGCTTCGCCCTCGGCCTGGAACTGAGCGCACCTTTCCTGATCCTGTCCCTTGTCTGGCAGGGAATGCTCGGCATCATGACGCGTCTGTTGCCCACCCTGCAGATCTACAACGCAGCCAGCCCCCTTCAGCTTCTGGGCGGCATCGCTCTGCTCGGACTGACCCTCAGCACCATGATCGCCATCTGGCAGGGACAGGCCTTCGACGTCCTCCGGGCCCTTCCAGGACTTTGAGAAATGTCTGATTCCGGCGACAAGACAGAAGCCCCGTCAGCCCAGCGCCTCCAGAAAGCGCGCGATGACGGCCAGATCGTCATGTCCCGCGAAGCCATGAGTTTCGTTGCCCTTCTCGGCGGATTTGCCGGGATTTTCCTCCTCCTGCCTTACCTTCTGGCCGATTTCGTTCGCAGCATGCGGGCTCTCATGGCCAATGCAGGCACAGTTCCCATGGCACAGGGAGGTCTCCTCAACAGCACGAATCACGCCATTGAAGCGGGCCTGTCCCTGGCGGTCCCGGTAGCGGCAACCGTTGCCGTTTTCTGTCTTGCTGCCGGCTTTCTGCAGACCGGCTTCCTCATCCATCCCGGCTCACTGCTGCCAAAATTCGAGCGCGTTTCTCCCCTCGCCGGGTTCAAACGCATCGCTGGCGGCGGGACCCTGCCAGATACGTTCAAGGCTCTGGCAAAATTTGGGGTCTTTGCCATCATCCTGTGGAATATCTCCAGAAACGCCATTCCCACAGCGCCCCGCATGGTCGGACTGGAACCCGGTCCTCTCCTGAAAATGATGACGGATCTCGGCTTCAGGGCAGCAGCAGCCATGATCGGGGCTCAACTGCTCATCGCAGGATTTGATATTTTCTGGATGCGCTTCCGTCACATCTCCAAGCTGAAGATGAGCCGCGAGGATCTCAAGGACGAGTACCGGAACACCGAAGGCGACCCTCACGTCAAGGGACGCCAGAAAGCCCTGCGGGCAAGGGCGGCCAAACAGCGCATGATGGAAGCAGTCAAGACATCCACCGTCGTCGTGACCAACCCGACCCATTACGCCGTCGCTCTCGTCTATCAAAGAGGCGGCGGAGGCGCTCCCAAGATCGTGGCCAAAGGCATGGACGATGTCGCAGCCCGTATCCGGGCCATCGCGCAGGACAACCGCATCCCGATCGTGGCCAACCCGCCCCTGGCCCGGGCGCTCTTCACTCTCCCGCTCGACAGCGAAATTCCGGCCGAGCACTTCAAGGTCGTCGCGGCCATCATCGCCTATGTCTGGAAACTCAAACGACCTGCCAATCGTTCTGCTCCTCTAAGATGATCATGGCTCCGTCCGCAGGAAAAAATCTGCATCCGGAGCCGTCATACCCCTTGGCGGAACAGGGGGCAGGCATGATATGTCTGTCACAGGAACATTTGTGAACACATGACACTGGCGACCGCAGAAACCGCGGCTCTTTGCGAGAATGGCCGCCCGGTCTATCGTATCCTGTAAACGCCAGCCCCAACCGACTGCGAGGATTGAATGGACAAGACCAAGGCGCTTGAAGGCGCACTCAGCCAGATTGAGCGTGCCTTCGGCAAGGGCTCGATCATGCGCATGGGCCAGCGTCCGAAAGTGGAAACCAATGTGATTTCCACCGGGTCCATCGGACTGGATATCGCCCTCGGAATCGGTGGTATGCCCCGGGGCCGTATCGTTGAAATCTACGGTCCGGAAAGCTCGGGCAAGACCACCCTCGCCCTGCACGTGCTGGCAGAAGCCCAGAAGAAGGGCGGCACCGTGGCCTTCATCGATGCCGAACATGCGCTCGACCCCGGCTACGCCCGCAAACTCGGCGTCAACATCGACGATCTTCTCCTGAGCCAGCCGGATGCCGGCGAACAGGCGCTGGAAATTGCCGATACGCTGGTCCGTTCCGGTGCTGTTGACGTGCTGGTCGTGGACTCTGTCGCCGCTCTCGTCCCCCGCGCCGAACTCGAAGGCGATATGGGCGACAGCCATGTCGGTCTGCATGCGCGTCTCATGAGTCAGGCTCTGCGCAAGCTGACAGGCACGGTCTCGCGTTCCAACACGCTCGTGATCTTCCTGAACCAGATCCGCATGAAGATCGGCGTGATGTTCGGCAATCCGGAAACGACGACGGGCGGCAACGCGCTGAAGTTCTACTCGTCCATCCGTCTCGACATCCGCCGCATCGGCTCCATCAAGGACAAGGACGAGGTCGTCGGCAACCAGACCCGCGTCAAGGTCGTGAAGAACAAGATGGCGCCCCCGTTCCGTCAGGTCGAGTTCGACATCATGTACGGCGAGGGCATCAGCAAGATGGGCGAACTGCTCGATCTGGGCGTGAAGGGCAACATCGTCGAGAAATCCGGTGCATGGTTCTCCTTCGACAGCCAGCGCATCGGGCAGGGACGTGAAAACGCCAAGCAGTTTCTGCGCGATCATCCGGAGATGGCCTCCGAGATCGAGCGTCGCATCCGCGCAGAAGCCGGCGTCCTCTCCGACGCCCTGATGACGGATCCGGAGCCCGACGCAGACGGCACTCCGGAAGACTGAAACGAAAAAGGGCTCCTTCCGGAGCCCTTTTTTATGCCGTGTAGCTGTCGTGGACAGGACCGCTCAGGCGGCGATCTTGCTCCGGACACGATCCCAGAGCTTTGCACCCTTGATGATCGCACGCGCAATCGCCGGCGTCGTCGTCGGCCGCAGCAGACGGGGGTCATAGCCGGAGAACCGGCGGTCATCTTCGTCCAGACAGAGCTGCATCAGGTCCGGAAGACTGATGTCCATGGTCGTCATGTCCTTGGCACCCGTGACCGTGAAATTATTGTCCTGGGTGTGCTCTTCGCCGTTCTCGTCAATCGAGCGGGCCAGCCCCATGCGCTCATAGGCCAGAAACAGCCACACTGCGATCACACGCAGTTCGAACCAGGGGCGCTTCCAGAACGGCATGGTCGCCCGGTGCCAGGCCAGCCAGTTTGCGAACAGCAGGATATGGCGACATTCTTCCTGCATCACCGGCTCGAACGTCTCGATCAGTTCCTGCGGGAACAGACCCGCCCGCTCGGCCAGCGCGAACAGGCCGAACGCAAAGAAGCTGTCCACACATTCCGAGAAACCCGTGACCAGATACGCCCATTCCGTATCCTTCGGCGTGACATAGGGAGGCTCCGGCGCCATCGGAATGTTGTAGGCCTCGACCAGCTTGGTCAGGACTTCCTTGTGCCGGTTCTCTTCCCAGGCATTGCGCGACAGCGCGTCCTTCATGTCCGGATCGGTGATCATGTCCGCATAGGCGGCCATGCGCAGGCGGGCCTTGCCCTCGGTCTGGACCGCGATATCCCAGATCGGCAGCGACGTAATGCGATGCAGCGTCTCCGGATCCAGCTTCGGCCAGTCGATCACGGACGGCTTGTACGGATTGAACGTATCGCGGAACATCGCGGCGACAGCCCGCTTGTGCTCTTCCGTACCTGGCTTGAGCGGCCCCTGGATCGGGCTGCTCCAGTGGCGCGCTTCGTAATCAACGCGCTCGAGCGTCTTCTCCGACGGTGCGTCGGGAAGATGGGAATAGATTTCGGCCAGACTTTTCATGACTGTGTTCGCGGCGTGCCGGAAAGGCACGCCGTGCCCCTTGGAGCTTGTAGTTTTTACTTGAGTTCGGTTGCCGAGTGGATAACGCGGTTCACGAGGCCATACGCAATGGCTTCATTGGCCGACATCCAGTAGTTCCGGTCCGTGTCCTTGGCGACCTTCTCGTAGGTCTGCCCCGTTTCCTTCGCGAAGATCCGGTTCAGACGCTCGCGCATCTTGATGATCTCGCGGGCCTCGATGTCGATATCCGTCGCCGGACCACGCACCCCACCCATCGGCTGATGCAGCAGGAAGCGCGTGTTCGGCAGGCAGACGCGACGCTCCGGACGGCCCGCGGCATAGATCAGCGCACCGGCGGATGCGACCCAGCCTGTTCCGATCATGTTGATCGGCGCGATCGAATCCACGAAGCGGATCATGTCATGGATGGTGTCGCCACTCTCCACATGACCGCCCGGGGAGTTCACATACACGTCGATCGGCTTGTCGGACGTCCCGGCCAGCGCCAGGAGGCGCCCGGTGACATCACGCGCGATCTTGTCATTGATACCGCCGAAGATCAGGACTTTCCGCTGATCGAACAGACGGCCTTCAAGCTCGCTGATCGGACTGTTCAGCGTCTTGTTGTCGTCTTCCTTGGTTTCAGGCTCCGGAGCATCCGGCTCGTCGTCCAGGCGGGTCGGGGTCATTCTGGTGATATCCATATCGTTTCCAGATCCAGCATGCATCTTCATACCCCCTATCCTGCGCTTCGTTTTCGTCGGTGCCAAGTCCTCCTTCGGATCGGGCCTCCAATGCAGACCGACAGGAACTCTCGCCATCCCTGTCACGAACCGCTAGTCTCCGCCGCGTTTGGACATTCTACAGACGGCAGGAACGGCACAGTGGTCCCAGGGAACAGCAGGCAGCCCATGACAGCGGCAACACGCAGGACTGCGGGGAAAATCCCGTTTCTCCTGCTGGTGACCGCGCCGCTGCTGGCGGGCTGCCAGCACCGGGACATGACGGACACCGTGACCGGCTGGTGGCACAACTTCGAAGGGGGCGAGATTGCCAAGCTCCGCGCGCCCCCGCCGGGCGAGAACCTGCGTTACCCCCATGTCGGACGCACCCCTACCCAGGCGCCTGACCTTCCGACACCCGAAGCCCGTCTGTCGCTAACCACGCAGCTCGAAGCCCAGCGGAACCTCGCCCAGCGCGAAAGCGCGGCTCAGGGTGCCCTGCCGACCATCCCGCCGCCGCCCAAACCCGCTCCGGCAACGGCTGTGACGGCAGATACCGAACAGAGCGGCATGACCATGACCGCCGTCGGACAGCCGGAACCTGAATCGCCCTCCGCCATCAATCCGGCGCCGGAACTCCCGGGCACGTCCGCACCGGCGTCTCCTGCCCAGACACCTGCGCCAGCACCGGCCTCATCGCCTGTACCCACCAAAAAACCGGCCGCTCAGAGCTCAACTCCGCCAGCCCCGGAAGCCGAACTCCCGGCTGTGGTCACAAAATCCATTCCCCCGACCCCGCCGGGCGAGTTCCCGCAGATCGGCGACCTGCCTCCCCCCCCGCCGCAGTTCCCCGGTTTCGATCTTCCGCGCGATGCCATGCTCAGCGACCCCATCCGTCCGGACATTGACACGGCCACGCCCGAAGGCACCCTGATCCGCTTCCAGCCCGCCACCGACCATGTGGCCGGCAACCCTCAGGGCGATTACCAGCACATCATCTCCCAGCGCGGAAACCAGCATCTGACCATCCGTGGCTTCGGCGCCTTCATGAGCGCCGAAGCAGCCCTCGCTCCCGCAGACCAGAACCGGGAAATCGCGCTGGGCCTGCTGCGCGCGCGCGTCGTGGCCCGCGCCCTGATCGAACGCGGGGTCCCGGCCTCAGCCATCATTCTCAAGGCCGAAGCCATTGGCGAAGGGGTCCGCGTCACGATCGGAGGCTGAACGGGAAGAGGACATTGTGACATCAGGAACAGTCTGACTGTTCCACTCATCAAAAAACATGTCTATCGTCGCTCCTCCCTTTCACCCTCTGCCCCAGAGCTGGTCATGACCGAAGAGTTCCACCGCATCCGCCGCCTGCCGCCCTATGTGTTCGCTGAAGTGAACAAGGCCAAGGCCGCCGCGCGAGCCGCCGGTGATGACATCATCGATCTGGGCATGGGCAATCCCGACAGCCCTCCGCCGGCTCACGTCGTGCAGAAGCTGATCGAGACCGTTGGCAATCCCCGCGCTCACGGTTATTCCGTCAGCCGCGGCATCCCTGGCCTGCGCAAGGCCATGGCGAACTATTATGAGCGCCGGTTCAACGTCTCGCTGGACCCGGAAACCGAAGTCATCGCGACCCTCGGCTCCAAGGAAGGCCTGGCCAATCTGGCCGCCGCCATCACGAGCCCCGGCGACACGATCCTGGTCCCGAACCCGTCCTATCCGATCCACCAGTTCGGCTTCATCATCGCCGGCGCGTCCGTCCGTTCGATCCCGGCCACGCCGGATGAGGACATGCTCCGCGCGCTCGAGCGTGCCGTCCGGCACTCGGTTCCCAAGCCGACGGCCCTGATCGTCAACTTCCCGTCCAACCCGACAGCCTTTGTCGCAAACCTCGATTTCTACAAAGAACTCGTGGCCTTCGCGCGCCGGGAAGAGATCTGGATCCTGTCCGATCTGGCTTACGCGGAAATCTATTTCAACGAGAACGAACCACCCCCGTCCCTTCTCGCCGTTCCGGGCGCAAAGGATGTGGCCGTCGAGTTCACGTCCATGTCCAAGACCTATTCCATGGCAGGCTGGCGCATGGGCTTTGCGGTCGGTAATCCGCGTCTGATCCAGGCCCTGACCCGCATCAAGTCCTATCTGGACTACGGCGCCTTCACACCGATCCAGGTCGCCTCCGTCGCTGCCCTGAACGGTCCGCAGGACTACGTTTCCGAAATCCGCGCCATGTACAAGGACCGCCGCGACGTGCTGCTGCGCGGTCTTCAGAGCGCCGGATGGGACGTCCCTCCCCCGGCAGGCTCGATGTTCGCCTGGGCCCCCATCCCGCCTGCCTTTGCCGATATGGGCAGCGTTGCCTTCTCCAAGCTGCTTCTCAAGGAAGCCGGCGTGGCGGTTGCGCCGGGCCTCGGATTCGGAGAATACGGCGAGGGCTTTGTCCGGATCGGACTTGTCGAAAACACCCAGCGGCTGCGTCAGGCGACGCGGGCCATCAAGGGCTTCATGACCCGGCATGGCGCCGGGGCCGGAACCGCTGATCTTCTTGGAGCTGCATCATCGTGAAACCACTGCGGATCGGACTGGCTGGACTCGGGACTGTCGGGATCGGTGTCATTCGTCTCCTGCGTGAGAACGCTGACATGATTACCGCCCGGGCCGGCCGGCCGATCGAAGTCGTGGCCATCACGGCCCGGGACCGCACCCGCGACCGGGGCGTGGACCTGTCCGCCATGCGCTGGCACGACAGCGCCACCGCCGTGGCGCAGGACCCGGACATTGACGTGGCCGTCGAACTCATCGGCGGCTCCGAAGGCCCGGCGCGTGACATGGTCCGTACCGCGCTCGAACGCGGCCTGCCGGTCGTGACCGCCAACAAGGCGCTCGTGGCCCTGCATGGCGACCGTCTCAGCCGCCTGTCGTCCGAGAAGAAGGCCCCGCTGCTGTTCGAAGCAGCCGTGGCTGGCGGCATCCCCGCCATCAAGCTCGTGCGCGAAGGACTGGCCGCAGACCGTCTCCTCAGCGTCGGCGGCATCCTGAACGGCACTTGCAACTACATCCTGACTGAAATGCGTGCCACAGGCCGGGACTTCAGCGACGTCCTGACCGAAGCTCAGGCCAAGGGCTATGCCGAAGCCGAGCCCTCGACGGATGTGGACGGCTGGGACACGGCCCACAAGCTGGCCATCCTCGCCGGTCTGGCCTTCCAGCCCATCGCCTTTGACACCCTCTCCGTTCAGGGCATCCGCGACATCACCGCGACCGATCTGAAATTCGCTGACCAGCTCGGATACCGCATCAAGCTCCTCGGCATGGCCCGACAGGCTGAAAACGGCACCGTCGCCGCCTGGGTGCGTCCGTGCCTCGTCCCGGCCAGCGCTCCCATCGCCAGCGTCGAGGGCGTCTTCAACGCTGTCTCCACACAGGGCATTTTCAGCGGCCCCATGACCATTTCCGGTCGCGGGGCCGGCGAAGGCCCCACCGCGAGCGCCGTCGTCGCCGATCTCATCGATCTGGCGCGGGGAACCGCCATTCCCGTATGGGGCACCCAGTCCGTTCCGGCCCCAGCCACCTGTGCAAATCTCGCTGATTTGAACAGCACGTTCTATTTACGTCTGAACGTTCAGGACCGTCCGGGCGTAATGGCTGATCTGACATCGGTTCTTCGGGACCATGATGTTTCTGTTCACTTTGTTTCCCAGCATGATGCTGCAACAGGATGTGCCGACCTGGCGATCGTAACCCATCAGGTTCCCGAAAAAGCCATCCATGCAGCAGCCACAGCGCTCGCCGTCCTTCCTGTCGTGACAGGAAAGCCGCTTGTGCTCAAAATCGAGGATCCCCTTGCGTGATCGACCCTCAGAACGTTCTCCCGTACCGCGTCACTGACCGTAACCTTGCCCTCGAGCTCGTCCGTGTCACGGAGGCGGCTGCAATCGCCTCCGCCCACTGGACCGGCCGTGGCCAGAAGAACGAAGCCGATGGCGCCGCCGTGCAGGCCATGCGAGCCGCGTTCGACACCGTCGCCATCGATGGCGTCGTCACCATCGGTGAAGGCGAGATGGACGAAGCACCGATGCTCTATATCGGTGAGAAAGTCGGCTCCGGCGGCCCGGCAATGGACATCGCGGTCGATCCGCTCGAAGGCACGAACCTGTGCGCCAAGAGCCTGCCCAACGCCCTGACGGTCGTAGCTCTTGCCGAGCGCGGCAAGTTCCTCCACGCCCCCGACATCTACATGGAAAAGATCGTCGTCGGCCCCGACCTTCCCGAAGACGTCGTCGATATTGACGCCTCGATCGGAAACAACCTGCGCTCGCTGGCCAAGGCCAAGAAACGCGACGTTTCGGATCTTGTTCTCTGCGCACTTGACCGCGAAAGACACGAAGAACTCATCGCCTATGCCCGCGAAGCCGGCGCCCGTGTGATGCTCCTGAGCGACGGTGATGTCGCCGCCGCCATCGCCACCTGTATCGACGGCAGCGGCGTGGATCTCTATGCCGGTTCCGGCGGGGCTCCCGAAGGCGTTCTCGCCGCCGCCGCCATCCGGTGCATGGACGGCCAGATGCAGGGACGCCTCCTGTTCGAGGACGAGAGCCAGCGTGAACGTGCCCGCGAAATGGCCAATGGTCTGGACCCGGCCCGCAAGCTCTTCCTGCACGATATGGCGTCCGGTCACGTCCTGTTCTCCGCAACGGGCGTCACATCCGGCCCGCTCCTGAAGGGTGTGGAACGTCCGAGCCCGACCCGGGCACGCACACATTCCATCGTCATGCGTTCAAAATCCGGCACGGTGCGCTATATAGAAAGCCACCATACCTTCAAACCGAAGACACAGACCGCTTCCTGAACGGAGAACCATGCTCGCAGACGATACGGGTGCCGTCCTCGGCGTAACCCGAAGTGCAGGACACCGCCGCTGGATCTGGCGTGATCCCCGCCTGGCAGAGGCAGACAACCGTCTGGCTCTCGCCTTGGCCCAGCAGGCCGGTATCCCCGAGCTTCTGGCCCGTATCCTCTCGGCACGAGGCGTCGCATCCCACGCCGCCTCCTCCTTTCTCAATCCCCGCCTGCGTGACGCCATGCCCGACCCCTCCTGCCTGCAGGACATGGACAGGGCCGCCGAACGCCTCGCACAGGCCGTCCGCAACCAGGAGCATGTCGGCCTGTTCGGTGACTACGACGTGGACGGCGCCTGCGGAACCGCCCTCGTCTGCGACACGCTGCGCGAACTGGGCTGCACCGTCAGCACCCATATCCCCGACCGCCTGACCGAAGGCTACGGCCCCAATACCGCAGCCCTCGAAAACCTGCTCTCCCAAGGCGCCACCCTGCTGGTCTGCATCGACTGCGGCACGGCAGCCATCGACATCCTCAACGGCCTGACAGACCGCGCCGACATCATCGTGCTTGATCACCATAAGCCCGACGGGGCAGCCCTGCCGAAAGGGATCGTGGTCAACCCGAACCGTCTGGACTGCCCGTCCGGTCTGGGCAGCATCTGCGCCACCGCCGTTGCCTTCCTCACCATGGTCGCCACCCTGCGTCTCCTGCGCCGCACCAACTGGTTCGACGAAGGCCAGGCCATTCCCGACCTTCTCAAGCGCCTCGACCTCGCGGCACTCGCCACCATCTGCGATGTCATGCCCCTGACCGGTCTCAACCGGGCGCTTGTCATGCAGGGCCTGCGGGTCATGTCCCGAGGCGAGCGTCTGGGACTGGCCACACTGTCCTCCGTTGCAGGCGTGAAAGAAGAAGCCAGCGCCATGGCCTGCGGCTTCGCGCTCGGCCCCCGCATCAATGCCGGTGGCCGCATCGCACAGGCCGATCTGGGCCTGAAACTCCTGCTGTCGGACGATGTCGTCGAAGCCCGCGCCCTCGCCGAACAGCTCGACCGCGTCAACCGGCAGCGCCAGACCGTCGAATCCACAATCCTCGATTCCGCCATGGAACAGGCGCAGCAGCAGCTCGATGCGGACCACGCCGTCATCTTCCTGCATGGGGAAACATGGCACCCCGGCGTCGTCGGCATCGTCGCAGGCCGCCTGAAAGAACGCTACAACCGCCCCGCGTTGGTCGGAGCCCTGACAGATGGCGTCATCAAAGGCTCGGCCCGCTCCGTCCCAGGGCTGGATCTCGGAACCGCCATCATCGCCGCGCGGCAGAATGGCCTTCTCCTCACCGGCGGCGGACACGCCATGGCCGCCGGCTTCTCCCTGGCCGCCGACCGCGCCGAAGAGTTCCACACATGGCTGGACGAGCAGCTCTCCACCGCGCTCACCCTCCCAAAACAGGATGCACTCAAGCTCGACGGCATCATGACACTGGCTGGCGCATCCATCGCAGTCGCTGATCAGCTCGCCCGGCTGGAACCCTTCGGCCCCGGCAATGAGGAGCCGGTCCTCGCCATCAGCAACGTCCGCTGCGTCAAAAGCGAGCGCATTGGCAAGGACGGCAATACCCTGCGCGTCATCCTTCAGGGCGAAGATGGAGGCACCCGCCTGCGCGGACTGGTTTTCCGTGCAGGCGACAAACCCTTCGCCGCCCTGCTGGAAGACCGCAGCATGCCACTGGTCCATGTCGCAGGCACCCTGCGGGCCGAGACATGGCAGGAAAGAAAAAATCTGTCTTTTTTCATTTCTGATGCCGCATCGGCTTGACGCTCCCGAAAGACGCCCCTATACACCCGCTCACGCCTCCAGTCCCGTTCGTCTAGAGGCCTAGGACACCGCCCTTTCACGGCGGCAACACGGGTTCGAATCCCGTACGGGACGCCAAGGCTTTCAGCCAAAAATTGAATTATGCGCAGGGTGCGTAATGGTCCATTAGGACCACTACAGTTCAAACTCATCTGCGATAGAGCGCAGATATGACGGGTCGAATTGGCGATATACCCGCCGCAATGTGTCCGGATCTGTGGCCAGCCAGTCTGCCGCCTGATCAATCGGCACTTTGTCCATGGCGAACCATAAAGCCACACTGTGCTTCACATGATGGGGGTCGGCCCGCCAGGTCAGTCCAGCGGGCTGACAGGCCTTGTTAAACGACCATTGCAGACCCGTGGGAATCGGCTTTCCGTGTCAGTGGACCACATAATTGCCGTTTCTCAGTTTGAACGCCTCTTCCATTTCCTTCCGCAGCGCCTTGGTCATAGGCACGATGGCGCGCCGCTTGCCAGTTAGTGGGCGTCCCGCCTCCTGAAAGTCGATCAGCCCTGTCTGCCAATGCACGCGATCCCATGTCAGGGCTAGGATAGACCCTTTGCGCGCGCCAGTATAAATGGCAATCGCCATGAATGGCCGAACCTGTGGCGTTTCGCACGCATCAAGCAACTTCTTGGCCTCTGCCTTTGTCAGAAACCGGTCTCGTGGCGCCTCGATCTCGGGCGGCCTGACGAGGAACTCATCCTTCCATGCACGGCGCAGGGTGGAATCCGACAGCCACGATATCACTCAGTCCTTTTGCGACAGAAACCAATCCTGAAAAGAGATAGTGGTTTTCCCCCTCTCCTGTCCCCCCCGAACGCTCAGAGAGCGATCGGGTATTCGCGCGAAGGTCGGTGTTCCGTCACAAGCTGCGCGGAGAGTTTGCTGACAATGTCCGGATATTTTGCCGCAACATCGCGTTTTTCGCTGGGATCCGCCGCCAGATCGTAAAGCTCCAGCCGGGATGATCCGACGGGCCGTACGATTTTCCACTTTCCCTGCCGGGCGGCCTGCCAGAAAGCCGGTTCATATGTTTCCCAGTAAAGCAGGCGCTCAGGCAGCCTCCGGTCCCCCAGCAGGACGGGAGTCAGATCATGGCCGTCCGTGACCACGGAAATGCTTTTACCTGCCAGTCCCACAGCGGTCGGCAGAAAATCCGGATGATAGACGGGCGTCTCTTCTTTTGCCCCGGCAGCAATATGACCGGGCCAGCGGGCAATGAGCGGAACGCGGATTCCGCCTTCATAGAGCTCACGCTTGTATCCCCGCAGAGGACCATGGGAGTTGAAAAACGTCACAACATCCGTCTGCTCCGCCGTAGGCTCGGATCGCGGACCATGATCGGACGAGAAAAATACAACCGTATCTTCGTCCAGCCCAAGCTCTTCAAGGGCCCGCAGGATACTGCCCACCCCTGCATCCAGAAACTCGATCATGGCTGCGTAGGTTTTCTCCGACCTTCCCCACGGCTCCCCGCCATAGTCGCCTTCGGCCGGCGTGACATACGGACTATGTGGCGCGTTATAGGCGACGGTCAGAAAAAAGGGTTTCTGACGGTGCCGCCTGATGAAATCACAGCTCTGGTCCGTCACGATATCCGTTTCGTAAACGGCGCGCCCTTCCCCGGCATTTCCCGGAACATCCAGCAGAGTGGTTCCATCGTACCATTTCTCCGGGAAATACCCCTGGGTCTTTTCCGTCTGCGTCAGCCACCCGTGAAACTCGTCAAATCCGTGTCGGGTCGGCACCGCGGCCGGGGCATATCCGTCCAGATGCCATTTCCCCACCAGACCCGTCACATATCCCTGATCCTTCAGGACGGTTGCGACAGTCGGCTCCTGATCGGGCAGGTTGGCCCTGCGGATCTTTTCCTGCCCCTTGTACCCGACCACTCCTCCAGCAAGCGCAAAATTGTCGCGAATGGAAGCATGACCCATATGGCGGCCTGTCATGAGCGCACACCGGGACGGAGAACAGATCGGCGCCCCCCCATAGGCCTGCGTGAACTGCATGCCCTGCGAGGCCATCCGATCGATATTGGGCGTCCGGATTTTCGTCTGACCATAACAGCCCAGATCATAGACACCCAGATCATCCGCAATGATATAGATGATATTGGGCGAGCGTGGCGCTGGCGTGGAGGCAGCCTGTGCAACGCCTCCAGCCAGACCAAGAGCTGCCGTTCCCGCCAGAAGGGTCCGGCGCGTAACTGTGTTTTCCAGCGCGGTTTCGCTGGCGTCGGTCGGATTGGACAAGGCGCGTGCCTCCTTTGAGAAAACAGGCTTCACTGGTTGGACAGTTTCGGTGTGACAAGCGTGACCTTGTCGATGCGTCCCGTAAATGCTGCGGGGACCGTGTAGGCGGGACTGACGGCAGACCCCAGATCACGGCCGATATCGAGTGTCTCCCGCGATGACAGGGCGATGTTGCTGAACCGCGCCTGTCCCGCCGAAACCCCGTCCACGGAGAGCGTTACTGTCGCGGGAACCGATTTTCCGCCCACCCAGCGGCGGATCATCTCCGCCGCCGCATCCGTTTTGCCGGCCCTACGCTCCTGTTCCGGCACAACCGTCACAACGATATGCCGCTGCCCGACGGGAAGAGGCGCAGACGTCACGATCTGGCCCGTACGCACTCCATGCGCATTCACTTCATAAACAAGGCGCCCGTTCGCCACATACAGCGCAACGCCGCCGTATCGTCCCCCTTCGGCGAAAATGACCCCGCGCGCGCCACCGGCAGGAATATCGACATCCGCACTCAGCGTGTAAGGATCATGCCCCAGATCAGGCGCGAATCTCGGTCCAACGCGGTCTACACCGGAACGATACGTAAAGACCGTCTGCCCGGTCTCCGTTCCCAGCGGATAGGCGTCCACGCCCGGCCGGAGCGGCTCTGCGTGATTACGTCTGGCTTCCTGCGCGAACAGAGCCTGAAGCTCCTTCAGTTTTTCAGGATATTTTGTCGCCAGATCATGAGCCTGACTGTAATCATCGGTCAGCCTGTAAAGTTCCCAGGGATGCGTCCGGGGCTGTACACCCCGGGCGAGATAGACGCGGTTGTCGCCGACTTCCCAGGTTTCCTGCGCCAGTTGTCCTGCCCACCACCCATCGGAATAGATCCCCAGATTTCCACTCGTGGTGAAATACTGAACCCTGTGACGTGAGGGCGCGGCGGGATGATCGAACGTATAAAGCAGGCTCTGACCTTCGAGCGGGATCTGTTCGATGCCTGCCGTGCGTAACGGCGGCGTGATCCCGGCGGCTTCATAGAGCGTCGGCGCAATATCGTTCAGATGACCGAACTGCGCCCGCAGTCCATTGCTCTCATGGATACGTGCAGGCCATGAAATCACCAGAGGATCCGTCGTCCCTCCCAGATGGGCCGCGTCCTGCTTCGTGCCCTGAAAAGGAGACGTCAGCGCCCAGGCCCAGGCCGCGGCATAATGATTGAGATACAGCTCGCTTCCCAACGCATCGCTATCAGCCAGACGTGTCCGGACATCCGGCGTGCTGCTATCGGGGTTCTTGACATCCCTGCCCAGAAAACCCCCTTCGGCACTCCCGCCATTATCCCCGAAAATCTCAAGAACGAGGGTATTGTCGGCAATGCCTTCTTCACGAAGCGTTGCGAGAAGCCGCCCCACTTCGTGATCCGTTTCCTCGGCAAAGGCGGCATAGACTTCCGCCTGATGCGCCAGAAGCTTCTTTTCATCAGGCGACAGGCTGTCCCACGCTGGCAGCGTTGAAGGACGCGGTGTCAGTTCCGCATTCGCGGGGATGACGCCAAGCGCTTTCTGCCGGTCAAAGCTCTGCTGCCGGATGACGTCCCATCCCTGATCGAACTTCCCCCTGTATTTCGCAATCCATTCCCTGGGGACATGATGCGGCTCATGCGTGGCACCCGTCGCGTAATAGAGGAAGAACGGTTTGTCATGGGCCACGGCATCATGCTGATGCATCCAGCGGATTGCTTCATTGGTAATGTCGGTCGTGAAATAATACCCCTGCTCGGGCGTGAATGACGGCTCCACAGGGGTCTGATCCCGGTAAAGCCGGGGGTAATACTGGTTATCAGCCGCAGCCAGGAAGCCATAGAAATGCTCGAACCCCCACCGCCCTGTTGGCCACAGGTCGAATGGCCCCGCAGCACTGATCTGCCAGTAGGGTGTGTTGTGCCATTTCCCGAACGCAGCCGTATTATACCCGTGTTCCCTCAGAACCTCGGCAATCGGCGTCACATTCACAGGCAGAACGGTATTATATCCCGGATGCTTCGATGCGGCTTCCTCAATATTACCGAACCCCACCTGCCGGTCATTATATCCCGTCAGCAGCGAAGCCCGGGAAGGCGAGCACAGGGCATTCACATGGAAATTGTTATATCTGAGCCCACTGCTGGCCAAGCGTGAGAAATCCGGCGTCGAAACAGGGCCACCAAAAACATTCGTCGCACCAAACCCGACATCATCCACCAGGATCACGACGATATTGGGCGCACCTTTGGGCGCCTGCGGCAACTGGGGCCAGCCCTCGGTTCCTTCTGACGGTTCCGAAGCCCGGACACTCTGCTGAGCCGCTCCGAGCAGGAGCGTACTGCCCAGGAGAAGACCCAGATATGTGCGTATTTTCATGACATAATTCCCCGGCCGTTCCCCGGGTTAAGGGAACGGCAGCAGTCTTCCTGAGGGTTCAGTAATTGACGCGGGCAATAAAACCGAAATTGCGCGGCTGGCTGACATACGCATACCAGCTTCCATTGCCGGAGGCCGCACTCCCCTGGGATATCTGCGTCACGCGCCGCTCGTCCGTCGCATTGTTGATAAAGCCAGCAAGCTCCCAGCGCCCCTGATGATCGCGCAGCCCGAAATTCAGGTTCAGCGTGCCATAAGCCGGCACCCAGCCATAAGCGGAGTTGTTGCTGGAGGTGTTCATGCGCGTATTGTAATTATAACTTCCACCAGCATAGGCATCGAGACGACGGGAAAAGACCTTCCCGATCCCATGCGAATACTGCACCGCAGCAGACAGCGCCCATCGCGGCACAAACGGAATCTGGGTATGGGCCAGACTGTAGATCCCTTTCCAGGCCACTTCCGGTGGCGCGCTGGTGGAATACTGCAGGAACTGGGCATCGTTGTAAGACGCCGAGAGGGACGTCACGAGATTCACGATCGGGCTGTAATGAATGTCCATTTCCGCCCCACGGACCCGTACTTTCGGAGCACTGCTCAGATAGGACAGCAGCGTCCCCTGATATTCGCGAACCGCCGTCACCTGATAGTTATGGTCGTTCGTCTGATACAGCGCACCACTGACCAGCAGGCGATTTTGCAGGAACTGTGCCTTCGCACCCACTTCGAAAGCGTCATCCGTCTCTTTGCCGACATTCGCTGAAACCGCTCCCTGGGAGAGCTGGCTGGCAGAGAACGGGACCAGATTGAGCCCCCCGGATTTTCCGCCGCGTCCATAACGGCCATAGACCATGGCATTATCCGTCACATGGTATTTCGCAACAAACTGTCCGGTTACGAAACCATTGTCGAAATGCGCGCCATATCCCCGGTTGGTCCCGTACTGTGCCCAGATACTCTGGGCCGTCGCCAGAGGCGTGAGTGCCGAATTATAGCTGCTGGGTGTGACCTGCCACTGGGAATAACTACCCGTTTTTGTAGCGTAATTATACCTGACCCCAGTCACGAAATCCAGTTTCCGGGTAACATGCCAGGTTCCGTCCGCGTACAGACCGTAATAATTGGTCGTCGGCTGTCCGTAACTGCGTACATCATAGTCGTTCAGGACATTGGAAGCCTGCGCGGTCGAAACACCGGCAACAGGTGAGCTTCCCGTACCATAACCATACCATGCCCCGGCATCAGGCCCATATCGGGTATCACCGTAAACGCGGTTTTCCTGCCACATGTAGAAGGCTCCGACCCGGTAATCGAGCAGATGGCCCCAGGAACTGGAAAAGCGCAGCTCCTGCGTGAACTGGTTCTGGTCGACCTTGGCGTTGGAGTTCACGATGGCATTGGCCGGTCCCAGATCCCCGTCATTATGCGGCGCCCAGTCCCACCAGCGAAAAGCCGTGATGGACGACAGCGTAAAATTGGCATGATGCCAGTCCACATGCCCCGAAAGCCCCATATCTTCCTGTTCTGCATCCGAAAGGGAGCTTCGGTTGATGGTATAGGGCGCGTTGGACGGCACCGTCGGGGCATACCCTGTCCAGCCCAGACGCTGGGCAAGCGTTCCGGCCACGGCACTCCCATCCGTTTTGGTTGCAACGACCTTGTACAGAGCTCCGGAGCAGCAGTTTTCACGCAGATGGGCATAATCCCCCGTCAGCCGGATACTCAGTTCGTCCGTGGGATGATACAGAACCTGAGCCCGGAAAGAGCGGCTTGTCTGTCCGTTGACGTCCCCGCCGCCCGCAAGGTTCTTGATCCAGCCGCTGTTCCCATAACCCAGCGCACTCAGGCGGATGGCAAGCTTGTCCTTGATAAGCGGTGTCGTAAGGCCAAGGCTCCAGCGGTTATAGTCATAATTCCCCACACCGGCTTCGCCATAGATATGCCGCGTATGCAGATCCGGAGCGGCAGTCGTGAGCTGAATGGCGCCGGCCGTCGCCGTCATGCCGCCTTCCGTCCCGGCCGGACCGCGCAGGACGGTTATCCCGTTCAGATCAACCAGATCGCTGAGTGCCGTGGCCGGGCGCGAACGATACACCCCGTCAACATACACCGACACACCGCCTTCAATTCCATCCGTTGGAGCCGTCCCGGCGGCTCCAAGACCGCGGATATTGATGGTCGTATTGCGTGGATTGGAGATGTTGAGCTGGACAGTGGGAAGCAGACGGGCTGCCTGCGGCAGCGCCGTAATATGCTCCGCCTTCAGTTCCTGTGCGCTGATCCGCGTCGCCGCCTGCGGAACATTCTGCAGATCGTGCGTCTCTTTGTCGATCGTCTGGGCCGCACGCTGGGCCTGGGATGCGACTACATGGATTTCTTCGGGGTGTCCAACCGGCGCTTTCGCAGATTTTCCGCCCGGAGGAACAGCCGGAACCGGTCTTGCAGGATGATGGCCGTGCGCGACATGCGTGGCGCCATTGCGTTCATCCGGACCGGGACCTTTCGCCTGCGCGCTTTCCCAGACTGTCGCATCGGCCGCGGCCATGATGGCGGTGAGCAGAACGTATTTTTTCTTCATGGCCAGAATGCTCCCGGAGCCGCTTTAACACTTTATTTTATCGTTCTTATATTTAAAAACGATACATATTCGTCATAGAGTCGTCCATACGGCCGTTTGCGATTCGGGTAATATTTATTGAACTATTTTATATAGTTTTTATATATCGTGAAACCTAAGCGTCAGGCTCATCTGGCCCCGCACAGGAACGGGTTGCCAATGACTGTGGAAATACGAGGATGATGCGACGCGGTCAGGGCGCACGGCTCCTGCATACACCCATCCCGCATCAGTGTCTGATCGAGTCGACCCAGGATGCCCTGCCTTTTGCAGGCAGGGCAGTGTCAGACCTGATCTTCCCTAATCCGCCGGGGATACGCCGTAATGATCCGCAAAATGCGGACCATCCGCCCCCCAGCTATAACTCCCTTGCGGGAAAGGCAGCATGGTGGCGTTCCACTCCGCCCATTCCTTCTTCAGACGCGCAAACAGTTCCGGTTTGCGATCCTTCAGATTGGCCCTTTCACGGGGATCACTGACAACATCAAAGAGGAATTCATTGGCTCCGATTTTCAGATATTTGTAGTTGCCATCGAGATGCGCATGCTGGTCATGAATCTTGTAACGCCAGAACAGCGACCGCGCCTGCCGCTTTAACGGGTCAAGGAGGAAGGGCAGAAGGCTCGTTCCATCGGAGGGGAACGTAGCGTCCGGCGCAGCCCCTGCTGCCGCCAGAAAACTGGGGAGCCAGTCCATCGTGACAATGGTCTGATCGCTTTCAGACCCCGGCTTGACCCGGGCAGGCCATCTGAGGACCGCCGGCACTCTCAGACCACCTTCCAGAAGTTCCCCCTTCATGCCCGTAAACGGCCAGATATCGGAGAAGCGCTCACCTCCGTTATCGCTGGTGAACACGACGATCGTATTTTCTGTCAGGTGATGACTGTCGAGCGCGGCCAGCACACGCCCGATCTGATCATCCATGGCCCTGACCATGCGACCGTAAGTCTCCTGCGTTCCACCATCGTAATCGAAGATCCTGCCTTTCAGCCGCTTTGACTCGGCTTCGTCCTCCGGACCTTCCCAGGGCCAGTGCGGCGCATTGAAATGCAGGCTAAGGAAAAACGGCGATGTCCCTCCGGCAAAAGTCTCCACTAGACGAACGGCCTCATCCCCAAGAAGCCCTGTGAGATAACCATGATCATGGATCAGATGATCATCGCGGTAGAACTGATCCTCACCGGGCTTGGCCTGATGAGTGAAATAATCGGCAGCCCCGCCCGAAATACCGTAAAAATGGTCATACCCGCTTTTCAGAGGCCCGAATTGCGGAGGGCTTCCAAGATGCCATTTCCCCACCAGAGCCGTCTTGTACCCTGCCCTGTGAAGCTGTTCCGGCAAGGTCGGCAGCCCCGGTGGAAGACCGACTTTCCCGCTGGATGAGGCAATCGGCTCTTCAAGACCACACGCAATGCGATCCTGATAGCGCCCGGTAATCAGCGCAGTCCGCGTCGCGGAGCAGACGGCAGAATTCGCATAGGCGCGCGTCAGTTTGATCCCCTCATGGGCGATGCGATCAATGGACGGCGTTGTGAAGCCCGGCGTCCCGAAGCAACTGACATCCGCATATCCGAGATCATCCGCCAGAATGAAAATGATGTTGGGCGCCGTGGCCCCGTTCCCGGAACGGGTCGGAGACCGGGGCTGGCCCATCGCCTGCGAGCCCAGCCCTGTAAGTCCTCCAAGGCCAATCCCGGCAACAGTCGTGAGAAAGGCACGACGCCTCTGAACAAAGCGGCTCATCTGCAAGGCTTTCGATCCGAGTTAATAACTATATATTTGAGTGGTAAATGTTATAGACTAAAAAATATGATGTAAATTAATAAAAACCACATTCAATGGTTGAAATGATCCGTGGAAGCGGCTTCAGTTCCTACGGCACCAACACGCCCTGAAACCCAGAAGACAAGGTAAGTGATATGGCTTCGCTCCGACTCAGGCTCTCCACCGCCACTGCGGGAGCGCTGGCGATATGCACTGTGGCAGCGTTCCACCCGCCCCCGGCGAACGCCGTCCCAAGCGTGGTGCCAACCGGCGTGACCCGCTACGCTCCCGAAAAGGCCTACAACAGCTTTATTCTGTTCTCGGGCAGCGACAATCATACCCATCTCATCGACATGAACGGCCACGAAGTCCGGCAATGGGCACAGTCGGGCTTTCCCGCCAGATATGTCGATCCTGCACTGGTTCAGGGCCAGAAAGGCGTGATCGGTCTTCAACTCTCTGAAATCCGGGGAGACGGAACACACAAGATCCCCGGGGCCACAGCCGGTTTCCGCAACAGGACCTTCGGCTATGTGGACTGGTCAGACAAAACGCTCTGGGAATGGGGTCTTCAATCACCCGAAGGCAATGCCCGCCAGCACCATGACTGGGCCCGCCTGCCCGATGGCGGCACACTCCTGCTGGCCAACCAGAACCGCTCCATCCCCGGCGGGGCAAAACCGGTGCTTGATGACGTGATTTACGATATCGCGCCAGACGGGAAAATCCGCTGGACCTGGAAAGCAGGCGATCACCTCCAGGAATTCGGATTTACCGACAGTCAGCTCCAGCTTGTTCTCCACGCCGAAAACCCCGATTACCTGCATATCAACAACATGCAGCTTGTGGGCGACAACCACTGGTACCGCGCGGGCGACAAACGCTTCGCTCCCGACAACATCATGATCGACTCACGGGAGGCGAACTTCATCGCAATCCTGGACCGCCACTCCGGCAAGGTCGTCTGGCGTCTGGGTCCCAACCTTCCCCAGCGCCGCCGGACAGAGCCTGACGTTCCTTTCTCCGTAGACCAGTTCGTCGGCCAGCACGACGCGCATCTCATCCCGGAAGGACTGCCCGGTGCAGGCAACCTGATCGTTTTCGACAATCAGGGCGAAGCAGGCTATCCGGCGCGTCCCCTTCAGGTCGCCAATGGCTCCAGAATCCTGGAAATCAATCCCGTAACGGCTCAGGTCGTCTGGCAATATACGGGCGAGAACTCTGGCGGCCCGCCATGGTCCTTTTACAGCAGCTTCATCAGTTCCGCAGACCGGCTGCCCAATGGCAACACCCTCATCGACGAGGGCATGAACGGCCGCTTTTTTCAGGTCACCCCTACGGGCGAAATCGTCTGGGAATATGTCTCCCCCTATTCCGGCGAAACACCCGGCACCTCTCCTGACAGACCGACCCGTTCCAACTGGGTCTATCGTATTCAGCCTGTGCCGTATGACTGGACTCCATCAGGCGTAACCCATACCGAAACGGCCGTTGCCCCGGCCTTTGCCCAGACGAAATAAAAAGCACAAAGCTCCGGCTTCTCAGGTCATGAGAGGCCGGAGCTTCTCTCTCAAGCCGGCACGGTCGGCTCGGACGGCGACTGACCGTCAACCGGATTGACGACCGCCCCTGCCGGAGCCGCCACACGCCCCTTGAGAAGCGGGTCCTGCGTCTCCTGCATCCAGCGTCTCAACCGTTTTCGCATCTCCCTCAGGACGTCATGAAAACGGGGATCGGCACAAAGATTGCAATGCTCCGTCGGATCGAACGTCAGATCATACAGTTCTTCCTCGGGCAGAACCTGATCACGCCACCCGGCCCTCACCCAGACGGATTTGCTCGGACTGTCATCACAGTTGGGCAGGACGGGCTGCCGACGCTCCCCAAACCTGCGGATATATTTCCACCGACGGGTCCGCACCGCACGCATCGGCTCATAGGCCGCATGATACGTCATCTCAGAAAACACGGCATCCCGGATTTCCTCCTGCCCGCCGCGCAATACGGCCAGAAATGACGTTCCCGTCAGCCAGGACGGGCACGGAATGCCCAGATAATCATAAACGGTCGGAAAGATATCAATCTGGGAAACCATCACGTCCGACTGATGTCCCACAGCCAGACCCGGTCCCCGCATGACAAGCGCCGTTCCGATCCCGTCATCCGTCAGAGTGCATTTCATGCGGGGGAAAGCGACACCGTGATCCGTTACGAAAATGACCAGTGTGTTCTCAGCATAACCATTTCGGGACAGCGCCCGCAGAACACGCCCCACGCCCGCATCCAGTTGTCGTGCGCTGGCCCCGAAAGCCGCAAAATCGCGTCGGGTTTCGGGCGTGTCAGGCAGCGGCCGGGGAATATCCCGGACACGCTCCAGATCGGCCGCTGTCGGATCAGGGTAATCTCGATGCGTCTCGAAAAATCCGACATCCAGGAAGAAAGGCTGTTTTGGCCGGCTGTCCAGAAACCGCTCGGCAATAGGTGCGACAATCGCCGCCTCGGCCCGCCACTTCCCGTTTTCGTCGCGATATCCGAGATTTCTGTCATATCCCAGCGTCTCCGGATCTGCGGCGACATGCTGCATCCCGGTCAGCACAGCCTGATACCCGAATTTCTGCAGATCCCGGAAAAGAAGCTGCCGCGGATCGTTCAGGCTGAACCCCCGATGCGCCAGCCCGAGCATCCCCGAGCGATGCGGAGACTGGCCGGTCAGCAGGGCCGCACGACTAGGAGAACAGACCGGCGCCGCACTGAAAGCCTGCCGGAACAGCACACCATCCCGGGCAAGAGAGGCTATTTCCGGCGTGGAGACAGCACTGTCATAAGGCTCGAGGGACCGCCCGCTGTCATGGGAATGAATATAGAGAATATTCGTCCACCGGCGCGCCGGGAGAGCATGCCCGTATCCTTTCGCAACAAAGGCCCCTCCACCCGCGGCAAGAAGGTTGCGACGTCTGACCTGTACCATTCCGATCCTCCGGATATTCGGCCCGGAGCGGGGCCGCACGCCCTGTGGGCGCAGAAGAAAGCTGAAATCCGATGCCCGCAGCATCCCCTAGATCTGCGGGTCGCCGATCCTGCCCCCCATGGCAGCCACCAGCATCTTTCCGGCCGGGCTCTGCATGGCGGCCGCATCAAAATCCGAAGGCTGTTTCACGCGCGGCGTATAGGTTCCATCGAGTTTTTCGCTGAGATAGCGCGCAGCAGCACGCACCGCGAAAACACCCAGCACAGCCTGCACGTCGGGCGGCGAGACACGGGCGGTCAGAGCCGTCTGAACGGCTGATGTCACTTTCGGAGAGCGCGCATTCTTTCCGTAGGTCGCTGCCAGCACGGCCGCCAGAGAACCCTCCGGGTGCTCCATCTCCGCAATCGTGGCGGCCACCCATCCAAGCGCCTGAGCCGCATGACTGCCATTCAGCAGGATTTCGCCCTGCACCGCCCTGATAACGGGAGACGTTTCCTTCTCGAATGCCACCGCCACGTCATGGGTCGTCCGGGCATCCAGCGGCTTCTGCACAGCCAGAATCCCTGTCGCGGCCCAGTAGCGCAGGACCTCGTTTTTATCCTGAAGATATGTTCTGAACGCCGGAAGATTCCCTGCCCTGCGCTGGATCACCTTCGCCCCGAAGGCCATCAGCGCAGGCAATGGATAGACGCCAGGCTGACGGCTCTCCTGATATCCCTGCTGCGGCAGTCCTTCGGCAATGAAGGCATTGTCGTGGATCGCAATCATCTGCGCATCCAGAACGCCACGCAGGTCCCGCAGCGCCCCCTGATGCGCAGGATCGTCCACGAGATTGCTGATCTGGTGCGGATCAGCCTCGATGTCGTAAAGCTCCTCGCCTGGCTTGGCCTGCCAGAACGCGGCCTGAGTGACGTTCAGACGCCCTGCCAGCCATTCCTCTTCCCAGGACTGGTAGCCACGCCCTTTCCATTCATACGCATTATGCTGCCCGTAAATACGGTGGGGCATGTAATTGCGGATATATCGGTAGCGCCTGTTCCGGACCGTCCGCATCAGATCCAGCCGCTCATCCATCCGGTTGCGACCGCTGAACACATGATCGCGCGCCGCCGCAAGGCGCTGCCCCAGAAACGGCTGCCCCTGCATATGCGGCGGAATGGCCGCCCCGGCCAGCGACAGCGTCGTCGGGGCCATGTCCACCAGACTGACAAGATCCGGACTGGACTGCCCGGCCTCCCGATGGGCAAGATGCCGGTATTTCTCCGGAAAGCGCACGATCAGGGGAACATGCAGGCCCCCTTCATAGCAGTACCGCTTGGTTCGGGGCTGTACGCCGCCATGATCAGCGAAGAACATGACGATCGTGTCCTGCACCAGATCATCCTGATGAAGCTCCTCCAGAATATGGGCCACAGCCCTGTCCTGCCGGTTCACCATGTCGATATTGCGCGCAATCGAATCCCGGATATCGGGCGTATCCGGCAGATAGGGCGGAATACTGACCCGCGCAGGATCGGTTACGGTCGCACCCGTTTCGAACAGGTGGGATTCATGCGTGATGAGATAGTTGTAAACCGCAAAAAAGGGCTTCCCCTCCGGGCGGTTGCGCCAGTGCGCCGTGAGTGAACACTCATCCCAGATGGTTTTGGGATCCAGATCACAGTTGTAATCGGTAAAGACGTTATTGGTGCAGTAATACCCCGCTTCCCGCATCTGCTCGGGCAAACTGGGGAACTGCCCCGCAACGCGCGCCACGGCACGCATGTTTTCCGCAGGGCCACAACTCTGCGGATACAGACCCGTCACGAGCGAAAAACGCGACGGGGAGCAGACCGGGGCGGCAGCGTAAGCATGTTCAAAGCGGATACCCTCCCGTGCGAGGGCATCAATCGTCGGCGTTGCTGCCAGCGGATTTCCGTAACAGCCCAGAAGGGGCGCATGAATATCGTGGCACACGATCCAGATAATGTTCGGCTTCCGGTCGGTCGAAGGAACAGCCGGTGCGGGAAGGGCTTTCGCCCCTCCCCCTGCCGAAAACGCCGCACTGGCTCCAGCCGTCGCTGCGAGAACACGACGTCGGCTGATCGTTTTCACGGGACGGTCCATTCTCATAATTCCGCCACGGCCGAGGAGGCGCATCTGAAACCGATATGGCCCAGAGAACTGTCAGGCGTCGTATGGGTCCGGGCCGAATTGCGATACCGGTTGCAGTAGGAGTGATGGCACATATGCGACCCGCCCCGGATCACCCGGTCCGTTCCCTCAGGAGGCCCGGCGGGATTATGCCGCGTCAGCGCATTCTCGGCCTGATGCCAGTCCGGACTCCAGAAATCAGCGCACCATTCCCACGTATTCCCCACCATGTTGTACAAGCCATACCCATTGGGCGGAAAGGCCGTGACGGGCGCTGTCGTCACATACCCGTCTTCCTTGGTATTCTCTTCGGGGAAACGTCCCTGCCAGATGTTGCACTGATGCTCACCGTCAGGAAGAAGCTCGTTGCCCCAGGGATAGCGGAAGTTCTCCATCCGTCCCCGCGCCGCAATTTCCCATTCCGCTTCCGTCGGCAGGCGCTTGCCGACCCAGTTCGCGTACGCAACGGCATCATGCCACGAGACATGCACGACCGGATGATCCTGCCGGGACGAAATATGGGACCCCGGGCCCTCCGGATGCCGCCACTGCGCGCCCCGGACGGGCAGCCACCACGGTGTCTGCGGGACCGATCCATGAAGACGACGCTTCTTTCCCGTCGCCGTGGCCACGCCTTCAAACACGAAGGACCAGCCTTCGCTTTCAGCCTCCGTCACATGGCCCGTAGCCGCAACAAAGGCCGCGAACTGCCGGTTGGTCACGGCATATCTGTCGATCCAGAAGGCATCCATGTCAACGGACCGGACCGGACCTTCCCCGTCCGCAACGTGAACCTCGGAATCATCAGCGCCAATCCGGTAAGCTCCAGGCCCGATCAGCACCATGTCCTCGTAACTGACAGCACGGGACAGAAGATTGTCCTGAAGGATGGAAGTGCAGACGGCGCGGGGAGCTGATCGTACTGCCTGAGGAACGCAGCACGCTTTTTTTTCAGAGGCGGGAACGGAACCAAGGGCCATTTGACTGTTCCTGATCGTTTTATGATTTAAAAACCCTATATCATCGTTATTAGAATCACAAATCCTGATACGGCCTCATCTTTCAATGCCCAGAATCATAGGTTTTCGTCAGAAAACCGGGAGTTTCTGATCCATCCACAAGAATCCCGCACAGGCCCGCTTGACGAAATGATGCGGATCTATAATCAATTCTCATCGTTATTTATGATAACGACTTTTATATATCGTTATATAAGCCATCTGTCATTCTCCCCGCTCCCAGAGGTTCGTGGTCATGAAAAACGTGTCGTCCCGCCGTTACGTCCTCAAAGGCACACTGGCTCTGGGAGCAGCCCTCGTCGCAGCGGCGGGCCTCTCCTGCGCACAGGCAGCAGATTACAGGCTGCTGAACGTGTCCTATGATCCCACCCGCGAACTTTACAGCGATATCGACCGCGCCTTCCCGGCCGTCTGGTCGAAAACCCACGGTGGAGACAGTGTCGTCGTTACATCCTCCCATGGAGGCTCCGGCGCACAGGCCCGCTCGGTTCTCGAAGGCGCACCCGCCGATATCGTCACGCTGGGTCTCGCATATGACATCGATATCCTCGCCCAGAACGGCCTTCTGGCCGCTGACTGGCAGAAGCGCCTGCCCCATAATGCGACGCCCTATACCAGCACGATCGTGTTTCTGGTGCGGAAGGGAAATCCGAAGAACATTCACGACTGGCCCGATCTCATTCGCAACGGCATCCAGGTCATTACCCCCAACCCCAAGACATCCGGCGGTGCACGCTGGAATTATCTGGCGGCATGGGGCTGGGCGCTCCACCAGCCAGGAGGGACGGAACAGTCCGCAACGGCCTATCTCAAGGCCCTTTTCGCCCATGTTCCCGCCCTTGATACCGGCGCCCGTGGTGCCACGAACAGCTTCGTCCAGCGCGGGCTGGGCGACGTCCTGATCGCATGGGAAGATGAAGCCCTTCTGGCGGCACGCGATCTGGGTCCTGACAAATTCGACATCGTCGTCCCCCCTCTCACCATTCTCGCTGAACCTCCCGTCGCAACGGTAGACAGAAATGTTCAGGAACACGGGACGGAAGCCATCTCCCGCGCCTATCTGGAGTTCCTGTTCTCTCCCGAAGGCCAGCGGATCGGGGCCAGACATTATTTCCGCCCCGTGGATCCCGCCATCCAGGCCGAGACAGCCTCGGTTTTTCCGAAGACCACAACATTTGATGTGGCCAGCCTTGGAGGCTGGACCCGGCTTCAGAAAACGCATTTCTCGGACGGTGGCATTTTCGATCAGATCTACAGCCACTGACCATGAAAGTGCCGAGTGTGACGGCCCTGCGCACCTCCCGAAACCGGCGGCATGCCCTGCCGGGATTTTCCCTGTCGCTTGGGCTGACACTGCTCTGGACCGGGCTGATCGTCGTGCTCCCGCTGACAGCCCTGCTTCTGCGCCCCTGGCACCACGGCGCCGGCCCGATGATCCATGCGCTGTACGACGCACGCATGCACGCCGCCCTCCGGATCAGCTTCACATGCGCCCTGCTGGCCGTACTCATTGACCTGCCCGTCGGCCTGCTGCTGGCCTGGACCCTCGTCCGCTACCGTCCCCCCGGCCATCGCGTGCTGGACGCCATGATTGACCTCCCTTTCGCCATTCCCACAGCCGTTACAGGCATCGCCCTGGCCACACTTTACGGTCCCGGCGGATGGATCGGCTCCATGGCCAGTCACTGGGGCCTGAAGCTCGCCTTTACGCCCGCAGGAATCGTGATCGCACTGACCTTCATCGGACTGCCCTTCATCGTGCGGTCCATCGAGCCCGTCCTGCGCAGCTTTCCCAAAGATGTCGAGGAAGCGGCCTTCCTGCTGGGCGCCTCAGCATGGCAGCGCTTCCGTCGCATTCTCCTTCCCACACTTGCGCCCCCTCTGCTGAGCGGCGCCGGCCTCGCCTTCGCCCGTGGCATCGGGGAATACGGCTCAGTGATCTTCATTGCCGGAAACCAGCCCTTCCACACCGAGGTCGCTCCGTTGCTGATCGTCATGCGACTTCAGGAGTATAATTATGACGGCGCAACCTCGATCGCCCTGATCCTGCTCGTCACCGCCCTGCTCTGCCTCATTGCCGTCAGCCGTCTACGCCGCTCCGTATCTTCGGGACTGGTCCGCGAGGACGGCGCATGAACGACTCCCCGAAAACGATCCCGGTTCTGCTGACCCTCCTCACCTATGCCGCAGTCGGGCTTCTCATCGTCCTGCCTGTTCTCCTGATCCTTCATGAAGCCCTGCGGCAAGGACTGCACGCAGCCTTTGAAACCCTGAAAGACCCGGAAGCCCTCTCCGCCATCCGTCTGACGGCCATCATCACGGCGCTGGTGACCGTCATCAACACGGCGGGCGGGATCGCTGCCGCCTGGACACTGACGAAATACGATTTCCGCGGGTCCCGCCTTCTGGTCAGCCTGATAGAACTGCCCATCAGCGTTTCCCCTGTCATCGCAGGCCTTGTCTGGCTTCTGCTGTTCGGACGGCAGGGCTGGTGGGGAAACTGGCTCGGCCAGCACGGCATCCATATCGCCTTCGCCGTCCCCGGCATCGTTCTCGCGACACTCTTCGTGACCTTCCCGTACGTCACCCGCACCCTCATGCCCTATATGGAACAGCAGGGCCGCGCCGCCGAGGAGGCCGCATTTCTACTCGGCGCAGGCTTCTGGAAAACCCTGATCCACGTCACCCTGCCGGATGCAGGCTGGGCCCTTCTTTCAGGGGTTCTCCTCACAACAGCGCGCGCCATGGGTGAATTTGGTGCAGTCGCCGTTATTTCCGGCCACATCCCCGGCGTCACCGAGACAATGCCGCTCCATATCGAAACCCTCTATAACGGCTACCAGTCCGTAGCCGCCTTCGCGATGGCAGCCCTTCTCGTCCTTTTCGCAATGACAACGGTCCTGATCCGCATGTTTCTCGAGCGTTCCTTCAGAAAACAGCACCTATGAGCATCACCCTCGAAGCCTTTACGCAATACGCCCCCCGCTCTTCGCGCAAGCTGCTTGACGATATTACCCTGACCGTCGAAGACCGTTCGTTCGTTGCCCTGGTCGGCCCGTCGGGTGCAGGAAAAACCACGCTCCTCAGAGCCATCGCCGGCCTTTCCTCCCATTCCGAAGGCAGTCTCCTGATAGACGGCGTGCCCATCCATGACCGCCCCGTACAGGAGCGCGGCATCGGGTTCGTCTTTCAGAACTACGCGCTGTTCCGGCACATGACCGTGGCCCGCAACATCGCTTTCGGCCTCGACGTCCTGCCGCGCTCACGCCGCCCCGATCCCGCCTCCATACAACGCCGCGTCACCGAACTGCTGGAACTGATCCAGCTCCCCCATCTTGCAAAAGCCTACCCGGACCAGCTTTCCGGCGGCCAGAGACAGCGTGTCGCCCTCGCCCGCGCCCTGGCAACCTCTCCCCGGCTTCTCCTGCTGGATGAACCTTTCGGCGCGCTCGACCCCATCGTGCGCCGTGACATCCGCCGGTGGCTCCGCGATCTGCATGACCGGATGAATCTGACAACCATTCTTGTCACACATGACCACGAAGAAGCGATGGATGTCGCGGACTCCCTGGTCGTCATGCAGGACGGCCGCATCATACAGGCCGCCGACGCCTCCACCCTGAATGCAGCACCAGCAACCCCCTTCGTCATGGAATTCCTGGGCGAAACACTCAAATTCCCCGGAACCCTCCAGTCAGGTCAGTTCATTCCGGACAACCATGACATCGCTCCTTTCGCCTTTCACGGCAAAGACGGACGCGCCACGGCCCTGATCCGACCCCATGAGGTTACCCTCACAGCCTCATCAGGACACGCATTCGCAGAAAAGCTTCCGGATTTTTCCAACGGTCTTTTCCGCTATCGTATCATCACCTCCACGGGCTCATTCGAGGTCACAGCGTCAACACCTCTTCCTGCAGAATCATTCCGGAATATTCGCATCGACATCAGTCAGGGAAAGATTTTTTACAATATCCTGAAATGACCGGAGGAGGGTGAGGCACCGTTTTTCATAAGGATACCCCCTCCCTCCTGCCAGAAAGCAGCCTCCCCGCAGGACTACCCCACGCGGCTGGTCAGGGAAGGCTCCCCTCCTGCAGAGGTCAGACCCGCCTTCAGATCCTCCCCCACGATCCGCGCGCAGAGTGCGAGCGAAAGCGCGCCCGCATCGGGGTGCCCCTTGCTGCGCTCGCCATGCATCTTCGCACGCCCCATCCGCGGCAACAGATCGCGCGTGGCCTGCGCAGCCTCGTGAGCCGCTTCCGCCCCGATCCGCCAGGACTCCACAAGCCCATGCCCGGCGGCCAGAGCCTCCTCCAGCGTCTCGACAAATGGCACCAGCGCATCCACGAGCGTCTTGTCACCGGGCTTTGCACGGCCAAGCTCCATGATGCGCTCCATGCTGTTCCGCGCACCGCCTGAAAGCTGCTGTGCATCGGGCAGACTGTTGTCGTCGAGCGCCAGGCTGAACGCCCGCAGCCCCTCGCCCCATAGCGCGCCCGACGTTCCCCCGGCCCGATCCGCCCAGGCATCCGCCGCCGAAGCCAGAACCGTCGCCGGTCCGGCCCCGGCCTCCGCCGCAGCCCGGGCAACTTTCGCCGCCGCCGCCGAACCACGCGCCATGCCCTGCCCATGGTCCCCGTCACCCGCCACGGCATCAATATGCCCGAGATCGGACTCCACCTCCGCCAGCATCTGCGCCAGATGCCCCATTACGGTCGCCACACATGCCCCGCCCCGACGTCCCTGCGCCGTTCCGGACCGCATGTACAGAACCTCCGTCTCCTCGGGCACTTCAAGCCGCGTGATCCCGTCTCCGGCCAGCAGACCGTGGCTCATCGCGGCGGATTCCACAGGCGAACGCCAGTACTGCTCCAGATCCTCATCGAGCCAGGTCAGCGTCAGCGAACAGCCCGCCATATCAAGGCTCGTGACATATTCGCCCACCAGCGGCGCCACGAGTGTCAGACCCGCCTTTTCAAACATCGGCACCAGCCGGTCCCACAGAACGAACAGTTCTTCCTGCTTCGTGCTGCCAAGACCGTTCAGCAGAACCGCCACCCGGCGTGACGCCCCGTCCGGAATCTCGGCCAGCAGGCGGTCGAACAGGATCCGCGCGAGATGCTCCGGATCCGGAACATCCTGCTCGTCAATACCCGGCTCACCATGGACACCCAGACCGAGCGCCATGCGGTTCTTCGGAACCTCGAACAGCTTTTCCTTCTCGCCCGGCAGCGTGCAGCCATCGAACGCCACGCCGAACGTGCAGGTCTGACGGTTCACCCGCTGCGCAACTTCCTCGACTTCATCGAGCGTCAGCCCCGCCTCGGCCGCAGCCCCCACAATCCGGAAAATCACCAGATCACCGGCAATTCCGCGCCGCTTCTCCCGTGTGGACGCGTCCGAACTCGCCACATCGTCCGCCGTCGCCAGAACGCGAACGTCATAGCCCTCTTCGCGCAGCCGGTCCGCCGCGATCCCGAAATTCAGCACATCCCCGGCATAGTTGCCGTAACCGAGAATGATCCCGCCCCCCAGATCAGCCTGCCGCGCAATGCTCTTGATGGCCTGTGTGGAGGGCGAAGCGAAGATATCTCCCGCCACCGCCGCATCGCCGAACCCCGGTCCGACATACCCCGCAAAGGCCGGATAATGTCCCGAGCCACCGCCGAGAACAACGGCAACCTTGCCGCGCCGGCCGGGAGTGGCCCGAAGCACTCCGCCGCGCACGTGCCGCACGAGATCAGGATGAAGAAGGCTGAACCCCCGAAGGGCGGACGCCGCGAAAGTCGATGCGTCACCGCAGATCTTGGTCATGGAACGTCTCCCTTTTCAGATTTCAGACGGCATCACGGTTGAGGTAACGGCGGGCCAGCGCATCGAAGGAAATCGCCAGCACGACGATCCCTCCACTGACGACCGACTGCCAGTACGGCGAGATGCCAAACAGAACGATGATGTCTTCGATAATCCCGATGATAACGGCACCCAGAACCGCCCCGATCGGGCTGCCAATGCCCCCCGTCGTCGCCACGCCACCGATAACGGCCGCGGCAATCGGACCGAGCACCCAGGTGTCACCAATGGACGGCTGGGCCGTGCCCAGACGCGCCACCATCAGGATACCCGCCAGCGCCGAAAGGAACCCGGCCAGCGCAAACGCCCCCATCCGGATCGCATTCACCCTGATACCAAGCATCCGCGCCGCATCAGGATTGCTGCCAATGGCATAGATGTAACGCCCGACCGGTGTGCGCAGCATCACGAACGCCACAATCGCCAGACAGACCAGCAGCACTACGAACGGCACCGGCACGCCCATCACGAGCCCACGACCAAGGAACGTGATGTCCCGCGGCACACCCGTAATGGCCACACCCTTGGTCGCCACCAGATTGGCGCCGCCATACACGCCGGCCATGCCGATCGTCAGCACCAGCGAATGAAGACGGAGCTGCGTGATCAGCGCCCCGTTCAGCAGGCCGCAACCCGCCCCCATCAGCAGGCACAGTCCCAGAGACAGCCACGGATTGAGCCCGAGTTGCACCATCAGGATGCCGCCCACCACGCCCGCAAGCCCGCCAATCGCACCCACGGACAGATCAAGCTCGCCGAGGATCATCAGAATGGACTGCCCGATCGTCACCAGCCCGATAAAGGCCAGCGCGCGGGCAATGATCATCATGTTGAACGTCGTCAGGAAGTGCGGCGACAGCGCACAGGACGCCCCGAAAATGATGACGAGCGCTGCAATCACGCCCCCCAGCGGATTGCCCGCCAGACGGGAGACGAGCGCCTTGAGCGGCGGCAGTTTCGGCGGCTGCTGCGAAGGAGCTGCCGGAACAGTGGTTTCAAGCGACATGACGGGTCTCCGGGGCGCCGATGATCGCGCCGACAAGCGTGTTAACGTCAGTAGTGGCCTGATCGAACGACCCCGTGATCCGGCCGGAATACATGGTGATGATCCGCGAGGCGCAGCGCTGGAGTTCGGTCATCTCGGACGAGACGAGAATGATCCCCACGCCCTCTTCCGCGAGCTGCTGCATGATGCGGTAGATCTGGAACTTCGTGCCGATATCGATGCCCTTGGTCGGCTCGTCGAAAATCAGCACACGAGGCCGCCGCGCCATCGCCCGGCCAATAATCGCCTTCTGCTGGTTCCCGCCCGACAGATGCGCGATCTTCTTGCCCGCCGAAGACGTCCGCAGATCGAACTGCCGGATCGTATCGGCCACGACCTCGTTCTCGCGCGCGGAGGAAATGATCCCCCCACGCTTCATGCGATCCAGAACCGAAAGGCTGATATTCTCCCGCACACTCAGCAGCGGAAAAATCCCGTGATGCTTGCGCTCTTCGGAGAGGTAAACCATCCCCAGCGCCACGGCCCGGTCGGTCCGGCCCTTCGGGATTTCTTCACCCTCAAGAAACGCATGCCCCCCCGTCGAACGCAGATATCCGAAGATTGTCTGCATCAGTTCCGAACGCCCGGCCCCCACAAGCCCCGCAAAACCGAGGATCTCTCCCCGCCGCAGAACGAAAGACGCATCCGAGAAGCCTGGCCCCGACATATCTTTAACGCTCAAGATAACATCGGAGTCAGTCGCAACCCCACGCGGCTGGAACTTCTCCCCCAAAGGCACTGAACTGCCCGACATCAGCCGGATCAGATGCTCCTCCGTCATGCCCGCCATCGGATAGGTGCCCACGCTGCGCCCGTTGCGCAGCACGGTCACCGTATCGCCCAGCGCAAAGATCTCTTCCATCTTGTGCGACACGAACACGATCGCACAGCCATCGTCGCGCAGCGTCCGGATGATGCGGAACAGATGCTCCGTCTCGTTCGCCGTCAGCGACGAGGTCGGCTCATCAAGGATCAGTACCTTGAACTCTTCACGGCACGCTGCGCGCGCAATCTGCAGAAGCTGCTGGTCCGGCACGCTGATCCGGTTCACAAGCTGCCCCGGCTTGGCATGAATGCCGAACCGCTCGATCAGCTCCGCGGCCGCCTTTTCCATCGCCCCGCGCGACACCGTCAGATGCCCGAACCCGGAACGGTTAAACGGCATGAACATGTTCTCGGCCACCGTCATCGGCCCGAACAGGTTCAGCTCCTGCGGCACATACGCAACCTTCTCAAACAGCGTCCGGTCATGCAGCGCATCCTGCCCTTCGATCAGGACAGCCCCCTCATCCGGCACGACCAGCCCGGTCAGTGTCTTGATGAGCGTGGACTTTCCGGCGCCGTTCTCCCCGGCGAGAATATGAATCTTCCCCGGCTCCAGTGTCAGATCGACATGATCCAGCGCCACCACACCGGGATAGGTCTTCCGGACGGCTTCAATCTGAAGAACTGTCATGACCGTTACTCCCTGTCCTGCCGCGTTAGAGGCTCTTGGCCGTCAGAAGATCAATTCCGGTATCAATATATTTGGGCGTCTTCTGCCCCATCGCCCGCTGCCAGGCCGACACAACCGCCCAGTACCCCTGCATTTCCGGACGGCTCGACGCAGAGGATTCCGCAACGCCCTCCTTGATGAGCTGGATCATGTCATTGAGGTTATCGAGCCCCACTTCCTTCACCTTGCCCGTCTTGCCACTCTCACGGATGGCCTGACCCACGCCCACGGGTCCGGACGCATCGCACGCAACCCAGCCGACCAGATCCGGATGCGCCTGCATGATGGCGGAGGCCTGCTTTTGCGCGGTCTCGATGCTGTCATTATCCACACCGGTCGCGACGACCTTCATGTCCGGATATTTGGCAAAGACCTTCTTTTCACACTCGGCCCGCAGCGTATGGTTCGGCGCCGTCGGCACCCCCATCATGATCGCCACTTCGCCTTTCCTGCCCACAAGGTTCGCCAGCCGCTCCGCCGCCATCGTTCCCTGCTCGCAGAAATCCGCGCCCACTGCTGTGATGTCCATGCCTTCGGGCGGCAGGGAATCAAACACCGTCATGGGGATCTTTTCGTCCACGGCCTCGTCCATCGTCGCCCGGTTGCCCTTCTCGTCCAGCAGGTCGAGAATCAGCCCGTCCGGATGGGTCGCGATGGCACGTTCGATAATGTCGTTCTGCGATGACACGTCCGCCGTCTGTGGTGCGCGGTATTCGATCTCGACCTTCCGTCCTGTCGCCTGCGTAATCATCGCCGCAGCGGCCTGCGCTCCGTTATTCGCCTTGTCGAACCACGGATGTACCGTCTTGGGGATCAGCACGAACCGCAATGGTGCGCTGTTATCCGCAGCCTGGGCCTGACCTGCTACCAGCGACGCCAGAAATGGCGCAGCCGTCAGCATTGCGGCAAAAGCAAATGCCGTTTTCATAAGTGTATTCTTTCAAATAGAGGCCCGGATCAGCTCCAGACCGGACGTTTTACTTCAGCAAGCTGCGCCGACAGGACTCTGCTGGCGGTATTTCTTCCCCAGCGCGTCAATACCCGCAACATTTTTCGCCGACGCACTGCGCGGATCAAACGTGCAGGCCAGCCAGGCTTCCGCAATGGATTTCGCGACTTCCGGCCCGATGACACGCGATCCCATCGTGATGATATGCGCGTTGTTCGACAGCGCCGCCCGCTCCGCGGAGTACGTGTCGTGCGTGAGCGCCGCCCGGATACCCGGGATCTTGTTGGCCGAAATGCACACACCAATCCCCGTTCCGCAGCACAGGATGCCCCGGTCAAACTCTCCATGCAGAACCGACAGCGCCACGCGCTCGCTCAGTTCCGAATACAGTTCGCCCCGCTCGTGCCCGGGATGGGACATGTCAATGACGACATGCCGCCCGAGTGCCGAGAGATGCTGAACCAGAAGCCGCGCCAGACCTTCACCGGCACTGTCTCCACCAATCGCAATACGCATGACCGTTCTCCGTCTCTTAACGTTCAGTCAGACTGTTCCGCCGGCCGGAACAGGATACGGAACCGCAACAAACCGCCCTGGCGGTCATCACGCTGCCGCCTTGCGGGACACCAGCCCACTCACGCTGTTCACCAGCTTCATGAAATCCGCAGGCTCCCAGGCCGCCCGCCCGACAAACACGCCATCCACATCCGGCAATGCCACGTAATCGCGGATATTCGCCTGCGACACGCTACCGCCATAAAGCAGCGGAATCCGCACCCCGCTTTCGCCCGCGATTTCCCGCACCACGGCCCGAAGTCTCGTATGGATTTCAGACACGAACGCCGCCTCTGCCGGACGCCCCGCCGATCCGATGGCCCAGACCGGCTCATACGCAATCAGGACCTGCCCCAGATCCTTCTGGGCCACGCCATTCAGCGCAATCTTCGTCTGCCGCGCCAGCGTTTCGGGCGAGACCCCGAACTCAAACTCGTCCAGCGTATCGCCAATGCAGATCAGCGGCCGCAGACCGTGCCGCAGGGCTGCAAGCACCTTCAGGTTCACCGTCCAGTCCGTCTCGCCAAAATGCTGCCGACGCTCCGAATGGCCGATCTCCACAAGGGATGCCCCACATTCGGCGATCATCGGCGCGGAAACCTCCCCGGTCCAGGCGCCGCTGTCCTTCCAGTGCATGTTCTGCGCCCCCACCATCAGCGCGCTGTCCTCCAGCACCGAACACACATCCCGCAGGGACGTGAACGGCGGGATCACAAACGAGCGCACCCCCGGGGGTGGTCGGAAAGACTCAAGCGCCCGCGCTGCCGCAACCGCCTCGGCCGGCCCCTTGTTCATCTTCCAGTTCGTCCCGATCCAGACGCTCTTCTGACCCACAACCGACCTCCCGAAAGACTGCCCAACTGGCTGAATGCTCATGCCGATTCTCCCAGCCCTACTGATATCCGGAACACTTTAACGCTAAACAATAACACTACAAACGTTATTATTGTCAAAAGTAATGATACATCAGAAAAGTTCCCCACCCCTCACGCGAACGTCACGCCGCCCGCTCCAGAAGGACGGTTTCCGTCACCACACTATCGACTTCCACGCCCCGCCCTGCGACCAGGCCGCGCTTGCCCATTTTCTCATGATAGACATGGGTGGCTTCCATGGGAGACAGGGCGCCGTCCGTCACGCTGCGCATGGCTTCGATCAGCAGAACGGGGTCGTCCGCGTCCACGATCTTGCGACCGAACAGGGCGGCACGGGCGCCGCAGCACTGGGCCTGATGCAGCAGTTCCAGACAGTCGCGGGTCGTGCCGCTTCCACCCCCCATGATGCCGACAATCACCGACGGGTCGAACTCACAGAGTTCCGTCAACACTTCCGCCCCATTGAACGGAACCTTGAGGAAAACCGGCCGTTCTTCGCGCCGCAGCCCCGCCAGACAGCGGACGATCATGTCGTTGAGGAAGAAGCCCTGATCGGCATGGGAAATGCGCCCTTCATTGGGGTTGAATACTTCCAGGAAATACGAAAAACGCCGCTCTGCCGCTTCCTCGCGAAAGCGGGCGAATTCCTCAAGCGCCAGACTGTCCTGATCGGCGTCGCCGTTGAACGTCATGGAATACAGGCCGAGATTGGTCTGTGCTTTCTTCAGGGAGGCCGAACGGAACGGAACCGATTTCTGGGTCTGATAACTGCCGCCCCGGACGCGCCACAGATCGGTGGTGTCATTGGCGCGGATGGCAGACTGGATGCGCGTGCCTTCAAAGGCATCTTCCTGAATCAGCGTCTCCAGGATCGAGGCCGATGTCAGCATGATATCCACGATATCCTGATCGAGGATCGTCCTGATCACATCGACATAGTCGCGCCGCGTGCGGAAACGGGAGCGCTTTTCCTGGCCGGGAGACGAATGGCGATGCAGGCCCGTGGCGCTGATACCAGCCGCCATGTCGGAATCCTTGGCGTCCGCGAGGATGAAATCGGTCCGGCTGTCCTGACCGGAGACCATGCGCGCAATCTTTTCTTCGTAACGGTTCATGGTTCATGCCCTCAGGGCTGTGTGTAAAAACGATGCTGCGGGCAGTTCACCCTTCAACTGGTGGCGTTCCTGCCCTTCCTTCCAGGTCAGCAGGCACTGCTGCTCCGTCTCCTGCGCGCTCCAGCCCAGCGCCTCCCCCACGACGGCGCCTGCTTCGCGCACGATATCCGGCGTCAGAAGACCACTCAGGGCGATCGGCGTGCGGCGGAACAGGACATCTGACAGCGTGCGCACCAACTCATCAGTAGCGATGAATGCCAGTTCACGGCGCGTATAGGAGGGCAGGCTGCGCAGCGGCGCATCCGGCTTTTCCTGACAGAACACCGCAAAGGCCCGCGCCCGCGTCCCATAGCGCTCCAGAAGCAGAGCCGCCCGGGCTCTCGGCAGGCCATACGTGACGAAGAATGCGTCCAGATAGGCCGTGTACCGCTCGGGCGCGGGATAGTCGCGACCGCCACCGATTGGAAAATCCTGTGTGGACAGCCGACGCGCTACCCCCAGCATGTCCAGCACCCTGTCAGCGGTTTCTTCAGCCAGCCCTCGGAACGTCGTCCATTTTCCGCCGACCAGCGACAGGATCGGGATGCCGTCCAGAACGTCCTCATGGATGATATGATCGCGACTGATGGCCCCCGGATCGGCTGCATCCGTCGCAGGCAGCGGCCGCACGCCGCTGTAGCGATAAATCACATCGTCCGCGCCAAACCGGAATCCCGGGAACAGGTCACCGAGCATACGCAGCATGTAGTCCTGTTCGTCATCGGTGCAGACGGCGCTGTCCGGATCGTCGATCCGCAGATCAGTGGAGCCGACGAGTACATGACCATAGAATGGATAGGCCAGACAGATACGTCCGTCCGGCGTTCCGAAATACATCATGCGGCCATTCAGTTCCCGCAGAAGCCCCTCATGACGCAGAAGAAGGTGACTGCCTTTCGTCCCGCCGATATAGCGGGTCGCATGACCCAGAACAGCATTGATGCGGTCGATCCATGCGCCCCCGGCATTGACGATGATCCGCGGACGGACATGGCGCGTCTCGCCGCTTCTTTCATCCCGGAGCGCCAGCACACCCTCCGCAAAGGACAGCGGCACCGTGTAGGTCGAAACCGCGCAGTCCGTACCAACATCGAGACCGTCACGCACGCATTCATAACCAAGACGTTCCGGCTGTGTAATAGCGGCATCATAGTATTGGGCCGTCGCCATGACATCCGCAGCCATATGCGGCCATTCCTGCCGGGTTTTGCGTTTGAGGAACAGGCTGTGACGGGGCATTACGCGAGCACGACGTCCCAGAAAATCGTAAATCTGCAGACCCGCTTCCAGAACAAGCGCGCCGCGATCAGTCATTTTCCCACCCAGCCCCAGAAACTTCCGGAACGAGGGCACAATACCGCCGAACCAGGACCGGATCGGCAGGACGGTCGGCAGCGGTTTGACCACATGCGGCGCGTTGCGCAGCAGCAGATTGCGCTCCAGCGTGGACTGCGCCACGAGCCGGAATTCGCCGGTTTCAAGATATTTGATGCCCCCGTGAATCAGACGTGAGGGCGCGCATGATGCGCCAGAGCAGAAGTCATTCCGGTCCACCAGCAGAACACGCAGTCCCTGCAAGGTCAGTTCCCGGAACAGGCCCGCACCATTGATCCCGGCTCCGATGATCGCCACGTCGAACGTGGCATTATCCGGTATGGCAGCAAGCCCCTTCATGACCGCGCCTCCTGCGGCACAAAGCCAACGGCGGCATAGTTCAGGACAGCGCCCGCCTCCACCGTAACAGGCTCTGTAACGGACTTTGCCTGAGCTGTTCCGCCATCATAAAGATCCGACCAGAAAGGCCGCATGGCCTGGGTCAGAGCAACATAACGCTGGTAAATCCCTTCATAAGTACGCCGCCGTTCGATCTGGGGAGTGTAAGTCTGCATCGGGATGGTCTGGGCAGAGACGGCCTCCTCCAGATCGGCATATCGTCCGATGGCGACACTGGCCGTCAGGGCCGCGCCAAGCGCGCCGGCCTCCCGCACTTCCGGGATTTCCACATCCGCCCCCAGAATATCGGCGAACATCTGGGCGATCACAGGCTGCCCGCTTCCTCCGCCTGACACGCCAATCCTGCGGACAGGGCCAGTCTGACGCAGCGCATCGACATGCTCGCGGTGATTGAAGATCGTGCCTTCCACCATCGCCTGAAACAGATCCGCCCGATCATGCCAGGACTGGACCCCGAACAGGGAGGCGCTGGCCGGTGCTTCATAGGGCGAGCCGAACAGGAACGGATGATACAGCGGAACCTGATGACGTCCGCCCGGCTGTGAAAGGCGGCTTTCCATTTCCGCCGAAAGCTGTCGGGCTGCATCCTGTTCTTCAGGGCGCAGCAATTTGGCCAGCCATTCGAGATTGCTGGAGGACGCTGGCGAAATGGCCATGCAGTTCCACAGACCACGACGATATCCTGCGCGACAGGCCCAGCCTTCCCCGATGACCGGACGATCCCGGAACACTTCATTGATCGAGAATGTTCCGGCCGTGACGGAAAGATCATCAGCCTGCGTATACCCCATCCCGACGGCTGCCGCCGTGACGTCATGCAGCCCCACCGATACGGGCGTCCCGGCCTTCAGGCCGGTCAGCGCCGCGGCCTCAGCTGTCAGAACACCCCCGCTGTCGCAGGACAGACGCATATCCGGCAGCGCCCGGCGGATGCCCTGCAACCCCAGGATTTCCAGCAGGTCATCGCTGTAGTCCTGTGTATGCAGATCCGTGAAAGAGGTGCTGGCTTCCGTCAGATCCGTCGCAATCTCACCCGTCAGGCAGTACCGGATCCAGTCCTTCGCAAAGATAACGGACCCGATTGCGGCATAACGCTCCGGCTCGTTTTCACGGATCCAGGCGAGAAGCGTATTAGCCGAATAGGCATAGGGACGCTGCCCCGCCACCGGAAGAACCAGATCGGACAGGCCATCGCGCTGCCACCGCTCGTGCAGAGCCGTAGCCCGGCTGTCGAGCGACATGATTCCCCGCCCCAGCGGTTGACTTGAGCGGTCAAGGAGGAAAACGCCATCTCCATGCGCGGTCACGCCGATGCCGGCAATGGCCGAACCCTCAAGCCCGGCATCCGCCAGAGCATCCCGAACCGAGCCAGTCACAGCTTCCCAGGCTTCGTGCATGTCCCGCTCAACATGGTGAGGCCGGCCCATATGCTGTGCGACACGGCGCCGCCCCGTCCCCATGATGGCGCCGGTCGGCGAGAACACGACAGCCTTCGTCGTCGTGGAACCACTGTCGATTCCGATGGTGAACTCCTGGCGCATTGAACACCCTCCAGACAGCGTGACGGATCATCGAACGATAAAAACGATGAGCACCCATAACATCATCTATGGGATTTAGAACACATTTATCTGTGATATATTACGATTTTATGTGACAATTGATGTGATAGCTTTGAAGCACCCTCTGCTGCCACTGCGCACGGTCGTCACGCTACCAGCACGCTCCCTGCCATGACGCTCTTCGCGACAGAAAGGGTTTTTCAAGCAATTGGGCATCGAGGATTATGGAACCGTCACACGGGTGCTGCGCGTCCAGAGGCTCGGCGACCACCGTAAAAACACGTCCGTTGCCAAAATGAATCACGGCCTTCGGGACGAAGGGACGGCCAAGCATATGATTTTTTTCATTCCATGAATCTATTTTTCCGCAATCGTATCAATGCAGTCCACCATCCGTGCCATCCGATTCCAGCCAGAGCCCGATAACAGACAGCGTCCGGTCCTCCTTTACGACATACGGCGAACATCCCGCCTGCGATCTTCAGGTGCTGTTCCGCAGTTTTCCCCAAGATTATTGACCAACCGCTCAAAGAGCATCCTGTAATGCCAGGGACTCATTTATATAGCATATTGCATACAATGGCATGGATGCTTTAACGTAGACTCCCCCCATGGCCTCCGATGGCTGAAACGTATTTTGCAGGCTGCCCTTCATGCTTCCTTCCGCGCGAAGACATTCGCTCACGCACCGCCAACAATATAGCAAGTGCTATTCTGTAGGCAGTTTACTATCCGAAAAGAAACGGCCTCATGCCTGCAAACTGCTGGCAGGATGTCATTGCGGATGGATGGCCGTGAGCCTGATTCTTCTCGGAACAGACGTCGCCAATGCAGCCGCTCCCGAAGACAAGCCCCGGCATACGAAGAAAGCGGCCGTCACCCAGGCGCCTGCCTCCTCGGAAAAAACACCCGCCTCCGAGCAGATCAACGTCGTCGGTCATCTTAACCGGGAACGCGCCCGCATTTTCCCGGGGCTTGGCGCGGTGGATTACAACATCGACCAGCGGCAGATCACGACGACTCCCGGGGGCCAGAACGCCGCGTTCAGCCAGATCCTGCTGCGCGTGCCCGGTGTCGTGCTGGACAGCTATGGCGAGGTGCATGTCCGCGGCGAGCATGGCGGCCTGACCTATCGCGTCAACGGCGTGCTGCTGCCTGAGGGACTGAACGGTTTCGGACAGGAACTCGACACACGGATCATCCAGTCCGTGGATCTGCTGACCGGCACCCTGCCGGCCCAGTTCGGCTTCCGCACGGCGGGTGTGGTGGATGTCACCACCAAGACGGGCGACAGCCTCAAACACAATCAGGTCTCGCTTTATGGCGGGAGCTACAACACGTTCGTTCCCTCCCTCCAGTTTGGTGGGCAGCACGGAAAGCTGGACTACTTCACCACCCTGTCCTTCACCCGCAACAATATCGGTATCGAGAACCCCAGCAATACGTTCCGGGCCGTTCACGACGTGACCGAACAGGAAAAGGCTTTCTCCTACCTTTCCTACCATATTGACGATGCAAGCCGCGTCACGCTGCTGACGAGCGCCTCCTATGCGGATTTCGAGATCCCCAATTCGTTCAAGACATTCGATGTAAACAGCCCGGATTACACGACCATCTATGACACTGCCGGCGTCAATCCTCACGATCCGTCGATGAACTGGGCCAATCTGAACGACAGTCAAACAGAACAGAACTATTACGCCGTGCTGTCCTATCAGCGCACAACAGACAAGATGAACTTTCAGGCCTCGCCCTATTTCCGTTACGGGCGAATTGATTATACGCCCGATCGTGACCGGGACCTGATCTACCAGGGCGTGTCCGAGCATGAAGTCAACGACTTCACAACCGGCGGCATGCAGTTCGATCTCTCCTACGAGATCGCGCGCCATCACACATTACGCGCGGGCCTGCTTGGCCAGTACACCTCCGAGAAGCTTGACACCAACACGCTGGCATTCCCCGTCGATGAGGCCGGAAACCAGAGTTCGAACGTCCCGGTGCGCCTGATCGACAATACGGGAAACTGGTCGGTCGAAGCGGGTGCCTACATCCAGGATGAATACAAGATCACCAAGAACCTGACCTTCAATTACGGCATCCGTTACGACCGTTTCGCGTCCTCCTTCGACAATGAAGGCCAGTTGAGCCCGCGCGCGAACATGGTGTGGAAGCCGACACGCAACACGACCCTGCATCTCGGCTATTCCCGCTATTTCGCGCCCCCGTCACCGCAATATGTCTACCCCTCCACGCTGGCCAGATTCGCGGGCACGACCAATGCCGCCGCGAACATGATCAACGACGCGACCAAGGTCGAAAAATCACACTACGTGGATGGCGGCATCCTCCAGCGTATCACACCAGAGTTCCAGATCACGCTCGATGCCTATGCGAAATGGGCCCATGATCTTACCGATCTGGGGCAGTTCGGTCGCGCGGTGATCCTTGCACCCTTCAGCTACAAGCGCGGACGCGTCTATGGCGCCGAATTTGGCAGTTCCTGGCGGCATGGACCCTGGTCGCTCTTCGGCAATTTTTCCTATGTGAAAACATCGGCCCGCGACATCAATTCGGCACAGTACCAGTTCGATCTGGTTGAACTGGCCTACATCAAGAAGCATGCGATCCAGTTGGACCATCAGGGCGAATTCACCGCCACGGCCGGGGCTTCCTGGACCACGAAGCATGACATGGCCTATATCGATTTCGTCTATGGCTACGGTCTGCGCAGCGGCTTCGCCAATCTGTACAAGGAACCGCAATACGACGTGTTCAATATCGGTTATCAGCATACCTTCACGAAGGTGCCGTTCGGACACGACATCAAGGTCCGCGCCGATGTCGTCAACCTGTTCGACAAACGCTACCAGCTCCGCGACGGCAGTGGCGTCGGCATTTATCAGGCCCAGTACGGCCAGCGTCGCGGCACTTTCTTCTCGGTCGTCTCGGAGTTCTGACCCCGCGATCCCGGACAGTCGGTCAGCGCGGGCTGAACAGTCCGCGCAACCGTCCCGGCTCCCGGACGAGATGCGGCACGATCGGAGATGTGTGCCGCACGATCGGGTCCGCACTTTCGCGCATGGTGAGGCCGGAAAACCGGTCTCCCACCATCCATGCCCCGACTGACGCCGTTACGCCATCAATCCGGTGATCGGCAAATTCCTGATAGACCTTCGGATACGCCCCGTAGGTCCCTTCCTCGGCACAGACCGGACGATCCCCCACCATGACGCGCACGTTCTCGCCGCCCCGCGCATGGATCGGCTTTTCCACATAAGGCCCCGGCCGTTCGCGGAGCACATCCTCGGGCGCATATCCTGCCGCCAGCAGGTTGGGATGCCCCGGATAGCGCTTCCATAATGCTGGCAGCAGCGCCTTGTTGGACAGCAGCGCCGTCCAGGGCGGGTTCAGAAACGTACACCCACAATTCCGCAGATGTCGGGCACCGGAATCCCTGAACATCAGCTCCCACGGATACATGCGGATCATGCTCCGGACGATCCGCCCCCGGTGCAGAAGCTGCCCCCCATGTGTGATTTCCAGATCCCGCAGCTCACAATGAACCGCCTCCAGCCCCGCCTGTTCGGCCCATTGCCGGTAATAAACGGCATGCGTGGTGTCCTCGATATTGTCGGGATAGGGCACGACATGCACCACGGACTCAATCCGTCCCGACCGCCGCAGCGCCACCAGCCGATCGACGAGTGCCTGTGCGTCCAGAGGCGCATGCCCATGCGATCCACCTCTCTGCCGATGCCACAGTGCCTGCATCCGCGTACTCTCCGGCAGGGTCGCGGGCGTATCGGCATTGTATTCGATGAGCTTGAGCCGCCCTCCACACCATGCCAGATCGAAACGACCGATCAGAAACGGATCACGCCGCGCCCAGGACTCCCGCACGACATCCTGAACAGCGGGCGGGATATGAAACGCATCCAGCCCTCCGGGCTGCCGGACCGCCTCGTCCACCACCGCCAGACAGAGCTGATGCAACGTTTCGGCAACCCTGCGGATACGGACGAGCGCGGATGCATCGAATGCGTAACGGACATCCTCACGCCATGCGAAGCTGCCATCCGCATTGCGGTAATAATGATATCCCAGCCGCTCCGCCTGAGCCGTCCAGTCCGGCCGGGGCGCAGAGATCACGCGGCGAAGCTGAACCACGAGAAGGCGCTATTCGCCTCCGCCCCCATGCCCGGCCGCGCCCTCGCCAAATCCGGCATGCCCCGCAGAGGACGTATCCTCCCCACCCCGGCCGGACCGACCATCGTCAGACCTGTCATGGGATGAAGAGGCATACACGAAATGCCCACCGGAATGATGACAGTCCTCGGGGTGCTGTCCCGCCGTGTTTGACGTGCTGCACGGATCCGGCCGGGATGCGGAAGTCTGCATGACCTGCGGCTGCCTCAGGCTCAGCCCGATAACACCCAGCCCGGCCAACAGTGCCGCCGCACCCACACTCCACGCAGTCAGGTTTTTCATCGTTCGTCTACAGCAATGGTTACCGGAAACGAACTGTAACACGCCTGAACGCCAGGCGTAACAGGCCCTTGTCCCCTTTTACCGTTCAGCCAGAACCGGTGCTGCGAAACGCCGGTTTTCCAGCACCGGCAGGACCCGCCGCGCATGGGCGATCCGCTCGCGGTCCAGCGTCGCAAAACCCAGCGCTGGAGACTCCCCCAATGCCAGCGTCACGACGCCCAGCGGATCGACCACCATGCTGAAACCGGTATTGCGCGGCCCACATTCCCCGACGGCCACGACATAGCAGGTGTTCTCCAGCGCCCGCGCCACCGACATAATTTCCCAGTGACGCTCCTTGCCGGGGCCCCGCACCCAGGCGGCAGGCAACAGCAGCACCTCGGCTCCCGCCAGCGCCAGATGACGCGCGAGCTCCGGAAAACGGACATCGTAGCAGGTCATCAGACCCACCTTCATGTCACCGATCTGCACCACGGGCGGCAGTTCCAGCCCCGGAGAGGTCCGCTGGGATTCCTTCATGCTGAAGGCGTCATACAGATGCAGCTTGCGATACGTTGCAATGAATGCCTCGTCCTGGAGCACGAACTGCGTGTTGTAAAACCGTCCTTGCCCATCCGGAACATTCACACAGCCTGCGACAGCAATGCCCTGACTGGCCTTGCGCAGTCCTTCCATGAACGGACCATCCAGCGGCTGCGCCGTCTTGGGCAGAAGTTCCGGATTGTTAATGTCCTGCGCCAGAATACCCTCCGGCAGAACCAGAAGCTCGGCTCCGCCCGCCCGCGCTTCCTCGATCAGATCCAGACACTGACGCTGATTGGTCTCCCAGTCCGGCGCAACGGCAAACTGTCCCAGAGCAACTTTCATCACTACCCCCTATTCCGGGAGGTGTATGCACGCCTCCCCGTTTCCATCCGTTCAGCATGCCTGACCCGGACGGTGCGGTGAAGACGGAATACCCGCGCTTTCCGCCCCCTTCCTTCAACACAGGACGAAAAAACAGATCTGATACTTTTCCTTACAGTAACAGATCACACCCACCCTGCGCCCAAGGAAAACGACACCTCCGAAGAACCCGGGCAGTCCCTCCTCCCCCGCCAGAAAACAGACCTGAAGTTCCCGATAGAGGTCCCTCCGTATTCCCGGGAAGATCCACGATATAATCGCGTTTTTTATTATCCGTTTTCCGCTGCGCGACCTTTCCTGCCTAGAGGGACAACAGGAGAAGCAGCGCAAAAATGCCCTCACATTCTCGTGATATCGCAACGGAACCATCACGAATATTTTCCGGGCATCCACGGGATTTTCCACCGTCCAGCCGCACTCCCGCCCCTGAAAATCTTTTTAGAAGCTATCCCGCGCAAGTTCATGCACATGTTCAAGACATCTTTTGACATGGGGGAATTAATTGAAACTGCTCACCTTCCGCACCCTGCGTTCCCTGCGGTTATCGGGACGCGGATATCTGTTTCTCGGAACGACCCTGGGCGTCCTCCTATTTGGTACGAAAGCCCGGGCCGACGATGATATCGTTTCAAAGATGGAACAGGAAATGAGCCGCCTTCAGGCAGCACAGGCCCATGTGCAGGAAGAACAGCGCGCCATCAATCACGACATGGCCCTCCTGAAAGCGGAAATCGCCCGACACCACGCATCCGGCGCCTCCGCCGCCCACGCGGCCTCGCCCCATGACGGACAGCTCGCTGCGGCCCACCCCGACGCACGCAGTGACGTTCGGGCAGAGCATGCCGAACGGATCACCACCGTCTCCGCCCGCCGTCATGGCGGCAGGACAGCGGAAGCCCCGCAGTTCAGGACGTCTCCCGCCGAGATGACCGCCACATCCGGACAGGAGCCGGGGGGGGGCCCCCCCCCCCCCCCCCCCCCGCGCCGGCCCCCCCCCCCCCCCCCCGCCCCCCCCGGGTCTCCCTCTCCCCTACGGGACGTGGCCTGGTCGATACAGACAAGGGCTCGGAACTCGACGTCGTCGGCCACCGCGCCGAGGACGTTGTCGTTCATTTCGCCGAAAACGGCGTCGGCCCGCATCCGCGTGAAACACTCGGCGCACAGGCCGCAGGCGCCGTCGGCGATCACGGCGTTTTCCATCTCGGTCCCGTCACGCTTATGCTCGGCGGCTTCGTCGATACCGCTGCCGTGCTCGAAAACCGCCATGTCGCGTCGGACACGTTCAATTTCTGGCAGGACATGCCGTATCCGAACGAGCCGCGCTATCACACCAACAATTTCGATGGGGGCGCCCGCTACAGCCGCCTGTCCCTGCTGGCGCGCGGCAACATCAATTCCGAAGCCACGATCTCCGGCTTTTTCGAATCCGATTTCGGAGCCGGCGCCGTCACCACCGATCCGTATGAAAGCAACAGCTATTCCTTCCGCCTGCGTCAGGCCTATCTGGCCTATGACGACAACAAGGAAGGCTGGCATTTCCTCGGCGGGCAGGCCTGGAGCCTCCTGACGCCGGGTCGTGCGGGTATTGTCGCGCGACAGGAAAGCCTTCCGGAAACGATCGAAGCCTCCATGCTTGCCGGCCAGACCTGGTCCCGCCAGTGGCAGGTCCGCATCGTGAAGGACTTCTTCCATCACCGCCTGTGGACCGGTCTTTCGATAGAAAACCCTGCCACGCTGTATGACACCACAGGATTTTCCAACAGCAATGGTGCGGTCTCCATGCCGAACGGATCGACCGTCACGATCGGTGAGAACGGCGTCGGCCTGACCAACGACACGGCCAATTTCTCCAACGAAATTGCCCCTGACGTTATCGGCAAGGTCGCCTACGATCCCGTCTGGGGCCATTACGAAATGGAAGGCATCCTGCACTTCCCCCATGACCGCGTGACCATGGGCAACACCGGCCATAACAACACCGCCATCGGTGGCGGCGCGGGCGGCTCCATGATCCTGCCGCTCATCCCCGGCAAGGTGGAACTGCGCATGGCCGGGCTGGCAGGCTGGGGCATCAACCGCTACGGGTCCGTCCTGCTGCCTGACGCCACCCTCAAGGCCAATGGCAGCCCCGATCCGCTCTTTGGCGTGCAGGCACAGGCTGGCGTCATCGCGCATCCCAACCCGCGCATCGACGTCTACGGCTATTTCGGCACCCAGCGCGTCGGCCATTCCTATTTCAACCAGAATGGTGGCTCTTACGGCTACGGCAACCCCGGCTATTCCAATGCAGGCTGCCTGCAGGAACTCTCCACCCTGTCCTGCAGCGCTAACACCCGCAGCGTGTCCGAAATCACGATTGGCGGCTGGTGGCGCTTCTTCAAAGGCAGGTTCGGCACAGTGGAAGCCGGCACGCAGCTCGCTTATTCGCGGCGGCAGATCTGGTCCGGCATCGGCGGCGATCCGCATACCAGCATGAGCCAGATCTTCTTCGACTTCCGCTACCTGCCCTTCCAGTAAGGGTCCGCACCCCGGACGGGCTCACTCTTCGTCCGGGGCGCTTTGATTTTCACGCCCAAAGAGCCGCGCGTACAGCGTCGGCAGCACGAACAACGTCAGCAGCGTGGAGGATATCAGTCCCCCGATCACAACCGAGGCCAGAGGCCGCTCCACCTCCGCCCCCGATCCAGCCGAAAACGCCATCGGGAAAAAACCCAGACTGGCTACGGACGCCGTTGCCAGTACCGGTCGCAACCGGCTTCGCGCTGCCTGAAACGCCGCATCTGCCGCCGCCATGCCCGCCTGCCGGAACACCCGGATCTGGCTCATCAGTACCACACCATTCAGGATCGCAACCCCGAACAGCGCAATGAAGCCGATCCCTGCCGCGATACTGAACGGAACACCACGCACCGCCAGCGCAAGAATGCCCCCCGTCGCCGCCATCGGCAGATTGGCAAACACCAGTGCCGCCGCCCCGAACGATCCCAGTGCCGCCACCAGCAGCAGGAAGATCAGTGCCAGCGCTACCGGCACGACGATGAACAGCCGATGCAGCGCGGACTGGAGATTGCGGAACTGCCCTTCCCACACCATCCGGTAGCCCTGCGGCATCTTCACCTTCTGCGCCACGATCTTCTGCGCCGCCGACACGAACGAACTCACATCCCGCCCGCGGATATTGGCCTGCACGATCACCCGCCGGTGAATATTATCCCGGTCAATCCGCGATACCCCGTCCGACAGCACGATATCCGCCACCTGCGACAGCAGGACCCAGCCCTGCCCGTCCGCCCGGCGCACCTGCAGGTGACCGATCCGATCCGGCGAACTGACCGCATCCTCCCGCAGACGGACCTGCGTGGGGATGATCGCCCCCTGAACCGTCACCGGCTTGCCGACATGACCGCCCACGGCCTCCACGACTGCCAAGATATCCGGAACCGAAACCCCCAGCCGGGCCGCCGCATCCCGGTTCACGTCAATATGCAGGAACGGCACCGTCCCGCTTCCCTGCAATGCCACGTCGGCGGCACCGCGCACCGTCTGCAACGTCTCGACGATCTGCCCCGCAATCCGGTCCAGTTCCGACAGGTCATCACCATAAACCGAAATCGCAAGCTGCGTCCGCACACCCGCCAGCAGATCATCCATCCGCATCTGGATCGGCTGCGACCAGGAATACGCCGCTTCCGGCCGCCTTGCCTGCAGGGCAGCATTGAACTTCTCGACCAGTCCCGCCTGCGTCGTGGCCGTCTTCCACATACTGCGCGGCCGCAGGAAAATGAAGGTGTCGGTCTCGTTCGTTCCCATCGGGTCCGTGGGAATGGCCGCCGTTCCCGTGCTGCTCACAACCGTCTGAACTTCGGGAAAGGAGCGCAGGATCCGCTCTTCCTCCGTCACCCCTTCCAGGACCGTCGTCAGAGACGCACCGGGCAGGCGCATCGCATTGAGGGCCAGCGATCCTTCCTCAAGCTGCGGCACGAACTCCCCGCCAAGCCGCCCTCCAACCAGCACCGCCAGCAGAAAAGCGCCCACGGTCACGATCAGCAGCCGCCCGCTGTGATGCTCGGTCCAGCGCAGCGCCGGCTCATAATACCGCCGGACCGTCCGGACGAACCAGGTTTCCCGATCCGGCGGACTGTTGCGCATCACCAGCACCGCCAGAACCGGCACACAGACGAAGCAGTAAGCCAGCGAAGCCAGCAGCGCCATGATGACCGTCTGCGCCATCGGGCGGAACATCTTGCCCTCGATGCCCTGAAGCGTCAGCACCGGCAGATACACCATGACGATCACAAAGATCGCGAAACTGACCGGCCGCACCACGGCCTTTGCTGCATCCACCGTCAGTTCGGCAAAGGGTTTCGACTCCCGCGTGGCAGCGCGCTCGACCATGATGTGCTCCACCACCACAAGCGAACTGTCCACGATCATCCCGAAATCGATCGCTCCCAGACTCAGCAGATTGGCCGACACGCCAAACAGCCGCATCCCCGCCATGGCCGCCACCAGAGCCGCCGGAATGACCGATACGATCACCAGCGCCGCCCTCCAGTCCCCCAGCACGACGACAAGCACGAACAGCACCAGCCCCGCGCCGATCAGCAGGTTTTCTTTGACCGTATGGATGGTCTGCCCCGTCAGGGTCGCCCGACTGTAATAAGGCTCCAGCGTCACACCCGAGGGCAGGGACTGCCGGATCGCAGGCAGGGCCCGGCTGATCGCATCGAGCGTCGCATTCGAGCTGGCCCCGGTCTGCATCATCACCGCCCCGACAACCACCTCGCCCTGCCCGTCGCGCGTTACCGCCCCAAGCCGCGTGCGCGGCCCGGCCGACACCACTCCCATGTCCCGCAGGCGGATCACATGGCCGCCCGCCCCCATCTTCACGGGAATGGCGCCAAAATCCGCCAGACTGCCTACCAGCGCCCGACCCACAACCACGTTCTGCTCGGCATGATGCGCAATCCAGCCGCCACCGGACGACGCATTGTTCGCATCCACAGCCTGAGCGATCTCGCTGACCGACACACCGAACGTCCGCATCCGCGCCGGATCGACCGCCACCTGATACGTCTCGACCGCCCCGCCATTGACGTTCACGTCCACCACACCCGGCACCAGCCGGAGCTGCGGGACAACCGTCCAGGTCATCAGCCGGTTCAGCTCCATCAGGGAACGTCCCGTCCCCTTGATCTGAAGCTGCATGATCTCGCCCATGCCCGTCGCCAGCGGCCCCATCGAGACACTGACGCCCGGCATCGTGATGCTGTCCCGCGCCGCCTGCAACCGCTCCGAAACCCGCGTCCGGTCCAGATCAATATCCGTCGCGTCATCGAACTGGAGATAAACCGCCGACACCCCCGTCCGCGACACGGACCGCAGATCCGTCACACCCGGAATACCGGTCAGACTGGCCTCGACCGGGAAGGTGATGAGCTTCTCAACCTCTTCCGTCGCCAGCCCCGGCGCCGTCACGGAAACCATGACCTGTTTGGGGGAAATATCCGGCACCGGCTCGACCGGAAGCCCCGGCACGGCCATCACCCCGCCGATCATCAGCGCAGCCAGAAGACCCAGCAGAACGAAACGGTTGGACTGGAAAAAACTCAGCATGAAACCCGATCAGTCCGTATCCAGCCCGCTGACGAGCGATATGGATTTGAGGGCGAAACTGCCCTCCGTCACCACCCTGTCCCCGACCCGCAGATTGCCCTGCACGACTACATTCTCGTCCGTAGCCAGCCGCACCCGCACCTCACGCGGCGCATACTGGCCCTCGCCGGTCTGCACATAGACCAGATCATGCCCTTCGATCGTCTGCACCGCGCTGGACGGCACGATCATGCCACTGACTGCATCACTGGTCTCAAGCGCCGCATCCAGCATGATCCCCGGCCGCAGGAACGCAACCGGCCGATCCACGACACACACCACCCGCACCAGCCCCGTCACCGGATCGGCCACGCCATCGATCGTCGTGATTTTCGCCTGAAACGGCTCGGCCCGCGCGTTCCCGGATGGCCGCACCATCACGCCCCCGCCACTCTCCAGCCGCGACACCTCATCGGGTCGCAAATCCGCGACGATCCACACAGCCGACAGATCCACAACTGTCGCCACAGCCTGCCCCGGCGTCACATCCGACGCCACGGACGTCTGGATGGACTGCACAACACCCCGCACCGGCGAAATCAGCGTCGACGCCTCATCCTGCACGATCTTTTCCGTCACGGAGGTGAACTCCTCCGTCAGACGATGTTCGATCAGCCCGATATCCGCTTCCCGCGCCACAACCATGCTGCGCGCCTGCTGCACTGCCGCCTGACGCCGCCGCACTTCCCCGACCGAGACCGTGCTGCCCACAAGTGACTGCCCGCGCCGGTAGGCCAGTTCCGCCTCCCCCAGCGTCGCTTTCGCAGATGCCAGAGCCGCCTGATCCTGCTCCATCTGAAGATGCAGCACATGCAGCGAATGATCCGTATAATCGACGAGCGCCTGACCCGGCTGTACCGTCTGCCCCGGCGTCACCCGCACAGCCGTCACCTTCCCGTCCCCGCTCGCGCGGATCACCACCGCCCGGGACAGATCCGCACTCACCCGCGCCAGCGCCGACACCGTGTCATGCAGCATCCCCTGCCGCACCACCGCAGTCTGGAGATGCTCGCCTTCCTGCGCCTCAGCCCCGAGCGTCAGTGGCTGCATCCAGCCCGACGCCTCCGCCGCACCCGCACGCCCAAGAGCGCATACCGCCACCCCACAGACCAGAAAACGCACAAACCGGCTCATGGAATGGTCCCCGTCGCAATACCCATCCGGATGACCGCCGCATGCCAGGCAATTTCCGCACGGTTCAGATCCAGCAGCGCGCGATACGCATCCATCCGCGCACGCAGCGCCTCGATCAGCGGCGTTTCGCCAACCCGCCAGGACCGTTCCATCCCGTCCGCCCGGCGCAGCATGGAACTCGCCTCCACCCGCGAATTAGACAACGCGCCCGTCGTCGATGCCAGATGTGCCCGCACCTGCGCCATCTCGTTGCGCACGGCACGCCGCGCCTCGACTTCCTGCCGCGTCGCTGCCGCCATCCGGTCCCGCGCGGCAGATTCCTGTGGCGTATTCGTCACCGCACTGGGCAACGGTACCCGCAGATTGACACCCACCTGCGTATCCCAGGGGCTCTGGTACTGCCCCTGATCAATCGCATCAACGCCGATTTCCGGATTGGGCATGAAGCTCTTGCGCGCCAGCTTCATCTGGTTCTGCGCCGCAATCACCGCCTGATGCGTCGCCCGCACCCTGGGATCGACATCCTCGATCCAGCGCGCATCATTGGCCCGTGTCAGTGCCAGCCAGTGCTCATCCGCCTGCGTGATGTCCGGCACACCCGGCAGGCCCGTCAGCGTCCGCAACTGGCTCGCCGTGGTCTCGATTTCCTCGGCCGCCATGTCGGCTTCGCTGCGCGCCTGCGCAAGCTGCGCCTCCACGGCCTGCTGGTCCGACACCGCGATTTCCCCGGCATGTCCGGCCCGCCGCACGTCCGCTTCGATCCGCCTCAACGCCGCCACCGTCGCCAGCGCCGCCGTCTGCCGGCGCATCGCCATGATCGCAGCTCCCGTCGCATCCACGACCCGCACCGCAACCGACATCCGCTCCACATCCAGCCGGACCGTCGCCGTCTTCGCCTCGGCCTTCGCCACGTTTTCGGTCGCCGTGCCCTGCCCCGGCAGCCACAGCGGCACCGAGACCCCGCCCTGCCAGGTCACATACCCATGGTTGTCCCCGCTGATGCGGTCATCATAATAATCGCCCGTCAGCGTTGGTCCGCCCGCAAACCAGGATTGCGCCGCCTTTGCCCGCGCATCCGCGGAATCCTGGTTGACCTCAAGCTCGGCCCGCACCGGGTCCGTCTTCCAGGCCGCCGCAATCGCATCATGGATGGACAGCGGCGCACTCATCCCGGCCGCCGCCGCATACCCCCCTCCCCACAGGCCCATGCAGACCGGCAGCAGACCGAAAAACCGGATCATCTCCCGTTTCACGTCAGAGATACCGCGAAAAGGCCGCGAATTCCTGCCTTACACCCTCAAGATCCAGATCTCCCTCTGCGAACTTCTCGAGGATACAGGTCCCCACATGCTCCTGGATCATCAGCCGTTTGGCACTGTGCACCGTGCTTTCCACCGCCTGAATCTGCTGGATTACATCCTCGCAGGACCGCTGTTCTGCCAGCATGGTCATGATCTTGGCCAGATGACCATGCGCCTGCTTCAGACGCTGCTCGACGGGGGGATAGGAAGGTGCCATCCCCCCTTAATTCCCCTCCGGGGAGGGCCTGTCAATGGAGACGGACTCCGGCGTCACACACAATTGCATGCATGCAGGAACAGTCTTATGGACTCAGATAAGAGTCATTCTCATCATCAGGACCGCCGCCATGCTGATCCATATCCCCAACGTCCTGACTGCCGAGGAGGTCCTGCATTGCCGCCGCACGCTGGAAGCCGCTGAATGGACCGATGGCCGCGTCACCGCCGGGGAACAGTCCGCCAAGGCCAAGCTGAACCTCCAGATCCCGCAGGATGCCCCCGAATGTCGCAAACTCGGCGAACTCATCCTGCGCGCGCTCGGCCGCAATCCAACCTTCAACAGCGCCGCCCTGCCCCTGCGCGTCTATCCACCACTTTTCAACCGTTACGACACCGGCATGCACTTCGATGCCCATGTAGACAATGCCATCCGCCCCATCCCCGGCGCCGGAATGCGCATCCGCACGGACGTCTCCTCCACACTCTTCCTCACCGGCCCGGACGAGTATGACGGCGGCGAACTCGTTATCCAGGACACATACGGTACCCAGAACGTCAAGCTTCCCGCTGGCGACATGGTCCTCTATCCCTCGACCAGTCTGCACAGCGTCAACCGCATCACACGCGGCAGCCGCTGGGCCTCGTTCTTCTGGTCCCAGTCCATGGTCCGCGACGACACGAAACGCAGACTGCTCTACGAATTCGACTGCTCCATCATCGAGACGCGCAAAGCCCTTCCCGACAGCCATCCGGCGGTCCTGGGCCTGACCTCGACCTATCATAACCTGCTTCGCCAGTGGGCCGAACTCTAGCCCCGTCAGAAGACAGCCGGGACACCCTCTGATCGCGCGCAGGACCCGGTCAGAGGATATACCATGGACACAATCAAATGATCAGGCCGTCTCTCCTTTCCGTTGAAAAACCTTTCTACTGAAATACATCAAATAAAAACCAACACCCTCTCCAAGACATAAAGAAAACTTCCGCAACAGATCCGCAAAAACCGATACGAAAATGCCATGACAGTCTTTTAACGAACGTTTAATTATTGTATGGCATCACTCAGGTCTCCTATCGAGAGAGTCAACCTGAGTGATGGAAAAACAAGAGGATGATTTCAGGAGAAGCCTGAATTATATAAATAACTGGCCTCAGGGTACCCGTGATGACTTCGTCCTCCACGCTCTGGACTGCTCCGCCATTGTTGCTATTACTGATACCCGTGGCCGGATTCTTTCCGTCAATACCCGCTTCGAGGAAATCAGCGGCTACACCCGCGACGAACTCATCGGCAACGACCACCGGATGCTGCGTTCCGGTCAGCACGACCAGAAGTTCTTCCGGCAGATGTACCGGACCATTGCCTCGGGCCATGTCTGGCATGGCGAGATCTGCAACCGCCGTCGCGACGGCGCCCTTTACTGGGTCGATACAACCATCGTTCCCCATGTTTCGGAAAGCGGCAAGGTCACGAGCTATGTCGCCATCCGCTTTGACATCACAGCCCGCAAACAGGCTGAAAACCACCTGAAATCCAGCCGCCAGAATCTTCAGAAAGCGGTCAATACCGACTTCCTGACCAAGATTTCCAACCGCCAGCATTTCTCCCATACCCTGCGCCGGACGCTGCGCAGAAGTACAGCCGACCATATCTGCCTGGCCCTCCTCGACATCGACACCTTCAAGACCATCAACGACACGTCAGGCCACGATTCCGGTGACCGCCTTCTGCGTAAGGTGGCCGAGAAACTCCAGTCGTTCCAGAACGACAGATGTTTCATCGCACGCATTGGCGGCGATGAATTTGCCATCCTCATGACCGGCAATGCCCCGTCCCAGTTTGAAATGACCCTCCTGGACATCCTGGGCCAGATGCGTTTCAGCTTTCGCAACCGGACCATGACCCACGCCTGCACCGTCAGCATCGGTTACATTTCCGTTCCACTGCCCGATGCACGGGAAAAGACGCTGCTGAAATGCGCCGATCTCGCTCTCTACGCCGCAAAGACAGACGGGCGAAACCGCATCCGCAAATATCATTCCGCCATGGAAGAAAAACTTGATCTCGCGGCCCGTCTTCGCAAACGCGTCCAGACCGGGCTGCGCAACCAGAGCATCGAAGTCTTCTATCAGCCCATCTTTTCCCTAAGGATACCGGGCCGCATTTCCTTCGAAGCCCTCCTGCACTGGGACCATCCGCAACACAGCGTACTTTCCCCGCAGCATTTCCCTGAAATCTTCGAAGACCCGAGACTGACCCTGGCCCTGAACAGTTTCGTCACGCAGCGGGTCATGCAGGACATCCGCCAGCTTCACGACCAGAACATCCGCTTCGAACGCATTGCCATCAACATCACGTCCTGCGATCTGGAGGGCGGCGATTTCTTTCACAAGATCGCCACTCTGGCAGACGAAATGAATGTTCCACTCGATACCCTGGCCCTCGAGGTCACCGAGAACATCTTCTGCCGCCCCCACCATCGGCAGGTGGAACAGGAACTGGATACCCTTCACCGCAAAGGTGTCCAGATTTCCCTTGATGATTTCGGTACGGGATTTGCGTCCCTGACCCATCTCAAGACCATCACGTTCGACTATGTGAAGATCAACCGGGCGTTTGTAGCCGGGCTGGAACGTCATGGAACGGATGCGGCGATCATCAGGGGCGTGATCGACATCGTTCACAGTCTTGGGCGCAAGGTGGTGGCCGAGGGGATCGGAAGCGCGCCTCAGGTGCGCGCGCTTCTGGAGATGGAATGTGATTTCGTGCAGGGAGATTTTCTGTGTGAAGCGGTGCCGGTCATGGACATTCCCGCAGCACTGGAAAAAATCCGGTACAAGGCGCTGCTCTGAACGCCTCGCAGCCGGAACTTCCCTGGCGGAGCTTCCGGTCCGTCAGGACAGGGGTCAGAAACGCTGATCGATGCCCGTCAGGATCGTGCGGCGCAGGCCGTATTGCGGCGCACCGACGCCAATGCCGCTGCCATCACGCAGGAGATAGGTCCGGTCGAACAGGTTGGTCACGTCCAGACGAAGCTGTGTGCGCTTGAGGAAGGGAACCTGGAACAGATCCTTGAAGGACTGCACCAGTGACAGGTTGAAGGTCGCGTATTGCGGGACGGAAGCCCCGTTCGGCGTTGCCCCGTCAGCCCGCAGACCACTGCCATAGACCATCGTGGCGGACAGGCGCAGCGGATGGCCGGTCCGGTGGAAGAAGGAATAGCTTCCACCCGCCGAAGCGGTCCAGCGCTGGTCATGATCCAGATGGATCCAGCGCTTGCTGGCATAGGCCAGATCGTCCGGATCGAAGTTCCACTGGGCCGTGGTGATGTCCTTGCCGATGGCCCGCGACCAGGAGAAATTGCCATACACGCTGAAGGCGCCGCGGGTGTAGTCCGTGGCGAATTCATAGCCATGCACCTGTCCGCGACGATAATTGAACGCCGACAGGATGACCGGGGAACCGAACTGCCCTTCGTCGATCATGTTTTTCGCGAGCTTTACATACGCATCAAAGGACGCATGCCAGCCCGGCAGGATTGTCTGCGAGAAGCCGGCGTCGAAGTAATGGTCGCGCTCGGCCTTCACGTTACTGTTCTGGAATGTTCCAGGAGCCGCGGACGTGTTGGCAAACTTGTTGAGCGAGGTGCCGCCCACGAGTTCGAACGGCGGCGGCGTGAAGTAACGGGAATAGCCTGCGTGGAACGTCCCGCCATGCCAGGGCTTGTAGACGATGTTCAGGCGCGGACTGACCTGCTTGGAATGGGTATATTCATCCACGCCGTCAAACCGCAGACCGTAATTGATCGTCAGGTTCTTCAGCGGACGCCACTCATCCTGCGCATAAAGCCCGTACATCCAGCCCGTCCGGCCCGTGCCGTCATGGATGGTGAGCGGATTGTCGGAATAGACTGCTTCCCCGTCAGCATCCTCGCCGCTCTGCGGGTAGACGGTTGAATCCGATTTGGAAACGTTTCGTTCCACATAGATCTGGTAGCCGAAGCGGACCGTGTGATCCTTGGCGGCCTGCCATGTCGCATCGGACTGTGTACCCGTTGAGAAAACCGAACGGGCCGCACGCTGGGCAATACCGTTATAGACCAGATCGCCCAGCGGATCGGGCGAGTACCGCAGCGAGCTGTAACGCAGCACGGCGGACGTCTGGAAGCTCAGCTTACCCATGTCTTTCTGCAGGGACAGGATGCCGAAATCCGTAATTTCCTTCTGGTGCTCGGTCAGGCTTGAGCTGTCGCCATTACCGTACAGCTTCTGCGACAGGTCACTATTGACGAAGGATGGATTGGCGAACTGACGCTGTTGCCCCGGGTTGTTGGGAAGCTGGTACTCGGCATTGGACACACCGGCCGTAAAGCTGATCCGGGTGTTTTCATCGACCGTGTAACGACCATGACCCAGGAAGTGGTACTGGTTGGTCAGATCGTGGATCGCATTAAAGCTCGGCGTTGTGTTTTCGATGCCGACACGGTTGTGCACGAAATCGCCCGTCGCAAACCAGTCCCACTTGCCGTGATGACCGCCAAACTGCACGGACGGGAAGAAATAGTCGCGCGCACCGCCATAGATCGAGACATCACCACCAGCGTCCGAATAGCCGTTCTTGGTATTGATATCGATCACACCGGCCTGAAGGAAACCGTATTCGCTCGGCAGCGCGCCGGTCGTCAGCGACATGGAATGTGCAAACCGGGTCATGAGCGTCTGCCCGAAAACGCTCATGCCTTCCGGAAGGGCGACACCATCCAGACGGAACTGCACTTCGTTGTGGTCGCCACGGATATGGATCTGTCCGTAACTGTCCTGCGCCACACCCGGCGCCTGAAGCAGCAGCGTGTTCAGCCCCGCATTGTCACCGCCGGGATTGGTCTCGATGGCCTGCCGCGAGAAATTATAGGTGGTCGCACCCGTGGACGGCTGAAGGGCTGCGCGGGCCCGCTCAAGATGAGCGTTGACGGTAATGTCATCCGCCCCCGTACGACTGGTTTCCGTCGTTGTCGTTCCATGCTGGTCATCAGCGTGACCGAAGCTGGAACGGGCGGCGGAAGTCTCATCATCCATCTGTGCTGCGGAAGGCGTCGTTGCCGCCTGCGAAGCCGGAGTGGAGGACGAAACCGACTGCGCAAATGCGGAATCGGCAAGGGCGGTAGTGCAGCCCAGTAGCAGAAGAAATGAACGGGCAGACACGAAAGACGGCATGAAACCTCCGGACAGGAAGACGGCAGGAGCGAAGGATAATCGAAGCAGCCCTCTTATTATGTTATATCATAACAGTTCAAGTGAAATCTTTCGTCTTGAGAACCATTTCGCGTGGTCGTTGGCTCCGATGCGCGCGTGCCATATAAGCACGGTGTTTTTTCGGGCTTTCCTGCTCTTTTTCAGGCAGGGTGCCCCCACTGATACCGTCCCTTTCAGGAGATCCGCCCTTTTTATGACGTTTCGCAAGGCCCTTCTCCTGAGCGCCGGTCTCCTTGGCCCCTCCCTCGCCCTTGCGGCCCCGCCGGAGGAGACGAAGCCGCTGGCCGGCAAGGCGCGCACGCCCCATCATGCAGGGCCTCACCACACCGCCGCGAAACCCCTCCCCCATCCGGCAGCCCCACACGCCATCCAGGCCCGTGACACCGAAACGATCGCCGTCACTGCCCGCCGGACGGACTTCGCTTTTGTCGCCGCCCAGCACCTCCCGGACGCCGATACACGCCTCACCGCCGACCGCCTGACCCAACGCGGCGTCGTAACCCTGCGTGATCTGGAGCGCGTGGCGCCCAACCTGACGATCCAGTCCATCAACGGGACGGCCTCAACCAATTTCTATCTGCGCGGCGTCGGCTTCAACGATTTCACCCAGAACAACATCCCCACCGTCATGACCTATTTCGATGACGTGCCTTTCGCATTTTCGACCATGTCGAGCGGACTGATGTTCGATCTGGCGGACGCGACCGTCACCCCCGGACCGGTCGGCACCATGCACGGGCAGTCCGACACGGGCGGCGAAGTCCGCTTTCGTACCGCCGATCCAACCAGCACCTGGCATTACGGCGCCAGTCAGGACATCGCGTCTTACGCCCGCAGCCGCAGCGAGGCCTATATTTCCGGCCCGATCGCCAGGGGGCTGGATTTCCGACTGGCCGGGCAGATCCGGCAGGGCGGCGGCTGGCAGACCGACCCGCAGAACGGCGCCCATCTCGGAGACGCGGATTCCTACGCCCTGCGCGGCAAACTGCACTGGCACTCAGACGACAACCGCACCACGATCCTGCTCTCCGGCCATTTCGTGCAGGACAACAGCCAGGTCGTCACCAGTCAGGCCATCCATCGCCTGATCGGCACGACGGGCCTGCCCCGGCTCGGCCAGACACAGGCCGAATGGTCCTCACGGCCACAGTTCGCCAATCTGATCGGACGTCCGGAAGGTCTCAAACCCAGCGAGCACAACCAGTTCTGGGGCTGGGACCTGCATATGGATCATGATTTCGGGTTCGCGAAACTCACCTCTGTTACGGCCTTCGAGACCGAACGGCAGGGCGAATACACCGATCAGGACGGCACGTCGCGCTCTGAAGCCGATACCTACCGCACCATCAGCGCCAATGCCTTCACGCAGGAACTTCGTCTGGGGTCCAGCAATCCCGACAGCCGTCTGCAATGGGTGGTCGGTGCATTCTACCAGCGCAGCCGCATGAAACAGCGCTTCTTCTTCGACTATACCGACTATGCGGCGCGCGGTTACATGATGGCCACGTCCTTCTCCATGAATCAGGAGAGCACGTCCGAATTCGGCCATATCAGTTATCGCCTGCCGCATAACGTGACGCTGTTCGCGGGTCTGCTGCATGAAATCGACGACCGCAGCCTGCCCGGCCTGACGTCAGAAATCTTCGGCGGCAAGACGACGGCGTTCCATGGCGAAAGCACGGCTTCGGCGCAGTTTGCGGGGCAGGTAGGCGTGTCATGGCAGGCCACGAAGAGCACGCTCGTCTATTACAAGATGAGCAAGGGCTTCAAACCCGGTGGCTTCAGCGCCAACAATACCCAGATCCAGGCCCAGCTCGACCCGTTCGGCCCCGAGACGGTGCTGACTTACGAACTCGGCTTCAAGAGCGATCCGATCCCCAATGTCCTGCGCCTGAACGGGGCGGCGTTCTACAATGATTTCCACAACCAGCAGGTCGTGGGCACGGTGCTGATCCCGAATTACGGACCGCTGAGCGAGATCACGAACGTTCCCAAATCCGAAAGCTGGGGTTTTGAGGGCACGATCGAACTGCACCCCGTACGCCATGTTTTCGTGACGCAGAATATCGGCTGGCAGCGCGGCAATTATCAGGACTTCCTGAACGTCAACCGCGCCGCGACCAATGCAGCCTATGCCAAAACGGGTGTGTGGCGCGCGATCACCAACAATTTCGCGGGCGTGGATAATGGCCAGCCCAAGCTGACCCTGAACGGTCAGGCGGAATGGCGACAGGCGCTGACGCCGGGGCTGGGCTTTGATATCGGGCCGGACTGGTCGTATCGCGGCAGTCAGGCGATCGCGGTTGGCGGGACCGGCTTCTATCGCCTGCCGCCCTATTTCCTGCTCGGCGCCCATGCGACCCTGCGCCCCTCGTCGGGGAAGTGGGAGGCCACGGTCTATGCGTCCAACCTGCTTAACCGCAGCTTTTTCGAGAGCGGCGGTATGGCGACGACAACCTATTTCTACATCCCCGGGCCGCCGCGCTTCATCGGCGGCCGCGTCTCTTACGGCTTCTGAAAACCCCGGGACGGATCAGCAGGAAATCAGGCAGTGCGCGAGCGACTGGATTTCCTGAAGGTTCTTCTCGGTATTCATGGGCTCGCGTCCCAGCATGTTCATTGCGCGGAAGTGGATCGTGCTGAGCAGCATGTCGAGGATTGTATCCGGATCCTGGCAGAAAACTTTCTCGCCACGCCGGCTTGCGCGCTCAAGAAACAGGGCCATCTGGGCGCGGGCAGGTGCGACGCTCGTTTCCCACAGGACCTGACCGAACTGGGGGTCATGCACGGCCTCACCCAGCAGGGTCCCGTAAGTGCGGCCCAGCGGTGTGGCGAGGAACCGGACGCGCGCCGCGATCAGTTCATCCACATCCCCGGCAAAACTGCCCGTATCGATCTGGGGGGTGAGATCGTCACGCCACAGGCGGATCGCATCGAAGAACATCGCCTGTTTCGTGGGCCAGCGCCGATAGACCGTGGCGGTCGAGACACCTGCGGCCTTGGCCACGCGGCTGATGGTGAGGCCCTGATATCCTTCCTCGACCAGAACCTGGGCGATGGCGGCGAGAATATTGTCCTTCAGCCTGAGATTGACGGGACGGCCCGGTGCCCGGGCAGTCGTCCGGTCCCGTGCGGGGACATGAATGCTCTTTAGCGGTAAAGTATGCGACACTACGGACTGTGACATGGTCGTTCCCCTCTCTGGCCATTTCACCGGCTGGCATCATCCCTGACTGAACGCAGCTATTCAGATATGGATCGACTGTTACAAGACGCATTTGCGTTTGTTTGGCAACAAAATATGTCCAGTTTTCCTCAGGGGATCACATGACTGGCCTGAAGCGCCGCCCTTTTCCCCTGAACCGCAGCCGCATCCATCGGGGTGGCCCGGACGGATGCCACATCCTGAGCGGAAAGCCCCGCGGACGTCCCGCCACTCCCCAGAGTGCCCCCATATGTCAGAACAGCCGCAATGTCGTCATCGGACAGCGCCCGGAAGGAAGGCATGAACCCCTTGTAGGACTGCCCGTTCACCGTGATCGGGCCATGCAGTCCGTTCACCAGAACCGCCGCCAGATAGGCCTTCCCCTCAGGACTGCCCGCGATCTGATCGAGGCGCCCCGCCAGCGGTGGGAACGTCCCAGGACGACCGGCTCCCGAAGGTCCGTGACACATCGCGCATTTCCCCCGGTACAGTGCTGCGCCATCCGCCGCCCGGCCTGAAGCCGCCAGCACCGGCCCCACTGTCAGAAGGGCCGCCAGCATGATCCTGAAGCCGTGTCCCGTTTTCATGTCCCGAAGCCCTCCGGAGTTTGCATCGCCGTAGCAGTTGAAAAACACTAGCCCCGGCGTTGTCCGAAAGCTACCGCCCCCAGCCTTTCTCGAAACACCAAAGCCGCCTATCCTGCCGCCATCTTTCCTGCCGGATGTCCGGCGCAGTCGGCAGAGGTTCCGCATGGTCCAGAGCGAGACGCCCCCTTCCCCGGACGGCACGAAACGGCGCGATCTTCTGGCTACCGGAACCGTCGTTCTGGGCTGCGCAGGCGCCTGCGCGCTGACCGCGCCGTTTCTCAACAGCCTGAGAAATCCCTCCGCCACGACCCTGTCCGACAATACGCTGGAGGTTGACCTGTCCGCCCTCGCCCCCGGGCAGGACATGACCGTGCAGTGGCAGGACTGGCCCATCTTCATCCAGCGCCGTACCCCGCAGATGCTGGCCGCCCTTCAGGCCCCCGAACACATGGCCGCGTTGCGGGACGTCGATTCGAAAGTCCTCCAGCAGCCAAAGGATGCCACGAACTGGCATCGTTCGGTCCGTCCGGACTATGGCATCCTCATCGGGATCTGCACGCATCTGGGCTGCGTGCCCTCCTTCGAGAAACCCGGCTCCACCCCCGACGCGAAGGGCGGCTATTTCTGCCCCTGCCATGGCTCGCATTTCGACGCCGCTGGCCGCGTCCTGCGACGGGCGCCTGCCCCCTACAATCTGCCCGTCCCGCCCGTGACTTTTCTCTCCGACACGAAAATCCGCATCGGCCACAGCGCGGGCGATCCGGGCTTCAGCATGTCCGACATCCAGCAGATCTGAGGACCGGACCACATGCCCTCACCTGAGAGAACCCCCGGCTGGCTCGAACGCCGCTTCCCGGTCACGGGCTTCCTTCGGCGCGAATATGTCGCCTTCCCGATGCCGCGCAACCTCAACGCGTTGTGGAGCTTTGGTGCTTTCCTGATCGTCACGATGGCCTTCATGATCGCCAGCGGCCTGTTCCTTGCGATCAACTACACGCCCGACATCACACAGGCTTTCGCCAGCGTCGAAGCCATCGACCGGCAGATCCCCTCGGGCTGGTTCCTGCGCAGCCTGCACATGGGCGGCGTAACCATGCTGTTCGCCTGCCTCTACATCCATATCGGGCGCGGGCTGTGGTACGGCTCCTACAAGGCCCCGCGCGAACTGCTCTGGCTGACGGGCCTCGGCCTGATGCTGATGCTGATGGTCACGGCCTTCGCGGGTTACATCCTGCCCTGGGGCCAGATGTCCTACTGGGGGGCCACGGTGGTGCTCAATGCCATGCGTACCATTCCCCTCATCGGCCGCCCGCTCTCCGAACTTCTGCTCGGCGGGGAGACACTGGGGAACATCGCCCTGCATCGCCTGTTCGTGCTGCATTTCACGATGGCCTTCGCAATCCTCGGCGCCATCGCCCTGCATGTCGCAGCGCTGCATGTCGTGAAATCGAACAACCCCTCGGGCGTCGAGCCCGTCAGCCCGAGCCAGACCCTGCCGTTCCACCCCTATTACACCAGCCGGGACGGCTTCGCGCTCTGCCTGTTCCTGATGGTCTATGCCGGACTGGTCTTCTTCCTGCCCGACCTCCTGACCCTCGCGGACAACTACGTTCAGGCCAATCCACTCGTCACACCCCGCGACATCCGGCCCGAATGGTATTTCGCCCCGTTCTACGCGATCCTCCGCGCGGTGCCCTCCCGCCTTGGAGGACTCGTTCTGGCCGTGGGCAGTCTGGCCGTCCTGTTCACCCTGCCCTGGCTGGATCGTTCCCCAACGCGAACCGCGACCCGCCGCCCGGCAGTGCGGCTCTCGCTGCCCCTCGCCTTCGCCGCCTTCATCCTGCTGGGCATCGCAGGCATGCACCCCCCCACCGAGACATGGCTGATCGTCAGCCGTCTGGCGATGGGATGGTGGTTCATCCATTTCCTCCTCGTCATGCCGCTGGCCTCCGAACGGGAGATGACGTCATGAACCGCTGGATCAGCCCCCTTCTCCTCGTCGTGCCTCTTGTCGCAGCCAGCACAGCCTCAGCCAGCACACCGGCCCAGCGCGGCCTGATGGTTTTCCAGCAGGTCTGCAGCGCCTGCCATGGCATGGAACACGTCGATTACGGAGACATGGCTGCTGTGGGTCTCTCCCCGGATGACATCCGCAAATGGGCCGCGGATCAGGAACTGCCAGACGGCGTGGACGACAACGGGGACCCGAAGACCCGCCACGCGACACCTTCCGATCCCATTCTCTCGCCCTATCCCAACCAAGCGCTGGGGCGCCTCGCCAATCACGGTCTGCTTCCCCCGGATCTTTCGCGACTGGCCCTGACTCTCCCCGGCGGTCCGGACAGGATCAGACAGATCCTGCTGTCCTATGCCCCGACGCCTGCGGGCGTGAAACTCGACGACGGCCGCTATTACAACACCGCCCTGAAATGGAAGCATATCGGTATGCCCCCGCCGCTTCAGGACGGTATGCTGACCTATCCCGACGGCACCCCCGCCACCTCCCGACAGATGGCCAGCGACGTCTCCGTCTTTCTCGATCAGGTCGCCCACCCGCACCGGTCAGAGCGCAGACGGATCGGCGTCTACGTCCTCGGCTATCTCGTCCTGATGGCGCTCCTGACCTTCCTGCTCCAGCGGCGGGTCTGGAAATCCCGCCCCTGATCTACATCCGCATGGCGTGGTCCATGCGATGTGCGGCGCGATAGGTCAGAGGCATGACGGCCAGCCCCTGAACCGTTTCGATCACATCGAGTTCTGCATTCCCCAGCAGACGGATCAGCGCTTCACGCGGTGTGTAAGACCCCTGAAGCGCCATACTGTTCCCGTCCTGCAAAAGCGCGGAATCCATCAGGACGGGGCATTGCGTCTTGCGGGACAGTTCCGCCACCGCCGCCGCCAGCGTTTTTGTCCCGATCTGTAAGGTCGTCTTCCGGGCCGGACAGATATCCCGGGTCCGCGTCACCGTTTCCGCGGAAACCGGCGCGCATGCCAGAAAGACACAGAACATTGCCCCCACGGCCAGCCCTTTCCTGAAAGAACCGGCTATCGGGGTGGATCTGTGCCGGCATCTGGACCGACGGCGACTGTCATGACTCTCAGAATACGGACGGTCTGGCATGTCCGTGGCTCTCCGCTGCGCATGTCTGTCCCAGACCACACCCCGGTCAGGCCCGCCAGCGGTCAGAACGCTACAGACGTCAGAAAGCCACACACCTCCCGCTTTTTTGACCGGACGGCGCCGCCAGCGGGCAGGACTCGAGCCCAGGAGGCTTTAGAACGTCGGGGGTGTACAGGCGCTGATGATCTCGCAGCCCTCGGGGCTGACACAGCGGAAACGGTGGGGCTGGCGACTGTCGAAATGATAGGCGTCCCCCGGCCCCAGAAGTTCCCGCCTGTCTCCGACCGTGATTTCCACCTGTCCCCGCAGGATGAATCCACCTTCCTCACCCTCATGGGCATAGACCGCGGCCCCTGTATCGGCGCCGGAGGCATAGGTCTCGCGCAGGATCTGAAGGCTTCTGCCGAACAGCGGTGCCCCCACCTGCCGGAAGATCACGCCCCCCTGCTCGAACGTGACCAGTTCATCCGCGTGATAGAAAACCTTCTCGCTCCCCTCGGGAGCAATGCTGAAAAACTCCCCGAGCGTCACGGGAATCCCGTCCAGCACACGCTTGAGTGTCCCGACGGAAGGGTTCATGTCCCCGGACTCGATTAGCGAGATGGTGGAATTGGTTACGCCGGTCCGTTTGGCCAGTTCACGCTGGGAGAGGTTTCTGGCCGTCCGGACAAAGCGCAGGCGTGTTCCCAGATCCATCCCGCTGTATCCTCCCGTCCCGTTCCGTATCGCCAGTATGTCATATCGAAACAGAAAGGAAACCTGCAAAATCCGCATACCGGGAGGCGGTATTATTTTTTCACATATGGCCCCACCGCATCCTCCACCCGGCCCTGACGCGGGGAACGTCTGGCCCGAAAAACCGTTCTGGAGTAGAGATTCAGTCGGAGCGACCTGTCTCGCAAGATCTGAAAGACATGGTGACTTCTGGATATTCCGGTCACGGCTCCGAGAGTATGTGCGGATACATCAGGCGCAAGGTGGATTACAGATGCTGTATGCTTCGACGGGATGTTTCACTCTGACGGTGATGATGGGTGTCTGGCTCGCAATTTTCGCGGCCCGCTACAAACGCCCCTTCAGCTTTCTTACTCCGCTTCATGTCGGGTCGGCCGTGGTCGGATCGGTCTTCCTGATCATTGCACTGAGCAACGGTGACAGCCGCCTCATGCTGAACGTGGCCCTTGCCGTCGCCATCGCGGCCTTCGGCGTCCTGATGGCCTTCTTCCGCAGGCGCGGCGCCATGATCGCGCCGCTTTATATGTGTCACATCCTGCTGGCCGTGATGTTCTATTTCTCGATGGTCTGCTTCACGATCTTCCCGAATTTCGGCCTCGACTGACCCTTCCTTACAGGGCCGCAAGGCTCCTCCAGATCATGTAAGCTGCAACCGCGAAGATCACGCAGGCAAAGAAAGTCGTCAGAGCAGGCCCGGAACCCGAAAGGCGTTTCGCGGCCCGGGTGCCCAGAAAACTGCCGACCACACCGCCCGCGACGAACAGCGCGCCCATCACCCAGTCCACATAGCCTGACAGCATGTAACTCAGCGCCGTACTCGCCCCCAGCGCCGCCACGGCCACAAGCGACGTTCCCACCGCATTGAGAATGGGCATCCGCGTACAGGCAATCAGCGCGGGCACGATCAGAAACCCGCCCCCGATCCCGAAAAATCCGGACAGCACGCCCGTCCCGGCTCCGGCCATCATGACGCGCGGCATGTTCTGGCGGTTGCACGCCGCCCCGACCTCACCCCTGTTGCACCGCCCCCGCAGCATGAGCACGCCCACAACAACCATGAGCAGCGCAAAACAGAGCAGCAGCTTCTGCCCGTTCACCGCCTTGCCAAACGCCGCCCCGATGAGCGCACCCACCACACCACAAGGCGCGAAAATGGCCGCACATTTCCATTTGACCGTCCCGGCCCGGGCATGACTGACCAGCCCGGCCAGCGCATTGACCGCCACAGCCATCGCACTCGTCCCGATCGCGACATGGAGGTTCTTCACTCCCACCACATAGACCATCAGGGGCACGGCCAAAATGGAGCCGCCACCCCCGATCAGGCCCAGCGTAAACCCCACAAGGATGCCGCAGACCAGTTCGAGCGCAATCTGCACGGCCGGTTCAGCCGCCCTTCTTCGCGTTCAGGGGCTTGGGCGCGACCATAAGCTCGCGTCCCTTGAGCATCCCATCCCAGTACATCAGTGGCATGACATATTTCTTGAGCCACCAGGCCAGCCGCGTTGGCTTCTGACCGTTGAGCAGCCATTTCGGCAGCGTCGGTGCCAGTTTGCCGCCATAACGGAACTCGGCCAGCACGATACGGCCGTTCTCCACCGTCAGCGGACAGGCGCCATAGCCGTCATATTCCGAAACCGGCGCCTGATGTTTCAGGAACGCCAGCACATTGGTCGCCACAACCGGCGCCTGCACCCGGACCGCCGCAGCCGTCTTGGCCGAAGATGTCCCGATCACGTCACCAATGGCGAACACATCCGGGAAACGCACATGCTGCAACGTCGCCGGATTGACCTCAACGAACCCGTCCGACCCTGCGAGCGCACTCTCACGGATCACCTGCGGCGCGCTCTGCGGCGGCACCACATGCAGCATGTCGAACTTGCGCTCGACGCGCTCCACACCCTCGCCAGCCTTGCGCTCGAAGGTCGCCGTGCGGTTCGGACCATCCACTTCCACAAGCTTCGATCCGGTGTGCAACCCGACATGATAGCGGTGGATGTATTCCATCAGCGGCGGCACGAATTCTTTCACGCCAAACAGCCCCGGCGTGGTGGTATCGAACTCGACCGAAATGCTGTCCAGCACGCCCCGGCGCTTCCAGGCATCACAGGACAGATAGACGGCCTTCTGCGGCGCACCGGCACATTTGATCGGCATGGGCGGCTGCGTGAAGATCGCCGTCCCGCCCTTGAGCTGCTGCACGAGCTGCCAGGTATAGGGCGCCAGATCGAAGCGATAGTTCGACGTCACGCCGTTCCTGCCCAGCGTCTCCGCCAGACCCGGAATGGCATCCCAGTTCAGCGTAATGCCCGTCGCCACGATCAGCGCATCATAGGAGACGACCGAACCGTCCCCCAGAACCACTTCCCGCACATCCGGCCGGAACAGTTTGGCCGCCTGCCGTACCCAGACGACGTCTTTCGGCATGACGTCCGCTTCCTTGCGGCGCGTCCGGGCCGCCTGAAAGACGCCTCCGCCCACAAGCGTCCAGCCCGGCTGGTAGAAATGCTCGTTCGACGGCTCGACCACACCGATGGACAGATGGCTGTTGCGCTTGAGCAGACTCCCTGCAACCGACAGGCCACCCGCGCCGCCGCCAATAATCAGCACCTGAAAATGGGCCGCATCCTTGCGGGGAGCCACGGAGGGCGCCGCGACACTCTCAATCCGCGTCCGCAGGCCGCTGACATCCACCCCGGCCTTGTTCGCCGCCGTAAAGATTTCCGCAGCCGGACGTTTGCCCACCTCGGCCAGAGCCCAGATCTGTCCCGCCCGCGCGCCTGACCGGCAATAGCCGACAACCGGCGCGGGAAGCGTGGCCAGAGCCTGCCGCGTCTGCGCGACCTGCGCCTCATTCGGCACCGTCCCGGCCTTGATCGGGATCGCGGCAAAAGCCAGCCCGGCCTCCTTCGCGGCCTCCTCGATCATGTTCATGTCCGGCTGGTCAGGCGCCTCCCCGTCGGGACGGAAGCAGAGGATCGTCCGAAACCCCTCCGCCTTCAGGTCCGCAACTTCCTTCACGGCAATCTGGGGAGAAACGGCATAGCTTTCGGTCAGATGGCGGGTCGGCATGGGAACTCCAGAAACGGAAAAAAAGATCAAAAAACCGGCACGCAGTCCGCGCCGGGGTGCGACATCAGAGACGGTTGACGGGAATCTTGATGTAGCTCACGCCATCAGCCTCGGGCTCAGGCAGATGCCCCCCGCGCATGTTGACCTGTACGGACGGCATCAGCAGACGCGGCATGTCCAGAGTGGCATCCCGGGCCGTCCGCATATCCACGAACGCGTCCTCGCTCACCCCGTCATGGACATGGATGTTGTAAGCCCGCTCATGCCCGACCGTCGTCAGCCAGGCATACTCGTCCCGCCCCGGGGCCTTGTAATCATGGCACAGGAACAGCCGCGTCTCGACCGGAAGCGACAGCAGACGGCGGATGGAGCGGAAAAGCTGCCGCGGATCGCCCCCCGGGAAATCCGCCCGCGCCGTCCCGAAATCCGGCATGAAGATCGTATCGCCCACAAAGGCCGCATTGCCGATCACGAACGCCATGTCGGCCGGCGTATGCCCTGGGACATGCAGCACCGTCACGGGAAGCTCTCCGATCCGGAAGGTCTCGCCATCGGTGAACAGATGGTCGAACTGCGACCCGTCCCGCGCAAACCGCGTCCCGGCATTGAAAATCTTGCCGAACACTGCCTGGACCCGGATGATATCCGCACCAATCCCAAGCTTTCCGCCCATCTTTTCCTGTAACCAGGGGGCAGCGGAAAGATGATCGGCATGGGCATGCGTCTCAAGCTGCCAGTCCACGGTCAGACCTTCACGCACCACGTAATCGACAATCGCCTGCGCCGACCCATGCGACGTCCGCCCGGCAGCCGCGTCATAATCGAGCACAGAGTCGATCACCGCCGCATGTTTCGTGACGGGGCAGTGAACGACATGGCTCGCGGTATTGGTGGCTTCATCAAAGAAGGTGCAGACAACCGGCGCAGGCGCAGAGCCTTGCTCGGTTCGGCGGATCTGCGCGGTCGCGGCCTGGACTGCTGCGTCATGCATGGCGCTTACCTTGCTGGCTGTGGAATGTCTTTACGACACTTTCATTAACTGTTAAGTTAATATTGTAAGTGTTGCATGTCAAGCGCCCCGATGCTTTTGGAACCGGATCATGACCGCATCTTTCCCCGTTGAGTCCTCACTCCCGACCCTACGCATCGGCGACCGCGCTCCGGATTTCAGCGCCCGCACGACCCATGGCGAATTCATCATGAGCGCCCTGAGGGGGCACTGGGTGCTGCTCTTTGCCCATCCGGCCGATTTCACGCCGGTCTGCACCAGCGAGTTCATCGCCCTCGCCCGCAGCGCGGACGAATTCCAGCAGCGGGACTGCGCCCTGCTCGGCATCTCGGCCGACAGCCTGCCGGCCCATCTGGCATGGGTCGAGGCCATCAACACGCAGTTCGGGGTCCAGATCCCTTTCCCCATCATCGAGGACCCGTCCCTCGCCGTTGCCCGCGCGTACGGTATGCTCGACTGCGCGGCACAGGACAGCGCCACAGTGCGCTCGGTCTTCGTGATCGACCCCAGCGGCACGATCCGGGCGATCCTGAACTATCCGGCCACCGTCGGACGCTCCATCCCCGAGTTGCTGCGCCTGCTCTGTGCCCTTCAGGAAGTGGACCGCGCAGGTGCTCTCACGCCGGAGGGCTGGCAGCCAGGGCAGCGCACGGTCGCGCCCCCGCTCCAGACGCAGGCCGCCGTGGAAAAGGCTGGCGCGAAATGGTTCTTCCAGCCCATGGCCCGGGAGCGTTCATGACCGTCCTGCTTCCCCTCGAGAAAAGCCGCGAACTGGCTGAATGGCTCCGCATCCTTGCGCAGCCCCAGCGCCTGATGCTCCTCTCGGCCCTGCTCGACAGCACCCACGCCGTGAGCGAACTCGAAACCATGACCGGCATCGGCCAACCCACGCTGAGCCAGCATCTCGGCGCACTCAGACGCGCCGGTCTGATCGAATCCCAGCGCGAATCCCGCGCCATCCACTACTGCTGGACCGACACACCGGACGCCCGTCGCGCCCGCGCCCTGCTGATGAGCCTGCAACCCGGCGCCATACCCCCAGAACTGCCAGGCCCCGCCAACATCAGTGAACCCGCGCCCGGCCCGGCGGCCTCAGCACGATTTGCCCGTATTCTTCACCCCTGACAGTCCCCAATCCGGAATTGCCCGGTCCTTATTGAAGAACGGAGCGGAGTCACAGTTGCGATAAAGTGCTTCGGGGCTGAAACTGTGAAACCTCCCATACGCTTACCTGAAGGTAAGGAGAGACCATATGATCCGTTATTTCATCGCCCTGACCGGACTGACATTTGCACTGACACAGGGCGCTTCAGCCGCCACCCGCGAACAGCAGAAACAGGCCTGTCAGGGCGACGCCATCCGTCTGTGTACGCTGGCCATTCCCAACGAGGCCAAGATCACCGCCTGCATGAAGAAGAAGATCGATCAGCTTTCCCCCAAATGCCGTGCAATGTTCACCCCCCTGCCACAAGGAAAGAAGGCCCCCGCGCCGAAGCCGAAACAGGGCTGACCTCACGACGGACCGATAGCCCTTCCCAGTGCGGTGGGCAGGGACGCGGATATAAAACTACACATTTTCGCAAATCCTCCCGCGCCCGTGACTGGTCTATGGCGGAGGGAATGGGTATGGTGTTTCCAGTGATTTTCAAAAAAGCACTGACACCATACTGCGAGCGTCAGGATCTGACATGACGGGTCTGGTGTCGTTACTGGACAGACCGGAACAATGACCCGACACCACGACCGCCGCAAAGTGACCCTCAAGGACGTGGCGGCGCAGGTCGGCGTCTCCCACACAACAGTCTCCAACGCCTATATCCGTCCCGGACAACTCTCCGCGGCCCTGCGCGAGAAGATCCTCGCCGCCGCCCAGGAGCTCGGTTACACCGGCCCTGATCCCGCCGCCAAACAGCTTGCCACCGGCCGCGCTGGCGCTTTGGGTTTTCTTTTCAGCGAAGACCTGCCCTATGCCTTTTCTGATCCCGCGATCCTGAGTGTACTCAACGGTGTTGCCAGATCCTGTGATGAGCTTGAAACCGATCTCGCCCTGATCTCCGCCGGCAGCAACCTCCGCAACCGTGCCGCCCCCGTCTCGCTCGGCAACGCCGCCGTGGACGGCTATATTCTCTATTCCGTCGCTCCCGACAGCCGCTGCGTCCTGATGGCCCAGCAGCGCAACGTCCCTCTCGTGGTCGTGGATCAGCCCCGCCTCAACGGTGTGCCCTATGTCGGAATCGATGACCGAGGATCAGCTTACCGGGCAGCAAAAACCCTGCTCGATCTCGGTCATCGTCATTTCGGCATCCTGTCGCTCAAGACGGCCCATGACGGATATTTCGGCCCCCTGACGGCCAAGCGCCGCGCGAATATCGCTCACAGTACCATCGCCATGCGGCTTGAGGGGTACATGCTGGCCCTGCGTGAAGCGAAAATCGCCCCCGAGGACGTCCCTGCATGGGAAATCCCCATCAATTCCGAAGACATGGGCGCCGAAGGCGTGCGCCACCTGCTCAACCGCGCCCAACGCCCGACTGCCATCCTCGCGATGAGCGACCGCGTGGCCATCGGGGCCATGCAGACCATCCGGGCCCTCGGGCTGAACATCCCGCAGGATGTGTCGATCTTTGGTTTCGACGATATTCCCGAAGCCGAAAGAGCCGATCTGAGCACGATCCGCCAGCCCCACGAACGCAAGGGTACGGAAGCCGTCCGCCTGCTGGGCGCCGCCACCACAGGCAGCGAAAATGTCATCCTGGACACCGAACTCGTGCTGCGCGGCAGCATCAATACCGCGCCATCACAATAAATCACCGGTAGTTCCGGGTATATATTGATCTTTTCCAGAAGTAGGGCCGTCGGCACTTCCTGCTACGGACGCCGAATATCGACATTATTCCGCCAGTCTGATAATTCCTGAAAATGGCTGAATATCATCCATTCGGACAACCAAGACGAGACGGAATCATGCAGGATCAACCGGAGTATTGCGGCCTTCTTACGAGATGGGGAACTGTCGTTGTCAGAGGTTCCATTCCTGGAATCATGCAGCATGTCAGACTGGAGACATTAGCCGAAACTGATAACTGCCACCCTTTTTACACGAACCTTCTCCAGATCCACACGGGAGTTGAAGGTTTTGGGCCGTTCGTTCCGTTAAATGAAGCCGGATATTCATTCCTCAAGGCCAGGGATGGCTATCTGACTGCCCATATCGATGGCACTGTCCGCGTTTTTCAGGAACACCGAAATCCTTGGGAACGGCTCCTTCTACTGACGCAGAGTGAAGTCGAAAAACTTCATTTTTTTGTGACACACGAATGGATTGACGAAACCGGCAGAAAAATCAGACCGTCTGACATGAAAATTCTGGAAGACTTCCAGATCCAGGTCGGTGACAATATTTTCAGTATTTCTGAAAACTTTACTTCGCATTGTGGAAATCCTGTTAGCAGAACACGGGAAGGCTATCTCGCCGAGATTGTTCTATGGGGTGATCTATGGATGCCCCACCGCTTCAAGCTTTACCGTCCGTTGGTCTATTTCTGCGCTTTCGGGAAGTTCTGCCTGGACACCCTGGAAGTAAGCCTGGCGTCACTTGCCGAATTCGGGAAATACAGCGGAGATATCCTGATCGTTACTGATCTGGAAGAACAGGTTCTGCGAACACAATGTCCTTCGACAGAGCTTTTCACATGTCACGTCTGGAATCTTCATGGACAAGCCAATCTGGACTTTTACGCGGCCCGCTTCCGAATTACGGAATGGAAACCACTCTACCAGTTCAGCCCTTTGCTCTACATGGATACTGATATCGTCGTAGACAATGAAATCAACAAAACTTTCGAGACGATATTTAAAAGCAAATCCATTTCAGCACAAATGGAAGCTTTCTCCAAATTACAGGAAAGCCCCTCTGTTGGGGCCGAATTATTCGAAATGGACCCCCGGAGCAAAGCATATGACCTTGATAGCCCCGGATTTAATTCCGGGATAATCTCGATTCCCCGCATTGAAGACTTCGATTTCATTTTGAAAATCATTCACTCATGCATCTATCGTTTTTCAGAAAAAATGCAGGACAGAAGAAGCCTCAGCCATTTTGATCAGAGCATTGCCAATTATGTCGGCATACTCACACACTCAGTTGACCTGACATTTCTGACAGAAAAGATTTCCTACTACTGGAACCATGCCATCAGAATGAATGACCTCCACATGTCAGAACGACCGCAGATGCAGTACACGGGGTTCGTCCATTTCTGGGGTACGGGTGATCGAACATCTGCCATGTTGGCTTATATGCAGTCGATACGTGACCAGACACCATTTGAGGGATGGTCCCCAAATGATCCGGAAAAGACCGACTGACCGGAACTTCCATTGTCAGGTGGCCTGAGCCAGAATATTCCTGAAGACGTCGATCTGCATATCAGGCCGCAGCACCTTGCACTGGCTTGCGGACCCGTGACCGTAACTGGCCCAGCACGAGGCAATCCCGGCATTGCGGGCGAACTGGAGATCTGCGGCCGTATCACCGACCATCAGGAAATCCGAGCGCGGCTGTTTCGGGAAAAGCGGCAGGACACGCTCTTCCATGACACGCGGATCCGGTTTGTGCGGAAAGTCCGGCTCCGAGGCGATGACGCCAGTGAAAAAGGATGTCAGGCCAAACCGCGCAATGCTCGCACAGACCGTGGGTGCGTGTTTATTGCTGAGAATGGCAAGGGTTTTTCCCTGTTCCTTCAGCGCGGCAAGGGTCTCCACGACGCCGTCGAACAGGACGGTCTCTTCCACGTCGGCCGCCGGATAGAACGCACGGTAATGACGCACGAAAGTCGCAGCATCATGGGCATCGCTGTCAGGAACGATGGCCTGGAACAGGGTCTGGAGCGTCCCGCCACGGGTAAGTTCCTGCCTGAGAACCTCCGCAGACGGGGCGGCAATCCCGCTGGCGCCGAAAGCCTCTTTCAGGCTGCGCAGAATGGCCGGCTGCGTTTCCGCCAGCGTGCCGTCATAATCGAGAAGAAGGATCGGAAAGCGTGTCATGCCTTCTTCTCCCCCGCCCTGACCCGGAAATCCACCCCTCTGCCCGCAATAACCGCGTCTCTTACGGCCGGGGAGCCGTCAGAAGCGCCCGGACCCCTGGCAGGATCGCAATCAGCAGTCCCCCCGGCGGCTGCGCGCTGTGCCGGGCCGCCAGCATGCTGACGGAGTTTTCAAAAGCCTGTTCCTGATCCTGAAGCAGCCGGTTCGCATCCAGCCGCCAGGCCGAACCCTCCCGCCCGTCGAGGGCATTCAGCCCCGCCCGCGACAGCAGCCCCACCGCATGGGACACGGGGACGACGTCCTCAAGAACAGGCACCCCCTTCGCACTGGCCACGAACGCCGCGTCATTCCCGGCCCAGCGCTGGAGCATCTGCCGCAGGGGAGCCGCCAACCCGGCTTCGCCCTGCACATAGCGCCGGGCCATTGCATTGAACCGCATGGCCGCGAACGCATCCGGATCGGCTACCGCGACGGGCGCAGACAGCATCGCCTCACCCTTCGATACCGCAAGATGATTGAGCGCATAATTGCGGACCGGAACCGTCACCTCCGTCAGAATCTTCAGAGGCCCCGAACGTCCTGGCGCCATCGCCTCGCGCATGGCCTCCTGATGCTGTGACGCCTGCAGTCCCGTCGCCTCAAGTTCGGTCATCACGCCCGGCAGACGCCGCTCCAGATCAGGTACGTCCCGGACGGACTGCGCGGACCAGAACCGCTCGGCCAGTGCCGCCATCCGGGGCCACAGACGCGCCTCCAGCATCGGCTCTGACACCATTTCCGCCCAGAGCGCCCCTTCTGCCCCCATGACCAGCGCCTTCTGCCCCTCATCGAGGGGGGCGGCATGCTCATCCAGGGTAAAAGGCACGAAAAAATCAGGATTTTTCGGCGGATATTTCGCAAGCTGGTCCGCCGTCAGGCCATCAGCCTTGGTATCGAACGGATCGACCGCATAATGCGTGGCGGACGGACGCAGCAGATCCAGATAATACCCCGCAGACACCACAACCGGATGCCCGGCCCGCGTTGCGGAACCGGTCCATTTCGACGCACGCCAGGGTTCGACAACGACATTCTTCGGGATCGGCGCCTCGCTGACCTCATCCCACCCCATCATGACATGCCCCTGCGCAGCAAGGATCTTCGCGACCTCTCCCGTAAAGGCCGCCTGAAGCGCAGCCGCCGTCTCGAAGCCATGCGCTTTCATATAAGCCGCGATGGCCGGATTTTTCGTCCACTGGGAGGCCACGACCTCATCGCCCCCGGTATGAACATACCGGTCCGGAAACAGGCCGCCCATTTCCCCGTACAGCACCCGCACCAACCGCAGCGTCTGTGGGTTGGTCGGGTCCAGCGCGGCGTTGTTGAGGTTCTCCCCTTTGATTCCCGCATCCGGCACAGGCTGGGCCGCCAGTTCCGGATAGGCCCGCACGATCGCCAGCGCATGACCCGGCACATCGATTTCCGGTACGATCCGGATACCCCGGTCCGCCGCATAGGCCACGACCTCGCGGATCTGTGCCTGCGTGTAATACTGGCCGTGCGACCCCACGTCCTGAAGCTTCGGGAACATCCGGCTCTCGACGCGGAACCCCGTGCCATCACTCAGATGCCAGTGCAGGACATTGAGCTTGACCAGTTCCATCGCATCAAGCTGCCGCTCCACCGTCTCGACCGTATCGAAATGCCGCGACACGTCCAGCAGCAGCCCACGCCAGGCAAAACGCGGCGCATCGTCGATATGGATCCGCTCGACCACAGCCCCTTCCGGAGCAGCACGGACAAGCTGAAGCAGCGTTGCCAGACCATGGATCACACCGGCGGGGCCGTCCGCCTCAAGACGCCCGCCCGTGGCGGCGGTCGTCAGGGCGTAATGCTCCTTTTCATCCACGCTCAGATACGCGCGGTCCTGCCCTGCGGAGACATGCAGCACATAAGGCGCTCCCTGCCCCGCGGACCCGGCAATGGCGGTCAGACGTGTCGTAAACCGTGCCGCTGCCCGCAACAGCAGAGGCGACGGCCGTGTATCCCACACGATCTGAATGCCGCCCCCGACGGGCGCCACGCCATTGGACACCGACACGCTCTGCGGTACCGGCAGCAGGCTTTCCTCAGCCCAGGCGGGGCAGACACTGCCCGACACAAGGACCGCCCCCACCACGAGAACACGACGAAAGGCACTCAGGCGCCGATACGGGGCTGTCTGCATCATACGAAAAAACGATCCTTGTCCGGATTTCAGGGCGTGTCGGAAGCAGGAGGCAGGGCATCGAGCATCCGCTGGGCATCCCCGGCAGACAGCGCGATCCCATAGAAATCATGATAGAAAGAGCGGATCGACCGGATCATCGCCGGGACATCCACCTGACCGGTCTGAACGATCTGCCGCGCCCAGATCACCTGAAGCAGAAGCTCCGGTCCGTACCGGTCCCACGGGAACAGTCCCGTCGGATTGCGATAGACCCGCCCCGTCTGCACGGCCCTGATCTTCGACCAGAGGGAGTCCTTCCCCAGCGTCGCCGGATCGCCCGCATTGGCACCAATGATGAGAATATCCGGGTTCCACGCCAGAACCTGCTCGATGGACACTGGCTGCTTGTTGCCATGGATGCCCTTCGCCGCGTTCTGACCGCCCGCACTGCGGATCCACTGGTCGATGATGGTGTCATCGCCATCGACGCGCAGGGGTTTGAGGGATTCGACATGCAGCACACGCGGCCCCTGCGGATTGGTCGGGACCTGCGAGATCACCTGAAGGAACGTTGTCCGGTAAGCCTGCGCACGCTTTGCAGCCAGCGACGTCTGAAGCAGCGTCGCGGTCCCGTCCACACAGTCGAGCATCGCGTCGAAACGGTTGAATCCTTCCGGTGCGACATTCAGCCCTGCCCGTGTCAGCGCGTCGGCGGCATGGCCCGACTCCGTTACGAACACCAGATCCGGATGCAGCGCCAGAAGCTCTTCGGTATTGAGGTTTCCCGGATCCAGCGTCTCCGCCTTCGCCAGTGACGGCACCAGCCGGAACATCCAGGGCAGCATGGCCGCCCGTGCGACCGTTCCCACGATCCGGTCCTGCGCGCCCAGCATGATGAGCGTCGCATTATGCGCGTACCACCCTTCCACGATCCGCTCGGGAGGGGCCGCATGCACAGCATTCCCCGGAAGCGCCACGGCCAGAGCTGTCCCCAGCAGCGCCAGACGGGTCAGAGCCGGAAGCCGCTTCAAGATCCGTGACTGTTTCATTCCTCGTCCCTCCCGTGATGGAAAAAGCGGTTTCCGGCATGGTCCATCTGTCGCAGAGGCACCCCGTAAAGCGCTGACATCCGTTGCGCCGTCACAACGTCCTGCGGCGGCCCGTCCGCTTCAATCCGCCCATGATCGAGGATCAGGACCCGGCTGGCGCGGACATACAGTTCCTCCGGCCGGTGCGAGGTGAGCATAACAAGCCGCCCTTCCCGCGCAAGATCATCCAGCAGCGCAACGAGCCGGATCTGATGTCCGTAATCCAGCCCGCCCATCGGTTCGTCCAGCAGCAGTCCCCGCGCATCCTGTGCAATCGCCCGTGCCAGCACCACACGCTGGCGCTCCCCGCCAGAGAGTTCCGTGACCGGCCGCTCCGCCAGCCCTTCCAGCCCCATCCGCTCCAGCGCCGCCGCCACGGCCTTCCGATCCTCCGCCCCAAGGCGTCCCGTCAGCCCCGCATAAGGCACACGCCCAAGCTCCACCATCCGACGCACGCTATAGGGAAAAGCCGTCACATGACTCTGCGGCACATAGGCCAAACGCCGCGCAATCGCCGGAGCCGACCACTCCCGCAGGGGGTGCCCGTCCAGAAAGACCGCCCCATCCGTCGGGGCCACAAACCCCATCAGAAGCCGCAGCAGCGTGCTCTTACCCGCCCCGTTCAGCCCGAGCAGACCGACAAGTTCCCCCTGTTCCAGCGAAAGGTCGATACCGTCCAGAACCGGCTGCGCCCGTCCGGGCCGGCAGAAGGTCAGCCCCCTGCAGCACAGGAATGTCATCCCACCCCCCTCCACAGACGCCGCAGCAACAGCACAAACGCCAGCGCCCCGAAAAGCTGCGTGACGATCCCCAGCGGAACTTCCCCCGTCGTCAGACTGCGCGCACAGGTATCGGCCAGCACCAGCCCCCCGGCCCCCAGAAGTGCACAGACCGGCATCATGTTCCGATGCTCCGCCCCGACCAGAAGCCGCGCCACATGCGGCACCAGAAGCCCGATCCAGCCGATGATCCCCGCCATGGAGATCGTCATCGCGCAGGCCAGCGTCGCGAGCACGATCAGCATGGGCCGCATGACCCGCACCGAAACCCCCAGACTGCGCGCCTCGTCATCCCCGAGCGACAGCACATCCAGAACCGGCGCGCACAGAACAAGCGCCACCGTCAGGAGGATCAGCGGCCCCGACATCCAGCCCAGTTCCTGCCATCCGCTGGGGGCCAGACTGCCCAGAAGCCAGTTCACGATGGCCGGAAGCTGGTCCATCGGATCCGCCAGATATTTCACCAGGGACAGCAGCGCCGTAAAAACCGCATTGCCGATCAGGCCCCCCAGCAGCAGCGGCAGGATCCCGCCCCCCGGCACCGTCCTTCCCACGAGCAGACCAAAGCCGACCGCCAGCAGGCCCCCTCCGAAAGCACCAAGCTGCACCACGACTGCCGATCCGCCACTGACAATATTGAGCGCCGCCCCGAATGCCGCCCCGCTCAGAACTCCCAGCAGATCGGGCGAGACCAGCGGATTGCGGAATACCGCCTGATAGGTCGCGCCCCCGCAGGACAGCGCACTCCCGACCAGAAGGGCCGCCACGATCCGGGGCAGACGCGCCTGCATGACGACAACCTGCGCCACGGGATCATTGACGGAGGACAGATGCAGCAGAGACCCGAACACGGCCATCACACGCAGTGGAGACAGCGGATACCGCCCTAGACAGAGCGCGCACAGGACGCTCAGAACAACGCCCGCCAATGCAAGGAACCAGATCAGGGCAGGACGGGCAGAAATGATGGTTCCTCTCGGCAGTACGGCAGCAGAAGCCGCCACGAGGGAACCATAAGCCATGCCCATCGCCCCCGCCAGAACCCCGCCTGCCACGGACGAAGCAGCCCCAGGTTCAGAAGCGGCGCTGGAAGTCCGTTACAAGCATAGGTTATTTTTGGCACCCGGTGCCATGATATTCATCTGGAACATACTTGGCCTTCGCAGGAATGTAACAGCGTCCCGGGCCGCGGCATTAATATCCTTTTCATAACCGTACAAAGTCCAGGGCCCGAAATACTGAAATCCGGACTGGATTGTTCCCTATTTTACGGCCCGATATCCGGAAAACTGTGATATTTTCATGACGGTCATTGCATTTATTTTAAGAAACACACGGTTTTGAGATAACGCAATCTTTCCTTTCCGGCCTCCGTGCCCTAGGTTGCACGCAACAGCCGCTCTTTTGTGGCAAATGATTTCTATACTGCCGGGACAGTTCAAGCATGCTCAAACGGATAGCTGCCGCCGTCATTGGCCTTGGCGCAGTGGGAGGCATCGGCTTTCTTGCCTATGCCTGGTACCCTGCCATCGCTCCAATTCCGCGGCCAGCCGCATCGTCATTCTCCGCCGATGCCATTCGCCGGGGCGCCATCGTGGCGGCCGGTGGATACTGTGCGGAATGTCATACCCGCGTGGATGGCACCCCCGGCCCCGAACTGGCCGGCGACTTCAAGATGGCCACCCCCTTCGGTGACATCTTCTCCTCCAACATCACGCCGGACGAACAGTGGGGAATCGGCAACTGGTCCCTCGCCGCGTTCAAGCGCGCCATGAACAAGGGCATCGCCCGCGATGGCTCGCAGCTCTACCCGGCGTTCCCGTTCGACCACTTCACGAAGGTCAACGATCAGGACGTATCGGACCTGTACGCCTATCTGATGACGCAGCCGGCCGTGCATCTGAAGCCGCGTGACAACACGGTCCCCTTCCCGATCAACATCCGTCTGACCGGTCAGGGCTTCTGGAAACTGCTGTTCTTCACGCCGGGCCGCTACCAGAATGACCCGAAGCATGATGCACAGTGGAACCGCGGTGCCTATCTCGCCGAAGGCAACGCGCATTGTGGCGCCTGCCATACGCCGCGTAACCTTCTCGGCGCCGAGAAGGCCAGCAACGCCTATGACGGCGCGGTTATCGACGGCTGGATCGCTCCGCCGCTGAACGAGCACAACCCGACGCCGGTCGTCTGGACCGAGGACGAACTGTTCCAGTACCTGCGCTTCGGCGTGGCCCCGCTGCATGGTTCGGCCGCTGGCCCGATGTCGCCCGTCCCGCACCGCTTCCTCTCCAAGATCCCAGAGGAAGACGTGCACGCCATCGCGCATTATTATGCTGACGTGGACAAGGCGGCCCAGCGCAGTGCTGGCGACCAGGCCGCGATTGGCCGCGCCATGCAGATGTCCGGCCGTGACCTGACGGGTCCGCAGCCGCTCGACGAAGATGCGCGCCTCTATCAGGGTGCCTGTGGCGCCTGCCATTACAATTCCGGCCCGAACCCCGTTCTGGGTCGCCCGGAACTGGCCCTGAACAACGCGCTGTGGCTGGATGAGCCGAACAACCTCTACCAGGTCATGCTGCACGGCATTACCGCGGGAGAAGGTCAGGACCACATCTCGATGCCGAGCTTCTATTCCGGCCTGTCCGATCATGACATGGCCCGCATCGCCGCGTATCTGCGTCGCACACGCACCACGCTGCCCCCCTGGACGGATCTGGAGAAGAAGGCCGCGAGCGCGCGCGCCACGCTCGAAGCTCCGCCCGTCAACGCTTCGCACTGATCCGGGCAGGACTGGGAAAACAGGACATGACCACGAAATTTGAACTCAACGGACAGCCCGTTACGGTCGACGCCCCGGGAGACACCCCCCTGCTCTGGGCCATCCGTGACGACCTGAACCTGACCGGCACCAAGTTCGGCTGCGGCATCGGCGAGTGCGGCGCCTGCACCGTCCATGTCGGCGGCCGCGCCACACGCTCCTGCATCACACCGCTTTCCGCCGTGGAAGGTGCTTCGGTCACGACGATCGAAGGACTGGACCCGGAAGGCAACCACGTCGTGCAGGTCGCCTGGCGTGACCAGCAGGTGCCGCAGTGCGGCTACTGCCAGTCCGGTCAGATCATGCAGGCCGCAAGCCTCCTGAAGGACTATCCGAACCCGACGGACGATGAGATTGACGGTGTGATGGGTGGCAGCCTTTGTCGCTGCATGACCTATATCCGCATCCGCAAGGCCATCAAGGAAGCTGCCTCAAGGCAGCAGGAAGGCGCCAACAATGGCTAAAATCGAACAGATTGCGAAAAAGAGCGACGCCACGCGCCTCTCCCGCCGCAACTTCCTGATGACGGCGGCCGGCACCGGGCTGATGTTCGGTTTCGCCCGCAAGGCCGGCGCCGCCACGACCCTGCCCTCCGCCATGCCGCCGGAAGCCGCGTTCGAGCCCAACATCTGGTGCGCCATCGCCCCCGACGGGTCGATCAACGTCAACATCGTCCGCGCCGAAATGGGTCAGCATGTCGGCACCGCCCTCGCCCGCATCATCGCAGACGAGATGGATGCCGACTGGGACAAGATCAGGATCACGCAGGTGGACACCGCCCCGAAATGGGCCGGCAAGTACGTCACCGGTGGTTCCTGGTCTGTCTGGGACACCTGGGACACCTTCCGTCAGGCTGGCGCCGCAGCACGCAGCGTGATGGTCTCGGAGGGCGCAAAGCTCCTCGGCACCACGCCGGAGCGCTGCACGGTCAGTGAGAGCGTCGTCTCCGCTGGCGGCAGGAGCGTCTCCTTCGGTGACATCGTCGCCCGCGCCAAGCCGACCCGCAGCTTCACGCCCGAAGAGATGGCCAAGCTGCCGCTCAAGCCGACGACCAACCGCCGCCTCATCAGCAAGCAGGTCCCGGCTCTCGACATTCCGGACAAGACGACCGGCAAGGCGATCTACGGCATCGACGTCAAGCTCGACGGCATGGTCTATGGCCGTCCGAAAATGCCGCCGACCCGCTACGCCGCCAAGGTCATCTCCGTGGACGACAGTGCCGCGAAGAAGATCCCCGGCTATGTGCGTTACGTCGTGCTCGACGATCCCTCAGGCATCGTCCCGGGCTGGGTTGTGGCTCTGGCGAAGACCTATCCGGCCGCCATCCGCGCTGCCGATGCCCTGAAGGTCCAGTGGAATCCCGGCCCGACCATCAACGTCTCCGAGGCGGACATCATCGAGCACGGCCGCAAGCTGGCCGCCGACACGAAGAACGGCACCCGCGTCTTCAACGACAAGGGCGTCGATGAAGCCCTGACCATTCATCCGGGTCAGGTCTTCGAGCGCAGCTACACCTGTGCCTCGGTCGCGCATTACCAGCTCGAGCCGGTAAACGCCGTCGCCCGTCACATTGACGGCATGTGGGAAATCCACACCGGCAACCAGTGGCAGTCCCTGATCCTGCCGCAGCTTGCCAAGGCGCTTCAGGTCCCTGAAGAGCAGGTGGTCATGCGCACCTACATGCTCGGCGGCGGCTTCGGACGTCGTCTGAACGGTGACTACTGCATTCCGGCAGCGCTGGCCTCCAAGGCCATCGGCGGCGCACCGGTCAAGCTGATCCTGACCCGCTCCGACGACATGGAACTGGACTCCATCCGCTCGCCGTCCATCCAGACGATCAAGGTCGCGCTCGACAACGACCGCAAGAAGATCGTGGGCATGGACTATGTGGCGGTCGCCGGCTGGCCGACGCAGGTCATGGCTCCGGCGTTCCTCGCCACAGGTGAAGACGGCAAGAAGTACGACCCGTTCGCCATCGCCGGCGCGGATCACTGGTACGAAACCGGCCCGACCCGCGTCCGCGCCGTCAGCAACGATCTGGCCAACGCCACCTTCCGTCCCGGCTGGCTGCGTTCGGTCAGCGCAGGCTGGACGCCCTGGGCGCTGGAATGCTTCCTCGACGAGCTGGCCCATTCCACCAAGCAGGACCCGCTGGCGTTCCGTCTGTCCATGTTCACGGCTGAAGGCCGTAACGCCGGGCAGGCTCCGAACTCCGTGGGCGGCGCCAAGCGTCAGGCTGCCGTGCTTCAGCGTCTGGCCGACAAGATCGGTTACGCCAACAAGCAGCTCCCGGCCGATACCGGCATTGGCATCGCCACCAGCTTCGGTCAGGAACGCGGCATGCCGACCTGGACGGCCGGTGCGGCGCAGGTCCATGTCGATCGCAAGACAGGCGTTGTGACCTGCCAAAAGCTCTGGCTCGTCCTCGACGCCGGCACCATCGTCGATCCGGGCGGCGCGCTCGCCCAGACCGAAGGTGCCGCGCTGTGGGGCTTCAGCATGGCCATGTTCGAGGGCACCGAGATCGTCAACGGCACGATCAAGGACCGCAACCTCAACACCTATACCCCGCTGCGTATCCCCGACGTTCCGGACATCGACATCGAGTTCATCGAGAACACCGAAAAGCCCACGGGCCTCGGTGAGCCGGGTGTGACGGTTGTTGCTCCCGCCATCGGTAACGCAATCTTCAACGCCGTTGGCGTGCGCCTGCGTCACATGCCGATGCGTCCGGCCGACATCCGCCGCGAACTGAAGCAGCATACAAGCTGATCAAGCCCGCACATCCTGAAAAAGGCCGCAGATTCCTCCGGGTCTGCGGCCTTTTTTGTCCCCTGCTCCAGACCCCGAACAGGCGATACGGACAGGATGGGTCTTGCCAAAAACCCCAAAAGTCGTGAGAGACTGACCCGTTCAGCAGGCAGCAGAAGCCGGAACGACGATGCGCCGCCGGAAAAAGGACGAACTGTGAGCTGGTTTTACGAAGAACATGGCACCCGCAAGGGGCCGGTGTCCGCGGACGGCATGAAGGCCCTCGTCACGGAGGGGATCATCGGACACTCCACCCTGTGCTGGACCGAGAGTTTCGGCGGCGAATGGCACCCTGCCGGAAGCTGCGTATTCTGGCCCCCACAGCCTGAAGGCGTTCCCCCGGCTCTCCCCGCCAGCCTGATTTCAAACCGCTGGCTCTGGCTCAGTCTGGTCGGGCCGTTCTTCGGCAGCATGGCTGTGGGAATCCTTCAGGGCTTTGGCCTGATCCCGGATGTTCTCAACAATCTTGGCTCCATGGTCGTGAGTGTCGGCATTTTCTACTGCGCCCTGATCATGGACCGTCGCAGCCTGCTCGCCGCAGGCTTCCGTCCCGGCACGATCCTTTGGATCCTGCTGCCGCCGCTCTATTTCTGGCGTCGCATCCAGATCGTGGGCCACGGTATGCTGCTCTTCTTCCTGTCGATTCTGGTCTTCCTGTGCGAGTTCATCCCCGCCGTCACGAATGGCTGGCACATCATGCCCGACGAAGGCCTCTCAAACTACGTCTCGCGCCGCTACTACGAGTTGTGAGCGCTCAGCAGTACCGGCGATAGAACGCCTCGACCTGACGGGCTGCCGCGTCGATCCGGTAACGTGACATGTCCCACAGGCGGGGCCCCGCCTCTTCCAGACGCCGCAGCCCTGCCATCAGTGACGCAAGACACCCCGGCGCCACCAGACACTCCGGCGCTTCCGCCAGAATATCCGTCATCCCTCCGGCCGCCGTGGCACAGACCGGCAGTCCGGCCTCCATGGCCTCGACCAGTACCAGCCCGAACGCTTCACGACGCGAGGGCACCACAAATGCATCGAACGCCGCTAGCAGATCCGGCATGTCTGTCCGGTAGCCGGTGAAGAGGATTTCCGGGCATCCCTGCGCCGCCCGCTCCAGCTCTGCCCGTTCCGGACCATCTCCGATCAGCACAAGCCGCGTTCCCGGCCGCAGTCCCGCCTGTTTCCATGCCTGGATGAGAAGTTCGAAGTTCTTTTCCTCCACCATCCGCCCCGCCGCTCCGATCACGACGCCCCCGGGCGGAATGTTCCAGTCCCGCCGCATCCGCTCCCGCAGTCCGGCACGCTGTTCGGCCGTCGAACGCGGCGGTATGGTCCAGTTCGGGATCAGGGTGGAGATCTCACGCTGCTTTTCCGGCAGCGCGTCCTGCTGCCAGGAGGCGACGCAGACAAGACCGTCATGAGCGCCATAGCTGCGACCGCGATAGGACGTATGCAGCGTGGCCACGACGGGCACGGCTCCCGCAAGCCCCGCCCGCCGCAGCCAGCCAACCCGGGCGGAGGCACGGCCCAGATGGGTATGCACGATGTCGTAACGTCCGCTACGGAGTTCGGTAGCCAGAGCCGGCAGATAGCCGACCGCTCCCGTCCGCACGACCTTCACATCCGGACAGAGAAATCCGCTGATATCCCCGCCTGTCAGCGGATCGGCCGTCCTGCGGTTGAGGAGCAGCGTGACGTCATGGTCCCGCGCCTGAATGGCGGACAGTTCGGCGAGATGACGCTCTGTCCCCGCAAATTCCCGGGTTGAGAGGCAGTGCAGGATTCTCAATCGGGAAGTCACGCACTGCTTTCCTTCGGAGCGTGGCGAGGGAACCGGACGTCAGGAATTCAGTCGGCCACCCGCACTCCACACGCCTTCGATGATCGGGCCGCTGCGGGTGGACATGCGCTGATAGGGCGGTCGTGGCTGGCAGGCCACAAGGTAGAGGCCGACCGTGAACAGGACCTGCGAAATCGTAGTCAGCTGTGTGACGAGCCAGATGATGCCCGGCGCGCCCATGCCCCGGAAGAACTGGTAGACCAGAAACGCCAGCGACAGCAGCCGCATGGCCCGCAGCAGCGGCCGCAGCGGATTGAGCATTCCTGGTCGCACCAGAGGCGCCGAACGCTTCATGCCGAGGAAGAACGCCAGGCTGATGCACCAGATCAGTGCACTGTCGATCATGTCGCCCAGCGTGGCGCCAAAGAGCAGCATTGGCAGCAGAAGGGACAGGCCATCCAGCATCAGGGCGCCAAGCTGACAGCTCAGCCCCAGATGAAGCGCCGTCAGACGCTCGGGAAGACGGTCCGCCACAGGCTGGAACAGCCGGTCAATCAGCCAGTCATCAACACGGACAATGCGTTCAGATAAAGACATCACAGCGACTTTACCCGGCCCGGCAGCCCTCTGCACATGATTTTTTCTTCATACAGCGGTGAGATACGGCCAGTCCCACCTGCGCTACACCTGCTGGACAGCGACCGGAACAACCGGTTTACTCTTTTGTGAAAATACGTTTCCACCCTGGAAAGTTCTGAACATATGTCCGCACTCTCCCGTCTGTCCCGCCTGTCACTGCTGGCAGCCTCCATGCTGGCGCCCCCGGTGCTGGCGGGGGCCCATGCCGCACCCGCCGTCGCACCCGCGACCAGTGCGGCCCCGGCAACGGTGACGCGGGCTACGCTCTCCAACGGCCTGCGGGTTATCGTGGTGCGCGACACCCTCGCCCCCGTCGTGCAGACCATGCTGAACTACGAGACGGGCTCGGTGAACGCGCCCAAGGGCTTTCCCGGCACGGCCCACGCCCTTGAACACATGATGTTCAACGGCTCGCAGACCCTCTCGCGCGACCAGCTTTCCACCATCAGCGCGCAGCTCGGCAATAACGACAATGCCGACACCACATCCGACGTCACGCAGTATTACTTCAAGGCTCCCGCCAGCGACCTCGACGTCCTGCTGCGGATCGAAGCCGGGCGGATGCGTGGCCTGAACATCACCGAAGCCGAATGGGCGCATGAGAAAGGCGCGATCGAGCAGGAAGTCTCCCGCGACCTCTCCAGCCCGATCTATCGCTACCTCTCGCAGATCCGTGCCGCCCTCTATGCCGGCACGCCGTACGAGCAGGATGCCCTTGGCACCCGCCCGTCCTTCGATGCGACGACCGCGCCCCTGCTGAAGAAATTCTATGACTCCTGGTACGCGCCCAACAATGCCGTGCTGGTCATTACCGGCGACGTAGACCCGCAGGACACGCTGAAAAAGGTCGAAGCCGCTTTCGGCAGCATCCCGGCCTCCACTCTACCGGCTCGTGGCACCGTTTCCCCCACCCCGGCCAAGGCGCAGAGCATCGCGCTCGACACTGACCTGCCAATCGGCCTCGTGACCATGGCATGGCGCATGCCCGGCCAGCGTGACCCCGACTATGCTGCGACCACCCTGCTCGCCGATGCCATCAGCAGCCAGCGCGCCGCCCTGTTCGACCTCGTGCCGTCTGGTAAGGCGCTCGACACCGGCTTCATGTATGACCCCGATGCGCAGGCCGGTCTGGGCGTCGTCTATGCCGGCTTCCCCAAAGGGGCCAACCCGGACGCGCTGCGGACCAGTGTCGCCACGATTATGGAGAATTTCCGTACCCACGGTATCCCGGCTGACCTGATCGAAGCTGCCCGCCGCAAGGAAATCGCCGCACTCGAGTTCAACGCCAACAGCATTTCCGGCCTCGCCGAAAGCTGGTCCCAGGCCGTTGCTATCCAGCACCTGAACGACCCGCAGGACATGCTGGCCGCCTTCCGCAACGTCACCAAGGAACAGGTCGATGCGCTGGCGAAGAAGCTTCTCGATCCCGCGCATGCCATCACCGCAACCCTGACGCCAAGCCCCTCGGGCAAGCCGCTCGGTCAGAAGGGCTTTGGCGGCGCGGAATCCTTCAATACGCCCCCTGCGGGCAAGGTCGCCCTGCCGGACTGGGCGCAACAGGCCCTCGCCCGCCTGACGATCCCGGCCGCGGCTCCGCTGCCCGCTGCCTATACGCTGCCGAACGGCCTGCATCTTCTCGTTCAGCCCGAGCATGTCAGCCATACGGTCGAACTGATCGGCTCCATCCGCCAGAACGCAGACCTCGAACAGCCTGCTGGTCAGGAAGGCGTCGCCGCCGTCACCGAGCAGATGTTCCTCTACGGCAGCAAAACGCATGACCGTCTGGCGCTTGCCCGTGCCCTCGATGACCTCTCGGCAGACGAGCAGGCCGGCCCGTCCTTCTCCCTCAGCACCCTGACGCCGAACTTCGAGAAGGGCCTGGCGCTGCTGGCCGATCATGAGTTGAACCCGGCCTTCCCGGAGAAAGCCTTCCGTGTCACCCAGATGCAGACCGCGCAGGCACAGGCTGGCGAACTCCAGTCCCCGGGCTACCGTTTCGGCCGGGCAGCCCGCAAGGCACTGGTGCCCGCACAGGACCCCACCCTGCGTGAAGCCACGCCCGCCACGATCGGCAAGCTGACCCTTGCTGACGTGCAGGCCTATTACGCCCATGCCTACCGTCCGGATCTGACGACTATCGTCATTGTTGGCGACATCACTCCCGAAGCCGCCAGAGCCGAAGTGGAAAAGGCTTTCGGCGTCTGGAAGGCCACAGGCCCGAAGCCCGCTGTCGATCTGCCCACCATTCCGCTCAGCCGCGCCTCGCAGGCCGTGGTCGCGGATCCGGGCCGCTCGCAGGATGAGGTCAAGCTCGTCGAGACCATCGGCATGAAAGTGACCGACCCCGACCGCCATGCGCTGGCCGTCGGCAACACGATCCTCGGGGACGGCTTCTCCTCGCGCCTGATGCAGGACCTGCGCGTCAAGACGGGCTATGTCTACGGTGCCGGAAGCGGCTTCACCTATTCCCGCACCCGCAGCGGCTTTGGCATCACCTTCGGCGCCGATCCGGACAAGGTCAGCAAAGCCCGCGCACTGGCCGTCAAGGACGTGGAGGACATGCGTAACGCCCCCGTCTCGCAGGAGAGCCTTGATCTCGCCAAGGCGTCGCTGCTGCGCAGCCAGCCCATGTCCCGCGCCAGCTTCAGCGCGCTGGCCGGAAGCTATCTGTCCCTGATCGCGCTGGACCTCCCGCTCGACAGCCCGGCGAAAGCCGCGCAGGCGATCTACGACATGAAGCCGCAGCAGGTTCAGGCCGCCTTCCGCAAATGGGTCCGCCCGACCGATCTGGCCCAGATCGTCATGGGTCCCCAGCCGAACTGACCTTTCCCTTCCGGGAAAACACAAAAAGGCCGCGGAATACTCTGCGGCCTTTTTTCATACCCAACGCCTGAGCTTCGGACACAAAAAAAGCCGGAGACATGCTCCGGCTTTTTTCAGGTTCAGACAGGAAAGAGCATCAGGTCTGACCGATCTTCAGCCGATCAGCCCTTCATCCTTGAGCACACGCAGCGCATATTCGATACGGTGCCTGTAAAGATGCTCGGCTTGGGTCCGTGCCTGGGCCTTGCGCGCCATTTTCACACGCAGGTCGTTGTCATCGAGATAGGTCTTCACCAGCCGCTCGAAATCCACGCGGTTGGAGAACACCGGGATCTCGTCTGCCGAGTAATAGCGGCGGATCTCATGCGTATCCTCATGGAACACCTGGAACGCCCCGGCCAGAGCTGCTTCGAACGTACGCGGCCCCGGCGTGGACGGTGCGATGACGAAGCGCTTGTTTTCAAAGCTCAGTGAACGGCCGAGGTTCAGCACCAGCTTGGAGCGGCGATAAAGCTCCACGAGCTGGGACTTCTCGATCCGCGCATCGGAGAAGCCGATCCCCAGTTCACCCCATCCCGGCCCGACGATCTTGATGTTCAGATCCCGCAGGACCGGCAGCAGGTTGCGGACGATGTCCTTGCGGTTGGTAAACGCCACACCACAGAACAGGACGTCGATCGTCTTTTCGGAATTCGCTTCGATCTCACCATAATGCAGCTTGGGACTGGCCGCGAGCGGCAGATGGAACACCCGGTCGCGCTGATAGAAATTATGCCCCCAGCGGTCGCAGGAGAAGATCACGTCGAAATCATCGGCAATGCGGTAATTCGCGTCCTGCTCGTAGGGATCTTCCGTTGCCCAGAAGACCGTCACAGCGCCGATCTTCTTCGCCTCGCGGCAGACCTCGCCGAAATACGTGCTTTCCGGAAGATAGGAGCCGATCGCAAACACGATCGTCGGCTTCAGGATCCGGATGGAGCTGGCTGCGGCCGAGATATGAACCGCCGTGACATTATCCTCGCCAAAACAGTCCGCCCAGCCATCCATGATGGACTCACGGATCTGGGCATTGGCCTGGCTTTCATACCGCCCGCCACTACAGACGAGAACACGTCCGGTCAGGCCAGTGTCCATCCCGCTGCTCTCGCCCGCGTCCGTGGACTCCACGATCACTTCATTCACTGCGTCCATAACCTTCCTGCTCTCCCCAAACCTTCCTGAACCGGATCCCTCCGGTCATGTCATGCAATGCAGCTCTGAACAATGTCTGACAGCGCCTGCCGGAACCGGACCGGAGAACAGTCCCGCTCGACAGCCGCGAGCGCGGCCTGCCGCAGGTTTTCCCACAGCTCTCCGTCCTGATAAAGGCGTGTTACCGCCGCCGCAAACGCCTCCGCGTCATTCGCAGGCGCGGCCAGAACCTCATGGCCGTCCGTCCAGCCCACCTCTTCCTGAAGCAGCGTCGTCACAACCTGCGGCAGCCCATAGGACGCCGCCTCATGAACCTTGAAGGGAATCCCTCCCGCAAACCGTGTCGGCGCCACGAATACCCGGTGCCGGTCAAACAGCTCCCGTGGATCTCCCACCGGCCCCACGATCTCTACCCGACTGCTGGTTGAAAACACCGTCATATCCACATCCGCCCCCACAAATCCCGCGATCGTGAAATGGACTTCCGGCGGCAGAACCCTGTCGAGTATCGGCAGGACACGGTCCACGAACCAGACAAGACTGTCGTGGTTGGGCGCACCTTCGTCATGGATCGCGCCGAAGAAGAGAATGTTGTGACGGTCTTCGAAGGATGCGGGGGTTGGCTGGGGGTACAGTTCATGCCCGAGAACGGAGACGTTCTCGAAGCCCGCACGCCGCACGAGGTCAGCGTCGTGAGAGGTCACCGTGATGATCTGCTGGCAGAACCGGGCACATTCCAGTTCCTGCTGGAGCATCTCGTCGAAGCTGATGTCGGGTACTGGCAGGCCCAGAACGCGGATGCGCTCCATGGTGCGTGGAGTGGCGATCACTTCCGTATCCAGAATGGGACCGGCGGAGGGAAGGTAGCGGTTCGATTCATTGAGCAGCGGCAGGAGGCGCGCCATGTTGTGCGTACGCCCGATCCAGACCAGATCGTAATATCCGACCCGTTCCTGAATGAAATCAGCAAAGCTGGAAAGGTCCTGATTGACGATCAGTTCCACCGTTTCAGGGAAATCTCCGAACAGGTCGATGGCCGTCTGGTCCCGGCGCAGGACAGGGAAAACCGTGACCTGATATCCGAGCGCCGTCATCTCGCGGATGATGTCGTTGGAGCGGACGTAACCTGATCCCAGACGCCGCAGGGGAAGACGGTCCTCGATGAAGAGGATCCTCCTGCGCGGACTGACCCGGTGTTCCCGGCCCAGAACAGCGTTGCGGATATGGGCCGGCTGCTGATGACGCAGAAAATCCTGCTGCAGTCTGGCGAAGGTTTTCAGGTTGCCACGGATCAGGGCATGGGAGCCTGCCGCACCTGAACTTCCGAACTCCAGATGCTCGATGACAACACTCGGATCATAGACGATCCGCATCCCGGCCTTGAGAATACGCACGCACAGATCCGCATCTTCGAAATAGGCCGGCATGTAACGGGGATCATATCCTCCGAGACGGCGCAGCAGCGCGGTGCGGACCATGAGGAAGGCGGCGGAGCAGTAATCCACATCCCGGACGAAATTGGCATTCGTCAGGTTCGGGTCGTCCTCGCGCAGATAGCCATAGGTCGCACCGTCCCGCCAGATGATCGAACCGGCCTCCTGAAGACGCATGTTCGTGCGGATCAGCTTGCCGCCGACGGCCCCGATATCAGCCTCGGAGCGCAGACGTTTCAGGGCATGAACGATGGCGTCCGGGTAAAGGCGGACATCATTGTTCAGATAGAGGACAAACGGCGCTTCCGCCTTTTCCAGCGCAAGATTGCAGCCCTGAAGATAGCCGATATTGTGCCGGTAACGCAGGATCGTGGCTCCGCGCACCATCCGGCCGATATGACGTGTCTGGTCATGGGAGCCGGAATCCACGAGCACGAGCTGTATGGCACCGGCATAGTTGGCGCGCAGCGAAGCCAGGGCCTGTGCCGTCAGGGCGACCCGGTCATAGACGACCATCAGGACACTGATTTCGGGAATGCCATGAACGGTGAAGTCCAGCGGATGCCGGACCAGCGACGGAAGGATGGCTTCCGCTTCGCGTTCAAACAGGAGTCTGGACTGTTCCTCGGGGATCTCGGGAACAGCCGCAAGGGCTGCCATACGCCCTTCACCCAGCCCTGTCCGACCGGCGACAAGATGGGCAAACGCGCTGTCATACAGACGGTTGCGCACGTCATTGCACACCTGTGCCTGCGCCATATGGGCGGCCAGATCCACGTTTTCCTGCGGGGTACGACCTTCATGCGCGCCGTAACGGACGAAATGATCGTAGCCGTTGCGGAAATATCCATGCTCCAGCGAGGGCACCATATCCGGGTGGGCCTGCCTGTAGAACTCTTCGGAGAAAAACTCCTGCGGGTCGAAGAGGCGCGGTGTCTCGTTGGTAAGATAATGGTGCAGGGCGCTCGAATAATGACCCGCGGCGATTTCCTTACGGACTTCGGGATAGCGGGTCAGGTACCAGACCGGATCGAAATACCACGAGACACGCCCCGCATCGGCAACGTGGGCCGGCAGACCAAGCCATGATCCGAACAGACCGATCCGGCTGTCGAAATGATCGGGGAATGTCAGCGCGAGTTCCCGGCAGAGTTCATCATCGAAGAAATGATGACCCCCGTAATAATGGCTTTCTCCGATTTCGAGATAATGATCGTAACCGTTGCGAAACCCGTTTTCATTCAGGAAGCGCTGCGTCAGTTCCGGGTACCGGCGGCGATAGCCGGGTTCGTCGAACAGCCAGTGCGGGGAATGGGTCCTGTATCCGATCGCGGTGTAGTGCTCGAAACCCGAAGCCCACTCTTCCCGGATCAGGCCCTGACGCACATCCTTATAGGCGTCCCGATACCACATTTCGTCAAAATAGCGGTTGGGAGAATGTCCGTAACGCTGACCCGTCTGCAGGTAGAATGCATACGGATCCTCCTGCCCTTCCTCCTGCATCCAGTCCCGCACCTCGGGATACCGCAGGAGATACCATTGTGTATCAAAGCGGGACCAGCGGGGTTCCCGCGTCTCTGAGAACGGAGGTGAAACACTTTCGGACATCAGGGCAAGCCTCCCGCTCGCAGGTCAGGAAACGACTTTTTCCGCGAGAAGGCGCTCGGCACGTTCGACATTGGGGGGCTGGACGTCAAGACGCTCCACGGACAGGATCGCGCCATCGTCGAATGTCACGGAAATATCGGTCATTCTCGACCCGAAGACATCTCCGACGACATTCACCAGCATGAAACGATAGACCCCATCAAGCGGGCGGGCATAGCCTTCGCGCGGCATGAACACGCCCCTGAAGCCGACACAGAGGGGGGCGTCGCGATGTACCGTACCGACATCAGCCCGGGCCACCCGCTCCGTGGCAAAGAACACGATCTCGTCCCGGCTTTCCGAGACCAATCCGCCATAGACCTGACCTGCACGGGACAGGTTGCGGAAGAAAACCCAGCCCCGGACTGTCAGCGGACCTGCCGGATCCAGCTCGGCCGGAGGGTTGCCGATCAGTCCGCTGAAATCATCAATGTAATAATCCAGAGCTCCAGTCGTGCAGGGGTGCATCTGGTGCTGGCCGATTCCGGACAGCTTCACACCCCGCATCAGACCATCACTGTGGGAAACGCGGCGGAAATCGGACAGGACGAGATCGTTGGACGGAGCCGAACGGATGATCTTCCTGACCTGGCCGCCTTCGACCTCGATCTGGATGGGGGTGAGCTGGAATGCGCCCTGACCGTTGATCACGTTGATCAGACCCACCCGGAAACGTCCCTCACACCATTTTCCACGCAGGGCAACCTTGCCCGAAAAACCGGCGCGTCGGGGCGCATTGACGAAAAGCTCCGCGATATCGGCCCGGATCTCGCGCTGGCATTCCAGAAAGATCATGGCGCTGTCGGGGTCTTCGCCCAGCAGGACCGTGAACATCTGACCGGCCGAGCTGATACCGGGGAGAATCATCCATCCGCGGATATGGAACTCGGGGGCACCCTCGAAGGGCTTCTCTTCCATGTCGGAAAAGACATGATGACAGATGTCGTCAATGTAGCATTCGGCGCCCTGGACCGAGAACCAGTCCCAGACCGGGACCGGCATTTCCACGGAGAGATCCCGCATGGTCGGAGGATCGAAGATATGGCGCGGGGGCGCCTGATGACGCCAGGAGGCATGCGGCAGGAGATGAACCTGGCCAGCATCCAGACGCAGTTCCGATACGCCCATTTCGCGACGGGGAGCCGTCTCGTGATAGAGCGCCAGAAGCGAATCGGCGTATTCGCGCGCATGGGCCCAGAGTGCTGGCGTGATGTTCTGCATGATCTGGCGGCGCAGGGGTTCGGACGAACGCAGCAGTTCCAGACGTTCGAGCACCATGCTGGGGCGGCTGATGGGAACCTTGAAGCCGTTGACGCCATCTTCGACGCGATCTCCCAGGGCACCGACGTCCGTCACGATGGGAATGAGGCCATTCTGCCAAGCCTCGGAGAGGGAGATGCAGTATGTCTCGGGCCAGATCGACAGGTTCAGCGCAACATCCGCGACCTTCAGGGCCTCGATATCGCCCATGTCGTAACGGCCGTAGATCTTCACGTTCGGACGGGGGGTTCCGGTCAGGACCGCTTCGTATTCCGGATGCACATATCCGAAAATGTGGAAGACGAAATGATCCGGGTGGGCGATGTCGATCAGGTTGAGGATCGTATCGGCGCCCTTGGTCCGCAGGAAGTTTCCGACAATGGCCACGCCAAGGGGACGATCTTCGAGAGGCTCGTAGGGCTTCATCAGGACAGGAACGGTATTGTCGGGGCTGGGGATCCCCATCACGAGGCTGCGCTTGGTGTCGAGAACCGGATAGATCTCGTGCGTCAGGTTGCGTGAATGGACCGTCCCGAACAGGATGGCATCGACAGAATGCAGCATCTTGGCCACGAAGGCACGGCGGGTCTGCTCGCCGCCATGATCCACGTTTTCCGACGCCTTGAGCGTGATATCGGCGGCAAGGACGGAACGGACCTCATCCTCGACGTAGCGCAGTTCGTGATTGAGAAGGTTGTAACGGGCGGAAAGCAGCCAGAAATCATGGGCGGAGAAAATCACGCCCGCACCATTGGCCTTCGCGATGATCGGCAGCGACAGGGCATGATGCCCCAGATGCTGGAAATGAACGATGTCGATATTGTACTGGCTGATGACGCTGGAGAACGCCATTTCTTCCGGTGAATCGCACAGCGCGTCCTGCCAGGCCACTTCCGGCACGTCGAAGCGCTCCAGTTCCTTTCCGTTGGCGGTGGTCAGGCGGCAGAAACTTCCACGACGCAGCCAGTAGAAATACTCGACGTCCCGCGACAGGAGGGTGCAGAGCCCCTGCTGATAGACCTCGACGCCCCCCCATGCCTGCTCGTGGATCGTGGAATGGGTGCACATCAGCACGCGCAGACGCCGGCGACGAGGCAGGGGAGCGAGAGCCTTGGTGCGACGTCCGAAATCGGCGCCGGTGATATCGCGCATCTTCTCGAGACGATGTTCGTAAAGATGCCGCGACACGACGGATTTCTGCGCGGCCAGGGCGGCATTGCGACGCGCGCCCTTCTGCTGGAGCAGTCTGGCAATGGCATCGACGACCTGATTGGCATCCCGGGCGAGGGAAATGCCATTTACGGTCTCGAAATGCTCGGCACTCATGCTTTCCGGTGCTTCCACCACCTGGGCGGCGCCCGCCAGAGCGAGTTCGAAGAAGCGTGGGCCGGGAGCCGTGGCCTGGCTGACATCGCCATGGCTGGCATAATCGCGGAACATGGTCAGGGTGACGGCGCTGACATTCGCGAAATCGATGAAGGCTTCATGGCTGATGGGGCGCTGGATGGCCAGCGCGGCCAGATCGGCCGGCAGGGGCGGAAGGAATTCGTTCGTCGGGCAGACGAGCTTGAGCCGCGCATGGGGGAACGCGGCAATGACCTTGCGCAGGGTATGGACGCGATTGGGCCACATCGTCCCGGCAAAGAAGATGTCATATTCCAGTTCAGCGGCGGGAAGAACGCTGCGTTCGTGAATCGACGGACTGGCGGCCAGCGGAAGATAGTGCCCCTTGCCATGATAATACTCGGCACAGGACGGGTCATTCGTAAAGACGTAGTCGAAGAGTTCGGCGTTTTCGACGTTGAAGTCCCGCATGAAGGGGTCTTCGAAGGTCCACAGGATCATGGTGCTGAACGCCGGGCGGACACGGCGGATCAGGGGAAGATTGATGCGCTGGGCGTCCAGGCAGATCAGGACGTCATGTTCGCCGGAAGCTGCGATACCTGCCAGGCTCATGTTGTCTGCGACGACGACCTGCTCTTTGCCAAAGAGTGCCTCGGCTGCCCGCTGCACAGCCAGCGTCAGGTAGGAATTGGGATTGTGGGTGTAATTTGTGTTGTAAATGACCGCCATCAATCTCTTGGGCGCTGAGGCCCACCCCCATGTTTAATATTGGCCCGTCGTCCGGATTTCCGCAGGGCATGCCCTCCGCTTACGGCATTTTTGTCTCAATGCACTTTCTTGTGTAGCGGATGGCGCGGGTAAGAAAAAGCCCACCACGAAAGAATGAATTTTCAATAAAAAAAGGGCCACCGAAGTGACCCTTTTTTTACCGACCGGAAGAAGAGAACTTCTCCCGGCCCACCGGAGCAGAAGCTCAGGCGTCCGTGTTGCGGCGGCGGATGGCGGCACCCAGGATATCACCCAGGGATGCGCCCGAGTCAGAAGACCCGTACTCGTTGATGGCCTGCTTGTCTTCCTCGACCTCACGGCCGCGGATCGTCAGGGCCAGCTTGCGCGACGCGCGGTCGACGGAGACGACCTTGGCGTCAACCTTCTCACCGACTGCGAAACGCTCCGGACGCTGCTCGGCCTTGTCACGGGCCAGCTCGGCGCGACGGATGAAGCCGGTCAGAACGTCGTCGACCTTCACTTCGATACCGTTGCTCTGGACAGCCGTCACGACGCAGGTGACGACAGCACCCTTCTGGACGCGGGACAGGGTGTCAGCCGCCGGATCTTCCTGAAGCTGCTTGATGCCCAGGGAGATACGCTCCTTCTCGGGATCCACGTCGAGAACCTTGGCCTTGACGACCTGGCCCTTCTCGTAGTGCGACATGGCGGTTTCGCCCGGCTCGTCCCAGGACAGGTCGGACATGTGAACCATGCCGTCGATGTCTGCGGAAAGACCAACGAACAGACCGAATTCGGTGATGTTGCGGATCTCGCCTTCGATGATCGAACCGACCTTGTGCTCTTCCTCGAACTGCTCCCACGGGTTGCGCTGAACCTGCTTGAGGCCGAGGGAGATGCGGCGCTTTGCGCTGTCCACATCCAGAACCATGACGTCGACTTCCTGCGAAGTGGCGACGATCTTGCCCGGATGGACGTTCTTCTTCGTCCAGGACATCTCGGAAACGTGCACCAGACCTTCGACGCCCGGCTCCAGCTCCACGAATGCACCGTAGTCGGTGATGTTCGTGACGCGGCCCGTGAAGCGTGCTCCGGCCGGATACTTGATGGCGACGTTTTCCCACGGATCAGCTTCAAGCTGCTTCATGCCGAGGGAGATACGCTGCGTGTCCGGGTTGAAGCGGATGACCTGCACACGAACCGGCTGACCGATCTGCAGAGCTTCGGACGGGTGGTTGATGCGCTTCCAGGCGATGTCGGTGACATGCAGGAGGCCGTCAACGCCGCCGAGGTCAACGAACGCACCGTAGTCGGTGATGTTCTTGACGACGCCGTCAAGGATCATGCCTTCCTTCAGGCCCTGGATCAGCTCGGAGCGCTGTTCCGCACGGGTCTCTTCGAGAACGGCACGACGCGAGACAACGATGTTGCCACGGGCGCGGTCCATCTTCAGGATCTGGAACGGCTGCGGCTGGCCCATCAGCGGCCCGACGTCACGAACCGGACGGATGTCGACCTGGCTGCCCGGAAGGAACGCCATGGCGCCGCCGAGATCAACCGTGAAGCCGCCCTTGACGCGACCGTAGATCGTGCCGTTGACGCGCTGGTTGTTGGCGAACGCACGCTCCAGAGCGGTCCATGCCTCTTCGCGGCGAGCCTTCTCGCGCGACAGGACGATGGAGCCGTCACGGTCTTCGTAACGCTCGACATAAAGCTCGACGACGTCGCCCGGCTTCACGTCCGGGGCAACGCCGGCCGGACCGAATTCCTTGAGGGACACGCGGCCTTCGCTCTTGAGGCCGACATCGACGATTGCGAATTCGTCGGTCAGGCGGACAACGCGGCCCGTGACGACGGAGCCGTCAAAGCCGGTGTCGCGGCCCAAGGTCTCTTCGAGAAGGGCTGCAAAATCCTCGGTACCGTGATCGGCCGTGGGGGTCTGAGTGGCTGAAGCCATGTAGATACTATATTCCCGGACGTCCTTTCCACTAACGGAGCGGATGTCCACGTCTGCGCCTGGTCCATGATGGGCCGGACGACTCCCCGCTGCCGATAATACGGTCAGACCGGGTTATTGGCTGTTGGATCCGCCTGCCAGACGCAGGACGAACCACACCCTGCCCCTTGCGGGCCGGGTGATACGGTGCACCAACACCCTGCGAGGGCGCGGTGTCAATAAAAAAAGCCGTTTTTGGGGCGCTATTGCGGCAGGTCAGTTCCGCGCTTTCTGGCGGGCCACGGTTTCACATGCCTTTTCAAGGACCTCTGCGGCAGAGAGCGCATCGGTCTCGATCAGGATGGCGTCCGGAGCCTGAACCAGCGGAGCGGTTTCGCGCGATGAGTCGCGTTCGTCCCGCGCCACGATTTCGGCTACAGCAGCCTCAAGCGCGGCCTCGTCCAGCGGAGTCCCGCCATGAACCTGATGATGACGGCGCAGGGCGCGGGTCCGGGGAGACGCCGTGATGAAGAACTTCACGTCCGCATCCGGAAAGACGACGGTGCCGATGTCGCGGCCATCGACGACCGCGCCCGTTTCGGACGCGAAGACGCGCTGGCGTTCGAGAAGCGCAGCACGGACTGCGGGCTGCGCTGCCACGAGGGAGGCCCCGCGGTCGATCTCGGGGACACGCAGATCCGTGCGAGCCAGATCCGCCTGCTGCAGGGCCTGAGCCTCAGCCGACGCATCGCCGGCCGGATCAAGTCCGGCATTCACCATCCGGCGTGCGACGGCGCGATACAGCAGACCAGTATCGAGATAGGGCAGCCCCAGCTTTGCAGCGAGCGCCTTGGCGAGCGTGCCCTTCCCGGCCGCAGCGGGTCCGTCAACGGCAATGACAAGCGGGCGAGTTATCACGGGGTCAGCCCTGCGCCGAGAGCGTTCATCAGGTCCACGAAACCGGGGAAGCTGGTTTCGATGAAAGCAGTATCGTCCACGTTCACGGGCTTCTGGGCCGCGAGACCGAGCACGACGGCACTCATGGCGAGACGATGATCCATATGAGTCTGGACCGTGCCGCCGCCGAGGGGACCGTGATGGCCCTTCACGATGAGATCATCGCCGATCACTTCAGTTTCGGCCCCGTTCACGTTCAGCAGGGCGACCGTGGAGGCCAGACGGTCGCTTTCCTTCACGCGCAGTTCTTCCAGACCGCGCAGACGGGACGCGCCCTCAGCAAAGGCGCAGGCGACGGCCAGAACCGGATATTCATCGATCATGGACGGCGCACGCTCGGGCGGAACATCCACGCCCTTGAGCGCACTGTAGCGCACATGCAGATCACCGACCGGCTCACCGCCTTCGACGCGCTCGTTTTCAATGGAGAGGCTGGCGCCCATCTCGATCAGTGTCGTGAACAGGCCTGTCCGCAGCGGGTTGAGACCAACGCCTTCGATCCAGATATCGGAACCCGGCACCAGCAGGGCCGCGACGATCGGGAAGGCCGCGGAGGACGGATCGCCGGGGACGGTCACGTCACGGGCGGTCATGCGCACCGGACCCGTCAGGGCGATTCGGCGGCCGCCGGCACCGAAGCGGGAAACATCCACCTCGACACCAAAGTGGCGGAGCATGTTTTCAGTATGGTCGCGGGTCGCGACAGGCTCTTCCACGACCGTGGTGCCATGGGCATTCAGACCGGCCAGCAGGATGGCGGACTTGACCTGCGCGGAGGCGACCGGGAGGCGGTATTCGATCGGCTTTGCTTCGCCCGTGCCGCGGACGGCCATTGGCAGGCGACCGCCTTCGCGGGTCAGGAACTCGGAGCCGTTGGTGGCCAGCGGGACCGTCACGCGGCGCATGGGACGCGAGCGCAGGGAGGCGTCGCCCGTCATGATGCTGTTGAAAGCGTGGGAGGACAGGATTCCGGCGAGGAGGCGGGCTGCCGTGCCGGAATTGCCCATATCCAGCACATCCGCCGGCTCGGTCAGGGCCCCAACACCGCGGCCTTCGATCACCCAGTCCGCACCATCGCGCGTGATGGTCGCGCCAAGTGCGCGCATGGCATCGGCCGTCCGCAGCACGTCCTCGCCTTCGAGCAGGCCGGTCACATAGGTGCGGCCGGAGGCGAGGGCGGCGAACATCAGCGAGCGGTGACTGATGGATTTGTCACCCGGGACACGGGTGCGGCCGGAAAGTCCCTTGGGGGACGCGGAGACGGTCAGGGGGCGCGAGACTTGCATGGCAATGTTCTTGCTGGGGCTCCCCTCGCCTGTCAATCACCTCGTGAATCGCCCTGGGGCGGTGCAGTCATGCGCCTGAAAGCTGTCAGGAATCACGCTTCGGGATTTGACAGGGCGCGCACAAGCTGGCATGGCCGCGTTCCTTATTCGAGGCATTAGCAGGCTCCGCACAATGGCAAAACCCGAACTTGGTCTGAAACGGACATGCGTTGAATGCAGCGCCCGCTTCTATGACCTGAACCGCATCCCTGCGGTGTGCCCGAAATGCGGCACGACGCAGCCGGACGATTCCCGTCTCAAGCGCAGCGAAGTTCCGCTGCCGGAAGAGAAGGATCCGAAGCCCAAGGCCGCCGAGCTTGAGGATGATGTGGATCTGGAAGTCGCCGAAGACGAGGACGACGATGATGTGATCGCTCCGGACGACGATCTGGACGATGACGACGATCTCAGCAATGACATCGAAGTGCCGAATGACAAGGATGATCGCGACGACAACTAAGGTTGTTTGCGCTGTTCTTCTGGCGGCACTGATGAGCGGCTGTTCTGATCCGGAAGGTGTTTTCACCCCGGACAGCGCAGCCGTTCGCGCATTCAGGACCCGGCTCGACAGCCAGCCCAGTGCCACTGCGGTGCTTCAGGCCCGCTGTCCCTCTCCGATCCGGGTACTCCGCCTGAGCGTGGACCGGCCGGTGACGGAAGAAATCCTGACCCTTCTGCAGGTGAGCGGGACCCATCAGGTCACTACGCGGCATGTCCGGCTGCTCTGTGGCGAGACCGTGCTGTCGGATGCGTGGAACTGGTATGTGCCCGAGCGGCTCTCCCCCGCCATGAACACGCTGCTGGAACAGACCGACACCCCGTTCGGGCGCGTCGTGCAGCAGACGGCTTTCCGGCGACAGAGACTCGAGACCCGCTTTCCGGGTGCAGCTTCCGGCATCGTTCTGGAAAACCGCGCGCTTCTGCTGCGTGGTGCGGACGGCGCACCGATTTCTCTTGTTGTGGAAGATTATCTTCCGGCCGCTATCCGACCCTGAGAGTTCAGGACGCGGGCGACCAGTTCAGGTGCTGCCCGCCGTCGAGCGCAAGCATCTGGCCCGTCACGGACGGAAGCGCGAAAAGCGCGAGCGCGGCCTGAGCGATTTCCTCGGGCGAGGATCCGTGTTGCAGCGGGGTTCGCGCACACATGCTGTCGAAATGCTCCTGCGTCTGACGCACGGCCGGAAGGACCGGACCGGGACCGATCGCATTCACCCGCACCCGGGGCGCAAGCGCGAGGGCCATCGTCTGCGTCAGGGTCCATAATCCCGTTCGGGACAGGGTGTAGCTGACGAAATGTGGCGTCAGGTTCCAGACACGCTGGTCCAGCATGTTCAGGATCAGGCCTTCAGCGCCTTCAGGAAGCGCCTGCGCCATGGCCTGTGACAGAACGAAGGGCGCGCGGAGATTGGTTTCGAGATGTAGGTCCCAGCTTTCGCGGGTCACGCTGCCGATCTCGTCGCGGACAAAGGCGGATGCGTTGTTGATGAGGATGCCGACCGGGCCAAGAGCCGCCTCAACACGCGGCATCAGGGCCTCGACATCCTGCTCGCATTGCAGATTGGCCTGCAGAACACAGCCTTTCCCGCCAATCCGCTCCAGCAGGGCTTCGGCCTCACTCGTGCTGTCCCGGCAATGAATGGCGACCGCAAACCCCTGTTCCCCTAGCATCTCCACAAGAGCCGCGCCAATGCGTCGCGCACCTCCTGTAACGAGGGCCACACGTGGAACACGCGACGGAATCCGGAAGGGCGAAACCATGGTTAGAGAGACCGGCGGGCCGTAAGAGCCGCCGCCAGTGTGCCGTCATCCAGCACATCCAGCGCACCGCCCATAGGGACGCCATGCCCCACGCGTGTGACGGTCACACCCGTGGGCAGCAGACGTTCCTGAAGCCAGTGCGCAGTGGTGGCACCTTCGACCGTGGCGCTGAGGGCAAGGATGACCTCCCTCACCCCGCCTTCCTCGATCCGCTCGAACAGGGGACGGACATTCAGGTCATCCGGACCCAACCCTGCCAGTGCAGACAGGGTGCCACCCAGAACCTGATAGACGCCACGATGGACGCCTGCGCGTTCCAGCGCCCAGAGATCGCCCACGGTCTCGACCACGCAGATCAGGCCCCGGTCACGCCCTGCATCCGTGCAGATATGGCATGGATCAACCGTATCGAGATTGCCGCACAGGGTGCAGGTCTTCACGCTCGTGGCCGCCCGTTCCATCAGATGGGCGAGCGGCAGCATCCGGCTCTCCGGCTGACGCAGAAGGGCCAGCGCGGCCCGACGGGCGGAGCGTGGCCCCAGCCCCGGCAGGCGCGCGAGCATGGTAATCAGCTGGTCAATATCGCCGTGACCCGTCATGGGCGGGGTGTCTCCGTCAACCGGGTCAGAAAAACCGGGAGCAGAAAGGCCGGATCAGAACGGCAGCTTCAGGCCTGCCGGAAGGTCGAGACCACCGGTCACGTCGCGCATGGCTTCGGAGCTTGCGGCTTCAGCCTTGGTCTTGGCGTCCGTATAGGCCGCGACGATCAGGTCCTGAAGCGTTTCGATATCGCTCGGGTCAGCGAGCTGCGGGTCAATCTTCAGGTCGCGCATTTCGCCCTTCCCCGTCAGCTTGACCGTCACGAGACCAGCGCCAGCAGAGCCATCGACAACAAGGGAGGCCAGATTGCTCTGTGCGGCTTCCATCTTGGCCTGCATCTGGCTGGCCTGCTTCATCAGTCCGGCAAGGTTCTTCATCGTGTTGTCCTATTCAGTTCAGGTTCAGGTCGTCTTCATCAAGGAAATCGGCATCCAGGGGCGCGAATTCCAGATCGGGCGGTTCGTCATCGGTCAGTGGCACGGTGATTTCCGGCGGCAGACCGTATTCATCAAGGGAATGATCCTGCACGTCCCCGATTTTCGCGCCGGGAAAAGCCTTCAGAATGGCCTGCACCAGCGGATGCTGCTCCACCGCAGCCTGATTGATGGCTACGACTTCCGCGCCCTGCTCGTCGAGCGTCGGCTCGCCCGGAGCCGTCGAGGCACTGACGCGCCACTGCCCCGGATAGACGCGGTCCAGCAGTTTCTGAAGCTGGCGTTCGATGCGGGCCTGAGGCTCTTCGGCACGGATCTGCACATCCGGCGGGGAAAAGCGCACGAGATGCACGGCATTGCGCAGTAGGCCATGCAGCACGGGTTCGCGCTCACGCGCCACCATCGCCACCATTTCGCGCCAGGTCCGTGGCGGGGGCGGAAGCTCGGGTTCGGGCTCTGGCTCCGGGAGAGGTTCGGCGTAACCGATACCGGGCTCGATGATCTCGCCACCATTGGCGACAAGCCGGACATGGGCCCGGGGCGCGGGGCCGCCAGAGGTCTCACGGACACTGCTGGACGCGATGCCGCTGACCGGCCCGGATGGCGCTGCGGAAGACATGCCACCCGTCGGGCCTGATGCACCAGCCGGAAGCGACAGGTCCTGCCCCCCTTCGGTCAACTGGCGGATCAGGCGATCTGGCGTGGGCAGCAGGCTGGCGTGACACAGGCGGATCAGCACCATTTCGGCGGCCTGACGGCGATCCGGAGCGGTTTCGACTTCCTGCACTCCTTTGAGCAGGATCTGCCAGGCGCGCCCCAGAACGGCATTGGACAGCCGATCCGCCAGAACCCCGCCGCGTGTACGCTCGGCTTCCGGCAGATCCCGGCCTTCCCGCAGCGACGGAATGGCCTTGAGACGCGAAATCAGGTGCAGCAGATCGAGCAGATCCGCCAGAAGGACACCGAGATCAGCGCCCCGGGCATAAGCCTGATCGGTCAGTTCCAGTGCCTCGGCGGGCTTGCCAGCCATCAGGGCATCCAGCAGATCAAAGACCAGCCCACGATCCGCCAGACCGAGCATGTCGCCCACGGCATCGGCGTCACTGGCCCCCTGCGCGATGACCTGATCGAGCAGCGAAAGTCCGTCACGTACGGAGCCATCAGCCGCGCGAGCGATGAGGGCAAGCGCGTCTTCAGAAAGGCTTGCCCCTTCCTTGAGCGCAATATTGTGGAAATGCCCGGCCAGAAGGGACTGCGGAACGCGGCGCAGATCGAAACGCTGGCAACGGGACAGGACCGTGACCGGAACTTTGCGCAGCTCGGTCGTGGCGAAAATGAACGTAACCTGCGGCGGCGGCTCTTCGAGCGTCTTGAGCAGCGCGTTGAAGGCGTTGCGTGAGAGCATGTGGACTTCATCGATGATGAAGACCTTCATGCGGGCCTGCATCGGGCGAAAGCGCGTGGCCTCGATGATTTCACGCACATCATCCACACCGGTGCGGGAAGCGGCGTCCATTTCCAGCACGTCGGGGTGGCGGTCGGCAAGAATGGCGGTGCAGTTGGGGCAGACACCACAGGGGTCGGCGGTCGGGCCGCCCTTGCCGTCCGGGCCGACGCAGTTCAGGGCGCGGGCGATGATCCGGGCGGTCGTCGTCTTACCGACACCGCGCACGCCGGTCAGCATGAAGGCGTGGGCTACACGCTTGAGTTCAAAGGCGCGGCGCAGGATGCGGACGAGGGAATCCTGACCGATCAGGTCATCGAAAGTCTGCGGGCGGTATTTGCGGGCCAGAACGCGATAGGGCGTGGCCTCGGCAGCGGGGAGCGCAGGACTGGCCGCTGCCGGCGCGTCTCCAAAGAAACCACCGCCATTTTCGGGCGGCAGGGGGAGATCGTTATTTTCATCAGTCATGGAGATGTCGAACCCTCAGCACGGAGGATGGGACCGTCATGGAACGGTCGGGACGCTGCGTGGAACGAACCGGCGCGTCCGGTGATCTGTGTGAGGTAGGAGGCCGGACATTCAACCCGGATAAAACTCACTGCGGCTGCTTCCTTCCGGACCTGACCGGGTTGGCAAGGTATCCGTCCAAAGCCGACCTCCCGGCGCTCTCCTAACACGGAGGGAGGGGTGTCTGACAACCCCCAATCATCAGAGTGCGCCCTCATTGTCCCGTCTTATTCTCCGACAGCCGCCCCACCCATGTGCCGCGGATCGGCCGCGCCATAGATCAGACCCGTTTTTGGAGCGGAGAGGCTCGGACGGTCGGCCAGGATTCCTTCGGCGACGCCCCAGGGACGATGCGGCGAGAGGGCATAGCCTTCGGCCTTGAGAGTCTGCATGGCCTCATCGGACAGGGCGCCGGGTTCCAGTTCAACGGCCGAGGGCTCCCACTGTTCGTGGATTCGCGGCAGGTCGATCGCCTGACGGATGTCGAGACCGTAATCCAGAACGCCAAGAATGGCCGAGAGCGTGATGGTCGGGATGCGGGAGCCACCAGGGCTGCCGATCACCATGACGGTCTTTCCATCACGCGAGACGATGGACGGTGACATCGAGGACAAGGGCGTCTTGCCCGGCGCAATGGCGTTCGCCTCCGAACCGACGATGCCGAACATGTTGGGCGCGCCCGGCTTGGACGAGAAATCGTCCATTTCGTCGTTCATCCAGATGCCGGTATGCCCGCCCATCACGCCTGCGCCGAACCAGCCATTGAGGGTGTAGGTCGCGGAAACGGCCATGCCCGTGTGATCCAGCACGGAAAACTGGGTCGTCTCGTGCTTTTCCTGCGTGTCGGGCGCAGCCTGCGCCACGGGGGCGGGAAGTGGCTCCCCTGCCCTCAGCGTGCTGGAGGACAGCGCGTGATCGGTCGGGATTCCCTGACGGATCTGGTAGGCATAGGCCGGGTCAATCAGGTGTTCGACAGGATTGTGCACGAAAGCCGGATCCCCGAGATCACGCCGGTCGGAATAGGCGTGCCGCATGGCTTCGACTTCACGCTGCACGGCGGGGGCCGTGTGCAGGCCGAGAGCATGCATGTCGTAGCCCGACAGGATGTTCAGGATCTCGCAGAGTGCGACGCCACCACCACTCGGCGGCGGGGCGGTGTCGATCGTATAACCGCGATAGGTGCAGCGGATCGGTTCGAGCTGGCGGATGCGATACGCGGCGAAGTCTGAAAGCTGGAGAAGGCCGCCGCCCTCGGTGCTGGCACGGACGATCTCCTTTGCGATCGGGCCTTCATAGAAAGCCCTGGGACCGTCTTTCGCAATCAGTTCGAGGGAGTTCGCCAGATCCTTCTGTACCAGACGGTCACCAGCCTGAAGCGGAGTGCCATCGGGACGCAGGTAGAAGGCGCGCGCATACGGATCCTGCTGGAAATAACGCGTGGACGTATGCAGGAGATCGGCGTCTCCCTCGTTCAGGACAAAGCCTTCGCGGGCCAGTGCAATGGCGGGCGCCATGACCTTGTCGCGCGACAGGTGGCCCCATTTCTGCAGGATCGAATCCAGACCGGCGACCGTGCCCGGTACGGCGACGGCTTTCCACCCTTCAGTGGACAGACCGGGAATGACCTTGCCGGACGCATCCTGATACATCGTGGCCGTGGCGGCAACGGGGGCATGCTCGCGGAAGTCGATGAAGACTGTCTGGCCGGTTTTCAGGCGCAGGGTCATGAAACCGCCCCCGCCGATATTGCCGGCTGCGGGATAGACCACGGCCAGCGCATATCCGACCGCAACGGCCGCATCCACGGCATTGCCGCCCTGCGCGAGAATCCGGGCACCGGCCTCGGAAGCGAGGTGCTGGGCCGAAACCACCATGCCGTGACGCCCCGAGGCCAGAATCCCCGCGCTCATACGGTCCGGACCGAAAGCCAGCGGATCATGGGCCGCGCTGAGCGTCTGAGGCGCGGCTTCAGCGAGCGCGGAACTGCCGATCAGGGCCGTGGCGAGAAGGAAAGTAAACGCTCTCACGAAGTCTCTCCATAGGGTGGCTTGGTATAGCCTTTGGGGGACAGGGTGAAGATTTCGCAGCCATCAGCCGTGACGCCGACCTGATGCTCGAACTGGGCGGACAGGGTGCGGTCACGGGTGACGGCTGTCCAGCCATCATCGAGGATCTTCACGTCGGGGCGACCGATGTTCAGCATGGGCTCGATCGTGAAGACCATGCCCTCCACGAGCTTCACGCCCTGACCGGGTGTGCCGTAATGCAGGACATTCGGCTCGGCATGGAAGTCACGGCCGATACCATGGCCGCAGAAGTCACGCACGATGGAGAACCTGTTGGCTTCAGCGTATTCCTGGATGGCGTGACCGATATCACCGAGCGTATTGCCGGGACGGACCTGCGCGATGCCGTGCATCATGGCGTCATACGTCACGTCAATCAGCTTTTCAGCTTTTTTGGGAGCCTTGCCGACGACATACATGCGCGAACTGTCCCCGTACCACCCATCCAGAATGGAAGTGACGTCGATATTGACGATGTCGCCGTTGGACAGCTTCTTGCTTCCCGGGATGCCGTGACAGACAACATGGTTGATCGAGATGCAGCAGGATTTCGGATAGCCGCGATAGTTCAGCGGGGCGGGCGTGGCGCCATGGGCGATCGTAAAATCATGGATGAGCTGGTTCAGCTCTTCCGTTGTCACGCCGGGCTGCACATGGGGCGTGATCATGTCCAGCGCTTCTGCCGTCAGACGACCGACGCGATGCAGATGTTTGAAATCGTCCTGATCGTAGAGAACGATACCCCGTGCCTTGTCCATATCTGCTGCCCGATCCTTCAATCTTCAAAAAGCCCGGACAAAATGCGTCTGTCCGGGCTGGATCGCAAGGAGGGAGGTCAGATTTTCAGTATCAGCTATGCCGGGAACGCTTTTTGTGGGTGACGACATGGCGCGCGCTGACCATTCGCACGGCAGCCCCATGGTGGGAAATCCGGCCATAGCGACGCGGAGCCGTCGGAGCATCCGCGACTTCCATGGGACGCGATGCCGCGAGCAGGATACCATGGCGGAAGTGGCCGCGACGACGGGCGGAGGCCATCAGGACGCCAGAGGGTGCTGCCGGGTGCAGAAGCGGCTGCGGCGCGATGCCCTCATCCGCAAATCCCCTGTCGAGCAGCGCCACCATTTCCATCGAACGGCGCGTATTGCTCGGAGAGCCCATGACCACGCCGATCAGACGGACATTGCCGCGCTGGGCAGAGGTGATGAGGTTGTGACCTGCAAGATCGGTATAGCCTGTCTTGAGGCCGTCTGCCCCGGCATAGATCTTCAGCATCGGATCATGGTTCGGAACCATGCGCCGGTGGAAGTAGAAGGAGGGGACGTTGAAATAGTGATAATACTGCGGGAAATCGGCGATCAGGTGCTGTGAGAGCAGGGCAAGGTCGTGAGCCGTCGTGACCTGGTCAGGGTCCGGCAGGCCGGAAGCATTGCGGAAGGTGGTGTTGGACATACCGAGCGCACGGGCCTGCTGCGTCATGAGCTGGGCGAAGCGGACTTCATCTCCCCCACCAAGAAACTCGCCAAGGGCACAGGCGGCATCATTGGCGGACTTGGTGACGAGTCCCAGAATCCCCTGCTCCACCGTCAGCCGCGTCCCCGGTACCAGCCCGAGCTTGGACGGCGCCTGAATGGACGCATGAATGGATACGGGCACCTGTTCGTCGAGTGTGATCTGATGCGCCTCAAGGGCACGGAATGTCAGATACAGCGTCATGAGCTTGGTCAGGGACGCCGGATAGCGTTGCAGATCCGCGTCCGTCTGGGAGAGGACGGCGCCGGTTTTCGCGTCCATTACATAGCTGGAGACGTGGCCCGCATACTGTGCCCTGGCCGACCCCAGACCCATGGCTGTCATGGCGCACAACAGAAAAGCTTTCTGGAACGGGAAACGCATTTGTCTGACAGCCTCTGAACGGAACGTCGTCACGGGAAGGTTTCGGGCTCTGGAGCCACCTGCATTACAGTCAGTCTAGGCGCATTGAAAACTTCCCGTCCACCAGCTTTGAAGGACTTTCCTTAATTTTTCGTAAGCAGGGCGGAAAGGAGGCAGCATCATGGCAGAAGGCGCACAAAAACCTCATTTCAGCGACCTGAAGCCCTTCTCAAGAAGGAAATTCGCACCATATCATACCAGTCATGTCTTCTTATGATCTTCTCTCCTGTCCGAACCCCCTGTCCGGTACCGCTGTTCCGCGGCTTGCATCCCATATGGGGCCGGAGTCTCCCGACTCCATTCCCCCGCAGGGACCTGCCGGGGGGAACGGGGATCAGGATCTTGAAATCAGCGTGGTGGTGCGCCCCCGGACCCGGACGCGCAAACCTTCCATGTACAAGGTGCTGATGCTCAACGACGACTACACGCCGATGGAGTTCGTGGTGCATGTGCTGGAGCGTTTCTTTGCCAAGACCCGGGACGAAGCGACGGCCATCATGCTCCAGGTTCATCAGCGCGGCGTCGGGGTCTGTGGGGTGTTCACGTATGAAGTGGCCGAAAGCAAGGTGACCCAGGTGATGGATCTGGCACGCCAGAACCAGCATCCCCTTCAGTGCACGATCGAGAAAGACTGATCCGTCTGACAGGCAGAAAAGCACGGATGCGGGATAAATTCTTGTTTCCCGCTGCGTTTCTGACTGGCGTTATACGTTACTCCGCGACAAGATACCTTTCCAACGAGAGGTCGAGAGGAGCGCCATCCCATGCTGTCCCGTACGCTCGAACAGACGCTCCACCGCGCCCTGACATTCGCAGGTGACCGGCGTCATGAATATGCAACCCTCGAACACCTTCTGCTCGCGCTGACAGAGGATGACGATGCACTGACGGTCTTCCGGGCCTGCGGCATCGATCTCGACAAGCTGCGCTCCGACCTCACCGATTTCCTGGACAAGGATCTGGCGGGGCTTGCCGCGGAACGTCCGACCGAGCCCAAACCCACCGCAGCGTTCCAGCGCGTGATCCAGCGCGCGGCAATCCATGTGCAGAGCACGGGCCGCGACGAAGTTACGGGGGCGAACGTGCTCGTGGCGCTGTTCGCCGAGCGCGAGAGCCATGCCGTCTATTTCCTGCAGTTGCAGGACATGACGCGACTCGATGCGGTCAACTTTATCTCGCATGGCATTGCCAAGGCTCCGGACCGTGGGACGGGACGGCGCGCGACCGCAGCGTCCAAGGACACGTCCGAGCGTGAAGAACGCAAGGAGAGTGCCAAGGAAGGCGCGCTGGCGACCTACTGCGTCGATCTGAACGAGCGTGCGCGCGAGGGACGGATCGATCCGCTGATCGGCCGCGATCAGGAAATCGAACGCACCATCCAGATCCTGTGCCGCCGCACCAAGAACAACCCGCTCTATGTGGGTGATCCGGGCGTGGGCAAGACCGCTATTGCCGAAGGTCTGGCCAAGCGGATCGTGGAAGGCGACGTGCCGGAAGTCTTGCTGAACAGCACGATCTATTCGCTGGACATGGGCTCGCTTCTGGCTGGCACGCGATATCGCGGCGATTTCGAAGAGCGACTGAAGGCTGTCGTGACGGAAATGGACCAGACCCCTGGCGCCATCCTGTTCATCGACGAGATCCATACCGTGATCGGTGCCGGCGCGACGTCGGGCGGGGCGATGGATGCGTCCAACCTGCTCAAGCCTGCGCTTGCTGCGGGAACGCTGCGCTGCATCGGGTCCACGACCTACAAAGAGTTCCGCCAGCATTTCGAGAAGGATCGAGCGCTTGTCCGCCGGTTCCAGAAGATCGACGTGCCGGAGCCTTCGATCGAGGATGCGGTCAAGATCCTGCGTGGTCTGAAAGGCAGCTACGAGAAGCATCACAAGGTCCGCTACACCGACGAGGCCCTGCGGGGCGCGGTCGAACTGGCGGCCAAGTATGTCCATGACCGCAAGCTGCCGGACAAGGCGATCGACGTAATCGACGAAGTCGGTGCCGCGCGGATGCTCGTACCCGAGAACAAGCGCCGCAAGACAGTGACGCTGAAAGACGTGGAAGAGGCCATCGCCAAGATCGCCCGCATCCCGCCCAAGAGCGTCTCGGCCGATGACCGTGAGACCCTGCGCCATCTGGAGCGGGATCTGCGGAACATGGTCTTCGGACAGGACAAGGCGATCGACGCGCTGGCCGCGGCGATCAAACTGTCCCGCGCCGGACTGCGTGATGCGGAAAAGCCGATCGGTAACTACCTGTTCTCCGGCCCTACCGGCGTCGGCAAGACGGAAGTCGCCAAGCAGCTTTCCAACTCGCTCGGGATCGAACTGATCCGCTTCGACATGTCCGAATACATGGAACGTCATTCGATCTCCCGTCTGATCGGCGCGCCTCCGGGTTATGTCGGCTTCGATCAGGGTGGTCTGCTGACAGATGCGATCGACCAGCATCCGCATGCGGTCCTGCTGCTGGACGAGATCGAAAAGGCCCATCCGGACCTGTTCAACGTCCTGCTTCAGGTCATGGATCATGGTCGCCTGACGGATCACAACGGCAAGGTCGTTGATTTCCGCAACGTGATCCTGATCATGACCACGAATGCGGGCGCGGCGGACCTGTCCAAGGAGACGATCGGGTTTGGCCGGACCGTGCGCAGCGGTGAGGATGAAGAGGCCATCAAGCGCCTGTTCACTCCTGAGTTCCGCAACCGTCTGGATGCGATCATTCCGTTCGCCAACCTCACGCCGGAGACGGTGGGCCGAGTGGTCGAGAAGTTCGTGCTTCAGCTTGAGGCCCAGCTTGCCGACCGTCATGTCACGATCGAAATCTCGTCGGGCGCTAAGGAATGGCTGGCAGAGCGCGGGTATGACCGCCTGTATGGCGCCCGTCCTCTGGGGCGTGTCATTCAGGAACACATCAAGAAGCCACTGGCGGAAGAGCTGCTCTTTGGACGGCTGGCTCAGGGTGGCGCCGTGCGGATCGGCATGAAGAACGGGGCGCTCGACTTCGATATCATCGAGGGCCGCGACGAGCCCAAGGGCGAGGATGGCGCTTCGAAGAAAGACGAAGCGACAAGCTGAAGCCTCTTCGGCAAAAGGAAAGGCCCGGAAGACTCTGTCTTCCGGGCCTTTTTCTTACTGGTAGCGGGTACCGTTCACGACGACATAGCCGGGCCAGCGCCATTTGCGGCTCGTGCCATGATGCGTCCAGTCCACGCCCTGACGGCGCAGACTGTCGTAATAGTAGCGCCCCTGTACCTCGACCTGATCGCCCTTGTTCACCCAGGGCCATTGCGGGGCATTCATCTGATCCAGATCGGAGACGATCCGGATGGAGACCCCCTGCCCGACCGAAACATAGAAATAGCCATGCCAGCCACTACGGGTCCGTTTGGCCCTTGGAGCAATGGCGAGAACCTGTCCGCACAGATGCTCCGGCAGGTCGATACGGGTAGGGCCGGACTGTTCCAGTCCCTGCTGGTCGGCGAGGAAGCGGGCATTGTCGCAGGACGCAGGCATGTCGTGCGTGTTCTGGCTGGTGGAACTCCGGCCCCAGAAACCCTGGGCGGAAGCTGCCAGCGGAACGCATAGAAATGCTGCGGCGAGGGTGGGAAGCAGACGGGATGTCATAGAGGTTTTCTCCTGTCGGGGCGGCCCTGGTCCTATGCCCTGCCGCCTGGGGAAACGGACCGGACACAAAAAAGCCCGCTCCGCAACGGGAACGGGCCTTTCTGCTGGTCCGACAAACGAATCAGGGGGCTTCGCTGGCGCCTTCACCGGCAACCGGCTCAGCCTTGGGAGCTTCGCCAGAAAGCGGACGGGCAGCGACGCCATCCGTGATCATTTCGAGCTGTCCGGTGATCTGGCCACCATCCTCGACCTGAAGACGACGGCACTTGACCTTGCCGATGAGACGGCCGGTGGAGCGGATCGTCAGGCTGCCGTTGACAGTCAGGGTGCCGTCGATCGTGCCGGCCAGTTCAGCATCCTCGACCTCAACCCCACCGCGGAAGACGCCGCCATGCGTGACCTGAAGCTCCGTGGCCTGAATCATGCTGGACTCGACGGTGCCCTCGACGACGAGGCGCTCTGCGTCCTGCACCGAACCCTGCACGCTGATGCCGCGGCCCACGACGAGCGTGCGGCGCTCCGGACCGGTCTGACGCGGTGCGCCGGGAACGGCGGCCACACCGGGACGCGGTGCCCCTGCCGGCATTGCGCCCGTCGGAGAGTTGGAAGACGGCGGCGCCGGGAAAGGGGTACGACCCATGGGAGCGGGGTCCTTCTGCTGGTTGGGCTGCTGGGGACTGGTGGGCGATCCGGATCCTGACGCGGGAGCTGTCTGGCTGGGAGCGTCCGGCCGGTTGGGGAAAATGGGCTGACCTGCGAGTTTGCTGTTCTCGACAGGTTTGGAGTCATCTTCCGGTTTGCGTCTTCTGAACAAGGAAACCCCGCTGCGGATCTGGAAAAGAACACTCTCTGTCTAGGACGTCTCCCGGATGCTTCATCGCAGGCGACGGAGCAGTCAGGGCGGGCCTTTCGACAACGCTACACGCTCATGACCCGGCGGGACAAGACGCGCATTTCCATAAATGTGCCCAAAGGTCACACGGGAAAACGGCGCCGGACCGACCGGGAGTTGGCGTGGACCCAGAGGGGACCTATGATCGTGTTGATTTAATGGCGCAGTCTGCCCGTTAAATGTTTTTTTCTGAAGTTTCCAGTGACCTGACCGGAGTTCCAATGTCTGCACCCCAGCATGACCTTCTGTGTATCGGCAATGCCATCGTCGACGTTCTCGCCCCCGTGGGCCAGGATCTGATCGATGGTCTTGGCGCGGCTGCCGGGAGCATGACCCTGATCGACGCTTCGACGGCGCATGCCATCGAAAGCCGCGTCGATATCGAAAACGTGACCGGTGGCGGATCTGGTGCGAATACGGCCGTTGTGGCGGCCCGCATGGGCACGAAGGTTGCCTATCTCGGCAAGGTGGCGGCTGACGAGGCCGGCGACCATTTTGCACGCGACATCCGTGAACAGGGCATCACCTTCCCGTCCGAGCCGCTGCCGGCTGCTGACGCCATGCCGACGGCGCGCTGCATCGTTCTGGTGACGCCGGAAGGCCAGCGCACGATGTTCACCTATCTCGGCGCCTGCACGGAGTTCACGCCCGAGGACGTCCATGAGTCCGTCGTGGCCGATGCGGCGATCACCTATCTGGAAGGCTATCTGTACGACAAGCCGCATGCCCAGGAAGCGTTCGAGCACGCCGCACGACTGGCCCGCAAGGCCGGGCGCCAAGTGGCACTGACGCTGTCCGACACGTTCTGCGTCGAACGGCACCGTGCGGCCTTCCGTGAGCTTGTGGCCGGTCATGTGGACATCCTGTTCGCCAACGAAGCCGAGCTGCTGGCGCTGTATGAAGTCACGGATTTCGAGGAGGCCATCACGCAGGTGTCCGCCGAGACGAAGCTGGCCGTGGTGACGCGCGGTGAGAAAGGTGCAGTCGTGATCGGCGACGGAGAGCGCCATGATGTCCCGACGTCGGAAGTGAAGGTCGTGGACACCACGGGCGCGGGCGATGCGTTCGCTGCGGGCTTCCTGGCGGGGCTGAGCAAAAAGCATGATCTCGTGACCTGCGCGAAGCTTGGCAATCAGGCTGCTGGCGAGATCATCACGCGCTATGGCGCACGCCCGACCGAAGATTTCACCCTGAAGGCCTGAGACTTTAGGGTCAGACGGACTGCGGGGGCTGCGGCCCCGCGTTCCCTTACAGATCGGACCATCCGATCCGGGTGACGCCATACCGGTCGAAAGAAGCCCTGACGTCCGGGTCCAGAAGGGCGGCAAGTTCGCCTTCCTGTTCGTAGCCCGGCATGAAACGCTTCATCATGGCATTCTGGGCTATAGAGGGATGGAAGTAGATTTCGCTCGTGCCCTTCGGCAGGCGCGGAATGAGGCCGCGGATATGGTCGGGCGTCATGTGCCCGGACCAGCGCAGACCGAAACACCAGTCATTGGTTTTCAGCCCCGCTTTGCGGATCTGGTGGCGCAGGACGCCGATCCAGTGACGCAGGGCGCGGTCGCCCAGCGTGTCGTTGGCCTCAACGGGCTCCGGCGGCTCGAAGGGCGAGCGGACAGCCTGTAATCCATGCTCCAGCCCGGTTTCGATCAGGAAGCGGCCTACTGTCGGGTGCAGGTGCATGTGCTTGTGGGCGTTGGCATGATCGAGCGTCAGGCCGGTCGCGGCAAAGGCCCGGAACTGGGCAGCAATCTCGCGGCGCAAGGCATGGCGCGCGGGCGGGCAGAAGAAATATTCCACACCCAGACGAAGCTGGTTACGGCCGAACCAGCCCTGCTCATCCGTGATGGCCGGAAGATCGAGGACGGACTTGCCCTCGATGGCCACCACATGCAGCCCCACTTTCAGATCCGGCATGGTCTTTGCCCGCCGGATGGCGTCCTCGGCAGCATCACCTGCAACCATCAGGCTGGTCGTGGACAGGATGCCGTTGCGATGGGCCTGTTCGATGGCCTCGTTGACTTCGAGGCTCATGCCGAAATCGTCGGCAGATACGATGGCGCGGCGAAGGGCGCTGGATGTCATGGCAGGTCTCACAAAAAAGGGGCCATGACATCTGCCATGGCCCCTGGGTAGTATCTGGTCAGACGCGCACCGTTCAGGCGGCGTGACGGTCCTTGAGGAACTGGAAGAACTCCACACCCTCGCGCAGACGGCGCTTCATCATCTGCGGGCTGCGGATCATCTCGTTGACGATCGAGGCGATCTTGGAACCACGGAAGTAGAACTTGCGATAGAATTCCTCAACGCTCTCGAAGATTTCCGTATGCGACAGATGCGGATAATGCAGCGGTGCGATCTGCACGCCGCTCTCATCGATCAGCTCGGCTTCCGCCTCGTTCAGCCAGCCGTTTTCCGTAGCCTGCTTGTGCAGGAACGTACCCGGATACGGAGCCGCCAGAGAAACCTGCAGGGTATGCGGGTTGATTTCCTTGGCAAACTGGATCGTCTCCTGGATGGTCTCCTTCGTCTCGCCCGGCAGGCCGACGATGAAGGTTCCGTGGATCTTGATGCCCAGCTTGTGGCAGTTGCGCGTGAATTCCTTGGCGGTCTCGACGCGCATGCCCTTCTTGATGTTGTGCAGGATCTGCTGGTTGCCGCTCTCGTAACCGACCAGAAGCAGGCGCAGGCCGTTTTCCTTGAGAATCTTCAGGGTCTCGTAAGGGACGTTCGCCTTGGCGTTGCAGGACCAGGTGACGCCGAGCTTGCCCATTTCGCGGGCGATGGCTTCGGCGCGCGGCAGGTCGTCCGTGAAGGTGTCATCATCGAACATGAATTCCTGCACTTCGGGGAAGTACTGCTTGGCCAGGCGCACTTCGGCGGCCACATGCTCGGGGCTGCGGGTGCGGTAGCGATGGCCACCGACCGTCTGCGGCCACAGGCAGAACGTGCAGCGCGACTTGCAGCCCCGTCCCGTATAGATCGAGATGTAGGGGTGCTTCAGGTAACCGATGAAGTAGTCGTTGATGTTGAGGTCACGCTTGTAGACCTCGGTCACGAACGGCAGGCTGTCCATGTCCTCGATCATCGCGCGATCCTTGTTCGCGATGATCTCGCCCTTCTCGTTACGCCAGGTAATGCCGTCCACTTCGGCGAGCGGTTTGCCTTCGGCGATTTCCTTGATGGTGAAGTCGAATTCGTTGCGGGCCACGAAGTCGATCGGACCGCCCTTCTCCATGCTCTCGTTCGGCTGGACGGCCACTTTCGCGCCCACCATGCCGATCATCAGCTTGGGGTTGGCGTCCTTGAGCATCTGGGCGACGCGCACGTCGGAGGCGAAAGACGGCGTGGAGGTGTGCATGACGACGAGGTCACGGTTCTTCACGTCTTCGAGGATGGGGTCCATGCCCATCTTGGCCGGCGGAGCATCGATCAGGCGCGATCCGGGCACGAGCGCGGCAGGCTGCGCCAGCCATGTCGGATACCAGAAGGACTTGATCTCACGCTTCGCCTGGTAGCGGGAGCCAGCGCCACCATCGAAGCCGTCGAAGGAAGGAGGCTGGAGAAAAAGGGTTCTCATCATGATCGGACACTCCTGTGGGTGGCGCCGGCCTGGAGCGAGGGGGCGCAGGACGCGGAATTACGTTTTCTTCGGGCGATATGGACCGTTCTGCCCCGCCATGCAACGCGTGATCCGCGTGCACTGCCCACCATAATGGCGGCAGACAGCCAGTCACGGAGGATCAGAAGCGGGATTGCGGCCGGAAGCGGGCACTCCGTGGCACGGTCCATGATCCGGCTTCCAATGGCGCGCACCATCCATGTCAGACATAGAAGGCACCAGGTCCACCAGACGTTCGGGCGGAACAGAACGGCCGTAATGGCCCAGAAAAGAGGAAGCTGGATGGCGGACAGCCCATAACCGACGGGGGCGACGTTCTTGACGGTCCGCCCCCAGCGCAGTTCGTGGGCCAGAAGCTCACTGAGCGAATGTTCGCCCACGGTCGTATGGGTCAGGGTCGGCGCGATGGTGATGGCTTCACCCCGCGCCCGGATAAGCTGGCCCAGCTCGGCATCGTCCGCCACATGATCCACCAGCGCCGCAAGGCCGCCAATGTCTTCAAGGGTCTGACGCCGCAGGGCCATCGTGGCGCCCAGACAGTCCTGACGGCCCAGAAAACGGGACATCATGACGCCGGGAAGGAAGTTGTGATTGATCTGACAGGCGCCAAGCTGCTGCACAATGGTGCCCGCAGCCGGCCGACCTGCATAAAGCGTCGTAACCAGACCGGTCCCCTGCTCTTCCAGACTCGTCACGACGTGACGCAGGTAGTTGGGACTGGCATGGATGTCCGAGTCGGAGATCACGATAATGTCATGTCGGGCTTCCCCGTACATGTTCATCAGGTTTCCGACCTTCCGGTTCGGACCATATTCCTGCGGGTCGATCACCACGCTGACAGGGATCTGCGGATAACGCGCCCTGAGCCTAGCAATGACCGGCAGAGCCGTATCTGCCGCGTCCTGAACGCCGAAGACGATCTGGAAATCCGGATAATCCTGCGTGAACACGCTTTCCAGCGCGTCCTCCAGCAGCGGCTCGTTCCCGTGCAGCGGCTTGAGGACCGTGACCGCAGGCCATGCCCGGTCTGACAGGCGCAGCGCTTCATCGGCGCTGCGTTCCGTCCGGCGGAACCGGGCGAGCAGAGTCGCACCGGCCAGCGCCTGAAGATTACCGGCGGCGGAAACCAAGGCGCAGAAGCCGGCCGCGATCGTAAGAGGTAAGGACACGACGGTCTTCTATCCTTCCCGAACGCTTTTGGGAAAGGGTGCTACCGTCGCAGCATGATCAGTCATGCAGGAAATGCGCAGTCTTGCTGTCCAGATGATCGGCCAGACCACTGGCGCCGCCCTGGCTCAGGGCCCCGCCAAAATCGGCTCGCTGGGCAGCGACCTGGCTGATATGGGCATTGAGCAGAACGTCCGTAATCCGCCATCCAGACGGGCCGTTCGTCATGATGTAGTCGATCGGCGTGACATCACCACCATCCGTTCCACCAATCGTCGTATCGACGATCTGGCCACCGGTCGGGTTGGGGCGCGTCTGCGGCACGACCGTGAAAACGGCCTGGGCTTCCGGTTTGAACGACGAGGCATAGCGGGCGATCGTGAACTGGCGGAACGAGCCCAGCAGACGGGTGCGATCGGAAGGGCTCAGGCTGTTATAACGAACGCCGACCGAGCGACGGAGAATCGCTTCCAGATCAAAGGCGCGATCCACGGCCGGCGCGATCATCGTTGCGCGCTGCTGGGCCGTTTTCCCGGTTTTCTGTGCCGCGTTCAGGGCATCATACAGGGCCGAGATGGGGGTTACCGCCGAAGCCGCTTCTGCGGGAGCGCTTTGAGCCAGAGCCGCCGGGGAAAGCGCCGGCATGGCTACGGTCCCGGTCAGGAGGCAGGCGGAAAGAAGGGACAGAGTCACTTTCGGGGGAAAACGGCAAATCATGATCGTGCTTTCGTCCTGTAGACAGTTCTGTGCATAGAGATCAGGTTCATGACACACTGTATCAAGTTCCGGAGATCAAGTTCTGGCTTCCATAGATCCATCTGTGCTCGATTAGCCACAGGCCTGATGCGAATTATGCTGCCTGACATTGAGGCGAACACGACAATGGGTCTATAGGCAGTCAATCTCACGCTCGATGGTCCTTCATGTTTCCCGACTTCCAGAAGCCGGGACAGGGAAGACAGCCACGGGCCATCCACGATGTGCAAGGCCCCGGGCGCCCTATGGGTGCACCTTCCGGAGGCTAGAACCAGAGGATTATAATGGCCGTTCCTTTGATGCAGGCTGTCCGAGTCGGACGGTACGTTGTCAAGCAGCACCTCACGGGCCGCAAGCGATATCCGCTGGTCCTGATGCTCGAACCGCTGTTCCGCTGCAATCTGGCGTGTGCCGGTTGCGGCAAGATCGACTATCCTGCGCAAATCCTGAACCAGCGTCTCAGCCTTCAGGAATGCCTGGATGCCGACACGGAAGCCGGTGCCCCTGTCATTGCAATCGCCGGTGGCGAGCCCCTCCTGCACAAGGAAATGCCCCAGATCGTCAAAGGTTTGATCGGGCGCAAAAAATACGTCTACCTGTGCACGAACGGCCTTCTCCTTGAGAAGAAGCTCGACGATTACGAGCCCTCCCCGTTCTTCTCCTGGGACGTGCATCTGGATGGCGATCAGCTCATGCATGACTCGTCGGTCTGTCAGGAAGGCGTTTTCGAACGTGCGACCGCGGCGATCCGTCTGGCGAAGTCCCGTGGTTTCCGCGTGTCCATCAACTGCACCCTGTTCGACGGCGCGGTTCCCGAGCGCGTGGCGGCATTCTTCGATGAAGTCATGGCCATGGGTGTTGATGGCATCATGACGGCTCCGGGCTATGCCTATGAGCGCGCGCCCGATCAGGCCCACTTCCTGAACCGCCAGAAGACGAAGCAGCTGTTCCGCGACATCTTCCGTCTTGGCAAGGGCAAGAAGTGGCGTTTCACGCAGTCTCCGCTGTTCCTGAACTTCCTGGCCGGCAACGAGAACTACCACTGCACGCCGTGGGGCAAGCCGCTTCGTACGGTCTTCGGCTGGCAGCGTCCGTGCTATCTGCTCGGCGAAGGCTATGCCAAGACGTTCCGGGAACTGATGGATGACACGGCCTGGGAGCAGTACGGCACCGGCGCATATGAGAAATGCGCGGATTGCATGGTGCATTCCGGTTACGAGTCCACGGCTGTCATGGATGCCGTTGCGCGTCCCTGGCACATCGCCAAGGTTGCCCTGTTCGGACCCGAGACCGAGAAGCCGATGGTTCCGGAAATCTCGCTCGCCAACCAGCGTCCGGCCGAATACGGCTATGAGGCGCAGGTTCAGCAGCAGATGGAGCGCATCTCCACGGGCGGCAAGCCGGCCCGTGGACCGCGCGTCCGCGTGAATGGCCGCCCGGCCGCCAACACGGTTTCGGAAGCCGCTGACGCCGCAGACTGAGCGCACCTCCTCCTCCCCGTGTGGAAACATAAAAAAACCGGCTCCTCGTGAGCCGGTTTTTTTTATGAAGAAAGCCTTTCTGCTTCTGGAACGGAATGAAGGGCATGGCATCGGCCAATCGTCCTGTTATGATTGTGTCTTCATTATTCTGGCCGGATCATGCTGACCCCTATCCTTGTTATCTGTCTGCTCATTTTCCTCAATGCCGTATTTGCCATGGGAGAGATGGCTCTCATTTCGGCAAAGCGACCACGGCTGGAGGTTCTGGCCAAGCAGGGAGTCCGGGGCGCCACGACTGCAATCCGGCTGGCGGAAGATCCGCACAGCTTTCTGCCAACCGTTCAGGTCGGCATGACGCTGGTCTCCATCCTTGAAGGTACGTTTGGCGGCAGTCAGATGGAAAGTACCGTCACGGCATGGATCGCAGACATTCCTTCCCTGCGCCCGATCGCCAGCGAGATCTCAATCGTGCTCGTGGTGGCAATGATCACGTTCGCCATGCTGGTGTTCGGTGAACTCATCCCCAAACAGATTGCCCTGCAGCAACCGGAAGCCATCGCCTCACGTCTGGCTTGGCTTCTGGTCGGCGTGGCACGGGTGGCACAACCGATTGTCTGGCTGCTCAGCGGCACGTCCTCGCTGGTACTGCGACTGCTTCGGGTCGGTCCGCTGACGCGCGCTGCGGTGACAGAAGAGGAACTGAAGGCCGTTCTGGCTGAAGGTGCCCGTGCAGGCGTTCTCGAAACCGATGAACAGGCCATGATCGAGCGTCTGCTGCGTCTGGCGGATCGCCCCGTGCGGGCCATCATGACGCCACGCAACGAGCTTTTCTGGATCGACAGGCATGCAGATCAGGAAACGCTGGTCCGCAAGCTGCGCCAGTCTTCCTATGCGCGGATTGTCGTTTGCGAAGGGGATGTCGATCATCCCGTTGGCGTTATCCTGGCCAAGGACATCATGGACAGGCTGCTCTTGAAACTCCCGGTCTCCGTCGATGCCGTGCTGCGTGAACCGCCGGTCATCCCGGACAGCCTCAGTGCCCAGGACATGATCGAGCGCATGCGCGGGGTCAATCTCGGCATTACTTTCGTTCTGGACGAATATGGCTCTTTCGAAGGCATCGTGACGCCATCAGACGTTTTCGAAGCCATTGTCGGCGAGGAAAAGACAGAATCGTCATCTTCGGAACTTCAGGCGGCTGAAGGTGAGGATGAATATGTGTTCGACGGCTTCATGCCAGCTGATGAACTGCGCTCCCGCCTTGATCTGCCGGAACTTCCCGGTGCAGGTGGGTATCATACACTGGGGGGCGTGATGCTCGCCCTCCTGCGGCGTGTCCCGGCTCGGGGAGACAAGGTGGCGTTTGGCGGCTGGCTATTCGAAGTGCTGGAAATGGACCGGCGACGGGTCGGCAGGGTCAAGGTCAGTCATCAGGTTCTTGCCGAGGACTGACCCTGGTCCCTCAGGCCTTGCTTACGAACAGGGCCTGCCTGTCTGTAACAGGAGCATATCCGCCCTGATTGCCATAGTTCTGTGGCACAGCCGTCGCCGGTGTTGAGGTCAGCAGTTCGATCACGCGCTTCTGGGCCGTGATGGCCCTTTGCAGCAGTTCGCCATTGCGATTGCCCAGTTCCGTCATCTGTTCCAGCAGTTCGCGATAAGGGAAAGCCGGGGAAGCTACACGTTCCTCGTCCTCGTCATCATCCGGGCAGCAGGGACAGAGAGACTCCTTGCGATCATTGGCAGCGGAAACTTCCTGTTCCAGCGTTCTGGCTGCATCCTGCTTGTCGGCAAGAAGAGCCAGAGCTTCCGGAATCCGGGCTTCTTCCAGCGCAGAATTTTCCGCTTCGAGAATCGCGATTAGTCGCTGCATGGCCGGAATAATGGAAGCGCTCATTTCTGCTCCTGCATGGCCAGCATCTGACGATTAATTGCGTCAGTCAGACCTATTCCACCGTTGTTTTCCATCTGCTTGGCGATCTGTTCCACCAGCATGGGCCGGAACTGTTTTTCCCCTGCCCCACCACTGAACATGTTGTCGCTGTTGTCGTCCGTGGCGAACATGGGCTGAAGCATCTGGTTGATGGCCATCGACTCGAAACTCTGGGCCGACTTCAATGTCTTGGCGGGATCTGCTTTGTGTCCGTGCAACGGCAATCCCTGGGATACCGTGGCGGTGGTCGAGGATACTGTCATCAACGCATCTCCAGTTCTGCCTGCAGGGCACCATCAGCCTTGATGGCCTGCAGAATGCTGATCATGTCTCTTGGCCCCACCCCCAGGGCATTCAGCCCGGAAACAAGCTCCCTGAGCGTTGTCCCACCCGGTACGACGGCAAGATGATGGGTCTTGCCCGTATCCACCTTGACGTTCGTCCGCGGCACAACGGCCGTCTGGCCACCGGAGAACGGACCCGGCTGCGAGACTTCGGGCGTTTCCGTCACCTGAACCGTCAGGTTTCCCTGCGCCACCGCGACCGTACTGATCCGGACGTCCGCCCCCATGATGATGGTTCCACTGGCCTCGTCCACCACCACCTTGGCGGGTGTATCAGGCGTCACCAGCAGGTCACCGATCCGCGAAAGCGTGGAGACAGGATCATGATTGCTCAGATCCAGCAGAACCGTACGTGGATCCTGAACAATCGCAATCGGTCCGAAAGTCCGGTTGATAATGGCCGCGATCCGACTCGCTGTCGTAAAATCGGGGTTTCGCAGGCTCAGATGCAGATTCGCACGATGGCTGAGATCGAAAGGAACTTCCCGCTCGACAATACCACCATTCGCAATATGGCCACTGGTAGGCACGTTTCGGGTTATGGACGCAGCAGCCCCCCGGGCGGAGAAGGCATTCGTCGCCAGAGACCCTTGGGCAACGGCATAGACTTCCCCGTCAGCCGCCATCAGGGGTGTCACCAGAAGCGTACCGCCCGTCAGGGACGAGGCATCCCCCGCAGCAGAAACCGTAACGTCGATCCGGTTGCCCCCATGCGCAAAAGCCGGGAGATCGGCCGTAACCATAACCGCGGCGACATCATGCGTCTGGAGCTGTGTTTCCTGATCGCGGATGTTCACGCCCAGGCGGTTCAGCATGGAAATCAGCGTTTCGCGGGTGAAAATCGTATTGGTCAGCCGGTCTCCGGTGCCGTTCAGACCAACCACCAGACCGTATCCGATCAACTGGTTGCTCCGCACGCCTTCCATATCCGTGATGTCCTTGATGCGGACACTGGCAGCCAGGGTGAAGCCTGGCAGAAGGAGCAGTCCGACGCAGACGAATACAGTCAATCGCTGCATCAGAGTGCGGAAGGAGGACGGAGATCGCGTAATAAGGCGCATGAGCGGCGGGGGGTATCCTGATGCCTGCAAGACAGGTCTGGGGGTCTCAGGTGTTGAGGATGGCCGCACAGGGTAAAGAAACCCCTAACAGAGACGCAGATTTCCGCGCTTTCCGACGAAGAGGCAAAGCATGTTCGGGGTTGGCGGATGCGGCTGGGGTAGCTATAAGCCGCGCGTTATCGCCTGCGGCTGTTGAAAGCGGACGCTGGCAGATCAGCCAGGGATTGGATGCGCATGATTACGCTGCCGCCGGATTATAGGCCCTCCGACAACGAAGAGTTCATGAACCCGCTTCAGGTCGAGTACTTCAGGCAGAAGCTTCTGCGCTGGCGTCTGGATCTGCTGAAAGAAGCGGATGGAACCCTTGCCAGCCTCTCGGAAGGTGGAATCCATGAATCCGACATCACGGACCGCGCCAGCGTCGAAACGGACCGGGCTTTCGAGCTTCGAACCCGCGACCGGGCCCGCAAGCTGATCACCAAGATCAACATGGCTCTCGAGCGCATCGACGATGGCAGCTACGGATTCTGCGAGGAGACGGGGGAACCGATCGGTCTGAAGCGGCTTGAAGCCCGACCGATCGCAACCCTCTCGATTGACGCGCAGGAGCGTCATGAGCGGATGGAAAAGGTCCACCGCGACGATTAAGGCTTGCGCTTGGCGCGCTGACCCGTTACGAAGCGCGCCAAGGCAACGGTATGCTGCTGTAGCTCAGTGGTAGAGCACTCCCTTGGTAAGGGAGAGGTCGACAGTTCAATCCTGTCCAGCAGCACCATTTTTCCTTGTTTTCAGAAAATTGAAACGGGCCCCATTCCGCCGAGCTACACGGTTGATCCTGGAGCGGGTTATGGCGCGGCTTCCATCGCTCTGGCCGTTCTGGACGAGGGTGCCTATGCGGCAGGTGACTTCTCACGGGCGCGCTGGACCCAGCTTGGACCGGTCGTGGCGGCACTGGGGGTGAATGACCAGACGGAACGCTCTCATGTCGTGTTCCAGAATGGAAAGCTGTATCTGTTCACGATCAGCCATCATTCCACATATTCCGGCAATCTGTAGGGGCCGGATGGTGTTTATGGCTTCGTGTCGGACAATGGACCCGCAAGCCAGCCGTATTCGACATATTCGTATTTTGTGAATGCACAGGGCTATGTGCAGCCCTTCATCGACCACGTTCCCACCCCGACCACGGCTGATCCGAACGCTGTCCGTATTGGCGCCACGCTGGCACCAACCGTGCGCCTCGTTCTGGACAATGATGGGTCCTACCTCACGGAGGTTCATAACTACGGCGAGATCTTTGCACAGCGTGCATGGCCGGCTACGGCTACTGGCTGAAACCGTCGATCAGGAAAAGGGGAGTGGCTTCGGCTGCTCCCCTCTTTTTTCGTTTTAAGAAAAATATCTTGAGTCGCAGCCATAAAAAAGCCGCCTCTTCCTTTCGGAGGGCGGCTTTTTTCATGGCTCGCAGGCTCAGGATCAGTCGCGGCGGTCGCGGATCTTCACATAGGCGATAGCCGCATGCTCGGCGCAATAGGGTTTTCCGGGGAGCGGTGTCGCGCCACAGAAATGGAATCCCGGCGTGCCAGGGTCACCGATCGGCCAGCAGCAGGACGGACCACGACGGGTGGGACGGTCGATGCCGGCAGTCGAAAAGCGGGGAGGCAGGGCCGGACGGGGGGCAGGAGCAACGCGTGGCTCCGGCTTGGCGGCCGCGGCGGGTTCCCGACGGGCTGCTACAGACTCCCTGGAAGCAGCGGCGGCAGGACGGGCCGCAGCGACAGGCTGGGGCGCCGGCTTTGCCGCGACAGGAGGCACAGGAGGCGCCTTCCGAACAGGTGCCGCAGGTTTTTCCGGTGCTTTTTCCGCGATGCCGGCAGCCGGTTTTGCAGGAACCGCGTCCTTGTCCGCGAACAGGTCAGACGCGGCGGTTTCTGCGGTTTTGGCGCGGGAAGGGCTTTTACGACGGGGGGCTGCCTCGGTCGTGGCTGCTTCTCCGTCCTTGGCCTTGCGGTTGCGGATGGGAGACGGGCGCGGCGGCAGGCCCAGACGATGGGCCTTGCCGACGACGGCATTTTTGGTGATGGAGAGCTGGCGGCCGATTTCGGCGGTCGAAAGTCCCTGACTCCACAGATCGCGAAGTCTGGCGATCGTCTCGTCCGTCCACTCCATATGTTCGTTTCCCTGTCCCGCATCGGTGCCTGGCCTGGCCCGATATGCTGTTGGTTTCCAGTCCCGGCCCACCGGAACCGGAACATCTTCGGGAGGTTTCTTACCAGAAACTCCCCGCCGCGTCGAAGGCGGTCTTATGCGACCGGTTCGGCGACGCGCTGAAGCTCCACAAGACCGTTCACAACGGCCAGTGCAATCTCGCCACGGACCAGCGCCTGGGCATCCAGACCGAAGAGCTCCCGGCGCCAGCCCTTCAGGGCACCGACATCGGTTTCCCCGAGCGCAATCAGATCCAGATCGTCCGAAGACGCCACCAGACGGGGGGCCACCTTGTGCTCTTCGCATTTGGCGGCCAGCAGAACGCGCAGGAGGGCAACGAGGGCTGCGGACGGCCGGGGGCGATCGGATTTGGAGGGGGCTTTCGGAAGCTCGGTTTCCGGAAGCTCCTGAGCGATGCGGATGGCTTCGAGCAGGCCCCGGCCCATTTTTCCCTCGGCAAAACCCCGGGTCACGCCGCGGATGCGGGAAAGGGCCTCGACCGTATCGGGATGGACGGCCGCGATTTCCAGCAGGCTTTCGTCACGGATGACACGCTGGCGGGGAATGTCGGCGTTCTGGGCTTCCTGCTCGCGCCATGCCGTGACTTCACGCAGAATCCCGAGCATCCGACGGTTGCTGGTCCGGGCCTTGAGCTTTTCCCACAGACGGCGGGGATCGGGGCGGAAGGTCTTTTCTTCAGTCAGAACGGCCTGTTCAGCGTCGGCCCAGTGCAGACGCCCCTGATCGGCAAGCTGTTTGCGCAGGGCATCATAGACCGTGCGCAGATGCGTGACGTCGGCGGCGGCATAGGCGATCTGCGCCTTGGTCAGCGGACGGGCCGACCAGTCGCTGAAACGGTGCGCCTTGTCGATGCTACGGCCCGTGATCGCGCCGACCAGGCTGTCATAGCCGACCTGATCGCCGAATCCGGCCACCATGGCGGCGACCTGCGTATCGAAGACCGAAACCGGGAGGCGATCGAAAATATGGAGGAAGATTTCAAGATCCTGCCGGGCGGCATGGAAGACCTTGGTGCAGTCCGGCTTGGCCAGCAGCGCATCGAGGGGGGCGAGATCGATACCGGGAGCCAGCGTGTCGATCAGGACAACGTCTTCGGCTCCCGCGAGCTGGACGAGACAGAGCTCCGGCCAGTAGGTCCGTTCCCGGACAAATTCCGTGTCGATGGTCACGAAAGGCTCGCTCTGCAGTTTTTCGCAGATACGGGCCACCTCCTCGCTGGAGGTCAGGAGAACGGGGGTCGGGAAGGACGGAGCTTTCGAGCGCATGCCATGATCCTACACAAAGCGCTGGATCGTGACCACGCCCCCTGAGCGTCCTTCCCTCAGCCGTTTTCCGGGTCGATCAGAGGGACTGATCGATCCAGGCCTTGAGCTGGCTCTTCGGCAGGGCCCCCATCTGCTGGGCAACCGGCTTGCCGTCCTTGAAGACGATCAGCGTCGGGATGCTGCGAACGCCATACTTGGTCGGGGCTTCCGGATTGGAGTCGATGTTGACCTTGGCAACCTTCAGACGGCCCTGATACTCGGCGCCGATTTCCTCAAGCGCCGGTGCGATCATCTTGCACGGGCCGCACCATTCCGCCCAGAAATCGACCAGAACCGGACCTTCGGACTTCAGGACGTCTGCGTCGAAGCTGCTGTCGCTGACGGCAACGGTGTTTGCGCTCATGGGTGTGTTCCTTGTGGCGAATGAAGTTTCTGAAAACGGATATCGGCTGCCCTGCCCCTCACTGCAAGGGGCTTTTGATCTGCATCAAGCTCCGGGCCGGACCTGATCCAGCAGCGAAGACGGAAGTGTGACAACGACCGGTCCTTCCGTCCAGACCAGAGAACAGTGAATGTCATAGCCGGGATGAAGTTGCTCCAGCACGGCACGATAGGCCGCCATCTGCCGCAGATAGGCGACGGGAGTGCGCTCCGCCCGCAGATGCGGATTGCGATTCGTCTTGTAGTCGCAGACCCAGATCTGCCCGTCCCCGATTTGCAGACGGTCCACCTGCCCCAGCACCACACGCCCTGCGCTGACACCGGAAATCGGCTGCTCCGCGCGGCTTCCGGGCGCAAAAAGTGGCGCGAGGTCCGGATGGGACAGAACGCCCAGAACCTGCTGCGCCAGACGATCGATTTCCGCTTCCGTCAGGCCCAGAGCCCGGCGGGACAGCCAGCGCAGGGCCACGGCCTCACGCTCGGCAGGCGACGTTTCGGGCAGAAGCTGGAGCAGACGATGGATCATCGTGCCGCGCCGCATGGCCTGTTCCCGGACCGGCGTGGGCCGACCGGCCAGAAGCTCCAGCGGTGAACGTGCGGCCGGGAGTTCGCCGAACTCCGCTCCATCCGGACGGCTGGGCGCGAGCGGACGCGTCATGGCATCTTCATGCGGCGTGATGACGGGCTTCCAGTCCGGCGCATGGCCCATCCAGTTCGGCAGGGTCGCGCAGGGCGGTTCGGCCGATCCGGGCTGGAAAGCAACGGGAGCAAGTGTGCGCGCTTCTTCCAGCACGAGCCGTTCGCCTTCCCAGCCGAGATCCATGGGTTCGGAACGGGCATTGGCCAGTTGCCGGAACCCGGCCTCGCACTGTCGATACCAGCTTGTATCCGCAGGCTCGCGCTTGGCCCCAGCCCCACAGATCACAAGCCAGTCACTGGCGCGGGTCAGGGCGACGTAAAGCAGGCGATTGCTCTCGGCGCGGGATTTTTCGGCGTCCCGTTCAGACAGGGCCGTGGTGACGTCCGTCCCCATGTCCTTTTTCGGAACCCAGAGCGGAAGTTCGAGCGCGGCCGCCTCTTCCCACAGGAAATCGCTGCCGGGCGGAGGCTTTGATGTCGTGTCCGGCATCACGACCAGGCGCGCCTGAAGCCCCTTGGAGCCATGCACGGTCATGACGCGGACGGCACCGAGTTCACTTTCGGCCTCGCGCTTGCTGGTGATCTCGCTGGCTTCGAGCCAGTGCAGGAAGCCCTGAAGCGACGGCGGATGCAGGCCTTCATAGCGCAGCGCCGCCGTCAGCAGCTCGTCCACGGGTTCTGCGGCTTCCGGTCCCAGACGCTGCAGAAGTCGCGTCCGGCCACCATGCTGACCCAGCGTTTCGGCCAGAAGGCGGTACGGAGACGCATAATCGACGCGCGCATAGAGTGTGGACAGCATCTCCCAGGCCGCCCGCCAGTCCTCGCGCTCCCGATGCCGTTCGCGCAAAACAGTCCAGAGCGGCTGGCCTTTCGGACCGAGGGCGTGGGCCGTGCCATTGCGGGTGGCGAGCGCCATCAGCGAGTCGTCCATCAGACCGCCGAGCGGGGATGTCAGGACGGAAGCAAGCGTCAGATCATCCTGCGGCAGAAGCAGGGCCGCGCAGAGCGTCATGAGATCGCGCACCGCGACCTGCTGCGTCAGCCCGACCCGGACCAGTGTCGCGACCGGCACGTTACGCGATTTCAGGGCCCGGATCAGCGAACGCAGGAACGGCGAGCGCCGGGGGACGAGGATCAGCACATCGCCTGCGGTCAGAGGCGCCTGCCCCGGCTGGGGCGGACGCCCGATCTGCTGGTCGATCCATTCCGCAAGCGCTTCGGCGAGACGCTGCGGCGCGCTGCGCTGTCCCGTATTGGCGGAAGGCGCGCGCCAGGGCGTCAGGCCTTCGTCATCGTCCTCGCCCTGAACGACGGGGACGAGCGGCCACAGTTCCACGCGCCCTCCCTGCCCCGGACGGGCCGACACATGAGGGCGGAGCGTCTTTTCGTCATCCTGAAGCAGGCCATGCGCCGCGAGAGGCTGGGAAAACACCGCATCCACGAAAGACAGGACGGGCGGGACCGAACGGAAGGAGACGTTCAGTTCCGGATCGCGCCACAGCAGACCGGCATTGCGGACCCGGCTGGCAAATTCGTGACGCCAGCGGTGAAACTCTTCCGGCTGGGCGCCCTGGAAGCCGTAGATCGACTGCTTGTAATCCCCGACCGCAAAGATGGTACGCGGACGCGGCCCCATATCCCACGCACCCTCACCTGCAAAGAACTCGGATGTGAGCGCGCCGGCGATTTCCCATTGCAGGCCGGAATTGTCCTGCACTTCATCCAGCAGCAGATGATCGATGCCACCATCAAGCTTGTACAGCACCCATGCTGCGCCCGGATCGCGCAGAAGATTACGGGTTTCCTGAATGAGGTCGTTGTAATCGACCAGACCACGGGCAGACTTGCCGTCCTGAAACGCCGTCAGCATCGGTGCGGCCAGACCAAGCAGGGCGCGGTTCAGCAGGACAAGGCGCGCACTCTTGAGGCTGGCCTGAAGATCTACGAGCCGTTGAGCCTCATCTTCCAGCACAGGGACAAGATATCCGACCTTCTCCTGCGCTTTCTTGCTGACGATGCCGTTCATCTTGCGCGGCTTGCCATCTTTCGTCAGCAGACATTTCGCCCAGATCGCCGGGGCGCGCTCGGCCGGGTTCGTCCCGAGCCAGCCCAGCATCTGCTCGACGATGACCCTTCCAGCATCCGTCACAACATCAAGCGCATCCCGCAATCCGGCCCGCAGGTCATCTTCCTTCGGGGGACGGCAGGCGAGGCTTTCAAGATCTTCCAGGCTTTGCTGCCCGGCTTTCAGGGCCTTGCGATAGGCACTGACCACGCTATCCGGCAGGGTGGCCCAGCGTTCCAGCAGCGGACGGGCGCGGCTTTCCTCCATGTTCAGCGTACGGATACGCTGGAAGAAGCGATCCAGTCCGACCGTTCCGGCCACATCGGCCGCAAGCTCCGGCGAACGGGCCAGCCCGTCTTCCATCGCTTCGCGTAGCGCCAACGTGGTGTCGGTGTCTTCCATCAGTGTGAAATGCGGATCGACCGAGGCTTCCAGCGGAAAACGCCGCAGCAGGGACTGGCAGAAGGCGTGGATCGTCTCGATCCGCAGGCCACCCGGCAGATCAAGCACGCACAGAAACAGGGCGCGGGCACGACGGCGGGTTTCGTCCGTGTTGGGAACGTCGAGGCCTTCAAGCTCCGCCCCCAGCGTCTCGTCCGGCAGTGAGACCCAGCTTCCCAGCTTCTGCTGAAGACGGTTGGCCATCTCGGCGGCGGCGGCCTTGGTGTAGGTCAGGCACAGGATGCGCGAGGGATGCGCGCCATCGGCCAGAATGGTGTCGCCGTCCTCGGTCTGGACGTAAAGCGGCAGCATGAGCCGCAGCAGACGGTCGATCAGCAGCTTGGTCTTGCCCGAACCCGCCGAGGCCGAGACGAACACCGAAGCGCGCGGATCGGAGGCCTGACGCTGCGTGCGATCGGCGGCTGCGATGACTTCGTCACGGGTAACGGGGCGCGTCACAGGCGGCATGTCGCTCATTCGCCCTCTCCTTCCGCATAGGCCGCGCGCCATTCGTCCACGCGGGCCAGCTGTGCATAATCGGTGTAGCGCGGGACATGCCCGGCCCAGGGCTGGGAACGGTAAGGCTGATCGGGCATGTCGTATTCGTCCACGAGGGTCCGGAGTTTTTCCATGGCCTCACCGATCAGAGTGGGCGCATCCGTGCCGGAGCGTGAACCCGGCACTTCGCTTTCCTTGCCCGGATCGTCACCGCCGGTCAGATGCCAGTAGAGGAGCTTCTTCGTCTCCACGGCCGGAACGTCCTTGAAGGCCCCTTTTGCCAGCAGAGCGCCTTCGAGCACGAGCTGGACGGACCAGCCTTCCGCAACGTTCTTCCCGCTGGGCGGCTGCCCGGTCTTGTAATCGAAGACCGTCGCCAGACCATCTGCACCGATATCAATCCGGTCCGCACGGCCGCGCAGTTCGAACGGCGCAAAAGCCGCCTGAAGACGGAAAGACGCCGTGACCTCCACGAACCGCCCCTGCGCCGGACCGCTCTCTTCCATGTCCAAACGGTAGGCAGCTTCCTTTTCCGCCACCCAGTCCGCAATCCGGGCCAGACGCGGCCCCCACCAGTTCACGAGAGCCGGGCGCATATTGGCCTTCGCCAGTTCCTCAGCAAAAACGCGACGCAGGATGGCGCTCGCATTGGCGGGCCAGCGCTCAGGGAAGTCCCGCAGGACGCGTTCCATCGCATCGTGCACGATCATGCCGAAATCGGCGTGTTCCGCGCCTTCCTCCAGCGGCTTGAGCGCCCGGAGCTTCAGGACATGCTTGGCATAGATCGCATAGGGATCGTGCATCCAGGTTTCGATCTCGGTGATGCTGAGACCGCGCGGACGCAGAGCAACGGGAGGACGCGGTTCAGGAGGTGCAACGGCCTCGGCGCCCGCGAGCGGCTGATCCAGACAGCGCTGCCAGTCCAGCGCCTGATGCACCGGCAGGCTCTGGGAGCGGCCACCGAGAAACGCATCCATCCGCACCATCCATCGCGCCGGAACACCGGGCGCACCCTCACGCCGGGCCGAACTGGCGAATACGGCTTCCTTCGACGCCAGAATGGTCGAGACGAAATCATGCGCGCTCACACCCGTCTGCCGCTCCGGAGAAGGCAGACCGACGCGCACGCGCATCGGGCGGCTCAGCCAGGGGCCCGGATCGGTCGCAGGTGGCCAGACGCCTTCGTTCAGGCCGCCCAGCACCACGACATCAAACGCCAGAAGCCGCGCTTCCAGCACACCAAGGATCGAGACGCGCGGATGCGCCAGTTCCACGCCCCCGCGATGCGCGCGCAGACCGGTCAGCATCTGCCCGGCCATCGACGTGTTGAGGAACGAGTCCAGATGCGTCAGGCGCTGCGGCGGAAGAATGCCCGTATTGACGATCAGCGCCGCCAGATGCCGCGACAGCGCCTCACCATCCTCACCGAGCCACAGGCGCGCGCCCGGATGGCGCGGTTCGTCTTCCGGCGCATCCAGCTCTTCCGCCGTAGCCGCCAGAGCCTCTGCGGTATGGATCAGGCGTTCGAGCAGTTCTGGAAGGGGAATGGCCCCCTCGATGGACAGAAGTGGATCAAAGGCCCGCTCGATCCGCGCGATGAAGGCAGCGGGGCCTTCCGGCTCATCCGGAGCATCCGCGCTAGCCCCATTATCTGGGGCATGTTTCTTGTCGGTGTATTCGCGTAGCGCGGCTTTCAGCCCGGCGATCCCAGGCGCAGGCGCGGGGCCGCGCAGCAGAAGTCGTTCCAGACGCCGGGCGGAAGCGTGGCAGTCCCCCGGCGTGCGGCCCAGAGCGGCGAGCGGATGTTTCAGAACGGACAACAGCGCGACGGGAGAAAGCTGCGCTTCGGCAGCGGTCGCGATCAGACGCAGAAATACGGCGGCCGGGGTCTGGGACAGGGATTCACCCGCACTGTCATCGGCATGGATACCGAAGCGCAAAAGCTCCGTGCCCACACGCTGCGCCAAGGCCCGGTCCGGCGTGACGAGCGCGCAGGTTTTCCCGGTTTCAGACACGGCATCACGCAGGATCAGGGCGATGGCCTGCGCTTCCTGCTGCTGGTCCTGCGCAGGCAGAATGGAAAGACCTGCGATATCGCGCGGGCGGCTGTCCTGCCCCCAATGGGCAATCCCCTGCTCCGGCAACAGCACTTCGCGCAGCATCAGCTCACGCCCGCGATCCCGACCACCATCCCAATCCGTCAGTTCCTCTCGCGACAGGCCCAGATCCGTCAGGATTTCCTTCAGGCCAGCCTGCGGATGCGACGGTGGCAGATCGGCCCAGATCTCGTCCGCCATGCCCAGATCCACACCCGGCAAAATCACAAGCCCGGCAGGAAGCCGCGCCACCACGGCCAGCACATCCGACACTGCCGCAGACCCATCCGCGAAACCCACGCCCCAGACCGGCGTCAGCGGCGGTTTTTCCGCCCAGGCCTGCGCCTGCGCTTTCAGGCGCGCGATCTGCCGCGCGACGGGGTTGGACAGGCCTTCCTCTTCCAGCCATTTCGGCCAGACGGCGGTCACAATCTCCAGAAATTTCAGCGTCTGCTGCCAGTGATCGGAGAAGCGCTCTTCCACCGCATCCGGCAGACGTTCAGCCAGATCAACACCGCTGCGCTCGGCCTCGTCCATCAGGTCCGCCAGCGCCTTGGCCAGCGGCCAGGCGCGGTCGATGCCCTTGGTGCTGTCCACGCCCACACTTACGAGTGGCGTCTGGAGAATCAGCATCGAGAGCACGGCCAGACGGCGCTGCGGCTCCACGGCTGGCGGCAGAACAACGTCGATCCCGATGGACGCCAGCGCATCCTCGTCCACGTCATTAATCGCGACGATGCGCGGCAGGAGTGCAGCCTGCGTGTCCAGAACCCGCAGGAAGGCTTCCATCAGCGCACGGCCTGCACGACGGCTGGGAACGAGGATCAGACCCGGACCGTCTGTTCCGGCTGCCGGGTCCCGCTCAAGCCATTCCTGCGCCACACGGTCCAGAAACGGCTCCGTGCCCGCAATGGTGACGACGCCACTCATGACTTCAGTCCCGTCAGGCGCTCTTCAGGCCAGCCCGTCAGTTGCACGAGGCGGGAGCCCTCGCTGTCTCCGGGGGCGAATGTAAGGTGCAGCGCGCCTTGCGGCAGCAGGTCCCCGGCCCGTTCCGGCCATTCGACCAGCATGATGCCTTCGCATGCCTCGTCCCAGGCCAGTTCATACAGCGCATCCGGCCCGTCCAGACGCCACAGATCATAATGATGGACCGCCCCTTTCGGCGTCTCGTAAGGCTGCACGAGCGCGAAGCTGGGGCTAGGCACTTCCATCTGCGGGTCCTGTGCCAGATGACGCAGGAAGGCCCGGGCGAACGTGCTTTTCCCGGCTCCCAGACCACCCGTAAGCGCGAGGCAGTCTCCGGGTGCGCAGTGATCGGCGATCAGGGCCGCCAGAGTTTCGGTTGCAAGCTGGTCATCGAGGCGTATCTGCATGGAGCCCAATGTGGCCCGACTGCCCGGAGCCAGCAAGCACGTTTGGGGAACATCTCCGTCCATTCAGCCGGATATGTGCCGAAGGAGCATCTTCCACCGCGCCATGACAGGGCCTTCCTGAAACTCCGCCGCCCGCTGCCGCGCCTTGTCCGACATGCTTAGGCGTTGCTCAGGAGTACCCATCAGTTCCAGCAGAGCAACAGCCAGAGCCTCGGGCTCTTCGGGCGGAACAAGAAACCCGGTCTCGCCATCGCGGACAATTTCCGCCGGACCGGTCACGCAGTCGAACGCCACGACCGGCACTCCGGCCGCCATGGCTTCGAGCAGAACCATCGGCAGCCCCTCATAACGCGATGACGCCACGAACAGCGCCGCGCGGGCGTAATCGGCATCGATGCCCCCGGTTGCGGGCGCGATCGTCACATGATGCAGTCCCTGCGCCTGCTGAAGCAGGGAATCACGATCGGGGCCGTCGCCACGGATCAGAAGCTCCCAGCCCGTGCTCCGCGGATCCTGCTCCACGATCCGCCAGGCTTGGAGCAGCAGGTCATAGCCCTTCTGTTCGGTCAGACGACCCGCGGCCAGAAGCAGACGGGACGCTTGAGGATACGGCCTGTCCGTCACGGGCGGCGCCATGTTCGGAATGGCGGTCAGATGCGCCCGGACCGTCGTGCCTTCACGCCACAGCGCCGTGTCCCGCTGGGTCAGGACAACGACATCATCGGCCCAGCGCGCGGCGATCTGCCGTCCCCAGACGCGTTTGCGACGGTTCAGCGTCACGTTGAAATTGAAATGCTCCCACACGACACAGCGCACGCCCGCAAGCCGTGCGGCCGCCACGCCGTAGAGCGCATGGGTGGACTCCACCACCACCAGCGTGTCGATCTTCTCCCGTTTCAGCAGGCGGGACAGCCGCCAGACGATGCGGAACCAGGAATTGAAGATCTTTACCGGCCCGTCGAACAGGGACGAGACGGCGATTTCAGGCGACAGCGGAAAGGCCGGCGCACCCGCCCCGACCAGTTCCACCAGCCGCACGTCACAGCCCTGACGCACCAGTCCGTTCATGACGGCACAGGCCGAGCGTTCGGTCCCACCAAGGCCCTTCAGGTCCTGAATTACAAACGCATATCGTGCCTTCAATGCCCTACCCCAACCCATTCAAACCGATTATGAAACAGGTCATGACGACTGCACCTCAAACCCTGACCACCGATGTCGCGATTGTCGGCGCCGGTCCGACCGCCCTCTTCGCCGCATTCGAATGTGGCATGCTCAAACTGTCCTGCGTCCTGATCGACGCACTCGACAGCGTAGGCGGACAATGTGCGGCGCTCTACCCCGAAAAACCGATCTACGACATCCCGGCGCATCCCGCCATCGAAGGCGGCGCGCTGATCGAGGCGCTTGAGCAGCAGATCGCACCGTTCGATGTGCCGCGCCTGCTGGGCTCGCGGGTCGAGACTCTGGAAGGCCAGCGCGGGGCGTTCACGCTGAAGACCGCACGGGGCGACGTCCTCAACGCCAAGGCCGTCATCATTGCGGCCGGGGCCGGTGCATTCGGGCCGAACCGTCCGCCGCTGGACGGGCTTGAAGCCTATGAGCGCACGGGGGCCGTGCAGTATTACGTCAAGAAACGCGCTGATTTTGCGGGCAAGCGCGTCGTGGTCGCAGGCGGTGGTGATTCCGCGCTGGACTGGGCGCTGTCGCTCTCCGAAGTGGCGGCGCAGGTCTATCTCCTGCATCGCCGGGACCGCTTCCGTGGCGCGCCCGAGACGCTTTCGCGCATCGAACAGCAGATTGCGGCTGGCAAGATCGAGAAGGTCGTGCCCTATCAGCTTCATGCCCTGCACGGCACGGATGGTGTGCTCTCGACCGTGGAAGTCACGACGCTGGAAGGCACGTCCCGGCATATCGAGGCCGATACGCTTCTGCCGTTCTACGGTCTGTCCACCGATCTGGGGCCGATCGCGCTCTGGGGGCTGGACACGCATCGCAATACCGTCCCCGTCACCCCGGCCACGCTTGAGAGCAGCACGCCGGGCATTTTCGCGATCGGGGACGTGGCGACCTATCCGGGCAAGCTGAAGCTGATCCTTCAGGGCTTCTCCGAAGGCGCCATGGCGGCCCATGCCATCCATGCCATCGTCCATCCCGACACGGCCCTGCATTTCGAGTACTCGACCAGCAAGGGCGTGCCGGGCTGACGGAGCAGGACGGACAGGTTTTTTCGCAGCGCTGAGCTGGCTTTCATGGCTTCAGGGCGGTTTCACGAACGACAACACAGCAGGACAGATATGAAAGTCATCGTTATGGGCGCCGGCGTCATCGGCGTGACAACGGCCTGGTATCTCGCTCAGGAAGGCCACGAGGTCGAAGTCATCGACCGCCAGCCGGGTGTGGGTCTGGAAACGTCCTTTGCCAATGCGGGTCAGGTCTCTCCGGGCTATTCGACCCCCTGGGCCATGCCGGGACTGCCGTTCAAGGCCGCGAAATGGATGTTCGAGAAGCACAGCCCGCTCGTGATCCGTCCGCGCCTCGATACGGACATGTTCCGCTTCATGGGCGAACTGCTCATGAACTGCACGGAAAAGGCCTATGATATCAACAAGGGCCGGATGCTGCGGATCGCGGAATATGCCCGCGACCGTCTGGATGCCCTGCGCGCGGAAACCGGCATCACCTATGATGGTGGCCAGAAGGGCCTGATCCAGCTTTTCCGGACAGACAGCCAGATCGAACACGCGGCCGAGGACATGCGCCTGCTGTCCGAAAGCGGCATCGAGCACAAGCTACTGACCGTGGACGAGATCCTGGCCCGCGAGCCCGGCCTCGCCCATGCGCGGCACCTGCTCAAGGGCGGCCTGCTCCTGCCGGGTGACCAGACGGGCGATGCGCATCTCTTCACGCGCCGTCTGGCCAAGATGGCCGAGGACAAGGGCGTGAAGTTCCATCTCGGCGTCAATATCGAGGCTCTGGAAGCCGCCAGCGATGCCATTGTCAGCATCCGCACCAGCGCCGGCCGCATGACCGCCGACCGCTACGTTCTGGCGCTCGGTAGCTACTCCCCGCGCTTCCTCAAGCCGCTGGAACTGCGTCTGCCGATCTACCCGGTCAAGGGCTACTCCCTGACCATGCCGATCACGGACGAAAGCCGCGCCCCTGTCTCCACCGTCAATGACGAGACCTACAAAGTCGCCATCACGCGCCTTGGCGACCGCATCCGCATCGGCGGGACGGCGGAGCTGAACGGCTTCAACCTGCGCCTCAGCCCGGACCGTCGCGAGACGCTGGAGCTGTCCTTCAGCGAAATGTATGGCGGCGGCGATCTGTCGTCTGCGAAATACTGGACGGGTCTGCGTCCCTGCACGCCGGATGGCACGCCGATCGTCGGCCCCTCCCCGCGCTATGGCAATCTGTGGCTCAACACCGGTCACGGCACGCTGGGCTGGACGATGGCGGCGGGCTCCGGCCAGATCGTCGCGGACCAGATCTCGGACCGCCAGACCGCCATTCCGTCGCTCGACCTGTCGCTCGACCGCTACGGCGTCTGAAGTCCGCTCCCGTCCGTCCGCTCTTACGGACGGGAGACGAACGCCCGGACATCCTGCATTGAGACGGTTCCGTCCCGGCGCAGGAGTTCGTCCTTGCCGCCTACATGATGTGGCATGACCATCAGCGGCGTGCCCTCGTCCATGAAGCGGATCCGCAGATCGTTCCAGCGCGGCGCCACGAACCGCCGGAAAGACTGGACGAGCGCGCACTGGTCAATGCACCAGTTCGTTGGATTGGCCGGGTCATACGCGACCTGAAGATAATCATGCAGGAACGCCGCGATCTCCGGCAGCCTGTCCGTTTCACCGAACCATGAAATCCCGGCACCAAAGCCCCAGGGTTCGCCAAAGGTCTGGCACCCTTCATGATCGTAGGCATACAGCCGGAAGCCATAATCGGCAGTGTTCCTGAGGTCATCGAACAGCGCCAGGAAATCTTCCGGAAAATAGCCGTCACAGTCGGCGGTGATGACCGGACAGGCATGTCGCCGCACCACTTCGGGCAGCATCAGATATCGGATCGCCGTATAGGTTGCAGCATCACGCCATGTGAGGCGGCCATAGGCCAGCGTGATATCGAGACCAAAATCCTTTTCCGAGACCGCGCCAATCAGATCCCGCATGAACGCAAGCTGCACCTCTGTGGGACTGTCAATCCCCAGACACAGCCGGATCCGAAAGGACGGGTCCGGACGGGCGGCACAAAGTTTCAGCAGCGACAGCAGCAGCTTTGGCAGGAAACGGAAATATCTGGCGTCGCAGCCCAAAACGAGACAGAGCGCAGGAGGCCGACTGTCTGGAGCGGTACTGGCCTCCCACTGCCACGCTCCCATTCCCAGACGGTCCGAAACGGGGGCCGGCACGCCATGACGCGCAGCACCGCCGAGCCATGACAGCACGCCGCAGTTGTAGTGGATCGGCATCAGACCGGTCCGGATGGCGAGCGTTCTGGCTGCCGCATAGTGAATATCGGCGCTCTCGGCATCGCCTGCGAGCCAGAACTGATGCCCCCTGCACAACGCATTCCAGTAGCAGTCACCATTGAAACGCTGGTCCAGCAGCAGCAGAGCTTCTCTGGCATCCATCGCCAGACGCAGGGACGTATCCTCGAAGCGATGACCGTAAACCTGCCGGATATCCTGACCGTCCCGTTCCGAAAGCGGCATGGGCATCAGCACCCGGTCGAACAGCGCGTCGAAAGGGGCAAGATGGAGTTGGCGCAGGCGGTCCGGCAGCAGGAAAAGGGCGTTCTCACCATACCTCAGCCGGGCGTCGAGAGCCTGTATCCCTTGCAGGACGGTGCTGTCGGGGAAACGCCTGAGCAGGGCATCCCGCAGCAGATCGGCCGCACGCAGGTGATGACCGCAGCGCATTGCCAGAATGGCGGAAAAATACAGTATCTCCGCGCCATCATCCGCCATCCGCGCCAGATCCAGCGCACGCTCTGCAAGCACGAGTTCACCGCAATCCACGCAGATCAGCGCCAGATAACGAAGGCGGGACAGATCTTCCGGATAGAGCGCAACCTTGAAGGCTTCGGACTGAAGCCCGGCATAGGAATCCCGGATGCGGAGTGCAGGCTCGGGGTCTCCGCGCCGCACCGTACTCCGCACATCTTCCAGAAGGGCCTGCAACTCCCGGGACGGGCACGGTTCAAGTTTCAGAGAAAACTCCTGCCCGTCTGATAGACGAACAGAGCCGTCTTCCTGCAGCTGAAGACTGAGGATTTCGAGAGGGATCGCCCGATCCCCGACCCGGCACTGAAGATCCTGTATCGTGGGTCGCACGACTTCAGAAGCCTGTCCGGCGATATGCCACCGACGCGATATCAGCCGTTGCAGTTCAGGCAGGCGGCCAATCGGCCAGGCAACAAACTGCTCCCACCCCTGAATCCGGGATGCCGTTCCAAGTTCGCCGCTCGGCGATGCAGTCAGAAAAAGAGCGCCAGCACGCAACGCACAGACGGCCAGGTCAGGCAAAGACCCGACCGGCACGATATCGAACAGACCATCAGCCGCGGACGCCGAGACAGGATCCGCCATCCCTGCGATCACATCGGACAGGGACGCCAGATACAGCGCCAATCCGCGCCGTGCGACAATGGAGCCGTGCCAGCTCAGAAGGCAGGAGGTCATCCGGGCAGCGTAGTGAGCGTCGCCGATGCATGCAAATGATTGCAGCATGACATCAGAAACCGGGCAGAACCCGCAAACTGCGCATGTTGCACAAAAAAAACGGGGCCTGCGTGAGCAGACCCCGTTTCTGTATTCCGTAGCCCTTCAGGAGAGCCGCGGGCCATTCCTCAGTTGGAAGGAGCGGCGTCGGACGTCGTGGCATCCGTCGGAGCGGACGTCTTCTTGTGGTGCTTGTGCTTGTGGTGGTGCTTCTTGCTGTGGTGCTTCTTCTTGCTCGTGGCCGTAGCGTCGGACTCGGCAGAAGGAGCAGCCGGGGCAGCTTCGGCAGGAGCCGTTGCTGCGGGCGCAGGAGCGGCGGGAGCTTCAGCGGCCGGCGCAGCGGGAGCAGCCGTGGTGGCGGGATCGGCGAATGCCGGAGCAGCCGTCAGGGCCAGGGCGGAAACGGCAGCGATCAGGGAACGGTTGAAAAGACGCATCTGGAAACGAAGCTCCACAACAGAATAAAGACGAGCCAACATTCAGTTATCCTGAAGTGACCTTGCTACTGAAGATATCACCCCTGCTTTGCGGGGTCGCGCATTAACTTTATGAAATTTCAGTCGCATGCCCGTGTCTTACGCAAATGCGCCTCAATTCAGACAAACTCTATTGTACCGCCATGAAAAAAGGCGTGTTCCGGAGATCCGGAACACGCCTTTTCCTTGAAACCTGTCCTGAAAAGAACGGTTCAGCTTGTGCGGGACTTGGTGGCGCGCTTGCGGTCATGCGGATCCAGATGCAGCTTGCGGATCCGGATGGCAGACGGCGTCACTTCGACCAGCTCATCGTCTTCGATGTAGGCGATGGCCTGCTCAAGGCTCATGCGGCGCGGTGGCGTCAGAAGCAGGGCTTCATCCTTGCCGGAAGCACGCATGTTGGTCAGCTTCTTTTCACGGACCGCATTGATGTCGAGGTCGTTCTCGCGGGAATGCTCACCCAGGATCATGCCCGTGTAGATCTTCTCGCCGGCATCGACGAACATCGTGCCACGATCCTGAAGGGCGAACAGCGCGTACTGCGTCGTCTGGCCGTCTTCGGACGAGATCAGCGAGCCGTTACGACGGCCTTCGATCTGGCCGACATACGGCAGATAGCCATGGAACAGACGGTTCATGAGGCCTGTGCCGCGCGTGTCGGTCAGGAACTCGCCGTGATAGCCGATCAGGCCGCGCGACGGGATCAGGAACGTCAGACGGACCTTTCCGCCACCGGACGGACGCATATCCTGCATCACGCCCTTACGCAGGGACATCTTCTCGACGACAACGCCCGAATACGGCTCGTCCACGTCCACCAGAACTTCTTCGAAGGGCTCTTCGCGCTCACCGGTCTCTTCGTTTTCACGGAAGAGAACGCGCGGACGACCGATCGTCAGTTCGAAGCCTTCGCGACGCATCGTCTCGATGAGAACGCCAAGCTGAAGTTCACCACGACCGGCGACTTCGAAGGCTTCGCTCTCCGGGCTTTCGGTGACCTTGATGGCCACGTTGCCTTCGGTTTCCTTGAAGAGACGGTCACGGATCTGGCGCGACGTCACCTTCTTGCCTTCACGACCGCCGAGCGGGCCATCGTTGATGCGGAAGGTCATGGACAGGGTCGGCGGATCGACCGGGCGCGACGGCAGCGGCACGTCAATGGACGGATCGGCGATCGTGTCGGGAATCGTCGCGTCGGACAGACCGGCCACGGCCACGATGTCACCGGCTTCGGCTTCTTCCACAGGCACGCGATCGAGGCCACGGAACGACAGCAGCTTCGTCAGACGGCCGGTCTCGACGATGGTGCCGTCCGGACGCAGCACGCGCACCGGCATGTTCACCTTCGCACGGCCCTGGTCGATACGACCCGTCAGGATGCGGCCCAGGAAGTTGTCGCTCTCAAGAATGGTGGCAACCATTCCGAAAGGTGCGTCCTTGTCCACGTTCGGCGTCGGCACATGGCGCAGCACCAGATCGAACAGCGGGGCCAGATCCTTCTTCGGTCCGTCCAGCTCGAGGTCGGCCCAGCCCTGACGGCCCGAAGCGTAGAGCATCGGGAAGTCGAGCTGGTGCTCGTCTGCGCCGAGGGAGGCGAACAGATCGAAGATCTCTTCGTGCACTTCGTCCGGGCGGGCGTCGGAACGGTCGATCTTGTTGACGACGACGATCGGGCGGATGCCACGGGCCAGCGCCTTGCCAAGAACGAACTTGGTCTGCGGCAGCGCGCCTTCAGCGGCATCGACGAGGATGATCGCGCCATCCACCATGCTCAGGATACGCTCGACCTCACCACCGAAATCGGCGTGGCCCGGGGTATCAATGATGTTGATGCGGGTTTCTTTCCACACAACGGACGTGCACTTGGCGAGAATGGTGATGCCACGCTCGCGCTCGAGGTCGTTGCTGTCCATGGCGCGATCAGCAACATGCTGATTGTCACGGAAAGAGCCGGACTGTTTGAGAAGCGCGTCAACCAGCGTGGTTTTGCCATGATCGACGTGCGCGATGATGGCGATATTACGGAGTTCCATGTGGTCTTCCAGACGGGAGGCATCGAAGAGAGGATTTGCGCCGTCTTCTGCACCGAATCCCGCCAATATGCAAACTCTGTGACTGTCTTTTCGTCCTGAAGATGCCTTGAGCCTGCGGGAAAGCTGGGCCACATCTCACAAAACACGGCCCCTTTGAGGAGTTCAGCCCCATGTCCGACCACCACCCGACCGGTCCCTCCGCGCCCGGAACCGACGCCCTCAGCCAGCTCGGCCGCGCCACCACCACGCCGCAGAGTCCCGAAGAAGCCGTTCTGGAGCGCGTTCCTTCCCCGCATCAGGGGCGGCAGTATGTCGTGCGCTTCACGGCCCCGGAGTTCACGTCGCTCTGCCCGGTCACGGGACAGCCGGATTTCGCGCATATCGTCATTGACTACATCCCCGGCGAATGGATCGTGGAGAGCAAGTCCCTCAAGCTCTTCCTGACCAGCTTCCGCAATCATGGCGCCTTCCACGAGGACTGCTCCATCGCCATTGCCGAGCGTCTGGTGGCCCTCCTCGACCCGCAGTGGCTGCGCATCGGCGCTTACTGGTATCCGCGCGGCGGCATTCCGATTGACGTATTCTGGCAGACGGGGGAGCCGCCGAAAGGCGTGTGGATTCCCGCGCAGGATGTGCCGGGCTATCGGGGTCGCGGCTGAGCCAGCCCATGACCGAAGCAGCCGCCATCGCCCGTTCCAGCGGGCCGGTCACGCAGGCACGGCTTGTGGTGGACTTCCAGCGTCTCGGGATTACGCCCGGCATGACGCTGCTGGTCCATACGTCCCTGAGCCGGATCGGCTGGGTGTGTGGAGGCGCACGGGCGGTGATTTCGGCCCTGCTTCAGGTCGTCGGACCGGAGGGTACGATCGTCATGCCCGCCCAGTCCTCCGAACTGAGCGATCCGTCAGGCTGGTGCGATCCGCCGGTGCCGGAAAGCTGGTGGGAGACGATCCGCGCCACCATGCCGCCCTATGACCCGCGCCTGACACCGACACGCGGCATGGGACAGATCGCGGAAATCTTCAGGACCTGGCCCGGCGTGCAGCGCACTGCCCATCCACAGGTCTCGTTTACAGCGCTCGGGCCGCTGGCGGCGGATATTCTGGCTCATCAGCCTCTGGAAGATCCGTTCGGGAGACAGTCTCCGCTCGCTGTTCTGTCGGACAGGGAGGCGCAGGTCCTGATGGTCGGAACGGGATGGGAGACCTGCACGGGGCTGCATCTGGCCGAACGACTGGCCGATCCTGACGGACCGACCTTTCAGGACGGAACCTGCATTACCGTGGAAGGGGAACGCCGCTGGGTCCGCCTGCGGCTTCCCGTCACGGATAACAGCCGCTTTCCGCCGTTTGGCGCCCGGCTGGATGGCAATGCCCTGCTGCGGCACGGGCATGTGGGCTCGGCCCCGTCACGCCTCTTTCCACTCGCGCCAGCCGTTCACATGGCGACTGAGGCGTGGGCCCGGCCGTCATGACCTGACGGGACAGACGGCCACATGGCAGCCTGTCCCGTCAGGAAGCGCCAGTTTCCTAGTAAGACGCGCTGATTTCCCCGAGGAACATGCGTCCCGCAGAAGGGGTGGCGCGGTTGGAGAACAGGCTCTGGTAGTTCAGGCGGTTCGCAAGATTGTAGCCATTCATGGAAACCTTCCAGTGCTGGTTGAAGCGATGGGAGATCATGGCGCTGAAATCCAGATTCGCCGGAGCCCGGAGCGTATTGGCCGCATTCAGCCAGACATGCTCGCGCCAGGTCAGTCCACCACCGAAGGTCACATTGTAAGGCCTGCTGGCGAAGGCGTTATACGCTGACCACAGCGTCGCCTGATTATGGGGGACATACTGCACGTTCTTGCCGCGATTGGCCTTCGTCGCAGAAGACGTGGTGCTGCTGTCATACAGGGCATAGGTGGCGGAGACATTCCATCCGGGAAGGATGATCCCGCCCACGGAGAGTTCCAGCCCCTGATTGCGCTGCCGATCGGTAGATCCGAGCATTTCTCCGGTCACCGGGTCCGCATTCAGGGCATTTCCCTTGTCCAGACGGAACAGGGACGCCGTAAGACCGAGCCGGTCATGCAGAATGCTGTACTTGGCTCCCAGTTCATAGAGCTGGGCCTTTTCAGGGCTGGCAAAGGAATTGGTTCCGGGACGGATGGGAACGGAGCCATTGGTCACGTACATGCCCATCGGCGTCGTGGAATTCGCCCATGTGAAGTAATAGGTCTGATGGGAGTCCGGCGTAACCACGAGGCTGGCATTGGGATTGAACACCCCGCTGACATCGTGGAAATGCTTGTCCGGGTTCTTCGCGACATCTCCGCCCGTCAGGTTGTAGCTCGTCTGCCAGCGGTCCCAGCGGAAACCGCCCTTGAGGGACAACCACTTCGTGAACCAGATCTGGTCGAACAGGAACAGGCCCGTATCAAACCCGTATCCGTTGCTGTGTGGCTTGGCCCCCAGAGTGCCCAGCGTGACGAGCCCTCCCGGATTCATGTCCCCCGGAACCAGATCGAGATTTCCGACATGCGGGTTCGGATTGACCAGATTGGCATAAGGCTTTGGCTTGAGATAGGTCGACTGCGAGCGGACGTCATTGACGCGTTCGACATCAAAGCCTGCAACCACCTGATGTCGCAGGAAACCCGTATGGAAATCCGCGACCATCGAGCCCACGTTCTGCACGGACCAGCTCGTCTGCTGGTAAGGCAGCGGTGCCATATAGGTGCCAGCTCCCGTGCCCGCACCTGCGCCGACCGGCCCGGAACGGGCCACAAGCGCCTTTGACGGATCGCCATTGAAATAGTTGTTCACGCAGGTCGTGTCGCAGGTCGCCTTGGATGCCGCGAAGGTCCGGTAATATTCACCGCCCCGCAGATCATCATAGAACGTGATGTGCCGGTTCAGCTTGAAGCTGAAACGGGCTGTTTCCATGTTGGCGTTCGTTGCGTTCTGGTCATTGTCGGTCCCGTACCAGTTCGTGCGACGAATGCCGTATTCGGTGATGGGCTGACCGTATTTCGCGCCAGGCTTCGTGACGACCGGCACACCGAAATCCGGAACGGAATTTTCCTGCTGATGCATATATTGCAGAACCAGCGTGGTTCTCTTGCCGATACCGAAAGCCAGCGACGGCGCAATGCCCCAGCGATGGGAGTAGAGGTTGTCGCGCCCAACGATATTGTGCTCGTCGCCCATGCCCGTAATACGGAAAGCGGTTGAGTCATTAATCTTCTGGTTAACGTCCAGCGTTCCGCGATAATAGCTGCCGGAACCGCCGGAAAACTCGGCATTATAATGGTTTTTGAGGCCGGGTGTCTTGGTCACCATGTTGATGGCGCCGCCCGTCGTGCCGTTTCCGAACACTTCGGAAGACGGCCCCTTGATGACCGAAACGGTCTCGAAATTGAAGGCATCGCGCGAATAGACGCCGAAATCGCGCAGACCATCTTCGTAAATGTCGTTCTGGGCCTGAAAACCGCGGATCAGAAACTGATCGCCATTCATGCCGCCAGCCCCCTCTCCGATGGAGGTAGTCACACCCGGAACGTTCCGCAGGGCTTCATCCAGAGATTTCACATTCTGCTGCTGCATCAGCGCCTGTGGCACCACGTTGATGTTCTGCGGCGTATGCATCACATCCTGGGGCATGCGCGACAGGCCGATGGACTGGTGCATGGTGTTGAAGCCATGTCCCTGCACCGTCAGGTATTCGGTATCGGCTCCCTCGACGCTTCTGGCCTCATCCACAGGCTTGCGGGCATGATTGGCCTTGGGGTCCGGTTTGCTGTCCTCTTTGGGGAGATCTGCCGCATGGCCCTGGGAAGACATCAGGAGCGTTCCCGCAACTGAAAGCGAAGTGATGTGCGCACGCAGCGAACCGGTCATCGAATGCCTCTATACTTACGGATCAACCCGTCTGGGTTGCAGATCCGAATAGTAGAAATAAGAATCATTCGCAACAAGTTTCTGAAGATAGTCGCGCACCCGAAGACCACGAGGCGCCTGTCAGCGCCTCAGAGATCCGTCAGCGTCTTCCGCTCCCTGCGGAGCGGGTTCATATCCTGATCTTTCGTAAGGCTACCGGGCCTTAAAGTGTAATGCCGAGCTGTCCCTGGAAATACAGCAGAGGCGCACGGCTTTCATCGAGTTCCAGCGCAACGGGACGCGCCATGAACAGGGCATGCGTGCCGCCCTGGAACGTCTCGACCAGTTCGCAACGCATCTTCACCAGTGAGTCGCGAACGAAGGCCGTGCCATCCGCCGCACGCTCGATCACGTCCGACCCGAACTTGTCGCCCGTGCGGCTGGCGAACAGCATCGCCACATCCTTGTGGTCGTTGCCCAGGATGCTGAGGCCGAAAACGCCAGCTTCCGCAATCGCGCGATAGGTCGCGCTGGCCCGGTTGAGACAGATCAGCAGCAGAAGCGGATCGAGGGACACGGACGTCAGGGCGCTGATGGTCGCGCCCTGCTCGCCTTCGCTGCCTTTGGCCGTCACCACGGCAACACCCGTGGCGAAATGGGACATGGCTTTGCGGAAATCGGTTTCGTTCGGAGTCGTCATGACAACGTCCTTGCCATAATTCGACGGCCAGCGCACCTCCCCTCAAAAACGAACAGGGTGCGGGGATGGAGATCCCTGCCGCGTCCGGGCAGTGCCCGGATCGCTTCGTCAGAACCCCAGAGTCATGTCCGCCCCGAACAGGATCCGCCCCATATGATGCTGGTCATCGAACGGGCGCGTACTGTTGAGCGAGCGGTCAAAGCGCAGTTCCGGCCGGAACTGGAGCAGCTTGACATGATGCCCCACATCCGGCCGCCAGACCGTGTTGAGCGTCAGCGCACCATAGGTCGTGGCGGGAGCGGATTCCGAGCGCGTCGGATTGCCGAGCATGGCCTGCGCATAGCCCTCGTTCTCCGCAAAACTCGCCACGAAACTGCCGGTGTTGTCCCGATACAGCTCCGCCCGCGCATTGACCGTCAGGTTCGGCTGGATGTGCCATCCGCCCCACACGACCGCGCTCCACGTATCCGCGCGCAGCCCCTCGTCGTGAAGCTGGTTCAGCTCCGCCGTGACGCTCCATTTCTTCGAGAAGGTCCACGTCCCGTTCAGATCGTTCCAGTACCGCATGGCCCCATTGGCCCGCGGCCCCAGGGACCGTACGGCATTTTCCGGCCCGACCCGCAGCAGATAGGTGAAGGACAGATGCCCGTCCGCCAGATTATTTCCCGTGACGCCGATATAGCCGGCGGGACGGCCATTGTTATCCCCGCGTCCGAAAGACGTCTGGTTGCCGGTATCCGCGCCGAACTGAAGATCGAAATGGTCGTCCAGATGAAGCTGGAACATGCCGCCTACATGCTCGAACGGTGTGGAATATTCGGTCGTGTAGGCCAGCGTGTAGAAAGCGCGTGTCGAAGGATCGAGCGTCTCCACCCCCATGGGGGATGTGAGGATACCGATCTGCCCGTCCAGTCCTTTGTTCGTGAACCAGGGCATATGGATCGCGACATTGGCGAAGACCGGCATGGCCTGATAGCGGCCATTGATCCAGCGATCCGAGACACCGGCAATCGTGTAACTGCGGGCATCGGAGCCATAGAGCATCCGCAGGTTCATCCCCAGCCCATACCCTCCACCAATCGGATCAACGGGTTTGGTGAACGTAAAGGTCAACTGATTCAGCGTCGCCTGATCGGCATAGGGGGAGAGAAGCTGACCAAAATTAAGGTTGCTGGCGGGATGGCTGGAACTCCCCATCACGCCGCCTTCGATCTGCGCTCCGAAAGACACGTCGGAGAACCACTGATCCGTCCAGGCTTTTTCCTGTCCGGACGTAACCTGCGCGGAGGGGGCCTGCCCCTCCGCCGCCTGCGCTTCCGCGCTGGAAATCCCGGCTCCCGATCCGGCAATGAACCCTGTCAGGGCCGCCAGTATCGCGAGAAAACGCTGCCTCATGCCATCCACCTTCCGGTTGCATGAGGCATTGCCATAGCACAGGCCAGATTTTTTACAGAATGTTGCTAAGAAGGAATATTTCTCAGAACCTGGCGGTATTCGGGTCCGCCCCCATCCGGCCATCCTTACGGTCCATCCCCCCGATGGCCTGCATGTCGTCCGCGTCCAGCACGAAGCCGAACACGTCCAGATTTTCGGCCAGGCGCTTCGGATTGACGGATTTGGGGATGACGACCAGACCGTTCTGCAGATGCCACCGGATCACCACCTGTGCGGGCGTGCGGCTGTGCTTTTCAGCGATCTTTCCGATCCGCTCATCGCTCAGGACGCGCCCCTTGCCCAGCGGACGCCAGGACTCGGTCCGGATATTGTGCTTTTCGTGAAACGCCCGCAGCGCACACTGCTGGAAGTCCGGATGCAGTTCGATCTGGTTGACGACCGGCACGACGCCTGTCGCATCCATGATCCGCTCCAGATGTTCGGGCTCGAAATTGGACACGCCAATGGACTTCACGCGCCCGGACTTCTTCAGTTCGACCAGCGCCTTCCATGTCTCGACATACTGACCCTGATCCGGCATTGGCCAGTGGATCAGATACAGGTCCAGAACCGGACGACGCAGCAGGCGGGCACTTTCCTCATAAGCGCGCAGGGTGCTGTCATAGCCCTGCTCGTCATTCCACAGCTTGGTTGTCAGAAAGACGTCCGGATGATCTTCCAGACCTTTGCCGACACCTTCCTCATTCTTGTACAGACGGGCTGTATCAACAGACCGGTAACCGAGTTTCACGGCTTCCTTCACGACCTCGGCCGTCTCATCCGGTGGCGTCTGCCACACCCCCAGTCCGATCTGGGGCATGGTGTGACCATCATGAAAGGAAATCACCGTCTGGGCATCGGCGGAAGGAACCTGTGACGACATGTCTGTCTCCCTGAAGGGGTAAAAGGATGAACCACGGGCGCAGGGCCTGCTGACTGCCCAACGCATGGCCCGAACGGGGGGTTCAGTTCCCGTTCAGCAGAACGGACAGCTTTCGGCTGAACGTCTCGACCGTGAACGGCTTCACCAGCAGCGCACAGCCGGGCGCCAGAGGCTGATCGCCCAGAATACTCTGCTCGGCATAGCCCGTAATGAACAGCACCTTCAGCGCGGGCCAGCGTTTCAGCATCTGCTCACCGAGTTCCCGGCCGTTCATGCCCCCCGGCATGCCGATGTCGCTGATGAGAACCTCCGGCGGTTCGCCCTCCGCAACCAGCGCCTGCGCCGACGGGCCGTCGGATGCGGTCAGCACGGTTGCCCCCAGATCCGTCACCATGTCCGTCACGATCATCCGCACGGCCTCCTCGTCATCCACGACGAGAACACGCTGCCCTTCCAGAAGGCGTGAGCGCAGCGCCATGGGCAACGGATGCGGCTCGGGGCGTATTGCCTCCTCTCCCTGATAACGCGGCAGCCAGAGGGACACGACCGTTCCCTGCCCGGGGACAGACCGGATCTCCACCTGTCCGCCCGACTGCCGGGCAAACCCGTAGATCATGCTCAGACCCAGCCCGGTGCCTTCACCCAGCGGTTTGGTTGTAAAGAACGGATCGAAAGCGCGTTTGACGATTTCAGGCGCCATGCCGCAGCCTTCGTCCTCCACCGTCAGGACGACATAATCGCCCGACTGGATGGACATGTCGGAGGCTTCTTCAGCCATCAGGACACGGTTTGCACTCATCAGCCGCAGCGTCGTTCCATGATCGTGCATGGCATCCCGCGCATTGATGCACAGGTTCAGGACCGCATTCTCGAGCTGGTTGGCATCCACACGGGTCAGCCACAGACCCGCCGCGAGGTCAAAGACCAGATCTATTCCCGGCCCGACCGTCCCCCGCAGCAGGCTTTCCAGACCACGGACCAGCACGTTCATGTCCGTGGGCGTGGGATCGAGGGTCTGCCGGCGCGAGAAGGCCAGAAGCCGATGGGTCAGGGACGCGGCCCGGCGGACCGCATCCTGCGAGGCTGCGATATAACGCTCCAGTCCGTCCGTCCGCCCCTGCGCCAGACGCAGGCCCAGCAGTTCCAGTCCGCCCCCGATCCCGGCAAGCAGATTGTTGAAATCATGGGCCAGACCACCCGTGAGCTGGCCGACAGCCTCCATTTTCTGCGCCTGACGGAGCTGTTCTTCCAGTTCGTTGCGTTCGGTCAGATCACGCCCGACCGCATAAATCGCATCGCCTTCGTCGTTGCAGCTCCAGTTGTAGGTCCGCCACGTTCCGTCCGAGCGCCGCATCCGCACATCCAGCCCCGCCGTCGGCCACGGCATGCCAGCCAGCATACGGTCAAAGGCGTCCCACACCATCTGCTTGTCGTCAGGATGGCACAGCGCATCCAGCCGCAGTCCGGCAAGCTCATCCATCCGGTAGCCCTGTGTCTCTTCCCAGCTCGGACTGACCGCGACGTAATAACCACGACGATCGATGATGAGAAACAGATCCCGCGCAATGTTCCACAGCCGGTCGCGCTCACGGGTCCGCTGCAGGATCCGTTCTTCCAACATGACGTTGAGGTCGCGGATCTGCTGCTGGGTGCGGGCCTGACGCATGGAGGCATGGGTGCGGTCCGCAACGGCGCGGGTGAAGACGATTTCCTCCTCCGTCCAGACATGCGGCGCATCATGGCAGACGAACATCAGCCCCACGAAGCGCCCGAACTTGAAGATCGGAATACTGAGGAACGCCACGATATTCTCGGCTTCGTAGCGCGCATCATATCCCACCGTCAGAGGATCGGTGCGGACATCCGCAATGGCCACGGCCTCTCCGCGCCCCAGAACCGGCCTGAAGTCACCGTAATCCCCGAACATCCGCACCCCCAGCAGGGGACGTCCCTCTTCGGCCTCCCCGCCCACGGTCATGCCGGTCCAGTCATCGTTGACGACGCCATAGCCCGCGCCACTGGCATCCAGTTCACGGCAGATGATCCGGGCGGCGACCTCTTCCATCATGGCCGTGTCATCAAGGGCCCGAAGCTGGTCTCCCAGTTCGACGAGCGCCGCCTGTCGCAGGGCCTGACGCTTGCTCCGGTCGATATCGAAGACGATACCGGGAAAACGCGCCACACGTCCCTCGTCTCCCAGATCGCAGCGCCCGTTGCCCTCGAACCAGCGCTGCCCCTCCGGCGTCTCCACCCGGAACTCGAAACGGCATTTTCCGCCCTGTCGGGTCGCCGCCGTGACGGCCTGCACCACCGCAAAACGATCCCGTGGGTCCACGGCGTCATAGATGACGTTCGGCATGACGCCTTCACGCAGCCGGGCCGGCTCCAGGCCGAGGGTCATCGCCATCCTGGCATCGCCCGTTATGCGGGTAGCGCTGTCGTCCCACATCCATGTTCCGGCGATCGCACCGGCATCGAGCGCGAGCTGAAGCCTTTCGGCGGACTGGTTGGCTTCCGTCAGGTCGCGCCCGATCGCCAGCAGGCGCTGGACGTCTCCATCCTCGCCGAAAACCGGGGTAACGGCCACGTCCCAGAAGCGGCGCTGCCCCCGCATGGTCATGGCATAGCCCTGGAAGCGGGCCGTCTCGCCTTCCAGAGCCGTCTGCACGGCCAGAGCGGCCCGGCGCCGCGGCTGTCCGCGCCACAGATCAACCCAGGGCAGCCCATGCATGATGATCGGACTGTCCATCTCCATGGACTGGATCCCGCCCTCGTTGACGAAGCGGATACAGCCGTCACAGTCGAGGATATGAATGCAGTCCGGCAGGCTCGACAGAAGCAGCCGCGTGAAGGATTCGCTGGAGCGCAGGGCTTCCGCCGTCATGGACGCGGAGGAGACGTCCATCGCCAGCCCGACACTGCGGCGTCCGTCCGGGCGGCTTTCATCCTCCCGCCACCCGCGAAGCAGCACATGCCGCAGCATCGGCCGACGACGGGAAGCCTCCGCGCGCGAAAGCGCGGAAGGGGCGTGAACAAGGATGCGGAACCGCAGCTCGTAGCATCCCTCTTCGCGCAGTTCGCTCTCGACGCTTCCATCATAGATGCGGCGGTCCTCGGGATGGAGGAACAGCATCAGTTCATCAACGGGAACACCCACGGCCAGCCGCTCGGGCGGCAGACCCCAGATACGGGCGAACCGCGCATCTCCCGTCACCATCCGCGTCGCGAAATCACAGCGATAGAAGGCAACATCCGCCGTGTCGGCCACACGCTGCATCCGGAGCTGCATACGCTCGACGATCTCGTGCTCCCCGGATGGCGGGGATGCCGCGTGTTCGCGCAGGAGATCATCCACCTGCAAGGCACACAGGGCACGGACGTGATCGAGCGCCGGCGCATCATGCCGGACACACAGCCAGACCTCCACAGCACCGGAACGCACGGGCAGGAGCCGCACGGTGCAGGCATCGACGGACTGTCCATCCATGAGGCACGCCGCGCCTTCATAGGCGATCGTGCTCCCCTCGCCGCCCAGAATGCGGACGCCCTCCGTGTCGCGCACCAGAAGGGCCGCTTCCCCCCCGCCTTCGGCGGCCGCCAGAGCCAGAAGATGGACACAGAGAACGGATGCACGGCCACCGGATGAAGCCGGATGCAGCATCACCGCTCCGGAGCCGCTTTCAGTGCCCTCCCCGCGATCCATCACGTCTCCTTCCGTCTGGTCATCCAAATATGCCCTCCCGGGAGATCGCACCCCGGGAGGGCATCACTCATAACAGATCCGGCGTTTCTCGCATCCTGTCACGAAAGCCCTACAATAGGATGTGCCACTTTTTCGCGTTCCTTACGTTTGTGTCTGAACGCGATCACATTTTCAGGAGTTTGCCATGCTGAACCTCGATCTGAGCGGCCGCACCGCCCTCGTCACCGGTTCGACCGGCGGGATCGGTCTTGCCATCGCCCGGAAACTGGGAGAGGCGGGCGCCACCGTCATCATCAACGGCCGCAAACAGGAAGGCGTCGACAGCGCCCTTGAAAAACTGGCCAAGGCCGTCCCGGGCGGCGCCTTCCGCAGTGTCGTCGCGGACGTCGGAACGGCCGAAGGCTGCAAGACGCTCTTCGAGGCCGAAAACAGCGTGGATGTTCTCATCAACAACGCCGGGATCTTCGCACCGAACGATTTCTTCCAGACGACGGACGAGAGCTGGGAGCACCTGTTCGAGGTCAACCTGTTCTCCGGCGTCCGTCTGTCCCGTGCCTATCTGCCGGGCATGAAGGAACGCAACTGGGGGCGCGTGCTGTTCATCGCATCGGAATCCGCGCTGAACATCCCGGTCGAAATGGTGGATTACGGTGTCAGCAAAACCGCCATGCTGGGTCTGGCCCGCGGACTGGCGAAGCTGATGGCCGGCACGAACGTAACGGTCAATTCGGTCCTGCCCGGCCCCACCCTGTCCGAAGGCGTCGAGGACATGCTCAAGGCCCAGAACCCCGACAGCACCCGTCCGGTCACGGAGCTGGCAGCGGAATTCGTGCAGAAGCACCGCCCAAGCAACATTCTGCGCCGTATGGCCACGGTCGATGAAGTCGCCAATCTCGTCGTCTATGCCGCTTCGCCGCTGGCTTCCGCCACGACCGGTGCGGCCCTGCGCGTGGATGGGGGCACCGTCGATACCATCTGATCGTAAAGTCGATCAGGCAGGCGGGGGCACATTCCCCGCCAGTCGCTGCAAGGCGGTCCGGACGTCGGGTTCGACAGCCGGGTCGTTCTGCAGGGAGCGGGCAACCGTCCGCGCAAGGGGGCCCGCGCCATCGCCCTTGCGGAACCACGCCCGCAGAAAAACCTGCAACCGTCTGCGGACCGGCACGGGCGTGGTCTCCACCGCAGCGACATCGCGCAGCTCGATCACCCACACTCCCATCGCCATCGCGTTCAGGTGCCGCGCCATATAAGCGAGCATCACGTCACGTGGAACGCCCTGACAGTTGCGCACGGCGCGCACCATGCTGGCGGCGTTGATCGCCAGCCACTGGTGAACCGTCTGGCCGCCACCGCGCGCAATAAAACGAAGCTGCTGCTCGACCCAGGCCGAAGTGCGCCGGAGATGGCTGTCAGCGCGGAACGGAAACACCACGCCAAACGTAACACGCGTGAAGATCACCGCCCCCAGAAAAGCACTGGCACCGTTGAGGAATGACACCTCGTCATAACGCATGAGATTGGACGGGCCGATCAGGACGGGCAGGAACATGTTGAACGAAAACGCATGGTTCACGAGCTTCGGCGCGCGCGCAGCCAACCCCCCGATCACCATCGGGATCAGCAGAAGCAGCGCCAGATATTCGGGCGCTGTGACCGCTGGCACGACGAAAAATGCATAGAGCCCGGCGACACCCGCACACCAGACCGCCCCGCGGTAGAAGCCGGACGACGCCAGCGCGGGGATCTCGCGGGTCGCCAGCAGCCCGTAAACCAGCGCCACGAAGGACACGAAAGCCGGACCGGACGGCCAGGCCGTCACTTCCCATAAAAGCCACGCCCCCATGATGCCGGTCGCGGCCCGCAGCCCGTTAAGAACCGCTTCGAGCCTATGGCGCGGGGAGCGCGTGCGGAACGTGAAGCGGTCATGGCGCGGAGGCACGATGATGGCCTGGATATGATTTCCTGCGGCCTCGAGGTCGCGGTCCACGTCACTGCCGGTCGCCCCGCCCTGCGCCCGGGCCAGAACAGCGAGCAGACGCGCCAGAACCGCCCGCGCATGATCCGCGCTGCGCCGGCTGCCGGACCCCATTTCGAGAACGTCGAACTCGATGCGGGTATTGGCGTCCACCAGTTCGGTCAGCAGGCGGCCTTCGGTTTCCGGATCGAACCGCCCTGCCCGCAGGACATCCGCATGGGACGCCACCTTTGCCGTGATCTGCTGAAGCTTTCCAAGCAGCCGTGCGCGGGCTTCTTTCTGCACATTCGGCAGGAACAGGACCGCCAGTCCGGCTTCGCAGACGGTGCCGAGCATGATGTAGGTGCCGCGCGCCATAGCCACGTTGAACACGTCATCGGGCTGGCTGATCGCGCCCGTCGCCACGATGGCGGACGTGAAGCTGATGACCAGAAAACCGTACCGGCGATACCCGTCCAGAAACGTCGCCCAGCCACAACACAGCCCGATCCAGACCGCGAGCGCGATGAAGAACAGTCCCGCCTGCTGGGGAAAGGCCGCGATCAGGGCCACCCCCATGCAGCCCCCGATGATCGTGCCCGCGAACCGCCACCGCGCCTTGGACAGGCTTTCCCCGCGCGAGGCCGTCGCCACGACCCAGACGGTCAGCGGCGCCCATTGCGGGCTGTCCAGCTCCATCCACATGGCGATCAGCAGGGAGAGGATCGCCGCAGCCGAGGTGCGGACCGCAAAGCCCAGATCCTTCGCGGACGGTGCAAACAGCCAGCCCCAGCGCTGGATCAGAATGTCCCGCAGGTCCGATCCGAATGTTGATCCCGACACCGCGAGACCGGCTGCCCTGCCGCCCAAACCTGACACTCTTCCGTCCGAAAAACCGCAATTCTCCGGACGCAATGGTGTTCTGTCCAAGACATTGTCATGATCGCATCATAAGTTACGCTTATGAAATTGCCTCAGACCGTCAGGGTGTCCTCCAGAACAAGCTGCGTCGCCACTTCCCAGCTTCGGGACATCAGGGCCGTCTGGACCGGCTGCCGGAGCCGGACCAGACCGACCCGGGGAGAAGGGCACGCAGCAAGACGGCGGATCTGGAGCGGATTGGCAGGATCGTGCCGGTCCGGCAGGGCCGCAACCGGAAGGATCGTAGCCAGACGCCCGGAAAACAGTTCCGCATAGAGCAGTTCGAGCGCATTGGTCTGGAGCAGGACGCCGGGCTTGACCCCGGCTCTGGCGAAACACTCATCCACGATCTGCCGGGTCCGCATGGCGGGCCCCAGCAGGCCAAGGGGATAACCGGCCGCATCCGCCCAACTGACAGTTCTGCGGGACGGAAGCTCCATTCTGGAGCCAGCCACGAAAACATACTGCTCCGAGTAAAGCGGATGCGTCTCGAAACTGCCGTCTTGCGGAACCTGATCCAGATAGATCAGCCCCATCTGGATCCGCTGCTCGGTCAGGTCGTGCAGGATGTCCTTGTTGGGAGAGACGGTCAGTTCGATCTGCAAGGCCGGTACCGCCGCCCGCAGGCTTTCCATCAGGAGCGGCATGACCTGAATGGCGGGCGGGATTGTGCCGATCGAAAGCGTGCCCCCTGCGATTTCATGGGCGAAGTCGGCTTCCTGACGCAGACCGTCGAGCGCCGCGACCGACTGCCGCGCCCAAGCCAGAACGCGCTCACCTTCGGGTGTCAGGCCCAGAACGCGCCGGTTGCGCCGGACGATCGGCACACCGAGTTCATGCTCGAGCTGGCGGATCGCCATCGACAGCGCGGGCTGCGACACGCCGCAATGCTCGGCCGCACGGGAAAAGTGCCGATACTGGTCCAGAGCGATAAGATAGGTCAGTTGACGCAGGAACACCGGACTTGTCCATGAACACCGAAAGGGCAGGAAGTGTGTCGCCGTGACCCGTCACTGGCAATCCATCCGGGGGTCAGGGCTGGCCGCGGGGCCGGCACATCTGTATCCCGATTGCATCAGGAGAGAAAATCCAGCTCATTATCACATATGATTTTGAATATTTTCCCAATTGTGCGTTATACTTTAGGGCTCAAGATGGCGAATCATCGTGCCTGTCACAGAATAGCCCTCTCCCTCGGTCCCCGGCGCAGGCTGCCTGCCCGGTTTTCCTTTCTGCCTTTCCCTGACAGGTCTGCCCTGCGGGTCGCCGGAGTTTTCCCGTCATGAGCGACACAGTGCTCAACCCCTCCCCCGTCCCCTCTGACGCTCCCTCTGGCGCCGCAGTCAGAACGCCCATGGTCGGGCGCATGATGTTCGCCGTCGTTCTGGCCGCGATTGCCGGTCTGATGTTCGGGCTAGACGTGGGCGTTATCTCTGGGGCGCTCGGCTTCATCCGCGACGAGTTCCACGCCTCCGATTTCGAGCAGTCCTGGATCGTGTCGTCCATGATGTTCGGCGCCGCCGTCGGTGCCGTCGGTGCGGGTCGAATGTCCTACGCCTTTGGACGTCGGCGTTCCCTGATCTTCAGTGCGTTCCTGTTCGTAGCGGGAGGGCTCGTCTGCGCGCTGGCCTCCTCTGTTTCGGAACTGATCATCGGACGGACCATGCTGGGTCTGGCGATCGGGATCGGCAGCTTCGTGGCACCGCTCTACATTTCCGAAGTCTCGGACATCTCGCGGCGCGGCAGTCTGGTCTCGATGTACCAGTTGATGATCACACTGGGCATCCTGCTGGCCTTCGTGTCCAACGCCATCCTGTCCTACAGCGGATCATGGCGCTGGATGCTGGGGATCATGGCCATTCCCGGCACCTTCTTCCTGATCGGCTCATTCTTCCTGCCCGACAGTCCGCGCTGGCTGATGCTCCGCGGCCGTCATGAGGAAGCCCTGTCCATCATGAAGGAACTGCGTCACGACCCCGAACATGCCCATCAGGAAATCCGTGACATTCAGGGGCAGATCCACGACCGTCAGCGCGGTCTGGCGATGTTCCTTGAAAACCGGAACTTCCGCCGCGCCGTCATGCTCGGCATCGTGCTTCAGGTCATGCAGCAGCTCACCGGCATTAATGTCGTCATGTACTACGCGCCGCGCATCTTTCAGGAAGTCGGCTTCGGGTCCAGCGGGCAGATGTGGGGCACGGCAATCGTCGGCGTGGTCAACTGGCTCGCCACCTTCATCGCCATCGCCTTTGCGGATAGCTGGGGCCGTCGTCCGATGCTGGTGACGGGATTTGCGATCATGGCGACGGGTCTTGCCGTTCTGGCAGCCATCATGTCTGGCGCTGTGGGCAATACGGACCTGTCGCATTACCTCGCGATCTCGGTCCTGCTGTGCTTCATCGCAGGTTTCGCCTTCTCGGCAGGTCCGCTGGTCTGGGTGCTGTGCTCGGAAGTCATGCCGCTGCAGGGACGCGATTTCGGCATCACCTGCTCGACCGTCACCAACTGGATCACGAACATGGTGGTGGGCGCCACGTTCCTCGGCCTGCTCACCACACTGGGCGCCTCGCACACCTTCTGGCTCTATGCCGGGCTGAATGCGCTGTTCATCTTCGTGGTGCTGTTCTTCGTCCCTGAGACGAAGGGCGTGTCCCTCGAATCCATCGAGACCAGGCTCAACCAGGGCGTGACGCTACGCAATATCGGCCGCTGAGCCCCGCGCTTCCGGCATGAAAAAAGCCCCCGTTCCGACTGGAACGGGGGCTTTTTGATATCCGCAGTCTCAGCCGCGACCGGCGATCTTGCGATCGGTATTGTACTGGCTCAGCGCGTAGACCGACCAGATGGCGGCCGGGATCCAGCCGATGACCGTGACCTGAAGGAACAGGCACACCAGACCGGCAAACGGACGGCCGATGGTGAAGAACTGCAGCCAGGGCAGAAGCAGGGCAAGAATGAGACGCATGGTGCTCTCCTTTCACAAAGATGCTCTGTCGTCAGTGATCGGTGAGAAACGCCCCGGATGCAACTCCGCATCCCGGGATCACCCGTGAAAGCGGGTCACACCCGATCCGGTTCCGCAGAAGAAAAGCGCACCCTTCAGAATTTCAGAGAGACTTTCCATTCCCCGCAGACGCGGCTGTCTTGGTCCGCAGCCATCCGCCTTCGAACCCTGCCCGCTCCAGCCCGGTGCGCAGATAGGGGTTCTTCTTCATCGTGTTCCAGACCAGACCACTGCGCCAGTTTTCCAGCATCAGCAGGATCGGCCCCTGATCGATGCCCAGTTGCTGACCATCGACCCAGTAGGATTTCTGATCGGCAAAGGTCGGATTGAAAGCGTCGAGAAAGCCGTATTTGTTGTAGATCCGGTCGCCGTAGCGCGCGCGCATTTCCTTGAGGGCCGGCAGAGCGATTTCCGGTGCAAAAGCGATGGAACCACCCACGGCCGTCGGCGCGATGGTGCCGTCATCCAGAATGTAGTCCCGCCCTGCCCCACGCGCACTATAGGCCAGATAATGGCGCTGCTTGCCGTGATAGACCTGCTGTGCATCCCCGGGTCCGTCACAGGCCGTCAGTCCCCAGATATTGGGGCCATAATCCTTCCAGTCGCCCGGATTGGCCCGTGCATAGGCCTGCTGGGCATAGGCGGCTTCACGGCCATTCTGGAAATAATCGACGTTATGGGCCCGGTCCCACGCATCCTGCACACCACGGAAATCAATCCAGGATTCACTGTACTGATGCCCGAACATCGGCGCGAAGTTCAGCAGCTTGTGGCCCTGGAAATCGCCCCACTGCCCTTCATAGGTCGCGGTCCATGTCTTCCAGGTCTCGGCTGGAAGGGGATGTGTCGGTGAACCCAGGGCCTGAAGATAGATGATCAGACCCTCGTTATAGCCCTTCCAGTCGCTTGGCAGGAACGTATGGGGCGGCATCCACCCCATGCTGAGCCAAGGGCCGTGGGCTTTCATCCACGTCCAGTCGATCCGGCGATACAGATGATCCGCAATGTCGCGGATTTCCTTCTCCTGCGGCGTGTCGTGATCGAAATAGGACTGTGAGAACAGCACGCCCCCCATCAGGAGCGCCGTGTCGATGCTGGACAGCTCGGACCAGTCGGCAACGCGCAGCCCGGTATTGGGATCAAGGAAATGGTAGAAGAAACCCTTATAACCTGCCGAACCCGAAACATGATCGTTCTGCGGCAGGCTGGCGAGGAAACGCAGCGTCGTCAGCGTCCGGTCCACGGCCTGCTGACGGGTAATGTAATGCCGCTCCACGCCAATCCCGTAAGCTGTCAGCCCGAAGCCGACGCTGGCAATGCTGGCGGCCCCATTGGGCAGCGGCGCACGATCCGGCACCAGACCGTTTTTCGGATTGGACGTCTCCCAGAACCAGTTGAACGTGCGCTTTTCAAGATCGTCAACGAAAGCCGCATCAGCCGCAGGCAGGCTCGCGGGCTGAAGGGCTGGCGTGAGCGCCGTGCTGTTCGTCGGTGCGGCCTTTGCAGAGGGCTGCACCAGAGCCAGCGTCGTCAGTGCAAGGCCAGCCTGACAGAAACGGGAAATCCGGGTTTTCCACCTCTGCCCTGTACCAATCCCTGGAGAGAAAAACGGGACTTCGGAAGTCCGCTGCGTCCGGTGCTGCATGCTCATAGAAGACAGGATAAGCAGAAGGACTGCGCGCGACGCACCCACCGTTACATCAACTTTCCGTGACGCCTGAAAAGTGAAGGAACTCTGCCCTTGTCACGGAAAACTTTGTGACAGGAGCGTGGCGAATGTAACAACCCAGATATCTGAAACGGGGCGTTCCACAATCAGAACGCAGCCTTACGAGTCCGTCCCGGACAGCAACCGAGCCGCCACTTCCGCCGTCACGAAAGCAGCGATCATTTCAGGGCGCTTGTCCCGCACTCCAAAATCCCCGATCGGGCAGACCAGACGGTCGATCTTCTCCTGCGGAATGTCGATCTGACGGAACGCACTCTCGAACCGTTTGCGTTTCGTACGCGACCCGATCATCCCGACATACCGCAGGTCCCCCCGCTCCAGCGCTGCGCCCGTAATGAGCGCATCCAGCGTGTGACTCTGGGTCAGGACCAGCACGCCTGATCCGGCCGGAGCCGCGTTCAGAAGACCTTCCCATCGCTCCGTAACATGCGTCTCGACCCCCAGCGGAACGACCCCGAATTCCTCCTCACGCGCATCGACCCAGACCAGCCGGAGCGGCAGGAGCGCCAGAGACCGCGCCAGAGCGCGCCCCACATGCCCCGCTCCGAACAGCAGCAGTTGCGGCAGCCGCTCCCATTCGGCCCGGATTTCAGCTTCAAGAGCGTCAGGACTGTCCACCCGCTCGATGCGAATTGTCACTGCCCCGCCGCAGCACTGGTTGATGGCAGGCCCGAGCGGGATATGGCGCTCAATGGGAGCGTCTCCCGAAGCCAGAAGCGCACGCCCCTCCGCCATGCAGTCCCATTCCAGACGCCCCCCGCCGATCGTGCCGGTCTGCTCAGTGCGGGTCAGGAGCATGAACGCACCCTCTTCCCGGGGCGTCGAGCCCCTGGCGCGGATGACAGTCAGGCGCACGATCTCCTGCCCCTCCTGCCGCCACCGCAGAACATCCGCGAGCATGGTCAGTCCGCCTGTTGCCGCAGTGCCATGAGGGTTTTCAAAACCCGCTCAGGCGTGGCCGGCGCATCCAGTTTCGGACAGGTGCGATAGTCGTCCAGACTGGCGATCGCATCCGAAATGGCCTGCAGAACCGCGACCCCATGCACAAAGGGCGGCTCTCCCACGGCCTTGGAGCGGAAAATCGTTTCCTCCCGGTTCGGCGCGTTTTCCAGCAGTTCCACATTGAATATCCGTGGCCGGTCGGAACAGGCCGGGATCTTGTAAGTGCTGGGCGCATGAGTCCGCAGACGCCCGGCCGGATCCCAGACCAGTTCCTCCGTCGTCAGCCAGCCCGCACCCTGCACGAACCCGCCTTCGATCTGCCCGATATCGATGTCCGGATTCAGGGACTGCCCGGCGTCATGCAGGATATCCACACGATCGATGCTGTGCTCACCCGTCAGCAGATCAACCGACACTTCGGCACAGGCCGCGCCGTAAGCGAAGTAAAAGAACGGCCGCCCGCGCCCGGTCTCGGGATTCCAGGAGATTTTTGGCGTTTTGTAAAAGCCGTTCGAGGACAGCGACACCCGCGCGAAATAGGCCTGCCAGGCGAGCTGCTGGAAGGTCATGATCTCCGCACCGACATGCACGCCATCAGGCCGGAAATGGATCTCTTCCGCAGACGCAGCCCATTTTTCGGCTGCAAAAGCGATCATCCGGCCCTTGATCTTCCGCACCGCGTCCAGCACCGCCATGCCGTTCAGATCCGCCCCCGAGGACGCCGCCGTGGCGGACGTATTCGGCACCTTCCCGGTCGTGGTGGCCGTGATGCGAACGCGATCCGCTGTCAGGCCAAACTCGCGCAGGACGATCTGCACCATCTTGGTGTGCAGCCCCTGCCCCATTTCCGTCCCGCCATGGTTCACCTGAACCGAGCCGTCTGTGTAGACATGCACCAGCGCGCCGGCCTGATTGTAATGCGTGGCCGTGAAGGAAATCCCGAACTTCACCGGCGTCAGCGCAATCCCGCGACGGATGATTCGACTGGTGCGGTTGAACGCCCGGATCTCGGCCTTGCGCGCCTGATAATCACAGCGCTCGACCAGCTTTGTCAGGATCTCGGCCGTAATCGAGTCCTCGACCGTCATGTGATATGGCGTGAGATTGCGCGTCCCGGTGCCGTAGACATTGCGCAGCCGGACCGCCACGGGATCAAGACCCGTCGCAAACGCGACTTCCTCGATTACCCGCTCGGCCGCGACAATCCCCTGCGGGCCGCCAAATCCGCGATAGGCCGTGTTGGACTGGGTATTGGTCCGCAAAGGCTCGGATTTCAGCCGTACATCGGGATAAAAATAGGCATTATCGGCATGAAACAGCGCACGGTCCGTGACCGGCCCGGACAGATCCGCCGCCCAGCCGCACCGCGCGGCCAGAACCATATCCACGGCGAGAATATCGCCCTCATCCGTGAAGCCGACGTCATAGTCGATCAGGAAGTCATGCCGCTTTCCGGTCGCCATCATGTCATCATCGCGGTCCAGACGCGCCTTGACGGCCTGCCCGGTCCGGTCAGCGGCGATGGCGGCCAGACAGGCCCAGGCATTGGCCTGCGTCTCCTTGCCGCCGAACGCGCCGCCCATCCGCCGCACTTCCGTCGTGACCAGATGATGCGGCCGCCCGAGCACGGAAGCGACCAGATGCTGCGTCTCGGACGGGTGCTGCGTGGACGACCAGACGCGCATTTCCCCGGCCTCTCCGGGCTGGGCGAGCGCGGCCTGCCCTTCCAGATAGAAATGCTCCTGCCCGCCAATCTCGATCTGCCCCGACAGACGACGCGGAGCGGCCTTCAGACCACGTTCGACATCCCCGCGTTGCATGGTGAGGGACCGCCAGACCATCGGGCTGCCATTTTCCCGTGCCTGCGCGATGTTCAGGATCGCGGGCTTTTCCTCGTATTCGATCTTCGCCAGACGCACGGCCTGACGCGCGGCCTGACGCGAGGTCGCCACTACGGCGAACATCGTCTGCCCCCAGAAATGGACATGATCCATCGCCAGAAGCGGCTCATCTTCCCGATGAACCGGGCTGATCTGGTTCTCGCCCGGCACATCATCCGCCGTCAGCACACACACGACACCCGGCGCGGCGCGGACGGCGTCCAGATCCATCGACATGATCCGCGCATGGGCCTTCGTGCTCAATCCCGGAACGAGATGCAGCGTGCCACGCGGTTCAGGCAGATCATCAATATACGCCGCCCGCCCTGTCACATGCAGCAGCGCGCTTTCATGCTTCATGCTGGTCGAAGCGGCCCCCGGAACGAGATCAGACATGCGCAAGCCCTCCCGTCCGGACGAGACGCGCCTGCCCCGATCCCGTCGTTTCCTCAAAAAACCGCGTCAGCAGATTGGCGGCCACGGTCTGCCGGTACCAGGCACTCGCCCGCATATCGGTCAGCGGCGTGAAATCCTTCATGACGGCTGACCGTGCAGCCTCCAGCGCATCCTCATCCCAGACGCGCCCAATCAGCGCCGCTTCCGCTCCCGCCGCCCGCTTCGGCGTGGCTGCCATACCACCATAGGCCAGCCGGACCGCAGTGATCCGCCCCTGATCGTCCGTCTCGATCATGAAAGCCCCAAGAACGGCGGAAATATCCTGATCGAAGCGCTTGGAAATCTTGTAGGCGCGGAACTGCGCGTTCTGTGCCGGTGCTGGAATGGTTAGCGCCTCCACGAACTCGCCAGGCTGCCGGTCCTGCTTTCCGTAAGCGATGAAATAGTCTTCCAGCGCAATGGACCGACGCTCTGCCCCGCGCCGCAGATGCAGCGTCGCATTGGCCGCAATGAACATCGGCGGCCCGTCCCCGATCGGGGAGCCATTGGCAATATTCCCGCAGACCGTCGCGCTGTTCCGCACCTGCGTGGAACCCAGGCGGCGGATCATTTCCCCCGCATCCGGCAGCAGTTCCGCAATGGCTAGGCGCGCGTCCTGATACGTCACCGCTGCCCCGATCCGAAGCCCCTCGGCCGTTCTGCTCAAAACCCGCAGTTCCGGAACGCGCCCAATGGGAACAACATGCTTCAGGCGACGCATCCCCTTCGTCACCCATAGCCCCACGTCCGTAGCGCCCGCAACAATGATCGCCTCCGGATCGGCCAGCAGAATCTCCGCCAGATCGTCCGCAGACGCCGGAATACTGAGCGTGCCCTCAGGCCCTCCAAGCCGCACGCTCTCGCCGTCCTGCAACGCCGTCAGACGCCCGACAATAGCCTCCACCTGCGCATCGAAACGGTCCGGCCCCGCCGCCATCGCCTGTTTCATGGCCCGCACGATCGGCGCATAGCCGGTGCAGCGGCACAGATTGCCGGCCAGCGCGTCATCAATGGCCTGATCATCCGCCGAGGCCCCTTCGGTCTTGCGATAGGCGGCCATCGACATGACAAAACCCGGCGTGCAGAACCCGCATTGCGAGCCCTGCTGCTCGACCATGGCACTCTGCACGGGATGCGGTGCATCAGCCGTTCCCAAGTCTTCGATCGTAAAGACCTGTGCGCCATCCAGCATGCTGACGAACTGGATGCAGGCATTGACCGCCCGCCAGTTCAGCCGCCCGTCCTCAAGCCGGACGACCAGCACCGTACAGGCCCCGCAATCGCCTTCATTGCAGCCTTCCTTGGTGCCGGTCCGGCCACGGTCACGCAGCCAGTCCAACAGGGTCAGCGTCGGAGACAGATCCCTGAGCGTGCAGAGGTCTTCTCCCATATAAAAGCGGATGGTCTGGCGCATCGGGCGGGATCTCCGGCAAGGGCTTCGGCACAGGTATAGACCTCTGTGCCCCATCGCAGGCGTTGCCGTCTATATCCAAGAACGGAACAAACCGTTGCCTTTTTTAGAGCATCGGATAGTGACAGGCGACCGTACGCCCTTCCGCGATCCTGTGGAGTTCCGGCCGTTCCTGCGCGCATCGCGGCTGGGCCAGCGGACAGCGCGTGTGAAACGCACAGCCCTGCGGCGGATGGACCGGGCTCGGCACATCCCCTTTAAGCGGCGGCGGCAACGGCCGATCCGGACGGGGCACCGCATTCAGCAACGCCCGCGTATAGGGATGGGCCGGGGCTTGCAGAACCGCCAGAACGTCCCCTTCCTCCACGATCCGCCCCAGATACATGACGGCAATCCGGTCTGCCATCTGGCGCACGACCGCCAGGTCATGGGAGATGAACACGCACGCCACATCCAGCGAATTGCGCAGATCCCGCAGCAGATTCACGATCTGCGCCTGCACCGACACATCGAGCGCGGATGTCGGCTCATCCCCGACCAGAAGATCCGGCCCCAGCATCAGGGCCCGCGCAATGTTCAGACGCTGCCGCTGACCGCCAGAGAACTCATGGGGATATCGGGACAGAACGGACGACGACAGGCCAACCTGCTCCAGCAGCGTCCCGATCCGCTCCGCAATGCCGGTCCGTCCATGGATCCGCATTGGCTCCGCCAGCGTGTCGCCAATGGTCCGGCGCGGATTGAACGTCGAGGACGAGTCCTGAAACACCATCTGCATCCGCGGCCGCCAGCGCCGAAGCGCCTGGTCCGACAGGCCGGAAATCCGCTCCCCCTCAAAAAACACCTCGCCCGAACTCGGCGCCCCCAGCCCGATCAGTGTCCGGCCCAGCGTGGACTTGCCACAGCCGGACTCCCCGACCAGCGCCAGAGCCTCCCCGCGATGCACGAGCAGTGACACATCGCTCACGGCCCGCAGTGTCTGCCCGTGCGACAGGCGGTAGTGTTTGCTGAGGTTTTTCGCTTCAAGCAGGATGGTCATGCGTCGTACAGCACGCAGGCCACGCGCCGCCCTTCTTCCGGTTCCCGCAACGCAGGACGCACGGCACAATCTGGTCGCACGTACCGGCAGCGCGGCGCGAAAACACAGCCCTCCGGCCGCGCATCCGGGGCCGGCGGACGCCCCGGAATGGTCGGCAGCGCATCTGGCCTCGGCCCATCCAGCGGCGGGATCGCCTCCAGCAAAGCCTGCGTATAAGGATGCAACGGCCGCGCCATAACCACCGCAACCGGCCCCTGTTCCACGACAAGTCCCGAATAGACAACCGCCACATGCGTGCAGGTCTGCGCCACGACGCCCATGTCATGCGTAATCAGCATAACCCCCGCCCCACTGTCGCGGATTTCGCACAGCAGCGTCAGGATCTGCGCCTGCACCGTGACATCGAGCGCCGTGGTCGGCTCATCCGCGATCAGAAGTGCAGGACCACAGGACAGCGCCATCGCAATCATGGCGCGCTGACGCAGGCCACCGGAAAGCTGGTGCGGATAGCGCTTCGCCGCAGCTTCCGGATCGGGGACACCCATCCGCCCGAGCAAAGCCACGGTCCGCGCTCGCGCTTCACGGCGACTGACGGGCTCATGCAGGCGGATCTGTTCATCAATCTGCGCCCCGATGGAGCGGACGGGCAGAAACGCCGTCATCGGGTCCTGAAAGATCATGGCCATGCCCGCACCACGCAAACGCCGCCAGTCCCGATCCTTCATCCCCAGCAGTTCGCGCCCCTCAAAGCGGATGGAGCCCGAAGCCTTCAGCCCCGGCAGCAGTCCCATCACGCTCATGGCCGTCAGGCTCTTCCCCGACCCGGATTCCCCCACCACGCCCAGCGCATCCCCGCGCCGCACGCTCAGGGACACGTCTTCCAGCAGTGCTGTTCCGTTCGGCAGTTCCAGATGCAGGTGATGCAGCTTTAAAAGTGCGTCAGCGCCCATGCCGTCCCTCCATGATCCGTGGGTCCAGCAGGGCATAGAGCCCGTCCACAAGCGCATTGGCGATGACGACGAACACAGCGGCATACATGACCGTCGCCATGATGAGCGGCAGATCGAGCGTCGCCAGCGCCTGATAGGTCAGCCGCCCCACGCCCGGCATGGCGAACACGACTTCCGTCAGAAGCGCGCCCCCACCCAGAAGCTGCGCGAAATCCAGCCCGAACAGCGAAATATAGCTCAGCCAGGACAGCCGCAGACCGTGCCACAGCCAGACGCGCACCGGTCCCGCCCCCTTGGCGCGCGCCGTGCGGATGGAATCTTCGCCCATGGCGGTCAGAAGTTCGGAGCGTAGAACCCGCGCATACAGACCAATGAACGAGACAGCGAGGGTCAGGGACGGCAGGAACAACGCCTTTGCCCAGCCCCACGGGCTCTGCGAAAACGGCACATATCCCAGCGGCGGCACCCAGCGGAACAGAAACGTGTCATGCCAGCGGCTCTGCGTGACGAGATTGACGACCTCACCGAGCCAGAACACCGGCATGGACAGGCCGATCAGCCCCAGAACCATCAGCAGCCTGTCCACCCAGCTATCGCGCAACACGGCCGCAGCAATCCCGAACACCAGCGACCCGCTGCCCCAGAAAAACGCCGCCCACAACACGAGCGAGAGCGTCACAGGCGCCGCCTGCAACACTTCCGGCACGACGCGCTGCCCGTGATTGACGAAAGACGTCAGGTCCCGGCTGATGAACAGCTTTTCCATCATCTTCACGTACTGAACGGGCAGTGGCTGATCGAATCCGTATTCCGCGCGGATCCGTTCCACGACCTGCGGACTGGCCCCACGGCCTGCAATGCGCGCCGTAGGGTCCGCCCCCGGGGTGGCGAAAAAAATCCCGAAAACGAGGACGGAAATCCCGAAAATAACCAGCAGCATCTGCCCGGTTCTGGACGCAAAACTGCGGATCATCAGGCCCCGCCTTTCGGATCAAGCTGATCCCGCAGCGCATTGCCCAGAACATTCAGCGCCAGAACGGTCAGCACAATCGCAACGCCCGGCGCAATGGCCACGACGGGCCGCGTATAGAGCAGCCCTTCGCCATCCTGAATGATCGTCCCCCAGGACGCTGCCGGAGCCTGCACACCGAGAGAGAGAAAGGATAATGCGGATTCCGCCAGCATGCACAGCGCCATCACCAGCGGCGCGAGCACGGCCATGGTCGGCGTCAGTCCCGGCAGGATTTCCCGCCACAGGATACGCCAATCTGACGCCCCCATCCCCCGCGCTGCCATCACGAACCCCGCCTGCGACAGGCTCAGCGCCCGCGCCCGCAACGGCCGGGCCGCATACGGCACATAGACCAGCGCAATAATCCCAATCGGAATCAGCAGATTATCCGCCCCGATCGTCACAGGTCCAAGCCGGATACCGTGCCCCACCGTGACGACAGACAGCGAAATGGCGAACAGATAGACCGGGATCGCCCAGAGCATATCCAGAATGCGCGACAGGATCAGGTCAATCCAGCCGCCGAAATACCCGGCACAGATCCCGATACAGGCCGCGAGACACAGGCAGAGGCTGGCCGAAGCCGCCGCAATCAGGAGAGAATTGCGCCCGCCATACAGAACGCGCGCTGCGACATCGCGTCCCTGCGAATCTGCTCCCAGCGCATAGGGTCCCGGCCGCCAGTCCGGCCCGATCGGGCTCAGCCCCAGATGCAGCGGATTGTCATTCGGCTGCATGAGGTCAACGGAACGACCATCGCGGATCGTCGTTCCTGCGATATCGGAGGAGAACGGATCAATCCGGTTAAGCGTCGCGTAAAGCGGGGCAGACAGGCAGGCGAGGATGATGGAAAGCAGAAGCAGGGCCGCGAAAGCGCCATCACGGCGTGTCAGAACAGCACGGATTATCTGCCGGTAACTTCCCTCCACGCCTGCTCCCATCCGTTACGGTCCGCGATCCTGTCCTGTTCTACAGCACGGAGGCGTCCGGACAGAAGGGGGCTCTTCGTCGATCAGACCGGATATTGGTGGGTCGTCAGGGCCGGTCGGCGGACATGCAGACGGATACGCTGCTGAAGCGCACCCAGATCGGGAAGCATTTCATTGTGAAGGGCGCGCACGCTGTCATGCGCGGCGTAGAAGCGTCTCGTGCCACTCTCGCTGACCAGAATGGCCGCGCCGAGAAAGACGCCGTTGATTTCGATAATGGTTGAACCAAGCATGATGCCGGACCCTGAAGAAAGAGCCCGACAGTCCAGTTGTCGGGCGTTATGACACGCCGGAGGCCACGGCCTCCGGACCTGAAGCGGGGCAGCGTTTGCGCTGCGAGCTACACATTCGACACATCATTGACCGGCTGGTCCTGTTGTTGTGGATGCCACTGGAAGGGGTCAGATACGATGAAACGGGACACGACGTCAACATATAACGCATGAACATGATGTGATAGCGACAGACTTAACGTAATAACTTTTTTTATTGGTTATAAAGAAAGTCGTCATTTACCGTCTGCCCTTTTCCCCATTTCCCGTGTTAAGTGAGGCCATGAGCAAGAAGGTTTCGCTGTCCCCTGCCCCGTTCGAGGGTTATGCCGCCCCCCGGGGCCGCGTTTTCAACTCCTTTCTGGAAACGGTGGGAGGCACGCCGCTGGTAGCACTCCCCCACCTGACCCAGCGTGAGCGCCTCCACGGCCGTCTTCTGCTCAAACTTGAGTTCTTCAATCCCCTCGGCTCCGTCAAGGACCGGATCGGCGTGGCCATGCTGCTGGACGCCGAAGCGCGCGGCCTCATCACGCCGGGGCGGACGGTTCTGATCGAGCCGACTTCCGGCAATACCGGTATTTCGCTGGCTTTCGCGGCCGTGGCGCTGGGGTATCGGCTGATCGTCACCATGCCGGAGAACGCTTCGACCGAGCGCCGCAAGATGCTGCGCCTGATGGGCGCGGACACCGAACTGACCCCCGCCTCCCGTGGCATGGCCGGCGCCATCGAGCGCGCCGAACAGCTCAACCGCACCCTGCCCGACGCCTGGATGCCGAGCCAGTTCGAAAACGATGCGAATCCAGCGGTGCATGAAGCCACGACGGCCCAGGAAATCTGGGAAGATACGGCAGGCAAGGTCGATATGGTCGTGGCCGGTCTGGGAACAGGCGGTACGGCTTCGGGCATTGCGCACGGCCTGAAGAAACATCGCAAATCCATCAAGATCTATGGCGTGGAACCACGGGAAAGCGCGGTCCTGCATGGCGATGAACCGGGCCCGCATGGCATTCAGGGCATCGGACCGGGCTTTGAGCCCGACACGCTGGATCTCAAGGCTCTCGACGGCGTGTTCGAGGTCTCCGAGCAGGAGGCCGTGGCAACTGCGCGTCTGTGTGCGGCGGTCGAAGGGATTCCCATCGGCATTTCTTCGGGCGCTGCGCTGTTTGCCGGGATGGAGCTGGCCCGCAAGCCCTCCAGTCGCGGCAAGACGATCGTGGCCATCGTCCCTTCTTTTGCGGAACGCTATCTCTCCACACAGCTTTTTGATGGGCTGGCCTGACCACCGTGTAATAACTATTTATTAAAGTTGTTTTATTTAATATCCATATGTGTTCGTTATTAATTCAAAGTCCTGTTCCGGCCTCTGCATAAGAGTCGGCACGGCTGAGAGGAGATAACGTCATGAACCTGTTTTCCGGCCGTCCGACCTCTTTCGATCCCGCCTGGGCAACGCATGGCCTGTCCGATACAACGCGACAGCAGATCGCCGGCAGGTTCCAACGTCTCGGCCAGCAGGTCGAACTCCTGCTGGTGCCGGGGCTATTCGGCTCCGGCCCGGATCACTGGCAGTCGCACTGGGAACAGGCTTATGGCCTGAGGCGCCTTCAGCAGACGGACTGGGAAAACCCTGTCCCAGCCGACTGGGAGGCAACGCTCACCGCGGCAGTCGAGACCTCATCACGCCCGGTGTTTCTGATCGCTCATAGTCTCGGCGCTGTGCTGAGTGCGAAGTGGCTGAGCCGTCATGGTGGCCAGAAAGTTGCCGGGGCTTTTCTGGTGGCGCCTGCGGATATCGACCAGACAGCACATCCGGAAGTCGAACGCATCCGCGCTTTCGGGCCGCTTCCCCACATGCCCCTGCCAGTCCCCACAGCCATCATGGCGAGCAGCAACGACCCCTGGCTGTCCCTGCCCCGCGCGCGGGATCTGGCCAGTCAGTGGCAGACGGATTTTCTGGAAGCGGGCGCGGTTGGCCATATCGGAAGCAGCGAACCGCTGGGCCTGTGGGAGCATGGCGCAACAGCCATGCTCGATTTCGCCCGCAGGAAACTCCCGTTCCGGGTGCAGTAAAGGCACCCGGAGCAGTCTGCCTCAGGATTTGCTGGCGAGCGGTTTCCAGCGGGTGAGCAGCAGGGAATTGCTGACCACCGAGACAGAACTCATGGCCATGGCAGCGCCCGCCACGATCGGGTTCAGCATCCCGAAAGCCGCCAGCGGCAGACCAAGGATGTTGTAGATGAAAGCGAAGAACAGGTTCTGCCGGATCTTGGACAGCGTGGCATGAGACAGGGAAATCGCGTCCAGAACCCCTGTCATCTCGCTCTTCATCAGCACGACATCGGCCGTATCAAGGGCCACGGCAGAGCCTGCGCCAATGGCGAACCCGACATCCGCGGCGGCCAGAGCCGGCGCGTCGTTGATGCCATCGCCCACCATGCCGACCAGATCTCCTTCGGAGCGGTATTTCGCAACACCGTCTGCTTTGTGCTCCGGCAGCACACCAGCCAGATAGTCGTCCACACCGACCTGACGGGCCACGACCGACGCCGCACGTTCATTGTCACCGGTCAGCATCACGACCCGGATGCCCCGCGCCTTGAGAGCCGTCACCGTCGCCACGGCATCGGCGCGCAGTTCATCCGCCAGTGCGATGACTCCCAGAGCCTGACTGCCCTGCGCCACGGCGATGACGGTATTGCCTTCGCTTTCCAGCGCCGCGACCGGCAGGGATGACAGGTCCAGCCCGCTCTCCTGCATGAAAGACGGGGAGCCCAGACGCGCTTCCTGTCCAGCGAACCGCGCCACCACACCCTTGCCCGGAACCGCCTGAAAGCCTTCCGCTGCGACGACAGCGCTGATCCCATGACTTTCCGTATAGTCCACAATGGCGCGGGCCAGCGGATGCTCGGAGTTGTGCTCAAGGGCATGGGCGACGCTCAGAAGCGTCTCCACCGACATGCCCTCTGCCGGATGGACGGCGGACACCGTGGGACGGCCCTGCGTCAGGGTGCCGGTCTTGTCCACGATGATGGTCTTCAGCTTCTCGGCCCGTTCCAGCGCATCCGCGTTGCGGAACAGGATACCGGACTGCGCCCCGCGTCCCGTCCCGACCATAATGGCCGTCGGCGTCGCCAGACCCAGCGAACACGGGCAGGCAATCACCAACACGGATACGGCGGAGACAAGACTCCATGTCGCGGAGCCGGTCACAGCCCAGCCGATCAGGAAGGTGAGAACGGCAATCCCGATCACGGTGGGCACGAAAATGCCCGAAACCCGGTCGGCCAGACGCTGCACATTGGCCTTCGAGCCCTGCGCCTGCTCGACCATTTTCACGATCCGCGCCAGCGCCGTATCCGCACCCACACCGGTCGCCCGGACACGCAGCGCGCCGTTGGCATTCATCGTGCCGCCAAAGACGTCCTGTCCGACTTCCTTGAGAACCGGCACGCTCTCACCCGTCAGCATGGATTCGTTGACTTCGGACACGCCCTCGATGATCTCACCATCCACCGGTACGCTCTCGCCCGGACGCACGACGAAAATGTCCCCGACATGCATGTCCGCAACCGCGCGATCCACTATCACGCCGTCGCGTTCGACATGGGCGATCTGCGGCTGAAGCTGGAGCAGGCTCTCGATCCCGGCACTGGTCCGGTTCTTGGCGCGTGTTTCCATGAGCTTGCCGAGCGAAATCAGCGTAATGATAGACGCGCTGGCTTCGAAATAAACATGCTGGTGCAGCCCGAACACCACCACAACCGCACTGAACAGCCAGGCAATGGACGTTCCCAGCACCACCAGCACATCCATGTTGGCCGACCCGCCGCGCACGGCATTCCAGGCCCTGCGATACAGATGCGCGCCACAGACGAGCTGCACGATCGTCGCGAACAGGAACTGCACCGGTACCGGCACGATCATGCGGCCGAAGAACATGCCGATCATCTCGGCAAAGAGCGGCAGGGACAGGACAAGCGTTAGAATGAAGCGGTTGCGTTCACGTTTCCAGACGGCTTCACGCTTGGCCTTCGGGTCCTCGCGTGTCCCCTCGTCCAACCGCGTTGCACCGAAACCGGCCTTTTCGATCTTCCCGATCAGAAAAGCCGGTTCGACCACACCGGGGATGTAATTGATATGCGCGCGTTCGGCCGCGAAGTTGACGCTGGCCTGTACGGAAGGCTGGCGGTTCAGGATCTTTTCAATCCGGGCCGCACACGCCGCGCAGGTCATGCCCGACAGCGACAGGTCAAGGCTCTGCTCGTCCACGGAGAAGCCTGCGCGACGTACGGCGGCCACAACGCTTTCAATGGAAGACGCGGTATTTTCAAACGCAACCTGCGCGCGTTCCGAGGCGAAATTGACCGTCGCCTTCACACCGTCCTGACGGTTGAGGACTTTTTCGATCCGTGCGGCGCAGGCGGCGCAGGTCATGCCGCCGACGGGGAAACTGATCGTTTCTGACATCTGGAAGGGGTCCTGTCGGCTAGAAGGAGTCTGCAAAGAGTACGTGAGAAATATACCCCACCACCCTATTTTTCAAGCATGGAAAATGAGGGCATTTTCAGTACCAAGAACAATCTCATGATCGTGGAAGACCTTCAGGGCCTCGCGATGCGCCACACTGATGAAGGTGGTGTCGGGCAGCGTGGAAAGAAGAGCCTCGTAAAGGCGGCGTTCATTGGTCTCGTCCAGAGCGGAGGTCGCCTCGTCCAGAAACAGGATCGCAGGCCGGAACAGGAGCGCCCGCGCCACCGCCAGACGCTGCTGTTCGCCTGGAGACAGCACATCGCCCCACTCCGCAACTTCTTCCAGACGATGGCTGTATCCCGCCAGATTCACGGCCTCCAGAGTCTTCTGACAGGAAGCTGTTTCGTAACGGTCAGGCGTTGCGGGATAGCTCAGAGCCTGACGGAGGGTTCCGGATGGCACATAGCTGCGCTGGGGTAGGAACATGGCCTGACGGATGTTGAAGGACACGTCCCCGCTGCCGTGACGCCACAGCCCGGCGAGGGCACGCAGGAAGGTGCTTTTTCCCGAACCCGACGGCCCACGGACCAGCCAGCGTTCGCCCCCCTCCATCGTCAGGGTCCCGATCCGCGTGATCGGGGTTCCATCCGGCCGACACAGGGCCAGATCACGGGTCTGGACAGTGGGGCTTTCCGATGCGGAACGCTCGATGCCGCTCTGGGGCTGCTGGCTGACCACCCGCTCGAACTCGCCCAGACGCTGAAGCACGGAGCGCATGGTCGCCAGATCGGCATAATTGAAAATGAACCATTCCAGACTAAGCCGGACCTGCGTGTAAGCGGAGTTGATCTGGGAATAGAGCCCGAAACTCAGGGCGTGGGCCATGGCTTTCGGGGCCAGCATCAGCCAGAGCGGAATCGTCGCCACCCCTGTATAAAGCTCACCAATGAAATTGACCCGCCAGGTGTAACGGACAACGCTGCGCCAGTTCGTGGCGATATGGCTCAGATATCCGGACAGCCGCAGATGCTCGGCGTTTTCGCCGCCATAAAAGGCAATCTGTTCGGAATTGCGGCGGATGTCCATCAGACCCGCACGCAGATCGGCATCGAAATGCTGCTGACGGTAATTCGCACCGATCAGAGGGGAGCCGAACCGCTCCAGAATCCCGGAAGCCGCCAGCGTTGTGATGGCCGCACCCAGAAAAAGATAGCCGGGGATGCCGAAATGATGGCCGCCCCAGTCGAAGGACAATACCCCCCCGATGTTCCATAGAACGACAGCGAAGGACAGGAGCGTGGTCACGGCATCGATGGCGTCCAGACCCAGCTTGAGCGTCTGGACCGTCATCTGGGACAGGTCATCCGCGATACGCTGATCGGGGTTGTCCGCCCGGTTCGGACCATGTTCGAGCCGGTAATATGCCTCTTCCGACAGGTACTGCCGCAGATAGACCCGCGTGTTCCACAGGCGCCAGCGCATGGACAGCACCTGCGTCAGGTAGGTCTGGGTAACATGGATGCCGACCGAGCCGACCGTCACCAGAAGGTACAGGGGCAGCATCCCCAGACAGTGCCCCACCTGCCCGGCAAAGAACGCATCAAAGAAGCGGTGATACCAGGCCCCGAACCAGACGGCGGACTGAACATACAGCACGGACAGTCCGATCGTGCCGCCCAGAAGGGCCCAGGCCCACCACTTCTCTTCGGATTTCCAGTAGGGGAAAAGAACCTTCCAGTCCGAAAGGGAATGTGGCGGGGTCGTCTCGTCAGTAGTTTGCACGAAGTGTGGCCATGAAGCTTCGGGGAGCGGCGGGGAAGTTGAACTGCCACTGACCGCTGGCACGCTCATAGTAGTACCGGTTGGTCAGGTTTGTGGCATTGAGCTGAAGTTTCAGATGCCTGTTGATCCGGTAGCCGATCATGCTGTCCAGCGTCATGTAACCGCCCTGAACGGTCGTGGCATAGCTGCCGCGCAGATTGCTGTTGGCATCAATACCCGCACCGAAATTGAGCCCCTTCAGGCGACCGTGGGGGACGTTGTAATGCACCCAGGACTTGAACATGTGATGCGGGGAATACACGCCGCCGAAATCGCTGACCTTCGAGTTCGACACTTTCGTGTCCAGATAGGTGTAGCCGATCGAGACATCGAGCCCCGGCAGGATTTCACCATCGATCTGCGCCTCCCAGCCCTGACGCCGGATCGGGCCAGTGGTGATGTAGAACTGCGAATGATAGGGATCCTGCACCGGCTGGTTTACGCTTTCCATCCGGAACAGCGCGGACGAGATATTCAGGCGGCCGTGGAAATATTCCGCCTTGAAGCCGGTTTCGATCTGATTGCCTTCCTGCGGATCTAGACCGCCCCCGTGATAGGTCTGCTTGCCGACCGAAGGCGTGAAGATGCTGGAATAGCTGGCATACCACGAGATGTTCGGCGTGATCTGGTAGACGGTGCCCAGATAGGGCGTGAGCTGGCCATGAATGTTTGACGTCGTCGCCCACTCCGTCTTCGGAGACGGCTGGATATATTGCAGCTTCTCGTAATAGCGCGATACGCGGCCACCCAGGATCAGGGACAGGTGCCGGATAATTTCCAGACGAAGCTGTCCATAGAACCCCCACTGATAGGCGTAGTCGTCCGTGCCCCAGCCGTCAGGATCGGTATTGTAATTGAAGCAGCTTGCGGAAGGCTGTTTGACGGCATTCGAGTTGTTCAGGCTGACGTTATAGACTGCATCGCAGGTATTGTTGGCGTATTTCGTGACCTGTTCATAGGAATTGTAGTTGAATCCGAACAGCGCATGATGGGTCCGGTTCAGGAGATGGAAGCTGCCCTGCGCGTAGACATCAGCCGAACGCGAACTGTTCGTCCCCTTGAATTTCGAAATGCCATAATCGGCGTATTCCACGAGCCCGGTCTTGGTGCTGATCTTTTCCCAGGGCTCGTTGTAGAATGTGTTGTAGCTCTGGTCATAGAAGGTGGCGCGCGCGGTCGCCGTCCAGTCACCCCAGAGCTTCTGGTTGATGGACGCGATCGTCTGCTGCGTCATGTAGTTTGAATACCCCCAGCTCTGGCTCGGGTTCGCATCGCGGCTTCCTGTCCACAGCGTATTGTCGTCCTTCAGGGGCAGGCCATAATAAGGGGCCTGATTATCCTGCTGCTGGCGGGCATGGGAAACGACGAATGTGGTCGTGGGCGTGATGTCCCATTCCAGCGCGCCGTAAGCCTGCCATTTGCGGGTATGGGCGTATTTGTAGAAGTAATCGTTGTCCTGAAACAGGTCCGCCGTCCGGAAACGGAGCGTTTTCGAGTGATTCAGCGGAATGGTCATGTCCACGTCGCCGCGATAGTTGTTGAAACTGCCAACCATCGCATTGCCACTGACGGCAAAATCACGTCCGGGCTTTTTCGTAACCTGATTGACGACGCCGCCCGCGCCGCCACCGCCCTGCAGCAGACCCGACGACCCCCGCAGAACCTCGATACGGTCATACATCGACAGATCGAACGCGGCGGTATTGAGCGTTCCGGCCGCACTGGGTGTACCATCCACGGAAGTCGTGAGCTGGTAGCCGCGGGAATAGTAGTTCGAATTGGCGGTGGAGCCGGGCAGGACGCGGATGCCGTTGATCTGGCGCATGGCATCCGCCATCGTCAGCATGTTGGAATCTTCCATGCGCTGCTGGGTGATGACCGAAACGGACTGCGGCACATCCTTCAGGGCCACCGGGCTCTTGCCCCAGGCCTCGACGGCAGGTGCGGTATAGGTGTGATTGGTCCCCAGGACCTGAATGTTTTCCGCCTCGCTCCCGTCCAGATCGCTGGAAGCCTGCGCGATGGCAGCGGCAGGTGCAGCCGTGGCAGCCGTCGCGGCAGGCGCAGCGGACGTTTTCACAGACTGCGGAGCAGCAGTCGCGGACGCATGCTGCGAACCACAGTGAACCGGATGAAGCGTCCTGTGTGTGGCATGGCAAACGGGCGAGTGATTTCCGGTCCGACCTGCAACCGTGTCGGCCATAGCCACAGGGCAGACTCCCGCCATCAGGCCGCCCCAGATCAGGGCATTGTGGGAAATGGCGGAAAGGCTGTGCCGGCGGCGAACTGAAGTGCCATGCTGTGTCATAGTGTCTGTCCTAGAGAGACATGCCGGCGCCATGCAACATCCCGCGTCCTGAAGCAGGGTGTAGCGGCATGGGGCCGGTAATGAAACGCTCCTGTTCCGAATCTGGCAGACCTGGCCCGCACCATCTTTTCAGGAGGAGGCGTGTCGGGCCTCAGGAAACGACGTCAAATCCGGTGTCTTCGACAACGTCACTGAAAGCGGCAGGCGAAACCCGGGCCGGGTCGTAAGACACCGTCACCTTACCGCCATCGAGAACGATCTCGACTGCCGTGACGCCATCAACGGCCTCCAGAGCGCGCTGCAGCTTGCCGGAGCAGCCATTGCAGGACATTCCCTCGACCGTCATGTGTGCTGTTTCTGTCATGTCACGAAATCCTTGAAAAAGAGGCCTGACCCCGTGGCGGCATATCAACATACGGAGCGGGGGTACGGTTTATACAACTATTCACCATGAAACGATTCTGGCAATAGGCCGTATTCCACTATATTTTTATGTTTTATATACCGCACCGGGGTATGCATTTTTCATATTGCCAACGAAACAGATTCGACAAGTCATTTTTTTGTCCGGAAAAATAATCTTTCCCGATCCCCGGGGTGGGTATAGGATCACAACAGATTCGCACACCGGATCGCTCTGTTTCTTACCTTTGCTGGGACTTCTGATGGTCAGGACACATGCCCGGATCTGGATCGGCCTGCTGGCCTGCCTGCTGATGCAGGTCGGGCTTCTGCTCGGCACGTCCACCGCGCAGGCCCGACCCGAAGCCCCCCATCACATGGCCATGGCGATGCACCACATGGTCCATCACCAGAAGACCGAAACCACGGACTGCTGCAGCACGTCGGCGTTCCACGCGATCCCCCATTCCCAGCAGTCCTCCGAAGGCTGCTGTCATACGCATGTGGTCTCGACCGAACCCATGCTGACCGTGGCGGCCATCCACCCGTCCGGTCCCGTCCGTCTGGCGGGTCGTGCCTTTGCGTCCGCACGGCACGACCGTTTCAGCGGCACGGACTGGATTCCGGCCTCTCCCCCACCAAAACTCCGCGTACTCTGACGCACGCCTGACAGGCGTGGACCCGTCCTGCTGCCCGCAAAAGGCAGACAGGACCTGATCCTCTGTCATTTTCGCGGATTTTTCTCATGACCTTTCCGTCCCGCTTCCGGGGCGGCCTGACACGACGACGTTTCGTAACGGGTATTGGCGCAGGCGGCCTTCTGGCGGCCCTGCCCCGCACCTCGCACGCATTCTCGTCCAAGGCCTCTTCCGGTATCATACCCCCCCTGCCGTCCGACCGGTGGGATCTGAAGATCGGCCATACGCGCATCTCGCTCGATGGCAAGACCATGCACGCGCCGACCGCCGGTGGCACGGTGCCGGGTCCGATCCTGCGCTGGAAACAGGGTGATACCGTCAGCATCAACGTCACCAACACGCTGAATGAGCCCACTTCGATCCACTGGCACGGCATCCGCACACCTTCGAACATGGACGGCGTACCGGGGCTGAGCTTCGGCGGCATCGCACCGGGCGAGACTTTCACTTATCGCTTCAAGCTCCATCAGAGCGGCACCTATTGGTATCACAGCCATTCCGGGATGCAGGAGGCGATGGGGCTGTATGGCGCGCTGGTCATCGACCCGCGCCGTCCGGACCCGAACCCCTGCGACCGCGATTACGTCATCTTTCTGGGCGAATGGACGGATGTCATGCCCCATGACATCGTCAGCAACCTCAAGATGCAGGACGATTATTACGTCTTCCGCCAGCGCACGGCAGCCTCCTTCCCCAAGGAAGCGCGCGAGGCGGGCAGTGCGGGCGCCGCGCTTGCAGACCGTCTGGCCTGGTCGAAAATGCGCATGGCGGCGACCGATATCTCGGATGTCTCAGGCGCGATCTACACCTACACACTGAACGGCCATGCCCCCGACATGAACTGGAGCGGCCTGTTCAGGCCCGGCGAGAAGGTCCGCCTGCGCTTCATCAACGGCTCGACCATGACCTTCTTCGACGTCCGGATTCCGGGGCTCGAAATGCTGGTCGTGCAGGCTGACGGCAACGATATCGAGCCCGTCCCCGTGGACGAGTTTCGCATCGGCGTGGCGGAGACCTATGACGTGATCGTCCAGCCGAAGGACGACCGCGCCTATGCCATTTTCGCCCAGAGCGAGGACCGCACCGGCTACGCACGCGGCACCCTCGCTCCACGCGAGGGCATGATCGCCCCCCTGCCCTCCATGGACCCGCGTCCCGTCCGCACCATGGTGGACATGGGCATGGGGAACATGAAGCCCGGCGAAAGCATGAAGGACATGGACATATCGGGCGATATGTCCGGCATGAAGATGAATGGCGACATGGCCGGAATGGACATGCACGGCATGGACATGAAGGGCATGGATATGAGCCACATGGCCATGCCGAAAATGGAGGTGGACGATCCCGGGCCGCCCCCCATCAATGTCGAAAATCAGATGCGCGCCATGATGCCCATCGACCGGACGGGCAGCCCCGGCGACGGGCTGGAGAACAACGGCCGCCGTGTCCTGAACTATAAGCAGCTCCGCGCCACGCGCCCCGGAGCGGACCTGCGGCCGCCAACGCGGGAAATCATCCTGCACCTGACCGGCAACATGGAACGCTATATCTGGGGCATGAACGGCCGGAAGTTCTCGGAATCCGGCCCGATCCGCCTCAAGCTCGGCGAACGCGTGCGTTTTACACTCATCAACGACACAATGATGGAACATCCGATCCATCTACACGGTCTGTGGAGCGAACTGGAAAACGGTCAGGGCGATTACCGTCCCTACAAGCACACCATCATTTCCCAGCCGGGCTCCAAGCTGAGCTATCTCGTGACGGCCGATACCCCCGGCATGTGGGCGTATCACTGCCACCTGATGTATCACATGGATCTGGGCATGTTCCGCACGGTGATCGTGGCATGAAACACGCCCTTTCCCTCACGGTTCTGTCCGTTCTCGCCCTGTCCGGTACGGCCCGCGCCGCCCAGACGGTCTATCACGCCGCCGATGCGCCGGAGGCGACGCCGGTCGTCTATATCGGCAACATCAAGCCCGCCATGGATCAGGGCACCTGGCTGCATGGCATCTTCAACCAGCTTGAAGGCCGCTATGCGCCCGGCGGCACCGATTTCCGCTGGGATGGCGAGGCGTGGTTCGGCGGTGACTACAACAAGATCTGGCTCAAATCCGAAGGCACGCTTGAAAAAGGCCGCCTGAGCGATGGTGACCACGAACTGCTCTATACCCGCTCGATCTCGCCCTACTGGAACCTGCAGGGCGGCGTGCGAATGGACCTTGATGACGGCCCGACCCGCACCTGGGGCGCGCTCGGGATTCAGGGGCTGGCGCTGTACCAGTTCGAGTTCGAGGCCACGGGCTATGTCAGCGACCGCGGACGTTTCGCCGCCCGCGTCGAGGGGTCTTACGACTTCCTGCTGACCAACCGCCTGATCCTCCAGCCACAGGCCGAGTTCAACCTGTACACGAAATCCGACGCGGGGCGTCAGGCCGGCGCCGGGCTGTCGGATGTCGATGCCGGTCTGCGCCTGCGATACGAACTCTGGCGGAAATTCGCGCCCTACGTGGCCGTGACCTACTCCGGATATCTCACCCAAGCCCGCCGGATCGCCCGTGACCAGCACGACGACACCGGCTCCGTCCGCTTCAGCTTCGGCGTTCGAAGCTGGTTCTGATCACAACAACACGAAAGCCTACCATCATGCGCAAGACTTTCCTCGCACTGACCGCCCTTCTCGCAACCGGAACGGCTTATGCTGATCCGTCCATGCCGGGCATGGATATGAGCAACATGAACATGGGCGGCAACAGTCACATGACCATGCCGTCAGCCAAAACACAGGACCCGATGGCCGGGCTGAGCATGGATCAGCAGATGACCCTGTGTGAGCATCTTGAAACGCTCAGCAAGCAGAAGAGCACCCTGACGCCGAAAATGAAGCAGCAGCGCGCAGCCTGTCAGAAAATGGACATGGGCATGGCGAGCCAGCCCGCACCCGGCGAAACGCTGGACCGCTAAGCACGCGGATTTTTCAGCGGATCATCCGGCGAACGACCTGGAGAAGCTCGTCGATGGCATCTTCTCCACCGTCATCCTGCACCGCCCGGCGCACGCAGCCATTGGCGTGGGATGACAGGATCTGGATGGCCACACCGTCCAGAGCCGACTTCACGGCGGAAATCTGGGTCAGGATATCCACGCAGTAGCGGTCGTTCTCAATCATGTTGAGAACACCGCCCACCTGTCCCTCGATACGCCGGACCCGGTTTGTCAGGGCCTTCTTGCGGGGCTGCTCGACACGCCGTCCGTCATCGTCCAGCGATGCGCAATGCTCACAGACATCTGGCGCATGGTCTTTGTGGGATACTGCCATTACAGGGTCCGCCTCCGTCAGACAGCCGATCTTGCCATCGGTCGTCCGTGTTCATCTCACTGATCACCCGAAATGCGGTGTATGCCCCGCTGCGCGGGGAATTGCCAGTCCAACCCTGCGTGCATCTGTTTTTGGAACAGGAAAAGGCCGAGTCCCGGACGGGAAATGGACAATGCGTCCCGTCGGCTTCCGCCGCCTGCGCTTTGGGCTACGCGAATATCCCGGAAATCCGTTGCGGAACCTGCCATTTTCCCTCTGTCTTTCACGTCCTTGATGCAAATCATTCTCACTGCCCTTCCCGGACGGCCCGGATGCGCCTATCTAGGGCAGAGGCCGGAGCTGACAGTCTCCCGCCATAATACCGGGGTACGGAACTGATGTTGTATCTGGATACACTGCCCAGGGGTGGACACGCCGTGATCGAGAAGATCGAACAGCGTGCGCCTCTGGATCCGATCGCCACACGGCTGGGAGAGCTGGGCTTCGTCCCCGGTGAGGCCGTTCAGGTTGTGGCGACCGGCCCTGTTGGCGGTGATCCGATCGCGGTCCGGCTGGGAACGTCCCGCTTTGCCCTCCGCAGGGGCGAAGCCGCCCGTGTGGGCATCCGGGCCGCCTCCTGACCTCCATGAGTTCGACAGTCCCTGCCCAAACAGCGCCCGCCCTGCACATTGCCCTGGTAGGAAACCCGAACTGCGGCAAGACCTCGCTCTTCAACCAGCTCACCGGTAGCCGGCAGAAAGTTGCGAACTATGCCGGCGTCACGGTCGAGCGCAAGGAAGGATTCTTCACAACCCCGCAGGGCCACCCCGTCCGCGTACTCGATCTGCCGGGTGCCTACAGTCTCGATGCGACCAGTCCGGACGAGGACGTCACGCGTGATGTCTGTCTGGGGCGACATCCGACCGAGCCCCGGCCGCAGATGCTGGTGGCCGTCATTTCCGCCACCAATCTGCGCCTGCACCTGCGCTTCCTGCTGGAACTGAAACAGCTCGGCCTGCCCGTCATCGTAGCCCTGAACATGATGGACGAGGCCCGGCGCAATGGTATGCGGATCGACGTTGCGGGCCTTCAGGCCGATATCGGCATGCCCATCGTCCCGGTCATCAGCCTCAACCGGGCAGGGGTTATTCCCCTGCTGGAAGCACTCGACCGTCCCCTGCCCGCCCCTCCCGTGCCGCTCGCGGCCGGGATCGATCCCCACATGGAAGTGCGCCGCCTTCTGGCGACTTATGTCGTAGCTCCGGCTGCGGGCACGGACCGCCTGACCGACCGGCTGGACCGGATTTTCCTGCATCCGCTCTGGGGGCCGGTCATCCTGCTGGTCGTGCTGTTCGTCATGTTCCAGACCGTTTTCGCATGGGCGCAGCCGCTCATGGACGGGCTGGACAGCGGGATCTCGACTTTCGGGCAGATCGTGTTGAAGCCGCTTCCGGACGGCATCCTGCGCAGTCTGCTGGCAGATGGGGTAATCGCGGGCGCAGGTACGGTCATCGTATTCCTGCCCCAGATCCTCATCCTGTTCCTGTGGATCCTGGCGCTTGAGGAGTCCGGCTATCTGCCCCGCGCGGCGTTCCTGCTGGACCGCGTGATGGCGCTGGCCGGGCTGAGCGGGCGATCCTTTATCCCCCTGCTGTCGAGCTTCGCCTGCGCCATTCCCGGCATCATGGCCGCTCGGACCATCCAGAACCCGCGGGACCGGCTGGTCACGATCCTGATTGCGCCGCTCATGACGTGTTCGGCGCGTCTGCCGGTCTATACGCTGCTGATCGGCGCGTTCGTGCCGCATCGGACCGTGCTGGGGATCTTCGGGCTTCAGGGGCTGGTGCTGTTCGGGCTTTATGCCGTGGCCATCGTCAGCGGCGTGATTGCCGCCCGTGTCATGACCCGCGGCGTGAAGTCCGAAGAACACCCGCTGCTGCTCGAACTGCCGCCCTATCGCCGCCCGAACCTCAAGAGCCTGGCACTCG
>NZ_JBDNYY010000006.1:0-225471 GCF_047722525.1 Gluconobacter sp.
CAGTGCCAGCGCGACGGAAATTCCTCCTCGCAACCCGCCCCAGGTCAAAACACCCAGAGCACGCCCCCGCTCTCCCGGTTGCAGATGCACCGGCATGGTGGACAGGAACACACTCGCCCCCCGCACCAGAACCGAAAGCGGAATCACCACCAGCATCGTCAGGAACGGCGCCAGATGGGGTTTGATTTCCAGAAGCTCGAACCCGATCAGCAGAAAGAGCAGCGCATTCAGGATTTCATCGATCAGATTCCAGAACACCACCATTTCCTCGCGGGATTTTGGCGTGATGGACCGGTAACCCGCCTTGCCCGCAAGGCTCATCCCGGCCACCACAACCGCGATCGGGCCGGACATGTGCAGTCCGTTTGCAAGGCTGTACGTTCCTGTCGCAAGTGCCAGCGATCCCAGCAGATCAATCTGCGTGTCATCCACACCACGCAGCAGAAGCAGGGTCAGCCAGCCGGTGAACGCACCCAGCAGCCCGCCCCCCACAGCTTCGACCAGAAACCGCAGCACGAAATCCCCGATCGAAACAGAAGCGGTTTCTCCTGTCGCCAGCCCGATCATGGTGCCGAAGATGACGACGCCCACGCCATCATTGAAAAGGCTCTCACCCGCAAACGTCGCCTGAAGGGCGGGAGGCAGTCCAAGCCGCCGCAACATGCCCACGACCGAAACCGGATCGGTGGGCGCGAGCATCGCTCCGAGCAGCACGCACCAGCTAAAGGGCACCGCGAGCCCGAAGACGGGAAAAATGAGCCAGGCCGGAACCGCCAGCAGTCCCACCGCCAGTGAGGTCCCCAGGATCGCCAGCGCCGCAACTGATTTCCCCCGCGACACCAGCAGCCCCAGATCGACCTGCATCGCCCCGGCAAACAGCAGAAAGGACAGCGCCCCGTCCAGCAGCGTCCGGGGCAGGTTGATCGTTCCCAGCAGCGTCTGGGGCACCTGCTGAAGATCATAACCCGGAAAAAGCGGATTCAGGATCATGACGATCAGGGAAATCACCATCGAGATCAGCAGGACCCCGATGGTCAGCGGGAGTTTCAGAGTACGGTAATTGACAATGCCGAGCAGCGTCGCGACGGCCAGCAACAGAGCAAACAGCCCCAGAGAGTTCATTTCCGCATTTCCCTCCCCGGTTCAGTCTCCGACATCCACTTACGCCCGGACGAACCGCCAGCCAGAAGCTCCAGCCTGCTTAACTGCGAACAGTCACATGAAGTTTCTTCTGAAAACCATCATGCCCCATTCCCTGGCATAAGACCCTCAACACAAAGCGGCCCCCTGGGTGTTCAGCATGACGCGGTACAGACTCCCCGCCGCACACATATAAAGCTCATTGCGCTTGAGTCCCCCGAACGTCAGGTTCGACACGCCATGCGGCAGACGGATGCGCCCCAGAAGCTTCCCCTTCGGGCTGTAGCAGAACACGCCGCACAGCCCGTACGGTCCTGACGCGCCGCACCACAGATTGCCGAACACGTCCGCCTTCATGCCATCCGGTACGAGCTGATGCCCTTCCAGCGTCATGTCACAGAACACGCGTCCGTTCTGCGGGCGGCCGTTTACCATATCGAACGCCCGGATCTTGCGGTCACCACCCGGACCGGCCAGACCGGGATCAGGCGCGGTGGAAATAACGTAAAGTGTCTTCAGATCCGGCGAGAGGCACAGCCCGTTCGGACCCGGCACCTGCTCCTCGCTCAACACAGCTTCAAGCCTGCTGCCCTGTGCATCAATGCGGAACGTATGGTCAGCCTGACGTTTTGCACTGCCGAACTGCGTCGTGGCTTCAGTACCGATGTTCCAGCGCAGCCTGCCTTCCCGGTTGGCACGGCCTCCCGGTGCGTCCGGATGACCTTCTGCCAGACAGTCCCCATAGGCGGGATCGGTGAACAGAATACTCCCATCCGCCGGATTGACGATGATGTCGTTCGGCGAGTTCAGACCCTCCCCCTCAAACTTATCCGCCAGCACGGTGCAGGTCCCGTCCTGTTCCCAGCGGATGACCCGGCGCAGACCATGCTCGCAGGTCAGGATACGCCCCTGCAGATCCACGGTATTCCCGTTGCTGTTGAAGCTTTCCTTCCGGTAGGTCGTCATCAGGTTTTCATCCGGCAGGAAGCGGTATTGCGTACTGCGCACCGTATCGGACAGGAGCAGAAAGCGCCCCTCACTGATCCAGGCCGGCCCCTCCAGCCAGCCCCCACCCGTCCACAGACGTTCGATATTGCCATTCTTGAAAACCAGATCGCCGAAAGACGGATCAAGTGAGAGGATGTCCGGGTCCGGAACAAACGCCGGAGGCGCATGAGGGCCGAAATCGCGGACAGGCTGCGTCATGACATCAGCCGGATAGGGGTCACGCGTTGCAGCCCGTGCCATCGTTCCGGTCAGGAAAACAGCAGCGGCCCCACGAAGAACAGAACGGCGATCGGTTAATAACACGTCGGAACTTCCTTTTTGAAAATGACAAGCGGCTTCAGGGCGCCTTGCCGATATCCCGACCCGGTTTGAGATCAGGCAGGCGGCTCGCCAGAAAACCGGTCACTGCCGCTTCCTCCGCCGTCAGACCATAGCCTTCATGATCCAGAACATCCTGTGCCCGGCTCTTGAAAGCCTCGCGCAGACTTCCATCCAGATACCCGTCCAGCACGCAGGGATTGATGTAGCTGCGTTTGCAGACTGCCGGCGTATTGCCAAGCTTGGCCGCCACGGATTTGACGGCAGCAACAAGCTGTTTTTTCGCCCTGGCCTTTGTATCGTACTGGCTGAACGCACAGAGCGTGACGGCGGCAAGCTGCGTTGCAGCCCAGGTCCGGAAATCCTTGGCCGTGATGTCCGCGCCCGTGATCTCCTGAAGATAGGCATTTACGTCCTGTGAATGGATGTCATGGCGGATGCCATCCGCATCGACATACTGAAACAGGCGCTGCCCCGGCAGGTCCTCAAGGCAGGAAACGATACGGGCCAGACGGGGATCATCCAGTTCCAGATGCTGCTCGATCCCGTGTTTGGCCCGAAAATCAAGCGTCAGATGCCTGCCATGCACGGTCGCATGTTTGTGCCGCAGGGTTGTCAGCCCATAGCTGCGGTTCTCTTTCGCGTAGCGATCATTGCCGATGCGGGCCATCGTGCGCTCCATGAGGCGGACGACTGCCGCCAGAACACGTTCCCGCTCCAGCCCGCGCCGACGCAGATCGTGATCCACACGCTCACGCAGAAGCGGCAGTTTCTCGCTGAAAACCAGCATATGTCCGAACTTGCCTTCGTCCCGCACACCCTGCCACAGTGGGTGGTAACGATATTGCAGACGCCCGCGTGCGTCCTCGCCGACGGCCTGAAGATGCCCCCGCGGATCAGGGCAGATCCAGACATTCCGATAGGCCGGGGGAATGGCCAGACGGCGGAGGCGGGCAATGGCATCCGGATCGACGATATGACTGCCATCAGGGCCATAGAACGCAAACCCGCGCCCGGAACGACGGCGCGTGATCCCGGGCATCGACCGGTCCACATAATGCAGTCCCGCCTTGCGCGCCTGCTTCTTCGCATCCGCTTCCCTGCTGTCCGCAGCACCCATTCCGCCAGCCCCATGTCTGTTACGGACATAAAGCGTCACAGAACAGGATCGGTTTCCCGGTCATGACAGGCCGAGGCGTACACAACCCGCTTACGCTTCCTTACGGTTCCTGACATGACAGCTATGCGAACGGGACGCATTCTTTCCGGCGGGGGAACAGAAGGAACCGGACGCCGTGAGAAAGACCAGCGCAATTGCGATTTTCATCCTGCTTTCGGCCTGTGCCTCACGTTCCCCGGCCGACATGGCAGCCACCACAAATGATGACGATTCCGGTTACACTGTCCGGGATCATCAGCGGGGTGGCATGGGCGGCAACAGCAATATCTGGGGCGAAGTCCTCCGCACCGCGTTACAGACCGGCATGAGCTTTGCCCATCACTGAGCGGCCCACTGAGCGTCAGTAAACCAGACGCCACTCTGCCGGTTCGGCGTCCGCCAGTGCGTACCATTCCCGCATCAGCGGATGATCGAGCATCGTCCGCACCCAGGTTTTCACAACCGGATCGACATCCAGTTCGAAAATATGAATCCGGATGGCGATCGGCGCGTACATGCAGTCCGCCACCGTCATCCGATCCCCGAACAGGAACGGTGTCAGTTGGCCCGAGCGCATCAGCGCGCCTTTAAGCGTGCGGCTCAGCAGCGCCACATCGGCAGCCAGTTCCTCGCTGATTTCCAGCAGGGAGGCCGGAACGCGCTCCACGTCCATGGAACAGTTCTGGCGGATGGGACGGAAACCGGCATGCATCTGCGCGCTGATGCTGCGGGCATGGGCCCGCACGATCCGATCTTCCGGCCAGAGCAAGGGTGCGATTTCCGCGCAGTATTCGCAGATGGCCAGACTTTCCCAGACATCCGCACCATCATGTTGCAGATACGGCACCATCCGGTTGGGCGAGCGCGCGTGGATTTCGGTCGTCCTGCCACCGCCCTTGAGTGGGATGACCTCTTCCGTCACGTCCAGCCCGGCCAGACGCACCGCCAGCCAGCCCCGCAGGGACCAGGACGAATACCGGCGCGATCCCAGCAGCAATACACCCGCCATCAGGCGTCCCCCGCAGTAATGAAGCCACCACCCAGCACGCGGCTTCCATCATACAGCACACAGGCCTGACCCGGAGCAGGCATCGCGGCCTCGTTCAGTTCCACCAGCGCGCCACCATTCTCCAGCGGCTTTACGAGCGCCTCGCGCAGCTTTTCCCGCGCCCGGATCTGCACGCCACAGCGCACGCCCTCAGCGGGGGCGTCGATCAGCCAGTTCATGTCCCGCAGGCGCACGGTCCGGCGGCTGTCAGCTTCCGAAAGCTGCACGCGCGGCCCGACCACGATGCGCCGCTTCGGCACATCAATGCGCGTCACCATCTGGCGCTCGCCCGTTGCGGTGTGGATGTCGCCCAGACGCTTGCTCTGCCCAACCGTATAGCGCGCCACGCCCTCGTGACGACCAAGCACGCGGCCGTCTTCGTCCACGATCTCGCCCTCACCCCGCACTTCCGGACGCAGCTTCTCGACCAGTTCGGCATAGGAGCCGGTGGGGACGAAGCAGATGTCCTGACTGTCCGGCTTGGCAGCAATGGACAGCCCCAACTCTTCGGCCAATGCCCGGACATGCGCCTTGTCCGGCATCTCACCCAGCGGAAAGCGCAGATAGTTGAGTTGGTCTTTGGTCGTGGCGAACAGGAACCAGGTCTGGTCCCGCTCGGCATCGACGGGGCGGTGCATTTCCGCCCCTTCCGGCCCTTCGACACGGCGGACGTAATGCCCGGTCGCCATGGCTTCGCAGCCCAGATCCCGCGCCATGCCCAGAAGGTCCGTGAACTTCACACCCTGATTGCAGGCCACGCAGGGCACAGGCGTTTCGCCACGCGCATAGGCATCCGCAAAGCTCTCGACCACACTGTCACGGAAGCGGCTTTCCGCATCAATGACGTAGTGCGGAAAGCCCAGACGGTCCGCCACGGCGCGCGCATCCATGATGTCACGCCCCGCACAGCATGCGCCCGGCTTGGCGGCCTGTCCGTGGTCATAAAGCTGAAGGGTCGCGCCAATCACCTCGTGGCCCTGCCGTTTGAGCAGCGCGGCCACTACGGAACTGTCCACGCCTCCCGACATGGCAACGAGGATCCGCATGGTGTTCAGCCCGCCTTCGGAAGGCGAACGGTCAGGCCATCCAGCGCGTCCGTCATGACGATCTGGCAGCCCAGACGGGACGTCTTTTCCAGACCGAACGCCAGATCGAGCATGTCTTCCTCGTCATCCGTCGGGGAGCTCAGCTTGGCAGCCCATTCCGGATCGACCACCACATGGCACGTCGCGCAGGCCAGCGACCCTTCGCAGGCGCCTTCCAGGTCGATATCGTGCTTGTGGGCGATTTCCAGAACCGACAGTCCGACAGGCGCGTCCACGTCACGACGGGTTCCATCACGCTCGATAAAGGTCATCTTGGGCATAGTTCGTCCGCTTTTTCCGGTTTCAGTTGGGTTGGCACGCCCGGGCGGCTGCGATCAGAAGAGAGGCCGCACGGTCAATATCGGCCTTGCAGGTAAAGCGTCCGACCGACAGGCGCAAGCATTGCGACGCCTTCTGCGCAGAAAGTCCCATCGCCGTCAGGACATAGGACGGCGCAATTTCCGCCGCCGTGCAGGCCGAACCCGTCGAGGCCGCGATATCCGGACAGGCGTCAAGGACATCCAGCGCCCGACATCCGTCCGGAAGACAGACATTCAATGCCCCCGCCAGACGCGGTGCCCCGGCTCCGTTCAGCGCAATTCCCGGCAGGCCTTCGCGAAGCTGCGCCCAAAGATCATCCCGCAGGAAAACCAGCCGTGCGGCCTCATCCCCCATGATCCCAGCCGCCAGATCCGCAGCTACCCCGAACCCAACGACTAGAGGTGTCGGCAGCGTTCCGGACCGAAACCCCCGCTCCTGCCCGCCCCCGGAAAACAGCGGCTCCAGCCGGACACGCGGACGGCGACGGACATAAAGCGCCCCGATCCCTTTCGGCCCGTACATCTTGTGCGCGGACACAGACGCCAGATCGACATTCCGAAGCGACACCGGCATTTTCCCGGCCATCTGCGCCAGATCGACATGCATCAGCGCCCCGGCCTCCTTCACGAGAGCCGCAAGCTGCGGAATATCCTGCACCACACCGGTCTCGTTATTCGCCGCCATGATGCTGACCAGCAGCGTCGGCACCTTCAGTGCCTCCCGCAGAGCCTCGGGATCAAGCCGCCCGTCACCATCCACGCCCAGCACAACCGCCTCAAAGCCCTCATCGGCCAGACTGCGCACCGATTCCAGAACGCATTTATGCTCCGTCGCGACCGTGATGACCCTCCGTCGCGGATCGCCCAGCCGCGCCAGATGTCGCACCGCCCCTTTGATGGCGAGGTTATTGGCTTCCGTCGCGCCCGACGTGAACACGATCTCCCGCGCCTCCACGCCCAGAAGGCGCGCCACACTCTCCCGCGCCCGCTCCACGGCTTCCGCCGCTTTCCGCCCGGGCCCATGCGGACTGTGCGGATTGCCGAAATCATCCCCGAACCAGGGGAGCATGGCCTTCACAACGGCCGGATCACATGGCGTCGTCGAGAAATAATCGAGATAGATCATGCCCGTGCTTCCCGCATCCCCGGTCATTTCCGCAAACGCCGTGCCATTGCTTCATAAGCCTCGCAGAACGCCTCGACCTGCGCCTTCTGTACATTCCACGGCAGCGAAACCCGGATGGCCTGCGAAGCCCCCTCCGTCTCCCCCATCGCCCGCAACACATGCGAGGACGACACTTTCCCCGACGAACAGGCCGACCCCGCGGACACGCAGAACCCCGCCAGATCCAGCGTCATGAGCTGAACCTGCGCGCCCACCCCGTCCAGAATCAGGCAGCTCGTATTCGGCAACCGCGCGACGTTTTCGCCCGCAACCCGTGCACCCACAGTTTTCGCCACGGCTTCGACCCGGTCCCGAAGACGCTGAACCGGCGCCCAGTCCTGCGCACGGGCCGCATCGAACGCCGCCGCCATTCCCAGAATGGCCGGCAGGGCCTGCGTCCCGCCCCTGCGCCCCCGCTCCTGACCGCCACCAGCCACCAGCGCGTCCATGGGCTCGTCTTCCGCCAGCAACAAAGCCCCAGCGCCTTTCGGGCCACCCATCTTGTGCCCGGAGACCGCAACACTGCATCCATCCAGCGCAAACGGCACCCGTCCCGCACTCTGCACGGCATCGACATGCAGATGCGCACCCGAGTCGCGACAGACCGCCATCACATCCTCCAGGGGTGAAAACACCCCCGTCTCGTTATTGGCGGACATCACGCAGACCAGCGCCGGACCACCGTCCTGCAACCGCTGCCGGAGGTGTTCCACATCCACGATCCCGTCCCCGTTCACAGGCAGGATTTCAGCATCCGGCGCGGCCTTGAGAATGGCATCATGTTCCGTAGCCCCAACAAAAATCCGGCGCCCCCGGCCAAAGGCATGAACCGCCATTGCATCCGCCTCTGTCGCCCCGGACGTAAACACGCAAGCGCCGGAAATCCGCCCGAAACCGGCCGCCATGCGACTGCGGGCCTCTTCAAGGAAGCGGCGCGCCTCGCGTCCCTGCGCATGCACTGAAGAGGGATTTCCCGACAGCATCATTCCCTCCACCGCCGCATCTCTTGCGCAGGGGCGCAGGGGCTCGGTCGCATTGGCATCAAGATAGGTCGTCCCGGAGGCGGTCATAGGCGCTGTCATCATGTTTTCCAGATTGGACAAACTGGCGGAAATCGCAACGCCGTGTCGATTTTGGTGGAAATCGGGTTTTGCGAATCGATATACACTGCGTCACCGGACGGCAGAGTTCCAATCCTGCCCGACACAGTGCGAGAGTATTCATGCCTGAAGTGATGTTCGCCGGCCCCGACGGCCGGCTTGAGGGTCGTTACCACCACTCCAGCGAACCCAACGCTCCGCTTGCCCTGGTGCTGCATCCCCATCCGCTCCACGGCGGCACCATGAACAACCGTATCACCTACACGATGTATCGCAGCTTCGAGAAGATGGGCTTCTCGGTCATGCGCTACAATTCGCGTGGCGTGGGCCGGTCCCAGGGCCGTTATGATGGTGGTATCGGCGAGATTTCCGATGCGGCAGCCGCCCTCGACTGGATGCAGATGGTCAATCCGAACTCCACCGAACTGTGGATCTCGGGCTATTCCTTCGGCGCCTTCGTGGGCATGCAGCTCCTGATGCGCCGCCCCGAAATCAGCGGCTGGATCAGCGTGGCCCCACCGGCCAACGACTATGATTTCGGCTTTCTGGCGCCCTGTCCCTGCGGTGGCCTGATGATTGCCGGCGGCAAGGACGAACTGGCTCCCGAGCCGGGCATCCGCAAGCTGGTGGACAAGCTGAACACCCAGAAGAACGTGACCGTCGACTATCGCATTTTCGAAGACGCCGACCACATCTTCGCCAAACAGGCCGACCGGGTCGCCGAAGCCCTCGAAGACCACGTGAACACGATGCGTGGCCGCAAGGCGCTGGCACTGGCTGCCGACTGATCCGGCACCTCCGCCCCGTCAGACACTTCAAAAATGGCTCTCCCCTCCGGAGAGCCTTTTTTGATTCGGGGTGCACAATCCCTTGCTCCGTCCAGACAAATATGTAACCGGATATTTCATGCAAGACCGAAACATTCTGCACCCCGCCGCCCCTGCGTCCCTGCCCGTCGAGGTCTCGCACCTCACCAAGAGCTTCGGCAGTTTCAAGGCGCTGGACGACGTGTCCTTCTCCATTGCACAGGGCGAGACCGTCGCCCTTCTGGGACGCAACGGCGCAGGCAAATCCACGCTGATCGGATGCCTCATGGGCTTTCTGCTCGCGGATGGCGGCAGCATCGACATTTTCGGACACAGCATTGCCTCCCTGCCGCGCGAAATCCGCGCCCGGACAGGGTTCGTGCCCCAGACGATGACCGGTTTCGGCAGTTTCCGCGTTGCCCAGCTCATGGACTACATCGCCGCGTTTTACGGCGAACTTCCCCCTGTCGATCCAGCCCTGATCGCCTGGGCCGATCTCGATCCGAAAAAGCAGGTGCGCTCCCTGTCCGGCGGACAGAAGCAGCGTCTGGCCATCGTGCTCGCCATGCGTCACAGCCCCGAGTTTCTGGTTCTGGACGAACCCGTCGCGAGTCTGGATCCCCATGCCCGGCGCGACTTCATGAACCTGCTCGATACCTATACGCAGCGGACCGGCGCCAGCATCCTGATCTCGTCGCATATCCTGTCCGATCTCGAACGCCTGTGCTCGCGCCTGCTCTTCGTCCGGCAGGGACATGTCGTGCTCGATGTCCCGACCGAGACCTTCCGCGCCACCACCCGCTGGCTCGAACACCCCACGCCCGACCGGCTCCTCGCGGCCTTGCCCGGCGATATCCAGATCCTCGGTCAACGCCCCGATGCGTTGCTGGTGCATGGCTGGACCGGAGACCTGATCCTTCCCGAGGGCACCCTGACGGTCATCCCGGATTTTGAAGACGCCTTTCTGGAAATCACGGCCCCCCGCACGACACCGGCACATGCTGAAACCCCGGATACCGCGGCATGAATGGATTCCTGCCCTCGGGCACTCTGGAACGCAGTGACATGATCCGCGCGCTGCGGCTGTACGGAACGCGCGTTTTTCTCGTCGGCAATCCGATGATCTTCACGGCCGGAATTTTCATCGTTCTTGCCGGTATGACAGCGCATGAACTCCACACGGCCCTCCTGACCCAGAGTCTGGAGAAAGCACTCAAACACACCAATGTCTTCAACGCGGCCATTGCCGCGACCTTCGTGCAGAACTGCCTGCAAACGCATTCCGGCAACCAGATCGGCGCCTCGCAGGCCCCCGCCATCCCCGGCCTGCTTCACGCCGAGGCCCGCGCGGCGGCCCTGATGTCCATGGTAGCCATCATAGCCCTTTCCGGCCTGCTCGCCTGGAGCGGCCTGCCGCTGCATGACACGCTCTTCTACACCCTCCTCAACACGGTTCCGGCGGTTGTGCAGTGGTATGCCCCACCACAGCACACGTCACGCCGTCTCAAGGGCATCACAACGATCATTGGTGTCAGCCTCCTGCTCGGTCTGGTGCTCCTGACCTTCACAACCGATTTTCCGCTCTGGGCCCTCACACGCCCGGCCATCCTGACCATCCCGGCCGATCTCGCCATGATGGGACTGCTGACGGCCGCCATCATGACGTTGCCCAACCGCCTGCACTCTCCGGCCATGCTGGCGCCCACGGATGGTGTCACGGCTTCCGCCCCGGATTTTCCGGTGCCTGAAAGCGCACCGCGCATCGCACCGCAGGATCTCAGCTTCTATCAACTCCGGCAGATGCTCCTCGCACCCGCCTCCCCGACCAGCCAGCGCAACGACCTGCTGATCAGCCTGATCATGCCCGCCAGCATCATCCTGATCATGGGCAGCCTGCCGCTCGGACATGGCAGTTTCGGCACCCGTATCGCACATCTGACACCCGGCATGACGATCCTGATCGCCCTTCAGGACGGCTGGATCAGCAACCGCAAGCACTGGCCCCTGCTCCTGACGACGGGCCGCTTCGGCAGCCGCCTCAATTTCGTCCGCTCGGTATTCGCAGCCAAGGCCAGCAGGATTTTCATGACGGCCCCGCTCCGCACCCTGAGCCTCATGCTGCCAGTCACGCTCTTCAAACCGCTTGCCCCCACACATGCCCTGCTGGACGGCGCAGAACTTCTGGTGGCAATGGTCGGCGTGACATTCTGCTGCCCGCTGCCTTTCCTTGTCATGAAGCAGCCTCCGCAGGCCATTATCGTTGCAGCAAGCATCGCCCCCGCCTTCCTGCTACAGATCTGCAACCCGTTTATTCTGGGTGTGCGTATCTTCGGGCCGATCGCACTGGCCCTCGCAGCCCTTGGAGCGCTCTGCTTTTTCGCCGTCCCCTCCCGAATGGCCCGAACCGACTGGCCTTACGAGACGGAATGAGCCTGTACCCCGATGCGGAAACCGGGGGGCGGAGTTTCCGCTCCCGTGCCGGTCATGCTAGGGTCCGGGTCCCTTCTTTCCAGCAGTAGCGTAGCAAGACCGACCCATGCCAAAGAGTCCGTTCCTCCTCGAAGCCCAGGCCCGCGGCCTGATCTTCCAGTGCACCGACCTCGACGCCCTCGACGAGGCCATGCTGGCCGGACCGATCACCGCCTATGTGGGTTTCGATCCGACAGCGGACTCCCTGCATGTCGGCAATGCGCTCTCCATCATGGCGCTGCGCCTGCTCCAGAAGCACGGCCATCGCCCGATCGCTCTCATGGGCGGCGGCACGGCCAAGATCGGCGACCCGTCTTTCCGCGACGAAGCCCGCTCCCTCATCACGGACGAGACGATCGCACACAACATCGCCGGGATCGAAAAGTCCCTGCGCCAGTTCATCACCTTCAGCGATGAAGACCCGTCCAGCGGCGCTGTCCTCGCCAACAACGCGGACTGGCTGGACAAGCTGTCCTACATCAACCTGCTGCAGGATGTGGGCGCCCATTTCTCCATCAGCCGCATGCTCTCCTTTGACAGCGTGAAGCAGCGCCTTGATCGTGAGCAGGGCCTGACCTTCCTGGAGTTCAACTACTCCATCCTCCAGTCCTACGATTTCCGCGAACTGAACCGCCGCTACGGCGCAGTCCTCCAGATGGGCGGCTCGGACCAGTGGGGCAACATCGTTTCCGGCATCGACCTGGCCCGCCGCACCGACGGCAAGCAGATCTTCGGCCTGACCACGCCGCTCGTCACCACATCATCGGGTGCGAAGATGGGCAAGTCCGCCAACGGCGCCACCTGGGTCCGGGCGGAGCGTCTGCCGACCTTCGAATACTGGCAGTTCTGGCGCAATACCGAAGACGCCGATGTCGGCCGCTTCCTCAAGCTCTTCACGGACCTGCCCGTCGAGGAATGCGAGCGTCTGGGCGCGCTTCAGGGCGCGGACATCAACGAAGCCAAGAAGATCCTCGCAACCGAGGCAACCGCCATCTGCCACGGCCGCGCTGCTGCCGGGGAAGCCGCCGAGACCGCACGCCGCGTCTTTGAACAGGGCTCCGCTCAGGCCGCCCTGCCGGAAATCGACCTGCCTGCCAATCTGATCGCCGAAGGCCTGCCCGCTTTCCGCGTCTTTCAGGAAGCTGGCCTCGCGGCCAGTGGGGGCGAGGCACGACGCCTCATCCGTGGCGGCGGCGGCCGCGTCAATGATGTGGTGATCTCGGACGAGAACCAGACCTTTACCCTCGACGACCTGCGCGAGGGCGTCCTGAAGGTCTCGTCCGGCAAGAAGAAGCACGTCCTGCTCCGTCCGGTCTGAGACCCGGCATGACCGATGTCATCCGCCGCTACTGACACGAGGCTCTGTTCTTCCCGGCAGAAACAGGCATCCTCAACGCGGGATGCCCCAGCGGAGAGGCGGCACGGATGATAATAGAGCAGAAAAACCGGCGCGGCCTGCTGCCTAACGGCACGGGAATGACGCCTCCGGCCTTCCGAGCGGACAGCACGGCAAGACCGGGGCGCTCCGGCCCGGTCTTGCCCCCGCACGACCCAGCCGTCACCCTCCCCTGATGGCCGCAGATTCTCTCTCCCGCCATCTGGCAGACCGCAAGACACCCTGGCCGCATTTCAACCAGTATCTCGTGGCCTATCTGGGCTACCTGCTGTTCTATCCGGTGCCCTGGCTGCTGGGATACCACAAGCCGACGCTGGATGGCGTGCTCTTCTCAGCCGCGGCAATGTGCGTCTTCCTGCTGGTCTATTTCGCCCCTTACCGGAAAGACCGTTATTACGGTTACGGCGAGATCATCCTTACCGATCTGATCGGCTATGCCTGCGCCTGGACGCATGGAGACTGGGAAGTCTACTGCATCTTCGCAGCAGGAATGTGCGCCCGGCTTCCGGAAAAGCGACAGTCCATCACGATGGTCATCCTGCTTCAGGTCGCACTGATCATTTCCGGCCATTTCCGCCACAAAACCACACTGGAAGTCATACCCAGCGCCTTTTTCAGCATCATCACCTATATGGGAATCTGGGTGCAGTGGCAGCTCGGGATCCGTAATTTCGAACTGAGGGAAGCCCAGAACGAAATCCGTACCCTCGCCACCACCGCAGAGCGCGAACGGATCGCACGCGACCTGCATGATCTGCTGGGCCATTCCCTGACGGTCATTTCCGTCAAGGCCGAACTGTCAGACCGCCTGTTCCCGGCCGACCCTTCCCGCGCCCGGCAGGAAGTCCGTGAAATCAGCCAGATTGCCCGCACCTCCCTGCGCGAGGTGCGCGACGCTGTTTCGGGCATGAACGGCGCATCTCTCCAGCGCGAACTGGAACGCGCACGCCGCGCGCTTCAGACTGCGGGGATCGCGCTTGAAATCCAGGGGGCCGAAAACCTCGACACACATTCGGACGAGAGTGTGCTGGCCCTGGCCCTGCGCGAGGCCGTCACGAACGTGATCCGCCATTCCGACGCCCGGAACTGTACCCTGACATTCCTGTACGACACAGCCGGAGAGGTCCGTTCCTTTACACTGGAAGATGACGGCCCCCTTCATGCGCCCTCCGTACCCCCTCTCATGGAGGGCAACGGGCTGCGGGGCATGCGCGCGAGGCTTGCCGCCTCCGGCGGCTCCCTGACAGTATCCTCCCTTCCCACCAGCTTCCGGCTGACTGCCATGACTGCATCATGATCCGCCTCATCCTTGCCGAAGACCAGACCATGCTCCTCGATGCCTTCGAGGCCCTGCTGCGACTCGAAGACGACATCCGGATCGTCGGCAGGGCGACCGATGGCCGGGAGGCGCTGGCCCTGATCCGCGAACACCGCCCCGACGTCGTCCTGACCGACATCGAAATGCCGCACATCACCGGCATCGAACTGGCGGAAAAGATCCTTCAGGAAGGTCTGCGCAGCCGCGTCATGATCGTGACGACCTTTGGCCGCTCCGGTTATCTGCGCCGCGCCCTTCAGGCCGGCGTACGCGGCTACATGCTCAAGGACGCGCCCATCACGCAGCTTGCCGCCGCCATTCGCAAGGTCGCAGCGGGCGGACGCGCCATCGCGCCCGATCTGGCCGAAGCCGTCTGGGACGCCCTGCCCGACCCGCTGTCCGAACGCGAGCGTGCCATGCTCCGCCTCGCCGAAGCCGGACGCACCAACCGCGAAATCGCCGAGGAACTCTCCCTCTCCTCGGGCACGGTCCGCAACTATTTCTCGGAAATCGTGCAGAAACTGGACGCCCGGAACCGCATCGAGGCCGGCCGGATCGCCCGGGCAAACGGGTGGCTGTAACCGAGGGCGGAAAGAGCAGTCCCGCAGACGGAGACCCTCCCGAAAATCTGTCTGGCCGTGCTAGGATGACCTGCAACTACTGGCGGAAGACGTTTGCATGCAGCTTCTCGCGCTCATCGGAGCAGCGTTTCTTGTCTACTGGGTACTGACCCATCTGGGACTTGTGTTCGGGCTCATCTTTGCGTTTGCCAAGTTCATCGTCCTTGGACTGGGAGCCCTGCTTATCCTCGGATTCATTATGCAGATGATCTCCGGAAAGAAGGGAGCAGAAAGCACCGGCTCCAGCCAGAAGACAGCCGACGATCCACCTGCCGACCGAACGTGGTTCGAAGTCCTCGGTGTCAGTGAGTTTGCATCACCCGACGAGATCAAGCAGGCCTATCGAGACCTGATCCGGCAGTACCATCCGGACAAAGTCGGCGCGATGGGCGAGAAAATCCGCGAACTGGCCATGCGGGAGACGCAGATCATCAACGCCGCGTTTCAGGAAGCACGCGCCAGCCGCGGCTTCTGACAGAGGCGTTTTGTATACTCTGATGTCTGACGGGTTTACACTTGCCCGGACATCATCAGGAGTGCCCCATGTCCCAGACGCCCTCGCCCCATGAGATGATCCGCGTCAGAGGGGCGCGGGAACACAATCTGGAAAACGTGGATGTAGACCTGCCGCGTGACCGGCTCGTCGTCGTCACGGGCGTTTCGGGTTCCGGTAAATCCTCGCTGGCCTTCGGGACGATCTATGCCGAGGCGCAAAGACGCTATCTGGACTCCGTCTCCCCCTATGCCAGACGCCTGTTCGACCAGATGCCGGTTCCGGTCGTGGCCTCCATTGACGGACTACCACCCGCCGTCGCCCTTCAGCAGCAGCGCGGCGGAAGCAGTAGCCGATCCAGCGTCGGCAGCCTGACGACACTCTCAAACCTGCTGCGGATGCTCTACTCCCGCGCAGGCACCTATCCGCCCGGCCTGTCACGACTGGAAGCGGAATCCTTTTCACCCAACACCCCCATGGGCGCCTGCCCGAAATGTCACGGGCTCGGGCGCATCTATGATGTCACGGAACAGACCCTCGTTCCCAATGACAGCCTGAGCATCCGCGACCGCGCCGTCGCGGCCTGGCCCACGGCGTGGCAGGGACAGAACCTGCGGGACATTCTCATCACCCGCGGCGTGGACGTGGACTGTCCCTGGCGTAATCTGCCGAAAAAGACCCGGGACTGGATCCTCTACACTGAGGAAACACCAACCGAGCCCGTCTATCCGGGCCGCACCCACGCACAGGTCGTGGACGCCATAAAACGCGGCATCCCGGCTGATTACAACGGCACGTTCAGCGGCGCGCGGCGCTATGTTCTGCACACCTTCACGCAGTCGCAGAGCGAGAAAATGCGCAAGCGGGCGGCGTCCTTTATGGTCTCCGCCCCCTGCCCGGTCTGCCACGGACAGCGCCTGAACCCTGATGCCCTGCGCGTGACATTCGACGGGCTGAACATCGCCGATTTTTCAAACCGCACCCTCGAAGACATCGCCGCCTCGCTCCGCACATCCGCCCAAACCCTTGCGGCCGGAAAGGACGCCACGGCGGTAGCAGCGCGTGGCATGGTAGATGCCATGATCGAGCGCATCGACGTCCTGCTGGATCTGGGGCTGGGCTATCTCCAGCTCGACCGAAGCGTGCAGACCCTTTCGCCCGGCGAATACCAGCGTCTGCGACTTGGAACCCAGATCCGCTCTAACCTGTTCGGCGTGGTCTATGTGCTGGACGAACCCAGCTCCGGCCTGCATCCCGCCGACACGCAGGCGCTTCTGCGGGCGCTGGACGGTCTGCGCGACGCGGGCAACTCGCTGATTGTGGTCGAGCATAATCCGGACGTGATCCGCCGCGCGGAATGGCTGGTGGATGTCGGCCCGGATGCCGGCGAACGGGGCGGCCGCGTCCTCTATAGCGGCCTGCCCGACGGCCTGCGGGACGTAAAGGACTCCCGCACCCGCCCCTATCTGTTCGGCACGGTCCAGCCCCGCACGACACCGGTCCGCAAACCGACCGGCACGCTGGAACTGACCGATATCTGCTGGAACAATCTGGACCATCTAGCCCTGACGCTCCCGCTCGGGGTGCTAGTTTCGGTCACGGGCGTGTCAGGCTCCGGAAAATCCAGCCTCGTCGGGCAGGCCCTCGTCTCCATCATGGCCCGCGCTCTGGGCCAGAAAGTGGACATCGACCCCGACGACGACAGCACAGACGAGGCCCCGGCCCCCGAACATCGCGAGCCCAAGGGGAATGTTGCGGGCGGAACCGGCCCGATCAAACGCATGGTCATGATCGACCAGAAACCGATCGGAAGGACCCCACGCTCCAATCCCGCCACGTATACCGGCCTGTTCGACACGATCCGCCGCCTGTTTGCCGAAACGCCGGACGCGAAGAAACGCCGTTTCGATGCCGGCTGGTTTTCCTTCAACGTCGCCAAAGGGCGGTGCCCACGCTGTGTGGGCGTGGGGACAGTCGATGTGGAGCTTCTGTTCCTGCCGACCGTACAGACGCCCTGCCCCGTCTGCCACGGCAGCCGCTACAAACCAGAAGTTCTGGAAGTTCTGTGGAACGGGCACAGCATCGCGGATGTGTTGGGCCTGAGCATTGACGATGCCTGTGATGTCTTCGCGGATGTGCCCGCTCTGGCACGCGGCTTCGACACCCTGCGACGCGGAGGACTTGGCTATCTCCGGCTTGGACAGCCCGCCACCGAACTGTCAGGCGGCGAGGCGCAGCGGATCAAGCTTGCGACCGAACTTCAGAAACAGCGCAGCGGACATGTGCTCTATGTTCTGGACGAACCCACAACCGGCCTGCATCCCGCCGATGTGGACCGGCTGATGCTTCAGCTTCAGGCGCTGGTCGATCAGGGCAATACGGTCGTTCTGGCCGAGCACGACATGCGCGTGGCAGCGGCCAGTGACTGGATCATCGATCTCGGCCCCGGTGCAGGGCGCAAGGGGGGCCGGATCGTGGCCTCCGGAACACCGGAGACCGTCGCGGCTTCGGAACACAGCGTCACCGCCCCGTTCCTCCGCCGCTACGTTCATCCCGGCACTCAGGACGCGGGGTGAAACAGCAGACTCAGCGAGCGTACACCCTGGGCCCCATGCACGAGAACACCCTCGATATCCGCCGTCGCTGACGGACCGCTCTGGAACACGGCATAGTTCGCCTGCCGCCATTCCGGGCGCTGATAGGCGTTGTGCAGGTTATAGACGATCTGTGCCGGGTCCAGCAGGACAATCAGATGCTGGGGCAGAAAGCCGGTCGTGTTCACGAGAAGCTGCTTTTCCGTAAAACACAGCGACCCCGTCTCCGCCACACCGAATGCCGGGCGCAGCACGGCATACTCGACCGGCGCAATGTCCGTGGGCTTTGTCTGAGGGGTGATTTTCATATCCCCCTCGAATTCCGGCACGCAGGAGAGCACCGGACCCGGCTTGACGATGGCCTGCCGGACAGGCGCCATCGGATCCGCCGCATCGGGAGTTAAAATCTTGCCCCCCATGCGTTCCAGGGATTTCTGGAACATTTCCCTCAGATCGGACGGTGCAGCCTGATCGAACAGGGGCACGATCGGGCGCGGACGATCACCCTGAATATGATTGTTCCGGATTGCTCCCAGAATGGCTTCGCGCGAACCACTCATGACTTCTTCCCTTCGACCTGCTGTTTCCGGTTCCTGCGATACCATTCATTGAACGTCTGCTTGGGCGTCTCGGGAATGTCGCGCTTGCGACCCCAGGTATTGAGCTTGTTGTACAGCATGAAATGCGGAAGATGCCGCAGCGCGCTGCGTCCCAGCGGCAGACTGGCCCGATAGACTACCGGCGATGCCAGAACCTCACCCGCAGCCTTCATCATGACCTTCTTGACCGGTGAGATTTCCCCTTCGCCTGCCAGCGTCTTGCGCCAGTCGGCAATCTGTTCGTGAATATTGATCTTCACCGGACAGACATTGGTGCAGCTGCCATTCATCGTCGAAGAGTAAGGCAGGTTGCGATATTTATGGACGTTGAACGTCGGATCGATAATCAGCCCGATCGGACCGGCATAGGTCGCCCCGTAACTCAGGCCGCCGCTGCGCCGGAAAACCGGACAGGTGTTCATGCACGCGCCGCAGCGGATGCACTTCAGCCCCGGCCAGAATTTTTCCATTCCCAGCCGTTTGGAGCGTCCATTGTCCACGAGCACGACATGCATCTCGCTCCCCTTCCGCGGACCGCGGAAATGCGACGTATACTGCGTAATCGGGGAGCCCAGCGCACTGCGTGACAGCAGCCGGATAAACACCGGCAGTTCGGCCAGACCGGGAATCAGTTTTTCGATGCCGATGGATGCGATATGCAGGGGCGGCGTATTGGCGGAAAGATCCGCATTGCCTTCATTGGTGCAGACAACGAACGTTCCTGTCTCCGCAACCACGAAGTTGCCACCCGTCATACCCGCCTGCGCCGACAGGATCAGCGGACGCGTGGCCTCACGCTGACATTCCGTCAGGTAATGAGCATCCGCATTGTCCGGATCAGACCCGATCGTCTTCGCAAAAACACCCGCCACATCGGTCCGCAGCTTGTGAACGGCAGGCACGACGACATGGCTCGGCGCTTCATCGTCAAGCTGCTGGATCCGTTCGCCAAGGTCCGTCTCGATGACCTCGACGTTGTTCTGGGCCATGAATTCACGGAAGCCACATTCCTCCGTCAGCATCGACTTGCTCTTGATCAGCCGTTCCACGCCCTTGCTGCGCAGAATGTCCAGGACGATGGCGTTATGCTCGGCTCCGTCCTTCGCCCAATGGACCTTGATCCCGTTGGCCGTCGCGTTTTTCTCAAACAGTTCGAGATAGTAATCGAGTTTGGAAAGGGTGTGCTCCTTGATGCCCGAGGCAAGGTTTCTCAGCTCTTCCCATTCCTCGATTCCATGCATTTCCTTGTCGCGCTTCTGGCGCAGGTCCCACAGACGCGCATCATGCATGGCCTCGTGTTCGGTCGCCGCCATGAAACGGTTTGCCGCTTCGGCCTGATCGACCGGCCGGTTCCCATGGATCTTCGCACCACGGGGCTGGGGTTCCGAAATCCGCGATTTCAGCGGTCGGGAAGATGCTGCCCCGTGATCCAGCTGATCGGCATGGGGATCGGTCAGTTCTTCATGCAGTTCGGCGGTCATGCGCGTGCTCCATTCAGGATCTGGGCGATATGGATGTATTTGAGATTGGCTCCCATCCGGCGGGCACAGCCTTCCTGATGCATCATGCAGGAACTGTCGGAAGACGTGACATATTCCGCGCCCGACTTCAGCTGATCCGTAACCTTGTCCTGGCCCATCTTGGCCGAGACACCTTCCTCGAACACCGAGAACGTTCCTCCGAACCCGCAGCATTCATCAGGCCGTGTCAGATCGGCGAATTCGATACCCTTGACCATCTTCAGCAGGGCCTTCGGCTTGGAAAACGGCTCTTCACGGCGCTCGGTCATGCTGGCGATCCGCAGGTTCCGCAGCGTGTTGCAGTTGTTATGAAGCGCAACACGATGCGGAAACTCGGCCCAGGGAAAGGCATCGACTTTCAGGACGTCATGCAGAAACTCGACCAGTTCATAAGTCCGGCTGCGAACGTGTTTGACTGCATCACTCTGCTCGATGGCCGTCATGTTGTTGCGGACCTGATTCGTGCAGCTTCCGGACGGCGTGACAATATAATCATATTTCTCGAAATTACGGACGAACAGCTCTTCCGTCTTGGCCGCTTCACGCTCGCAGCCCGTATTGGTCATGGGCTGGCCACAGCATGTCTGATCAACGGGATATTCAACAGACAGTCCAAAGCGCTCCAGCAATTCCAGAGTCGCAATTCCTGTCTCGGGGTGAAACATGTCCACGTAACATGGGACGAACAGACCGACCTTCATGGGGAATACCTTTGTCTTCAATCATCTCGTACGACGACACTCTCGTAAAAATAGCGCAGAAACAAAAGACAAGTTTACGGGAGAATCGAAGTCATAATAAGGAGAGTATTTTAGTCCTGATAATAATACCAAAAATCGATAGTGAATTAAGAGATTTTTTCCCTGAACTCTGAAATGAAATTATTCCAAGAACTAAAGTATATATTTTGGTTATTAATAAAAATCTGAATAAACAGGAATTACATTCTCAAAAAATTCTCCAGTTCCGACATTTTTGATGCAGATATTCTACGAAAACATTTTCAGGATCAGCATGACATATTTCTTTCCATTAACGAAAAATTATAACGTGCCTGACAGTGTCACAGCACCCCATGCTCGCTGAGAGATGCCCATCCGTGCTTAGTGTGAACAATGCCTCCGTCCTCTCCGGGCTCCAGGTTCTTTCCCAGGCCACTACGACGCTGAACAAGACCGAAATGGCGGTCTCGACGGGCAAAACCATATCCACCGCTTCAGACAACCCGGCAATCTACTCAATCGCCAACACCATGCAGGCCCAGTCTTCTGCGCTGGCAGGCATCTCGCAGGGATTGAATGTTCTCGGGCAGGTCGTTCAGACCGCCAGCGCACAGGGCACACTCATCAACAATGTCCTGACGTCCATCGCAGCAAATATCAGCGAAGGGCAGAATACCGGCATCGACAGCAGCACCGTCAACACCCGGATTTCCATGGCGCTGAACGAGATTGACTCGATGGCCTCATCCGCCACATTCAATGGCGTCAATCTTCTGGCGGGCAGTCTTGGGGAGGGTGTAGCCTCCAGCACCGCGTCGACCTCTCTGGATATCTATGGCGATTCTCTCAAGATTTCCGGCAACAATGCCACCTCGGCAGGGCTTGGCCTCTCGGGGCTCAACGTCGATCAGGCCGGGGTTACGCTGCCCTTCAATCCGGAGTCCCTGGTCATCACAGGGCCTGCCACCACCACCCTGACACTGCACAACATCGCGCAGGCCACAGAAACGGGAACAGCCCAGAACCCGGCCATCCAGTACCAGTTCGTTGCGGAAGAGACCAATACCGGAACCAGTAATCCCGGCAGTTCCACGCTGGCCACCATCAACGCCGCCATCGGGACGGACTCAGACCTGAAATGGGATCCCGGTACCGGCGATCTGACATCTGGCACCAATACCATCATCACGTCCCAGTACACTGATCCGAACGGTGTAAAACTTTATACGCTGAACTCCGGCAAGGCCCTTCAGGTCTCGCAGGGCAGCAATGGCAATCCTGTCTATACCCTGAGTTCGACATTCGATGCGCTGGGCAATCCCACCACCCAGTCCATCATTACGCCTGTGCCTGTTAATGCCACCGGCTCGGGAAAAATGGACGACAAGGTCATTTCCGATACGTTCATGGCCGCCATTTCTGGGCAGGGTTTTCATGTCGAACGCAACAGTACTGACGGCGCGCTGACCATTAGCGGCGGGAATATCTACGCTCCGGCCTCGTCATCAAGCCCGAATGTTTCCGCCCTGACGAACGCCATCAATACCACGCCGCTTTCAGGTTCGATCGTTCCGGTTGCGACCGATACCAAAAGCGTTCTGAGAGGCCAGACCAACGAGGACGGCAGTCTGGTTTACGACAGCGACGGAAACCTCGAGACCACCTCTGTCCCACAGAGTTTTGTCTCAACCTACGGGCAGCAGGTCAGCCTGACGACGGCCCAGGCAAGTCTTGCCGATCCCGTGGCAACCCGGATGGACTTCAACACGAACGGTGCCTCTGCCGGACTGGATGGCTACCAGCTTATCCTGAACCAGACGACCACTGACGGAACGCTCTCCAGTTCGAAAACAATCGCCCGTAGCGTCGAGGCTCTGAGCAACAGCACGTCTGACATAACGGTCGATCCCACCAGCGGGTATATCGCGCCCTCAACGATCGTTTCGCAAAATGATGGAAGAACCGTCTTTCAGATCTCCGCGACTGCCTCCGGTAACCCGATGTATGTCAGTCTCGAGAAAGACGGAACGACCGGAAACCTGACCTATGCCGTTTCAACGTCCTCCGCATTCCCGCAGGGCGCGACAGAAAATATCGTGGCCGTGAACGTCACACCCGACATGACCTCGCAGACCACGTATCAGAACAGCCTGTTCACGCCGATCGTTGACGCGCTGAAGTCACTGGACATCACGACGGACCGCAGCAGCATCGGCACCGATACGATCTCCATCGTCGCCAGTGGTTCCAAAATCGCCGGTTCCATTCCCTCCGGCACGATCACTGCGGATGACGGAACACCGGTCTGGGGCGCGCCCGGAGCGCCTTATGTCGTCCCCAATTCCAAACATCCGTATGACAGCAACCTGTATACCTACCTTCCCGTCTATGGCTCTGTTCCACCGGATTCCTTTCTGCTCACAGCAAACAGCCGGAATTTTTCCGGCAGTACGATCTCCGGTCAGAAGACCAGCGGATACGACGTCGCGATCGGAGCCGTAACGGCCGCCATTTCAAAAATGACCTCCATCAATGCGTCACTGGGAAGCAGCGCGAACCTCATTTCGCAACTGACAAAGAATACCGCCGCCCAGCAGGACGCCATCACAACAGGCATATCCGCCCTGACGGATGCCGATCTGGCGAAGGAAAGCGTTCTGCTTCTCTCGGCTCAGACCAAACAGCAGCTCGCCATACAGTCCCTTTCCATCATGGGCGGCCAGTCATCCATGATCCTCAAACTTTTCCAAGGCTGAGAGACTTCCGGACAGCGGCCTTTTCCATAAGCGCCACGACATGTTTGAGGATATGGCGTTCGTCATAGGCCTCAAGCGCGAGCTGCCGTCCGGCATCGCCCATCTTGTTTGCCGCGGCCGTATCCTGCGTCAGAAAACGCAGAGCCTGCGCAAGAGGCGCGGAAAGGCCTGGCGGGACGAGAAAACCCGTTTCCCCGTTCACCACCTGCTCTCTCGGTCCCCGGACATCCGTCGCCACCACAGGCAAGCCCGTCAGCATCGCTTCGATGACCGACATCGGCAGCCCCTCAAAATGACTGGGCAGCACAAACACATCCGCCGCCCTCAGAAGCTCCGGCACATCTTCACGATAGCCAAGCATCCGCAGGCGCGGCCCCAGACGCTCCCGCGCACGTCCGAACGCTGCCGTCAGATCCGCACCATGATCCGAAGGCAGGCGCTCCCCGACCACCCAGAGCTCCGCGCCCGGAACATCTTCCATAGCCCGCAGCAGTTCAGGATGGCCCTTGTGCCGCACCAGACGCGAGACCACGATGACCACCGGACGGTCCTCGGGCACGCCAAGGTCCCGGCGCAGACGCACCCGTGTCGCGGGATCGGGATGATAACGAGCCGGTTCACGACCGTTACCAATGGCAATCGGATTGCGGTTCAGATGCAGCCGCTTCGCATCCCGCGCTTCCTCGCGGGAGACCGTCATGTACAGATCCGTTATCCGCCCGGCCGCCCATTCCAGAAGCAGTGAGAGCATCCGGCGGCGCCAGGATCCCGGCTGGTTGAACAGGAAGCCGTGGCAGGTATAGGCTACAATTTTCACCCCGCAGAGCCGGGCAGCAAAGCGCGCCAGAATGCCGCTGATGGGCATATGACCATGCACCAGATCGGGCTTTTCCCGCCGGATCAGCTGCACCAGCGCCACGAACGCCCGATACTGTGCCCGTGGCGACAGCGAGCGCGCCATCGGAACACCATGGACGATAAAACCCTCAGCCCGCACGGGCTCCAGATGGGAACCCTCCGCGCAGGCTCCCTGAACCTCGTGTCCGGCCTCGCGCAATTCGCGCATCAGGGGCAGGAGAAACTGCCTGAGCGCGAAGTCCACGTTGGTGATTTCAAGTATCTTCACGACAGCGCCTTCGGCACGAAACAGTCTATTCCGGAATACGTTCGAGAAGCCACGTCACACTCTGATGGGTCCGTCTGACCGCCTTGCGGGCATCGGGTTTTTCTTCATCGGGCCCCTTCTCGCCTTCCGGCAGAACCGCATCCGGAACCGGCAGGGGTGTAATGATGATCTGACGGCAGACTTCGCGTTTCCCGCGCCCCAGATAGACATCATTTTCCAGCCGTACGGCACCATCACGCTGCCTGAAACGCCAGATCGTCCCGCCCACCTGAAGGATGATGTCCTCATCATCCTGCGTCACCTTCACATCCGGGTGGATATGGAAGCGGATGGCAAAGTCGATGTTGCGTTCACCGTCAATGAGTTCCTGCCCGCGCAGGTCCTCGCCCTCCGAACCGAAATACAGGCGCCGGGTCCATCTGGCCCCCAGCGGCGCATGATAGCCATCATGCGCCAGTTCCAGCCAGTGCGCGGCCCCATCCGTCTGATGATCGCACGACACGGTGACCGGCCGGCGCGTCATGCCGCCATCCGGACCGAAATCCGCGGATGACAGACCATCCGCCACGAGAACCGTATGCGCGGCGCTGCTGCGCATGGCATCCCGCCAGGCCCCGATCACGGCACTCCCGCAATTGACGAACAGGCGGTGACGCTGATGCGAAAACTCGAAGGACAGCGTTCCGGCATGGGCCATGCTGTCAAAGCCGGCTGGCGCGGGTGGCCCGCTGTCCACGATCAACAGCGATTTGCCGAGTGCCAGCCGCGTGAACTTCCCCTGTGGCATGGCGGGGGCAATCAGCTTCTGCCGTGATCCCTGTGCCAGAACGTCTTCCACCGCGGCGCTATGCCGCTCGTTCGCCCCGTTGAAGACCGCAAGCCCGCCATCCCCGTGACGCATCGCCCGCAGGACGGGACAGACCCTGTCCAGGGCCCGGTCAATAAAAGGCGGAACGCTGGCATGGGCCGTGCGGAACATGACGGACATCTCCGCCAGTTCGCGGGCCACGAGAAACTGTGCCTCGGGGCTGCGTTCGATGACGGTTCCATCCGCCAGAACCAGCCGTTCCAGCTCACCGGGCAGATAACGCAGGAACCGGGACATGAAACCCGTATGCTCGGGCATTGCCATCGCCGCCGCCAGCAGACCCCGGAACGCCATCAGCCCGCGCGCGCCCTGTGGCGGCAGAGGCAGAAGGGCTGCGATGGTGCGGCCTTCCACCAGCATCCGTTCCATCAGACGCTGCTGAAGACGGGGATCGGCAGAGGCGAGGCAGAACTCATGGTTCGACAGCCAGGACGCCAGACGCGAACCCGTAACGCACGCATCCCGCACCAGCGGATCCGTTGGCGGGTGCGCCAGCCAGTCACTGACGAGTGCCCGGGCCGTCAGACGGGCCCTGTCGCTTCCCAGCGTCCGCAGATCCCGCAGCCAGCTGAAGCCATGCAGCCATTCGCGCACCGGTTCCGGCCAGGGGCCACGCTCCCAGTTACCTTTGGGCAGCGGATAGTCCTGCCGGTCGAAACGGAAATGCCCGCCAATCAGGCGCGCGCCCTGCTCCGGATCGCCTTTCCAGGGATCACGGAATGCATGCTCAGGCCCCTCGGAAGCAGTTCCTCCAAAAGGCAGACGGGCAAGGGAGAGACGAAGACTACGAAGCCAGCCACTGCCTGCCATCAGGTGATCTGTTCCACGAACGGGCCTTCAAGGGCCCTGATCGCAGCATCACGGTCCTCTTTTCCGAATACCGCCGATCCCGCAACCAGCATGGTCGCCCCGGCCTCCACAACCCGCGGGGCGGTGTGCGGATCAATACCGCCATCCACTGCGAGGATGATCTCACGACCACTCTCACGAATCATTTCAGCCAGCGTCCGGATCTTGGAAAGCTGGCTGTCGAGGAAGCTCTGGCCACCAAATCCCGGATTGACGGTCATCACAAGGATGATGTCCACCAGATCCATAACTTCCGACAGGGCCACGGCCGGGGTCGCCGGGCAGATCGCCACACCGGGACGGCAGCCCAGCACACGAATGGTCTGGAGCGAGCGGTGGAGGTGGGGGGCATTCTCGACATGCACGGTGATGTGGTCGGCGCCCGCCTTGGCAGTCGCTTCCAGATACGGATCCACCGGATCGATCATCAGATGCACGTCGAACTTCGCATCCGTATGTTTGCGAAGCGCCGCAATCACCGGAGGCCCGAACGAGATGTTCGGCACGAAATGCCCGTCCATCACATCCAGATGAAGCCAGGGCGCGCGCGCAATGGAGGCGATCTCTTCCCCGAGACGGGAAAAGTCAGCAGCCAGAAGGCTGGGAGCGACAATGATCGAAGGCCGGTCAGTCATACTGTCATGTATCGGCAAACCCATCGCGCGACGCAAGCCACATCCGCATCCGTGCGCATCTTCGTGAGGTTGATGTCTTCGCAGACACCATTCCGGAACCCCCGCGCCCCTGAAACGTCCTGATGCCCAAGACCTGCCCGGAGTGCCTCATGACCGATCGTCTCTCACCCACCCTGCTCAGCCGCGACAGCTGGATCCGCCGCCCCTCCCACCGGGCCTGGCTGGAAATGCAGGGGCGTCGCCTTCTGGATTTCAGCAAGGGGGGATGCATTGACGGCGGTTTTACCGGTCTGGATCTGGAAGGCACCCTTCCCGAAAACGCGAAACCCGAAGCCACGCTGACCGCGCGCTGCGTCCATGCCTATGCCGTGGCCGAACTTCAGGGGCTGCCTGGAAGCGCGCCGCTCGTCGCCCACGGAATCCATGCCCTGCGCACGAATTTCCGCGACGAGACCCATGGAGGCTGGCAGCATTTTGCGGACAAGGACAACGACCGCAAACAGGCATACTTACATGCGTTCGTGGCTCTGGCGGCTTCCTCGGCCGTCCTGATCGGGGCGGAAGGCGCGGGCGATCTGCTCAAGGACGCGATCGAACAGATCGAAACCCATTTCTGGAGCGAAGAAGAGGGCGTCATGCGCGAGAGCTTCGCCCCTGACTGGTCGGATGAGGAAGACTATCGCGGCGCGAACAGCAATATGCATTCCACCGAAGCCTTCATGGCGCTCGCGGACGTCACCGGGGACGTGACATGGCTGCATCGTGCCCGGCGTATCGTCACCCGCTTCGTGCATGAACTGGCTGCGGCGGAAGGATTCGCCATGCCAGAGCATTTCAACCGCAACTGGACCCTCATGCGGGACTATCACAGCGACAGACCCAATGATGACCTGCGTCCTTATGGCATGACGCCGGGGCACTTCGTGGAGTGGTCACACCTGACCCTGAAACTTGAGGCCGCTCTTCTGCGGCACGGTCTCCCCACCCCGGAATGGATGCTGCACGACGCCCAGGCCCTGTTCGAAACCGGCATGAACACCGGCTGGAATGCCGATGGCCGGCCGGGCATGCTCTACACCATCAACTGGGAGCATGGTCCGCACAATCGCAGCCGCATTCACTGGGCACAGGCCGAGGCGCTGACGGCCGCCATCAATCTGTACAAGCGGACAGGCAATCCCCATTACGAACACTGGTACCGCATGATCTGGGACTATATCGACACAACCCTGATCGACCGTGATTTCGGAAGCTGGTTCAATGAAGTCAGCCCCGAGGGCGAGCCGACCGAGACGATCTACAAGGGCAAGGGCGACCTGTATCACGCCTATCAGGCCACGCTCGCCCCAATGATGCCACTTGCGCCGTCCCTCGCCACCGCGATCGAACAGATCGGCGTCCCTTACTGATCTCTAGCCCGGGGGTGCTTTCGTCAGGACATAGACCGGAAGCGCCACGGAATCCCGGAACAGATACCAGAGTTCCGCCAGCCGGAAGCGGGAAGGAGCTGTTCCCGAGACCGGGTTCACACCCACCCGTTGCAATGCCCATTCCGCCCGCAGGATATGAAACCACTGCGAGACCACAACCGCCCGCCGAGGATGCAGCCGGGCGACATGCAAAGCCGTCAGCCAGGTAGTGTTCCCGTGTGAATCCACGATGATTGCAGAGGCCGGAACCCCCCGGGCCATCAGCCAGTCCGCCATGATCCTGGCCTCATCCCGATGATTTCCGCTCTCGATCGCGCCACTGACCATGACAGTCCGCACAAGACCGGTACGCCACAGTCGCAGTCCTTCCTCAAGCCGTTCCCGCAGCGCCGGGCGGGGGTTGCCCTGGTCCGTGACCGCCGTGCCGAAAATGACCTCCATTTCGGAGGGAAGCGGCACGGCCAACAGGCCCCTGACCGCCACAAATCCCATCCAGACCAGAAATACGCCGGCCAGAAACATGGCCATGCGCGTGCTCTTCACAACCCTCCGTCGCCAGCGGCTGCCAGACGTCAGGAACATGTCTCTTGTCCAGCCCGTACCCGGCGCAGATACAGCAGTGCTACGCCCGCCGCCAGAATCCCGGACAATGATCCCACCCCCAGAGCCCAGCGCGGCCCCAGGCAATTCGCGACCATGCCCACCAAAGGCGCGCCCAGCGGCGAGGACCCGGCGAAGACCGCAAACCGGATCGACACCACACGCCCGCGCATGCCCGGATCCGTCGTCAGCTGCATGTAGCTGTTACTCACCGCCGTAAAGGTCAGGGACGCCATGCCCGCCATGACCAGCGCGACTGCAAATGCCCAGTATCCCGGCGAAAGAGCTCCCAGCAGACAGGCGATACTAAAGACTACAGCTCCCTGGGGCAGAGCTGAAAATTTCATGGTCCTGCAACTGGCGGCAAACAGCGCACCGGCAATCGTCCCGACAGCCATGGCGGAATTGAGAACGCCATAGCCATGCGCCCCGACGTGAAAGACGCTGACCGCCATGGTTGAAATATAGATCGGGAAATTGAGCCCGAAGGCCCCCAGCAGAAACAGCATGAACAGGATGGTCCGCAGGTCATCGCGCTTCCAGACGTACCGTACGCCCGTAAGAAGATCCTGTTTTTCCTGATGGGTGTTTTCCGGTTTTACTGGCGCGAGGCGGTGCAGATCCTGTGTCCGCAGGGACAGAAGCGACATCAGCACCCCATAGAAGGAAAAACCGTTCAGGACGAAGGACCAGCCCGAACCCAGCTCCGCGATACAGAACCCCGCCACCGCCGGACCGATCATGCGCCCGGCATTGTAGGATACGGAATTGAGCGCCACGGCATTGGCAAGGTCTTCTTCCCCGACAAGTTCTCCCACGAAGATCTGCCGTACGGGACTGTCGAATGCTGCTACGCATCCACTCAGAAACGCAAACAGGTCCACTTCCCACAGCCGGACCATACCCGTCACCACCAGCATCCCCAGCGCGATGGCCAGTGTTCCAAGGGCGGCCTGGGTCAGAAGCAGGAAACGATGCTTCTCCACCCTGTCCGCAATTCTCCCGGTCCAGAGAATCAGCAGGAGCGGAGGCGCCAGCTGAAGCGCCATGACGATCCCGACAGCCGTCGCGTCATGGCGGGTCAGTTCTGTCAGGACCAGCCAGTCCTGCGTCGTCATCTGCATCCAGGTTCCGATATTCGAAACCAGAGCGCCCATGGCCCAGACGCGGTAATTACGCCTCCCCAGAGACCGGAAGGCCTGCCCCATCATTGGCAATCCCTGTCATTCAGGACGAAGTGGCATAAAGAACCGACAGACATGACAGCAGTGTCGGGAATATCCGGACCGATGTCGAGGCGTGTCGCGAAAATGTTCCACGTCCCGTTGCAGGAACAGGGCCTTCAGAACGCAGCCGTGGCCATGTTCCCCGCCTCAGGCACAGGGAGCATCCATTTCGCAGGGGATTGCGCAGGGCCAAAACGGAATCGGGACAGTTCGGCGAACAGATCCTTCGCCTCGTTACTCAGGTTCCGACAGGCTACGGTGACCTCTTCCACCATCGCCGCATTCCGCTGGGTCATCTGATCCATTTCGTTGATGGCCTTGTTGATCGTCTCAAGGCTCTCGGCTTCACCGGTCGTGGACTGGGAAATATCCTCGAGCAGCGACGTGATCCCGTCCACATGCCGGCTGATGATCTTCATCGACCCGTCCGCCTCACCCACAAGCTGAACGCCTTCTTCCACCTGACGCCCCGAGGACGTGATGATGTTGCGGATGTCCTGGGCGGACTTGGCCGAACGCTGGGCCAGAGCCCGGATCTCCTTTGCGACCACGTCAAAGCCCTGACCGGCCTCACCGGCACGCGCGGCTTCGATCCCCGCATTCAGCGACAGGAGGTTGGTCTGGAATGCGATTTCCTCGATCAGGCCCAGAATACTCTCCACCTGCCGGGAGGACGTGCGGATTTCACCCATGGCCGCATTGGCGGAATGCATAATTCTGGAAATCACAAGCGTCTGCCCGCGCGCTTCCAGTGCCGTCTCACGCGCCTCCACCGCAGAGAGGGCGGTTTTCCCGACCGTCTGCGTGATGCTGTTGATGGATGCGGCAGACTCGGCGAGATTGACGGCCTGCCGTTCCGTCCGCTCGCTGAGTTCCGCAGAGGCCGAAGCGATCTCAGACGTGCCATTGGCGATAACCGACGTCGCATCGGAAATCTTGGCAATTGCCGTTCCATAGATCTGGATGAGTGTGTTGAAATCCTGCCGGAACTCTTCAAACCTGTCCTGAAAATGCTCCTGAAACGTAAAGGTCAGATCACCTTTCTTGACGATTTCCATCCCGGCGCAGATCGTGCCAATCGTTTCACCCTGCACACGCCGGATGCTCTCGCTTTTTTCAGAGAGGTCCTTCTGGATGCGCGCGGCCTCGCGGGCCTCGGTCGCTGAAATCTCCTGAAGCCTGAGCTGCTTCTGGCTGTTCTCCCGGAATGACTGCAACGAGCGCGCCAGACGTCCCGCACAGTCCTGATGGTGCAGACACGGAATGGTGATATTGAGCGCACCACCAGCCACCTTTTCCGTGGCGGCCGTAATCTGTTCGAACGGAACGGCAATGATCCGGACGGCAAATCCGGCACTCAGAAGCGTCAGAGTGACCTGAGACAGCAGACCGGCGTACTGGGACAGGAGCTGTTCGTGCGGGTAATGCCCCCACAGGTGCTGGCAGATCTGTTGGACAGCAAACTGAAAGACGGCGGTCAACACAAGGAAAGAAAAGAGAATCTTGATTTTCTGACGGACATAGGCGGTTTTTTCAATCCAATGTAACATTCTCGCCTTCTTCCACCTTGGAAATCCGTTCCCTGTTCAAGCTTCGTCATGAGCCTATTCAAAGCTAGTCATGTCGTTCTTAATAAAGAATGAAGAAAGCTCACGGATTTGTTGACCCTGTTACAGGAGCCCCCTTCAGGGCCTTTGTGCAGAGGGCCCCGGTTCATATTGACAATTTTTCGTCGCCGGAGGATTTGTGACGCTTCACCGTGGGGGGCCTCTGGCACGGGGCTGAGATTCTGCTGGCATGGCCCTCAAACGCCATGCACCGCAGTGACCCATTGAACCTGATCCAGTTCATACTGGCGGAGGGATGGTGGTCGCTGTTTGCCAGACGCGTTTTCCTGCCTCACGCAACCAGCAGCTTGAACCTTTCCTGTCAGAGCTGAGATCTCATTGCGTGCAGGCAGGAGTCTCTCATCATGGCACACAGACAAGCCCCGGGCCGTCCAGTCCCGTCGTCTGTCAGACCATATTGCGCCATCCGGCAAGAGATCCTTCCGTCTCCTGTCATGCGCCCGCGCTCCCGCAGTCTCCTGCCCCTTCTTCTAGGAACAACGGTCTGCTTTTCCGTGGCACGAGCCGCGGATACACCGGCGGCACCGTCCGTTCCGGGCCATCCGGCCGCCCATCAGGCAGAGAACCGCCCCTCCACGGCGCAGCCTCCCGCCGCACGCTCTTCAGAGGCCGAACACATCATCGTCCACCGGATTTCGGACAGTGCTCCGGGCAACCAGCCCGGCGGTGGGCTGATCCATCTTCAGGACGGCGTGAAATCCGTCAGTACGGTCAGTCAGGATTTCATCTCAAAACAGGCCCCGATGGCAACCGCCTTCCAGCTTGCCGCCATGCTGCCCGGTGCCAATGTGTCCTCATCCGATCCGCTGGGATTTTCCCCCAACACGAACATCACCGTCCGCGGGCTCGACAACAGCGCCATCGGCTATGTCCTTGAAGGCATGCCGCTGAATGACGTGGCCTATTATTCCGGCACGCCCAGCCAGTTCGCGGACAGCGAGAACTATCAGGAAATCGCCCTGTCACAGGGCTCGGCCGATCTGGACAGCCCGGTCCTGAACGCGGCCGGTGGCCTGATGAACCTGACATTCCGCGACCCTGCCAAAAAAGCGGGCGGCGATGCCAGCGTGTCCTATGGATCCTACAACACCAACCGCGAGTTCATCCGCCTCGATACCGGCGACATCGCCCATACCGGCATCCGTGGCTTCGTGTCCTATTCCCATGGCGCAACGGACAACTGGCGCGGCCCCGGGCGGGACGAGAAGCATCACGTGGATTTCAAGTTCCTCAAGGAATGGGGACAGGACAACCGCGCAAGCCTCGTCGGTTCGTTCAACACGACCGTTACGAGCTGGTATCCCGAACCCACCATGGACACATGGAAATCGGACGGCATCCACGGACAGAACAACCTGCTGGCCCGGTATGACAGCAGCAATTCCGACAACGGCGCCAATTACTGGCGCCTGTGGCGGGACGCGGAGCGCACGCTTTATGGCGGCGCCCCCGTCCATCTGACGCTGACGGACCATCTGTCCCTTGACGTCACGCCCTATGCGCAGTTCGCCTATGGCAACTGGCCCGGTGGCAGCCCCATGTCCACAAGCGGTCTCTATCAGGGCACGCAGGCCCTGTCGGACACGCTGAACCTGCCCGGCGCGCAGGATGGCGTCGGCGTGGTCCGCGCGGACTATACCCAGCGCAGCTATCGCTCAGGCTTCAACAGTGCGCTGCATTACAAAACCGGCTGGAACGATTTCGTCCTCGGTTACTGGTACGATTACGGCGACGACAACGAGCAGCAGCCTTTCACGGCCGTCCAGACCAACGGATATGCACCGGATATCTGGGCGGAAAACGGCCACGACGTGATCCGCCTGTCGAATGGCGAGCGGCTTCTGGGCGGCAGTTTCCATACCATTTCCCAGACCAACGCGCTGTTCGTCGGCGATCACATGTCCCTGCTGCACGACCATCTGGCCATCGACCTCGGCTTCAAGGCCGTCATGATGAGCCGCGATGGCACGAACAGCCTGCCGGGGCCGCAATATCATGTCGGTTCCAACAGCATGGAGCCGCTGCCCCGCCTTGGCGTACGCTGGCGTATTGATGGAGAGAACCAGCTCTTTTTCAATGCTACGACCAATTTCCGGGCCCCGGACCAGACTGCGCTGTACAACACCTATGATCCCTCTTCGGGTGAGATGTACGGCACGGGTTCCGCCGACGTGCGCAACGAATATTCCATTTCCGAAGAACTGGGATATCGCCGTACGGGACGCTGGATCATCGGCAGCCTGACGCTGTTCAACTACAACTTCACCAATCGCCAGATCTCCACACAGGCCGTGCAGAACGGCTCCATCGTCAGCACAACCATGAATGCCGGTGGCCAGACCTCACGCGGCGTGGACGTGGAAATCGGCCTGCGCCCCTGGCACCATTTCAGCCCCTATGTCTCGGGTGAATACCTGCACGCCACCATCGACAACGATCTGATGTCGGGCGGTGACCTTCTGCGCACCCGGGGCAGGATCGCCGTCCGCAGCCCGACGCTTCAGGCCTCGGCCGGGCTGAGCTACGATGACGGGCACATTTTCGGCGTCGCAACCGTGCATTACACTGGGCACCAGTACGCCACGTTTACGAACGACGAGCGGGTTTCGGATCATACGACGGGTGATCTCGCCATTGGCTACCGCTTTTCGGATCATGTTCATCTGCATCAGCCGACCCTGCGGATGAACTTCATCAACATCACGAATGAGCATTATCTTTCAGGCGTCGCAAGTCCGACCATGAATGCAAAGGACACAACCGGCGTCTATGGCACCACCATCGCCGGAAGTGCCCCGAGCTATTTCATCGGTGGCGGGTTCGCAGCCCTGTTCACCGCGTCCACGGGGTTCTGAGCATGGCAGAGGCATCCGGACAGTTCGGCGTCAGTGGTCCCGAAGCCAGACGGGACTGGCCAGCACTGTCCGATGCCGAAGCCCGCGAAGTCCTGTCCCATTTTCCGCTCCGCTCCCCGGCCCAACGGGTCGTCTGGCATGGACGAAGGCCGTTTTCCTCAACGGGCGCCGTCTCGCTGGAGGACGGGAGCCGGATTTTCCTCAAACGACATGACCATTGCCTGCGCGACGCCACGGCGCTAACAGAAGAACACCGCTTCATCGCGCATCTGGCCGGACGCGGCCTTCCGGTTGGCCAGACATGGCGTACCAAAAGCGGGGAGGCCGCACTTGATCTCAACGGATCGGCCTACGAAGTCTTTTCCATCATGCCCGGCCATGACCTTTACGAGACCGTGCAGTCCTGGGAGCCGTTCCACAACGCGCATCATGCCTTTTCCGGCGGCATGCGTCTGGGGCAGCTTCACGAGGCCGCCCGGGATTTCGAGGCCCCTGCCCGGCCATCCTGCCGCCCGCTGCTCTCCACGTTCGAAGTCATCACCTCCCCTGACCTGATGGCCGGGCTGGAACGCTGGATCCCGCAGCAGAGCGGACTGACCGAGGCGCTGACCCATCATTTCTGGCGCAAGGACATCCCCGCAGCCCTTCTGCCATTTCATGCACGGCTGAAACCGTATCTCGGCACGATCCACCCCCGATGGGGACACGGGGACTGGCACCCCTCAAACCTGTTCTGGAACGACACGGGAGCCGATGCGCAGGTCTGCGGCATCCTTGATTTCGGCATGTCGGACCGGACCTGTGCCGCCTATGATCTGGCGGTCGCGATCGAACGCACCGCCATCGCATGGCTCGAACCCGAAAACGACTGTCCTGTCATTCATGAGCGGCTGAAAGCTTTCCTTTCAGGCTATCTGTCACACTATGCTCTCTCGGCTGAAGAACGGCGTCTGGTGCCCCTCTTTCTTCCGCTGGTGCATGTCGAATATGCCCTCTCCGAAGTGGCCTATTACGAAACACTCGTCCACGACAGAGTCGGCGTAAAAGCCGCCTATACGGATTACCTGCTGGGCCATGCGCACTGGTTCGCCTCCTCCGCAGGACAGCAGTTCCTGAACTGGCTGACACAGACCCTTCAGGCGCTCCCATGTCCCTGACCGAAATCCTGGGTGCCGTCCTGAGCGCGCTGGCCGTCTGGCTGACGTCCCGGCGCAGCATGATCTGCTGGCCTGTCTCACTGGCTGCGGCGGGGCTCTATTGCTGGGTTTTCGTGAAGGCGCGGCTTTATGCCGATGCGGGACTTCAGATCGCGTTCTGTCTGTACGTCGTCTACGGATGGCGACACTGGAAGCAGATGGAAAAACCGGATGGCCGGATCCATGTCCGTCGTCCCGCCCTCCGCACCCTTCTGAAGGGAATGCTCTGGGGGGCCGCGGGCAGCGCGGTCTGGGCCTTCGTCCTTGCCCGCTTCACCAATGATCCCACGCCCGTCACGGATGCCACACTCACCGCCTACAGCATCGTTGCCCAGTGCTGGGACACAATGCGCTACCGCGAGACCTGGCTCCTGTGGATCGTGGTGGACAGTGCCTATGTGGCCCTTTTCATCAGCCGCGGCCTGTATCCGACAGCAGTCCTGTATGCCGGTTTCGTCCTGCTGGCCGCCAATGGATACCGGCTCTGGAAACCCGATACGACCGCCACGCCTTCAGTACCCCTGCCATCCTGAACTTCCATTAAAAAAAACCCGCCCTGATGACTCAGGGCAGGTTTTCATCGAAGCGGAAAATCAGTCGACGCTCGCGTCTTCCGGCAGAGGCTGGATCTGCCGCAGCTTGCCGAAACGATCATAGTAGAACACCGAGGTGCCACGGCGTTCGGCGTAACCGTCCGGCTGACCGTCTTTCGTCTGGAACAGCAGCCGGAAGGCATCCGGCTGCTCGATCACCTTGTCCCCGGGAGGACGATACCGGTACCGGCTGAAATCGGCATGGCTCTTGGGCAGGGATGAATTGTGGTACAGGTCATGCATGCTCGGCTTCTTGGGACCGTCATCGCCCGCATCCTGCGCCATAGCCGTGCCGAAGGTCGCGCCTGAAACGGCAAGGACGGCCAGTACTGGGACAATCAACCTGCGCATGATGCTCTCCGGTCAGTGCGTTTGTGCGGGCACCTTAGGCGAAACCGTCTTCTGGCTCCACCCACCCCCGAGCGCGCGATACAATGTCACAATGTTCTGAAACCGTGCGGCCCGGATCATGATGGCGTTCTGCTGCGCCTGATAGAGCGCTCGCTGCTGGGTCAGGGTCGTCAGGTAGCTGTCGATCCCGGCCCGGTAGCGCATCATCGCCAGGTCGAAAGCTTTCTGCGACTGCTCCACGAGGGACGTCATGTGACGGTCCTGCGTCGTATAGGTCTCACGGGCCGTCAGGGCATCGGATACCTCGCGGAATGCCGTCTGCACGGCCTTTTCGTACTGCGCGGCATATTGCAGCTTCTGCCCCTTCGCCATCATGAGGTTGCCCTCGCTCTGGCCCCAGGTGAAGATCGGCAGACTGATCGACGGCGAAACCGTCCATGTTTCCGCACCCGGCGTGAAGAGCTTGCGGAACTGAAGCGAGCTCGTACCTTCGGACGCCGTTAGCGTCACGCGCGGGAAGAAAGCCGCGCGCGCCGCACCCACATTGGCATTCGCGCCGATCAGCGTGTGCTCGGCCGCCCGGATATCCGGGCGCTGCGCCAGCAGGTCCGATGGCAGACCTTCGGGCAGGTCACTGATCATCGTCTGCGCCCCGAATGGCGCAGGCTCGGGCAGCGTGGCCGGCAGCGGCGTCCCCACCAGAAGCTGGAGGGCATGTTCGTCATCCGCAACAGCCCGCATGTACTGCGACTCATAAGCCGAAGCCTGCTCGACCTGTGTCTTGACCTGCGCAAGCGTCAGGGCATCCGCTTCCCCGTTGTCATAGGCAAGCTGCGTCAGGCGCAGCGTGTCGTTTTCCGATTTCAGGGTGTCGCGCGTCACCCGGAGTTCTTCACGATCCGCAAGCCACTGGATGTAGGTCGTGCCGATCTGCGAAACGGTCGTGAGCAGGACGTTGCGGGTATTTTCCACATTGTTCAGCACCGTCTCCGCCTGCTGGCGGGTCAGGTTGCGGATGCGGCCCCACAGATCGACCTCATAGGACGAAAAGCCGATGGACGTCTGATACAGGCGCAAAGTGGAAACATTCGTGCCCAGACCCGGCGCGAAGGAGAAACCCGCCGTATCGGACGGTCCAAGAAACAGGCCCTGCCCCCCGCTCGAGATGATCGGGAAAAGCGAGGCATTCTGGATTTCGTACTGTCCGCGTGCGACCTTCACGGCCGCAGCCTGCGCGGCAATGTCCCGGTTGTTTCTGAGTGCCAGCTCAACCAGTACCTTCAGGCGTGGGTCGGTATAGAAATCCTCCCACCCCAGATCGGCCACCTTGCGAACGGCCGCAGCGTTCTTCGAACCCGTATCCGCAGGATAGCTGTTCTGTATGGCCTGGGTCGGCTGATGGTAGGTGGGGGCCATGTTGCAGCCCGACACCAGCAGCAGACCGGGAAAGCCGAGAGTAAGTCCGAGACGGGCCTTCATGCGCCGTGCTCCCCTTCGGCGACAGGCGCCGCCTTGTTGTCCAGATGGGCGTACGGGTCCTTGCGGTCACGGGCCCGCGTGACCCGGAAGAGACGCAGCACCACCACGAAGAAGACCGGCACGAAGTAGATCGCCAGCAGTGTCGCGGACACCATGCCGCCCACCACGCAGGTTCCGATCGCCACACGCGCCGCCGATCCCGCACCCGTCGCAATCGCCAGCGGAAACACACCACAGACGAACGCGATCGAGGTCATGAGGATCGGACGCAGACGCTCGCGCCCGGCCTCCAGAACCGAGTCCTCCAGACTTTCTCCACTTTCGAAGAAGGCCTTGGCGAATTCCACGATCAGGATCGCATTCTTCACCGAGAGGCCAACCGTCGTCAGCAGCCCCACCTGGAAATAGACGTCGTTGGAAAGCCCACGCCCGAGCGTCGCCGCGATGGCACCGAGCACACCCAGCGGCAGCACGAGCAGCACCGCGAACGGAATGGCCCAGCTTTCATAAAGCGCTGCCAGACAGAACATGATGACCACGACAGCCAGAGCATAAAGTGGCGCCGTCGATCCACCCGAAGCAAGCTGCTCGAAAGACAGGCCCGTCCATTCATAGCCGATGCCACGCGGCAGCTTGGCCAGCAGCTTCTGCATCTCCGCCATGGCCTGCCCCGAGCTTGCGCCTACGGCCGGCTGCCCCTGGATTTCATAGGAGTTCAGGCCGTTATAGTCCTCGACCTTCTGCGGCCCATTGACCCAATGCCCCGATGCGAAGGCGTTGAACGGCACCATCGTCCCCATCGCATTGCGGACATACCAGCGGTTCAGATCCTCCGGCGTCATGCGGGCCCAGGGCTCGCCCTGGATATAGACCTGCTTGACGCGGTCATTACGCATGAACTGGTTGACGTAGATGGAGCCCAGAGCCCCTTCGAGCGTCGTGTTGATGTCCGCATTGGTCAGACCAAGCGCATTGGCCCGTTCACGGTTGATATCCAGACTGAACTGCGGCGCATCCTCCATGCCCAGCGGACGCACCGCCTGAAGCAGCGGGTTCTGTGCCGCTTCCCGCAGGATCTGGTTTCGCGCTGCCAGCAGGGCGTCATGACCCAGATGTCCGGTATCTTCCAGCTCGAGATCGAAGCCGGTCGCATTGCCCAGTTCCATCACCGCCGGCGGATTGACGGCGAAGATCTGCGCTTCCGGATCCATCCAGAAATGCATCATGATCTCGCGCGACACCGTCATGGTCGTATGTTTCGACCCGGGCCGCTGATCCCAGGGCTTCATCCGGATGAAGAATGCACCCGCACTCTGTCCCTGCCCGGCGAAGCTGAAGCCCGACATGGTAAAGACGGATTCCACATACTGCCCATAGGTCTTGAGCACGTAATCGGTGATCTTCTGGTTGACGGCCGCCGTCTGCTCCTGGGTCGCCCCGTTGCGCATCGTGACCTGCCCGAAAATGATCCCCTGATCCTCATCCGGCAGGAAGCCACCCGGCACCCGCATGAACAGGAACCCGACCAGCGCCGTCAGCAGCGCGAACCCGATCATGCTCACGACCGGCACGCGGATCATCCATTTCACACCACCGATATACCCGTTCGTCAGGCGATCGAACGTCCGGTTGAACCAGGCCGCAGGACCACGCTCATGGCCCTTATGTGTCGGCTTGAGCATGGAGGCGCAAAGCGCAGGCGTCATGACCATCGCCACCAGAACCGACAGCCACATGGCCGCAACGATCGTGATGGAAAACTGCCGATAGATCACACCCGTCGAACCACCAAAGGCCGCCATCGGCAGGAACACTGCCGTCAGCACCAGCACGATGCCGACAAGCGCGCCCGAGATCTCGTCCATGGAAACGCGGGCCGCTTCCTTGGGAGACAGCCCCTTGTCCGTCATGACACGTTCGACGTTCTCGACCACCACGATCGCATCATCGACCAGCAGACCAACGGCCAGAACCATGGCCAGCATGGTCAGGGTGTTGATGCTGTAGCCCAGAATGGACATCAGCCCGAACGTCCCCAGCAGCACCACCGGCACCGCGATCGTCGGGATCAGCGTCGCGCGGAAGTTCTGCAGGAAGATCAGCATGACGATGAACACGAGGACAATGGCCTCAATCAGCGTCTCGACCACCTCATGGATGGAGAGCGTAATGAACGGCTCGGTATCCAGCGGATAGACAAGCTTCAGTCCCGGCGGGAAATACCGGCTCAGCTCACCCAGACGCGCCCGCACAGCGGCCTCGGTCTTGAGCTGGTTCGCACCCGGTGCCAGCTTGAGCGCCATCGCGGACGCGGGATGACCGTTATAAACCGAGCCCAGCGCATAGCTCTGCGCGCCGAGTTCGACCCGCGCCACGTCCTTCAGACGCACCTGGCTGCCATCCTGCTGCACCTTGAGCAGGATCTCCTTGAACTGATCCGGCGTACTCAGACGTGTCGGACCGATGATCGTGGCATCGAAACCAATGCCCTTCTTGGCCGGAAGACCGCCAAGTTCACCAGACGAGACCTGAATGTTCTGTGCCGAGATCGCCGACTGCACATCCCCGACCGTCAGGCCGAAATTGTACAGCTTGGACGGGTCCAGCCAGACGCGCATCGCATATTCGGAACCGAACAGCGTATGATCACCCACACCCGACACACGCGACAGCGGGTCGGAAATGTTGGACGCCACATAATCCGCGATGTCCTGTCCGGACATGCTGCCGTCTTCAGAAATGAAGGCCAGAACCATCATGAAGTTCTTGGTGGCCTTCGTGATGCTCAGGCCCTGGGCCGTCACTTCCGTCGGCAGGCGCGGCTGGGCAAGCTGGAGTTTGTTCTGGACCTGAACCTGCGCGATGTCAGGGTTCGTTCCCTGCTCGAACGTCAGGTCGATCTCCATCTGCCCGCTCGCATAGGACGAGGCCGACAGATATTCGAGATGATCCAGACCATACATCTGCTGCAGGATCGGGCGTACGACCGTGTTGTTCACCGTCTCGGCCGATGCACCCGGATACATGACCGAAATGGCAATCTGCGGCGGCGCGATGCTTGGATACTGGGCAATCGGCATGCGCGTGATTGCCACGGCGCCGACGAGCATGATGATCAGACCGATGACCCATGCAAAGATGGGCCGGTCAATGAAGAAGCGGGACAATGACATGCGGGGTTACTCCGCCTTTCCCGCAGAACTTGCGGACGGGGCTTCGGCAGGCACGTCGTGAGGTGCCACCTTCGCGCCCGGCTGGACCTTCTGCAGACCGTTCACGATCACCTTCTCGCCCACCTTCAGACCACCCGAAACCAGCCAGGATTCCCCGACCGTCCGCGAGACCTGAATGGAACGCTGGCTGACCTTGTTCTCACCGTCCACGATCATGACGTAAGGATTGCCCTTGGCATCCCGCGCCACGGCAACCTGCGGCACCAGCAAACCGTTCGGATCAATACCTTCCTGAATATGCGCATGCACGAACATGCCCGGCAGCAGCAGATGATCGGGATTCGGAAAAACTGCCCGCATGACGAGCGTACCAGTTGAAGGATCCACCGTAACTTCCGAAAGCTGAAGCTTGCCACGTGCCGGATAATCGGAACTGTCTTCCAGCTTCAAGCTGACCGCTGCTGCATCCGCGCCACTCCGCTCGACCTGCCCGTTCGCCAGTTCACGCTTCAGACGCAGCATGTCGGACGCTGCCAGGTTGACGTCCACGTAAATCGGATCAAGCCGCGTCACGACTGCGATCGGCTGGGTCTGTCCCGCCGTCAGCAACGCGCCCGGCGTATACAGTGTACGGCCGATCCGACCGCTGATGGGCGCACGGACATGCGTATAGTTCAGATTGACGGCGGCAGCTTCCACGGAAGCCTTCGCCTGTGCCACCTGTGCCTCGGCCTCACGCGCCGTGGCCAGTGTATTGTCGAAATCCTGCGAACTCACCGCGTGCGCCGCCACCAGCGGACGATAGCGCTTCAACTGACCGTTTGCCCGCGCGGCTGCGGCCTGGGCATTCAGAAGCTGGGCTTTCGCCTGATCGTATGCGGCCTGATACGGCGCGATATAGATCTGGAAAAGCTGCTGTCCGGCCTTGACGTCAGCACCCTGCTCGAAATCGCGCGAGACGATGACGCCATTCACCTGCGGCCGGATCTGCGCCTGCTCATAGGCATCTGTCCGCCCCGGCAGGGACGTTTCAAGCGTGACCGGCTGCGTTTTCAGCGTCACGACATCAACAGGCTGCGGCGGCATCTGCGGAGGAGGCGTTTTTTTCTGACACCCCGCCACCAGCAGCGGAAACGCCAGAAACGGCACCAGGAAGGTTCTCTTCCCACCCCACGGACCGACCGGAGACAGGGCAGCAGAAGAATTCAAAGACATTTTCTGAAAAGAAGGCATGATACGGCCGCTATCCTGTGATACAGAAACCCGCTAGTTTCCTGCGAGGGTGGAAACTAGCGGGTTTCTTTGACAGACGTCAATTCAGTCTGTGAAATAATATCGGAGTTGATCTTGCGCAGTTCGTCGACCAGCCAGTCCGAAGAGCGGAAACAGCCCTGCTGTGGTCGTCCTGCACAACTCGACGAAGCGGAAAGACGCACCCGGATTCTGGACGCAGCCAGCGCGGTTCTGACCACACACGGCTATCATGCCGCGTCGATGGACAGTATCGCGGCCTGCTCCGGCATGTCCAAGAAAACCCTCTATCAATTCTTCGACTCCAAACAGATCCTTTTCGAGACCCTGATCCTGGAGCGGCTTTTCGCCCCCATACACTACACACCGCTGCCCACGGATCCTCTGGAAAAACAGCTTCTGGGCCTGATGACCAGTATCGCAGCGTGCATGTTCTGTGACGAACGCCTGAGCCTGCTTCGTTCCGTCATTACGGAAACCAGCCGTAATCCCGCAGTCCGACAGCTTGTCGCAGATCTTTTCCAGCTTTCGGGCCGCGTCCTGCCGATCCAGAACTGGCTGACCACCCAGTCCGAAGCGGGCAGACTGGATATTCCCGACATTCCCGAAGCTTCGGACCTGCTCTTTGGCATGACACTGGGTGGCCCCATGCTGGGACAGCTCACACATTGCAAACCCAGTCGTTCAAAAGAAAACCTTGAACAGTTCATGGCATACGGCATCAGGGTTTTCCTCGAAGGCCATCGCCCCGCCGTTCAGCCCTAAACGGAAACTACCCACCTGCGGAAACAGGCGAAGATGCGCTTTCATGGCCTCCCGTCAGCAAATGGAAAACACCTTCAGACGGTGTTCCTTTCATCAGGGCTCCAAATCGCGTCTGCAGATTTGTGAGCACCTGCTGATCCTGCGCCCGGGACGCATCCCCACCAAGGCGCAGGACAAGGGCCTGCTGCTCCGGTGACAGCGAGGCCTTCGTAGCATCACCAGCCGTCGGCAGACCATCCAGCATGGGTAAAAGCGCCTCCACGGCCCGGGACCACTCCCCGGCTTTCTCAGCCATCTGGGCCCGCAGCACCCAAGCGCGGGGGTCCCGAATGGTCGCAAGCTCTCCTGCCGCTTCATCAGAGCGATGATCCGCAAGCGCGATGCGCGCCTTCAGAAGCGCCACTTCCACGGTCTGGCTGCTGCTCCCTCCGGGAAGCGCCAGAGCAGCATCAGGAGACCCTTCGGCAAAAACCGCGAGATCCTGTCGGGCAGCCTTGAGATCTCCCATATCGAGCTCAAGTCCGGCCAGCCGAATCCGGACATTCATTGCCTGCGAGCCGCTTTCGGAAGCCAGAAGGCTGCGTAGCGTCTCCCGCTCCTGATCCGGCAACCCCAGTGCTTCGTAACGACGCGCCAGACCATCGAGAATATCCCGTCGGGAAGCATTGTCAGATGCTGTAGCCAACGCATCCTTCAGAAAGGCAACCTCATTCATGTTCTGCCTCCCTCCCGGAGACGCAGACTGTGCCATCCGTCGAATAATCTCCGTCTTCTGCGACTGAACCCCGGAGGCATCATCCGGATACAGATGACACCATTCCTGCACGGCAGCCGCAGCGCCTCCAAGGTTCCCACCTTCCATCAGGGCCTCGATCTGCAGAAAACGACCAGCCTTTTCCCGTCCTGAAATCCGAAGGGCCGGCAGGATGCCATCCATCTGATCGGCAACACCCTGCGGAGTGAGAGTCTTTTTCTCAAGTGCCAGCCGGAGGGACGCTTCCCGCGCAACGGGCCAGACCAGAGGCGATGGATCATGCGAAAGGACGGACAGTTTTGCCTCCGCATCTGGCGCATGCCGACGAACCGCCAGAAGAGCTTTCGCAAGAGGCACCTGCGGGGCATCCGGCAACTGATCCAGAACTTTCGTGGCCCCGTCACTTCCATACCGTGCGACCCACTCCGTGGCCGCTGGTAACAGACGGTCCCGCAAAGGCGCTGCATAAGCCTGAAGAACGGGAAGGCCCGTCGCAAGAAGATCAGCCGTATGAAGGCGGTCATTTTCGGCAGACCCTGATGCCACCTGTCCCGAGCGACTGGCAGATGGCAGAAGCATCCGCATCATTCCGCGCCAGAGCTGGTCTTCGGGTGTGCTTCCTCCATCTTCCGCCAGAGGAGAGGAGCCTGACCGGGCATTCAGCACGGCCGATATCTGTTGCAGGCGGCGGGCCTCGGGTTTTTCCACACCTTCAGGCCAGTCCTGCAAGGCAACCTGCATAACTTCCCCCAGGAGAGGCCCATTACCAGCCCGGGCCGCCGCCTGCGCAACCCGCATGCGCGCGTCAAAACGCTCCCCCGAAGACGCCAGGGCTGCGGAGATTACACTCCGCCTGAGAGCCTCCCGTAATTCTTCTGGAGTCCCTGCGCTCAGACTGACACCACTCAGAGAGGAGCCATAGGGTTGAAGCCGGTTGGACGCCATCAACGGAAAACTGTCCGGTCCCGTCGTATCCAGAACCAGTTTCCCGCTTGTCTGCCGCAGTTCTATGGTGTCGGAATCAGCCGCAACCACCACACCGATCAGGCTGCTCCGAACTGCAAAGCCGGTTCCCAGACGACGCATGGTCTGCTGAATGCGTCCCGAGCGCGTCATTCCCAACAGAAGCCTGCGCCCCGAATCAGGATCATCCAGCGCAACAACCTGTGGTAGCCCCTCTTCAACGGGCGGCATGAACGTCAGCGCATTTCCGTCCTGTCCCAGAAGCATGTCGGCCTGAGGCTTTACATCTGCGGCAACCGATACGGTCCAGCCAGCCCCAACCGGCCGAAGAACAGGATTGCGTTCATCCGACAATCCAATGGTAATGACCGTCACATCCGGCAGGATCCGGCTGGAAACCGACGTAAAAGGCCCGATCCCCGCCAGACCTGCCGTATCAAGGACGTGGCGCCCTGCCGCTACGAGTACGATATTCTGCCCGTTCCGGAAGGCTGCCACCGGTGTCAGTTCACCCAGAGGCAACCACAATCCAGTCGCTGCGGGAATCTGTACGGAGCGGTCCACAGACGGGACTGTCATCCCCGTGACCGGAACTCCAGAAGGTGAACTGGTTCCAGCAGAAGCCCGCTTCTCCTGTATGGCTTTTTCGGGGTGTGGGAAAAGAGGAGACGGATCGTTTAGAAAAGACCATCCAGCAGGTAACAGCCCTCCATCCACGGCTTTTGGAGGATGTGTTTCCCCCGGTCCGGACTTTGGTCCGGGGACTTTCGCAGCCGGCTCAGCCAGCGCCGTTCCGAGAAACGACAGTCCCAGAACCGTGACCAGAAAGGGCCGCCTCATCCGTTGCCACCAATCCGGGTAGCAGGCCGCGCATGGGAATTCACAAGGAGCTGCGTAGCCAGAATGGCCCGCTGTGGAGACATGGCCTCCATGATGGCGGAAGCCTTGCGCGGGTTCATTTTGTTGAGCAGCGCCACCCCGACGCGCAGATCCAGAATATTGAAGATCGCCGCCGCATCCTCCGGTTTCATCGCCTGATAGATTTTGACCAGCCGATCCGCATCTTCATTCCGCAGCTGATCCGTATGCTGCTCGCTTGTTTCAAGTGCAGTCCGGGAGTTCTCCAGAGCCGTCATACGACGCTGCAATTCTTCCTCGGCCGCATCAACGAGACGCTGGCGATCATTCAGGGCCGCATCCCTGCGATCCAGCTCCTTTTCGCGGGAAGCAAGCTGTTCCGCCAGTGCGGGATCTGCCGGCGGTGCGGTAGATGTCTGAACCGCCGGTGCGGATCCTTTACAGCCACCATGGACACAGAGATCATCTGTTTTCGGAACAGCCACAGGCGGAGAAGCCGGAGGTTCAGCCGTTCTGGAAGACTGAACCGGGGGGGCAACGGATGCAGGGGCATCAGGCTGGGGCTGGGGCTGGGGCTGCGCCATGGCCACGGCTGTCAGGGACGACGAGGCAGAATCCGTGTCATCCATCAGATCGCCCGCGATCGCGTAGATCTTGACCCCCAGAAGAACAATCATCAGACCGCAGGCGAGATGCAGGATACGGAAGAACATGACGGATTATCCCTGCTTCTGACGAAGGGCACGCAGAAGTTCACGCTCCGCAGCACTCTTGCTGCCACTGGGCTTCATCGTCCGTATTTCGTCCGGTTTCAGGCGAAGTGCGGAGCGGAACGAAGTATCCTCAGGGCGTTCTTCGACACGGGGCGCGGCTTTTACGCTGGCTGCCGCAACGCGGCCGGCCGGCAGAAGGGATTCCAGCTGCTGGGCAAGGGTCTCGGACCGGTCACACAGCATCGCCAGATCCCGTTTCAGACTCCTGCCGGATTCGACAGTCTTGCCCAGAGCGCGCCCGACGAGTTCCGTCGTCTGACGCAGGTGGTCAATACCGGACTGGGCCTGTGCACTGCTGGACTGGAGACTGGCGATCAGGGCATCGAGCTGGCCGCGATCACGTCGGAGAACGGACAGAGCCCGTCCCAGATAAAGACTATAGAAAATCGTCACCAGCAGCAGCACTGACAGGGCAATCTCGATCCCGAGCTGAAATCTGTCCATGAAATATGCTCCGCTCAGCTATAGGATACGGCACGATCCGTGCCGGGTTTCTGGTTGAGAACTTCTTCGATCTTGACGGCGACCTGCCCCTGCCTGCGACCCACACGCCCGGTGAAAAGCACATGTTCTCCACAGCGCAGACTGACGAGGGCATCCGGCTTGCGACGCAGGACCAGTTGGTCTCCAGGAGCGAGCTTCATGATGTCTTTCAGATTCACCGTCTGCTCTTCCAGAACGGCATCAAGGGTCAGATCCGTCTGCCAGAGTTCCTGGGCAAGGTGATTCTCCCACATGCCGTCATGGCCGAATTTCTCACCCATGAACTGCTGCAGCAGGATGTCCCGGACAGGTTCGAGTGTGGCGTGCGGCAAGACCACGTCCACATCACCACCCCGACCTTCCATATCAATTCCGAAACGGGCGGTGACCACACCGTTTCCGGCGCGGCAGATCATCGCAAAGCGTGAATTCATTTCCAGCCGCTCAAAATGAAAATTGACTGCGCAGAGCGGACTGAAACTTGTTTCCAGATCGTCCAGGATAATCCTGACCATCGGTTCGATCAGAGCGCGTTCAATGGCGGTATGATGCCGCCCCGTCTGTCGGCCGGCCGGACCGGTGGCCGGACTGTCACTGCGGACATGCCCTCCGAGCAGCGCATCCACGATACTGTAGATCAGAGGGGAACTCAGCACGACGATGCCGTAATTGTCCCATTCCTCCGCCTTGAAGACCGCGAACATGGCCTGTCCGGGCACATTTTCAAGATAGTCCCCAAAACGCTGGGACCCCAGGCGATCCATGGAGACCTCGACGTTGTCACTGGTGAAATTGCGCAGGCTCGTCGTCAGGATTCTGGTGAAACGGTCGAAAACGACCTCAAGCATGGGCAGTCGCTCAGAGGACACACCCGATGTGCTGACCACCCGCTCGATGCCACTGCTGTCCAAAGGTCCACTGACTGTAGAGTCCTTGCCGAAAAGACTGTCGATCTCGGCCTGGCTGAGGACGTGTTCCTGACCATTATCGTGCCCGAATCCTCCCATATCCTGTCCGGACAGCGGAAAGGCAGCGGCAGGCATGTCAGCGTCATAGTCCGCAAAAGCGGTATCGGCCTGTCGGTCGTCGCTCACTGCACCAGCACCTCTACGAAAAAGAGATCCCTCACCCGAAGGGGCGCCACGATGTTGGTGATCTGCGCCAGCATCGTTTCCCGCAGCCGGTAAATGCCGCTGCCGGAAAGCTCCGATGGCTGCATTCCATGCAGACAGGTCTGGAAAGCGTCCTGAATCTGCGGCATCAGAGCGGCCACGTTTGCAGCGTTCTTGCCGTCCTCGATCTCAAGCCGGGCACCGATCCGGACATATCGCGTGCGATCCGTCCCGGAGTCGAGATTGGAGAGAATGGTCGGAATGGTGATGATCGTCCATTTCACCGGCTGGGCGGCCGTCTTCACCGCCGGGGTTGCCGCGTGATGAAAATGCTTCCATGCAAAGGCTCCACCACCCGCCAGAAGCAGGCATGCCAGCACTGCAAGGATGATGATCTTGCGCTTACCCCCCTTCTTGACCGGGGTTTCGTTTTCCGGAGTCTCCGTGGTCACCGTTCGTCTGCCTTCTCTTTCGGACAGCGCTCATCATCGGCATAAAAGATTAACAGTGGGTTTATGATGCGCAGGAAAAGGCGAGTCTTCCTTCAGACGGGAACCATCATCCTGAGCCTCGCAACCCTTGCAGGCTGCGCGTCCCAGCGCTCTCCCTACAACCGTTACTATGCCTCCAGCGGCGCCTATCGCGCCCCGGGTCCGGCGAGTGATCCATGGCGGCCCTATATCGTGCAGGCTGCCAGCCGGTTCTCGATTCCCCAGGACTGGATCCGTGCTGTCATCCATCAGGAGTCGGGCGGACACCAGTTCCTGAATGGACGACCCATCACCTCCCATTCCGGCGCGATGGGTCTGATGCAGCTCATGCCCCAGACCTATGCGGACATGCGCTCGCGCTACGGTCTGCGGGCGGATCCCTATGAGCCGCATGACAACATCATGGCGGGTACGGGCTATATCAGCATCCTCGCCCGGAAATACGGTGCTCCGGCTTTTCTCGCTGCTTACAATGCTGGTCCGCAGCGGCTTGAGGATTATCTTTACGAAGGGCGTCAGCTTCCCAGCGAAACCGTCAATTACGTCGCAAGCATCACCCCCCATCTCGGCACGCAGGTCGCCATGACCGGTCCGCTGGCCGCCTATGCCAGCGCCGATCAGCTGAACGCCTCCCAGTCCGGCACCGCCCTCGCCGGCCTGGCTCCTGCGCAGACCGTGCAGGCCCCGGTCATGACGGCATCACGAAGTGTCGGACAGGTCTGGGCCAGCCGCCATGTCACATCCGCCGCCGCCCAGTCGCCGATCGCAGCCCCCAGCGCGGTTCCGTGCAACCCGGACGATGCTTACGACCCCGATGTGCCCTGTGCCGTGCAGCCCGTCAGCACCCCACAACTCGCCCCACCTGCTGCGACAGTCGTCTCCAGACCTGCGGGCGATACGCTCACCCTTCAGGAGCCGGTATCTTCCCGGCCGCTCCCGCCTGCCCCCACCATTCCGACGCCTCATACGCTGCCGGTACAGCCCACGGAATCAACCACCCTGGTGGTTGGATACCGCCGCCCCGGAAGCTATGGCCCCTGGGCCGTGCAGGTGGGCGCTTTTGCCAGTATCGGACAGGCAAAATTCGCGGCCACCATGGCACGGCAGGCCGCATTTACGCCGCTTCAGTCTGCCCGAATCGAAGTTCATCCTACGCCAAGCCACGGCACCACGGTCTGGCGTGCCCGTCTGACGGGAATCAGTCGTGTCGGGGCGGCACAGGCCTGCTCAACTCTTTCCGGACAGGGAATGGCCTGCATGGCCGTCCCGCCGGGACACTGAAGGCACAGTCCGGCAGACAGTTTCATCTGTGCAAGCAATCCGCGTTGGCAATGCGGCAACTTTCCCCTATGTTCCCATGCATGCAACACATAGCTGCCGCGCATGAAGCGTAGACCCTCCCGGCGCCGCCTCCCGTCATGCCCCTTTCAGCTTCACCGACACCTTTTCCGATGACTTCCCAGGACGTGCAGATGACGACAAGCCCGGCTCCAGCTCACCCCCCGACCCATCACGAAGGGGCCATCAGCGAGGAAGGCTATCACAAGGACCTGGGACGCCGTCATGTGCAGATGATCGCCATCGGTGGCGCCATCGGCACGGGACTGTTCCTGGGCGCGGGTTCACGCCTTCAGGTGGCTGGCCCGTCCCTTGCGATCATCTATGCGATCTGCGGCGTCTTTTCGTTCCTGATCCTGCGTGCGCTGGGCGAACTCGTCATGTACCGCCCGACCAGCGGCAGCTTCGTAACCTATGCGCGTGAGTTCCTCGGCGAACGTGCCGCCTACATGGCAGGATGGCTGTCCTTCCTGAACTGGGCCATGACAGGCATCGTCGATATCACGGCCGTGGCGCTCTACATGCATTATTGGGCGGTGTTCCTGCCGGTTCCGCAATGGGTTTTCGCACTTGTGGCGCTGGCGATCGTCGGCACCATGAACATGATCGGCGTGCGCTATTTCGGCGAGATGGAGTTCTGGTTCTCCCTCATCAAGGTCGTGGCGCTGGCACTCTTTCTCATCGCTGGCGCCCTCATTCTCGGCACACGCATGCCGGTCGCGGGCCATACGACCGGGTTTCACCTGATTACCGAAAACGGCGGTATCTTTCCGCATGGGCTCTTCTCGGCTCTCATGCTGCTTCAGGGCGTGGTGTTCGCCTATTCAGGCATCGAACTGCTGGGGACGGCCGCGGGTGAGTGCGAGGACGCCCGAGAAATCCTCCCCCGCGCCATCAACAGCGTGATCTGGCGGATTGCCCTGTTCTATGTGGGTTCCGTCATCCTGCTGGTCTGCCTGCTGCCTTGGACGGAATACCATGCCGGTACCAGCCCGTTCGTGACGTTCTTTCAGGCTCTGGGCATCCCGGGGATCGGCACCATCATGAATGTCGTGGTCCTGACCGCCGCCCTCTCCAGCCTCAATTCCGGCCTTTATTCCACGGGACGCGTCCTGCGCGCACTGGCGCTTGGCGGGTCTGGCCCCAAGGCCCTGGGCAAACTGAACCGAAGCTCCGTGCCCTATGTCGGCATCCTCACCACACTGGCCGTGTACCTCGTGGGCGTGATGCTGAACTATCTCATCCCGTCCCGCGTGTTCGAAATCGTCCTGAACTTCTCGGCACTCGGCATCGTCAGCACGTGGGGCTTCATCCTGCTGTGTCAGCTCCGCCTGCGGGCAGCGATCAACCGCGGCGATATCGCGCCAACAGGCTTCAACATGCCCGGCGCGCCTTATACGACATGGGCCACCCTCGGATTTCTGGGCTTCGTTCTGGTCATGATGGCCTTCGACTACCCGGACGGCACGATCACGATCGGCGCCATTCCCCTGATCGGCGCCGTGCTGATCGGAGGCTGGTGCCTGCTGGACCGAAGCCGCCGCCCCGGCTGATCCTCACCCTTACCGGCACAAAAAAGGGCGCTCGTGAGAGCGCCCTTTTTCATATCCGCATGACGCGAAGCCTCAGTGCGTCCGGCCCAGTTCGGACCACAGATAGGCATAGCTGAGCGCCTGCGTCTGGGCGATTTCCTTCTGGCTGGCACCAAAGCCATGCCCACCCGCCACCTGCTCCCAGTAATAATAGGGCAGCTTCAGTTCGCTCATCCGCCATGCAAAACGACGGGCATGAACCGGGCCGACGCGATCATCCTTGGTGGTCGTCTCGATAAACGGTACAGGATATTTCACATCCGGCTTGAGGTTCTGAAGCGGGGAAATCCCGCGCAGGAACGCCTTCTGCTCCGGAATGGAGACCGTCCCGTACTCGCCCACCCAGGACGCACCAGCCGACATGTGTTCGTAATTCATCATGTCCAGCAGCGGCACTTCGATATCGACGGCCTTCCAGAAATCCGGGTGTTGCGTGAACTCGACACCCATCAGCAGACCACCGTTGGAGCCGCCCTGGATTGCCAGATGCTGCGGGGACGTCACCTTCCGATCCATCAGATCCTTCGCCACGGCAGCGAAGTCATCATAGATCCGCTGACGATGCGTCTTCAGCCCCGCATCATGCCAGGCCGGTCCGAACTCACCGCCGCCGCGGATATTCGCCAGCACATAGACCCCGCCGCGCGACAGCCAGTTATTGCCGATCCCGGCCGAATAGAACGGGAAAAGCGGCACTTCAAATCCACCATACGCATAGAGCAGCGTCGGATTGGTGCCATCCAGCTTCATGTCCCGGCGGTGTATGATGAAATACGGAACGCTGGTTCCGTCCGTCGAGCGGACTTCCTGCTGGTCCACCGTCAGGTCCGAGACATCGAACTGCGCTGGCAGTGTATGAAGCTTCTGCACCGAAGCCGTATCGCTGTTGATTTCCCACAGCGTGGTCGGGCTCAGGAATCCGGTCGACACGGCATAAGCCACCGGGCTTTCCTCATCAACGCTGGCCAGATCGACGGACATGTTCTGCGGCAGCGGCAGATCCCTGTACGTGAAGCCTGCGCCAGACGGCGTATAGATCGAAATCCGGCCCCGCACGTTGTCATAGAGCGTAACGATCAGATGGCCGTGGCTCGTGGACACTTCCTCGATCATCTGCCGTCCGGTCGGCGCAACCAGAAGCTGGGGTGCGACCGTCGCGGCGGCCGGATCAACCAGTACCACGCTGCCCTGCGGGAAAGTCTGCGTCCCGACTTTCCAGTCTTCCTTCAACTGGACCACCAGACGGCCATTGAACAGGGCGGCAACATCCGCCTTCCGGGGAATGGCGACCTGCGTCACCTGACCATCACGATACAGGAACAGCTTGGACGAAAACGCATCCAGTCCCTCACGGATCAGCGTCACCTGATGTCCGGCCCCGTCATGCAGGACTTCCGGGCCAACCTCAACGTCCTTCCGGCTTCCGGTAAAGACCGTCTGCGCGTCCGCCAGCGACTGCCCGCGCTTGAGAAGCTTCACGATATACGGGTAGGACGATTCCGTAACATCGGCATCCGTCCAGGGATAACTGACCAGAAGCGTGTCGCGGTCCAGCCAGCTTGAATCCTGCTTGGCATGGGGCAGGCTGAAGCCGCCTTCGACGAACTTTCCGGTCCGCAGATCGAACTCCCGGACGGTCTTGGCGTCCTCGCCACCGTCGGAAAGATGGAGCAGGCAGAGGTTCTGCTGGCTGTGCAGACAGTCCACACCCCCGTAGACCCAGTTGCGCTTTTCCTTCGCTGCCAGCGCATCAAGATCCAGCGCTACCGTCCATTCCGGATGCTCGCTCGCGTAGGAATCCGGCGTTGTCCGGCGCAGGATGCCCCGCAGATGCCGGTCGTCACGCCAGAAATTGTAGATCATCCCGTCAATCTGGATCGGCGATGCCAGACGGTCATGGGTCTGAAGCAACTTCAGGGATGTGTCATACAGACCCTGATACAGCGGGCCATGACCCAGCAGACGCAGGGTCCGGTCGTTCTGTGCCTTCACCCAGGACATGGCCTGCGCGCCGTTGATGTCGCTCAGCCAAGCGGGGATCGTGTCGGGGACATCCGCTGCATGCAGCGGGGTAAACATGCTCCCCGTCAGCAGCGCCGCAAGGCCGACACGACGGAAACTCCGGAAAACTGTCACGGTCACAACACCTCTGATTGTTTCAGAAAGAAACTGTCATTCCACAGGCGAAACCGCAAGGGCGGCGCCTGCCGGCGGCAGCCAGACCAGACAGGTCGTTCCCTTGCCCGGCGCACTCGCAATCCGCAGACGCCCGCCATGCCGGTCCAGGATATGGCGGACGATGGAGAGGCCCAGCCCGGTCCCCTGACCAGCTCCATCGGCTGGAAGGCCGACGCGATAGAAACGTTCGGTGAGGCGCGGCAGATGATGGGCTTCCATGCCACGGCCACTGTCCCGGACACCCAAAATGACGCCTCCATCAGCGGGCCAGCGGTCATCCGGACTGACGGCGCGCCGGGCTGACAGGGTGAGGGTCAGGGGATCGCCCTCTTCCGCACCATAGCGCAGGGCATTTTCGATCAGGTTGAGCAGGACCTGGACCATCTCGTCCTCGTCGGCCCGGATCAGCAGATCGTCCTCGATCTCCACCGTCAGGGTGCGGCCCTTTTGTTCGAAACGGGGCGCCACTTCCCCAAGGACGATGGCCATGAGATCCGCCACCTCCACCACGTCCCGGGGACGCTGATGCTCATGGGCCTGCACGCGCGACAGATACAGCAGCCGGTCGATCAGCCGTTTCAGCCGTTCGGACTGCTGGCGCATGATGTCGAGGAACTGCTGACGCATGACCGGATTCTCCCCGGCTGCCCCCTGTAAGGCATCAATGAACCCACTCAGGGACGCGAGTGGCGTGCGAAGCTCGTGGCTGGCATGGGCGACGAAATCCATGCGCATCCGGTCCGCAGCCTGCGCCTCGCTGCGATCGGTGAGGACGACCAGAACGCGCCTGTCCTGTCCCTTACCACCCGGAAGACGACGCAGCATCAGATGGAGCGTACGCGGAACCGGCACATCGAGCGTGAAGGTCGTGGAGCAGACCGGTGGCAGTTCCGCCCGGCCGCTGCCAGCCGTGCTCCCGATGGGCACCGGAGCCCGCAGCGCCGCCGAGAGCGCGGAGCGCGCTGCGGGATGACGCAGGATCGCGCCCACCGTTTCCCCGAACTGGGACGCGGCCTCCTCGTTGACCTGAATGATCGCCCCAAGCCCGTCCAGCACCACGGCGCAGGCGGGAAGAGGATCGACCGGCAGATCGGCTGGGGAAACAGGTTGCAGAGACCCATCGGGAGGAGAGGCTGGCCCCGGTGACCGGCGCAGCAGCAGCCAGACCGCCAGCCCCCACCCTGCCAGCGCCACACAGACGAGGAGCATGTCCACCGGTAGCGGCAACGCGTCCGCTGCGGGCGCGAGCCCTCCTCCGGGAGGCATGTGTCAGCCGCCGTCCGTCGCCGGACCGTCATCCAGCGCATAGCCGGCGGCCCGCACGGTCCGCACCAGATCCGCCTCGCCCGGCCCGTTAATGGCCTTGCGCAGACGCCGGATATGGACGTCGATCGTCCGGATCTCGACATGGATGTTCTGACCCCAGATCCGCCGCAGCAGATCCTCGCGGGAAAACACCTTGCGCGGGTTACGGATCAGCAGATCCAGCAGCCGGTATTCGGTCGGCCCCAGCGACAGCATCCGCCCGGCCCGCTCCACGCGATGCGTTTCAGGGTCCAGCGTAATGTCCGCGAAGGACAGCCGGTCATAGGACGACTGGTGCCGCCGCAGCAGAGCCCGCAGACGCGCATCGAGCGTATCGATGCTGCACGGCTTCATCAGATAGTCGTCCGCACCCGTATCCAGTCCGCGGATCGCGTCCTGCTCGGCCGAACGCGCCGTCAGGAGAAGCACCGGGACATCCTGCAACGCAGGATTGGCGCGGATGCGGCGGCAGACATCCAGCCCGGACAGGCCCGGCAACATCCAGTCCAGTACCACCGCATCCGGGCGGGAGACTTCCAGCGCGGCCAGAGCCGTTTCCCCATCTCCCGCCGTCTCGACGCGATAGCCACGCTGTTCGAGATTGTAGCAGGTCATCAGCAAGAGGGCCGGATCATCCTCGACCAGAAGAACCAGCCCCTTGGCCCGAACCGCCGCTGCGCCACTCACCGGGCGTCAGGCTCAGGGCTGGCATCCGGGACTGTCATCGCAGAGGCCGGACCACCACGCGGGCGCAGGGACGGCAGGTTGTCGCCTGTCACCGCATAGAAGACGCGCTCGGCGATATTGGTCGCATGATCACCGATCCGCTCGAGGTTCTTGGCGATGAAGAGCAGTTCCGTGCAGGCCCGGATATTGCGGGCATCTTCCATCATGTACGTCACGAGTTCGCGGAACAGCGCCGTGTAATACTCATCCACGGCGCGGTCCGAATGCCAGACTTCCATGGCGCGATTGGAGTCCTGCTGGGTGATGGCGTCGATCGAGCGGCGCAGGTTCTCCTGCACCAGCCGTCCCATGCTGCGCAGACCCGAGAGCGAGATCTGGTTTTCCGGCATCCGGATGCGCAGGGAACGACGCGCGATGGAGGACGCGTAATCGCCAATACGTTCCAGATCGCCCGTGATTTTCAGGGCCGCCACGATTTCGCGCAGATCTCCTGCCATCGGGCTGCGCAGGGCCAGCAGGCGGATCGCAAGGCTTTCGACCTCGCGCTCAAGCTGGTCCACTTCCGGGTCCTGCCGCGCAGCCGCATCGGCGGCTTCCTCGTTGCGGTCCGCAATGGCGGAGAGCGCGAGCGCCACCTGATTTTCCACAATGCCGCCCATCTGCGCCATCATGGAGCGGAGCTGCCCCAGCTCCTGTTCGTAGCTTTTGACGATGTGGGATCTGTCAGCCATGACGCGTTATCCAAACCTGCCGGTGATGTAATCCTGGGTCTGCTGCTGTCTCGGATTGGTGAAAATCCGGTCCGCGCTGTCCACTTCGATCAGCCGCCCCATGTAGAAGAAGGCGACCTGATCGGCGCAACGCGCAGCCTGCTGCATGTTGTGGGTCACGATCGCGATCGTGAACTCTTCCTTGAGTTCGTCGAGAAGCTCCTCGATGCGTGCGGTGGAAATCGGGTCCAGCGCCGAGGTGGGTTCATCGAGCAGCAGCACCTCCGGACGCGTCGCAATCGAGCGGGCGATGCACAGACGCTGCTGCTGACCGCCCGACAGACCCGCCGCCGGAGCATTCAGACGGTCCCGCACCTCGTTCCACAGCGCCACACGCGTCAGAACGTCCTGCACGCGGACATCCATATCCGCCTTGCTCAGCTTCTCATGCAAACGCACACCGAAGGCGATGTTGTCATAGATGGACATCGGGAACGGCGTCGGCTTCTGGAACACCATGCCCACACGCGCGCGCAGGATGTTCAGGTCCAGATCGCGCTCAAGAATGTTCCGCCCGTCGAAGATCACCTCCCCCGTCGCGCGCTGGCCGGGATAAAGATCGTACATGCGGTTGAAGATCCGCAGCAGCGTCGATTTGCCACAGCCGCTCGGCCCGATCATGGCCGTTACCCGACGGGCAGGGAAATCGATCGAAATGTCGTGCAGGGCGTGATTTTCGCCGTAATAGAAGTTCAGGTTGCGGACAGCCAGCGCCACTTCAGGGCTTTTCGCCACCTGCGGATCAGTCTCGGTCATCATGAAATCCTGTGTCATCCCCTGCAGTGTTCCCGGGGTCATCCGCGTCGCGCCGAGACGCGGACGGCAATGTTGATGGCCAGCACACCCATCGTCACCAGAAGCGCACCGGTCCAGGCCAGTTGCACCCAGTCTTCATAGGACGCACCGGCATACTGGTAGATCGTCACCGGCAGACTCGCCATCGGCCTGTTGAGGCTGAAGGACCAGTTCTGGTTGCCCAGCGACGTGAACAGCAGTGGTGCCGTCTCGCCGCTCACCCGGGCGAGGGCCAGAAGAATACCGGTCAGCACACCCGTCCTGGCGGAGCGCAGGCACAGCGACAGCGTCACGCGCCAGCGCGTGGCACCCAGAGCGGCACCGGCTTCGCGCATGGAGGTCGGCACAAGGCGCAGCATGTCCTCGGTCGTCCGCACGATGATCGGCACCGCAAGGATCGCCAGCGCAACGGAACCGGCGAGTGCGGAAAAATGCCCGAACGGCGCCACCATGACCTGATAGACGAACAGACCGACCAGAATGGACGGCACCGACATCAGCACATCGGAGACGAAGCGGACACAGGATGCGAACCGGTTGGTTTTGACCCCGTATTCCGAAAGATAGATCCCGCATCCCAGACCCAGCGGCGTCGCCATCAGCAGCGCCAGAAAGGTCTGGATCAGACTGCCCATGATCGCGTTCGCCAGACCCGAAGAGGATCCCGGAGGCCCCATCGGCTTCAGGAGTGCGGTGGCTGACAGACCGGCGAGCCCCCGCGAGAGCAGGACCCCCAGAATCGAAGCCAGCACCAGAACGAGAATACCCGCCATCACCATGCCGAAAGCGGTGGCCACATGATCGGCGCGGCGGCGTCGGGCAGCGCGGGGGTCGGGCTTCCAGCCGCTCGTAGGGGTAACGGCCTCGCTCATTTCGTCTCTCCCCGCAGCATCCGCGCGAGCGCCAGACTGGCGAAGGACAGCAGCATCAGGATGAAGCCCAGCGCCAGCAGCGAGGACAGGCGCAGCGACCCGGCCGGGCTTTCCGGGAACTGGAGGGCGATCAGGGACGCGACGGTGCTCCGGGGTGCAAACAGCGACCAGCCGACGGCCGTCACGTTGCCGATCACGAAGGTCACGGCCATGGTCTCCCCCAGGGCACGCCCCATGCCCAGCACGATCGCACCGATCATGCCCGAGCGGGACCAGGGGACCACGACCTTCCACATCACCTCCCAGCGGGTGGCTCCAAGGCCATAGGCGCTTTCACGCAGCATGTTGGGCATCGCCGCGAAAACATCCCGCATCACGGCCGTCATGAAAGGCGCGATCATGACCGCCAGCACCAGACCGGCCGTCATGAGGCCCGTTCCGAACGGTGCGCCATGAATGATGAAGCTGATCCCGGGAACATGGCGGAAATGATGGGTCAGGAAGGGCTGGACCGTCCGCGCCATGAAAGGGACGATCGTGAAGAAGCCCCACATGCCGAAAATAATGGACGGGACGGCCGCCAGAAGCTGCACGGCTGTTCCGACGATCGCCGCAAGGCGCGGAGGGGCAATGGCCGTCAGCCAGAACGCCGTTCCGAAAGCCAGAGGCAGAGCAATCAGAACCCCGATCAGGGTGCTGACGATGGTGCCGAACAGAGGTGCGAGGGCCCCGTACTCATCGGCGACCGGGTTCCAGACGTCATGGAAGGCAAATCCGGGACCGAATGTCCGGAAAGCCTGACTGCCACCCACGCCCATGAGGAGCACAAGACCACCCAGCACCACCAGAACCAGCAGAGCCGAAGCTGCCACCAGAATATGGAACGCGGTATCGGGTCCGCTGCGGCGGCTTCCGCCGTGGGAAACACCGGCCCTGTCGCGGGCCTCGGGGGGCTGCGTAGCTGTGGCAAGGGTCATGCGTGAGAGGCTCTGACTTGAAAAACGGGCGTTATCCGGCAGCCGCAGCCGCCACACCAGTGCATTAGCCGTCCTGTCAGGGAAGAACAACCGGAACAGGAACGGCGCAGGATGAAAGATTTATGTCAGCGTTGCAGGAAACGGCAAATGCCGCTCGCCCGTACCCTGTCCGAACCTGCCAACGCAATTGTCAGACCGGAACCGGGCTTTTGGATGCAACCGTGGCACAGGTGACACGTTTCAGAGACTGACAGACCTGCCTGAAGGCGGCCGCCACGACATTTCAACGGTCCGGATCCATTTTCGGGCCTGATTCAGATATTGCAAGGAGTTCTCCCATGGTTTCCAGAACAGATCGCCATGTCACGCAGAACAACACTGCGGATAACACCAAGAATGTTTCCATTGAAACGCTGAACGCCCGCCTGTCGGACCTGATCGACCTGGCCCTCATCACCAAGCAGGCCCATTGGAACCTCAAGGGCCCACAGTTCATCGGCGTTCACGAAATGCTTGATGGCTTCCGTTCCAGCATTGACGGTTTCTCGGATACGGTTGCCGAACGAGCCGTCCAACTTGGTGGAACAGCACTGGGAACGGTGCAGGACGTCTCCAAGAACAGCGCCTGCACACCTTACCCGACCAATATCTACCGCGTCGCCGATCATCTCGCGGCCCTGATCGACCGCTATGGGACGGTTGCCAACAATATGCGTGAGTCCATCAAGGTGACGGACGAAGCCGGTGATGACGATACGGCCGACGTGTTCACGGAAGTGTCCCGGGGCCTCGACAAGCATCTGTGGTTTCTTGAAGCGCATGTTCAGGAGCCGACCGGCCAGATGCGTGATGGCGACCACAAGGGCGCCCGCGGCTGATCACTGCCGTCCCGTCTGCGTCAGACAGCGCCCCGCAGGTTTCCTGCGGGGCGTTTCGTTTTTCAGAGACAGCGCTCGAGATGCTCCCGGGCAAAAGACAGTTCGGCCGCCTCATGCGTCCAGAGTTCCACGTCCGACTGGCAGGATAGCCCGCTTTCTGACGGCTCCGGGGGGCTGACAGGATCGGGAACCACAGGAGATGGCGTCGAAACGGGATGCTCTGGTGAAATCAGGGTCGCCAGATGTTCAAAATCATGAACCTGCAACGGCCCCGGCTCAACACCCAGCTTCTGCTGAACGAGCCAGTTCTTCGTCAACTCCCTCAGATCACCCCATTCCCGCCGTCCCTCCGGGGAAGCCGGTTCGGACATCCCGGCTCTCGTGGCCACAGCAAGGTCATGAAGATCCGCATTTGTCAGCAGGCCCGGATGGGAAGACGCATCTTTCCTGCACACCCACCGCCCCAGAGCAGCTTTCAGAACTGATACTGTTTCATTCACCATTCCGGCCTCTCCCTGTCTGTTATCCCGACCGATTCCCTGCCCGGAAACAAATGTACACCCTCCGTCAGGATACTGAAAAATCCTGAAAAATACTGGAGTTCTTTCAAAGAACGTTTATCCCATTGATAAATAGTCAGGCACTAAATTAAGGTTATACATAGCAAATTACCAAATTCGACTGTCGAAATGGTTAACTAATGAATAACATAGAAGCTGACGCCTCCCCTTCATCTACATATGTCGATATACTTCATTCCTGCCACGACCCTCAGGCCGTTGCTTATTACGATAAACATGGTGCCTCGACAGTAGAGCATGCCTTTGCCATCGCCAATATCCTGCATATTCACAGCAAGGTTCTTGAAGCGTCCTTCTTCTACAGACTGGCATTCGACCTGCACAGCAAGGAACAGACGGAATTTCCACTTCCACAGTCCCTGCTGCAGGTCAGACTGCTCTGCCTTCTGAAATCTTCCAATCTTCCACCAACGGAAGAACTGGAAGAGCTGGAGAAGTATTCTCCGCGATTGGCCAACTACATCCGGGGCATTCAGATCTCATGGCAGAGCGGGAGGACGGGAGAAGGGCTGGAGCTTATCGGGAATGCTTTCGAAATATTCCATTCCGGAGAAGAAATAGACCGGCTTTATCTGGAACTTGCCCTGCGTTACCCTCCTACCGGCCTTGTCACCGGGGAAAGTGCGCTGGGCTCGACCTCCATCCCATGTCGCCTTTACATGTACTGGGACAGTAACCCACCCGAAGAAATCCGGAACAATCTCCGCTATCATCAGGAGCTTCTGGGCTCTGATTTCGTGTTCTTTGATCGTGATTCCGCCAGCATATGGCTGTACGATCATTATGGAAAAGAGATCTGCGAAATCTTTCGGAAAGTCCGTCATCCTGCCGAAGGTGCCGACCTGCTACGCCTCTATGTTATCCAGGCCAATGGTGGCTGGTGGCTTGATGCCGATCTGCGGATCCGCTCCAGGGACGCCTGGGAGAGCCTTACGGCGACCACTCACAAATCCTGCCGTCTTTTCACGACGCATAATTACGTCCTGCATAACGATTTCTTCGGTGCGGCTCCGGGCAATCCCTATATCGCCAATGCGGCGATGACCGCGCTGGTCAACACATTCGAACATGCCGGACTTTATATTGCCTTCAAGACCGGCCCCGGTGTCCTGAACCGGGCCGTCAGTCGTGCGATTTACAATGCGCTGCAAAGCCGGAATCCGATCTGCGATCTGCAGATTGATAACCAGCACGCGTTCCACGAATTCGTCGAAGAATACGATGTCACCTACAAGAACATCGCTTCGTCCTGGCACAGTTCCTGACAGGGCAGGGCGAAACACGTCTCCCTGCGCCCCACGCTTCTTCAGGAGCGATGCGTGTTCAGGATCCGGGCGACAAGATCGTCATAACGCTTCAGGTAATCCTTCAGGCAGAGTTCAGCCTCGGCGTAACGGCGGGCCTCCTGCCCCAGACGACGCGCAGTCTTTCGGTCCTCCAGAATCGCAAGTGTTGCTTCAGCGATTTTCTCCGGTTCCAAAAACGGCACCAGACGGCCAGTCACGTCATTCGTGATGAACTCCCTGACCGGCGCGGTATCGCTGCCGATGATCGGACAGCCTGTCGCCATGGCCTCCCGCAGGGACCAGGACGCGACGAACGGATAGGTCAGATACAGATGAGCATCCGAGCGCCGCAGAAGCGCCCGGAAATCATCGTATTCGACCTTGCCGACAAAATGCACACGCTCGAGGTCCAGCCGGTCTCCCACTTCACGCAACATGACTTCGCGCCAGCTTTTCCCACCCGGAGGAAGTGTGCCGTAGCTCACCTTGTCTCCCCCGACGAGAATGACATGCGCGTCCTTGCGTTCGGAGAGAATACGCGGGAGGGCGCGCATGACGACGTGGAAGCCGCGATAGGGTTCGAGATCACGCGCGACATAGGTCACAAGCGGCGTCCTGGGCGTGATCCGGACGTCCTTGATGACAAGGTTGCGCCGTCTGGCCTGTGGGTCAGGGCAGCAGAGTTCCAGATTCACTCCCTCGCGCAGCAGGGAGATTTTCTCCTGCGCCCAGGCGGGGTAGGTGCCGAGCTGGAACTGTGTGGGGCTCTGACCATATCCGTTCGCCAGACAGAGCGCCTGCAGATTGATGGAATTCTTGACCCTTACGGCGGCGGCGAGTTCCGGAGAGGGCGGAAACTCCGGGTCGAAACCGACGTCATTGCGATCGGCATGGTAGAAAAACTCGAAATATCCGAGAATCGGACAGTTCGGAAACACGTCGCCCAGATTGAGCAGTTCGCCCCAGCCATGATGGCCGATGATGATGTCGGGCTCGTAGCCAAGCCCCTTGAGCGTCCGGGCTGCCGTTGCGACAGCTTCGGCGCGGAGCAGGCCGTATTCGAACTCTCTCAGATGCGGATGGGTTTCCATCGATGGCAGGCGCGGCACGCGGTAGATGGCGCGCCGGACACCAGGGATGTGACCATTATTGGCTTCGGAAATGAAGACGATCTCATGATCCTGCGCCTGAAGATGGCGGACGAAATGCAGGAACTGTCCTGGAAAGTTCTGGTGGACGAATAGATAACGCACATCTTCTCCGGAGCGCCTGGAAGCCTCTGCGGTTTCCTGTTCGCGCACGGAGAGGAGGGCAGATGGCAACAGTTTCAGGAAGACCGGAGAAGGAAAGTTCCTCCTCCGGTTATTCAGTCAGACATCACCGATAAATCAGGACGCCGAAGCAGGCTTGCGCTTTTTCGGAGTAGCAGGCTTGGCCTTGTCTTCAGCAGTCTTCGGCGCGCGGGACTTGGCAGGAGCCTTTGCGGCCGTTTTGCCCGCTGCGGCTTTTGAAGCAGCCTTGGGAGCCGAAACCGGGGGTACGGCAGCAGCCTCTTCGCCCTCAGGCACGATTTCCAGCAGGAAAGCCTCCAGCGGGGCGAGGCTTTCTGCCTCGAGCGCCTCGGAACCGTCCACGGGACCAAGGCGCGTGCCGTCCGTGAAGGTCGCGGTCAGACGGACTTTGAGAGTTTCGGCAGACTTGCCCTTCAGGCGCACCCGCAGTCCCAGAATCGGGAGGGCCATGCCACGCGAGCCGCAATACTGTCCGCCTTCAGCCCAGGGAGACAGCCATCCCTTGCCGAGAACCGCCTGATATTCGATGTCCGAAGCGGGAACGCCATCTTCGGGAGCGATGCTGAAACCCTCGATCCAGCTCTGGCTTCCGGGAACACCCATCCAGTGCCCGATACCGGTCGTGACGTCGCCACGACGCTGGATGTGAGCGGCGATGTCCTTCGAAATCTTCTCCGCCGCCGTTTCCGTAGCCGCTTCAGTCGCCTCGGCCACGGCCGCCGATACCGGAGCAGGCGCCGGAACAGCCGGCTGGGCCGGGGTCACCGGACCTGCAAGCTGGGCAACCTGCAGACGGGGCGCTGCATGGGGGCTGTCAGGCTCCTGATAGGTTGTCACCAGAACCGCAGCCGGGCCACGCATGACGCGGACAAGGGCTGCGCCATTCGATCCACCGATCCAGCCATCCTCCTCGAAGGTGCTGACCGTCACGATCCCCGGCGGCGTGCCCGGTGCGCGCGAAATCCGGACACCCGGCAGTCCCGCCGGCCCGGCAGGAGTCTGACCGGCAGCATGAAAGATGCAGAAGATTCCTGCATCCAGCACCATCATGTGCGCCCCGGCCTTGAGGTCGATAATCCGGTTCTGTCGCGGTGCTTCGGCGGCGTTAGACATTCCCTACTCCCAATTGCGTCCGTTCTTGCGGGCAATAATACCGGCATGTTTCATGAACTGTCACGAGTGGTCATCACAGTTATGAGCAGCATCCCGACGATGTGTTGCAACGGCCTTCTACAAATACCGGCTTCTGTTTCAGCATTATAGTGGCCTGTTTCGATAAAAAAGGTAAATCACCCCTCATCGGGCCGCCCCCCATCGCCGCAGCAGAAGCATGGCAAGCTGGACAGGCGGAAGCCCCAGCGGCACGGCCAGACCGGTCATGCTTCTCCTGACCCGTTCACCCTGTGCGCCCAGATCAAAACAGACGGCCTCCAGACCGCTGCGCCAGATCTGGCCCAGGGCGTAACACCAGGTCTCGGGAGCGACGGAAGGAATCAGCCCCACATCCGGCTGCTGTTGCCGGATCAGGTCCTGCACTTCTTCTTCGCGGTATTCACCCGTGACCCGGACACCCAGTGAGATCAGGGCATCGTCGTCATGCGTATGCCCGACCAGTGACAGCTCGACCGGCAGGCGATGAGCCTGGATTTCGGTCGCCAGCGCCAGCAGGACGTCATAACCCTTCCACTGGCTGATCCCGCCCACGACGCAGACCCGGAGCGGCTGGCCCGGCGCGGCACGACGATCCCGCCGGATCGCGCGCCACAGGGCGGCATCATCTTCCAGCGGAACGGCTTCGATCGCCAGGCCCGGAAAATGTCGCCGGATCCGCCGTACCGTATCATCGGAAGGGGCCATGAGCCTGCGCGCACCGGACAGTTCCCGAACAGAGCGGACCAGAAGTCCGGGCACCGAAAGGTCTTCCCCGAGATAGCCGCCCCAGCGCGCGACACAGAGTTCACACCCCGCCGGGTCGGGCTCCCCACAGTAACGCCCCTCCCCGTCACAGAGCGAGATCCGGGGGCAGAACCAGACATGATCGTGGATGAACACGTCATAGGGCACGCCGAGCGCGTCATGCAGGGTGCGGATGCAGGGCGCATGTCCGATCAGATGGTGCCATTCAACCGTTTCGACACGCAAAGCCCTGAGCAGTTCCAGAAGGGACGGCAGTTCATCAGGGAGGCGGAACTTCAGGTTGGGAAAACGTTTTCCATTCAGGACATGTTCGAGCAGACATCCGCTCTCATGCGGGCGGAGCGCGAGAGCGAGAACCCCGTCAGACTCGAAGGCTTCCGATCGTTCACGCACGACCCGTCCAACCCCGCCACCGGCATCATGCTGCACCATCAGGATGGCAGGTCTGCCTGCAGCCAGACGGAGCAGGCCTGCGGCATCCAGCCTGCGCCGTGTTTCCTGCAGAGGATCGGCCGCGATGAAACGCTGCACCAGGGTGTCGTAGCCGGGGTGCAGGGCATTGAGGATTTCCAGATTCCGCACGCCCAAGGATTTGCGGGCCGTCCCGAACGACGCGGACCCGACATGGGCGACAAAAAGCTCCGGCGCGGCCAGATGACGGAAGCCTCTGGCCGACGCCCGGAGACAGAAATCATTTTCCTCGCCATAGCCCTGGGCGAACAGGTCTTCGCGAAACAGCCCGACCTCTGCCAGACAGTCGGCGGAAATCGCCATGCAGAACCCATGGGCGGTCGGCAGATCGATCTCTTCGCAGACACCTGCATCCCGTGATCTGAAACTGTCATGACACAGCCGGTCCAGCGCGCGCATGTCCGCAAGCGAGGGGACCGGATTGGGACGCTCTGTGGACGGATAGGACAGGATCGTCGCATCGTTGGAAAACGGCGTAACCGTGCCGGTATCCGTATGGGCCAGTCTTGCCCGCAACCGCTCCACCCAGCCTGCGGGGACAAGCGTGTCACTGTTGAGCAGCAGGATATCCCGCCCTTCCGCCGCGCGCATGCCGTCATTGGCGGAGACGGGAAACCCGCGGTTCCGGTCATGGCGGATCAGGGTGATCCGCCCGTCCTCCGCCAGTTGATCGAGCGCGCGGGCGAGAAGAGGTTCGGGGGTCGCGTCATCTACCACGATCACCGGCACATCGACCGGGCACGTCCCGAGTACGGTCCGCAGACAGGCCATTGTCCGGGCGCGATCGGCATAAACCGGAATGACAACGGCACAGCCGGGGCTTCTGCGGGACTGGCGCGGGCGCATCTTCCCGACCCTGACCCTCACGGGCCGCAACCGTGGCGGCAGGCTCCGTAAGCGTCCGGACACCAGCTTGCCGACCAGAGGGTCAACCGGAGCACCCGTCAGAAGCCGTCCGTTCGCGTCCCGCAGTTCGACCGGCCCCGTGTCGCCCTCCGGGGACCGGGTGAGCGGAACGTGAAACACACGGTTACGGGCCAGGGGGATGTCGCTGTCCACATTCTGGGCGAAGGCTTCGACACGCAGCGTGGAACCGTCCCACAGGGTGATCAGGGGAATATGTTCGGGCTCGGCAGGCGTCCAGATCCAGCCTCTCAGACCGTCGGCCGCTGCTTCAACAAAGGACTCGCACCGGGTCAGGGCGGCGATATCCAACGGACTTCCCAGAAGGTGCCTCCGCCCCGCACGGACCTCCAGCCGTCTGGCCAAGCGCCAGCCTTCCGGCAGGTCATGCACCCCGCCCGTTATGCCCTGCGCAATCTCTTCCCCATCCAGAAACAGACGGACCGGCCGGGAGGTCCCGATGAGGACCGTGCCCGCATTGGACGCCGTCAGCCAGCCCGGAAGCCCGGCGGAAACGGCGACCTGCTCCGCCAGAGGATGGGTCTCCGGCGTTGCATGGAATCGCGAGAGAGCCGCCTGCATCCGGCTGGTGGCCTCTTCCATGCGCTGCAGCCGCACAAGACAGATGACCTCCAGAAAAGCAGCTTCCCGCAGTCCGAAATCCTGTCGCAGATCCTCCATGCGAACCAGACAGTCCATGAGCCGGCCGGCAGACAGACAGGCCAGTCCGACTGACCATTTCAGGTTGGGATTGTGCCGCGACATCCTCTCGGCGCGCTCCAGCCAGAACAGGCCAAGCGGTGTATTGCCATTCTGAATGGCGGCCTGCCCTCGGGCAAACGCCTCCTGGGCCCTGCGGCTCATTGCGTCCCGCCAGCGGGCACGATCGTCTTCGCTGACGATCCGGCCAAAACCCGCGAAAGCCGCACGGGATGTGGTCCGGTCCGGAGAAGGGCGATCAGCAGACACGGTGATCAGTCATCATCGTCCGGCTGCGCCTCGTCCAGCATGGCGAGCTCGACTTCAGCGTCCTTGATATTCTGGGCCTTCGCCCGCTCCAGCCAGATACGGCCTTCCACCGGGTCCGTCACGCCCGCCAGTCCGCGTACGAGATAGCGGCCCAGCATCATCTGGGCGAGGCCGTTCCCGCGCTGGGCGGCCTTGCGAAACCACAACTGGGCCTGCGGACGGTTCTCGGGCACGTCATGCCCGCCGCCATACATTGCCGCCAGCGAGAACATGGCATCCACGTTTCCACTTTCCGCGGCATTCCGATACAGGGCCAGGGCTTTTTCATGATCCCGGCGTCCGTTGATGCTCCCGTCCACCAGCAGACCTGCCACAGTAACCTGTGCCTCGGCCATGCCCGCATCCGCAGCCTTTTCCATCCAGTAAAGGGCCTGTGTGGGATCGGGCTGCACGCCACGCCCCTCAAGCAGCATCCTGCCATACCAGTACTGGGCGTTGACGACCCCATCAGCGGCCTTCTGCATCCAGCGGGCGGCTTCACGGCCGTCCTGGACGCCGGTCACACCTTCGGCAAAACAGACACCAAGATTATAGGCCCCGACCAGATCACCCTTTTCGGCGGCTTTTTCGAAACGGGCATGAAGCGCCTGTTTTTCATCGGGGGTCGCCGCAGCCCCTGCGAGAATCAGGTTCCCGAAGTCTGCATCCGCATGAGCATCACCCGCTTCGGAAGCAACCCTGAACCAGTGCGCCGCAACATCGGGATCCTGATGAACGCCATTGCCCGTCAGATAGAGCAGACCCAGAGCCCGTGCGGCACCGGCATGCTTCTGTTCTGCCGCGAGCCGATACCATTTGGCGGCTTCCATGAGATTGGGGGGCAGTTCCCCGCCATTGGCACACAGATCTCCCAGCAGGGCAGCGGACTGGGTCTCCCCATTCATCGCGGCCCGCTTCAGCCAGGTTTCCGCACGGCCGTAATGTCGGGTCGTCCCGATCCCTTCCAGAAGCATCAACCCGTATTTGGCCTGAGCCGTGACAATGTTGCGCTCCGCCGCCTCATGGAAATAACTGGCGGCCTTGCCGAGATCCCGCGGCACGCCCGAGCCCGACTCATACATGCGGCCAAGAATGTCGAAAGCGGTCCCGAGACCACCTTTCGTCGCTTCCTGCAGATGCCGGGCCGCGGAAGACAGTTCCTCACCCGTGGTTGCATTCTCAAGGATGGAAAGCGCCACCCCGAGATGACCCTGCGAACATCCGGCTGCAGCGGAACGGTCGTACCAGGACCGGGCCTGTGGCAGATCCCGCAGGTCTTCAGGTCCGTTTGTCAGGATATATCCCAGAAGAGCCTGCGCATCCGGAGAACCGGCCTCCGCCGCTATCCTGGCCCAGCGAAGCCCCAGATGGAAATCCGGATGTCTTGGCCCTGACTGAGGGGTATGTGAAAGATCCAGCCCCTCACTGGACGTCTGGATCTCAAACCCTTCCGGCAGTCCTACCGTGTAAAGCGTTGCCAGAACGAAAGCGGCTTCGATATGTCCCTTCTGGGCCGCCAGGTAGATCCACCGGGCGCCATCCTCAAGGCTGGGTGGAACGCCCAGTCCATCCAGATAGGCGCGCCCCACCCGGAACGATGCTTCTGCGTCTCCTGCGGCGGCAAGACGACTGAGAAGGGCAAATCCCTGAACAGCCTGGCCGGTTTCCGTAAGGTGGATCGCATATTCAAGCTTTCCCCTCGAAGAAAAAAGGGCACCAATACGACGTTTGAGCGACATGAGCGGCACAGGTCCTGAATAACTGTCATATGGAAACGCCCGGACTTTGCCGGGCGTTCCTTTGAGCGCTTCGATGGACGCTCCGTATTTTTATTATGGCTCCCTCATACCATTCGTGAGCGCCGGCGTAATCTTGTTGAACAGATACTGCAGCACCGTCCGTTTCCCCACATCGATATCAGCCGTCAGGGACATGCCGGGCATCGGATGGAAGAAGGAAGGCTGACCGTGAAGCGTGTAGCGGTCGATCCGCAGGCGGACACGATAGACACCTGAAGCGCTGGCATCCTCAGACGGAGTGTTCCCATTGGCACCACCCCCCGCATTCTGTGAGGAAGGTGTGAAAGCGTCCGCACTGATGACACGAACCGTCGCTTCCGCGCCGCCATACTGATCGTAGGGGAAGGTGGCAAATTTCAGGAGCGCATGGTCGCCGACCTGAACGAAACCCACATCCTGCGAACGCAGGACGGCTTCCATTTCAAGACCATAACCTGTGGGAACAAGTGTGATGAACTGCCCCGCGGACTGCAGGACAGAGCCGACAGAGCCCTGTGCGATGGTCAGGACGATGCCGTCTTCCGGTGCCCGCAGCAGGACAAGATCCTGACGGAGACGCGCCTTTTCAAAAGAGCTGCGATATTCCGCCAGATGATGCCCGGCTTCCGTCAGGTCCGAATAGATCTTGGCCTGCCAGTTGCCGATATAGCCGTCGCGTTCGGCCTTCATGGCAGCCAGTTTCTTCTCTGCGGAATTGGCGCTCTGCTGGGCGGAGATCTCGGCCCGTTCGGCTTCCATCAGTTCGGTCTGGGCGCCAAGGGTGGAAAGACGGGAACCGACCTGATCGGCCTGTTCCCGCTGACGCATCTGGAGAACCTCGGACGCCACGCGCATCTTGCTGCCATACATGGCGGCATTGGCCCTGTAGCCCTGGATATCGCTCTCAAGGCTGGCGATCTGCTGGGCATAGTTCTCGACATGCGCCTGATATTCGTTTTTGCGGCGCAGGAATGCAGCCCCCTGTTCCACTGACGCCGGCTCGTTCAGGTTGACATGATAGTCCTGCCCCGCGGCCTCGGCCTTCAGACGGTCGTATTCCGCCTGATAGGCATCACGCTGCAGGCGCATGTTCGTGATGTCGGCTTCGGTAATGGTCGGGTCGAGATGGGCGAGAACATCACCCTTCTTGACGAAATCACCCACATGGACGTCGATGGAGCGGATAATGGACGTTTCAAGCGGCTGGACGACGATGGTCGGCTGCGTTGAAATCAGTCTGCCCGGGGTCGAGACAACGCGGTTGATCGGGAACAGCGCCATGGCCGCCAGACAGGCCAGAAACAGGCCCCCGATCAGCAGGATGATATAGCGGGCCGCCGGTGTGGCCGGAAGATTGACCAGCCCTGCCGTTGGCGAGTGGAACTCAAGCAGCGCCAAAGGCATGTCATTGGGCGCGAAAGGATCCGTGGCCGTACGGGGAACGTGCTGGTTGAAATCCTCATCGGACTGATTGGGTGCCCGATCATCCTTTGGGATCATGTCGGAAGAGCTCATGATTATTCTCCTTCCGTCAGTTGCCCGGCGGAACCGGGAGCATCGTTGTCTGTCATATGCCGGTTCTGCTGCAGCCAGAGCATGCGATAGATTTCACACCGCTCCAGCAGGACTTTGTGGGGAGCGATATCAACAAGCTTGCCCTGATCCATGACCGCGATCTGATGACAGTTCACAAGAGACGACAGACGGTGAGATACGATCACCATCGTCCTGCCCTTGCCGATCCGCTGCAGATTGGCATTCACGAGTGCTTCGGATTCCGGATCCAGAGCCGATGTCGCCTCGTCCAGGATCATCAGCTTCGGGTCACTGATGACGGCACGTGCGATCGCGAGCCGCTGCCGCTGTCCGCCCGAAATGTTGGTCGAACCTTCTTCAATCCAGGTATCGTAACCGGCGGGCATGCGTTCAATGAACTCTTCCGCGCCGGCCAGTCGTGCGGCCCGGATGGCATCGTCGATCGTCAGCCCGGGACGACCGGCCGTGATGTTCTCCCGGATCGTTCCGCGAAACAGGAAGTTGTCCTGCAGAACCACGCCAAAGGAACGGCGCAGATGAGTCAGATTGATTTCGCGCAGATCCACCCCATCAAGACGCAGATACCCCGTATAATTACGGCTCACACCCTGCAGAAGGCGGGTGATCGTCGATTTGCCGGACCCCGAGCGTCCCACGAGACCCAGCATCGTTCCCGCCGGAATATCGAACGTGACGTCATTGAGGGCCTTGGTCGTCGAGCCGGGATAACAGAAGTCAACATGGTTGAACGAAAGCGCTCCCTTGACGACAGGACGCATCCCGGTTGTCAGGGCCTTGGTTTCGGTCGGCTGATTGAGGACCGCACCTGCCTCGCTCAGGGAGACACTGACCTCGTTAAAGGCTTCCATCAGCTTGGCGAGGTTGACAAGCGGACTGGCCACACGTCCACCCAGCATCATGAAGCCCATGAGAGCACCGGACTGCATGGAACTGGCGTTGGTCAGGATCAGATAGGCACCAACCAGGATAATGCCCCGGTTGATGAAGATTTCGAAAGGCATGACCAGGGTCTGTGGCCAGCTGGCCATGCGCCCGGCAGCCAGTTTCCAGCGCACCACCTCCGCCGTCCGGTCATCCCATATTTCCCGCCGCGTGGATTCAAGAGCCAGCGTCTTGACCGTCCGGATACCGGCGACCGTCTCGTAAAGAATGGACCCGCGCTTCATTTCCGCGAGCACCTGCTTGCCGATGACACGCGTGACCGGGGGCAGGAACAGCACCACGATCAGTCCGATACATCCGGCGGCAGCCAGCGTCATCCATGCAAGCGTTGCGCTCATGATGAACAGTACGGGAAGAATCACGACAAGCGTGAAAAGATCCAGCAAGGTGCTCATCAACTGCCCGGTCAGGAAGTCGCGGACCTTGAAGACAGCCATGAACCGCCCCAGGATCTCACCCGTCTGCTCACGCTCATAGAACTCGAGCGGAAGGGCCAGCAGCCTGTTGAAGGCATGCAGCGAAATCCGGGCATCCAGCCGGGTGGACAGGATCAGGGAGAGTTCCCGCCGGGCATAGGTCAGCAGGATTTCATAGAAAGCCAGGATGATGACAAAGCCGCTCAGCGAGATCAGCGTTGCCATGGAGTGGTAATTCACCACCCGATCAACAACCTGCATGACGATCAGCGCGGGGAAGATCTGCAGAATACTGAGAATCAGTGATGCAAAGGCGATGTCACGCATCACCTTCTTTTCGCGGAGCACCATCTTCGCGAACCAGAGCAGGTCGAACTTCGCATCTGCTTCGGATTCGTCGCGACGGCGTTTGACCAGCAGGACATCCCCGGTCCAGACCTGCATGAGACGCAGTTCATCCACCGGGACAGGGGCATCACCCTCACCGCCCATCGGGTCACGCAGCCACACCACGCCCTTTTCGGCATCGGCGCGCACCATCAGACCGGCGGAGCCGTCCTTGAACATCAGCACAACAGGCGGGGCATTGCGGATCTTGACCAGATAACGCCACCGAAGGCGCATCCCCTTGGCAACAGCGCCCTGCTCGTTCAGCCATCTTGCAAGAGTGGCGGGAGACGGTGAGTCTTCACCTGGTTCCGCCGCAAAATCGCGGATATCCAGTTCCAGTCCGTGATAACGGGCTGCGGCCAGGACAGCATAAAGGCGGATGACGGTCGGACTGACTCTTCCGTCCGGGCCTGACAAGCTCTGGGTATGCTCCACGAAATGTCCTCTATGCTGTTGTCGCGCCAAGGCGGACCAAAGGGCGGCACCAAAGGCAGGAACGCCAGTTCATTTTCTCATGAATAGAGAAGACTCTCTTTTCCGTCACCACCCCTGCAGGCTGGAACTGAAAAATACCTGACGTCAGCATAGTCCAGGGAGATCAAAAACTCATTAACAGCCTCAAGCATAAAGAGCCGGCCAGAAGCGCGTTTTATTGAAAACATGGGATATGATCAGAAAAATCCTCTCCCGTGTCCTGTTATTCCTCAGCCGGAGTTTTCGTATTTGCCGTTTTCAACACCCCGGATCCCGGCTTTTTCGAACCGCTGACGTTCCGCCGGAGCCCCGGGGAACCATTACTTTGTCGTATAGCCACCGTTGACGAGGATGGTCTGACCGGTCATCCACCAGCCATCCGAGACCAGGCAGCGGACGATCGGCACGATGTCTTCAATATCGGTTAGCCCCGTGCGGCTCAGGGAGGACAGGGCTGCTGCGGTCTTGTGATAGGCCACGGCTTCCGGTGCTTCCTGACCATAGAAGAACGGCGTGTCCATCGGACCCGGCCCGATCGCGTTGACGGAGATCCCGCGCGCGCCAAACTCCTTGGACGCTGCGCGCGTCACATGTTCGACAGCAGCTTTCGAGCCGGCATAGGTTGAATAGAACGGCGTGTAGGCGCCGAGCAGGGACGTCACGATGGTCAGGAGCTTGCCGTTATCATTCAGATGACGACCGGCTTCCTTGATGAAGAAATAGGCAGCCTTCGCGTTGATGGCGAACATCTCGTCGTACTCTTCCTCGGACGTTTCGAGGATCGGCTTCTTGAGCACCTTGCCCGCCGTATTGATGGCGATGTCCGGCTTTCCGATGGCCGCGACGACATCCTCAAACAGCTTGGCGTTGGCCGCGGCCGTTGTCAGATCGGCCTGAAACGCCTGGGCTTTGACGCCCTGTGTGTTCAGCGCGGCGACCGTCGCCTCGGCATCGGCCTTCGTGGCAGCACTGTTGTAATGGATGGCGATGGCGGCCGCGCCCTGTGCGGCAAGATCGCGGGCGATCAGCCCGCCGAGATTCTTGGCGCCCCCCGTGATGAGAGCGGTTTTTCCCTTGATGCTGTGATCGGCCATGATACGGCCTCCTTGCGCGGATGGATGATGATCAGGATTATGATTTGTCAGAAAATCTGCAAAAAGACCGAAGTTCTGACATCATCTGTCAGGGAACCCGAACAGACAGGCAGGGTTTCCCGGTTCCGGAGGACCAATGGATCGGATTGACCTGCTCCGCATCTTCATACGGGTGGCGGAGAGCGGAAGTTTCACCCATGCCGCCGATACGCTCCAGATGCCGCGCTCCACGGTCTCCACCGCCGTGCAGGAACTGGAAAACCGGCTTGGAACCCGACTGCTGAGCCGGACGACACGATCCGTGCGGCCCACGGAAGATGGTCGCCGGTTCCATCAGAACGCCCTTCGCCTGCTGGCCGATTTCGAGGAGGCCGAAAACCAGTTCCGACTCCACAGCACCGAGACGCGCGGTCATGTGAAGGTCAATCTTCCGGGGCGGATCGGCCGGCTGATCGTGGCCCCCGCGCTTCCGGCGTTTCTGGACCGCTATCCAGGACTGGATATCGAACTCGGGATGACGGATCGCAGCGTCAATCTGGCCGAAGACGGGACAGACTGCGTCCTGCGGGTGGGGCCGTTGCGGGATTCCAGCCTGATCGGGCGAAAGCTCGGCATGCTACCGGTCTTCAATGTCGCAAGTCCTGCCTATCTGGCGCGATATGGAACGCCCCGCACGCCTGAGGATCTGCCGGACCATCAGGCCGTTCTGTACGCGTCTCCATCCACCGGGCGGATCGAGGAGTGGGAATGGGAGAAAGACGGACGGGAGGAAAGCATGCCCCTGCGCGGACGGGTGACCGTCAACAGCGCGGAAGGCGCCGTCGCCTGCTGTCTGGCGGGACTGGGGCTGGCACAGCTTCCGGCTTATGATGTGCTTCCCCACATTCACCGCGGCGAACTCGTGGACGTCCTGCCGCAATGGCGGCCCGGACCTCTGCCGATGACATTGCTGTATCCTCACAGGAAGCATCTCTCCCGCAGGCTGGAAGTGTTTACGGAGTGGCTTGCAGGGCTTCTGAACACCCACTGCTTTCCCGACGAGGCCGCAGCCTGAACCCCGGAAGGGTCCGGTCCCCTTCCCTTTTTCCGGTCTCTGGCCCATTTAAAGACAGACTCTGTCAGTCCTGATTGGATCCCTGATGCCGTTCTCCCGCATCTACGCGGCCCTGCCCGAGCGTTTTTCCGCCCCCCTCGCTCCCGCCCCGCTCCGCAACCCGCAGATTGTGGCGCTGAATGAGCCCCTGGCGCACGAACTGGGTCTGGATCCGGACTGGCTGCGCAGTCCGGCCGGGATCGCGCTTCTGAGCCGGGGTACCCGACCCGACGGAGCCCCCCCCGTGGCGATGGCCTATGCGGGACATCAGTTCGGGCATTTCGTCCCCAGTCTGGGGGACGGACGGGCCATGCTGGCCGGAGAAGTAACGGATCGGACCGGTCGGCTGCGGGACATTCATCTCAAGGGGTCCGGACCGACGCCGTTTTCCCGGCGCGGCGACGGACGGGCGGCTCTGGGCCCGGTCCTGCGGGAATATGTGGTCAGCGAGGCCATGAACGCTCTCGGGATTCCGACCACGCGCGCCCTTGCCGCCCTGACGACGGGCGAAAGCGTTGTTCGCGAGACGCTCCAGCCCGGCGGGATCATCGTCCGGGTCGCGGCCAGCCATGTGCGGGTCGGGACGTTCCAGTATTTTGCGGCGCAGGATGATGTCGAAGGCGTCCGTATTCTCGCGGATCACATCATCGGGCGTCTGTATCCGGAACTGACGGAAGCTGAAAACCCGTATCTGGCCCTGCTGGAAGCCGTGACGGCCCGGCAGGCCGATCTGGTGGCGCGCTGGATGCTGGTCGGGTTCATTCATGGAGTGATGAACACGGACAACATGTCCATCGCGGGCGAAACCATTGATTTCGGGCCCTGCGCCTTTCTGGACGCCTACGACCCGGCGAAGGTCTTCAGCTTCATCGACCAGAACGGTCGCTATGCCTATGGAAACCAGCCGGACATGGCGCTGTGGAACCTCGGGCGGCTGGCCGAGACGCTTCTGCCCCTGCTCGACAGTGACCGCGAGCGGGCCATCGAACAGGCCCGGGGGGCGCTGATGCGGTTTGATGGCGTGTTCAACGAAACCTATCTTGGCGGCTGGCGACGCAAGATGGGGCTGGCGCTGGAAGAGAACGGGGATGCCAGGCTGGCAGGGCGTCTGCTGGCAGCGATGCATCGGGGGGAGGCAGATTTTACGCTGACATTCCGGCGTCTGGGGGAAGGCGTCCGCACCGGGGAAACAGAAGATCTGGTGTCGCTGTTCGGGGCCGGTTCCGGCATTGAAGACTGGCTCGGGGACTGGCGGGCGCGGCTGGATCGGGAAGAACGGTCGGTCCAAGCCTGTCACGCCGAGATGCAGGCGACCAATCCGCGCCTCATCCCCCGCAATCACCGGATCGAGGAAATGATCCAGTCAGCCCTAGCAGGCGATTACGCGCCGTTCCACCGTCTGGTCGAGGCGCTGTCGCACCCGTTTGCGGATGCACAGGACGGGCTGGACGCTCCGCCCGCTCCGGATGAAAGGGTCATGAACACGTTCTGCGGCACCTGATGGACCACGGACCGGAAAATTCAGGCGAGCCGTGGCGTCAGAAGGCGGCTGCGGTTGAACAGGCTTCTGACCTGGGCATAAAGCGCCCCGAAATCGGTCATGCAGGCATTGTGCAGCGTGCGCACACTTTCATGTGTGGCATAGAAACGCAGGGTGTTCAGGCTTTCACTCATGATGGCCGCGCCCAGAAAGACGCCATCGACATGAATGACCTTGGAACTCAGCATTGGTCTTCAACCCCGTCAGGACTCCCGCGTCGGGAGCACAGATGTTTTACACGCTCCGTACTGCGCCCTTCATCAGGACATCCATGTCGCGGAACGCTCCACTAACGAGGGTGATGCCACATCGTTGCCTGACAAAACGTGACCTTTTCATGATACGGCGTGACGTCTGCGGAACGATCCTGTCCCTTCCCTGCGGCGCCATGGGCGGCCGGGGGATGGACTCCCTCCGAACCATGCGGGAAAACGCAAGCCATGTCTCGCAACGCTCCTTCTGCCTCTCATCTGACCGCCGCTGATCTGCCGAATCTGTGGCTGCCCTATACCCAGATGCAGACCGCCCCCTTCCCCGTGGAAGCCGTAAGCACATCCGGCAGCCGGATCACGCTTGCGGACGGCCGCGAGCTTGTGGACGGGGTGGCCGCCTGGTGGACGGCCTGTCATGGCTACAGCCATCCGCATATTCATGAAGCCTTGATCCGGCAGGCGGAGCGGATGCCGCATGTGATGTTCGGCGGCATGGTGCATGAACCCGCCATCCGTCTGGCCGCGCGGCTGGCGGCGATGCTGCCGGGAGATCTGGAACGCGTGTTCTTCACCGATTCCGGATCGGTCGCGATGGAAGTCGCGATCAAGATGGCCGTGCAGTACCACATCAACCGGGGCACAGAAGGCCGGACGAAGATCCTGTCTTTCCGCGGCGGCTATCACGGGGACACACTGGGCATGATGTCCATCTGCGACCCCGAGGAAGGCATGCACAGCCTGTTCGCCGGCGTGCTGCCCGAGCAGGTCCTCGCCGATCTGCCTGTGGACGCGGACAGCATGGCACGGCTTGAGGCTCTGCTGGCGGAACGCGGCGACAGCATCGCGGCCATGGTCACGGAGCCTCTGGTTCAGGGCGCGGGCGGCATGCTGTTCCATGCCCCGGACGTCCTGCGGCGCCTGCGCGAATTGTGCGACCGTCATGGAATCCTGCTGATCCTCGACGAGATCTTTACCGGTTTCGGACGCACCGGGACGATGTTTGCCTGTGAACAGGCCGGGATCGTCCCGGATATCGTGGCGCTGTCGAAAGCCCTGACCGGCGGGACCATGGCGCTGGCGGCCACGGTGGCTCGGCGAGGCGTCTTCGAGGCATTTCTGTCCGACAGCGCCGGACAGGCCCTGATGCACGGGCCGACCTTCATGGCCAATCCACTGGCCTGCGCGGTCGCCAACGCCTCGCTGGACCTGTTCGAATCCGAGCCGAGACTGGAGCAGGTCGCGGCGATCTCTGCCCAGCTTGCGCAGGAACTGGAGCCCTGCCGCACGCTGCCCGGCGTAAAGGATGTGCGCGTCCTCGGCGCGATCGGCGTGGTGGAGCTTGAAACGCTGGACAATCCGGATGCACTGCGCCGCGCCTTCGTGGAGCGCGGGGTCTGGATCCGGCCCTTCCGCAACATCGTCTATCTGACGCCTGCCTTCACGATCACGCCCGAAGACCTCAGGCGCCTGACGACGACCATCGTAGACGTTCTGCGGGAGGGCGCATGAGTCTGTTCGATCCCCATTTCACGGCCATCCTGACCGAACGCGAAGCTTCCGGAACGCGCCGGAGCCTGCGCTCCGTCGTCCGGGAAGGTGGCATGATCGTCCGCGACGGGCGGCGGATGCTGGATGTGTCGTCCAACGACTATCTGGGGCTGGCGGATCATCCGCTACTGCGTGAACGCGCGGCAGACTGGGCGCTGCGCTTCGGGACAGGCGCGCGCGCCTCCCGGCTGGTCAGCGGAACGCTGGATCTGCACCGGCAGGTCGAGACGAAAATGGCGGCCTTCAAAGGCTGTGAGGACGCGATCCTGTTCGCCTCGGGCTGGCAGGCCAATGCGTCTGTCATGCCCGCTTTGTGTGCACTGTCAGTCGCGCGGACGGGCGCGCCGATGCTGGTATTCTCGGACCGTCTGAACCATGCCAGCCTGCATCATGGCTGCGCGGCGGCAGGCGTGCGGCAGATCCGCTTCCGGCATAATGACCTGTCCCATCTGGAAACCCTGCTGGCCCGCGAGGCCGAAAAACCGGGCCTGCGGATGATCGTGACGGAGAGCGTGTTCTCCATGGACGGCGACCGGGCGGACGTTCCAGCGCTGCGGGCCTTGGCCGACCGGGCAGGCGCGTTCCTGTATGTGGACGAGGCCCATGCGACCGGCGTTCTGGGGCCGAAAGGTCGCGGACTGTCCTGCGGGATGGCCGATCTGACGATGGGAACATGCAGCAAGGCGCTGGGCGGGATGGGCGCCTATGTCGCGGGCTCGAAACCGCTCTGCGACTATCTGGTGAACCATGCGTCGGGCTTCATCTACAGCACGGCCCTGCCCCCTGCGGTTCTGGGCGCAATCGACGCAGCACTGGATGTCGTGCCGGATCTGAATGAGGAGCGCGCCCTGCTCCTCGAACAGGCGGAACGGCTTCGGACCATGCTGCATGGGGCCGGGCTGTCCACGGCAGACTCCACGACACAGATCGTCCCTGTCCTGATCGGGGAATCCGAACGCGCCATGGCCGTGGCCTCCGGGCTGGAAGACGCCGGGTTCCTGACCGTAGCCATCCGGCCGCCCACCGTCCCCACCGGAACCGCGCGCCTGCGTCTGGCGCTGCATGCCGGGCTGAGCGATGCGGAAATCGACCGTCTGGGGCAGGCCGTCATCGCTCTGGCGGGAGACGTCGCATGACACGGGCGCTTTATTTTGTGCATGGCTGGGGGTTTGACGCGTCCTTTTGGGCGCCGATGCTGGCGCATCTTCCGGATGTGACCGCACAGGTCGTAGACTGCGGGTATTTCGGCGCGGAACATCGTCCTGCCCTGCCTGACGCGCCCTATCTGGCTGTCGGACATTCGGCAGGATCGCTGGCGCTGCTGGGACAGGATCTGCCGGGATGTGAGGGGCTGGTGTTCTTCAACGGCTTCCCGCGCTTCACCGCGACGCCTGACTTCCCGGACGGCACCCCCGAGCGGGTTCTGATGCGGATGCGCGCGCGCCTGAAACGTGATCCGGACGCCGTTCTAAAGGATTTCCGTGCCCTCTGCGGGACAGACGACGCACTACCCGGCGTTCCTGACATAGAGAATTTGGACAGGGGGCTGGAGGCGCTTCAGCATCTGGACCATCGGCCACAGGCTGCGACCTGGGGAAACAGGCTGCACTGGATGACGGGCGCGGACGATCCGTTCGGCTCGGCAAAGGCGGGGTTCGCAACGCCGGGCGAGCGGGTTGCGGGGGGCCATCTGCTGCCGCTTACCCATCCTGAACTTTGCGCAGATTTTGTCCGAAGGAGGCTCAATGACCCGAGCTAACGCCTCCGAAGACATCCAGCGCCGGAACAGGATTGCCGCGCGGTTTGATGCCGCAGAAGGCTATGACGCCGCTGCCCATATCCAGCGCCGCTGCGCCACGGCCCTGATGGCGCGTATCGCCACAGCCACGGCGGGACAGCCCCCCGGCTCCATTCTGGAATTCGGCTGCGGGACCGGGTTCCTGACACAGGCGCTCGCCGTACAGTTTCCGCAGGCGCATCTTCTGGCGACCGATCTGGCTCCCGGCATGATCGAACGGGCACGGCACCGTCTTTCGGAACAATCCGTGCAGTTTCAGGTCATGGACGGAGAACACCCGGACGTTGCACAACCCTTCGACCTCATTGCCTCCAGCCTGTGTCTTCAGTGGTTTTCCGACCGCCGGTCCGGGCTGCGACGCCTGTGCGATCTGCTGGCACCGGGCGGACGGCTGATGGTGACAACGCTTCTGCAGGGCAGTCTGGAGGAATGGAGACAGGCCTGCACAGTCGAGAAGGCCCCTTGCGGTGTGCCGGATTACCCTTCGGTCACTGCGGTCGAGGCAGACTGGCCAGAGGGTGGCGTGGGCACATGGGAGGTTCTGTCGCTGCCTGATCCGGTGGATGGAGCGAGAGCATTTCTGCGCGGGCTGCGGGAGATCGGGGCCTCGCTTCCCCGCAGGGACAGCACACCTGCCAGCGCGGCGGCGATGCGGCGGGCGATGCGGCATTTTGACCGCACAGCTTGCAGCGTGACCTATCAGGTGGGGATCGGAATTTTTGTGAAATCCGGAAAAGGAACTGCGCCATGACGTCTCAGCGCGGAGTGTTTGTCACGGGAACGGATACGGGGATCGGCAAGACACTGGTCAGCGCCATCCTGTGCCGCGCCTGGAACGCCACTTACTGGAAACCGCTTCAGACGGGCCTGGCCGATGAGGATGGCGATACCCCGACAGTACGGGATCTCGCTGGTCTTGCCCCTTTGCGGGTCATCCCCCCCGCCTATGCGTTCCAGGCGCCCCTCGCACCTCTGGCGGCGGGGGATCTGGAGAACGTGACCGTCAATCCAGGGCGCCTCGTTCTGCCGCAGGTTCAGCAGTCGCTCGTGGTCGAAGGCGCGGGCGGCCTCATGGTGCCGGTGCGTGAGGACATGATGATCGTGGACCTGATAGAAGGCCTCGGCCTGCCGGTCGTACTGGTGACGCGAAGCGGGCTGGGCACCATCAACCATACGCTGCTCAGCCTGGAAGCCCTGCGTCGGCGCGGCATTCCGGTTCTGGGTGTCGTCCCCGTCGGCCCTCCCAATCCGGGCAATGAACAGGACATTGCGCGCTTTGGCAGAACGCGCATCCTGTTCAGGATTCCGCCGCTTGAAGTCGTAACGGAAACGGTTGTATCCGAATTTGCAGGAAACATTCCGTTACTTGATGTCTTGCAGCAACAGATTTCACAATAATGTGTCATTCAGAGCGCATGCCATAAAAAGGCCGCGTCGGCCCTTGTGAAATGGCATCCTCATCATAGAAGGGCTCTTCGCAACGAAAGGCTTCCGGCGTATCGCTGGAAGATCGGACTTCGTTTCGAAGATACCCACAGAAACTGGGATATTGGGAAGAGTATGAGTATCCTGCGCCGTGATCTGGTCAAGCTTGGGGCCGGACTGACCCTTCTAGGAACAGCCTCCCGTATGGCCCATGCCCAGTCCACAGCCGCCTCCACACCCCCTGCGGCCTCCCCACCCCAGTCAACGCCCTTTGATGACGGGACGGTCCGGATCCTGGCGCAGCGCCTGTCGAAGAAGCCCTATTCTCCGCCATCGCCGTCGCTGCCCAATGCTATTGCGAACATGGATTTCGACCAGTTCCGCAGCATTACCTTCAATCCCGACAAGGCTCTGTGGCATGGCCAGAACCTGGCCTTCGACGTGGAGTTCTTCCCGCGCGGCTTCCTGTACAAGCCCCGGATCGGCATGAACGAGGTCACGGGCGGGCAGTCCACGCCCATTCCCTATGACCCGGATGTCTTCACCTATTCCAACCCTGTCCTGCGCGTTACGGACGATCTCGGCTTTTCCGGCCTGCGCCTGCTCTATGCCATCAACACGCCCGGCGTGATGGAGGAATGCGCAGTCTTTCTCGGGGCCTCCTACTTCCGGGCGGTGGCCAAGGGACAGAACTATGGTCTGTCCGCCCGGGCGTTCGCGAATGGTACCGGCAATCCCAAGGGCGAGGAATTCGCGCTTTTCCGCGAGTTCTGGCTGGAAAAACCGGAACCCGGGGTGGAATCCATCGTCATTCACGCGCTGCTCGACAGCCCGTCCCTGACCGGCGCTTTCCGCTTCACCATCCGCCCCGGCGATACGACCGTCTTTGACGTGCAGTCCTCGCTTTTCCCGCGTCAGGACATCACGGAATCCGGGATCGCACCGCTGACCGGCATGTTCTACTTCGATGCCAACGAACACAATCACGTCGATGACTGGCGACCGGCCGCCCATGACAGCGAGGCGCTTCAGGTCTGGACGGGCGCGGGACAGCAGCTCTATCGCCCGCTCATCAATCCGACCGACCTCCAGTTCTCGGCCTTCGCGGACAGCAGCCCCCACGGTTTCGGGCTGATGCAGCGCAAGAGGTCTTTCCACGATTACGAAGATCTGGCGCTCAACTACCAGAAGCGTCCTTCGCTGTGGATCGAACCCATCGGCAACTGGGGCGACGGCGCCGTTGACCTTGTGGAAATCCCGACGCCCAACGAAGTGAACGACAACATCGTCTCCTTCTGGCGACCGAAGCAGCCCATGAAGGGCGGCCAGGAATACAGTTACATCTACCGGATGTACTGGGGCTGGGACACGCCCTGGCCCACGCAGCTCGCCCGTGTCGCTGCAACACGGATCGGGGGTGTGACGGACCATCCCGAGGCACGGTTCTTCGTGATCGACTTTACGGGTGCCCCTTTCCAGAACGTACCGCAGGGCGCGAACTTCCACCTGATCTCGCAGGCCTCGCCCGGCACGATCCGCAATGTGGTGGTCGAGCCGAACCCCGAAATCCAGGGCTGGCGCACGACCTTCGAATTCGTGCCCGGCGATGCGAAAATGTGTGAACTTCAGGCCCAGCTTGCCGGCGATCAGGGGCCGGTTTCAGAAAAATGGATGTATCGTTGGACGCCGTGACCGAGTTTTCCCCATCCGCTGATCCGGCCGCCGCTCCGTTCCTGCCTCCCGAGGCGCCGCTGACGATGAAGCCACAGAACCTTCATCAGCAGCCCGACCGTCATGGCAGACCGTTTCGTACCCTGCCGACCACGCCTCCTTTCCTGTGGCTGCGTCGCCTGTTCGTCTTTGGCGGCGCGGTGCTCCTGACGGGATATGGCATCTACAGGATCAATCAGGTCTTCAACTCGATGGGCGTTTCGGCGCTCGGGGTCATCATCCTGATCCTGTTCGCCATCCTCGCCTTCTGGATCGCGCTTTCTTTCACATCCTGTCTTGGCGGCTTCGTGTCGCTGATCCGGCGGGGCGGGCTGGGACTTGGCATTCACCGCACCGGACCGCTCCCCGAGCTGAAAAGCCGGACAGCCGTCCTGATGCCGACCTATAACGAGGACCCGACCCGGGTTCTCGCCGGTCTGCGCGCCATTCACGACAGCATCCTCGCGACAGGCCAGATCGACGCCTTCGATTTCTTCATCCTGTCCGACACCACCAATCCGGATGTCTGGGTGCAGGAGGAGCGGGCTTTTCTGGCGTTCCGGAAGGCCACGAACGGCGAAAAGCGGGTTTTTTACCGTCGCCGTCACAAGAACGTCGACCGCAAGGCAGGCAATCTCGGCGACTGGGTGACGCGGTTCGGCTCATCCTATCAGCAGATGCTCACACTCGATGCCGACAGTGTCATGGACGGCAGCCTGATCGTCCGCATCACGGCCGCCATGGAGCAGCATGACGGCGTGGGCCTGATCCAAACACTGCCGGTCATCGTGGGCGGCCGTACGCTCTTTGCCCGGATGCAGCAGTTCGCAGGCCGCGTCTATGGACCACTGATCGCACATGGCATCGCCTGGTGGCACGGTTCGGAAGGCAATTACTGGGGCCATAACGCCGTCATCCGCACGCAGGCTTTCGCCGAACAGGCCGGTCTGCCGCATCTGAAGGGGCGCGCGCCGTTCGGTGGTCACATCCTGAGCCATGACTTCGTGGAAGCCGCGCTCATGCGCCGTGGTGGCTGGGCCATTCACATGGTACCGGGCCTGTTCGGCTCCTACGAGGAAAGCCCCCCATCCCTGACGGATGTCGCCATCCGCGACCGTCGCTGGTGTCAGGGCAATCTGCAACACAGCAAGATCCTCGGCACGAAGGGCCTGCACTGGGTCAGCCGTGTGCACATGCTGACGGGCATCGGCTCTTATGTGATGTCACCGCTCTGGCTGCTGTTCCTGCTGTTCGGCATCCTGATTTCGCTTCAGTCGCATTTCTATCATCCCGAATATTTCGGCTCGAAGCCCACGCTTTACCCCCACTGGCCGCGGGTCGATCCGGTCCAGGCAAAGCTCGTTTTCATCGGGACGATGGGAATCCTGCTGGCGCCGAAGGCCCTCGCATTCATTGCCATGCTGTTCGACCGCGCAGCCCTGCGGGGATCGGGTGGAATCTTCCGGCTGGCGGTCTCCATCGTTCTGGAAACGCTGATCGGGGGGCTGATCGCCCCGATCGCCATGCTGATCCAGACCTCAGGCGTCATTTCGATCCTGATGGGACGGGATTCCGGATGGAATGCCCAGAACCGCGAGGACGGGCGCGTTTCGCTGAAGGAAGTGGCGCACGGCTACTGGATCTACACGGTGTTCGGCCTGCTTCTGGCCGTTGCGGCCTGGTCGGTCTCACAGGCGCTGTTCCTGTGGATGACGCCCGTGCTGCTGGGACTGGTTCTCGCCATCCCCCTTGCCGCCCTGACGGCGAGCCGGGATGTCGGGCTGGGCCTGCGTCGGGCCGGGCTGCTGCTGATCGAGGAAGAGACCGCACCGCCGCCCATCCTGCAACTCGCTGAAGCCAATGATGCCGCCCGCGAACGCGCAGCCCATGCTCCGAATGCCCCGCCGGAGGAAGCGTTTGCTGCGCTGCGTCAGGACCAGACGTTACTTGCCGCCCATGAAGGCGCGCTGCCCGCGCCCCGCAAGCCCGGCAGTCCGATTGATGCCAATCTTCTGGTCGGGCTGGTCAAGCTGCGGGAAGCGCCATCCCTCCAGGTGGCGCTGGAGCGTCTTTCCCGTCAGGAAAAGGCCGCTGTGCTCGGCAATCCCGAAGGCATCCAGCTCATGGAGCAACTGAAAGCCTGAAACCCGCAGGCCCTCAGAGCATAAAAAAACGCCCCGGCCGTAAAAGCCGGGGCGTTTTCCGTTTTCAGGAGACGAGAACGCCTCAGTGGCCGACGACGGCAGAATCCCCAAGTGACTGGGCCTTCTTGACGAGGTCGTTACACGTCATGACGCGCTTGTCCTTGGGAAGGGTGCTGATGTCAAAGACGTTCCCGCCAGCCGTCTGGAGCAGGCCCTTGCCGCCCAGCGAATAGAACTGGTCGTTCTGGATATCCGGACGCTTGGCAAGGGTCCGGGCCGCCACGATCGGGGACGTGCCAAGAACCAGCTTGTGATGCGTACAGTAATAGGTCAGCCCGGCGACATTGCCAGCCTGAGCATTTTCGATGGACGGAACGCCATCCGCACCCAGCGTGCCCGGCGACGAAGCGCTCAGGATGTTCTTGCCACCGGAGACGGCCTGGAGGTTGGCCGACGGCAGGGTTGCCTGGGTTCCGGGCACGACCGTTGCGGCGGGGCTGCTCTGCGGGATCGGCGGCACACCCTGCGCGAAGGCGGAACCGGAAATGGTCAGGCCGGCAGCAGCAAGAACAGCAAAATATTTATTCGAAATCATGGCACTCTTCTTTCCATACACTGGGAAAGCCGTTCCACTCCCTGAAAGGAGAAACACAGCTCACCCGGTCTGGAACATCTCGAAGGATGCTCCGTTGCTTCCAGTAACACGTGAAGCCGGATCTGGTTTCTTGAGAGGGTCTCTTTCTGCTCATGGCCGTCATGCGGGAACTTTTGGGTATTTGCGTTTTACAGGCCCGTCATATGCCCCCGTTCCCCACCATCTATGGATTGAACGGCGGCAGTTTCTGGGTCACAGTTCGCCCATGTCACAGACCACCGATGCCCTCTCCGCCGCCCCCGTTCCTCCCGTCGCCCGCCGTGAACCGCTGACGATCACGCAGCTTGAGCGCACGCGGACGGATTCCTATGCCTGGATGAAGGATGAGAACTGGCAGCAGGTCCTGCGCGATCCGTCCGTCCTGCGCGAAGATATTGCCACGCATCTGAAGGCCGAGAACGCCTATGCAGAAGCCATGCTGGCAGGCATGGAGCCCCTGCGGGAGACGCTGCTTCAGGAAATGATCGGGCGTATCCCGCCCTCAGAATCCTCGGTGCCGGTGCCGGACGGCCCGTGGGATTATTATGTCCGCTTCGAGGACGGCGCCCAGCATCCGCTGCGGGTCCGCCGTCCGCGCGATGGCGGCTCGGAGCAGGTCCTGCTCGATGCCGATGCGCTGGCGAAGCAGCATGACTATTACGCACTCTCACAGACCGACCACTCCCCCGATCACCGTTATTTCGTCTATGCGGAGGACATTCAGGGCTCCGAAGTCTACCGCATTCAGGTCGAGGATCTGGAGACGGGCGAACTCTGCGCCGCACCGGTCCCCAGCACGACGGGCAGTTTCGCAATTTCACCCGACAGCCAGTGGCTGTTCTGGATCTATCGGGACGACAATGGCCGTCCATCGAAGATCTATCGCCGTCCGCTGACGGGGGGCGAGGATGTTCTGGTCTTTGACGAGACCGATCCGGGGTTCTTCCTGAGCATTGGCGTCAGCGCCTCCCGCAAATGGATCGTCATCGAACGCGGCGACCATGATACCAACGAGACGCTGCTCATCCCGGCCTCCGATCCGACGGCTCTCCCCGTCGTGGCAGCCCCGCTGGTGCGGGGCGAGCGCTATTCCCTGACGCACTGGAACGACCACTTCATCATCCTGACCAATGCGGGGGGCGCCGTGGACTTCCAGTTCATGCAGACGCCCGACACGGCCACGGGCCGCGAGAACTGGACGCCGTTCGTGCCGTACCGTGAAGGGCATTATCTTCTGGGGGCCAGCGCCTCGCGCGGGCATCTGGCTTGGGCCGAGCGTCGGGACGGAAATATCCATATCCTCGTCGTGCCCGAAGGCACGCAAGGCGATATCCGCGCGCAGGCCAAAGCCATCGGCATGGACGAACCTGCCTATGACCTGACCATGCTGGGCACGCTGGAATATGACGCCCCGATCTTGCGCTACATCTACCAGTCGCCGACCAGTCCGGCGCACTGGTACGATTACGACATGGCAAGCGGCGAGCGCGTTCTGCGCAAGATCCGCGAGGTCCCGTCGGGCCATGATGCGAGCCGCTACGAAACACGGCGCCTGTTTGCGACCTCCCCCTATGGCGTGCAGGTGCCCATTACGGTCCTGATGCAAAAAGGTCAGGTTCTGGACGGATCCGCCCCCCTGCTTCTGTATGGATATGGCTCCTACGGCATTGCCATGGACGCCGATTTCTCCACAACCGTGTTCAGTCTGGTGGACCGGGGCTGGATCCATGCCGTCGCCCATGTCCGCGGCGGGTCCGAAAAGGGCTGGAACTGGTTTCTGGACGGGCGCGGGACGAAGAAGCCCAATACCTTCATCGATTTCATCGCCTGCGCCCGACACCTCGTCTCGGAAGGCTATGGCTCGGCGGGGCGCATCGTCGCCCAAGGCGGTTCGGCCGGCGGTCTGCTGATGGGGGCGATCACGAACATAGCGCCGGAGCTTTTCGCGGGCATTGCCGCACAGGTGCCGTTTGTGGACATGCTCAACACCATGTCCGACGTCTCCCTGCCCCTGACCCCGCCGGAATGGCCGGAATGGGGTAATCCGCTGGAAGACCCCGCCGCCTATGACCTGATCGCCAGCTATTCGCCCTACGACAACATCGCGCCCAAAGCGTACCCGCCAGTTCTGGCGATGGGCGGCCTGTCCGATCCGCGCGTGACGTACTGGGAGCCCGCAAAATGGATCGCGAAGCTGCGGGAAGTCACGTCCGGCGGCCCATTCCTGTGTCGCATCAACATGGAAGCCGGCCACGGCGGCTCGTCCGGCCGCTTCAAAAGACTGGAAGAAGTCGCCCTCGTTCAGGCCTTCGCCATCTGGGCAATCGACCAAGTCTGAAAAGAACCAACGGTTAAAAGTTTTTGGTGAAGCTTTTTCCAAAAAGCTTCACAGCTCTCCGCCTTTTTGAAAAAAGGCAGAACCCAAAAACTTTTATTCCAAAATCCTTAGCGATGCCCGAACAGGTGGCGGACGTCATCGCCAAAATGCTGGAAGGCGGCGTGGGTGGAGCGGTGACGGCGGTTGCCCTCTTCTGACACGACCGTCACGGTGGCCGTCATGCCGGCGGCAAGCGTCAGGTCTTCGGGGACCTTGTCGATCTTGACACGGACCGGAATACGCTGCGCCAGACGCACCCAGGTATAGACGGGATCCACTGTCGGCAGGCCCTGCTTGTTCACCAGGGCATTGTTGCTGGCGATACCGCGGGTGATGCTCTCGACGTGACCGAAAAGCGGGTCGTGATAGCCCATCAGGTCCATTCGGACGAGATCGCCTTCATCAAGGTCATGGACCTTGGTTTCCTCAAAATAGCCGTCCACCCAGTATGAATTCGTGTCGATGATGTGGATGTTGACCACCCCGGCCGTTGCGAAGTCACCGGGCCGCATGATGAGGTTGGTGACGATGCCGTCGATGGAACTGCGGACTTCCGTTCGTTCAAGATTGATCGCTGCCTGACGTTCGGCGGCCTGGGCCGCGGCGTACTGGGCCTGCATCTCCTGGGAGAGAGCTTCGTACTGACGCTTTTCCTCGACAGAGACAGCCGTTCCAGGGATGGCCCGACGCCACTGGGCCTGAACGACGCGGAACTCCAGATCGGCCTTGCGTTCGGCAACGCGGGCCTTGGCGGTATCGAGCGCCACCCTGAAGTCGAACGGATCAATGACATAAAGCACGTCCCCCTTATGGACGAACTGGTTGTCCTGCACCCGCACCTCGAGGATCTGTCCCGATACGCGCGGGGCGATATTGGCCACCTGCGCACGGACCTGTCCGTTCCGGGTCCAGGGGGAGGCTGTGTAGTAATCCCACAGAATGACGACCACGAGAGCCGCCACCACGAGAATGCAGAGCGTGATGGTCAAGCGGATCAGGCGATGGGCACTGGCAAGCACGGGACGGTCACCTTGGTTTCAGAAGGGGCAGAGTGAGGTTGCGGACGGAAAAATCAGAGGATCAGGGTGTAGATGCCGATCAGGCAGATCAGGATGCCGAACTGGGCCAGTGGCGGATCCCAGACGAAGCGCCACAGATCGAACCAGCCCATGATCCAGCGCAGGCCCCCCAGCGTCACCAGGGCGAGCGCCAGATTGATGACGAAGGCCGACACCAGCACGCCATCAAGGTCAACGACCTGTGTCATTACCATCGCTTGCGTCCTATCCCGTAGTGATGCACGGCCGAGCGGTTCAGACGGACCATGGTCCGGACCGCTTCCAGACCGCCGATACAGTTGATGATCATGGACTGCTCTTCGCGGATGCCTTCGGACAGCCGCTCAAAGAACATGGCCTGAAGTTCGGGAATTTCGGCTTCCAGAAGGCCGAGCCTGTCATGGGCCAGAAGACGGCGCACATGCCGGACCATGGGTTTCAGGCCGTGCAGATGCCCCGCATCATCCAGATAGTGACGCACACGGGCGATCGTACTGGAAAAATCCTCCAGCGCCACGAACCGGTTGAAGACCCGCCGGGAGCGCAGACCGGGATCGTGCATCCGGTCCGTCCACATCAGGAACTGGCTGAGCCGTTCGTATTTCCGGCTGAGAAGCGGCGGCCCCATCCGCTCGCCGTGCCCGGCGAGCTGCGTTTCCAGATCATAGGCAATGGAAACCGCCAGCCGGAAGCGGTGTCGTCGCGCCGTGGGTGGCCAGAGCAGGACCAGCAGCACGAAGGAGAGCACGGCCGCCATGGCATAGAAGGTGTTGCGCGTGATGAAGGCCAAGGGATCGTAGTTGTGATGATTACCGAGGCCGATGAAGACCAGGAAGAACACACCGTAATTGAAGCCGATGGCGCTTGTTTTCGGGTTCATCAGCAGCAGACAGGACACGATGGTCTGCGGCAGAAGGACCAGCGCCAGACCCAGCATGCTTTCCACATGCGGCAGAATCATGAAGTCCAGCCAGGCTGCCACGAGAATACCGGTCGGCATGCCGATGATGGCGCCCTTGCCGAACTGCGCGGTATCGATGGCCGTGGAGGCCAGCGTCAGAACAAGCGCCGTCTGGGACAGCGCGGTGACGGACGCCGGGATACTGGACCCTACGCAGAGCGCGGCCGCGACGCTGAAGCCCAGCAGGACGCGCATCGCGTTGATGAAGGCGGTGACATAATCCGGATTACTCTCCAGATGAGCCAGTTTGAGCGCATCGCCCGCCGGCGTGGCGCGCAGGAGCGTGTTCATGCCGGTGCGGATATGCAGACGGTTACTGAGAAGCGTCGCACAGCGTTCGAAAAACCACGCTTCGCGGGCCGAGGGCACGAAATCCGGGTCTTCCTTGCGAATGCCATCCAGAATCGTATCCATCGTCTCGAGACGGGTCGTGCCATCCTCGGAGCGCTCATGCCAGGCCCGGACGTGACGGATCAGGAGGTCGGAAATGCCGCCTGTTTCCAGAAGCCACGCAATGGCACGGCTCGTGGTCAGGACCGTCAGCATGCCGATGATGCCCAATCGCGCGCCTGCCATCCGCAGACGCCCGCGCTCGACTTCGGTCCGGGCGTAGGAAATCTGCGTCATGAGGGCGAGGATTTCCCCGCTCAACCCGATCATTTCCTCAGGCGTGGCGATGGGTTCGCCCATGATGGCGGATTTACCGGTCTGCCGGACCCGGTGGGACAGCGTTTCCATGGCCTGGGAGAGCCGGCGCCAGGCTTCGGGAGAGCCGGAGAGAATATTGACGACCGCGATGGACGCAACGCCGATGGCGATGTCGGAGGCTCGGGCGATGCTGACAGGATAGATGTTCTGCGGATCGTCCATCGTGGGGATGGCCACCAGCGCAACCGTGTACCCCGCCAGCAGGGCGCCGTAAGACCGGAAATCGCGCTCGAGCGAGCCCACGAAGGCACAGGCCGCAATCCACAGGGCCGCCCCGCCCAGAGACAGGGCACGCTCCTCATTGAACATCGCCACGAGAATAATGGAAACGCTGACCCCGAGAACCGTTCCCGCAAGACGGTAAAACGCCTTGGAAAGCGCCTGACCGCGCAGGGGCTGGGCCAGGATCATGACGGTCACGCCTGCACTGGCCGGCGAATCAAGCTGGGACCAGAAAGCAGTTCCGAGCGCCAGGACAAGTGCAAACCAGGTTCTGAGACTGAACTGGAGCCACCCCGGGCGAAGAACTGATTGTAGTGCCGCGGTCAAGAGCGCTGCTCCTCACCCGGCACAGACTTCATCAGAAACAGTCCCACGGCCCTCATTACCAGAATCAGACTTCCAACCTTAGGAGCGCTTGTCCGGAAAAGTTAGTCCTCGAATCCTCTGGACATGTTTTGACAGACAGATCGTTCCCTAGATGTGCCTGCCTGAAAGCTAGTCTTCCTCGGCCGGGAGGGCATTGCAGGCCGCGGTCAGCTTGGGATCGGGATGCTCCGTGGCTTTGCGGCAATAAGTTCTGGCGTCGGCACCACACATATTCGTGACATCCTCCATTTCGGAAGACAGAACGTCACGCGCGACACCGATATCCTGATTGTGCTCGGGATCAATGCCTTCCTCCTTGCTCAGCGCCGTCTGGGCCTGACGCATCTCCTTGAGCGCATTGATGCAGGAGTCGCTCGCTTCATCCGGATTGGTCTGGAGGACCCGGAGAATCTTGTTGATGCCGAAACCCTGCTGATTGATCGTGGGATCGTCGTCATTGGTCTTGGCGTCACCGTCATCGGCCCGGGCCGCAACGGGAGCAGCCAGAGCGGCGGCGAGAGGAAGAAGAGCCAGCAGCAGGCCGGGACGGGAATGGCGCTTGATCATGAAACTTACGTTAGGAGAAAACATCGCCTGCACAAAGACCCTGAGCGAAGCTGTCACAGCATGTTGCAAAAGGGCGACAGCGAGCAATTCCGCCGTCCGGGCGGCTTGTCAGCTTGACTCTGCATGGCGGGATCGGTAAGCGGGGCCATTCTTTCGCGGGCGTTCCGGCCCGCTGTCCGGTCCGCAAGGGCCTTACCCGTCGAGAGCCTGATCACCATGAAGATCCGCAACAGCCTGAAGTCCGCCAAGGTCCGCGACAAGGACTGCCGCGTTGTCCGCCGCCGCGGCCGCGTTTACATCATCAACAAGAAGAACCCGCGCATGAAGGCTCGCCAGGGCTGAACCCCTTGGTTTGCCGGATGACAATCGGGCGGCGCTGGCTGATGGCTGGCGCCGTTCTGCTTTGTACTCCGGCCCTGACCTTTCTGCCAGCCCGGGCTGAACCCGCCGGAAAACCCCCGGTTCCCAGCCCCGCAGCCCCTTCGGCTGCCACGCCTGCCCAGCCCCCTCTTCCTGCGGGGACTGCAAAGGCCAAGACTCCTGCTCCTGCCTCCCGTCCACCGCACCGGACGCTCCATGATCGTCTCATGGACGCGGAAAAAGCGCTCGCCATGGCAGGCAATGAGAAGCAGGCCAACGAGATTTCCGAACGTGCGGAAGCGCTCCGCAGCCGCGCCCTGACCGGCAGCGTGCAGATGCTCATCAGCGATTCGCATGATGCGCTGGAGAAACATGATTTCCAGCGCGCGCAGGACGATCTCACCTCCGCCATCACTATCCAACCCGACCAGTTCATTCTGTATCGCCAGCGCGCCGCCATCCGGCTGGCCGCAGGAGACAGCAACGGGGCCATCGCCGATCTGGGTGTCGCGCTTCAGGCCGATCCCGGCGACCCGACCGCGTGGGGCATGCTCGCGGAGGCCGAACACGACCGGCATGAGCCGGATGCCGCCCTGCGGGCGTTCCGCCAGATGCTGCTGTTGAATCCGAAATCCCCCGATTCCGACAAACAGCTCAAGACACTCGAAAAGGCGCGGGACGGCCAGCAGGACTGAGTTTCCGGAAGGCATCCTTCCACCGCCCCCGTGGCAACCCCTTGTATTGCCGGGTGTTCATCCCCTGATTCCTTTTTTCAGGAGATTTTATATGACAAAGCAGTCCCCCGCCCATGCAACCGCCATCCCCCAGGCCGAAGCCAAGAAGAGCTGCTGTTCCAAGGTGAAAACCTGCTGCCAGAAGGCCACGCGGGCTCGTGAAATCGGTCTGGCCGGTATGACGGCCATGGCAACCTTCGGCCCCAAGCGTTTCCGCCCATATTTCCAGCAGATTCTGGCTGTCATTGCGGTTGTCACCGCCACGGTCGAGTTCTTCCGCAAACGCAAGGGCTGATTTTCCCGCCTTAAAGGAAGGAAATGGGGTCGATATCGATATCGACCTTTGCTCCGCCAGTGGGTTTGATATCCCCAAGCCACTGACGCAGGATCGGCTGCACGGCGATGCCCCGCATCGTCCGCAGCAGCAGCCGCCTGCGATGCCGTCCCCGCAGGACGGCGAGCGGCGCCGGAGCCGGTCCCAGAACCTGCACCCCTTCCCGCTCCGGCGCGGAAAGCGCGATCTCCCGCGCCAATGCGTCCGCGGCTTCCGCACTCGGGGCACTGACGATCAGGGCGGCCAGCCGTCCATACGGCGGCCAGAAAGACGGCCGTCTCTGCTCGGCTTCCTGTTCCATGAAGGTCTGGAAATCATTGGAAACCAGCGCCGTCATGACGGGATGCTCCCCGACATAGCTCTGAAGCAGCACGCGCCCGCGATGCTCGGCACGGCCAGCACGCCCCGCGACCTGATGCAGAAGCTGCACGGTCCGTTCCGCCGCCCGTAAATCTCCACCGCCCAGACCCAGATCGGCATCGACGACACCCACGAGCGTCAGCTTGGGGAAATGCCAGCCCTTGGCGACAATCTGCGTGCCGATGATGAGGTTGACCTCCCCGTCCGAAATCTTCCGGACCGCTTCCGCCGTTGCGGCCGGAGAGCCGAGCGTGTCAGACGACATCACCAGTAGTTTCGCGTCCGGGAACCGCAGCTTCGCCTCTTCCGTAATGCGCTCGATTCCCGGTCCAATGGGCACGAGCGAGTTCTCGGCGTGACATTCCGGACAGTCCTTCGGAATGCGCTCGGTATGGCCACAGTGATGGCAGGTCAGGATGCCGCGGGCCCGGTGTTCCACCAGCCAGGCCGAACAGTTCGGACACTGCATCCGGTGCCCGCACGCACGGCAGAGCGTCAGCGGCGCATAACCGCGCCGATTGAGGAACAGCATGGCCTGCTCCCCCTTCTCCAGCGTCTCGTCGATGGCCGTACAGAGCTTCGGAGACAGGAACAGGCCCCGCTCCGGCGGATCGGCCCGCATATCCACGAGTGAGACATCCGGCAGAGTGGCGCCCCCGTGTCGCGCAGTCAGGAGTTCATGCCGGTAGCGGCCGGTTTCCACATTCGCGAGTGTTTCGAGCGATGGCGTAGCGGAGACGAGAATGGCTGGCGCATCCGCCAGACGGGCGCGCACGACCGCCATGTCCCGGCCATGATACATGACGCCCTCTTCCTGCTTGAAGGCGCTTTCATGCTCCTCGTCCACCACAACGAGGCCCAGATCGGCAAACGGCAGGAACAGTGCCGAACGCGCGCCGACCACAACACGGGCACTGCCTTCCGCCACGGCGCGCCATGTCTCGCGCCGCCGCTTGGCCCCAAGATCGGAATGCCAGACAGCAGGTTCGGCTCCGAAGCGCCTGATGAAACGATCCGTCCACTGGGCGGAAAGCGCGATTTCCGGCAGCAGGACCAGAACCTGCCTTCCCTTGGCCAGACAGGTCGCCACGGCCTCGAAATAGACCTCCGTCTTGCCCGATCCGGTGACGCCTTCCAGTAGCGTGACCTGAAACCGCCCGGCCTCGACGGGTCCGCAGAGTTCCTGCGCGACTTCGGCCTGTTCCTCGGAAAGCTTCGGCGCGCCATGGCCCGGGTCCGGCGTCGCGAACGGGGCGGCCACGGCGATGACGGCCTCACGCAGCAGACCGGCCGTGGCGAGACCGCGAATGACGGCAGCACTTGCCCCGCTTCGGGAGCCCAGTTCGGCGGTCGTCATAGGTGTGGACGAGGCAAAATTGAGGACCGAACGACGGGCGGGCGTGATGCGCAGATCGCCTTCGCGCATCTCCGTCCGCACCCAGCCCAGAGCGGGTTTGGGCGCCTCCTTGAGGTGGATGCGCGTCGCCATGGCCAGCACCAGACCGGGCGGGGTGAGCGTATAGGCCGCAACCCAGTCGATGAAGCGACGCAGGCTCTGCGGGAGAGGCCGGACATCCAGCTTGCCAACCACGGGCCGCAACCGCGCAAGCGGGACTTCACGCCCGACCGGAAGGGCGAAATCGGCAGGGAGTGTGCGGTCCGTCTCCCAGACGCACCCCACGGTTTCGCGCCGGCCCAGCGGGACCGTAACGAGGTCTCCGGGCTCAAGGGACATGGGCGCGAGATAGTCGAGCGGCCCCGGAAACGGCAGCGGCACGAGCACCGAAACGCGCGTTCCGGTGGAAGGTGGCTTTCGCCGGGGATCAGGCTTGGATAGGCTGCTGGATGCCATGACCGTATCTAACCTCCCACGCTTCGAAATGCCATGACCGCATCCCTGATGGCGCTGGACGCCCTGCGGGACTGGACCGAATGGCTCACGCATGAAAAGCGCTCCAGCCCCCGCACGGTCGAGGCCTACCGGCACGACATCCTGCTGGCGCTGACGTTTTTCCAGCAGCATCTGGGCGGCGAAGTCACGCTTGCGCACTTAGGAAAACTCTCGCTCGCGGACCTGCGTGCCTGGCTGGCACATGAAACGGCCCGCAGCGAAAAACCGACACGCCGCGCCACCAGCGCCGACTCGCGGGCACGCTCGCGGGCGCGGCATGTTTCGGCATTGCGGTCGTTCTTCCGGTATCTGGCGCTGCGGCATGATCTCTCCAACCCGGCCCCGTCCCTGCTCGCCACGCCACGCATGAAAAAGCGCCTGCCGCGTCCCCTGGGACAGGAGGCCGCGCTGACAGCGGCAGAGGGTATTTCCGACGAAGCCGAGACCAGTCAGGCAGCTTTGCGGGACCGGGCACTGTTCACGCTGCTCTATGGCACCGGACTGCGGATCGGTGAGGCGCTTTCGCTCGATATCCGGGACCTGACGAATGCGGGGCAGAACATGCTTCGCGTGGTCGGCAAGGGCGGCAAGGAGCGGCTCGTCCCCCTGCTTCCGGCCGTGATCGAAGCACTGGAAAGCTGGAAAGCGGCCCATCCTTCTCCCGCACCTGACGCGCCGCTGTTCTGCGGGGTGCGAGGCGGCCGGCTCAATCCCGGCGTAGCCCAGCGCGCCATGCGGAACTGGCGCAAGGGCGAGGGCCTGCCCGATTCCGCGACACCTCATGCCCTGCGCCATTCCTTTGCGACACACCTGATGGAAGGCGGGGCCGACCTGCGGACCATTCAGGAACTCATGGGCCATGCCAGCCTGTCCACAACGCAGGCCTATACGCTGGCGGACGAGAAACATCTGCTGGATGTGTGGCGCAAGGCCCATCCGCGTTCGGGTCAGGGGTCATGAAACGCGCTTTGGCCGCCTTCCTGCTGCTGGGCCTGGCGCTCCATGCCACGCTGGCCCATGCGGCCCCGGTCTGCGAGATGACCCGCGCCGTGGTGCTGCCGCTTCGGGACGATGGCGGCTATCTGAGTGTTCCGGTCACGGTGAACGGGCAGGACGCCTCGATGATCGTGGATACAGGCTCCGAAGGCAGCCTCATGACACCGCAAGGGGTGGCCGCCCTGCATCTGCCCGCCGATCCCGAGCACCGCACGATGATGCAAGGTCCCAACGGCAGCCCGCGCCTCGTACCGAACATCCGGATCCAGGATCTCCGGCTGGGAACGCATCCGACGGACAGCCTCCCCCTCGGCGCGGGGACGATGGCAGTGGGAATACTGCCTGGCTCTCCGATGATCACGCCACCCGTTCGTGGCCTGCTGGGAGCGGACGTACTGGCGGATTACGATCTGGAGTTCGACGTTCCGCATCAGCGCCTGACGCTGTGGAAACTCCGTCTGGGTTCCCGCCTCTGCCATCAGCCGCCCGCCTGGAACGGACACTGGACGACCACCCCCGTCCAGCGTCAGTCCGGACGCCTGATGGTGGCCTTTACACTGGATGGCGTGAAGGGCACGGCCCTGCTGGACAGCGGCGCGCGCTCCCATATCGTCAGCACGGATTTCGCCCATCGCATCGGCCTGACCGACGAGCAACTCTCTCTGGACCCGGGTGGCCTGACGGCAGGCGTGGATCTGGGCGAGCGGCAGTATCACTGGCACCGTTTCGGACGGCTGGAACTGGGCGGCACTGTCTGGACACACCCGGTCCTGACCGTCGCCCCCGTCCATGATCAGGCGGACATGCTTCTGGGCTCGGACTGGTTCGCCCATCACGAAATCTGGCTGTCCTACGCTACGGAACAACTCTTCTTCCGGTAAATGCCGGGCATGAAAAAGGGAGCATGACCGTTTTTCGGGTGTTTCCGGCCAACCCGGCAGTGAAGCGGTGGCCGTGCAGAACCCTATCACATTCGAGCGATAATCCTGCCTGTATTCCGATGTCACGGTTCCCGGGAGCACCACCAACGTTGAGTGCACTGTACGACAACATTTCGTCGTGCCGGGCGACCCCGGTCACAAGGGATGGCCGCTGCCCGAACCTGGAGAAAAGCCATGTCTGACGAAAACAGAGGGGTCGTTTACCTCGGCCCCAATCATGTTGAAGTCCAGCGGATCGATGACCCCAGAATGGAAACACCCGACGGCCGGAAGATTGACCATGGCGTCATTCTCAAAGTCGTCTCCACCAATATCTGCGGCTCCGACCAGCATATGGTCCGTGGCCGCACGACCGCCCCATCGGGGTTGGTACTCGGCCATGAAATCACCGGCGAAGTCATCGAAACCGGATCGGATGTCGAGATGGTCCGCAAGGGCGATCTGGTCTCCGTTCCCTTCAACGTCGCCTGTGGACGATGCCGATGCTGCCGCGAGCAGCACACCGGTGTGTGTCTGACGGTCAATGCGAGCCGTGCGGGTGGCGCGTATGGCTATGTGGATATGGGCGGATGGATCGGCGGACAGGCCCGCTATGTCATGGTCCCTTATGCAGATTTCAACCTGCTGCGCTTCCCTGACAAAGCCCAGGCTCTTGAGCGCATCAGAGACCTCACGATGCTGACCGATATTCTCCCCACCGGCTTCCATGGTGCCATCAACGCCAAGGTAGGTGTGGGGTCGACGGTCTATATTGCGGGTGCTGGTCCTGTCGGCATGGCAGCAGCAGCATCGGCACGCATTCTCGGAGCCGCTGTCGTCATGATCGGCGATTTCAATCCTGAACGCCTCGCCCATGCCAAGGCAGTCGGGTTTGAACCCATCAACCTCCAGAACCACGACAGGCTCGGAGACCTCATCGAACAGGTCATCGGGACCCCGGAAGTTGACAGCTTCATTGATGCAGTCGGCTTTGAGGCCAAGGGGTATGACGGAAAGGAACAGCCAGCCGTCATTCTCAACCAGGCCATGGAAGTCACACGCCCGGCCGGAGCCATCGGTATTCCGGGCCTGTATGTAACGGAAGATCCGGGCGCTCATGAAGCTGCGGCGCAGAAAGGAAACCTGACACTTCGGCTGGGTCAGGGCTGGGCCAAAAGCCAGTCGTTCCACACCGGTCAGACCCCCGTCCTGCGTTATAACCGGCAACTGATGCAGGCCATCCTGCACGGACGTCTTCCCATCGCCGATATCGTCAACGCCACCGTCATTTCACTCGAAGACGCACCACGCGGCTACCACGATTTCGACAATGGTGCGCCGCGCAAATTCGTTCTCGATCCTCATGGGATGCTGAAAACCGCAGCCTGACTCACTCCGGTGTCATGTCATGGCGGCCTCATTCGCCAGACCATGACATGCCCGGCTCTTCGACGGAGACCAGTCCATGCCCACCGACACGTCCCTGCATTTCGTCACCCTGCTCGGAAGCCTGCGCAAAGCGTCCTTCAACGCGGCTGTTGCCCGTGCCTTGCCCGAACTTGCACCCGAAGGGATTTCCGTTACCCCGCTCGGATCGATCGGGGATTTTCCCCATTATAATGCCGATGTTCAGGATTCAGGTTTTCCGGCCCCCGTTCTGGCCATGGCGGAACAGATCCGGGCCGCAGACGGCGTCATTATCGTGACTCCAGAATATAATTATTCCATTCCCGGTTCACTGAAGAACGCAATTGACTGGCTCTCCCGCGTTTCACCCCAGCCATTGGCGAGAAAACCCGTCGCCATTCAGACGGCCTCCCCCGGCATGATCGGAGGCGCACGAGCCCAATATCATCTGCGGCAAAGTCTGGTCTTTCTGGACGCATACGTCCTGAACAGACCGGAAGTCATGATCGGACAGGTGGCAGGTAAAATTGATGCACAAGCTCTGACGCTTACAGATACATCGACCCGAACATTCATCACAAGTCAGATCGCAGCACTGGCCGCTCTGGCAAAAGAACTTGGAACCTGACGGAGAATTTTCGACAAGGCTGCCTGCAACTATGAAAACAATCCGCTCACCGCGCAAAGCAGACATGCCAGCAGGAAGCATAATTCCTCTAAAAAAGGCTCCTTCCCGAAGGAAGGAGCCTTTTTTGAAAAGCGAAGATCATTCGCCCTTGAGGCGTGAATTGCACTGCGACCAGTAGCCGCCGCCCTTCTGGATCCACTTCAGGGACCCGTTGCCGCCATTGGCCTTGTTGGCATTGTACTGGGCGACGCAGGTCTTCTGACGGGCGCGACCAGCCGAGAGCTTGCTGAACTCGGGAGAAATGGCAGTCGGGAAAACCACATTACCGGAAGAGGCAACAGCCGCCTTTGGCGCGATCGGGGCCTTTGTGCCGGCCGGAGAGGAGTCCGGCGCTGCGGCGCTGGCCGGAGCCGTTGCTGTGGTTGTCGGCGCGGCCGCGGCAGGGGTCGTGCTGGACGCAGCAGCCGGAGCGGCGGCCTTGGACGTATCACCACAACTTGCGGCCTTGAACGCCTTGTAGGACTGGCCGTTCAGGGAGCCGTTCTGCTTGGCTGTCTTGAACGCGGCATGGCATTCCTTGGCGGTCAGCGCATGGGCGGGGGCAACGCTCAGGCCGGCAGCCAGAAGCGCCGCGAGGGAGAGACCCGAAAAGGCTTTTGTAAACATCATGCAGAAAGAACCTTCATTCTGAAATCGGCGGGAGATAACAGCCCCCGCAGCTTGACCGCCGGATAAGCGCACTCAGTTGATGCGCTCACCGTGCAGAACCATATCGAGACCTTCAAGTTCTTCCTCCGGCGAGACCCGCAGGCCCATCACCAGATCCAGAACCTTCAGGATCACGGTTGTCATGATAACACACCAGACCACGGTCACACCCACGGCCTCGATCTGCGCAATGACCTGATGGACGCTGGCAACCGTCCCTTCGGGATTGGACGCCGAGGCGGACAGCGGGCCATAGGCAAACGCACCGGTGAGGATCGCGCCGATAATGCCGCCGGTTCCGTGAACGCCGAACGCATCAAGGCTGTCATCATAACCGAAGCGGTGCTTGAGCCAGGTCGCACTCCAGAAGCACACGGCCCCGGCAATGAAACCGATCACGACAGCCCCGCCCGGCAGCACGAAGCCGGCCGCAGGCGTGATGGCAACCAGACCGGCTACGGCACCCGAAATGATGCCCAGAGCCGTCGGCTTGCCCGTACGGGCCCATTCGACCACCATCCAGGCCACGCCACCCGCCGCCGCCGCAACCTGTGTCGTCAGCATGGCCATGCCCGCGCGGCCATTGGCGCCCAGCGCGGAACCCGCATTAAAGCCAAACCAGCCCACCCAGAGCAGCGATGCGCCAATAATGGCGTAGGTCAGATTGAACGGAGACAGGTCTTCAGTGCCAACCCCCTTACGGCGCCCCAGAATGATCGCGCAGACCAGACCGGCCACACCGGAATTGATGTGCACGACCGTCCCGCCTGCGAAATCCACTGCACCAAGCCCCGCGACCCAGCCGGTCGGGCTCCAGACCCAGTGGGCGACCGGGGCATAGACCAGCAGCAGCCACGCCACCGTGAAGAGGCACATGGAGGAGAACTTCATGCGCTCGGCATAGGCGCCCGTGATGAGGGCCGGAGTGATGACGGCGAACGTCATCTGGAACATCATGAAGACGCTCTCGGGGATCGTCATCCTGACAGCAGCGGACGTACCCGCACCGAGCGTGAAGGCGGAATCGACGCCGTCATGAAAGTTATCCGCAACACCCCGTAGCATCGCGCGCGACAGATCCCCGATCCAGGACGAACCGGTCGAGAACGCCAGGCTGTAACCCGCAACCATCCAGACCAGACTGCCGATGCAGCAGATCATGAAGGACTGGATCAGCGTCGCCAGCACGTTCTTCTTGCGGACCATGCCGCCATAGAACAGCGCCAGACCGGGAATGGTCATCATCAGCACGAAGGCCGTGCTGACGAGCATCCAGGCCGTATCACCCGTATCGATGGGAGCCGCGGCCGGGGCCGCATAGGCGAAAGCGGGGAGAACGACGGCACCGACTGCGATGGAAAGTGCGGAGCGCCTCAGCGCACAGACGGCCATCAGAGAGCGCCCTCGCCGGTTTCTCCCGTGCGGATGCGGATGAGCTGATCGAGGCTGGAGACCATGATCTTGCCATCACCAATCTTGCCGGTGCGGGCAGCGGTCATGATGGCCTCGATCACGTCCTCGGCGATCGTGTCGGAAACGGCGACCTCGATCTTGAGCTTGGGCAGGAAGCTGACGTGGTACTCGGCACCGCGGTAGATTTCGGTCTGGCCTTTCTGGCGGCCGAAACCCTTGACCTCGGTAACAGTCAGGCCCTGCACCCCAAGCGGGGTCAGGGCTTCGCGGACGTCATCAAGCTTGAACGGTTTGATGATGGCAGTAACGAGCTTCACGAACGGCATATCCTCGTTGCGGTCTGGGCATTTGCAGATCTGGCAATCTGCTTCGGAGTATGCCCCAGATCATGCCAGTCTCATAATGATATTGGCAGTCCGTTCATGCCGTTTTTGCTGGGACACCAGCGGAAAACGGGTGCTGTTGCAAAAACGCCTCTCCTTACGGACGTCCCGGCATCGCTCCGGGAGACGTCGGGACCGGCATGTCCGGGCCGCGATAGGGACCATCCTGCGGACGGTTGACCGGCGGTGAGACCAGATCGTCTGGCCAGGGGCTCTGGTCCGGCGCGCCGGAAACGATGGCAGTCCGACCACGCGGCAGACATTCCGGCATTTCCCGCCGCAGACGTCCGAGCAGACGTTCGCGGATATCGCAGCCCAGATTCCACATCCCGTTCGCATCGGCCGCCCCCGCGATCAGACGAATGGAAATGACCTGTGCGTTGCTGTCCGCGATCTGACAGCCGATGGAGGTCTTGTCCTGATCCCAGTCCGGACATTTGGCCAGTTCCTCGAAATACATCTCCCGCAGGCGCTCGACCGGCGTCTGGTAGTCCAGCCACAGGAACAGCGAGCAGATCAGCGACGGCGAACTGTGCGTCCAGTTCTGGAACGGATTTTCAAGGAAGTACGAAATCGGCACGATGTAACGGCGACGGTCCCAGGTCCGCAGGACGACATAGGTCGCGTTGATTTCCTCAACCCAGGCCCAGTCCCCGTTCAGGATCAGCATGTCCTCCATGCGGATCGGCTGGGTCACGGCGATCTGGATGCCGGCGATCAGGTTCGACAGAGCCGGCCGTGCGGACAGACCAACGATCAGGGAGGCCGCACCGGCGGACGCAAACAGCGAGACACCGAATTTCTGGACCGAATGGAACACCATCAACGAGGACGCGACCGTCAGCACGCCGAACGAAATCTCGATCAGGCGACGCAGGACGCGGATCTGCGTCTGATGGGAGCGCGCCGTGATGTCGTCTGCATTTTCCTTGCTGGTGATGCGGTTGAGGTACTGGTCCGTCAGCAGGCGGAACGTCTTGATGATGCCGAAGCCGAGATTGAGAATGAACAGGCAGAGGAAGGACTGTTCCAGAAAGGTCGTGGTCTGGGCCGTAAAACCGGTCGTGGCCTGAAGGGCGGCACTCGCGGCGATGATCATCAGGAAGTTGCGGATGGTCGTCCGCAGCCGCGCGATGATCGCATGAATGAACTGGATGCGGCGCAGGCCCGGCAGGCGCGGCAGGGCATCGGTGATGACCCGGCTGAACAGCAGCGCGATCCCTGCCGCGAGCAGCAGCAGCAGGATCGAGCCCAGCGGCGCGGGCAGCCAGTCCAGCAGATGTCCGACCCTGCTCATGGAAGCGACGTAGGAATGTTCAATCATATGGCCTGCGGTTCCCTTTCCCCTGCATATTCAGAGTCTGTCCCTTCCCCGCACGCTGTCAGGAGAGGAAAATGTGCGGCAGAGGCTCAGGCCTTTCTTCCGCGGACGGTCACGATGACGCAGGACAGAACATCACCGGGAATGAATTGTTCCCTTCTGCGCGCCCGTCATACGAAATTACCGGAAGAAAACTCTCTTCCTCAGGGTGACAGTAAAGCACAGCGATGACAGCCTGAGTGAAATTTTCCCGTCGGAGACGATTTCGAGACCATGATTGACTTCGAAAAACAGTCATCCCGCCATCTTTCTTTAACGCTATAGTTTTCAGCCTTCAGGAGCATTCATGGGCTATGACCTCAGTATTACCCGAGACCCCATCTGGACAGGGCGTCCGGGACGCAGCCTGACGCTGGAGGAGTGGTTTGACGTCATCCGGCGCGATGAAGAACTCTGTTTCGCCCCCTCGGGAGATCCCCGGAAGTACCCGTCCTGTGATGCCGAATGGCTTGCCCATCCCAAACCTGAAGAAGCACCGCATGGGACGTTTTTCTCGTGGAGCGGAGGCGACATTACCTGCAAGTATCCGGACGAATACCAGATGCTCAAAATGGTCCAGATCAGCCGCAAGCTGAACGCGATCGTCATAGGCGACAATGGCGAGCGCTATGAACTGGATGAAAACGGAAAGCTGGTCGTCCGCGATGACGGCGAGCCCCCACCGTCGCCAGGTCCGACAACCTACGGGATCGGCTTCAATCCCGGCGAGCGTTTCATTCAGGCCATCCAGACACCCAAAGCACCCGAAGGCCCCATGTTCTACCAGTGGTATCTGGGGCTGCTGACATCCGTGAATTCGATGCGATTCCGGGACGGGAAAACGGTCATGACCTTTCCTCTGACACCTGAACTCGTCCGGGAAGATCATACCTATCTGTTCCAGTACTGCCAGGAACATCCCAAGCGGACATTTCATCAGGCGGCACTGTCACTGATCGAACTGCGGCTGGCGCGCTGCGGTCCGTAGCACGCACCACCCCCTTCCGCTCAAACCGTCGCAGGAGTAGGACAGGGGCAGGAGATGAGCATGATGAAAAAAACCCATTACGACCTCTGCATCAACGGTGCCGGCCCTGTGGGCGCCACGCTGGCGTGTCGTCTGGCGGCAGAGGGCGTGCGCGTCCTGCTCATCGACCGCAGCCCCCTGCCCGGCATGGAAGATCCCGCCCTGGACGGCCGGGCCTACGCCATTGCGGAAGGCTCCCGCCGGATGCTGGCGGAAGCCGGAATCTGGGACAACCTGCCCAACGTGGCCCAGCCGATCCATGAGATCCTGGTGGCGGACGGGCGCCCCCATGAGGCCCCCTCCCCGCTCACGCTGCATTTTGGCCCCGAAGACGCACCGGAAGGCCAGAGTTTCGGCTGGATGGTCGAGGCGCGGGATCTGCGGCTGGCGATCAACCAGACGCTCAAACAGTATGACAGCCTCGATGTCCATGCCCCGGATCTGGGGACGTTCACGTTCCATCCGGATCATGTTTCCGTCCGTCTGGCATCCGGCAAAACCGTAACGGCCAAGCTGGCCGTGGCGGCGGAAGGACGTCGCTCTCCGCTGCGTCGTCAGGCACGGATCGGACTGACGAAGATTCCCTATAATGAATACGGCATCGTCGCGACGATCGCACATGAGAAGCCGCATCATGGCGTGGCTCTCGAACATTTCCTGCCGGAAGGTCCGTTCGCCCGCCTGCCCATGCCCGGCACGCCCGAGCATCCGCACCGCTCCGCCATTGTCTGGGCCGAAGGCGAAGGCCGCGCCCAGCGTTTTCATGCCCTGTCGGACGAAATCTTCGGACGCGAGATCAGGGCCCGCATGGCGGATGAGGATCTGGGCAAGATCACGCCCGTAGGACGCCGCTGGATCTATCCGCTCTCGGCCCAGTATGCCCAGAGCTATATCGGTCCGCGTCTGGCACTCGCCGGTGACGCCGCACACGGCATCCATCCGATCGCGGGTCAGGGCCTGAACATCGGCTTCCGGGACGTAATTTCGCTGGCGGACCTGCTGATCGAGGCCCACCGAACCCGTAAGGATATGGGCAGCCGTGAGCTTCTGGTCCGTTACCAGCGCTGCACGCGGCCGGGAAACATGGCCATGCTCGCCGCAACGGACGGGCTTGAGCGCCTGTTCGGCAACGACAACCCCGTCCTGCGCCGTCTGCGCGATATCGGCATCGCTGGCGTGCAGCGTTTCCCCGCCCTGCGCCGGGCCTTCGTACGAAAGGCCATGGGCATATGACAGCAGCAGCCGAAGAGACCTCCATCATGGACCGGACATCGGATCTCGCTGCCTTCTGGAAGGACATGCAGTCCCAGGCGTGCAGTTGCCACGACCCGCTGATCCAGGATGTCTTCTCCACCAATATCGGCGATCATCCGGACTTCCCGTCCGCACTGGCCTCCCTGCTGGGCACGAAACTCGCGGACCGCTCCATCCCGGCGACGACGATCACCCGTCTCGTCGCCTCAATCCTGAACGCCGATCCCGATATCGCCGAAGCAGCGGCGGCGGACATTCTGGCGACCTATGACCGCGACCCCGCCTGCCCGGACCTCGTCACGCCCTTCCTGTTCTTCAAGGGATGGCAGGCGCTTCAGGCCTACCGGATCTCGCATCATCTCTGGACGCAGGGGCGCCAGCATCTGGCCCATCATTTCCAGAGCCGGATCAACGAACTGTTCGCCATCGACATCCATCCCGCAGCCCGGCTCGGGCGGCGCCTGAGCATCGATCACGGGAGCGGAATCGTCATCGGCGAGACCAGCATCGTCGAGGACGATGTCTCACTGTTCCAGGAAGTCACACTGGGCGGGACCGGCAAGCTGACCGGGAACCGTCACCCCATCGTGCGCCGTGGCGCCATGATCGGCTCGGGGGCAAAGATCTTGGGTCGTCTCATTATCGGGGAATACGCCCGGATCGGGGCAGCCTCGGTGGTGCTGGAAGATATTCCCGCCCATTCCACCGCTGTGGGAAATCCGGCCAGGATCGTCGGTACGACACCCCGCCCGGCCTGACGCCGGAATATTTTCCGGCAAACCCTTATCAACCGGGGATCGGGACATTGCCCGCTCCCCGGCCTGCTCCGGACCTTACTGGTTCGAGAACCTGAACGTCGTCGTGTAGTCAAACGTCTGTCCCGGCTTGAGTTCCGTCGTCGGGAAGGACGGATGGTTCGGGCTGTCGGGATAGTGCTCGGCCTCGAACGCGATCGCATCTCCCTGACGGTAGGCATGACCGGACACCCCGGCATAACCACCATCCAGCGAGTTGGACGTATAGACCTGCAGCCCCGGCTGGTTCGTCAGGATCTCCATGCTGCGGCCCGAACGCGGATCATAGACCTTGCCCGCCAGACGCGGTGCCTGCCCGTAAGGCCCGTTGACGACCCAGTTCATGTCATAGCCGCGCGCATACATCATCTGCGGGTCGTTGCTGCGCAGACGGTCCCCGATGACAGTCGGCTTGCTGAAATCGAGCGGGGTCCCCGCAACAGGCGCGATCTGGCCCGTTGGGATGGACGTGCTGTCCGTCGGCGTGAAGCCATCGGCATTGATTTGGAGGACTTCCGGCTCGATGGAGCCCGAGCCCTCACCGTTCAGGTTCCAGTAGCTGTGGTTCGTCAGGTTCAGAACCGTCGGCGCATCGGTCGTGGCGACATAATGCAGCGACAGGGCGTTGTCGGTGCCGAGCGTGTAGGTCACATGCGTCGTCAGCCTGCCGGGAAAGCCCTGATCGCCGTCCGGGCTGACGAGTTTGAGCGTCAGATAGGCGCCCTTCGCATTGGTGCCGGTCTTTTCGATGGTCCAGACGTTCTTGTCGAAACCTTTTTTGCCCCCGTGCAGCGCGTTCGGCGGAGCCGTCACGTCCGTATGGTAGATCTTGCCTTCAACGGGAAAGCTGCCGCCGGCGAGACGGTTGGCATAACGACCGATGATAGCGCCGAAGAACAGGCCACCCTTCGCACTGTCGACCGTATAACCCTTCAGGTTGTCGAAGCCGAGCACGATGTCCTGCGGATGGCCGGCGCGGTCCGGCGTCTCGACCGACTGGATGATGCCGCCATAGGTGATGACGCGGGCCGTCGTGCCAAGGCCGTTTTTGAGGGTTACGATCCGGACGGACTTGCCATCGGGCGTGCTGCCCCAGGGCTGACTTGCAACGGTGGGATGCGCCTGCGCCACACCGGCGCTTGCGGAGAGTACCGCGACAGTCGCGAGAAGGGCACTTCTGGAACCGAAGAATCTGGTCATTGAAAACCTCCCGGGTGTTGAGTTGAGGTCACAGTGGTCTCAAAAACCCTGAGGGGTCAAAGCCCGAAAAGTGGCGGAAGAGCATCTGGATCGTTAAAGCAGATCTCCTCTTCAAACGGCCAGCATTTGCAGACATACAGGGATGCAGGCTAACGGAGGATACGTTATGACTACGCCCCTCCGCAGTTTTCCGCGACGGATGGCGTGTGGCCCATGGGGGTTCATGGAGTCCTGCAGGGAACGGATTATGAAAATTTCCGTTTTCCTGTGACTTCTTCGTGAGCACGGGGCCGGGATGGGCATTTTGGGGATGGTTATGGACTTTCGGCAGGACGCAAACGATATCCGCAAGACGCGCTCGCGTCGTGTGTCACGGCACAGCAGGGCTCTCGCAGGTGCCCTTGCCCTGCTGACGCTCGGCGCCTGCGGCTCACTGCGGAACCCGCCTCCGAAGGATCCGGACGACCTCGCGGACTACAAGGCCGCCAACGATCCCTACGAGCCCGCCAACCGCAAGATGTACAACCTTCAGATGTGGGCCTATCACAAGGTCCTGCGCCCGGTTGGCAAGGCCTGGATCTGGGCCGTCCCGAAGCCTGTGCGTCATTCCATTGCAAACGTGAATGAAACCTGGCGCGAGCCTTCGGTGTTCTTCTCCGATGTCGGCGCGGGCAAGCCGCGCCGCGCCGGAGACGCCTTCATGCGCTTTGCAATCAACATGAGTGCCGGCGTGGCCGGTTTCTTCGATGTGGCGAGCCTTGTCGGCTACAAGCAGCATGAAACCGATCCGGGCCTGACGCTGGGAACCTGGGGCGTGGCAGGCGGCCCGTACCTGTTCGTGCCGTTCGTCGGACCGACCAACATCCGTGACGGCATCGGCTACGGCATCAGTCAGGGCCTGACGCCGATCAACTATGTGCCCCGCGGCTATGATCTGCTAACGTTCAACTGGGCTTACAACGTGGCCGGGACCATGGAAGGCTATGCCAGCTCCATCGACCAGATCGACCATCTCGAACAGGACAGTCTGGACCCGTACTCCTACATCCGGAGCGCGTGGCAGCAGAACCGTCAGAGCCAGATCGACACCATCAAGGGCGATGATCGCGCAACCACTCCTGACTGGTACAACTGAGGAGAACGACATGTTCAACGTATTTTCGCGCCGCACTGTTCTGGGTGCCGTCGTCTCCCTCGCCGTTGCAACGGGGGCAGCTCACGCCAGCACGGCGACGGATTTCGTGAACTCCTTCGGAGGCCGTCTGGCCGCCGTCGTCAACTCGGGCAAGTCGCTGGACGAAAAGAAGAAAGAGGTTCTCCCGCTGCTGAAGGAGAACGTCGATATCACCGGCATCGGCCGCTACTGCCTCGGCAAGTACTGGCGGACCGCAACCCCGACCCAGCGTGACAAGTACATCTCCCTGTTCGATCAGGTTCTGGTCAACACCATCACGGACCAGATCGGCAACTATCAGGGCGTGAGCTTCCGCGTCACGACGACCACCACGACGCCTGAAGGCGAGCGGGTCAACGCGCTGATCGACCGCCCGGGCCAGCCGGAAGTCAACATGCAGCTCATCATCGGCGGCAATCCGCCCAAAGTCGTGGACATGTATGGCGAAGGTGCCAGCCTCCGCATGAACCAGCGCGGCGATTACAGCTCCTACCTTGCCCGTCATAACGGCGACGTCGATGCGCTGAACGCTGCCCTCGAGCGCCAGCTCAGCCACCACCAGTAAAGCTCTGCCCCCGCGGCTGTGATGTCTGCAACGGACGGCTTTCTCCCCCGAAGGCCGTCCGTTCTGGTATCCAGTGGTCATGGATAAGACCGGATGACAGGCCTGAGCTTTCCAGAAGTCATCAAGACCTTCCGGACACGGTTTTTCCCCGATCCCATCCTTCAGAACATCGTTCTGGCCACCTTCAGCCTTGCCTGCCTGATATTTTTTGGATGGGCCTGCTGGAAAGGCCTGTGGTTTCTCTCCTTCTGCGACGAGGCCGACCATCTGCTGGGCGGCCGGATACTGAACGAGGGCGGCAGGCTGTACGTGTCCTATGTGGACTCGCACGGGCCGCTCATCTTCATGCTGGCGCAGCTCTATGGCGCCCTTTTCGGGTGGCACTTCCCGCAGGGCGCACGGCTGCTTCTGCCCGTGCTGGCCCTCATGGCGGCCGCTTCCATCACCGTCACACCCGCCCTGTCCGACCGCCGTCACCGCCTTCTCGCCAGCACCATCTTTATCGGAGGGCTGGCGTCCTACTGGCTGATGGACGCTTTTTACATGGTCAGCTTCTATGCGGTCGCCGGTTTTCTGACTGTCGGATTACTGGCCCTGTTCGTGGTCCCGGCATGGTCTGGCAGCACACCTGCACTTCTGCCTTCAGCGCTTGCAGGCGTCTGTCTGGTCCTGATTCTGGCCTGTGCCTATGCCTATGGTCCCGGCGTGCTCCTGATCGTGATGTCCGCTGTCTGGCTTCTGGTCCGACAGGGCGCCTACAGCGCACTCCGCGCCTTTGCAGGAGGCGCACTGTTCGCCGTGCTGCTGCTTGGACTGTGGTTCCTGCGGTTCGCGGATCTTGGAAGTTTCGTCGTCTTCCATATCCTCTTCAACCAGATCGCCTATGCCCCGTTCATCCATTTCGGTCCAAGAACCTTTCTGCACTCCCTCCTGCCCTCGTTCCGGGGAGAAGCGTTCTACCCCACGCTAGCACATCTCCTGCTCGCGGGATCACTCACCCTGATGCTCTACCGGAGGCCGACCAAGAATCAGATCGCCATTCTGGCCGGGTTTGCGGGCATCATCCTCCTCAACGCCCGTGCCGCGGTGGGCTTCAAGGACGGGCAGACCCTGATCATGGCCCTTGCCCTCTCAGGTCTGGCCCTCACCGGGTTTGCGGAACAGTGCCGGAAGAGTGGGGCGCCTGTCTTCGGGATCACCCTATCCTGCTCCGTCCTTCTGGTCCTGGCTTTCTGGGGAAGCAGTCACCTGCCCACCAATACGCCTTTCGGCTGGACCTATCGCGACACTACCCACAGACCGCCCTATACGCTCTATCAGCCCATCAATGACGCTGTCAGCCGCAAGGTCAGAGCCCTTGTCCCCCCAGGACAGCCCATTCTGATGCTGCCTTACATGCCGGAGTTCTACTGGATGGCCGACCGTCAGCCCCCTTACGGCTATTACGAGTATCTTCCTTGGGACTGGGTCTATGCCCGGCATTCCATCCCCGGCTATCCGCACGACCTGTGCCAGAGCCTGCTGACAGATCCACCACCGCTGATCGTCTATACACCGGAGACTGATCCCGCATCCCTGACCGTCCGGCCATTTTTTGCGTGTATCAGGGAAAAACTTGCGACCCTTTACATACCGGTCGAGGGATTTCCCTCCCTGCATGTCCTGCGGCCCCGATAGGCCGCGCCCGCGTCAGTCAGACGTGATTTCGTACAGAAACATCGTGTCGCCATCACGATCAAAGGTCGCGGTCTGGCGCAGTCCCAGACTGCCCAGAACCGTGCGGGAGGCGAGATTGTCTTCCCGCGTGACGGCGACGATCCGTTTCTCGCCACAGTCCAGCACATAGCGCAGCGCGGCCGCGGCGGCTTCCCGGGCGATGCCGCGACCGGCTGCCCAGGGAAAAATGGAAAAGCGCAACCCGAGGCCGCGCCCGTCGGGGCGCTCGTGAACGCCGGTAATGCCGACGAAACGGCCGTTCTCGCGGATCGAAAAGATGCCGACGCCCCGTCTAGCCCAGAAACTGACGTCCTCCGCCATTTCCTGCTCGGTTACGGTGCGGTTGCGGACACCGCCCAGCATCCGCGCGAACGCACCCGCATCCCCCTTGAGCGCCACCATGTCTTCAAGATCCGGCCAGTTGACCGGAGTCAGGACAAGCCGGGCGGTACGGATTTCACGCCCCAGCACGCAGCTCCCCCCAGCTTTCAGCACAGACCTTCAACGAACGGGAATCCCCCGTCCGCTGAAGGGAAAACGCCGGATCAGCGGGCCAGCGGACGATACTTGATGCGGCCGGGCTCGGTCGCATCCGGGCCCAGACGGCGGCGTTTGTCGGCTTCGTAGTCCTGGAAGTTGCCCTCGAACCACTCGACATGGCTGTCACCCTCGAAAGCAAGGATATGCGTAGCCAGACGGTCAAGGAACCAGCGGTCATGGGTGATGATTACGGCGCAGCCCGCGAACTCCGCCAGGGCATCTTCGAGCGCACGCAGCGTATCAACGTCAAGATCGTTGGTCGGCTCATCGAGCAGAATGACGTTGCTGTCCTGCTTGAGCATCTTGGCCAGATGGACGCGGTTACGCTCACCACCGGACAGGACGCCCACGCGCTTCTGCTGGTCGGAACCCTTGAAGTTGAACGCACCCACATAGGCGCGGGACGGAACCGTGCGCTTGCCGAGCTGGATGACGTCCGTACCGCCGGAAATCTCTTCCCAGACCGTCTTGTTGTCATCGAGCGTGTTGCGGGACTGGTCCACGTAACCCAGCTTCACCGTCTCGCCGATCTTGAGCGATCCGCTGTCGGGCTTGTCGTCGCCGGTGATCATCTTGAACAGCGTGGACTTGCCCGCGCCATTCGGCCCGATCACACCCACGATGCCGCCCGGCGGCAGCTTGAAGCTCAGATTGTCGATCAGCAGACGGTCGCCAAAGCCCTTGGTGAGATTCTCGGCCTCGATGACCGTGCCACCCAGACGCGGGCCCGGCGTGATGACGATATCCGCCGTACCACCCGCACGCTCGGCATTGGCAGCCAGCATTTCCTCGTACTTCGTGATACGGGCCTTGCTCTTGGCCTGACGCGCCTTGGGCGAGCTGGAAATCCACTCCTGCTCGGCCGCGAGGGCACGCTGGCGGGAGCTTTCTTCCTTCTCTTCCTGAGCCAGACGCTTGCGCTTCTGGGTCAGCCAGGACGAGTAGTTGCCTTCGAACGGATAACCGCGGCCACGCTCGATTTCGAGGATCCAGTTGGTGACGTTGTCGAGGAAGTAACGGTCATGGGTGATGACCATGACGGTACCCTGATAGTCACGCAGCGTCTTTTCGAGCCAGCTTACGCTCTCGGCGTCGAGATGGTTGGTCGGCTCATCAAGCAGCAGGATGTCGGGCTTTTCGAGCAGCAGGCGGCACAGGGCCACGCGGCGCTTCTCACCACCGGACAGGTTCGTCACCGGGCTGTCGGCGGACGGGCAGCGCAGGGCGTCGAGCGCGATCTCGAGCTTGCGATCCAGCTCCCAGCCGTCACCGGCGTCGATCTTTTCCTGAAGATCGGCCTGCTCGGCCAGAAGGGCCGTCATCTCGTCATCGGACATCGGCTCCGCGAACTTCATCGAGATCTCGTTGAAGCGGTCCACGGCCTTCTTCAGCTCACCGAAACCCTGGGCGACGTTCTCGCCAACCGTCAGGCTCTCATCGAGCTTCGGCTCCTGTTCGAGATAGCCGATGCGCGCGCCTTCAGCGGCCCAGGCTTCACCGCCATATTCCTTCTCGATGCCCGCCATGATCTTGAGCAGCGTGGATTTACCCGCGCCGTTCACACCAAGGACACCGATCTTCACACCGGGCAGGAAGGACAGGGTGATGCCCTTGAAGACTTCACGCCCACCCGGATAGGACTTGGTGAGGTCCTTCATGACATAGACGTACTGGTAGGCGGCCATGGGAGGTCTCCTCAATCGGCGGGTGGGCGGGGAAGAAGCGGAACCTCTGTCCCGCATGAATCAGGTCGGCACACCGTGCGCCCGGAGGGACTCGAACCCCCAACCAAGCCGTTATGAGCGGCCGGCTCTAACCAATTGAGCTACAGGCGCGCGGGTGCAGTCCGAAATCGCCCAACTCGGGTCTTTTTGCAAGGGCCGACATGGTGGAACATGTCTTTTTAAGTTAGTGTGTCACGCCTTCCCGTTCCTGAAAGGCCGTTCAGGCGACCTTTGCTGCCGTTGCGAGATGGCGCCAGTGGTCCGTATTGCCCGAAGGAATGTCTGATGCCTGCACATACCGCAAAACTGAACAGCGGTACCCATCTGACATGATACAGGCCGGGCCGGTCGCGCTCATCCGCAAACTGCGATGGCTCTATGCCCCCGATCCGGTCATGGCCGGATATGCCCTCCGTACGACCTGCACCTCCCTCCTCGCCCTCGGCATCGCCCTGTGGATGGAACTCGGCAGTCCGCAATGGGCCGCGCTGACCGTCTGGATGGTCGCGCAGGGCACGCGCGGACGCAGTCTTGCGAAAGCCAAGTGGCATCTGTTCGGCATGGTGGTCGGCGTCATCAGCGGCATTACGCTGGTCGCGGCCTTCCCGCAGGCGCCACTGATGTTCATCCTCCTGCTGGCGGTCGGGATCGGCACGTTCTGCATGATCGGCACGTTCATGCCCGGCCCCGCGTCCATGACGAACTACCGCATCCACGGCATGCGGGCCTCAGGCTTCACCTACGCCATCGTGTCGCTCGACGGCATTGCCGACCCGCACCACATCTTCGCCATCGCGATGTCGCGCGCCACCTACATCCTGCTCGGCATCGTGCTCGAAGCCTCGATTTCCGGACTGTTCCAGCTCGGCCTGACAAAACGGACGCGCCATCAGCTCACCAGCACATTCGAAGACACCCTCAAACCGGCCCTGACCGCCATCGCCGGCATTCTGGCGGGCCGGGCAGAAGCGTTACAGAACGTACAGGCCATCTTCACCCAGATCACGACGCTCGGCGATCAGGTGGAGTTCGCGGAAGTCGAACTCGGCCGCCGCGACCATGCCGGAGACCATGCCCGCGCAGCTTTGGCAGACATCGCCGTGCTGCTCGCACGCGCGCTCGATCTTGCGACCCTCATGCGCCTGCCTCTCAGTCAGGACGACATGTTTCACCGCGAGGCCGAGGCCATTCGCAATGTCTTCCTGACCCTTCCGGCCCGGCTGGAAAGTACGGAGAGCATGACCTCCATCCTGTCGGACCTCCTGACCATGCGCCGTCAGTGCCGCCGCAAGGTAGTCTCCGACTTCAGCACGGCCCAGCCCGACGATACGGCCCGGGAGGCCGTTCTGCGGCACGGCATGCTCCAGCAGGCGCTGGTCGAACTGATCGATGCACTCCGCATGGCCCTGACCCAGTTCGAGGCGAGCCGCCATCCGCAACCCCATGACCACTTCCATTCCCCGATCCGCTCCTACCGCGACTGGCAGCAGGCCATCACCAACAGCCTGCGCTCTTCCGTCACGGTCTTCGGCGCCGGGCTGATCTGGATCTGCACCGCGTGGCCCAGCGGACTGACCTTCATCATGTTCGTCTGCATCGTGTGCAGCCTGTTCTCCACGCTTGAGCGCCCGGCACTGGCCACACAGGCCTTCCTGCGCGGCGCGTGCTGTGCCGTCGTGGCGGCAGGCGTGCTCAATCTGGCGCTGATGGGCAAATCGACGACGTTCGAGATGCTGGGCATGTGGTCCGGTCTGGCGATGATGATCGGCGGCCTGGCCTTCGCCTATCCACCCCTGACCCTCCCGGCCGTCTCCTACAACCTGTTCCTGCCCATCCTCATCGGCCCGTCCAATCAGGCGAAAACCGACGAAATCGTCTATTTCAACACGGCCCTGCCGCTGGTGCTGGGCCTGCTCTACGCATCATGGATGTACCGGGTTTTCCTCCCTTACGATCCCGCCCATCAGCGCTGGACCATGCGCGAGAACATCCTGCGGGACCTGCACCGCATCGCGGACGGTCGCGCGCAGGAAACAGTGGACAGCGTGGTGTCACGCAACGTGGACCGCTTCGTGCGGCTGATGACCAATTCGGGCTCGACACCATCGCCGGTGATTCAAGCCTATCTGACAGGCATCCTGTCGGGCATGCGCGTCATGCTCAACCTTCTGCGGCTTCAGGCCATCCGGCGTGACACCCGACTGAGCGACGATGCCAGACAGGCCCTGTCCCTCGTCATGGGGCGCATGAGCCATTTCAGCGGGCGCTATCATGGCCATTACGGCCGTACCCTGCGGGCAACGAAACTCGCGATTCTCCGCCTGCGGACCTGCGAACGCGACGAAGCCCATCCCCGTGAACGCTTCGTCCTGATCGCGGCCCTGACCAGTCTGGATGTCATCGCCACGGAACTGGACACGAACCGCATTTTCTTCGACGCCAGAAGTCCGTATTTCGACCCGTCGCTCGGGTCTGCCGAACTGGAATCCACAGGCTGATCCGAAGCTGACACAATGTTCACGAACCGATCACGAAGAAATGTTCTGCAACAGACTTCCCTTTTTCGGGAAACATGGGAATTGTGCATTTTCAGCCGCGGGTGACCGCGGACGATCAGGGTTTCAGACCTACTGGGTTTCAGAACTAAGGATACCGTGATGTTTCGTCGTATCGTGCCCGTCCTCGGCCTCGCCCTCGGGCTGGGTCTGGCTTCCCAGGCCGCCATGGCACAGGAACAGTCCCCCCCGCCCCCGCCGGCCGTCCAGGGTACGCCTGGCAAGGACTTCACGGGCGTCTCGCCCACCAACCTGGCCGGCATCATGAACTACTGCGTCGAACAGCAGTACGTATCCTATGACGAAGGCAATCCCGTCCTGTACGGGCTGAGCGAGAAGTACAAGGCAACCGAGCAGACGGTCGGCAACTTCGACTACGCCCTCGGCACCGCCGGCTATTTCGACAGCAATGGCAAGCGCTACTATCTCGTGGCTTATACGAACGAAGACGATCGTCGTGCCGCCTGTCATGCTGCCGTCAAGGCTGCCCAGCCGATGCTCTGAGCCCCGCTCGCAGGGACCAGACCTTTGAAAGCTCCCCATGCCGGACGGTATGGGGAGCTTTTTTATGACTGCTTCAGACCGCCGGACCGGAGTTCTCCCCTTTCCACTCTGGGCAGAGGCTCCGGGCGCCGGTAATATCCCCGCCTCTCCAAACAGTTCAGGACATGAACATCATGGACGTTTCCAAGATCTCGCCCGGCAAGGACCTGCCCAACGACATCAACGTCGTCATCGAAATCCCGCAGGGTTCGCAGGTGAAATACGAAGTGGACAAGGACAGCGGCGCGCTCGTCGTAGACCGCTTCCTCTTCACGCCGATGGCCTATCCGGCGGCCTACGGCTTCATCCCGGGCACGCTGGCCGCCGATGGCGATCCGGCCGATGCCCTTGTCCTGACACCCTCCGCCGTCGTTCCGGGCGCCGTGATCCGCGCCCGGCCGATCGGCATGCTGAAGATGGAAGATGAGAGCGGGCAGGACGAAAAGATCATCTGCGTCCCGCACGACAAAGTCCACCCGCAGTTCACCAACGTCCATTCCGTGGACGACCTGCCGGAAATCACGAAGAAGGCGATCACGCATTTTTTCGAGCGGTACAAGGATCTTGAACCCAACAAATGGGTTAAGGTCACAGGCTGGGCCGACAAGGCCGCCGCAGGTGAAGTCATCATGGCCGCTCTCGCAGCAGCCAAGTAAGAAGCTGCCTCGCAGGCCCGGAGCAGTGCGCCAACCCTGACCGGAACTGCGACGACTTCCCTGTTAAAAGCCCTGCCTTCCCTATGGAGGCAGGGCTTTTTTGCCAATATCACATCTTTTTGTGACGTTTTGCGATACAAGTCACATTATTTTATGATCTTTAGCGTTAAATGCATGTTACCTCGGAATTGCTAACCTGCTTTCCAAGGAATCAGCGGCTTGTCTCGAGTCCATCTCCACGCAGCTTTCTGCCTGGCCACGTTTCTTCCGTCCTGCGCAATCGCCCAGAGCCTTGGAGCCACAGGCACCACAGCTCAGAATGAGGCCGCACGGGCTCCCTCAGCTTCCAGCACCGGATCCGTCCCTTCAAACCGGACACGATCGACTTTCCATATCTATAATCCAGCCGGAAAAATCACCCAGGTCAGGGTTACGGCGCCACCGCAGACCATCCCGTCGGTCGTCTGGCCTTCCGAAAACTCGGAACTCCCCAGCGAGCGCGTCAACACGCCGCTGAACCAGATCTATTTCGGCAAGGAATGGGTCCCACCCCTGCCCCACCCGGAAGCCATCCTCACAGATCCGTTCGGCTGGAACACCTGGCTGCGCGACCGGGGCGTGGCCATCATGATGGATACGACCAACGAGTTCTCGGGCGCCATCACCAGCCCGACCCCGGGCTATGGCCTGCGCCAGGGCAGCAGCAATGCCGGCCAGTACAGCCTTGAAAACGACATCGACTGGGAAAAGCTCGCCAATGTGCGCGGCTTTTCGACCCATGCGCTTGTCGTAGGCCGGTACGGCATTCCCGCAAGCCGCATGTTCGGCGACAACCTCAACCCGAGCTCCGAAATCTACGGAGCCGGCGGCAACGTGGTCGTCCATCTCGTCTACGCCTATGCGGAAGAGACGATTGCCAAGGGTCGTGTGGACCTCGCGGGCGGCCGTATCCCGTTCCTGAACGATTTTTCATCCAGCCCGCTCTACTGCACGTTCCAGAACAATGCGTTCTGCGGAAACCCGAAAGCCTCGTCCGACAACCTCTCCCATTCGTCCTACCCCGATGCAAGCTGGGCCTTCCGGGTGCGCACACGCCCGACCATCAGCACCTACATCCAGACCGGCGTGTATTTCGCGCAGGCGGGCATCTACGGCAACACGCAGTACCGCACGGGCTTCAAGTTCAATGGCGCGGATATTCACGGTGAGGCCATCCCGGTCGAAGCCGGCTGGGAGCCGCTGTTCGGCAAGGACAAGCTGCCGGGCCACTACAAGGTCGGCTATGCCTTCGACAACGCCCCCCACAAGGACAATTACTACGACCGGAACGGGCAGCCTTACGTCATCAGCGGCCTGCCTGCCCGCGTACTGAACTATTCCTGGTCGGCCTGGGCCCTGGCGGACCAGATGGTGCTGCGTCATCATGTCCGCGGCAATACCGATGCAGGTCTGATCCTGATGGGAGGCATGTATGCCAACAGCCCCCGGACCCAGCTTCGCGGACAGCAGTACTTCGCGGGCCTGCTCGACAGCGGCTTCTGGCCCTCTCGCCCGCTGGATACGATCGGCATCAATTTCAGCTATGTCCGCGTCTCCAAAACCGCCACCCAGACGGAACGGCTTCAGGCACTGTACGGCATGCCCCTCATGGGCGGATCCCTGACCCCCCAGACATTCGGGGAGGTGCTGGAAGCGATATACCGTATCCACGTCATGCGCGGCGTCACATTCGCGCCGGATTTCCAGTACTTCTTCCGCCCGGGCGCGCAGAAGGCCCTGAAGGACGCCGCGATGCTCGGCTTCAAGAGCCACATCCAGTTCTTCTGAGACCCGTCTTCTCCGGGAAACATCGTCCCACAGGATGTTTCCCGGCCATTGCTGGCGGACAGAACCGCGGCTGAACTGGCGTCCAGAAAGGGCGCCGGGACGGTCAGCAGAAATCCTGCCCGGAACAGGGCCAGTCTGCGATTTATGTTTTTCTGGAAATTTTCTGGAGCGGGCGATGGGATTCGAACCCACGACCCCAACCTTGGCAAGGTTGTGCTCTACCCCTGAGCTACGCCCGCACTCCGTGGAAGGGCTTATGACCGAATCCCGAACGGCACGCAAGAGGGAACACGCACTCTCGAAAGCACATTGCGGAGGGGAAAATGGAAGGTTTTTCGAAGAGACTGCCTGAAACGAAAAAAGGCACCAAAAGGTGCCTTTTTTTCGATGGAGCGGGCGATGGGATTCGAACCCACGACCCCAACCTTGGCAAGGTTGTGCTCTACCCCTGAGCTACGCCCGCACTCCGTGGAGGGGCTTATGACCGAATCAGAGCCATCGCGCAAGAGGGATTTTTCAATTCCGGTGCAATATCCTTCTCCACGGCCCTGGCTGCCTCTTGCGGACTTGCACACGGCGCCACCGCATCCGATCTTTCAGGGAACTCTTCTTCCCAGCGAACGGTTCCCGCCCCATGAGCAGCACATTCGACGAACACCTGATCGGCCAGCCTCGCGCAGGAGCGTCCCCCGCAGGCGCACCGGCGACGGGAACCGCCACCATCATTGACGCCGATCAGTCCAGTTTCATGGCGGATGTGGTGGAAGCCAGCCGGACAATCCCGGTTCTCGTCGATTTCTGGGCACCGTGGTGCGGTCCGTGCAAACAGCTCACACCTGTCCTTGAAAAGGTCGTTCGCGCCGCGGCTGGTCGCGTCAGACTCGTCAAGGTCGACGTGGAGGCCAATCAGGCCCTCGCCGCACAGCTTGGACAACTGGGACTGCCCCTTCAGTCCATCCCCGTCGTGGTGGCCTTCTGGAAGGGTCAGGTGCTCGATCTTTTCCAGGGCGCACAGCCGGAGAGCGAAATCCGCAGATTCGTGGAGTCTCTCCTCAAACTTGCCGGCGACGTCATGCCCGCCACCGAAATCCTTGCAGCCGCCCGTCAGGCGCTGGCTGATGGACACGCGGATCAGGCAGCCGGCCTTTTCTCACAGCTTCTGGAGGCCGAACCTGAAAGCCCCGAAGCCTGGGGCGGCATGATCCGCGCGCTCATCGCCCTGAAGGAGGCCGAGGCCGCCGAAGATGCCTCCGCACAGGTGCCGGCAAAGCTGGACACACATCCCGAGATTACCGGAGCCCGCGCGGCTCTGGCCCTCCATAACGAAGGCGCAAAAGCCGCTTCGGAACTGGACACCCTCCGTCAGCAGAGCGCCGCGGCACCGGATGATTTCGAACTGCGCCTCAAACTGGCGGCGGCGCTCAATGGTGCGGGCCAGCGGGCGGAAGCAGCCAACACCCTGCTGGAGATCCTCCGTCAGGACCGGAACTGGAACGACGGCGCGGCAAAAACGGAGCTTCTGCGATTTTTCGAGGCCTGGGGCCATACGGATCCTGATACGCTCGCGGCGCGACGCAAACTCTCCTCCCTTCTGTTTTCGTGAACCGATGACCGAAACGCCCGACTTCCCCTCCAGCGACTTTCCCCGGCGCGCCCCACCGCTGACGGAACTGACGCTCGCCGATATTCCGCCGCGTGTTGGCCTGTTTCCCCTTTCGGGCGCGCTGCTGCTGCCGGGTGGACATCTGCCGCTGCTGGTCTTTGAGCCGCCTTATGTAGCGTTGCTCGAGGATGCGCTGGCCGGACGCCGGATGATCGGCGTGATCCAGCCCCTCATGGACCCGGACACGGACGAGCACCCCCTGCTCTACCGGACCGGAACCCTGGGCCGCATCACGGAATTTACCGAACATGTGGATGGCACGTTCTCCGTAACCCTCCTTGGCATCTCGCGCTTTCGCCTGATCCGCGAGACCCAGACGGATCGTGGCTGGCGCGAGGGCATCATAGACGCCACCCCCTTCGCAGCCGACCTCGTCGAGGAAGATCCCCGCCCGATCAACCGCGATCTGCTGCTGGAGGGCCTGAAGACCTATCTCGACTCCCGGGATCTCCAAGCGAGCTGGCCGCTGATCGAGGATATGGACGATGAGACGCTGCTGGTCGTCCTGCCGATGCTCGTGCCGTTCACGCCGGTGGAAAAACAGTCCCTTCTGGAAGCCATGACGCTGGATGAGCGTGCGGGGCTCTTGCTGGATCTGCTTGAGAGAGGCATGGAATAGACATGACTACAGAACTCGATCCCCGCCTCCTGTCCCTTCTGGTCTGCCCGGTCACCAAGGGGCCGCTGACCTATGACCGCGAGACCCAGGAACTCATCAGCCCCCGGGCGAAGCTGGCCTTCCCGATCCGGGACGGCATTCCGATCATGCTGCCCGAAGAGGCGCGCCAGATCGACGCCTGATCCCTGCGCGGGGGATCAGACCTTTTCTTCGGTGCTGTTCGGGGACGGTGTTTTCCGGACCGCCGGCGCCCGCTGTGACGGGCGGGACTGGCTTTTACGGACCTTGAAATTCCGCACGACGCGCGTCAGTTCGCCGGCATCCCCCACAAGCTTCTGACTTGCGCTGCTGGTCTGGTGAACGATCGCAGCGTTGCTCTTGGTCACGCCTTCGAGCTGGGTCGTGCTCGCATTGATGTCCATGATGCGCTGGGCCTGCGCTTCGGCTCCTGAAGCGATCTGCCCCACGGCCGTTCCCAGACGCTCGACGGAGGTACTGATGTTCCCCAGCGCCGTCCCGGTCTCGTCTACCATCTGCACGCCGCGCTGTACGTCTTCCATGCTGCTGGCGATCAGCGATTTGATTTCCTTGGCCGCCGTGGCGGAGCGCTGCGCCAGAGCCCGGATTTCCTGTGCGACAACCGCAAAGCCGCGTCCCGCGTCACCGGCATGGGCGGCTTCGACACCGGCATTCAGCGCCAGGAGATTGGTCTGGAACGCAATCTCGTCGATCACGCCGATGATCTGGACGATCCGGTTGGACGACGAGGAGATCTTGGCCATGGCCTCGACCGTCCTGCCCACGATATCGCGCCCCTGCTCGGTTTCCTGACAGCAGTCGGCCACGGTCGTATCGGCCTGACGGGCCTCCTCGGCGACTTCCTTGACCGAGGAGGTCAGCTCCGTGATGTTGCGCGCCACGGCTGCCAGCGCATCGACCTGTTCGGCGATGCGACAGGTGATGTCTTCCGTGGAACCACTGATTTCGCGGGCCCTCTGTTCGACGGCCCCCGAGGTCTCCCGCACGGCATGCACGATCTGCCCAAGCCCTTCGCAGGCACGGTGGAAGGCGCCGCTCATTCGGGTCGAGCCATTTTCCAGCGAGGGGTCGATCTGCTGAAGCAGGTCGCCGCCCGCCATCCGGTCCAGAGCCTCCGCCAGTGCGTCCGAAAGAGCCGCAAGGCTTTGGATCCGCTCGCCCTCCGCCCGTGAACGCTCACGGACATCCAGATTCTGGGTGTAGGTTTCCAGACCGAGTTCCATGTCCAGAAGACCACATCGGATCAGCAGGCCGATCTGCGCGGCCGCTTCCTCGGCAGAGGTTCCCCTGGCGGGACGTCGCAGGAGGCGGTCCAGAATGCTGCGGCGCGGCTGGGGCCAATACTGGCGAAGCAGATCCGTCACCATGCCCTCGATCAGGAGCGCATAGCCGCCGACATACCACTGCGGCCTGAGGCCGATGCGGGCATGGGTATTGCCGATGGCGCGGGTGCTCTCGACGTAATCGGGACCGAAGTCACCTTCAAGAATCCGCTTCCAGTGCTTTTCCTGCTGGTTGCGCGCACCGATGCGATGCTGCTCGTTGGCAAAAAAGCGGTTCAGGGCCGGGGTCTTGTGAATCCGGCCATAAAAGCGGTCCAGCGCAGGCCCGAGCACCCCCAGCGCCTGAGGGCGGATTCTGGCCAGATGGGCTTTCTCAGCTGCGCCGATGCCAAGAAACAGCAGCCGCTCGGCAATGTCTGCCTTGACCTGCTCAGTCATAATCGGAGTCTCCAGAGCGTGGATTTGGCGCGTGTTCAGGGCAAAGCCCGTAACACACCAAGAGTTACGCAATCATGAAGAACAGCCGACAGGCCCGGGATCAGTTGGACGCGCTGTTCTGTCCGTAGGAGACTTCGGTATCGGGGGTCGCGGGGTGGGGCGCGATATCGACGCTGCCGCCCTGACCACCGAAGGACATGCCCCCCGGAGACGAACTGCTGCCGGAATCATGCGAGGACGACGCAGGACTTTCCGCACCCGGCGGCATCGGCATGACCGGAGCATCATCGGCATAGGACATGCCACTGGCCTGACGGTGATGGGTGCTGCCGTGGGAATGATGACCGGGCGCCGCACCTGGCGGCGGGAGGGCCGCCATGTCCGGGGCGGGCCCGCTGAACATGGACCCGCATCCCGTCATGGCGAGAAACGACAGCATGAGGAAAGGAGAAACGAAACGCATGCGAAGCAGTATAGCACTTTTCAGCGGTTGACGCATCCCTTTGCGGGATGGGACACAGCGCGTTCTTCCCGCCGCCCCTCCCTCCTGAGCGGCATGTCCAGCAAGGATGCACTCTCCATGTTCGAAGGCCGGATCACGTCCCCCGCCACACGGCGTCGCGCCTGGTGGGACAGTCTGTTCGTGGACCATTCCATCTTCCGGCTGGGCTGGACCAATCTGGCACCCGTCGTGCCGGGCAAGGTCTGGCGCTGCAACCATCCCACGCCCTCGCGCCTGCGCAGCCTGACGCGGCGTCTGCATCTGAAGACGCTCGTGAACCTGCGCGGGCATCGCAAATGCGGATCGGATGCGCTGTCCCGTGGCGCCAGCGCGAAGCTGGGGCTGACGCATCTGGACATGGCTTTCGAGAGCCGCGGTGCGCCGCATCGCGACCGTATCCTGCGCTTTTACGACATGTACCAGACGCTCGCCTTCCCCATGCTCATGCACTGCAAATCCGGCGCGGACCGGGCTGGTCTGGCTTCGGGGCTGGTGCTGATGTTTGAAGGCGGGACGGCGCAGGACGCTCTGGGGCAGTTGCACTGGCGGTTCGGGCATTTCAACCGCTCCCGCACCGGCATTCTGGACGCGTTTTTCCTGCGCTATCAGACGGAAGCCGAAGGACGTCTGCCGTTTCTGGACTGGGTCCGGGACGAGTATGACGAGGACCGTCTGCGGGCCGATTTCAAGGCCGGGAAGCTGGCGTCTTTCGTAAACGACAGCATCCTGCGCCGGGAATAAGGCTCAGTCCGCCTTGACGTCCGCCGGGCCAAGAGAGCGGATCAGGTCCAGCATCCGCTTGCGGATCGCGGGGTCCGGGATCCGGTAATAGGAGCGGACCAGATCAACCGTTTCGCGGCGGCTGAACAGGGCGGCTTCGTCTACCGGCAGATCGAACAGCCGCGGTGACGGCGCAGCAGGACGGGGCGACTGGGCTCCGAACGCCGACTGCGTTTCGGCAAACCCCGTGACGGGGGCCTGAGCGGCGGGTGTCTGCCCGAAGACTGGATTGAACGTTGGGGTGGAACCGGAAAACGGCCGGGGCGCGCTGGACGGCGCGACCGGACGGGTATCCTGCGGTTCATGCATGTCATCGAAGAAAAAGCCGATCGGCACGTCCAGAACCTGCGCCAGATCGTACAGACGGCTGGCGCCCACGCGGTTCGCGCCACGTTCGTATTTCTGGATCTGCTGGAAGGTCAGCCCCAGCGCCTCGCCCAGTTTTTCCTGTGACAGACCCATGAGGGTACGACGCAGCCTGATGCGGTTGCCGACATGGACATCCACAGGCCCCGCCGCAGCGGAACTGCGGGATTCGGGGCGGGTGCGATCCGTGGGAGAGGGTTCTTTTCCTGACACGCTTAAATGGTTAATAAGACAACCACAGATTGTCAATGTTAACCTTTTTGCGCCTTAACAACCTATCCGCGTCGTCTCCGACCTGCGGGAAGCAGCGCTACCAGCATGCACAGGAGCGACAGGGTAAGTGGCGTGGCGCGGCCGAAACGGGAGAAGAACGTCGGTGGGAGTGGCGACGGGATGTCGCTGACCAGCACATCGGCCCGGCCCCAGCCCAGACGCGCCGTTTCGTGTCCGGTGGCGTCATAGATGGCGGAAATCCCGGTATTGTTGGCGAAAACGACCGGCAGGCCCTCTTCCACGGCCCGCATCCGTCCGGTGGCGAGATGCTGGCGGGGACCGGCGCTGTTGCCGTACCAGGCGTCGTTCGAGATCGTGACGAGCCAGTCCGGGCGGTCATTGCGAGCCGTGACGGAGCCGGAGAAGATGATCTCGTAGCAGACCATCGGCCCCACGCGCCCCATGCCCGGCAGATCCCATGTTTTCAGGCCCGGCCCCGGCGTCAGAACGCCCGGCAGGACGTTAAAAGGCAAGATCCAGGGCTGGTATTCGCCGAACGGGACAAGGCGGCTCTTGTCGTAGATGGCCGCGATGCTGCTATCGGGAGCGACGGCGATCAGGCTGTTGAACCAGTCCTTTCCGGACTGCCGATCCGAACCGACCAGCGCCGGAGCGCCGTCTGCGGCACGGGCGATCATCTCACGAGCAAGGGTGTCCTCGTCCAGCAGGCCGGGGAAGCCGGATTCCGGCCAGATGACCACGGGGGAACGGCCACCCTGTGCGAAGGCTTTCTGTGCGCCCTGTGCCGTCAGGCTCAGGTAACGGCGGAAATTGCCGACCGCGTCCGCATGACTGATGACTTCCGCTTCGGGCACGTTGCCCTGCACCAGAACCGCGCGGGGATTGCTGATGTTCAGCGGCGTGGCGGACGACAGGCGCCATGTGCCGAAGCCGATCCAGAGCACGGATACGGCCAGCACGGCCAGCGCCGCGCGTCTGCCACGGAACAGGGCGAGTGAGCCAAGCACGAGGGCCAGAGAGAGGCCATCCACACCCAGAACCGCAGCCGGCTGGATCATGACGTCTCCGGCGAAACCCGGGAATTCAAGGTCACTTCCCAGCGGATTCCACGGAAAGCCCGAGAACATGAAGACGCGCCCCATGTCCATGACGGTCCAGCTTCCCGCGAATATCAGCACCCGCCGCCAGCCGGGCTGCACCACGCGACACAGGATCGCCGGGACGCAGATGAAGGGAGCGATCAGCAGCGCCACACCGGGAGAGGCGAACGGGATGACCCACCAGAACTCGTGGACCCGCGTCAGGATGGCATTGGTGAGCCAGTACAGCCCGACCGTATGGAAGCCCATGCCGAACAGGAAGCCACACCACGCCGCCTGTTTCCACGACCATGCATCCTCCGACACGCGGTAGAGGATCATCAGACCCACGGGCAGCAGGAACAGGGCGTGGACCGGAGGCAGGGACAGGGCTGCCAGTGCTCCGGCGAGCAGCATCAGTCCGGCAAGGCGCCAGCCACGGACAGGGAGCGTCGAAATCATGAGGAAACCGTCCGGCTGACGAAGGGCTGAAACAGAAAAACAGCCGGATCCTGAAGATCCGGCTGCGAACAGGCTGTCAGTCGAGGGCGTCGCGGAGGCGGCGTTCGTAATGGCGGTAATACTTGTCCGCCAGAAGCTCGCTCTTCACCAGAACGGCGACATCCGTGGTGTTGAACTGCTCGTCCACCACGGCCCCGTCCCCGACATAGCCGCCCAGACGCAGATAGCCCTTGATCAGCGGGGGCAGCTTGTTGAGGCAGGCACGAAAGTCCAGCACATGCGGATCGGTCCGCTGCATTTCCACATAGCGGTCCGGCAGCGCACGGATGCGCAGGGCCGGCGGGGCCAGATGGTTGTGGTGCATGTAAGTGAGCTGGTCGGCCAGGGCGTCCGGATTGGTGCCCGGAAGGCTGCCGCAGCCGAACAGGACGTCGATCCGGTGCAGGAAGATGTAGGACGCGATGCCGCGCCACAGGAGCTGCATCGCGGACCGGCCGCGATATTCCTTCGCCACGCAGGAGCGTCCGACTTCGAGCAGGCGCCCGGGAAACTCCGTCAGGGTCGAGATGTCGTATTCGGACGACGTGTAGAAGCGCCCGACCTTCTCAGCTGCGTCCGAACGCAGGAGACGGTAGGTCCCGACCACACCGGCGGCACCGGGGCCCTTGGCATGGTCGATAACGAGAAGGTGATCGGCGGCCTCGTCAAACTCGTCCACATCGCGCTTGGTGCGGAAGGCGCGTTCGTCGGGGTGTGCACCGAGTTCCTCAAAGAAGACGCGGTAACGCAGGGCCTGTGCCGCGTCGCGCTCTTCGGCCGTTTCGGCAATACGCACACCGAGCGTACCGCCACGCAGTTCCTGAAAGCCGCCATCACGGTTCAGGGACAGCGTGGAGAGCGTCTCCATCTGGCGCAGGGTTTCCTCGCTGCTGGTCAGCGTATGCGGGGCCGGCGCCGATACTGGGGAGACGGTGTCGTCATCCGGAGCGGAATGGGGCGTGCCAGCCGGTTTGGTGGTCATGATCCGCTCTTGTTCCTATTTTCTGGAGGAGAGTCTTTCCTGTCACCGGCTTCGGCGCGACGACCGAACAGCTCGATACGATGGGAGACAAGATCAAATCCCAGACGCTGGGCCAGCCGGCTCAGAAGACGTACCGTCTCTTCGTCCTCGAACTCGATGACCCGGCCACTGTCCACATCGATCAGATGATAGTGGTTCCCGCTGTCGCTGGCTTCGTACCGTGCACGCCCGCCACCGAAATCGCGGCGTTCGAGGATGCCTTTTTCTTCCAGCAGGCGCACCGTGCGATAGACCGTCGCCACGGAAATGCGGCTGTCGATCTCGGATGCGCGCCGGTACAGTTCCTCAACGTCGGGATGGTCGTCGGCAACGGACAGGACGTGCGCGATCACACGTCTTTGGCCGGTCATTTTCAGACCGCTTTCCACACACAGGCGGGCAATGTGCGAATCATCCGGCACCGGGGAAGAAGGGACCTTCCGATTCCCTGGGCTGACGCGTCTCTCAGCGGTTTTCGTATCTGCGACCATATCTGCGGCCTAGCCGAAAAACAGGCTTGTTGTCCAATTTATGGAGCCTGTCAGGGTTTCCCTGCCGTCGGGATGAAGAGACCGAAGGCAGGGAAAAGGACACTCAGTCTTCGCGACGACGGCCGAGACCGATCTTGCGAGCCAGGGAGGAACGGTGGTTCGCATAGTTGGGAGCGACCATCGGATATTCCGGCGGCAGGCCCCAGCGCTCGCGGTATTCCTGCGGGGTCATGTTGTAGGCGGTCTTGAGATGACGGCGCAGCAGCTTCAGCTTCTTTCCGTCCTCCAGGCAGATGATGTAGTCCGGGAAAACCGACTTGCGCGGCGAAACGGCGGGCACCGGCTTTTCGGCAGGAACCTCTTCCGGGACATTCACCGTTGCAAGAGAGTCATGAACGGACCGGATCAGCGCCGGGAGAGCGTCGGCCGGAATATCATTATTTGATACATAAGCCGTAACGATCTGGGCGGTCAACTGATGCAGTTCGGGAGCATTTGTCTCTTGCGACATGATAGATAAGTCCTTCATCCTTGAGCGAGTGAGCATGTAGCAGTCATAAATTGCTGCATTCAAGCATAAAAAGAAAGAAACGTGTTCGTGACAGAAAATGAAACATTTTTCATAGATATAACTGAAAAAACATGCCCCATGACGACAGTATATGTACGGGCAAAACTGGACGCCATGACTTCCGGTCAGAGACTTGACGTACGCCTCCGCGGAACAGAGACACGGAAAAATGTCAGGGCATCGGTACAGGCACTGGGCCATGCAATTCTGGCAGATTTACCTGTTACTGAAGGCACAGATCTTTATTGCCTGAGTCTCAGGCGTCGTTAGAAACAAGCACCTGCGCGTCACTTCCGTCCCTGTAGTAACCACGACGGAGCCCTGCTTTTACAAAACCGCACTGCACATACAGCGCGAGAGCAGGAGTGTTACATACTGCGACTTCCAGAAATACTTTTCCTTTGCCCTGAACACTCCGCACCAGGGACTTTCCGATGCCCCGCCGACGAAAATCCGGATGCACGGCCAGGGTCAGGATCTCCGTTTCGTCCAGAACGGTCCGTGACAGGATGAAACCGGCCGGGTCCTTGCCCATCAGAGCCAGAGTGACTTCGGTCCCATGACCCGAAAGCAGGGCGGCAAAGGAAGTTGCGTCCCAGACTTCGCCGCCGCAAAACGTGACTTCATGCAGGGCCGCCAGAAGTGGTGCGCACTCGATGCCCATTTTCCGGAACTGGAGCCTTGACTGGGAATCCTTTTCAGGACTGTTCACAGTGGCGCAGGCCTCAGACCGGCAGCCGGGGGCTTTGCTTCGGGCGGATCGACATAAAGCGGCATGAGCGGCCCGGGCGCGACGGTTTCCGCCGCCTGTACGATGCCCAGCGCATGGGGGGCCTCGCAGGGGAGCACGGGACAGGGCCAGTCACTCTTTTCGGAGACGGCATCCCCCGTCACGCAGGCCCAGCCCGTGGGGTCGAGATCAACGGTCTGACGGGCCAGAACCGGCCCTTCCGGCGGATCGACAAAAACCCGGCCACGACGGGCGATACTCACACAGACGGCGTCCGGACGCGCAAGGGTGGCGCGGATGGCCGCACCGAGCGTGACGCCGATCGTGGGGCAGTTCCAGCCCGCCGCCAGTCCCGCCGCGAGCGACAGGGAGGAACGCAGACCGGTGAACGAGCCCGGGCCGATGACGGCGACGACGCAATCAGGGGCGGTGGTCCAGTTGTTCTGCGTCAGGAGATCGCGGATGGCGGGAGCGAAATGCTCGGAAGCGCCACGACCGGCCATCAGTTTTTCCGCAACGACATGTCCGTCCTCAACCAGCGCCACCAGACTGGTCAGACCGGTGCCCGCCCCTGCCCCGTTGAAAACGACTGTCCTCACAGACCCCGTCTTTACAGACACAGACACGCCTCGCCGAAGTCCAGACGGGGAGCGCGGGGCTCGGCGTGATCGGGGGCGGGTTCATTTTCCGCCGGGTAGCCAAGCCCCACGAGGAAGTTCACGCGCCAGCCGGTGGCATTCAGCAGCGTGTCCTCGACCATGAAGCTGTCGAAGCCGGACATGGGCATGGCGGACAGGCCGAGCATCCGGGCGGCCATGATCAGATAGGCGCCTTCCAGCGTGCCGTTGCGGAACGCCGTCTCGTCGGACAGGCCCACATCGGCGGCGAACCAGTCACGCAGACCTTCCTGCGGGTTCAGGCGCGGCAACGCCTCGAAGAACAGCGGATCATGACAGACGACAGCCAGAACCGGAGCCGCCATCGCGCGGGCCACGTTTCCCGGCGACAGGGCGGGGCGGATACGCTCGCGGGCATCCCGTGTCGTCAGAAAGACGAAGCGACCCGGCGAGCAGTTGCCGGAGGTCGGCCCCAGCTTCACCAGATCGTACAAATGGCGCAGGACATCCTCCCCGACCGGGCGCGGCGAGAAGCTGCGCGGGGTCCGGGCCTGCGTGAACAGGGCTTCCGCGCCCGGAACCGGTCCGCAGGGGAGTGTTTCACTCGCAGGTGTCTGGCCGTCCATGGTTCAGTCCTCGACCTGTTCGACCGAGACGACTTCGGGAACATAATGCCGGAGCATGTTCTCGACGCCGTGCTTCAGGGTCGCACGGGAGGACGGGCAGCCGGAGCAGGCGCCCTGCATGGCCAGGTAGACCACGCCGTCCTTGTAGCCGCGGAAGGCGATGTCACCGCCGTCACCGGCGACGGCGGGGCGCACGCGGGTATCGAGCAGGTCCTGGATACGACTGACGACTTCGGCATCCTCGGGGGAGACGTCATGTTCGGGCGCAGACTGCGTTCCGGACAGGACCGGGCGGCCGCTTTCGAAGAAGGTCGTGATCGTGCCCAGCACGACGGGCTTGAGGTCGCCCCAGCTGATGTCGTCGGACTTGGTGACGGAGACGAAATCGCCGCCAAGGAAGACGCGGCGCACGTTCGGCTGGTCGAAGAGGGCGCTGGCCAGTTCGGAGCGTCCGGCGGCAACATCCGCATCGCCGAAATCGACGGGACGGGCATCGCCGGTCACGCTGCGGCCGGGCAGAAACTTCAGGGTGGCGGGGTTGGGAGTGTCTTCGGTCTCGATGAACATTGTGATCATGTCCTTGCGTTCCAGTCCGCCCTGACATGTGCCACTTCGCCCGAAGGTGCAAGTGTCGGGACTGCATTGGTCCGACTTCCCGTGTTTTTAACGGCCGGCCGCACCTTTTCAGACCTGTTCGCCCTGTCCCTCGGTTTTCCTTGCGGGAGACGGGAGTCCCCGGGGCAGGATGATGGTGGCGCACAGGCCGCCATACCCTTTCGAGGCGTCCCCGCGCCCCAGCACCAGTGAACCGCCCTCGCGCGAGATTTCGCGCTGCACGATCGCCAGACCCAGTCCGATTCCCCCCGTAGCCCGCGAACGCGACCCTTCCAGACGATAGAACGGCGTCAGGACGCGTTCATATTCACTTTCGGGGATGCCGGGACCGCTGTCGCTGATGGCGATTTCCAGCGCGCCGTCCTCGCGGGTCCGCAAGGTGGCGAGAACATTCCCGCCATAGTTGATGGCATTTTCGATCAGGTTCGACAGCACACGCTTCATGGCGAGCGGACGAACATGGACCAGCGCGCGGTCCGGCCCCTCGTAACGGGCCTCGTGTCCGCGATCGACATGATCGTCCACGAGGGTTTCGAGCGTGGCGACGATATTGATGGTGCGGGGCACTTCCGGATCATCCGCGCCGGCAAGATAGGCGAGGATGCCGTTCACCATGGCTTCCATCTCGTCCAGATCGGCTTCGATGGCGGCCTGTGCCTCTCCGTCATTCAGAAAGCCGCAGCGCAGGCGAAGACGGGTCAGCGGTGTTCGCAGGTCGTGCGAGACAGCCGCCAGCGCCTGCGTCCGGTCGTTGATGAGGCTCTGGATCCGGTCCTGCATGGCGTTGATGGCATGGGCCAGCCCGCGCACTTCAGGCGGACCACGTTCGGCCAGTGGCACCCATTTTTCGCTGGAGCCGATGCGGTCCGCCACCGAGACCAGCGCACGGAGTGGCATGCTGAGGCCACGGATCAGCATGGCCGCCGCAATGGCCACGGCCCCGGCCGCGATGGCCGCAGAGGCGAGGCCCCGCGTGACGCGGTGATGCCCGAGCATCCCGGGGACGCGGAAATGGATGTAGCTTCCGTCCGGCAGGCGCTGCGAGCCCAGTACGTCCGCGCTTCCCGGCCCAAGCGTGTACAGGTCCAGATGGGCCTGTTCGAGAATGGGATCGTCAGCCGTCAGGCGCCTGACGAGCTGGGTCAGGGCGACCGGATGGTGTCCCGGCAGCGCGGGCGTGATCGAGGCAGGCTGCCACGCCACGCTGAGTTCACTACCCGAGAGCATGACGGCCAGAAAGGATCTCTGGCTGACCGGGGCGGCGGCGAGCACGCGCAGATCCGTGCTCAGCGCCTCCCCCAACTGGGCGATGCGCACGTCATCGACGATGTAGGTCTCTGCCTGACCGTAGAAAATGGCATTCGTCAGGAACACCAGTGTCACTGCGACGGTCAGGACAACGCAGACGCGCCCGACCAGCCCCAGCGGCCATAACAGAATGCGATTCTGGATGTTCAGACCCGTTCAACCTCGGCCACGAAGATGTAACCCAGACCGCGCACGGTGCGGATCAACTGATCCGCGTCCGAACCCAGCTTGCGGCGCAGGCGGCTGACGAGAACGTCGATGCTGCGGTCCGACACATCGCCCAGACGGGTCCGTGACAGTTCCAGAAGCCGGTCACGGGCGATGACCCGTTGCGGGTTATCCAGAAAGCTGGTCAGCAGATCGTGTTCGGCGCCGGAAATATCGACGGTGGCCCCGGACGGGTCCGTCAGTTCGCGGCGGCGCAGGTCGAGCGTCCAGCCCGCGAAACGCAGCGTCTCGCGACGCACACGCTCCTGCGGGGCACCGGTGGCGATTCCGCGGCGGAGCACCGCACGCACACGCGCCAGAAGTTCGCGCTGGCCGAAGGGCTTGGGAACGTAGTCGTCCGCGCCCGATTCGAGACCGTTCACGCGGTCGCGTTCCTCGCCACGGGCCGAGACCATGATGATCGGGACCTGGGCCGGCGGGGTTTCGTTCTCATGCGTGGCGCCCTGTCCGCTGCGCAGCGCGCGGCACAGTTCGATGCCGCTTTTGCCCGGCAGCATGATGTCCATGATGATGAGATCGACGGGGGCCACCTCAAGCGCAGCCCACATCTCGTCCCCACAGGCGACGCCACGGGCACGGAAACCGCCGCCCTGAAGGGCACGGAGAATGAGGGTCCGCATGCCTGCGTCATCTTCGACGACGAGGATACGGGCGGGAAGATCGGGGTCGGAAAGATTTGGCACCATGTCTTTTCCATAGTCTCCACAGGGTTGGCATCACAAGCAACAAATCCTGACAACAACTGTTCCCGATACTTGAGCGCTCATGACGAAAACAGATTAGCATCGTACAGTACAACGCATCACGGCCATGCCCGTTCTGCTGGCCCGTTTCATGCGTTGTGTTGGAGTCGCCAATGTCACGAGTTTCACCCGGCGTCGTCAGTGGCGCCAGTTATACGGCCCTGATCAGGGCCTGCCATGAAGGAAAATATGCCCTCCCCGCTATCAATGTCGTCGGCACCGACAGCGTCAACGCAGTTCTGGAAGCCGCTGCCAGCAACGGATCGGACGTCGTCATCCAGGTCTCCAACGGTGGCGCGCGTTTTTATGCCGGTGAAGGCCTGCCGGATGCCCACCGCGCCCGCGTCCTTGGTGCGGCCTCGATGGCGCGTCATGTCCATCTTCTGGCGAAGGAATACGGCATCGCCGTCATCCTCCATACCGATCACGCCGACCGCAAGCTGATCCCCTGGCTCGACGACCTCATCACGATGAGCGAGGACGAGTTCAGGACAACCGGAAAACCGCTGTTCACGTCCCACATGCTCGACCTCTCCACGGAACCGCTGGAAGAGAACCTTGCGACTTCGGCCTCAATGCTGAAGCGTCTGGCGCCTCTGGGCATGGGTCTGGAAATCGAACTGGGCGTGACGGGCGGCGAGGAGGACGGCATCGGCCATGACCTCGAAGAGGGTGCGGACAACGCACATCTCTACACGCAGCCCGAGGACGTCCTGAAGGCGTGGAACCTGCTCTCCCCGATCGGAACCGTGTCGATCGCCGCGTCTTTCGGCAATGTGCATGGCGTCTACAAGCCGGGCAATGTGCAGCTTCGCCCCGAAATCCTGAAAAACTCGCAGGATGCCGTGCAGAAAGCGACGCAGAGCGGTCCCAAGCCGCTGCCGCTGGTGTTCCATGGCGGGTCAGGCTCGACGCTCGCGGAAATCGACGCTGCCGTGTCCTACGGCGTGTTCAAGATGAACCTCGACACTGATATCCAGTTCGCTTTTGCCCAAGGTGTGGGCAGCTACGTTCTGGAACATCCGGTGGCCTTCCAGCACCAGATCGATCCCGGCACCGACAAGCCGATGAAGTCCCTCTACGATCCTCGCAAATGGCTGCGCGTGGGGGAGAAATCCATCGTCGAACGGCTGGATGAGGCCTTCGAGATCCTGGGCTCCAAGGGCCGGTCCATCGCCCGCAAATCCTGACGGGACCGGCGTTCAGGAGGCTCCGGCCTCCTGAACGGGTTTGCCGGATTTCAGGGGCCGGGGGTGGCGGAGGCGAGCTGTGCCTTGGCCACGTCCCGGCTGTCGGGAAGTGCATCCTCCCAACCGCCGCCGAGCGCGTTGTAAAGGCGCGTCAGGTTGGTCGCCAGCGTGGCGTCGCTGCTGGCGAGGTCAAGCTGGGCGGACTGGAGCTGCGCCTGCGCGTTCAGGACGTTCAGGTAGTTCGTCAGGCCGCTGCTGTACTGGCTCTGGGCCAGTATGAGCGCCTTGCCGTTGTCGTTGACGGCGTTCTGTAGCCCCTGACGGTGCAGTTGCTCGTCACGATAGGCGATCAGCGCGTTGTCCACGTCATGCCAGGCCTTGATGACCGTCTGCTGATAGGAAATCGCCGCCGCCTTCTGCGCGTATTTCTTCAGTTCGAGCTGACCGTACAGACGGCCGCCCTGGAAGATCGGCAGGGAGATGGACGGACCGACGTTCCAGGCGCGCGCGTTCCAGAAGCCCAGATCGCGGAAAGACAGGGTCTGAAAGCCGAAATCGGCGTTGATCGTGACCTTCGGATAGAAATCCGCCGTGGCTTCGCCCACTTCGGCGACCGACCCGCGCAGACGGGCTTCGGCCTCACGGATGTCCGGACGGCGATGGGCCAGCTCGGACGGGAGACCCACTGGCACGACCGGCGGAACGACCGGCACGCCGGCGTTCTTTTCCAGCTCGGTGTTCAGGCTTTCCGGGGGCGCACCGAGAAGCAGGGCGAGTGCGTTCTCTTCCTGCGCGACGGCCTGTTCGAGCTGCGCTTCCTGACCCTGCGTGTCATGCAGCCGGGCCTGTGCGGAATCCACGTCCAGCTCCGTCACCAGCCCCCCGCGATAGCGCTCCTGCGCAATGGCGGCAATCTGGGTGAGGATCTGGATGTTGTCGCGCAGGATCTTCAGGCGCTGCTGATCTCCGCGCAGGCTCATATAGCCATGCGCCATGTCGGCCTGCTGCGCGATGAGGACGGAGCGACGCTCTTCATCTGTCGCCTGAAGGTCGGCCTTGGCGGCATCGTACTGATGCGCCACACGGCCCCACAGATCGACTTCGTAGGTGGCGTCGATCGCGCTGCGCCACTGGTTCAGCAGTGGGATGTTGGCGCCACCGGCGGCATCCTGAAGCATCGGTCCGACCGTACTGCCGATCGAGCCACCCTCGGACTTCGCAATGCCGCCCGCAACGTGGCCGATGATTTCCTGCAACTGCTTGGTGCTGTACTGGCTGCGCTGGTACGAACCCGAGGCACTCAGGGCCGGAAAGCGCTCGGCACCCGCCATGATAAGCTGTGCGCGGCTCTGCGCGAGATTGGCGGTTGCGAGGCGGAAGGACAGGTTCTGGTTGACCAGACGGTCTTCCAGCGACGTCAGCTCGGGATCGTGGAAGACCTGCCACCAGTGACTGTCGGCCTTCATTTCGCTGACGATGCTGTCAGGCGCGCCGGCCGTATGGTCGGTGTAATGGGCCGGCGACCAGGGCTTGGGCGCATGGTATACAGGCCCCACCATGAGGCAGCCGGACAGGGTGAACAGGGCGCAGCCGCAAAGCAGCGCGCGGGAAGTGAAGGCTGCGCTCACAAAGAAACTCCTGAGGCGGAAATGATCTTGCGGTGACCGACCGGTTCGGTCAGCATGTCAGGAACTCGACCTGACGGACAGAAGGACCTTTCGCTCACATGACGGGCATCATGGACGACGGTGGCGCGGGCACTCCCGACGGGGCCGGCATCACCGATCCTGCGGGATGCGCCAAGCGCGAGCAGATCCTCAAGGGCGCCGGAACCGTCTTTCTGGCGAACGGGTACGAAGGGGCGTCCATGTCCCAGATTGCGCAGATGGCGGGCGTATCCAAGGGGACGCTCTACAACCATTTCGATGGCAAGGCGTCCCTGTTTTCCGCGTTCTTTGAAGAACAGGCCCGCTGCCGCCTCGCCCCGATCGAGGCGCTTTCGCGCAGCGACGGACAGTCCGTCCGCGTGACGCTGGTGCGGTTCGCGGAAATGACCGTTCATCTGCTTGTGTCGCCCGTGGCGCTCGGGCTGTATCGCATCATTGTCGGCGAGGTCGATAAATTCCCCAATCTGGCCGACACGTTCTGGCGCTACGGCTTCGACCGCACACTGCGCAACCTGACGGAATACCTGACGCGCAGCGTGGCCCGCGGGGAGCTGGACATCGCCGATCCGCGCCTGTCGGCCGAGCAGTTCATGCTCATGTGCCAGGCCCGCATCGTGCAGCGCCGGCGGTTCGGGATGCCGGTCGATGACAGCGACGCCGCGATCGCGGCGTTCGCCGCCTTCACCGCCGACAGCTTCCTGAAGATCTACGAACCGCGCCATCAGTGACCGCCGCCCGAGGCCTGAGCCTCCTTCTTGCCGTTCGGTGACAGCAGGAAGCACAGGGGCACGACGAACAGCGCGATCACGCCGATCCAGTCGAACACCTCGTTATAGGCCAGCATGGAGACCTGCGAGGTAAAATCCTGGAAAAGCCGGTACATGGCAAAGCTGTGGGCCTGCGCGGCGGGCATTCCATGGGCCTGGGCGACCTGCTGCGCGTTGGCGATATAGGCGTTGAACTCCGGGTTCGCCGGGGTCATGTGGTCCGTGACGTAGTTCTGATGACGCTGCCGGGTTTCAATGATGGCCGCCGTGGCGAGCGAAATCGCCAGAGAGCCGATATAGTTCCGCGCCATCGAAAACAGCGCCGACGCATCGGAATTCAGTTCACGCGGCAAGGTCGAATACGCGATCGTCGAGATCGGCACGAACAGGAAGGCCAGCGAGGCCGTCTGACTGATGCGGTAGAACATCAGATGCCTGAAATCGGTCCCGGCATAGAGGTTCGAGGCCTGGAACATGGCCATGCCCATGGCGAAGAACCCGAACGCGATGATGTAGCGCATCTGGATGAACGTCATCAGCCGTCCCACGATCGGGATCAGACAGATCACCGCCACGCCGCCGGGTGCGAGCAGCAGACCGGAATTGGTCGCAGTATAACCAAGCACCTGCTGGGCGAACTGCGGGACGACGATGGCGGAAGCATAGAGCGTGGCGCCGACCATCGAGATCAGCAGCATGCCTGTCGCGAAGTTGCGGTCCTTGAGAACGGACAGGCGAACCAGCGGGTTCTTCGCGTAGCACAACCAGACGATCGCCCCGATGACGCCGATCACGCCAAGCACCGCCATGGTAATGATGAAGGGCGAGCCGAACCAGTCGTCATCCTCGCCACGGTCGCACATGACCTCGAGGCAACCAAGGCCCAGCGTGATCAGACTGATGCCGATCACGTCCACCTTCTCGCGCTTCTTGCGCTCCCAGGGTGGATCCTCGACGAAGGCTGTCACGGCCATGACCGTAATGATGCCGAAGGGCACGTTGACGAAGAAGATCCAGCGCCAGGAGAAATTGTCCGTCAGGTAGCCGCCCAGCATCGGACCCAGAACCGGGCCGACAATGGTGGCGATGGCGGTCAGGCCAAACGCCGCGCCGCGCTTTTCGGGCGGGAACGTGTCCAGGATGATGGACTGCTGGCTCGGTTGGAGGCCGCCGCCGAAGAAGCCCTGCATGAGCCGGAACACCACCAGCATCGGCAACGACGTCGCCAGTCCACACAAAAAGGACGAGACGGTAAACATCGTGATGCAGATCAGGAAGTAGCGCTTGCGGCCGAACAGCCGCGAGAGCCAGCCTGAAATCGTCAGGACGATTCCGTTCGCCACCAGATAGGACGTCAGCGCCCAGGTGGCGTCATCATACGAACTGCCGAGCGATCCCGCGATATGCGGCAGCGCCACGTTGACGATGGTGGTGTCCAGCACCTCCATGAAAGCCGCCAGCGTGACCGTGACGGCCACAAGCCACGGATTGTGACTGGGTTTCCAGTCCTGATGCCCGGCAGTATCGCTCATTTCACATAAACCGTCGGCACGACAGACAGGCCAAGGGCCAGCGGAAGGTTCGGATCAAGGCCGCTGTCCACCACGATCTTGACCGGGATGCGCTGCACCGTCTTCACGAAATTGCCGGTCGCGTTCTCGGGGGGGAAGGCGCTGAAGGATTCACCCGAACCAAGCTGGATGGAGTCCACATGGCCATGCAGTTCGAGCTGCGGATAGGCATCGACCTCGATGTCCACCTTCTGGCCCGGACGCATGTGGGTGAGCTGCGTTTCCTTGTAGTTCGCCACGACCCAGACTTCCGGTTCGACGATGGAGAACATCTGCTGGCCGGTCTGCACGAAATTGCCGCGCTCGACGTTACGCTGGGAAATCCAGCCGTCATGCGGCGCGCGCACTTCCGTCCATTCGAGGTTCAGCCGGGCCTGCGTCAGATCCGCGTTGGCGGAAGCGAGAGCAGCCTGTTCCTGCACGACGCGGGCATCGGCATTGGCCACGTTTTCCTTGACCGGCTCGGCCTGCGTCAACTGACCCTGGGCCTGAAGGACGCGGGCTTTCGCCTGATCCAGCGCGGCGCGGGCATAGTCGATGTCCTGCTGCGACGTTGCGGCACGGGCCACCGACCGCTGACGGCGGTAATCGGCCTCGGCCTTGACGAGCTGCGCCTGTGCCGCGGCCAGATTGCCCTGCGCGGTGACGAGCTGTCCCGGGAAGTTCTTGTGCGCCACGGCCAGCATCAACTGATAGGCGTCGATATTGGCTTTCGCCTGCGACACGGCGGCTTCGGCCTTGTTCAGCGACGCCGCGTAGTCCCGGCTGTCGATCCGCACGAGCAGGTCGCCCGTGTGGACGAACTGGTTGTCGTTCACCAGAAGCTGCGTGACATAACCGTTGACGTGGGGCGCAATGGCGATCTTGCGACCGGCCGTGTAGGCGTCATCCGTCTCGATGTTGTTGCGGGTCAGGAAAAGATAGGCCCCGATACCCACGAGAACCAGAACCACCAGCAGGATCAGCGCGACCCGGACAAGGGGATGACGCTTTTTCTGCGGCTTTCCGTTCTTGTCGGATGTCGTGTCATCCTGCGCGTGCTCGGCCTGATCGCCTTGCGCCATAATGTTTGTCTCGCTTTGAAAACAGGTCTGTCAGATCGTGACCGGATATGCTGTGCGGGGTCTGGAAACCCTCTACTGACCGATCGGTTCGGTCATCCATGACATATCGTCTCACGGGCTTCAAGCAGCAAAAAACTGATCCGTTTCCATTTCCTCCCTGCGCGTCGATCCCTCACTCTTCCCGCGGATCCAGAAAGGAGCGAAGCCGGAAAAGGCCCTCGACGAAGTGTTGCCGCTCGATATCGCGCCGTGGCCCCTCCTCCAGCCGCAGCAGCCAGGACGGATGGGCAAGGGCCAGACGCTGGACCGCGTTCTCTCCCGCCCCCACCGTCCATGACGTCCCCCGCACGTCCGCCATTGCCAGACCCGGACCATCCAGTGCCTTGAGCGCCGTGGCCCCCAGCGAGACGATGAGTTTCGGGCGAACCAGTGCGATTTCCTGTTCCAGCCAGGGACGGCAGGCCACGACATGCCCTCCATCCGGGGCCTGGTGGATGCGGCGGCGCCCCTGAAGGCGGAACCGGAAATGCTTGACGGCATTCGTCAGATACAGCGCGGTACGGTCCACGCCAGCCTCTTCGAGAGCCCCGTGCAGAAGCTGTCCGGCCGGACCGACGAAAGGCCGTCCCGCCAGATCCTCCTGATCCCCCGGCTGTTCGCCGACCACCATGATGCGCGCCGTCGCAGGCCCTTCCCCGACGACCGCCTGCGTGGCCGGACAGTGCAGCGGACAGGCGGTGCAGTTCCGGATCTGAACGGCCAGCCCCTCAAGTGTCTCCGGCAGGTCCGGCAGCGGTTGGACCGGAAGCTGCTCACGGGCCCTCAGCCGTTCATGAAAGGCGGGGGCGGGCCGGAGGTCCTGCTCCGCCATTTTCCGGACCCGCGCTTCCGCCCCGGAAACGAGCTGTGGGATCAGGCGGGTTTCGGGCAGGTTCTTCCAGTAACGCCCCGGCATTTCCCGGCGCATGGCTTTCGTGCGGACACGGGCGGGATTGAAGGTCGAGGCATAATACGTGTTCCACAACTCCCCGAACCCATCGTCCAGTTCCGGCCGCTCGCAGGGTTCCGTCCCGCAGACCAACTCTTTCCCGTCCCAGCGGATTGAGCCGCGCGGGGTAAGGATCATCCAGTCCATATCCGTGAAGCGCCTGGCGAAGAACGGGGCGATGCGTTCGAGGATATGATGTTCGGGTTCGAACCATGCGAGAAAGTGCCGCCGTCCGCCGTGCTGCCCCTCGTCGTGCTGACCGGGTTCTTCCCGGAAACGGACGAAGGACGCCATCTTGTGGCAGTCCTCCCGGTTCTGCCGCACCATGATGCGCGCCTTTGCGATATCGGCATCTGTCGCCACCTCCAGCAGATGCGGATTACCCTGCACGCGCCAGGCGATCCGGTAGGCGAGCGCGAACCGGGCGGGATCGGAATGGCACAGCATATCCCGCAGGAGCGCGATGCAGGACGCGCGCAATGTCACGGTCTTTACAACAGGAATGGCCGTCAGCGCCTCCAGTCCGTCACCCACAGGGGCAAGCTGCCCGAAAAGATCCGTCTCGCCACCCCGGATGCGCCAGTCGATGGCTTCAGGCGGGATGGCGCGCTGCAATGCCCCACGGGCCATCTCCCGCCAAGGCTCGAACGCGGCACTGTCCTCAAGCGTCAGCACATAGCGCGTCACAGAAGGCTCATCTGCCGGGGCGCAGGGCTGAACAGGCTCCGCAGATCGTGCCGGTCCGTGAGACGCGCAGGACTCCAGCCCGGCGTCTGCACAAAGGGCCGGACCTTGCGGATGGACACGTTCAGCCGCGCCAGATCCTCCAGCCGCACCGCCTGATGCCGCCGCGCCCTGAGAATGGCGGCGACGGCCTTCACCCCCAGCCCCGGCACCCGCAGCAGCATTTCCTTTGGCGCCCGGTTCAGGTCGAGCGGGAACAGCGCCCGGTTGTCCAGCGCCCAGGCCAGCTTGGGGTCCAGCTCCAGATCGAGCATCCCGTCCGCGCGGCCAGCCGTCAGTTCTCCGAAAGCGAACCCGTAAAACCGGAACAGCCAGTCCGCCTGATAGAGCCGGTGCTCACGCTGAAGGGGCGGACTTTTCGCGGGGAGCAGGGCGGAAGCGTCCGGAATGGGGCTGAAGGCCGAATAATAAACCCGCCGCAGCCCGTAGGAGCCATAAAGATTGGCGCTGCTGGCCAGAATGTCCTGATCGGACGCCGCATCCGCCCCCACGATCATCTGCGTGCTCTGTCCGCCCGGCGAAAACCGCTCGGCCCGGCGCCCGGTATGGCTGCGCTCCTTGCCCGCGTCGATCTTCAGGCGCATTTCGCCCATCGCCTGCCGAATACCCCCCGCTTTTTTCTGTGGGGCGTACTGCTCCAGCCCGGCGACGGTCGGCATTTCCACATTGATCGAGAGCCGGTCCGCATAGCGCCCCGCTTCTTCCAGCAGACGCGGGGACGCATCGGGAATAGTCTTGAGATGGATGTACCCCCGGAAGCCATGCTTCAGCCGCAGGTCCCGCGCCACCTGCACAAGCTGCTCCATCGTGTGATCCGAGGAGCGGATGATGCCCGAGGACAGGAACAGACCCTCGATGCAGTTGCGCCGGTAGAACTCCAGCGTCAGCCATACAACCTCCTCGGGCGTGAAGCGCGCGCGTTCCACGTTCGAGGACGAACGGTTGATGCAGTAGGCACAGTCATAGACGCAGAAATTGGTCAGCAGGATCTTGAGCAGCGACACGCAGCGCCCGTCCGGCGTGAAGGCATGGCAGATCCCGTTTCCCGTCGTGGAGCCCAGGCCGCCGCTCTTTGACGAGTCCCGGCGCCCCGAGCCACTCGACGCGCAGGACGCATCGTATTTGGCGGCATCGGACAGAATCGCCAGGCGCTGGGAGAGGGATTTCTTCATGACGTGTTCTTATTTCGTTCCAAAGTATGGAGCGCAAGAGAAAACGTGAAATTAACCTGTTGTTTTCCGGTTTTCCGTTATTTCCGCCGGGCTTTTTTTAACGGTGCGGATTCAGCTTCCGTTAACCACTCCCCCCTATCCTGAGGGTGCAAACCTGCACCGACGGAGAACAGATTCAATGTCATTGTCAATCAATACGAACACTGCGGCAATGGCCGCACTCCAGAGCCTCAATCAGACGACGGCTGACCTGAACAAGACCGAAAACACGGTCTCCACGGGCAAGTCCGTCAACACGGCCTCTGACAATCCCGCAATGTACTCCATTGCCCAGAACATGACCGCCCAGATCTCGACGCTGTCGGGCGTTTCCACGGGCCTTCAGTTCTCCGCTCAGGTGCTGAACACCGCAACGCAGGGCCTGTCGAGCATCTCGGCTTCCCTGCAGTCGCTCGCGACCACGATCGGCACGAACACGACGGGCGTCGACAACTCGACCCTGAACGATGCCATTACCAAGACGCTGTCCGCCATCGACTCCGCCGCGACCGGCGCGAAGTTCCAGGGCGTGAACCTGCTGTCCGGCCAGACGGGCAACGGTACGACCTACACGACCCTGTCCACCGCCATGGACTCCCAGGGCACGATGTTCACGCAGAACGGCTTCAACGTGACGTCCGCCGGCCTCGGCCTGAAGAACCTGAGCATGGACACGGCAGGCATGGACATTGCTCTGGGAAGCACGGATTATACCGGTTCCCAGTCTCTCAAACTGAGCAGCGTACCGGCGATTGCTGGGGGAACCACAGGAACGACCACGACTGCCGCGATGGGAACGGCAACAGACCCGCTGGTCAGCTACAACTTTGTCATGGATGAAGACGGCAAGAAGACGGATGCGCTATCGGCGCTGAACACTGCTTCTGGTGGAACATTCAGCTATGACGCCAGCGGCAAACTAACGGAAGCTGCATCTACCACCACCTCCACTACGGCTTCCGATGGCTCGGTGACGTTCTCACTGGCCAACGGCAAGAGCGTTGTTGCCTCCAAGGATGGAAACGGCAACGCCGTTTACACCGTTACGACGGGCACCGATTCGAACGGCAATGCGACCGCCAAAACCGTGATCTCCGACGTTGATCTCAGCGGTGCCACCGGCTCAGATACGGCAACGACGACCGGTTCTGCCAGCCAGAAGATGGTCAACAAGACCAATCTGCTCACGCAGGCCATGCAGTATCAGGGCTTTGCCGTAAGCCGCGATTCTGACAACCACCTGACGGTTGCTGGCAACAATCTCGACACATCAAGCGATGCCCTGACTGCTGCCAATGGGCTGAACTCCGCAGCCACCCCCACAGCCGTCACAGGCGCTGCCGTCGTCAGTACTGTTGTCCAGGCAGCGATTTCGAGCGTGACGCGTACGGCATCCACGATCGGTTATTCCAGCACGACGATCTCCAACCTGCAGACCACGACGTCCAGCCTGTCCGACGCCCTGACGACAGGCGTCGGTGCGCTGACGGACGCCGATCTGGCAGCGGCGAGCGCCAAGCTGACCTCGCTTCAGACGAAGCAGCAGCTTGCTGTTCAGTCCCTGTCGATTGCGAACTCGCAGTCTTCCACCCTGCTCAGCCTCTTCCGCGGCTGATCAGGTTTCTGGAGGGTACCGGTCTGTCCGGTACCCTCCAGGCCCAGACCCTGCTGCGGTCCCGGCCACGCGCGCGGGACTGCTTCAGAAGCCGTTACCCCATCCTGTAGCGGCTCCTGAAACAGTCTTTCCCGAAAGGAGTTTGCCTTCGTGACTTATGCATCCTCACAGTACCAGAAACAGTCCGGAAGCTACCTTTCCTCCCGGGAAGTCGAGGTCATGGCGTTCCGGCACGTCAATGCGCTACTGTCGCAGGCCAGCGATCATGAGAAAAAGGTGGCGGCTCTGGCAGCCAATCTGAAACTCTGGAGCCTTCTGTCCCTGAGCGTCGAGCGAGTCGACTGCCCGCTTCCGCCTGTTCTGCGTGATGATCTCATCAAGATCGGGTCATGGTCGATGCGGTATTCCAACGCCGCCTTCAATGCCCCGAAAGATCTGCAACCCCTCATCGATGTCAACAATGACATGATCGAAGGTCTGGCCTCCTCCGCACCTGTGCCTCAGGGCGTCGCACCCTCCATGCCCAGTGCCTATTCCACCCCTGCCGCAAGATCGTCGCTGGAACTTGTCGGCTGATATCCGGCGCGCCTGACCACCCCTCACGTCACCACTGCCTAAAAAGATGATTCAGGGCGCCGTCTCAGTCCGGCGCCCTTTTTTCGTGTTCCGCCGAACAGGACGTGCGAAGCATTCTGGTCCTCGCACGTCTCCGTCACATCAGGGCGTGATGGCAAGCCGGTTATCCGAGCGGTCGATATCCGGGATGACATGATCCGGGTCCAGTGTGACGGCTTTGAGGCCATCATGCGCTGGCAGGGAAACGACGATATCGCTGCTCTGGCGCCAGGCTTCCGTAGGGATGCGGAGTTCGTCCGATTTGCCATCCGCATACTCCGCCCGCAGAAGAACGGGAAGCGGAAGCGCCCCGTAATTGCGGACCTGCACGGTCGCGGACTTTCCGGCATCGTGATGCACCTCACCCAGCGCATAGTCGGGGGCGGCATTGGTGAAGTACCAGCCGCGCCAGAACCATCCCAGATCCTCGCCCGCTTCGCTGCTCATCAGGCGGAAGAAATCCGATGGCGACGGGTGTTTGAACGACCATTCGGAAATATAACGCCGGAAGGCCGCGTCGAACCGGACCGGGCCGAGGATCTGTTCGCGCAGGAGTTTCAGGCCATAGGCGCCTTTGAAATAGGTCACGCTGTGGCGGTATTTTTCGGACACGCTGTCTGCGGCCGTCATGAGCACGGGGGCATCCGGATCGGTCAGGACCGGGACGATGTCCTGTGCGGGATTGCCGGTCTTGGGAGCGAACTCGGAATCACGCTTGGGGGCAAACTCGCCATTGTTGAAATGGTCGGACGCATAGACGTCGATGAACGTATTGAAACCTTCGTCCATGAAGGCATTGCGACGTTCGTCCGTACCGACGATCATCGGGAACCAGCCGTGGCCCAGTTCATGCGTCGTGATCCAGAACAGTTCCGGGTCGCGGTCGCTCATACCGTCGAAGACGATACCCGGATATTCCATGCCCGCGCCATGTCCACCCAGATTGACGGCGTTCGGCCAGGGATATTCGAACCACTGTGACGAGAAATACTCGATGGCGTGTTTGACGTAATCCGTCGAACGGTCCCAGCCATGCGGCCCGATCCCTTCACGCGGATAGACCGACATCGCAAGCCGGGGCACGGCGTGATAGTTCGCCCAAGGCACGATCGGCGGCAGGTTGATCCGCGCGGCGTCCCAGACGAAAGCAGGTGAAGCCGTGAACGCCACGTCACGCGTGTTGCGCATGCCGTAATGCCAGGTAACTTCGCCGTTCTGCTTCAGATGGCTTTTCGGATCGGTAATGTCATCGAGCGTGCGGATCATGACGCGCGTGTCGCTCTGTGCCGCCTGCGCCAGACGGCTGCGCTCGACGGAGGTCAGGACCTGTTCGGGATTGAGCAGCGCGCCGGAACCGACCAGCGTGTAGTTCCACGGCACGGTGACGCTGTAATCGAAGCTGCCATATTCCAGAAAGAACTCCTGCCCCAGATAGGGCAGCGTATTCCAGCCACGGCGGTCATCATAGACGCTCAGCCGCGGATACCACTGCGCGACTTCATAGATGTCGCCCTCGCGTGTCGGCGTGACAGCCGTGCGGCCACCCCACGGACCGGGCAGCGTGTAGTGCCAGTCGATCTTCACGAAGGCCACGCCATGCGGGTCGATCGTACGGGGAAGCGTGAGCTGCATCCGCGTGTCGGAAATCAGGGGTGTGACGTCGACTTCACGCCCGCCCTGCACGACCGAAACATGCTCGATCACCATGCCGTCGGTGTGGTTGCCGGCCAGATTATGACTGCTGGCGACCGCTCCAATCGCAGAGCGCGTATCGGCCCGGTAAATGTTCTGGTCAAGCTGGAGCCACAGGACGTCCAGCGCCTCGGGGCTGTTGTTGCTGTAGGTCACGGTTTCGGAGCCGTGCAGGACGTGGGCCTGTGTGTCGATCCGCGAATGGATGACGTAATCCGTGCGGTTCTGCCAGTATTGCGGGCCCGGAAGACCCGACCCAGAGCGATAGGCGTTCGGGGCATCGGGGAGGGTCAGGGGAGCGAAGACGGCTGCGGGGTCAGCAAGTGTTTTTGCGGTGACGGTCGCGGGCAACAGGGCAGCGGGAACGAGCACGCCTCCCAGCAGAGGAAGCAGAAAAAGGCGCACAGACATCCGGGGCGGACCCTCCGTTTCGGTGGTTCGATGTTACCCCGTTATAATATCGTCAAGCGCTCCCAGATAGGATGCCAGGTCAACTTTCAGGGGCATCAGGTAGGCATTGTCGTTTTTCTCGCGGATGACGGTCAGCATCCGGCGTGCAAAAGCGATATTGCCTTCCAGCGTCCCATCGTAATCGCGCGGGAAGACCACATGGTTAACGCGCTCCCAGTAACGACGGGACCGGTCTCCCAGAACGGGCGAGATGCCCCAGAATACCGTGTCGTCGCGCAGCCAGTCCATGCAGCATTCGAGCATCGGAATGTCGAAAAGCGGCTGGGTAAAGAACCCGCAGGCCCCGGCGTCGCGCTTGCGGGCGATGTCCTCGAGTTCCTGATACGGCGCGCGGCGATAGGGGTCGAACACCGCATAGACCTTCAGATGGGGCGCTTCGCGGCGGTAGCGTTCGATGATCTGGGCGGACGTGTTGGGATAGACCTTCCAGTCGCTTCCGGCCGGAGGCGGATCGCCGGCGACCACAAGGATGGAGGTCAGTTCCGGACGGTCCGCACCCGGCAGCGGCGCGCCCGGTGCGATATCGACGGCGCGGATATGCGGGATAACCTCGAACCGCGCCTGTTTCGTAACCAGCGAGGCGGCGTCGTGGCTGCGCAGGTCAAAGCGCATCAGGTCCGGAACATTCAGCGTGCGGACCTGCGGCAGGACCTCGCGCACCGTCTGCACGTCAGCCAGCAGAGCTTCTATGGAGCGTGGAACCAGCTCGACCGAGACGCGGGTCATGAAGACACTTCCGCAACAGCCTGCGTCGCGCGGGCGGCCTGAAGCGTGTTGTGCAGCAGGCAGGCGATGGTCATGGGACCAACACCGCCCGGAACCGGCGTGATGTGACCGGCGATCGGGAGCGCCTCATCGAACGCCACGTCACCGACCAGACGGGTCTTGCCATTCTCGGCCGGAACACGGGTGATGCCGACATCGATCACGGTGGCGCCCGGCTTGATCCAGTCTCCACGAACCAGACCGCTCTTGCCGGTCGCCACGACCAGGATATCCGCTTCCCGGGCCAGTTCCTTCGTGTTGCGGGTATGGATATGGGCGACCGTCACCGTGCAGTTCTCCTTGAGCAGGAGCTGCGCCATCGGTTTGCCGACGAGGTTGGACGCACCGATCACCACGGCATGCTTGCCGGTCATGTCCTCGTGGACTGATTTGAGCAGCATCAGGCAGCCCAGCGGCGTGCAGGGCACGATCCCGTCAATCCCGAGCGACAGGCGTCCGGCATTGACCTCACCCAGACCGTCCACGTCCTTGTGCGGGGCAATGGCGTTCGTCACCACGACCGGGTCGATCTGCGCCGGGAGGGGAAGCTGCACAAGGATGCCGTGGATCTTCGGATTGGCGTTGAGCTGTGCGATCAGGTCCAGCAGTTCGGCCTGCGACGTGCTCTGCGGCAGCATGTGCATGAAGGAGCGCATGCCCACGCGATGGGTCTGGATCGCCTTGTTCTTCACATAGACTTCAGACGCCGGATCGTTGCCCACCAGAACGACGGCGAGACCGGGAATGGTGTTGCCCTGCTCCACGAATTTCGCCACTTCGCGGCCCACCTGATCGGTCAGGGCGCGGGCGATGCCCTTGCCGTCGATGATCCTGGATGCCAGTTCGGAAGACTTCTCGGGGGACATCGTGCTCATGGGCTCTCCGGATGACAACAGGCGGGCATTTCAGTTACGCTTGCGGGCAGGCCGTAACGGTCGCAGGAACTGAGGATGGTCTCGTGACCGACGAAATACGCAAGAACTTCGCCAGTGACAATGTTTCGCCCGCATGTCCAGCCGTCATGGATGCCATGATGCGCGCCAATGAGGGCTGCGTCGGGTCCTATGGCGACGATGCAATGAGCCGGGCACTGAACGCGCGGTTCGGCACGGTCTTCGAAGCGGAGGTCGCGGTTTTCCCGGTCGTGACGGGGACTGCGGCCAACAGTCTGTCGCTGTCCTCGCTTGTCGCCCCCTATGGCGCCGTCCTGTGTGACCAGAGCGCGCATATCAATAACGATGAAGGCGGCGCGCCCGAGTTCTTCATGCATGGGGCCAAGCTCGTGACGCTGCCCTCCGCCGATGGCCGCATGGAGCCCGAAGCCCTGCGGACGGGTCTGCGGGCCAATGCGCAGGGCGGGATTCTCAAGCCTCCCATTCAGGCGCTGTCCCTGACGCAGGCGACCGAATGGGGCACGGTCTATGCCCTGAAGGATCTGGCGGCGCTGTGCGGGATTGCCCATGAACACGACATTCCCGTGCATCTGGACGGCTCACGGCTGAGCAATGCCATCGCGCATCTGGGCTGCACGCCGGCCGAGGCTACATGGAAAGCCGGGGTGGATGTCCTGTCGTTCGGCGGCACGAAATGCGGGGCGCTGGCGGCGGAAGCGGTCGTGTTCTTCGTCAATGACCGCACCCGCCCGGCGCTGAAGGATTTCGAGCGGCGTATCAAGCGCAGCGGGCATCTGTGGTCCAAGGCACGGTTCCTGAGCGCGCAGCTTCTCGCACTGCTGGACGACGATCTGTGGCTGAAGAACAGCGCACATGCCAACGCCATGGCGCAGCGCATTGTCGAGGGGCTGCGCCGTCATGCGGGGGCACAGCTTCCGTTCGAGACGCAGGGCAACGAGGTGTTCGTCATCCTGCCTGACCGCCTCGTCGAGGAACTGGAAGCCGCGGGATACGCCTTCTATCGCTGGCCGACCCCTGAGGGTGTGTCCGGCAGACTGATCCGCCTTGTGACGAGCTTCTACACCCGCGAACAGGACGTCGATGCCCTTCTCGCCGAGACTGCCGCCTGAATGATCAGCCTGTTCGACCTGTTCAAGATCGGGATCGGTCCCTCCTCCTCCCATACCGTCGGTCCCATGCGGGCGGCGGCCCGGTTTGCGGACACTTTGCTTCATGCGCCGGACGTGGCCTGTCTGCGCGTTACGCTTTACGGCTCGCTGGCCTGGACGGCGCGCGGACATGCGACGGACCGGGCGGTGATCCTGGGACTGGCAGGGGAAAAACCCGACACGATGGACCCCATGCTGGCGGACAGCATCGTACAGTCCGTCACCGAGACGCATCTGATCCCGTTCAACGGTCATCCCACACCGTTCGATCCACAAACAGACATCGTTCTCGATACGACGACCATCCCGCCGGTCCATCCCAACACGCTCCAGTTCGAAGCGTTTGATGCGCAAGACCATCTGCTGGGTCATGCACGCTTCTGTTCGGTGGGCGGCGGGTTCATCGTCCATGAACAGGCGACCGAAACCGCGACCTATGCCCAGCCCGACATGCCGTATGACTTCACCAGCGGCGCGGAACTCCTGACCCGCACGCAGGAAACCGGGCTCGATATCGCGGGCGTAGTTCTGGCCAATGAGAGCGTGCTGCGGCCGCGTGCCGAGGTCGAGGCGTATCTCGACCGGATCGTGGCCGTGATGATGGACTGCGTAGAGGCCGGGCTGCACCGTTCGGGCACGCTGCCGGGTCGGCTAAACGTGCGTCGGCGGGCGGCGGCGCTGTATGAACGGCTTCAGGAACAGAGCCGCAGCAACCAGCCCTCCGCGCATGGGATCATGGACTGGATCAGCCTGTTCGCCATTGCCGTGAACGAGGAAAACGCCGCCGGAGGGCGCGTCGTCACGGCCCCTACCAATGGCGCCTCAGGCGTGATCCCGGCCGTGCTGCGCTATTACAGGGAGTTCTGCCCCGAATATTCACTCGACGGACAACGCCGGTTTTTGCTGACCGCCGCGGCCATTGGCGGGCTGTTCAAGCTCAATGCATCGATTTCAGGCGCGGAAGTCGGGTGTCAGGGCGAAGTCGGGGTGGCATCCTCGATGGCGGCGGCGGGGCTGGCGGCGGCTCTGGGGGCCACGCCGCTTCAGGTGGAGAACGCGGCCGAGATCGGCATGGAGCATCATCTGGGCATGACCTGCGACCCGGTGGCCGGACTGGTGCAGATTCCGTGCATCGAACGCAATGCGTTCGGCGCGATCAAGGCCATCAACGCGGCGTCCCTCGCCATGCACGGCGATGGTGCCCATCATGTGTCGCTCGATCAGGTCATCCGTACGATGGCCGAGACGGGGCGGGACATGAACCACCGCTACAAGGAAACGTCACTCGGCGGACTAGCCGTCAATTTTCCCGAGTGCTGAAGGATTTCACGCTACGGCCATAAACTGCGCGATGGCATCGGCAGCACGCTGCGACGCACCCAGCAGGGGCTCACCGAAAGTCTCGCGAAAGAGCTTTTCCTGCGCCGGGCGGTAGAACGCATGACGCTCCTGCGCGCGGGCGATGGCGGGCATCAGGTCGTCGGGATCCTCCACCACGTCTCCGAGCGTCCAGTGCAGGAAATGCGGCTCGTCCTGCCAGGGCAGCTTTCGCGGGTTGAGAAAAACGCAGGGGCGCGGGATGGCCAGGAACTCGTACACCTGACTGCTGACATCGCCGATATAGAGCGCGGCCTGGGACGTATAGGTCATATCCAGCATGGCGGACGATCCCGTATCGACCAGCACTTCCGTACTCCGCTGCCGTTTGAGCTGACGCTCCCGGATGCCGAAGCCCCTGTGGAAGGTCTTGATATGGGGAGCCACCACGAGGTTGTACTCACTCTGGGCCTTGAAGCCCCGGATCAGCGGCATCATCCAGCCTGAAGCCGAGGTCAGTTTGCGCTGGTAATGCGGATTGTACAGCGCAAAGGGACGTCCATTGCTGAACGAAATGGTCTTTTCCCGCTGCACGGCCTCGAACACGTCGAATTTCGGATAACCGACCACTCGTGTGGTCTCAGGTCGCAACAGGCCCCTGTCCTGAAAATAGCTCGCGATCTTCGGGCCGGAAACGAGCGTCAGATCGAATTCGCGAACAAGGTGCTCGTCATTGACGTAACGGTCCCCGGCGCCATGCATGAGCAGAATGAGCCTGGGGCCGGAGAGCCCCATCTCTTTGAGAACACCAGCCGTATATTCCGTCGCCACGACCGCATCGTACTGGTTCAGTTCGGAAATGTTTTCCCGCAGTACCAGAAGCCGCTCCTGATCGAGCCGCCTTGCACGCTTCAGAAGCCGGGCTTTCAGGGACTTTGGAAAAGCCTTCAGGGGAAGATCGGGGAGGTCCAGCGCACGGCGGATGCGCCTGAGATGCGCCACCGTTTCGGGAAAGCTGTAATACTCCACCACGTCATGACCGGGAATGGCGGCAAGAGCACTGGCAACAGACGCGACGTGGTAACACTGATAGGGTTCAGCGATATAAATAAAGGCAATTTTCATGACTGGTCTGTTGCGTCCTGCCTGAAAAACAGGCGTGTCACCTGTATTTTCCGAATGAGGGCCTTCAGGAGAAGACGGATCGCCGCGAGATCCCCGTCTGCAGAAATCCTGGCAACGATATGGATGAGGGATTCTTCATAATCCCTGCCCCCACCCTGTCAAGGATCTTCAGCCACCCTGACATTCCACTCCCGGCATGGACACTCCCGGGGCTTTGTGGTCAGTAAGCCCGCATGTCCGGCGAGCGCTCCGTTTTCAGATCCATTTTCAAAAATGTCAGCGTTCTCACACTGGGCCGTATCGCCAATGCGCTGTGCAGCTTCATCTATATCGCCGTGGCGGTCCGGGCGCTGGGACTGTCCGATTTCGGGCTGCTGATCCTGATCCACTCGCTGGCTTCGACCAGTTCGGTCCTGTCGAGAATGCAGTCCTGGCAGACGCTGATCCGCTTCGGCAGTGAGAGCTTCGGTAATGGGGATACGGACCTCCTGCACCGGGTGATCCATTTCTGCATCCGTCTCGATACGCTCTCGGCCGCGTTCGCCATCGTGTTCGGACTGGTGGGTGTGCAGATCTACGGACACACCGCGCACTGGTCCGCGCATGTGCGGTTTCTGGCGGATCTGTATGTGTTCGTCAGTCCGCTGATGTATTCAGGCTGGGCGAACGGCATCCTGCGGATGGCAGGCAAGTTTCATCTCGTCCCGATCATCGACAGTTGTGCTGCCCTCGCCAAAACATTCGGCGTTCTGCTGGGCTATGTGCTGCATCTCAAGCTCGGATATTTCCTGTTCGTCTGGGCGATGACGATCGTTATTGATTACGGATTTTACATCCATTACGCGCTGGATATCCTGCACCGGAAATTCCAGTTCCGGTATTTCCGGGCCTTCCGGCACTGGCGCTGGCAGCTTCCGGGCATGTGGCAGTTCACGCGCGCGGCCAGCGTCAACCAGACACTGGGCAACATCTCGGGCCATGTGGCGACACTGCTGGTCGGCAACGGACTGGGACCGGCGGAGGCAGCCGTGTTCCGCGTCTGCCGCCAGATCGCCGACGGGATCGTGACCCCCGCGCAGCTCATCTCACCCGTGCTCTATCCCGAACTGGTCCGGATGCGGGACCGGAAGGACTGGCGCGGCCTCAAGCGCGTGACCTGGAAAATGTTCGGCGTTTTGAGCGGACTATCCGTGCTGCTCCTGCTGCTATCAGCATTCTTCGGCTCGACGATCTTCCGCTTCCTGCTGCATGTCCATGTGCATCACACGTCGCTGTATATTTCCATCATGCTGCTGGCGGCAGTGTTCAGCCTGCTGGTCATTCCGCTGGAACCGCTGCTGATCGTGGTGGGGCATGTGAAGTTCCTCATGGCCAACCGTACGGCCGTCATGGCGGTCTATTTCCCCGCGCTTTATGTGCTGACGCGCCATTTCGGGCTGGCAGGGGCCTGTCTGTCCACAGCGGCCTGCAATGCGACGATCCTGCTCTCGCAGATGCTGGGCGTCTGGTTCTTTTACGACCGGATCGGCAAGGCGGAGCGCTGAACCCGGATCAGTGCAGAAGATGCGTGGCGTGAGAAGAGTGGTGGAACACGAGATATCCCGTCGCTGCGGCTTCTATGAAAACAAGCTCCAGAACGAGCAGGACCTTTTTGGGAGTTGAAAGCCCTCTGAAACGGGTCTTGATCTTCGCATCGTCTCCGGTTGCGGCCCAGGCAATGGCGGCGAACCAGCCTGCAAACGTGAAGGCAAATGCCAGGTTGACCACAAACGCCTCGCGCCAGTGAACCTTGCGGGTACAGAGCGCAATGATCGTTGGGAGAAAAGTCAGCGCCAGCAAAACGAATGCTCCGCCGACAAACTTCATGACAGTGATCAGATGCACGACAACACAGTCCCGGACAGGGTGAAAGCCCGACAGTATTTCGGATCCGATACGAAAACAAACATAAAAAAAGGCGGGAAGGTCTGACCCTTCCCGCCTTTTCCAGTCCTGACGCAAACCTTACTGGGCGTCGTCGGAGCTGTCGTCATCCGAGCCGTTCGGGGAGACGGCGACGAAAAGCTGCTGTCCGTCACGCAGAATCCGCAGGAGCGGCGGCTGCTTGCGGCCCAGCGCGTCATGCACCTGCGCCACCACGGCCTTGGGCGACGGCGTCACATGATTGCCAACGGCCACGATGATATCGCCCGGACGGATACCGGACTGATCGGCCGGAGAGCCCTGCACGACATCGGCCACAACCGCGCCCTGCACGCTGTCATCCAGACCCAGTTCCTGACGCGCCCGCGGCGTCAGTGACGCGAGCGACACGCCCAGCTTGCCCGCGCCGGACTGTGCTGTATCGGTAGCATCGCCCGAAGCATGGTCCTGAGCGGAGAGATTGCCGACCGTGAAGTTCATGGTCATCGGCTTGCCGTCACGCAGCAGGCCCAGCGACGCAGCGGTTCCCGGTGCGATGGAGACAACCTTCACCGCCAGGTCGTGACCATTCTTGATCGGCTTGCCGTTCAGCGTAGTCACGACGTCACCGCTCTTGATCCCTGCCTTCTCGGCCGGGCTGCCCTTGGAGACGGACGCCACCAGCGTTCCGTGCGGGGGTGCGCCCGGCTCGGGGGACTGGAGGTTCAGGGCCTGCGCCATCGTGGGCGAGATGTCCTGCCCTTCGATACCGAGATAGCCGCGCGTGACATGACCGGTCTTTTCAAGCTGGCTCACGACGGATCTGACAGTGTCGGACGGGATGGCAAAGCCGATACCGATCGAGCCGCCACCATTGGGCGAGATGATCATGGAATTGATGCCCACGACCTTGCCGTCCTGCGTAAACAGCGGCCCACCCGAGTTGCCGTGATTGATGGGCGCATCGACCTGGATGAAATCGTTATAGGCGCCCGAATGCAGGTCACGACCCAGTGCGGAGACGATACCCGCCGTCACCGTGCCGCCCAGACCATAGGGGTTGCCCACGGCGATGACCCATTCGCCCGGCTGGACCTCGTCGGAATCGCCCAGTTCGATGAACGGCAGCTTGCCGGTCGGCTTGACGCGCAGGAGAGCAACGTCCGTCTTCGGGTCGCGGCCGATGATCTTGGCCGGCAGCGTCGTGCCGTCATCGAGCGTGACCGTCACCTTGGTCGCGCCATTCACGACGTGGTTGTTCGTCACGACATAGCCGTCAGCCGAAATGATGAATCCCGAGCCACGGGCTTCGACCGTACGGTTGGGCTGCTGCTGCGGCATCATCTGGAACGGGAAAGGAAACGGGAAAGGCATACCGCCCCCCTGTCCGCCGCCACCGCCCGGACCGTTTTCCTCTTCATCGGCCACATCCGCCTTGATGTGCGACGTGATGGACACGACGGCAGGCTTCACCTGCTTGACGAGATTGACGAAGTTGGGGAGCGTCTGAACGCCCGTCTGCGGCTTGATGGCCCCGCTGGCGGCGGTCGTGGCGCCCGCCTGAGGGGCGGCCGAGGGCGTATCCGCGAAAGCGAACGGAGCCGAAACCAGCATGGTGGTGGCAGCGAGGGCGGAGAGGGACGCGCGAAAACGTGAGGTCATGACAATCCCGACTGGTTACGAAAACATCGTGGCTATAGCGTTGAACTATGGACCCCGTTCCCGTTCCGCAAGCTGACCGCCGCGTGAAACATCCGTAAGTTCGTGACGGACTGTGAATTCAGGCGCCCGGAACGCTCTTTTGTGATGGGTTGCGGAGCCTGCGGAAAAAATCCTTCAGAAGCTCCGACGCCTCGCGTTCACAGACCCCGCCAATCACTTCCGGGCGGTGCAGACAGGACGGACGCTCGAAAATACGCGGCCCGTGCTCCACGCCCCCGCCCTTGGGATCATAGGCCCCGAACACCACGCGCCCGATCCGGAAATGCACGATCGCGGCGGCACACATCGGGCACGGCTCCAGCGTCACGACCAGCGTGCAATCCGTCAGGCGCGGGCTTTGCAGACGCGCGGCAGCCTCACGCATCGCCAGAAGCTCGGCATGGGCAGACGCGTCATGCGTGCCCTCCACATGATTGCGGGCCACCGCCAGAACGCTCCCATCTGGCGCAAGTACGACCGCACCCACCGGCACTTCCCCGCACGCCGCAGCTTCCCGCGCGGCCTGCAGCGCCGTCTGCATGGCCGGGCCGATATCCGTCTGAATCCTTGTCTGATCCTGAATCATGATGCGATGATGCGGCGCATGACCCTTCCCCGTCCATCCCCTTCACAGCGCGCGCCGCTGATCGGCCTGACGCTGGATCATGAACCCGGCGGCCCGGGGCAGTTCTCGCGCTATCCCTTCCATGCGCTGCGGGAAAACTACCTGACAGCCGTGAGCGATGCGGGCGGGATGCCGGTCTGTCTGGGTTACGGCTGCGATGCCGAAGCCCTGATGGCGCGGTTGGACGGGCTGATCGTCACAGGCGGCGCCTTCGACGTTGATCCGGCGCTCTATGGTGAAACACCCCATCCGCTGACCAGCCCGCGCCCATCCCGCACCGCCGCCGAACTGACCCTGCTGCGGGCTGCACTGGCGCAGGGCAAGCCGGTTCTGGGCATCTGTGGCGGAATGCAGCTTCTGGCCGTGCAGACCGGTGGCACGCTGATCCAGCACCTGCCGGAAGACCTGCAACACGAACAGCCCAACCCACGCCACGAACCGGGACATGACATCGACATCGTCCCCGGCACGAAACTCGCGCAGATCGTCGGGGCGGGCCGCATGAGCGTGAACTCCTCGCATCATCAGGCCGTGCGTGACCCCGGACGGGCCAAAATCTGCGCTTATGCGCCGGATGGCACCATCGAGGCGATCGAGCTTGATGGCCCCGGTTTCGCCATTGGCGTACAGTGGCACCCCGAATTCTCCCTCGACCCCGGCGACCGTCGCCTGTATGCGGCGCTTGTGGAGACTGCACGATGACCGACGACAAGACCGAAAACACCGCCCCCGAGATGCCCGAAATCCCTGACCTGCACGAGGATACTGCGCCTGAAACGGACGCAGCGGCCCCGAGAGGCGAGCGCATCGCCAAGGCGCTGGCCCGCGCCGGCGTGGCGAGCCGCCGCGATATCGAGCGCATGATCGAAGACGGACGCATCAAGCTGGGCGGACAGGTCGTCACGCATCCGGCGACTTTCGTGCAGCCGGGCGACATCATGCTGGTGGACGGCAAGCCCGTGGACTCTCCCGAGCGCACGCGCCTGTGGCGGTATCACAAGCCCGACGGCCTGATGACGACCCACAAGGACCCCGAAGGCCGCAAAACCGTGTTCGACACGCTGCCCGAAGGCCTGCCGCGCGTCATCAGCGTCGGGCGCCTCGATATCAATTCCGAAGGTCTGCTGCTGCTGACCAATGACGGCGAACTGGCCCGCCGCCTCGAACTTCCGGGCAATGCCTGGGTCCGCCGCTACCGCGTGCGTGTCTTTGGCGTGGTGGACGAAAAGCGTCTGGCCTCGCTGATCGACGGCTTCGAATATGAAGGCGTACGCTACGGCTCCATCGAGGCCGCGCTGGACTCCACGAAGGGCGACAATTCCTGGCTGACGGTCAGCCTGCGCGAAGGCAAGAACCGCGAGATCCGGCGCGTCATGGAAGGTCTGAACCTGCATGTCAGCCGCCTGATCCGCCTGTCCTACGGCCCGTTCCAGCTTGGCTCGCTGAAGGTGCGTGAACTGGAGGAAGTACCGGGCAAGACGCTGCGCGAGCAGGTGCCGGACCTTCCCGCCCCGAAACGCCACCGGACGCGCTGATCCATGCGGATTGTTGGAGGAGACAACAAAGGCCGCGCCCTGACTGCGCCGTCAGGAACCAGCACACGCCCCACATCGGACCGCACGCGACAGGCGATTTTCGACATGCTCGCCCACGCCCCCTGGTATGGACAGGACGAACTGGAACAGGCCCTCGTGCTGGACTGCTATGCCGGAACCGGGGCGCTGGGGCTTGAAGCCCTGTCCCGCGGCGCGCAGAAGGCCGCGTTCATCGAGCGCGACCGGAATGCACTGGCGGCCCTGCGCGCCAATCTGGACATCTGCAAGGCGCGGGACCGCTCCCGCGTGCTGAGTTGCAGCGTCACGCATCCGCCCAAGGCCACGGAACCCTACACGCTGGTTTTCCTCGACCCGCCCTATGGCAAGGGGCTGGTCGAATCGGGTCTGCGGGCGCTGGCGCGGACCGGCTGGCTGGTGGAAGGCGCGCTGATCGTGGCCGAGACGGGAGCCACGGAAGAATTCACGCCCATCGTGCCACCTTCCGAACACTTTATACCCACATTGACGCCAGAAATCCTCTGCGAACGTCGTTTCGGCGCCGCGAAGGTGACGATCTGGAGGCATTCCTCCACTTTTCCTTAATTTTCCCTCTGTATTCAGTACCCTGTCGGCTATAGTTCAGAGTGAATTTTACAAGCCGCTAATCCAGAAAACCGACGGGGTGACGAGACTTGGCCGCGTTCAGCCGATCGACCAGTACAGTGCGCAACATCGTCCGCGACGCGCATGACCGGCACATGACACCAAAACTGCGCAGTGCCCTGCGCGCACGCTGCATGGAGCTTCTCGGGCTTGTCCTGCTGATCTTTGCCGTGGCAGTCGGGATTGCCCTGTGGAGCTTCAATCCGCACGATCCGTCCTTCAACACCTCGACTGGCACGCAGCCGACGAACCTGCTGGGCCGGACGGGCGCGACCATTTCGGACGGACTGATCCAGTGGCTCGGCCTCGGCAGCGGCATGCCGATCGTCATCCTGCTGGCCTGGGCGTGGCGCATGGTCCGCCATCACGGCATGACCCTGCCGATCCTGCGGATCGTGGCCGCCCTCGCCCTTCTGCCCGCCAGCGCCACCTTCATCGGCACGCTCCAGCTTCTCATTCCCGGCCTTCAGGTCGCCTGGCCGACCGCCAGCGGTCTCGGCGGGGAAATGGGCGTCTCCTGCGCGCAGCGTCTGCTGGGGGCAGCCCATGCGGAAGCCGGGGCCGCCGGAAACGCGATTGCCGTCATTCTGGTCCTGCTGCTAATGGGCCTGCTACTGCCGCTTGCGATGGGTCTTGAAGCCCGCGAATGGCGCGCGCTGGGCCAGACGCTCATGCTTCTGGGCCGTCAGCCTTTCGCCATCGCAAAGCGCATGAACGGTCCGCAGACCTCTGACCGCCCTGCTCCGGACCCGCGGATGTACGAGTTCCAGCCGAGCCCCGCCGGTGGGGTTCCTGCAGCCGATGCCGCACCGTTGTCCTTCCTGCGCCGCAGCTTCGGCAAGAGCGATCCGCAGTCCCGTCCGGCGCCCTTCGTGCCCCAGAATACCGGCTGGATGCAGCCGCCCATGGAAACGCAGGACGATCCCTACAGCCAGCCGGCTGCCGAACGTCAGACCAGCAGGACGGAAGCCGCGGCTGATCGCGCCCGTCAGGCCCCGGTCCCGCAGGAAGAAGAGGCACCGTCCAACCCCTATGCCGAGCGTCTGGCGCAGATTGCCCGTCAGCGTGAAACGCCGCCGCCCGCGCTGCGTCGTCAGATGGACGATGAAATGGACGAGGACCTGCCGCAGAGCAGCATCGACACGCCACCCGAACCCGAACCGCAGAAGCGCGGCCTGTTCGGAATGCGCCGCCCGGAACGTCCGGCAGAACCCGTCCCGCCCCGCCCCGCCGCGGCACCCCGCAATGCCGTGGCGACGGGCTGGGAACTGCCGCCTCTCGCCCTGCTGAATCCGCCTCCGCCGCATGCCGTGACCGGCCCGTCGCAGGAGACATTGCAGTCCAATGCGCGACTTCTGGAGAGCGTTCTGGCCGATTATGGCGTGCAGGGCACGATCGGCGACATCCATGCCGGTCCGGTCGTCACACTGTATGAACTGGAGCCCGCACCGGGCATCCGCTCGTCCCGCGTGATCGGGCTTGCCGATGACGTGGCGCGCTCCCTTTCGGTGCTGAGCGTGCGTATCGCGACCGTGCCGGGACGGAATGTGATCGGTATCGAAGTCCCGAACGCCAAGCGCGAGACGGTCTATTTCTCCGAACTGCTGCGCACTCCGGAATGGCTGAACGGCACCGGACGTCTTCAGATCGCGCTCGGCAAGGATATTGCCGGTGTGCCGGTCTATACCGACCTCGCCAAAATGCCGCATCTGCTCGTCGCGGGTACGACGGGGTCGGGTAAGTCGGTGGGCGTGAATGCCATGATCCTGTCGCTGCTCTACCGGCTCAGCCCGGAAGAGTGCCGCCTGATCATGATCGATCCCAAGATCCTCGAACTGTCGATCTATGACGGGATTCCGCATCTGCTGACGCCGGTCGTGACCGAGCCTGCCAAGGCCGTCAGCGCGCTGAAATGGACCGTGCAGGAAATGGACCGCCGCTATCGCCTGATGGCGCAGCTTCAGGTCCGCAACATCAACGGCTACAACGAGCGCGTGAACCAGCTTCGCGCCACGGGTGAGATGGTCACCAAGCGGGTGCAGACCGGTTTCGATCCCGAGACAGGCCGCCCGGTATTCGACGAACAGCAGGTCGCGACGGAAAACCTGCCCTATATCGTCGTCGTCATCGACGAAATGGCCGACCTGATGATGGTCGCGGGCAAGGAAATCGAGACAGCCGTGCAGCGTCTGGCCCAGAAGGCCCGTGCGGCAGGCATTCACGTCATCATGGCGACACAGCGGCCCTCCGTTGACGTCATCACCGGCACGATCAAGGCCAACTTCCCGACCCGGATTTCCTTTCAGGTCATCAGCAAGTTCGACAGCCGCACCATCCTTCAGGAACAGGGCGCCGAACAGCTTCTGGGTCAGGGTGACATGCTGTTCATGCAGGGTGGCGGGCGCATCACGCGTGTCCACGGCCCGTTCGTGGCCGACGATGAAGTCGAGGCCGTGGTGGCGGATCTGCGCTCCAAGGGCGACCCCATCTACAACGACGACGTGGTGTCCGGACAGGATGACGACAGCGCGGGCGGCCTGACGGCCGGGTCCGGCTCGGGCGGTGATGGAGAAGGCAGCCTGTTCGATCAGGCGGTAGACATCGTAATGCGTGAAGGCCGGGCCTCCACCAGCTTTATCCAGCGCCATCTCTCCATTGGATATAACCGCGCGGCCAAGCTGATCGACCAGATGGAAAAGGAAGGCATCATCGGTGCCGCAAACCATGTGGGCAAACGCGAGATCCTTGTCCGCCGCAAGGAAGAACATGAAGACTGACCGGAAAGACCGGATCCGACGTGCAAAAGCCGCACGCAGTTCACACAAACCCCGCCGCATGCCGGAACAGGCGGCATCCGACGCTCCGGAAGGGCCGCGCACGCCGTTCCATCCCGGGATGGACATTCCCATCCTGTTGGAAACACCGCGTTTCCTGATTCTGGACAAGCCGGTCGGTCTGGCCGTTCATCCCGGCCCCTCCACGCAGGATTCCGTTGAAACACGGCTGGTCTCGCATCCGCGTGGGGGGCCATGGCTGGTGCATCGGCTGGATGCGGATACATCCGGCTGTCTGCTGATTGCACGACGCAAGACGGCGCTGATCGAGGCACAGAAGGCGTTTCAGGAGCGGCAGGTCCGCAAGCTGTACTGGGCCGTCGTCGTGGGGGATCTTCCGCAGGACAGTGGTGAGATCAATGCGCCACTTCTGCGTCGGTCTGACGCCTCGGGCTGGCATATGGTCGTGGACCCGAAAGGTGATGAAGCCCGGACGCGCTGGCGGGTTCTGGGACGTAGCAGGGGTCTGTGCTGGGTGGAGCTGGAACTGCTCACGGGGCGGACGCATCAGGCGCGCATCCATTGCGCGGCACTGGGCACGCCGATCCTTGGCGACCCGGTTTATGGCACCCCTGCTCCGAAACATTCAAATATGCCCGGACTGCATCTTCTGGCGCGCAGTCTGGAGCTGAACCTGCCATCCGACACGCTCAGCGCGCAGGCGCCTCCCCCAGAGTTCATGGCGAAGACGCTGCGTGCGATGGGCTGTGAAAGTGCGGCTCAGTCCTGAACGAGTTTCAGGGTTCCGACCACACTGCGGACGATGATGTGATCGCGGCCATCGCCAACCTTGCCGGTCGCCGTGATTGTCCGGACGTCTTCTGAACTGCCCGATTCTTTCTTCCAGTCCCCGAGCTGCACCGTAAGGCCAAGGGACTGCTGAAGCGGGAGCGTCGTGTCCGAGCGGCGCTGTTTCAGGTGGATGTCGAATGTTCCGCCGAAGCCGGGCGGCAGGTTCAGGGTCATGTCGCCACTGACCGTGCCGATATCGACCGTGCGCATCTGGGGCGTGGCCTCCAGCGTGAGGGTCGTACCCCCGCTGACGCTGCGGATCAGGACATCGCGCGCTGCGTGCTCGAGTGTACTATGGCCGCTCATGGTGCGGATGGACACGGCCTGATCGGAATGCTCCAGGGTTACGTCACCGCTCGCAGTGTGGAGTTCGACCGTGCCCGCGGCATGATCCACGTCCAGCGTACCGCTGACGGTATGGACAGCGAGCGGGCCTCTGGACTGCGTGACATGGATGTCGCCGCTGACAGTCCGGACAGACAGGCCGCCATCTGATGTCCCGATGCTGACGTCTCCGCTGACCGTGGAAATCTTCCCGCCTTCGGGCAGGGCAGAGAGGGAAATGTCATCGGAAATCGAGGACTGGTTCAGCGGTGCGGCACAGGCCGGAAAGACCAGTGCGGTTCCGAAGGCAAGAACAGGAAGGGAGAGCGTGAAACGGTTCATGGTGGGAGGCCTTTCTGACTTCAGAACTGTGCGGAGGCGACAGGGCGGTTGAGGAGCGCGGCATGAACGCCGCGCGCAATCGCCCAGGCTGTGAGAATCCCCCAGGCCAGTGTCAGTCCCCACGGCACCACCATGAACACCAGTCCCAGACCGCCCGTAATGGCGCCCAGCCCTGTCACCATGAGATGGATCATCCCGATGACCGTCAGGGCCAGTGCGCCGTACCAGAACATCCGCACCTGCCAGTCCAGTTGCGCGCGCTTCAGACCCATGGCGTACCGGCGGCTTCTATGCGCGATGATGACCCCGACCAGGGCTGTCACGCCGGTAAAGAAACCGGCCACGTACAGGGCATAAACCAGCAGGACCAGATCGCGCCCGGTATCGGCATCGCCTCCGCGACCATGATGCCGGGCGGGTTCATAAGGGGCGTAGGATGCATACATGAGGGAAAACTCCTCTGAGGAAAACTCAACAGCAACCTTGATGCATGAACCGTGCCAGAACATGATTTCCTTCGATTCTGGCGTAGATAATAGATCTGAAACATCCGGAAATGGCGGATTACGCCAGTTCGCGAACACCTTTCATTCTGCCAGCACCCGGAAGCGCTCCGGCAGCGGGCCACGCCCGGCGAGGAAACCGCGCAGGCCCAGAACCAGCGACACCAGCATAACAATATTCCACAGTACAAAAATCCCGATCGGCAGCAGAAAAATAAGCTGCCCAGGGCCGGAGCTTCCCGGCGGCTCGGTCATGAAGCAGGCGAGGAACAGGGCTGCCGAGCCGATGATGAAGGCTACGTCATACCAGAACAGGCGCACCAGCCAGTTCAGATGCGCCCGCTCCATTCCGACGCTCGATCTCCGCAGCAGATACGCAATAATAACTCCCGCGAGAAGGCTGATACCGGTGAAGAACCGGGCGATATAGAGCGCGTAGACGAGAAGGACGCCGCCTCTGCCCACACCACGGCTGAAGTCACGGGAGGATGGGGAAAATTCGCTCAAGCGCGTTTCCTTACAGAAGGTTTACATGAAAACGCCCGGCTGAGAGGCCGGGCGCATGGTCACTCGATGGTGATGCCCGGAAGATGTCTAGCGGCCCAGCTTGCGGAGCTTCACGCCGGACATGAGCCGTTTTTCGATGACAGCGAGAGACATGCCGCGGGTTTCGGGCACGAAAAGAATGGTCAGCAGCAGGAACAGGGCGTTCAGCCCTGCGAACAGCCAGAAGGTGCCAGCCGTACCGAAAGTTTCCATCAGGGTCAGGAAACTGACGCCGACGAGAAGATTTGTCATCCAGTTGGTGAAGGTGGAGATGGCAATCCCGAAATCGCGGCCGCCCAGCGGCTGGATTTCCGAACACAGAACCCACATCAGCGGACCCGCCGACATGGCGAACCCGGCGCAGAAGATCATCAGCAGGAAGACAGCCGCGATCTGTGAAGACTGCGTGGTCATGCCCGTCTGGAGCAGCATGGCCAGCACGCCCATGCCAAGCGCCATGACCGTAAAGCCGGCATAGAGGATCGGTTTGCGACCCCAGCGATCGACGAGGCCCAGCGCCACGAAGGTCGCGAGCATGTTCACCAGGCCAATGATGGCCGTACACCACATCTGGGACTGTGCATCGAAATGCGCGGCCGCAAGGATGTTGGGCGCGTAATACATGACGATATTGATGCCCGCGAGCTGCTGCATCATCTGGAGCATCACGCCCAGCGCCACAGAGCGGCGGAAGTTGGAGTTGCTCAGGAAGAGTTTGAAGCCTTCCTGTTTCGTCTCAAGCTGCTCGCGGATGGCGCGGATTTCCTTGGCGGCTTCCAGCGGATCATTCCGCAGGTCCAGCAGGATCTGCCGGGCCTCCTTGTGCCGCCCCTGTGCCATAAGCCAGCGCGGGCTGTAGGGCAGGAACAGGACGCCGATCAGGAACAGCACGGCCGGGATGCCGGCGACGCCAAACATCCAGCGCCAGTTGCCGCTATAGGAGAAATAGGTGTCCGACAGGAACGCAATGAAGATGCCGACCGTCACCATAAGCTGATAGGTCGAGACCATCGCCCCGCGCGCGTCCTCGCTGGCGATTTCGGACAGATAGAGCGGGGCCGTGAAAGCGGAAATGCCGACCGCGATACCCATGACGACGCGGAAGGAAATCATGGAGGCGACGGACCAGCTCATCGCACAGCCGATCGTCCCGACCACGAAGATCGCACCGCCCACGATCAGGGAATGCTTGCGGCCGAGCGCCTTGGACATCCAGCCCGCACTCAGCGCACCCGCTGCTGCCCCCGCCATCATGGAACTGACGACCCATTCCAGCGCGATGGTGGAGGCGTGGTATTCCTTGCCAAAAAGATCCAGCGCGCCGGCCACAACACCAATATCAAGCCCGGACATGAGACCTGCCAGCGCTGCAATCACGCCAATGACGACGATCTTGAAACGGGTGGCATCGAAAATGGATGTATTGCTGTCATCCTGTGGCGAAATGGTCCCTGTCGTTCCGACCTGATCATTCATATTGTGGTGCGTTCCTTTCACTCAGTCATAAAATGACATCAATCTGTCAGCCGGATGTCATATCCGTAATCTATAACACAAATCCGTTTATTGCGGGAGGGCAGAGCGGATTTCGCCGACCGTGAACCCGTTCCAGTTCCGCAGGGTCTGAACGGCTGTCGCGTCCAGAATGTCGCGATCTGCTGCATCCCTGCACAGGGTTTCGCCGCCAAAGCGACGCATCAGGGCGGACATCGCAACCTCCGCAGCGCGGTTGGCGCCGTCATCCGTCTTGATGGCCAGACCCAGTCCCAGTTCGGGCAGGGAGGCGATCATCACGCCTTCCGCGCCCATCTTCACGAAGGCCCTTGTGCCGAAGCGATCCATGATCTTCGTGTCGTAGCGTCCCGTCCCGGCGACCATGAACGGATTGGCCGCCACGGCCTCCCGAAGGCGTGTGGCCGCACGGAAACGCCCTTCGGACAGCCCGGTTCCCGCGCCAAATCTTGCAAAACCTTTCGCCAGCGCCTTCAGCGGCACGGCATAAGTCGGCATGGAGCAGCCATCCATGCCGCGATTGCTGTCGTCATGCGGCGTATCCATCATCGCGGCGAGCACATCCGTCACGCGTCGCTGGATCTCATGGGAGGGATCGATATAGCCCGACGGATCAATCCCCTGATCGCAGGACAGGCACACCATGCCCGCGTGCTTGCCCGAGCAGTTGTTATGCAGCGGGCAGGCGTTCTGATGCGCGGCGGCCAGTGCGCGGCCTGCGGGTTCATAGGTCGGCCAGTGCGTTCCACATTCCAGCGCCGTCACATCGCGACCAACAGCGGCGAGCATCTTGGCGGCCATTTCGGCATGGACCTTCTCACCACCATGCGAGGCGCAGGCGAGTGCCAGCGCATCCGGGGTCAGGCCGAGACGGTCGGCAGCGCCACTCTCCACCAGTTCGATCGCCAGCAGGGATTTGACGGTCGAGCGCGGGAAGACGGCGGCGTCCACATCCCCGCAGGACCAGACCACGCCACCATCGGCATCCACGACGACCGCCCGGCCCAGATGATGGGACTCGACCCGTCCGCCGCGCGTGACCTCGGCCAGAAGGCCCGACTGTGCTGCCATTTGATTGCTCCCCTGTTTCTGATGATGTCTGTCATGACGGTTCCGGGCCGAGCACATAGCACGGACGGCCCTCCTGGCGATCCGCTGTCAGCCAGGGCTGGATCAGGCGTCGCCGGACGCGGACCACGCCCATGTCATCGACGGCCGAAACATGCGCCAGATCTTCCGCAAGATGCGCCGCCGTACGGAACATGAGCCCGTCCGCCAGCGGCAGACCCTCGTCCACGAAGCTCCGGGCCGTAGCGGCATCCGTCAGATGATAGACGAACGCCTCGCCTGCGGGTGGGCGAAAGCCGACGGGGCTCAGGAAGCTGGCCTCCACATCCGCAGCCGCAAGCTGGGTGGGCGGAGGCGTCCAGCCGAGCAGGTCGGGCTGTTCCGGCGGGGCGGCAGATCTGCGGGCGGGAGCGGTCTCGGGGCGTTCGCGGCGGGATTTCGGCAGATGCTCGAACAGGGAGGCCGACGACGGGAAACGGCGGCGTCCCATCCGTTTCAGCCTGCCGCGGTTTTCGGACGCCGCACCGGCATGACACCCGCCTTCTGGCAGGACGCGCACAGGCCCTCGATTTCTACGGTGGCGGCTTCAGCGCGGAACCCCATGCCCTGGGCGGCGCGGGTCAGAACCGGGGCGATGGCCTCCTGCTCCAGTTCCCAGGCCCGGTCGCAGCCGCGACAGATCAGGAACTGCGCGCGGTGCATCCCGCCTGCGTCATGATGGGTGCAGCCATGCGGACATTCCACGGCATGCGAACAGCCAACAAAGGCGCTCAGCCGCTCCAGACGGTGGATCAGGCTGTGTTCCAGCAGGAAATCCAGTGCCCGGTAAACCGTGGGGGGAGCCGCTTTCGGATGGGCGGGGCGCAGTCTGGCCAGAAGGTCATAGGCCCCGGACGGTTTCTCGCTGGACAGGATCAGGCCCAGCACCTGCCGCCGCGTCTCCGTCAGGCGCTGTCCGTTGCGCTGGCACCATTCGGCCGTACGATCGAGGCGTTGGGTGACCTCGGGCGAAAAGGTCAGGGCGTCAGCGATGGCAGAAGAATCCGGCATAACCGTCAATATGGCATCCCGATCGCGCTTTGCCGAGAGAGGCTGGAGCAAACAGCGTCAGGTTGCGAACTGTCGCACCAGATCGCGGATCACGAGCGGATCGGTTTCCAGCATGACCTGCCGCCGCAACTGGTCGCAGTCTTCGAGCGTCAGGGTGCGGATCAGGCGCTTCACGCGCGGCAGGGACGCGGAGTTCATGGAAAAGGACCGCAGGCCCAGACCGATCAGCAGACCCACCACCCGGGGATCCGACGCCATTTCACCACAGACCGAAATCGGACGACGTGCCCGCAGCGCCGAATCCGCCGCCGCCGCGATCAGCCTCAGCACACCGGGATGAAGGGGGCTGTAGCGATCCGCCACCATGGAATCCGCACGGTCCACGGCGAGCGTGTACATCGTCAGGTCATTGGTGCCGAGCGCCATGAAATCCGCATGTCTGGCCAGCGTATCGACCGTGAGCGCCGCCGCCGGCGTCTCGACCATGATCCCCAGAGGCGGCAGCGGATCGGGAAGCGTGTGCCCCTTGCGTTTCAGACGCCGCGCCACCTTGTCGTAAATCTCGCGGGCGTCCACGATCTCGTCCGAAGACGTGACCATCGGCAGCAGAATCCGCACCCGGCCGGGAGGAACGCCCTCTTCAGGCTCGGCAGCCCGCAGAATGGCGGCGAACTGCGTTTCCAGAACGTCCGGCACCCGCAGCAGAAGCCGTACGCCGCGCAGGCCCAGCGCGGGGTTGTCGCCATCCGCGACCTGCTCCGCCAGACCCAGACGCCGCATGCAGGCCCGGCCCTTCTCCCCGCCCCAGTCCAGAACGCGGATCGTGACGGGACGGCCCTCCATGGCCTGAACGATGGCACGATAGGCGGCCGTCTGGCCGTCTTCGTCCGGCAGGTCCTCGCGCTCGCCGAACAGGAACTCGCTGCGCAGCAGGCCGATGCCCTTGGCGCCATTGCGCAGCAGCATCGGCATTTCCGCCGGGAGTTCCAGATTGGCGGACAGTTCGATCTGCTCGCCGCTCTGAAGCTGGGCCGGCAGACGCTTGAGCCGCCCGAAAGCCCGCTTTTCCTTCACTTCCCGCTGCGCCGCTTCCGCCGCCAGACGCAGTTCGGTCTCGTTCGGCGAGAGCGTAACGGTCCCCAGATGGCCGTCCACGACCAGCATTTCGCCTTCCTGAACCTGCGCCATGAGGTTGGGCACCGCGAGGATGGCGGGAATGTCGAGGGCGCGCAGGAGGATCGCAGTGTGGTCCGCACCGCCACCACCCTGCGTGACGACTGCCGCAATCCGGGCGGGATCGATCATCGCCACATCCGCCGGGCGGAGCTGCTCGGCGACCAGGACCGAGCCCGGCGGCAGGCTGGAAAACGCCCGGTAGGAAATACCGGTCAGGTTCCGCACCAGACGGCGGCCAATTTCCTCAAACTCTCCCGCCAGACGCAGATTGGCGTCAGCTTCCTGCGTATTGTTCTCGCGCGCCACGGCCTGCGCCATGCGCGAGACCTGCAACGCCAGTTCCTGCGTGACTTCCGAAACCGCAGCCTCGGCACAGAGTCCGTCATCCGCGATCCGGCTGCGCACCTGACGCACCAGCCGCGATGGGCCGAGCATCCGCTCATAAACCGTCAGGAGGGAGGCGATCTCCGCGCGGCCTTCTTCCGGCAGACCGACCAGCCGGTCCCGCATCTTTTCGATCTGGTGAAGCGCGCGGGCGATCGCCTCGTCCAGCCGGACGCCCTCGGCTTCCGGCCCGATCGCGCTGTAGCGCTCGGTAATGTCGGGAAGGGGAAGTTCCTCGACACGCCCGGCAGGGCCAAGCCCCATGCCAGGCGTGATGGCCTTGCCCTGAAGGAAAACGCCGGAACGCGGGCTGCGGCGGGAGGAGCGGGCGGAACGGCTGCGGGACGATCGTGAGGCCGGTTCAGTCACGCTCGCCGAACCCGTCCGCGATCAGGGCCTCAAGGGCGTCCAGAGCCTCTGCGGCCTGTGGTCCGTGGGCACGGAGCGTGACGGTCTGGCCTTCGCCCGCGCCCAGCATCATCAGCCCCATGATCGAAAGGGCCGAGACGACATTGGAGCCATGGGCGATCGTGGTCTCGGCGTCAAAACGCTCGGCCGTGGTCACGATTTTTGCGGCGGGGCGGGCGTGAAGGCCCAGATGATTGACGATGGTGACGGTGCGGGGCGCAACGGTAGCGGAAGAAAGGGTCGTATCGCTCATTCAGTGAACTCAATTCAATGAACAGGCAGCGTACAGGCACGCGGCCCTCCATGGAGGCAGGGATCGGGAAGCTGCGACGCCACGGCGATGTACTTCCGCCCCGCCATTGTGGCCTTTTCCACGCAGCCTGCAAGATCCAGATCCCGCCGTGTTTTCGCCAGCTTGACCAGCATCGGCACATTCACGCCCGAGACCACCTCGACATGCCCCGGTTCTCGCAACGAGAGCGCCAGATTGGACGGCGAACTGCCGAAGATATCGGTCAGCAGCAGCACACCCTCGCCGGTATCAAGCCGCTGGAGCAGGCGTTCGGCCGCCGGGCGCAGCATGGCGGGATCATCATCATCCGCCACTCCGACCACACCCACCTGCGTCTGCGGACCCACCACATGCACCAGCGTTTCCAGCAGGACATCGCCAAGACGTCCATGCGTTACCAGCATCAGTCCGATCATACCGTTCTGTCCTGTGAAGGGTCCTGGGGAGGGACGGCCCAGCGCCAGGACGCCAGACCCTTGCGGGCGAGTTCGCGGTGCAGGACCATCATCGGTCCGACCGGCATTGTTTTCGGGAGGATGCGGGCCAGTTCTTCCACGATCGTCACCGAGCGGTGACGGCCGCCACTGCACCCGATGGCAATGGTCGCGTATTTCTTGCCTTCCGCCACGAAGCGGGGAAGCACAAGCTCCAGCAGGCTCTGGATATGGCCAAAAAACGCGGGATAGGCCGGGTCTGACTTCACGTACTGCACCACCGCCTCGTCCAGCCCGGTCATGGGCTGGAGGGCTGGATCATAATGGGGATTGCGCAGGAAACGGGCATCAAAAACCATGTCCGCCTCGCGGGGCAGACCGGACGGATAGGCAAAGGACATCAACGCAACCGTCAGCCCTTCCCCGCCCGTGCTGCCAAAGCGCGTCTCGATGAGCTGGCGCAGTTCGGGCGAGGGCAGATCGGACGTGTCGATGACCAGATCCGCATTGGCCCGCAGGGGGGCCAGAAGAGCGGTTTCCTGTTCGATTCCGGGGAGAATGGTTCCGCTGGTCACCAGCGGATGGCGGCGGCGCGTGGCTGTGAAGCGGCGCAAAAGGATTTCGGGTTCGGCAGTGGCGTACAGGAGTTGCACCGAGCAGTCGGGCAGCAATCGCAGCCGTTCGAGCTCTTCCAGCACGCGGGAGGCCTCGAACCCGCGACTGCGGACGTCGATCCCGATGGCCAGATTCTGCCCGGCCCGTGACGCGAGCGCCTGGATCAGGTTCAGGGGTGGGTTGTCCACGACCTCATGACCCAGATCTTCCAGAACCCGCAATATGGATGATTTTCCCGCCCCGGACAGACCCGTTACGATCAGGATCCGACGGGAACCGTGACCATATTCGGATAAGGAGCCAGACTCGGGATGGTTCGCCGATGCCATGTGCCACACTCTAGCCGTTTTTCTTTTTGTGCGGAACTATTTCGCACCTTCACGTTTCTGCAACATCGCCCCCTGCTCCGGCGACCCATTCATAAGGGCCACAACAGGCCCCCAGAGCGGCCCTGATCCGGGCCACCGTTCCCGGAAAACCGGGCTCCAGACGCAGCATGACCGCACCCGTCCAGGGGTCCCGGCAGGGCTCGGGCAGGCGGGGCTGCCCTTCCCCCAGACAGACCCGCAGACGGACCGGCGCCTTTATGACAAAAGGTGTCCTCAGGATCCCGACCCCCCGGACTTCGATCAGACCCGCAATGCGTTCGGGCGCTGAGGCTATGATGCCCTGCAGCAGGACTCGGTCATCCGCCACGAGGTCGAAACCCGCATCCATCAGCCGCAGCGCCAGCTCGGATTTTCCCGATCCCGAAGAACCTGAAATCAGGACACCCTCTCCCTTCCACGCCACACAGGACGCATGGACCGGGCCTTCAGGCGAAGCAGGCAGGACGGACATGATGGATTGCGACCTCCACGGGAGCGGACTAAGACCTTGGGTCGGACAGGGGCATGACGGACCTCTGGCATGGATCAGGAGTACGAACCGCAATGGGCGCATCCTCCCCTCACCAAACCGTCACCGTACATGGAGACGAAGTCACCTGCACCGATTTCAGCGGATTCAGCCCGGACGGGGAACGTCCCGGCCGGCTGGTGGATGAATGTCAGGCGGCGCTTTCGGCCATTTCGCTGGTCCTTGCCGATCACGGCCTGACCCTGAACCACACCCGGCACGTCGCCGCCATGATCCGGGAAGGCCAGACCTTCAGCCAGTGTCAGGCGGCCCTGAACGAGGCTCTGGCCGCGGCAAGACCCGCGCTCACCCTGCGGATCGTGCAGCGCTTCCCGCTCCCCGAACAGCGCATCGCCCTGAGCCTGACGGCCACTCCAGAAGAATAAACAGCATAATACGCCATTTTATGGCCCCCAATGCCACTTTTCCGAAAATTATGCTTTCGGGGCGTTTCCGGAACAGTTTTCTGAACCGGAAAACATAAACTGGCACGCTTCCTGCATTGAAGATTTCCAGACGCCACGGGCGTCGGATCTTTCTTCAGGAGCTTCGTGCCATGACCCGTTTTTCTTCCCTTTTGCTCTGCGCCCTTTCCGCCAGCGCTGTCCTGCCCTTTCAGGCCGCTCAAGCCCAGAACCGTTCCATTCCGACCCATCCCGGCACGATCAGTACGGAAATCGACCTGTCGTCACTGGATCTTACCTCCACACAGGGATGGCACCGGGCCACCAAGCAGATCGGTCAGGCGTCCCATGCCGTGTGCCAGCAGCTTCATGATGAGGGCTGGCTGACCATGAGCGACGTGACCGACTGTGAACAGGATGCTTTCTCCAATGCCCGGAATGACCTGTATGACATCCGGAACCAGCAGCGGGCCCGGCATCAGACCGGCCATGTGCTCCTCGCACTTTCCGCCCGGAAGTGACGGCCATGTCGCGGCATGTCTTTCCGGTCCTGATCCTGGCGCTGCCCTTTGCGGCAACGCTGCTGCCGGGCGTGATCGACGACCTGACACCGGGACCGGCCATTGACGTTCAGGTCCCGGACCGGATGCACGCGTCAGGGCGCGCGGGGGAGCCGCACCACGAAACAGGCGCCCCGGATCGCACCGGCCGCATCCATCCGGTTCTCGGCGAACAGACTGCCGCGCAGGGCGTGAATGATCTGCCGGCTGATCGCGAGGCCGAGGCCGGAATGCTGGCCGAAGTTTTCGGTCTGGGGCCGTTCTGAATAGAAACGGTCGAAAATGCTGTCGAGCTTTCCGGGCGGAATACCGGGGCCCTGATCGGTGATGGTGATTTCCACCACGCTGCCCGTCCCCGGCCCGCTCCCGGCAATGTCACGCGCGCTGGCATGCAGGGCGATGATGCCCTTTGGCGGCGAAAACGACACCGCATTGCCGATCAGGTTGCGCAGGACCTGCACCAACCGATCCTCCACAGCCAGCGCCTTCAGTGGCGGATCCTGATCGCGGACATCGAGCCTGAGCACGGGATCGTTTTCCCGGCGCGTCGTCTGGTGCATTTCCGCGAGGATGGACAGGAGGGCCACGACCGAGACGGGTTCGGGACGCACACGGGATAGTTCGGCGTCGATCCGGCTGGCATCGGAAATGTCCGTAATCAGACGGTCCAGCCGTTTGACGTCGCTGTTGATGATACCCAGCAGGCGTTCGCGCCGTTCGGCGATCTGGATGCGCGGCAGGGTCTCGATGGCCGAACGGATGGAGGAGAGCGGGTTCTTGATCTCGTGACTCACGTCAGCGGCAAAGCGTTCGATGTCGTCCATCCGCGCCCAGAGCGCCAGCGCACTGCCCCGGAGCGAGCGAGCCAGCACGCCGATTTCGTCACGACGGGCCAGAAGCCGCTCGGGAACAAGGTCCTTGCGGCCATCCGTTTCGCGCATGTCGTTGGAGGCGCGCGCCAGCGTCAGGAGCGGACGGGCGATCGTAAGCGACAGATACCACGACAGCAGGACCGTCACGACGAGGGCGGCCAGAACCAGCGACAGGATCGAAGAGCGGACGGCGAAAAGCGTGCGATCCACTTCCGGAGCGTGACGGGTGAGCTGGATCTCGCCCACTGTCACACCATCCCGCACGACGGGCTCCACGACCGTCACGACAAGCTGATGGTCCTTGGTGCGCCGGATGAAGGGGGGCAGTTCGGCCTGCGAATGGAGCGGCTGGGCATCATGCGGGCCGTCCATGGCGGTATCGTTCGTGTCGAGCGTGACTTCCTCACTGGAGGTCAGCGGCAGGAGCGACAGCAGCCAGTCGTAGAAGCTTTCAAGGATATTGTTCCGGGGCGGTTTCCACGATCCATCATCCGCGGCTTCCGGCGGGGCATGATCCTGCCTGCGACGCGAGGCCGTACGGCTGTCCACGACGAGCTTGCCGTCCGGATCGAACAGCAGGGCATGAGCGTTGGGGCTCGGTTCGGTCAGGCTGGCCAGCAGCGGGCGGGCCTGTGCGACGTCGAGTTCCAGATTGCCGCCGGGCGCCGGATGGCCTGGCGCATGGGCACTTACCCGGACGGCGGACTGGCCAAGAGCACCGGCATAGATATGGGCCTGCTCGCGCAGGGCGTTGACGTCCGTTTCCAGCAGGCCGTTCTGGAACTGGTCCAGAAACAGCAGCGTGACGGCCAGAAGCGCCAGCGGCAGGGCGTTGAGCAGCAGGATCCGCACCAGAAGCGGCGAGGCCAGACGCCTGCGGGAGAAAGACATCTCCGACAGGGGACGTGGTCTCAGGCGCTTCAGGAGCCGCGCCCGGACAGTCCGAAGCGATTCGCCCAGCCCCGTACCCGATCCCGGGCGCGCCGATTCGGCACGGCGGCGGTCCCGCCCCTGTTCGAGCCGGTCGGCATCAAGGGCATGCCCCGTCGGGAAAGAGGCGGAATCATCATCCACGCGCGCTTACTCGTCCCGATAGCGGTAACCGATGCCGTACAGCGTCTCGATCTGGTTGAACTCGTCATCCACCTGACGGAACTTCTTGCGGACACGCTTGATGTGGCTGTCGATGGTGCGGTCATCGACATAGATGTTGTCGCCATAGGCCGCGTCGATGAGCTGATCGCGCGACTTCACCATACCCGGACGCAGAGCGAGCGCCTTGACCAGCAGGAACTCCGTGACCGTGAGCGCGATGTCCTGTCCGCCCCAAAGGCACTGGTGGCGCGTCTCGTCCAGCGAGAGCTTGCCGCGCACGATGGCGGAGCCGACGGAGGCAACACCCGTGGCCTCGGCCCGGCTGGCATCCTGACGGCGCAGCAGGGCGCGGATACGCTCGATCAGCAGCCGCTGGGAAAAGGGCTTGGTGATGTAGTCGTCCGCGCCGAGACGCAGGCCCATGAGCTGGTCCAGTTCCTCATCCTTGGAGGTCAGGAAGATCACCGGCAGGTTCGAGCGCGAGCGCAGGCGCTGGAGCAGTTCCATACCGTCCATGCGCGGCATCTTCACATCCAGAACCGCGAGGCTGACGGGGCGCGAGATGATGCCCTGCAGCGCGCTTTCGCCGTCAGTGTAGGTGTGAACGGTAAATCCTTCGGCTTCGAGCGTCATCTGGACGGACGCAAGAATGTTCCGGTCATCGTCCACCAGCGCGATGATCGGCGCGGCGGAGGCTCCGGACGGCGTCTGCGAGGCAGGCGCGGGCGGCGCGTAGGGGGTTCGGGGCGTCTCCATGAGGGGTCCGTCTGCTGAGAACTGTTGCGGCTTTTTACCTATAGCCCATGATCCTTGATGGCAGAAAATAGGCTTTTCAATGACATGATGCGTCGCTATGCGACGGCGCAACCCTTGTCTTTGAGACAATCAGCGTTATCTCCTGAAGGAGAACGGGGCCGCATGATGGCCCGTCCCATAGCAGAAGGTCGTGACATGACAGACCACAACGCCTCGCCGGAAACGGCCCACGGCGCGCCTGAACAGGGCGTCGAGACTTCCGGCCATGATACTCCGGGCATGAACGAGACCGGCGGTGAAACGCTGGAAGAGACGACGCCAGAAGCCCGCATCGAAGCCCTTGAGGCCGAAGTCGCCGAACTGAAGGACCGCTGGGTCCGTTCCGAGGCCGAAAGCCAGAACATCCGCACCCGCGCCAAGCGCGACATCGAGGATGCGCGCCAGTACGCCATCCAGAAATTCGCCCGTGACGTGGTCGAGGCTGCCGAGAACCTCCAGCGCGGTCTGGCGTCCCTGCCGCCGAAGACCGAAGGCGAGGACGTCCTCATCACCAAACTGCGTGAGGGAATCGAAGGCACCGAGCGTTCCTTCATCAACATTCTCGAACGCCACGGCATCACCTGCGAGGACCCGACCGGCAAGCCGTTCGACGCCAACCTGCATCAGGCGATGGCGGAACAGCCGTCAGACCAGCACCCGTCGGGCCATGTGATGCAGTCCTGGACGCCGGCCTGGCTGCTCAAGGGCCGCCTGCTGAAGCCGGCCATGGTCGTGGTCGCCAAGGGTGGCGCACAGGCCGCACCGCAGGGCGTCGACAAGACGGTCTGATCCCTTCCCTCGAAGCAGAGGGGCGAAGGACCGAAATCCCACGCAAGGGATTTCTTTGCGGAACGGCAACCGGGAGTGGTTGGCGTTCCGCAACACCCTGCTAAAGTCGGCTCATGAGTCGCATTCTTGTCATAAAGCTCGGCGCCCTGGGCGATTTCGTTCAGGCCTTCGGAGCTTTCGCGTCCATCCGGGCCGCTTTCCCCCACGCCACAGTGACCCTCCTGACCACCGCGCCCTTCGTGGATCTGGGCCGCGCCGCGCCATGGTTCGATGAGGTTCTGACGGATGAGCGTCCGTCGATGGGCAATCTTCCGGGGTTGTGGCGCCTGTCGCGCAAACTGCGCGGGTATGACCGGGTCTTTGATCTTCAGACCTCGGGACGTTCGAAAACCTATTTCCGCCTCGCCGGGCAGCCCGCGAACTGGTCCGGCATTTCCGACGGCTGCTGCCATCCGCACGGCAACCCGTCGCGCAACGACATGCACACGCTCGCACGGCTCGACGACCAGCTTCATGATGCCGGTGTCACGCCCCTGCCCCGTAGCGTTCCGCGCTGGCTTGAGGGGAATGGTCCCGAAATCGCAGCGCCCTATGTCGTTCTGGTGCCTGGTGCGGCGTTCCACCGCCCGCAGAAACGCTGGCCTACATCGCGTTTCGCCGAGGTCGCCAATGCGCTTGTGGCAAAAGGCATCCGCCCCGTCATCGTGGGAACACAGACCGAGGCCCCGCTGGCTCAGGACATCCTGCGCCTCTGCCCCACCGCCCTCGACCTCACGGGCCGGACCACACTCATAGAACTCGCAGGCGTGCTGGACCGCGCGCAGATCGTGATCGGGAACGATACCGGCCCGATGCACCTGGCCGCCGCGATGGACACGCCCTGCATCACGCTCTTCGGTCCTGACAGCGACCCGCGCCTGACGGCTCCCCTCACCCCCACGGCGGGACGGACGGACCTGATCGTGGTGCCGGATCTGGCGATGCTGCCGGCCGCCCGGGTCGAAACCTGTCTGGAAGCGATGCTGTCCCGATGACCCGGGTCCGCTGCGTCATGATGCAGAAGAACGAGGCGACACTGCTGGAGCCCTGGATTCTGTGGCACGCGGCGATCTTCGGCTTCCCGAACCTGACCGTAATCGACAATGGCTCGACCGATCCGGCCGTTCTGGACCTCCAGACGCGGTATGAAGGCAAAGGTGTCCGGATCGTCCGGGACCATGCGTCACCTGCTGATTTCCTGCACAAGGGAGAGGTCATTGCCGGGATCATCCGGCAGTGGGATGCGGAAGGGTCCTGCGATTTTGCCGTCCCGCTGGACTGCGACGAGTTCCTGACGGTCTTTCTGGACCAGCTTTCGCTCGATCCGGACGTCATCCGGAGGCAGTTCGATTATCTGGTGCAGGAAAATGCTACGTTCATTACAGACCGGCTTCTGCTGAACGTGCCGGAAGCGCCGGATTACTATCTGCCCCAGATCGTGCGGCGCGGACTGTTCCGGGCAGGGACGATCGTCAGTCTGGACCGGGGGTTTCATAACCCGCAGAGCATCTACCCCGAGCGCTATGTCCGCACGCCGTTCGTGCATCTCCATCTGCACAACCGGCCGGACTACGAGGAAATCCGCCGCTTCGCACGCCAGAAACTGGATGCTGCCGAGACAGGAGAAACGCTGGAGCATCCCCGGGACGGGACACATCTTCACTTCTATTTCGAGACCGGCTCCGAGGATTTTGCCGCCGGGTATCGGCCTGTTCCGAATATCTACGCACCCATGATTGCGCAGCGCCTGCGGGAACTGGGGATCGATCCGGATATCGTGCTTGGAACTGGCGATACCATTCCTCATCCTCCCCTCGACATCCCGGCTGGCTTTGTCGTGCATCGGGCGCGGGACGACGGGCAGCAGCACGAATACCGGGTGTTCGATCCGGTCTTCTACGCCGAGAGCAACCCGGATGTGGCGCAGGATGCCTATTACGGGATCTGGCCGCTCGTCCATTATCTCACCTGTGGATGGGATGAAGGACGGCCGGCCGATCCCACTGACGTGCCACCGCTTGTGCTCCAGATGGACAAAGCGACCTGAAAACGGACTGTCTGGCCGTCTGGGGGTTGCAGCGCAGCGGGGATTGGGGCCATTTACCGGTTCGTTTTTCGGCAGAGCAATCTGCCGTCCCCACTCGCACAGGAGCGATCTCCATGCCCGCCATCACACTCCCCGACGGAAGCGTCCGCACATTCGACGGGACGGTGACGGGCACGACGATCGCGGCCTCCATCGGACCCGGCCTCGCCAAGGCTGCGCTGGCGATGGAAGTGGACGGCAAGCCCGTCGATATCGGCACCGAAATCAGCAGCGATGCATCCGTGAAGTTCGTCACCCGCAAGGATGAGGACGCGCTGGAAATGATCCGCCATGACGCGGCGCATGTGCTGGCCGAGGCCGTGCAGTCCCTGTGGCCCGAGACGCAGGTCACGATCGGACCGAGCATCAAGGACGGCTTCTATTACGATTTCTCCCGCGAGAAGCCGTTTACGCCGGAAGACTTCCCGGCCATCGAAGCCAAGATGCGCGAGATCGTAGCGGCCAACACGCCGTTCGTCCGCGAGGTCTGGGACCGTGACGAGGCCATCCGCTTCTTTGAAGAGAAGGGCGAGGACTTCAAGGCGCAGCTCATTCAAGACCTGCCAGAAGACGAGCAGATCTCGATCTACCGTCAGGGGGAGTGGCTTGATCTGTGCCGCGGCCCGCATCTGCGCACGACTGGTGATGTCGGCACGGCGTTCAAGCTGATGCGTGTGGCCGGGGCCTACTGGCGCGGCGACCACCGCAACCCCATGCTGACCCGCATCTACGGTACCGCCTGGCGCGACAAGAAGGAGCTGGACGCCCATCTCCTGCGCCTTGAGGAAGCCGAGAAGCGCGACCATCGCCGCATCGGCCGCGAGATGGACCTCTTCCACATCCAGGAAGAAGCCGTCGGGCAGATCTTCTGGCACCGCAAGGGCTGGCGCCTGTACACCGTCCTTCAGGACTACATGCGTCGTGCGCAGGAGCGGAACAACTACGAGGAAGTCCGCACCCCGCAGCTCGTGGACCGTGCGCTCTGGGAGGCTTCGGGCCACTGGGACAAGTATCGCGAGAACATGTTCATCGCGACCGTCGAGGACGAGGACAAGACCCTCGCGCTCAAGCCCATGAACTGCCCGTGCCATGTGCAGATCTTCCGTCACGGCCTGCGTTCCTATCGTGAGCTGCCGCTGCGAATGGCGGAATTCGGCGCGTGTCACCGTTACGAGCCGTCGGGGGCACTGCATGGCATCATGCGCGTGCGCGGCTTCACGCAGGACGACGCCCATATCTTCTGCACGGACGACCAGATTGCGGACGAAACCGCGAAGTTCGTGAAGATGCTGGCGGAGGTCTATTCCGATCTTGGATTCGATACCTTCCGCGTGAAGTTCTCCGACCGTCCGGAAACGCGGGCGGGCTCGGATGAAGTGTGGGATCGTGCGGAGGGCTCGCTCAAGAAGGCCTGTGAGATCGCGGGCGTCGAATACGAGTACAATCCGGGCGAAGGCGCGTTCTACGGTCCGAAGCTCGAATTCGTGCTGACCGACGCCATCGGCCGTGACTGGCAGTGCGGTACGCTTCAGGTGGACTATGTCCTGCCGGAGCGTCTGGACGCCTCTTACATTGGCGAGGACAGCAACCGTCATCGTCCGGTCATGCTGCACCGCGCGATTCTCGGCAGTTTCGAGCGCTTCATCGGCATCCTGATCGAGCAGTATGCTGGCAAGTTCCCGCTCTGGCTCGCGCCGACGCAGGTTGTCGTGGCGTCCATCGTCTCCGACGCGGCCGATTACGCCAACGAAGTCGCGGCAACGCTCAAGGCCGCGGGACTCCAAGTCGAGACCGACACCCGCAGCGACAAGATCAACGCCAAGATCCGCGAACACAGCCTTGCGCGCGTTCCGGTCATCCTGGTGGTTGGTCGCCGCGAGGCCGAGGAACGCAAGGTCGCCATGCGGCGTCTGGGCGGTGCGGCACAGGAAATCCTGTCGCTTGACGAAGCCGTGACGGCGCTGGCGAAAGAGGCTCAGGCCCCCGACATCGCGCGCTTTGCGAAGGATTGAACGTAATCCCCTTGCACCGGGCGTAAGGCAGGACTATGTGCAGAAGGAACGGGATCGGAAATGGCCGTATCCCGCCTTTCTTCGTGAAGGCGGATGCTGGTGACCGGACCCGAACGAAACTGATGACAGGAGCTGACCATAGCTAGACCGCCGATGCAGGCCGCGCCCACCCGTGAAGGACCGCGCGTCAACGAGGAAATCCGTGTTCCGCAGGTTCGTCTGATCGACGAAGAAGGCGAAATGCAGGGCGTCATGACGACCCGGGATGCCCTGATGCGCGCTTTTTCGGTAGGTCTCGACCTTCTGGAAATCAGCCCGACCGCTGTTCCTCCTGTCGTGAAGATTCTCGACTACGGCAAGTTCAAGTATGAGCAGCAGAAGAAGAAGAACGAAGCCCGCAAGAAGCAGAAGGTCATTGAGATCAAGGAAGTGAAGGTTCGTCCCGGTACGGGCGAGCATGACTTCCAGACCAAGCTCAAGGCCATCCACAGCTTTCTTGACGAAGGTGATAAGGTCAAGATTTCCCTGCGCTTCAAGGGCCGCGAAATGGCCCATCAGGAGCTCGGCATCAAGATGCTTGAGCGTATCCGGCAGGAAGTCGAGGAAAAGGCCAAGGTGGAGCAGATGCCCCGTCTTGAAAACCGTCAGATGCTGATGGTGATCGCACCCCGCTAAGGGGCGCTTTCAGCCCACAAATGAAAAACCGGCCGCCCTTTCGGGAGCGGCCGGTTTTTTTATGGCCTGTTTCTCAGGCTGCCTCGGCTTCGAGATTCGTCCGATAGAGTGCAACAAACTGCCGCAGCAGACCTGCGATCTCGGTAACCGGGGTCTCCCAGTCTCCCGAAAAGGGCTGTCGGAAAATGCGCATGCTCGGGTACCAGGGCGTCGTCGTGCCGGTTTCGCCCCAGCGCCAGCAGGCATCGCTGCGGGACAGCATCCAGACCGGCAGGCCGAGTCCGCCAGCCAGATGGACAATGGACGTATCGACACTGATGAGCAGGTCCACGCCATAAAGCCGGGCGGCCGTATCGGCGAAATCCGTAATTCCGTCCGTCGCATCCAGCACAGGCAGGCCGGTCTCCGCAATCTGCCTGCAAGGCGTCCCAATCTGAAAACTGACGAAACGGATACCGTCCACGCCCAGCAGGGGCGCGAGCTGCTCCAGCCGCATGCTCCGACGCCGGTCAACCTGCGAAGCCGCCGGATCATGAGGACGCGGATCACCGCTCCAGACCAGACCGACGATCAGATCGGGCTGTTCCGTTTTTTTCAGGACGCTCTGCCGGAGGGCCCCACCCTGTCGCACCTGTTCTTCAGCAGACACCGACAGGTAAGGGCATCCCGGCGCCGTCGAGGGCGTCAGGTTCAGACGCAGCGGCAGTCCGACAAGCGGGCAGTGCCGATCCAGATGAAGCGACGGGTCGAGCGTCGATATAATCCGGTCGATCCCTTCCATCCTCTCCAGAAGCCTGACGAGGGGGATGGGAACCTGCACCACGACGGTGGCTCCGCGCTCCTTGAGCAGCGGCACACAACGGATGAACTGGAGCGTATCGCCGTAACCCTGCTCATGATGGATCAGGATGGTCCTCCCGGTCAGGTCCTCTCCTTCCCATTGCGGCATGCTCAGGTCTGTACGCGGGGTCTGACAGGACCGCCAGCGCCATTCATATTCGCGCCATCCGGCTTCGAACTGACCGAGTTTCAGCAGGCTGACGGCACGGCCGAAACGGCAGGTGCCATTTTCTGGAGCAAGGGCGATGGCCCGGTCATAATACGGCAGGGACTCCGCGCTTCGGCCAAGCCCCTGAAGGGCATGGGCAATGTTGTTGATGGCCGCCACACGGTCCGGGCACAGGGCGTCGCCTGCCCTGGCGGTTTCAAGTGCCCCTTCGAAGGCTCCCTTCCGCGCCAGGACCATACTCAGATCGACATGAAAGGAGGCTTCTTCCGGCTTCTGCTGGATCGCAACCTTCAGGGCCCTTTCCGCACCGTCCAGATCCCCGGTTTCGAGACAGACAATGCCCAGACGATGCCAGATCCTCGGGGCATTGACGTGCTGATGCAGGCTCTGAACATAGAAATGCCTTGCCTGATTCCAGTCTTTGAAACGCTCATAAAGACATCCCGCCAGAAACGCGGAATGGGGATCCTGTGGCAGGGTCTGGACACCTTCATGCAGCTTTTCAAGCGCACCGGGGATATCGCCTGCATCCCCCAGAGCGAGAATGTCCTGCGCCAGCAAACGGAAAGAGTTGGGCATGAAGACTCCTTTTTTTCCGTCGTAAAGGACGCCTCCTAAGAAACCCTTAAAATCCTCCGTTTTCCTGTCCTGTCGGACAGGCTCAGCCCTCCAGCTTCCGGGTCAGGCGCTGGAGGAGCGGGCGAAATCGCAGGAATATTCCGTATCCCCATTGCAGTACGGCCAGAACAGCCGGGTTCCGGGCCGCCAGGCCCAGTGGCCGCAGCAGGGGAATCGCCCGCCACATGGCGGCAAAGGCGGCCGCGCCCTCATACAGGCGGCCATCCTCCTCGGCATGGAACCGGGCCAGCAGGGTTGCCCGGTCCAGCGGGCATGCCTGAGCCGACTCCAGATCGACGAAGCGGATGGCGCCCCGCCGGTCCAGACGTTTCATCAGGGCAATCTCACGCCGGCAGAGAGGACATCCGCCATCGAACCAGACCGTCACCATGGCCGGAAAACCTCCGGCATCTGGGGGTTCATGGAGAAAGTTCAGCCTGCACGGACACGTTCACGCGAACGATCTGATCATCCGGACTGCGCTGGGGCGGGGCGGAATCGGCCATTCGCGCGGCCATGAGCATCACGGGGCGTGGTCCCGGCTCCAGGGAGGAGATGCGGATTTCCTTCAGGCGGACAAGATGCAGTCCCAGGGTCTGCGCACTTTGTTCCGCCTGCTGACGGACCTGTTTGAGGGCCTGTGTCCGGGCTTCCTGCAGAAGCTTCTCCCGGGTTGCATCATCCAGGGACCAGTCCAGCCCTTCCAGCATCAGGGACTGCGACTGGAGTTGGCCGGCCAGACCGAGCAGACGCACGGAATCCTGTCCGCTGAGTTCAAGCTCCTGCCGGGCCGTCCAGCTCTTCGGGCCATGTTCGGGCGTGTTTTCATAAATGGAGTATCCACCCGCCTTTGCCACGATACCCGCCTGACCACCCGCCAGCTTCATAGCGGCTTCCATGCGCGTGTTCACATCCTTCTGCGCAGCCGCGGCTGACGGGCTGTCGGCGCGGACGAAAAGACGAACCGTCAGTTCCGTCGGTACGGCATGGGCCTGCCCCATGACGCTGAAGTCAAGCTGGGTGGTGTTCTGCTGCATATCGGCTGCCTGTGCGGTAGAAAAAGCGCCTGTCCCGGACAGGGCGACGGGCGAGGAGGCCAGCGCAGCCGCCAGAAGCGGAACGGACCGGAGGCGAGAAAAACGGATCATTGGGTCTCCTGAAAACAGGTGTCGTAAAGAACGCCCGAAATACCGTCAGCGTGGCTCCGGAGCGTGTTTCAGCAGGACCAACGCCCGACGCAGGCGTTCGATCCCCGCCCGGACGTGCCCCTGCGCACAGAGAAGGTCTCCCTGAGCGCGCAGGTGGCGGGCATCCTCCATGGTCCCGAGCGGGATGGCGGCGGGAGGAGCGGCGAGTTGCATGTCCACGCTTTTCCGCAGCCGGGCGCAGTATTCCGCGTTCTCGGACGTCACCGGAATGGCATCGTCCGAATGTCCGGACGACTGATGCTGCACCGGGTGCAGCGCCGGTGACGCAGCCAGACAGCCGAGCAGACAGAAGGCCGGAAGGGCGGCTGGCGAAGAAAGGAAGGAACGCATCACGGAGTGTGTAGCCCATTCCAGTTAAGCGCAGGGTGGGGCGTGGATGAAACTTCCGTCATGCCGCTTTCGGAACAGGCGTTGCGACAGGGAGCAGAAGGGTCGCGGACAGACCCGGATGTCCGGCTTTCAGTTCGAGCGAGCCACCATGCAGGCTTATGACAGCCTGCACGACGGAAAGACCCAGCCCCACGCCCGGTGTGTTGCGCGCGGCTTCGGCCCGAAAGAACCGTTCGGAAGCGCGGCTCAGGTCTTCCTCGCTCATGCCCGGCCCCTGATCCGCAACCGTGATGGCCAGCCGTTCGCCCCGCATGTCCACGGAGAGGGTGATGGCTGTTCCAGGCGGAGCGAACTTGATGGCATTATCCAGCAGATTGGCCACCGCCTGTTGCAGAAGATGCGGATCGCCATTGACGGGCGGTGTCGTCCCCGCGCGGAAAACCAGCCGGACGCCTGCATCCTCGACGGAGGCTTCATAGAGTTCGCACAACCCCTCCAGCAGCGGGCGGACATCCAGAACCGTGAAGGCGGCCCGTCTGGCACCGGCCTCAAGCTGCGCAATTCTCAGCAGGGCCTCGAAAATCGACGTCACCCGGTCGAGATCCATGACCGCGCGGTCGATGGCGGCATGAAGCTCCTCTGCCGAAGTGGCGGTGCGGTTGGCGTCCTCCAGACGCGCACGGGCACGGGCAATCGGTGTGCGCAGATCATGGGCAATGGCGTTGGAGACCTGCTTGACGCCATCCATCAGGCGGTTGATCCGCTCCAGCATGGTGTTGACCGTCTGGCCGACCAGATCCGTTTCATTGCCCGTCAGCGGGATGCGCTGGCTCAGATCGCCCTGCGCGACAGCCGCCGTGGTGCGGGCGATGGAACGGACGACCTGTCGAAAGATCCGCCGGATTGCGAGCGCCCCGCCCGCCGCCAGCAGCGAGACCATGACCCAGGCCCAGATCAGCGTATCGGTCAGAACGTGGCGCACAAGCTGCCGCCCGCGGACATCGCGCCCCACGATCATCCGGAACCCGTGCGTCAGGGGATAGGCGTGCATCTTGGCGTTCGTCCGGAAGCCGTCGCGCTTGATGGCCAGTTCGTAAAACTGGTCCGTCCGGGTGATGACGACGGGCCAGCCCGGCAGGTTTCCGGCAAATCTGCGCCCGTCCGGCCCGATCAGGAGATAAAGCTCGTCATCATCGACGTTCTGGTCCAGCCGGTCCTGAATGGCGAGGCTGAGCGCGGACGGTCCTCCCTGCGCCCAGCGATGGGCCAGATCGGCGGCATCGACCTGCACCGCAATCTCGACCTGATGGTCGAGCTGGCCGGTCGTATTCCACCAGATGAAGGAGAGAAACGCCCCGGCCGAAATCACGAAGACGAGCCCATAGGCCAGCGCGAAGTTCAGCCCCGCCGAGCGGATCGGCCAGCGCAGGCGCTTTTTCAGGAACACTCCGAAACGACGGGCCCTGCGCCGCAACATCCGGCCTCAGTCCGCCCGCAGGATGTAGCCGGCGTTGCGGATCGTATGGATCATCGGCTTGTCGAACGGCTTGTCCACCTTCTGGCGCAGGCGCGAGACATGCACGTCGATCACGTTGGTCTGCGGGTCGAAATGATAGTCCCATACGCGCTCGAGCAGCATGGTGCGGGTTACGACCTGTCCGGCATGACGGATCAGGAACTCCAGCAGACGGAACTCACGCGGCTGAAGATCGATCTTCTCGCCACCGCGTTTGACGGTCCGCGAGAGCAGATCCATTTCCAGATCGCCAACCACAAGCCGCGTCTGGGGGGCGCTTTCCGGGCGGCCACGACGGCCCAGCGCCTCGACACGTGCCAGAAGTTCGGAAAAGGCGAAGGGCTTGGTCATGTAGTCGTCACCACCGGCCTTGAGCCCGGCGACGCGCTCGTCCACATCCGCCAGCGCCGAAAGCAGCAGGACCGGCGTTGCGTTTTTCTGCCCGCGCAGGGTTTCCAGAATCCGCAACCCGTCGATGCCGCCCGGCAGCATCCGGTCCAGGATCACGACGTCATAATTCTCGCTGACGGCCAGAAACAGGCCGTCCTTGCCATTATCCGCCTCATCCACGACATGCCCGGCCTCCCGGAGCCCCTTGAGCACGAAAGCACGGACAGTCGGATCGTCCTCGACCAGCAGGATACGCATCGTTGTCTTTCTTCCTTCCGAACGCAGTCTTGCCGTTCCTTGCAGAAGAATACCGGCTTGAAGGGCGCCGTCAAAGGCGGTTGTTACAGAAAGGCACGCCTAGCGCGGAATGGCGTTGTCAAAATCGTCCTGCTGGGCATCACGCAGGGAGGACGCGCTGATCGGTCCCCATGAGAACGGGGACGCTTCCGACAGTCCATCCTGGTAGCCGCTGCGATCATGCGACGGGGGAACGGGGCTGCATCCGGCAAGCGCGCCCAGCAGAAAGACACCGCACAATCCCAAGCAGATTTTTCTGCCGGATAGCGGCTCAGTCATCGGCATCGCGAGGACGCGGGCCGATATGGATGGGCAGCGTCAGGGACTGCCTGCCACGCTGGATCCGGAAAGACAGGGTCATGCCCGGCCGGGCCGCCGCGATACTGCGCAGGAGCATCCGCGCGCTGGTGACAGGCACATTGTCCACCTGCTTCACGACATCACCGCGCCGCAGACCGCCCTTCTGCGCCGGGCCACCATTATCAACGCCCGCGATGCCGATATCGGTGTCACCGTCATCGAGCGTTATGCCGAGCCAGCCATGTTCGGCATGGCCCGTCGCCTCGATTTCCGCGACGATCGGGGCCACGATCTCGGACGGGATGCCAAAGCCAATCCCGACAGAACCACCCGCAGGCGTTACGATGGCGGCATTCACGGCCACGACCTGTCCGCGCATGTTGAAGGCCGGACCACCCGAATTGCCGGGATTGATCGGGGCGTCGAGCTGGATGAAATCATCAAGCGAGCCGATCCCCAGATCGCGCCCGACGGCCGAGACGATGCCCGCCGTGACGGACGAGCCAAACCCGAACGGATTGCCCGCAACGAGAATCCAGTCTCCGATATCGGTCTGCTGGCTGTCGCCCCAGGTGACATGCGGAAGCGGCTCGGGACTATCGACCTTGATGACGGCAATATCCGTCAACGGATCGGCCCCCAGCAAACGCGCCGGCATTTCATGCCCGTTGGACAGCGAGACCACGACCTTGTCCGCCCCGCCCACGACATGGCGGTTCGTGACGATAATGCCGGACGGATCGACGATGAAGCCTGATCCGGCGCCGACCATTTCTTCCTGCTGGCGCTTCATCCGGTCCCGGTAGCGCTTTTCGAGCGGGGTGCCGCGAATCTGGGGTGGGATGTGGTCGTGCCCGTCCGGGCTGTTCTGGGTGATGGCGATGTTGACGACAGCCGGGATCACCTGCCGCACCAGCGGGGCGAAACTCAGCGGGCCGTATTTGACCAGAAGCGGCGGCAGAGCAGGCGCAGGTGCCGGGACGATGGCGGGCTGTGTGGGGATGCCCTGCGCGTCCGTATTCTCGCCCGCCACCGTGCGGTCGGGGATGATCGTCGGGAGCATTTTCGGTGCTGGGACCTGCATGACCAGCGGCTTCTGCGGGTGTTCCGCGGGATGCTGGCGCTGCGCACCATCACCATGACCGCGCAGCGCCAGCATCAGCCCCACCGTCACGACAGTGGCTGTTCCGGCACCGATCGCAGCAGCCTGCAGGGCGCGGTTCATGGGAAACAGGACAGGAACATCGTCATATCCCTGCTGCTAACACAGAATTGTTCCACCTCCTAAGATCATGGCGATTCAACGCCTCGGACGCGGTTTGGGAGGCTCGGCGGTCGCGGGATCCTCGGGCCAGTCATGGCGGGGATAGCGCCCGCGCATGTCCCGGCGCATGTCGGCCCAGCTCCCTTTCCAGAACCCTTCCAGATCGGCCGTGATCGCCTGTGGGCGTCCGGCCGGAGACAGCAGCGCGCATTGCAGGGCAAGCTGCCCGTCGGCAAGCTGCGGCGTCTGGGCCGTGCCGTAGAAAGCCTGCGCACGGGCCGAGACCGTAGGAACCGCGCCGGTATAGTCGATGTCGTGGGTGCTGGCTTTCAGCGTCAGGCGAGGCGGGAGCTTGCGGTCCAGCGCGGCCAGATCGGCATAGTCCAGACGGGCACGCAGGATGGACAGCAGATCCAGCGCCCTGACCTGCGACAGTCGGTCACATCCGGCCAGATAGGGCTCCAGCCAGTCGAGCGAGGCCGCCAGCCCCTCATCGGACAGGTCCGGCAGATGGGGCGCGTAGGTCGCGCGGGCATGGGCCACACGGGCCTGGAACTGACGTCCGGCCTCTGTCCAGGTCAGGGCCTGCGCCGGAGTCGCGGCGACCTGCTGCATCAGGAGCGTCTGCGCTTCCTCGGGGCTGATTTCGCCGTTGCGATCGCGCAGAACCAGCGCGCCCAGACGAAGCCTGCGACGGGCGATGATGCGGCCGGATGTGCCGTCCAGTGTTGTTTCAACCTGCTCGCGCGTCCGGTCCAGCAGGGTCTGCGGCAGATTTTCAGCGTCCAGCGGGGCAGCGAGCGTGATTTCGGTTGAGGTCCGCGTATGGAACGCCGCACCGGCCAGCAGCTTTTCGCGCGCCAGCGGATCATTGGCTGAAACGCGGGCACTCCCCCCGCCCGCCAGCCGGAAACGCCCGAGCTCACCCGCTGCCTGCGCGACACGGTCCGGGAAACCGGCGGCCAGCAACGAGCCTGCATGGTCCGGTAGCGGCACAAGCGGCATGTCCCGATCACCCATGCGGCGCAGGAAGCGTTTGGCGGACTGGCGCATATGAAACAGGCTGGCGCGATCCGCGCGGGGATCGTCACGCTCGAACAGGGCGAAGCGGACGCGAATATCAGCGCCCGGCGTGGGGCCAGAAGGGCGGTTCGGGCGTGGACGGAGCGGATCACGTTCTTCCAGCAGGGCCGCCAGACAGGCCGCCGTCACACGTTCCGGCAGTGTACGGGCGGCGCAGAGCATCGCAGCCAGACGCGGATGCGTGCCGAGAGACGCCATGCGCTTGCCAAGCGCCGTGATACGGTTGGCGTCATCCAGCGCGCCAAGTTCCCGGAGCAGTTCGCGGCCCCCCGCCAGAACGCCCGTCGGCGGCGTGTCCAGAAGCGGCAGACTGTCTGGAGCCGTTCCCATGACCTCCTGCCAGGCGGCGGTGACAAGCGCGAAATCCGTCAGATCGGCCACGAGAATTTCCGGAGCGTCCTGCGGGCGCAGGCTGCGCTGCGTCATTTCCGACCATAAGCGAATGGCGATGCCCGGAGACTGCCGCCCCGCACGGCCCGCGCGCTGGGTGGCGGTGGCGCGGGAGATTTTCAGCGTTTCCAGCCGCGACAGGCCGGTATTCGGGTCAAGACGCGGGGCACGACGCAAGCCACCATCCACGACGATCCGCACGCCCGAGACAGTGACGGAGGTTTCGGCAATGGACGTCGCCAGCACGACGCGGCGCGTGTCGGACGGGGCGATGGCGCGGTCCTGATCCTCGGTCGTCTGTTCGCCGTGCAGCGGGAAAACCGGGACCGTGCCGTCCAGCAACGCCTGTGTGCGGCGGATTTCGCCAACGCCGGGCAGGAAGGCGAGGATATCGCCCTCTTCTTCCACCAGTGCCTGACGGATCGCGCGGGCGCAGGCTTCGGGCAGGTCGCGCATATGGGGAATGTCGCGGGTGTGGCGGATGTCGATGGGGAACTGACGGCCCTCGCTCTCGATCAGCGGGGCGTTCATCAGCGTCGTGAAAGCGCGGCCATCGGGCGTGGCGGACATGGCCAGAATCCGCAAATCCGGCCGCATTTCGCGCTGCATGTCCAGACAGAACGCCAGCGCCGCGTCCAGATCCAGCGAGCGTTCATGCACTTCATCGAACAGCACCGCGCCCACGCCATCCAGCAGCGGATCAGTCAGCAGACGACGCAGGAGCAGCCCTTCGGTCACGACCTCGATCCGCGTTCTGGCGGACATGGCGGAATCAGTACGGGTGCGGAACCCCACGATGCCACCCGGCTTTTCGCCCAGCGACGACGCCATGCGCGACGCCGCGCCACGGACCGCCACACGACGGGGCTCCACGAGGATGAGGCGCTGCGTCCCGAGCCAAGGTGCGTCCAGAAGCGCGAGCGGCGTCAGCGTCGTCTTGCCTGCACCCGGTGGGGCGACGAGGACGGCGTTGGGCTGCGTCTGCAACGTCGCCAGAAGCTCCGGCAGGATTGCCGTGACGGGGAGTTCGGGGGGAAGGGTAAAAGTCAGGGCGCGGCTCCGGCACAGCAGGGCAGAGCCGCTGTTATACCGTGCGCCTGCGCGAAAGCGATGGCGCGGAAAAGCGCCTGAAACGAAAAATGGTGGCCGGAGCCACCATTTCTTCAGATCGCCTTGAGGCTTCCTGCGGACTTGCGTCCGTTGCGGCCATCTTCAATCTCGTAAGAGACCTGCTGGCCTTCGTCCAGATTCTGCAGCCCGGCTTTTTCGAGAGCAGAAATATGAACGAAAACGTCTGTGGTGCCGTCGCTGGGCTGGATGAAACCAAAGCCCTTCGTGGCGTTGAACCACTTTACTGTACCTGTCGCCATTGCAGGTCTCCTTTGATAACGCAGCTTTACGCGCAAACATTCACGTAATCAGTTTTTTCAGAGGGGGAAGGTGCGCCTGCGCAGAAAAACGGCAGGCGATATTCTCCAGCCGGAAAAACAGCTGCATTTATAATATGCCTGAAGACCCTGATCGGAAGCAACGTCAAAATAAAACCCTTTCCGTCTCTTTCCCGGAAAGGATTTTACCGAAAAGGTTTATTTTTCAGGTCCAGTAACCGCGCCAACATCCTGAAAAATGAACCTTTAATTTCCTGAAGGACTTCCGGATCGGAAACGGTTTCTTATCGGAGCCGGACTTCACGTTTAGCGGAGCGGAAAGCCGAGTTTGTGCAGAACCGAACGCATGACGTGGCGGCCGCTCAGCCCTTTGAAACTGTCCACACGACTGGCGACCGTTTCCGACCAGGCCCGGGATGCCAGTCCCTGTTCCTTCTGGTAATCATCGGCGATCCGGTCATAGGCCGCGATGCCCTGAACTTCGTTTTCCGTACTGTAGTGCTCGCGATGCAGAACGACATCCTGTCCCAGACGCGGCTTGTAACCGTTCTGATGGGACGGATCGGGCCTGCCGACGCAGAGACCGACAACCGCGACCGAGCGCGGCGGGAGCGACAGGAGACTGGCCACCTCTTCGGGGTGATTGCGCAGACCGCCGATATAGACCGTGCCCAGACCGAGGGATTCGAAGGCGGTGACGGCATTCTGGGCCGCAATCCCGCTGTCGAGCGTCGCCATGAGGAAAACTTCTTCGTAATCGAGCGCCTCATGACCCTTGCCGGCCCGTTCGGCAATCCGCTCCAGCCGTCCCAGATCCACGATCCAGGCCAGAAACAGCGGTGCAACCTCGATATGCTTCTGGTTGCCGCACAGTTCCGCCAGTCTGGCCCGGGTCTCCGCGTTTTCCACGGCCACGACGGACCAGACCTGAAGATTGCTGGACGTGGCGGCTGAGGACGCCGCCGCGATACCGGCTTGCAGCGTGCCTTCCGGCAGGGCGTCAGGCAGATACGCCCGGACCGAATGATGCGACAGCAGCAGGTCGAGCACCGCGTTGTCCGGCAGGGTTTCCGGCGCCGGTGTGCGGTACCGTGTCTGCCACAGCGTGGAAATCCGTTCGGAAGAGGTGCCCGACATGTGGTGTTTCCTTATTCGTCGTATGTCATCAGAGCGTTCAGCGGCACGTCCAGTTTCTCACGACCCTTCAGATCCGCAAGCTCGATCAGCACGGACGCACCCACGACTTCGGCACCGACCTTGCGCAGAAGATCAACGGACGCCGCCAGCGTGCCACCCGTTGCCAGAAGATCATCCAGCACCACGACGCGCTGACCCGGCTTGATGGCGTCGGCCTGAATGTGCAGTTCGTCCTCGCCGTATTCGAGGCCGTATTTCAGGGAAATGGTCTTGCCCGGCAGCTTGCCCGGCTTGCGCAGCATCGTGAAGCCACAGCCCAGACGCAGCGCCAGCGGAGCAGCGGTCAGGAAGCCGCGGCTCTCGATTCCGGCAAGGATGTCCGGCTGCCAGGCAGCGATCGCGCGGGCCAGACGGGCGGTGGCGACCTGCCAGGCATCGGGCGAGCGGATCAGGGTGGAGATGTCATAGAACAGGATGCCCGGCTTCGGAAAATCCGGGATCTCGCGAATGTAATTCTTGAGATCGAGCGGCTGGGGATCCTGAAACGACATGGCGGCACGGCTTTCATCTGGTCATGGCAAACAGCGCGGCATGTAGGGGACTCTCCCCCCCGACTCAAGCCCGGATTGCGCCGGGCGGCCAATCGCGAGCCTAATCCCGGACCTGACCGAGGGCCTGTGCGATGGCCGCGAGAAGCCCTGCCCTGCGGAACGGCTTGGGCAATACCGCCATACCCTGCGGCGCCATATCGCTCTCTTCATAGTCGCCCGACATGAGCACGACTGCCATCTGCGGACGGCGCTCACGCAGCAGATGCGCAATCTCCAGTCCGTTCTGCGCACCGGGCAGGTTGAGATCCGTCACCAGCAGATCCGGAGTCTCCTCCTCCAGCGCGGAAGCCCCGTCCGCGACATGCCGTACCGTCCAGCCCTCGCGCTGGAGAACCGTCTCGACCACCAGAGCAATGGCCTCGTCGTCTTCAACCAGAAGTGCCTTCATGATGGATATTTCCTCAGGAATGGTTCGACGGTTCTGCCACGGCAGGCAGATTGGGGCGCAGCAGGGCGAACCCCATGGCCGCGGCAAAGGCAAAGGACATGAAGATTGCCATCGGAACGGCCGTCCCCGACGGTACCAGTCCGAACAGGGCACTGGCTACGGCCCCGAAAAGATACTGCATCGTTCCTGCCAGAGCCGAGGCCGATCCGGCGCGGTCGGACTGTTCGGAGAGAACGCCCACCATGGAATTCGGACCGATGATGCCCGTGGGCGCCATCGTGATGATGAGCGCGATGATGAGCGGCCACAGGAAGATCGCCCTGATATGGCCCTGCGGGTCAACGTCATAATTGGAGATCAGTGCCAGCAGCAGCAGGATGGCACAGCCTGCCAGACTGACGCCCAGCGCCGTGAACAGCATCCGCCCGGTACTGACACGTCCCACGAGCTGCCCGTTGATGGCGGAGGCTCCGATCATGCAGATCGCGAACAGGCCAAACAGCATCCCGTAATGGAACGGCGACATCCCGAACACGTCCTCGAACAGCATGGGCGCCGCCGTCAGATAGGTGAAGGTCACGAAGCCGAGGAAGCTCCAGACCAGACCATTCGTGACGAAACTGCGGGTCCGCAGGATATAGATGTAGCGCTCGATGATGGAGACAGGACGCAGGTCCCGCCGGTCGTGGGGCGGCAGGGTTTCGGGAAAAACCGTCATCAGCAGCAGGGTACAGATCCCGCCATAGACCGCCGTCACCCAGAAAATGACACGCCAGTCCACGAATTTCAGCGCAAACCCGCCCAGCATCGGAGCCAGGATCGGCACGGTTCCCTGAATGACGATCAGGCGTGACATCATCCTGGAAGACTCGTCGCCTTCCGTCAGATCGCGGATGCAGGCGTTCGGCACCACGAGTCCGGCCGAGGCCATGATGGCGGAAAAGACACGGCAGATGCACAGGAACGTCATGCTCGGCGCCATGGCGCAGCCGATTTCGCCCAGCGTATAGCCCAGCATGCCGAGCAGCAGCGGCCAGCGGCGGCCGAACCGGTCGGAAATCGGGCCGATGGTGATCTGTCCGATGGCCAGCCCGATCACCCAGGCGGCCATCGTGGCACTGCCCGAACCCGGCGCCGTATGAAGCTGACGCTCCATTTCGGGCAGAGCCGGGAGATAGACATCGGTCGAGACCGGCCCGACAGCCGTAAAGATTCCCAGCAGAACCGGCAGCCATGCGGGCAGGGGATCCCCCCGTCTGAATGTCATGTTCTGGTCTGTCATGCGCGTCTGCCTGTTCCATTCAGGTTGCGGAGGGTGAAGCTCTTCAGGAAGCCGGAGTATCTGCCTTGTCCTTCGGGGCAGTCTGGCCATGCTGACGGAGCAGAACGGCGCCCAGCACACCCGACACGACGAACAGGATTCCCGCAAGCCCCAACTGAAGGACGTGCCCGATCCGTGTCCCGGACCCCACCAGCACGAAAACCAGCGTCTGCGGCAGCCCTCCCAGAAATGTCGCCACCGAGAACGGCAGCAGCGGCAGTTCGAACAGTCCCGCCGCCGTCGAGACCAGCAGGGCGGACCCCACCGGCATCAGCCGCAGCGTCAGCACCGCCCGGAAAGGCTTTGCATGGAGCGTCCGGGCCAGCGCGGCATAGTCCGCTTCCAGCCTGTCATGCAGCCGTGCCCGGAACGCGGCCGGCGCCAGAACCCGCGCCCAGCCATACGCCAGAACCGCCCCCAGCATATAGGCCAGCGAACACAGGACAAGCCCGCCCCACAGCCCGAAGGCGAGCCCTGCCGCCACGCAGAGCGCCTGACGGGGAAGCCCGCACGCGCTGTAAGGCACGGCCAGCAGCAGGAACCACAACGGCGCGCCCGGCGTCTCGTGCCAGTGGGGTGCGTTTTCCAGCAGGTGATGGATGAAGGGCAGCCGCTGGAGCGCGGCCACCAGAACCAGCATCGCGCCGATCGTCAGGGCCGCGCGCCAGGGCACGAGCTGCCGCAGCGTGCGACGCAGTTCGGGATCGGGGGGAAGAGAGATCGGGCTACCCATCCCTGCCCGATACCAGCCGGAGCGCCCTTCGGCTACGGCCCGGACCCTAAACACCAGTTCATGCCTGCGCCCCTGCCGCAGGAGCAGGGTCCGGGAAAAAATCGATCAACCGTCTTTTTCCATTGAAGATATATCTTAAGATACTATATCGTTCGATATATCGAATAGGAGAACACAATGTTCAAACGTAAGACAGAGCGCTTCAATAATGACCGTCCGGATGCTGGCCAGCACGGCCATCGCCGGGGATTCTTCCGCATGGGTCGCCCGGTTGCGGAAGGCGAAGAGCGAGGCGAAGGCCGAGGGGAAAGACCCGGAGGACGTCATCACGGCATGGAACGTGGCGAAGGCGGTTTTGGCCGTCGGCATGGTGGCCGTGGGGGCGGAATGGGTGGCGGGCGCTTCGGTGGCCGGTTCGGCAGGGGTTTTGGTGGCGATCTGGGAGGCGAGGGCTTCACACGCGGCCGCAAGCTGACGGCCGATGAGCTTCAGCTCGTCATCCTCGCCCTCCTCGCCGAAGCACCAGCCCATGGCTACGAGTTGATCCGGCGTCTCGAAGAACGGTCCGGTGGATTCTACAAGCCCAGCCCCGGCGTAATCTACCCGTCCCTCACCTATCTGGAAGAGACCGGCCTCGCCGCCGTCACGCAGGAAGGCAACCGCAAGCTCTACAGCCTGACGGAAGAGGGAAAGGCGCATCACGAGACCAATAAGGAGGAGGCAGCCCGCATCCTCGATATCCTCAGCCGCATCGGGGCCCGTATGGCCGATGTCCGCGACGCCTTTACCGGCATCAACGATCTCGACCCGACACTGGGGCAGGCGTTCCATGACGCGCGCTTTGCGCTGAAGGCAGCCCTGAAATCCCGCCGGGGCGCGGATGCCGACGAACTGCGCCGGATCGTGGCGATCCTGAACCGCGCCGCAACGGAAATCGCGGGGCCTGCCTCCGGTGAAGCCTCTTCGGAAAATGCTCCAGCCGAATAAGGCCGGCGACACCGGGGGGCCTCTCCCAACGGCTGACGCAATGCCGTAAAGGATGGTCCATGATCGTTCAGGACCATCCCCATTTCTGCAATATGCCCGAAGACATGCGGTATTACCGGCCGGAGCATTTCGGAGAGGGATTCATCGAGAAATCGATGGTCTTTCTTCTGCCTGAACGGCTGAAGAAGTTTCGGCGCAACCTGTGGCATGTGCGGCGCAATCCCGGAGACGATGCGGTCTATATGCCACTGTTCCGGGTGACGTGCAGCCTGCCGTCAGAGCCCGCACCCACCGGGCTTCAGGGGCCGTTCGACGTCTATCCCTTCTATACCCGCACCACAAAAACCCGCAGCCGAGAGCTGGACTACTACGTCCTGTTCATTTTCCGGGACCGCATGTCCTGGATGCGCTGCAAGACGCTGCTGGAAAAATCCTGACCTCACGGAGCTTTGCCTTTGCGACATGGCCACGGCGGCCCAATGATGGCGGACCTTCACCAGAACAAGGTTCCCCGTCATGGCCAAGACCCTTTACGCCACGCTCAGGGCCCTGCCCGGCAGGCGCGAGACCCTGCGTGATCTGTTGACGGCACTGGCTGCTGACGTCCGCGCCGAGCCGGGCTGCGAGCGCTTCATGGTCTATACGCTCGCCTCCGACCCCGACCTGTTCCATGTGCAGGAAACGTATCGGGACGACGACGCCTTCGCCGCTCACATGGCCACGGAACATGGCCGGGTGTTCAACCAGACGATCACGTCCCTGGTCGAAGGTGGCGGTTCCGAGGTCGTCTTTCTGGACGCCGTGACCTGACCGCTATTTCAGATACAGATAGAACGGGATGACCCCGAAGACCGCCCAGGCCACCATGAAGATAAACGGGGCCTGATGGGCGAACAGCGCGCCACGCTGGGCGCGGCGCATCATATCGCGGGTTTCGTCCTCGTTCGGTGCCAGGGTGAAATCGGTCAGGTCCGGGCTGCGGGTGTGCAGATGGCGCTGCTTGCCTTCCCATTTCCCGATCGCGGCATAGGCCGCCCGGATGCCCGGCAGCGCCATCAGGGCCAGCACGAAGCCCAGCAGTGAGAACAGGGGCGGCAGCAGAAGCACCATGCTGTCGCCCCATCTCTTGGTCGAACCGGTCATGGCCGTCGCATAGGCAATGACGAGAAACGCCTGCGACCCCAGAAGGGCCTGTAAACGGCCGTTTACGACTTCGGTCTCGAAGCGGATTTCCGAGCGGTAAAACGCGAGAAGCTCGTTATCGGTCGGATGTCCCCGTACGATGATCTGGCTGGTATCGGGAGACGGCGATGCGGTGTCGACCATCGGGACCTTCATGCTGTGCTGGAGAACACCTAGCGCCCCAGACACATTTCCAGTTCCGTGAGATCAGAGGAAAACCCCTCAGATCAGGCCTTTTGCCCGGATCAGGGCAAAAGCGGCCAGCGAAACCATGCATTTCAGTTCGCCGTTGCGGATCATGGCTTCGAACGCCTCGAGCGTCATGTCGTGGCAGGTGATGTCCTCTTCCGTCGCCTCACGCGCCGTCTCGCCGCGCGTCAGATTGCGGGCGAGGAAGACATGCCCTTTCTGGTTCGAGTAGCCCGCCCCCTGATACATGCTACCCACATGGATCATCTCGCCGGCGCGCAGACCGGTTTCCTCCCGCAGCTCGCCCAATGCGAGTTCGACCGGATCGACGTTCTCTTTCGTCTCCCACATGCCCATCGGAAGCTCCCACAGCCGCTCGCCCACCGGATAGCGGAACTGCTGGATCAGCGTGACCTTGCCATCTTCATGCAGCGGCAGGATCACGACGAACTCGCCCCGCTCCACGATGCCATAAAGGCCCTGCTTTCCGTTGGGATGAACGATGATGTCCTCACGCAGCGCGGTCCAGGGATTGCTGTAGGCCAGCCGGGTCGAAAGCGTCTGGAAACCGGCGTCCCTGCGGGCGTCTTCGAGAGTTTTTTCGGAGCTCATGGACGGATCCTGATCTTGTTTCGTTCTACCGAATCGGCGAAACTTGTCTCATGGAGCAACGCCGGATCGTGCATATCGACATGGACGCATTTTACGCGTCTGTCGAACAGCGGGACGACCCGTCCCTGCGCGGCCGTCCGCTCGCAGTCGGGCGGGGCGAGGCACGGGGCGTGGTGGCCGCCGCAAGCTACGAGGCCCGGCGCTTCGGCGTCCGCTCGGCCATGCCTTCGGTCACGGCCAAACGTCTGTGTCCGGAGCTTGTGTTCGTCCCCGCGCGGTTTGACGTCTATCGCAGCGTCTCGGCGCAGATTCATGACATCTTCTCGCGCTACACGCCCCTGATCCAGCCGCTGTCGCTGGACGAAGCGTATCTGGACCTGACGAACCATCTGGGCGCCTATGGCTCCGCCACGCTGGTCGCGGACCGCATCCGCGCCGATATCCACACCGAAACGGGGCTGACCGCTTCGGCCGGCGTGTCCTACAACCGGTTTCTGGCCAAACTGGCCTCGGATTACCGCAAGCCGGACGGGCTTTTCGTTATCACGCCCGCCATGGGGCCGGACTTCGTGTCCACCCTGCCCGTAGATGCGTTTCACGGCATTGGCCCCGCCACCGCCCGGAAAATGCGGGCGCTGGGGATCGAAACCGGCGCCGATCTGCGGGAGCGAGACATCGAGACGCTGACCCGGCATTTCGGCAAGGCGGCGGCGTTCTATTACGGCATTTCACGCGGCATCGATCACCGGCCTGTCGTCGTGAACCGGGAGCGCAAATCCCTCGGAACCGAACAGACCTATCTTCGGGACCTGACCTCCGAAGCCGATGCGCATCAGGCGTTGACGCAGATCGCAGCCAAGCTGTGGGGCAGCGCACAGCGCCGCCAGCTTCAGGCCCGGACCGTGACCCTGAAGGTCAAATACGCCGATTTCCGCCAGATCACCCGCGCCCGGACCCTGTCCGCGCCGGTTCCGTCCGAAAACGTTCTGCTGGAAACAGGCCAGAGCCTCATGGCGCCGCTGTTTCCGTTCGTGTCCGGCGTGCGGCTGCTCGGGCTGACGCTTTCAGGATTTCATGCCACCGAAACCGCGCCCTGCGATCAGATGGAACTGCTCTTTTAGAAAGCGTCGGAAAGACCGGGCACAAATCCTCGCATTCTTTCGGCCGTCTGATGCGTTGGGGATCAGCCTGTCCTGAAACGGGCTGTTTCCTTACTGCCCGGACCCATGCCGTTCATGACCGCACGCCTGCACCGACCAACACTTTCCGCCGTGCTGATGGCACCCCTTCTGCTGCTCGGGGCCTGCGCGTCCAGAACGTCCCTGTCACCCGGCTTTGAAAAGACCCTCTCCCGCAACCAGCAGGGGCACCCGTTTTCCCCGGCCCGCAACCCGCTGGCTTTTCTGGGAGAGCCGGATCTGTCCTCGGCGAAACCTGCCAACCTTGCGGGGACGCTGCATTACTGTCGGCAGAACGCCGCCCTGACCGCTGACGAAACCGCTGTCCCCTCGACTTCCGCTCAGAACGACAGCGCCTACACTGTCGGAAGACAGGGGATTCTTCAGGCCCTCAGCGTCAGGACGGGACAGCACGAACAATATGCCCTGCCCTCCATGCCCGCTCCCCTGCGTCAGACCGTCTGCACGTCCGTCGCGGGCCGCCTGCGACAGCCGGCCTAGTCTTTCATTCCGGACGGTTTCACTCGGGATTGTGAAGTAAAGGGGAACACGCCCCCGTGACGGCTTCCCTTATCTGGCTTATGCCATGAAGAGTCTCTTGATATTCGAACTCCGGGGAGAGCAGATTTCATGACCGCGCAAGACACGCCGGCGGACTCACCGACGAAACGCGTTCTTGCCGTCGTCCTGTTCAATCTTCTCGTCTACATCGTGATCGGCCTGCCCAATGCCGTCCTGACGATTTTCGTTCATCAGGGACTGGGCTACAGCACGACCGTCGCAGGCATCACGTTCTCCCTGCAATATTTCGCGACCTTCGCGGCCCGCCCTTCCGCAGGGCGACTGGTGGACCGGATCGGCCCCAAACCGGTCGTCATCGGTGGCCTGGTCACCTGTCTTCTGTCCGGTCTTCTTATCGCAGGATCAGGGCTGCTGGCCGCCACGCCATTGCTGTCGCTGGGCGTGCTGCTGCTCAGCCGCCTGCTGCTGGGCTGGGCGGAAAGCTGGGCCGCAACAGGGGTGATCGTCTGGAACATCCGTCGGGCGGGAGCGGAAAACACCGCTATCGCCATTTCATGGAACGGCATCTGCTCCTATGGCGGGATCGCGCTGGGCGCGCCGGTCGGGGCCAAGCTGTCCATGCTGGCCGCCCCCTATGGCGGGCTGGTCTCGGTGGGGATTCTCTCGGCGGCCCTGCCACTGTTCGGTCTTGCGATCATCGGGTTCTATCCGGGCGTCAAACCCATTCCCTCGACCAGCCAGCCCATTTCCTTTTCCCGCGCCCTCAGACTCGTCCTGCCTCACGGTTCGGCGCTGGCGGCGGGATCCATCGGTTTCGGCGCGATCTCGTCCTTTCTGGCGCTGTACTATTCGGTCCTGCACTGGCAGGGCGCGGCGACGGCCCTTGCGGTCTTCGGCTTCACCTTCGTCGTCATCCGCTTCTTTTTCGCCTCGCAGATCGCAAAGCGCGGTGGTGTGTTCGTGGCGATCGTCTCGCTGCTGGTGGAAGCGGCTGGGCTCCTCATTCTCTGCCTGTTCCAGACGCCTTCAGCCGCCCTTGCGGGCGCGGCGCTGACGGGGGCGGGCTTCTCGCTGCTCTTCCCGGCACTCGGTGTTCTGGCCGTCAACAGTGCTGGACCGGAGAACCGCGGGGCGGCTCTGGGCGCCTATTCCATCTTCATTGACCTTGCCATTGCGTGCTCGGGGCTGTTTCTTGGACAGGTCATCGAGTTCGCGGGCTACAGGACGATGTTCGCCACCACCGCCATCTGCTGTCTGGTGGGTGTGCTGATCAGCCGTTCGCTGGGCCGCCGGACTCCCTGACAGATCATTGCTCCAATTGACACGGACCTGACATGACCATTCGTTCCTGCGCCGTTTTCTGTGGCTCCCGCTTCGGCAACTCCCCCGTCTATGCCGAAGGGGCAAAAGAAATCGGAACGGCCCTGGCGCGACACGGAATCACACTGGTCTATGGCGGCGGCCATGTCGGGCTGATGGGCACCGTGGCGGATGCGGCCCTTCAGGCGGGCGGCAGGGTGATCGGCGTCATCCCCGAATTCCTCCATGCCCGCGAAGTCATGCACAAGGGCGTCACGCAGCTCGAAGTCACGCCGGACATGCACACCCGCAAGGCCCGGATGTTCGAACTGTCCGACGCCTATGCGATCATTCCCGGTGGCCTCGGTACGTTCGACGAGCTGATGGAAATCATGACCTGGAAGCAGCTCGGCCTGCATCAGGAGCCGATCTACATCGTCAATATCGGCGGCTGGGCTACATCACTGGTCGACACGCTGAATGCTGCCGTCGATCAGGGTTTTGCGGACCCATCCGCCCGCCGTCTATTCACAGTTGTGCAGGGCGTGCCGGAACTGATGGAACACCTCTCCGTCAACGTCCCGGCCTGAGTTCTGGAGCGGGGGCCGTCCCCGCTCACACCTCCAGCGTTGCCACCAGCAGACTGATAATCTCTTCCAGCCGCGCCCGGTCAGCATCGGAAAACCGGTCCTTCACCGGGCTGTCGATGTCGAGAACGCCCACAAGCGCATCCCCGACCACGACCGGCAGCACGATTTCCGACTCCGATGCCGCATCACACGCGATATGGCCCGGAAACGCATGCACGTCCGGCACAACCAGCGTTTCGCGGTTCTGCGCGACCGTCCCGCAGACGCCACGACCCAGCGGAATCCGCGTGCAGGCCAGACGACCCTGAAACGGTCCGAGCACGAGCTGGCTGTCCGCCTCTTTCCACAGATAGAACCCGGCCCAGTTGATCTGCGGCAGGGCCTCGAACAGCAGGGCCGCGATATTGGCCATGTTGGCGATCATGTCCGTCTCGGTCTGAAGAACGGAACGCACCATCGGGACAAGCTCGTCCACACTCAGGCGATGGATGGGAGCACTCATGCAAAGACAGTCCTGCAAAACGGGGGGATAGATCTGCCAATCATAGGACAGACGCGAAAAAACCGGAAAATCCCCTGCATCTTATGGAAAGTACGCGGTTCCAGTAATGCTCTCGGTTCCGGGAGAATTATTAGAAATAATTCACAAAATACAAAAACGGTTTCCTCGAAATGGGAGGCTTCTAAAAGAGGCCGGTCCTTTCGTCTGAAAGATCCTTTCCATGATCCTGACTTCCCAGACTCTGTCCGAACTCCCGGAGTCCATCCTGACATCGCCCTATGATCGGGACGGAGTGACGGCCGGTATTGTCCATCTCAGTGTCGGCAATTTCCATCGCGCCCATCAGGCCGTCTATACGGACCGTGCGCTTGCGCTGCCGGGACAATCCGGCTGGGGCATTGTCGGGATGGGTCTGATGGACCATCCGGCGGAAGTGGCAAAAGCCGAGGCCCTGCATGCGCAGGACGGCCTCTATACCCTGCGCGAGTGCCCGCCGAACCGCCCCGATACGGTCCGGGTGGTGAAATCGCTGGTCGAATACATCCACGCCCCCGCCGATCGCGAGGCTGCGCTGAAGCGCCTGACGGACCCGGCCATCCGCATCGTCAGCATGACGGTGACCGAAGGCGGCTACTACATGGACGAAGCGGGACGGTTCATGACCGAACATCCCACCATTGCCGAAGACCTGCACCGTCCGGTCCCGCACACGGCATTCGGCCTGATGACCGAAGCCCTACGCCAGCGCCGGGACGCCGGGATCGCGCCGTTCACCATCCTGTCCTGCGACAACGTTCCCGCGAATGGCGATGTGGCCCGCAATGCCGTGCTGTCCTTCGCACGCCTGCGGGACGCGGAACTCGCCGGATGGATCGAGGCCGAAGTCGCCTTCCCATCCTGCATGGTCGATCGCATCACCCCGGCCGTCCACCCGGCCGATGTGGCGCGTCTGGATGCGCAGAGCGGAATCGAGGACCGCGTTCCTGTCTTCTGCGAGGACTTCATCCAGTGGGTGGTGGAAGACAACTTCCCCGCCGGACGTCCGGCCTGGGACCAGGTCGGCGTACTGTTCACGGACGATGTCGAGCCTTACGAACAGGTCAAGCTGCGGATGCTGAACGCGTCCCATTCCACGCTCGCTCTTCCGGGCGTGCTGATGGGATACCGGCTGGTCGATGAAGCCATGGGCGACGAACATCTGGCCGCCCTGCTGGAGCAGTTCCTGCGCCACGATGTCTCACCGCAGCTCACCGCCCCTCCGGGCATCAGCCTGTCGGATTATGCGACCCAGCTTCTGGAGCGGTTCCGCAACCATGCCGTCAGCGACCAGCTTCTGCGCATCACGTCCGACAGCACGTCCAAGCTCCCGGTCTTCCTGCGCGCCACAGCCGAGGACGTACTGAAGAAGGCTCAGGACCCGCGCCGGATTGCTTTCGTCCTCGCCTGCTACTGTGCCTATCTGGGGGGCCGGGATGACGTTCAGGCTACCTTCGCCGTCACCGAACCCCGCCTCAGCGCCGAAGACCGGGCTCTGGCGCTGGATACGAACCCTGCCAAGGCGCTGGATATGAGCGTATTCGCCGGATGGGGCCTTGAGGACTCCGCCGAGTTCCTCACGCGCTTCATCCAGACCCGCGAAGACCTGAAAACGCGCAGTACGGCTGCCGTCCTGAAGGCTCTGGTCACAAACGCATAAAAGTTTTTGGGTTCCGCCTTTTTTCAAAAAGGCGGAGAGACCTGAAGCTTTTTGGAAAAAGCTTCACCAAAAACTTTTATAAATTATTCAGGGCGGCCTGATCGCCGGGCGCCCTGTTCTGCCTGTCAGTCCGAGACGCGGGCGATATCGGCACCGCAGGCGGCGAGCTTGCGGTCCACGCCTTCATAGCCCCGGTCCAGATGATAGATGCGGCTGAGCTGTGTCTCGCCTTCCGCCGCCAGCCCGGCGAGGATCAGCGAGAACGAGGCGCGCAGGTCGGTCGCCATGACAGGCGCGCCCGACAGCTTCGGAACGCCGCGAATGATAGCGGAGCGGCCATGCACGTTGACGCGCGCGCCCATGCGGTTGAGCTCCGGCACATGCATGAAACGGTTCTCGAAGATCGTCTCGGTAATCATGGACGCGCCCTCGGCCACGGACAGCATCGCCATGAACTGCGCCTGCATGTCGGTCGGGAAGCCGGGATACGGCTCGGTCATGATATCCACGCCCTGAAGCGTGCCGCTACGACGGACCCGCAGGCCCCGTGCCTCTTCCACGACTTCGACGCCCGTTTCCTCAAGCGTGCGGATCACGGCCCCCAGATCATCGGCCCGTCCACCCACGAGCAGCAGATCGCCGCCCGTAATACCAGCGGCGCAGGCATAGGTGCCGCACTCGATACGGTCCGGCATGACGGCGTAATGCGCGCCGTGCAGCTTCTCCACACCGTCGATGACCAGCGTGCCCGAGCCTTCACCTGTGATCTGCGCGCCCATGGCATTCAGGCAGTGCACCAGATCGCTGATTTCCGGCTCACGGGCGGCGTTGACGATATGGGTGCGTCCCTTCGCCAGCGTCGCGGCCATCAGCAGGTTCTCGGTCGCGCCCACACTGGCAAACGGCAGGATGATCCGGTCACCCTTCAGCCCGTCCGGCGCGGTCGCGTTGATATAGCCGTTTTCGAGACGGATCTCGGCGCCCAGCGTCTCAAGCCCTTTGAGATGCATGTCCACGGGACGCGTGCCGATGGCGCACCCACCCGGCAACGAGACCTTCGCCTCACGCGCGCGGGCCAGAAGCGGTCCGAGCACCAGAATGGAGGCGCGCATCTTGGAGACGATGTCATACGGCGCCTCGACGGAGCCGATCTCGCCGCCGATGGACAGCGTACGCGGCCCGGCATCCTCAACCGTGATACCCAGACCGACCAGCAGGTCGCGCATCGTCTTGATATCGGCGATACCCGGAACATTGGACAGCACCAGCCGCTCTGACGTCAGCAGACCCGCGACCATGAGCTTGAGGCCGGAGTTCTTGGCGCCCCCGATCTCGATTTCGCCTGTCAGGCGGCGGCCACCGCGAATGATGAAACGGTCCATGGTGCGATCCTTGAGAAGCGGGCCTTGAGAGGGGTTAGAGGCGGGGCGTGGTGACGCCGGACTGGCGCATGTATTTTCCGGCACGGTCGGCATAGCTGACCTCACAGGGGCTGGCACCCTGGAAAAACAGGAACTGGCAGATGCCTTCGTTCGCATAGATTCGCGCGGGCAGCGGCGTGGTGTTGCTGATCTCGATCGTGACCTGCCCTTCCCATTCCGGCTCAAGCGGCGTGACGTTCACGATGATGCCGCAGCGTGCATAGGTGGACTTGCCGAGGCACACGACCAGCGTGTCACGGGGGATACGGAAATATTCGACCGTATGCGCCAGCGCGAAACTGTTCGGCGGGATGGTGATGTCGCCGGTGCGGGTCACGAAGCTGTTGGAGGCGAAATTCTTCGGATCAACGATGGCGCTGTCCACGTCGGTGAAGATCTTGAACTCTTCCGCCACACGTGCATCGTAGCCATAGGATGACAGGCCGTAGGAGATGACACCTTCACGCTTCTGGGCTTCCACGAACGGTTCGATCATGCCTTTTTCCCGGGCCATCTGGCGGATCCATGTGTCGGGCATGATGGGCATGAAGGCACTCCTGAACGAGGGACCGGAAAAAACCGTCCTGGGCGTATTACCCCACCTGCTCTAGCGAGCAGCGGCAGTTCACGCAATGTGTCCGCTCAGTCATTTTTCGTGAGCGCCGGTGGCGAGCGTCCCAGCAGAGCCTCCAGCCATTGCGGACGCAGTTCGCTCGTCAGCACGCCCCCTACGATCAGCGCGGCCCCGAGAAGTGTCGCGGGGGGCAGATGATCGCCCGCCAGCCATCCCACAAGACCACCCCAGACCGGCTCTCCGGCGTAGATGACCGCTGCCTTTGTCGGCGCAACGGATTTCTGCGCCCAGTTCATCACCACCTGCACCAGCGCGCTCAACGCACCCAGCGCCAGCGCACAGGCGATCCAGACCCATGAACATGCCGGAAGCGCTTCCCCCGTGACCGGGACCATTATCCCGGCGAAGACGCTCCCGGCCAATAGCTGCATCACCGTCACGCGCAGGCTGTCCACACCCCGCGCGTAAAGGCTGATGAGAACGATCTCGACCGCAATGGCGATGGCTGCGCACAGCGTCAGCAGATCCCCACGCCCGAAGGACAGCGACAGCGCGGCCGGTCCCGCCAGACAGACCAGCCCGGCAAAAGCCAGGACGATCCCGAGCCAGCTCATCAGGTGCGGCGCCCGGCGCAGGAACGCCCACTGGAAAATCGGCACCAGCGGCACATAAAGCGCGGTGATGAAGGCCGAACGGCTGCTGGTGATGTCGCGCAGACCTGCACTCTGCAACACGTAGCCGGTCGCAAGAGCGACTCCGATCAGCGTCCCTGCCCGGACTTCCCGCCAGTTGAAATCCAGCAGTTTCCGCCCGGCCAGAAACCCGACGAACACCGCCGCCATCATGAAGCGGACAAAGACGAAAAAGCTCGGCCCGCAATGCCGCATGGCGATGTGCAGCACGAGAAACGTGCCGCCCCACAGCACGGTCACGCCCGTCAGCGCCAGTTCCTGCGGCGTGGGGAGCGGAAAACTGCGTTTCACCGGCACTCAGCGCTCGTCAGTGGAGGATGGACTGCCCTCATCCTGCGGTCGGGCGCGCTGCTGCTGTTTACGGCGCATCAGATTGGCCCGGAGTGCCCTGGCCTCCCGGCTTTCGCGCTCTTCCTTCGCGGCGGCAGCCCGGTCCCGGATGATCTGTTCCGTGGGTTTTCCGTCCTTACTGGTCATGGCTGTGTTCCTCGAATGTCGTCCGCAGGCTGGTGCCCAGAAGCTCGTCATAAACGCCCAGCGTGCGGGCCTGCATCAGTGTCGTCGTATAGTTGGCAATGGCATGGGCCCTTGCCTTTTCCGCCAGCCAGTCCAGCGCGCCTTCGTCCGTTTCCAGAACGCTGTTCAGAGCATCAGCCAGCGCATCCGGATCATCGGGAGGCACGACGAGACCCGTTTCGCCGGGCAGGATCGTCTCCATCATCGCCCCCTGCGCCGTCCCGATCACGGGACGCCCCATCATCTGCGCCTCCACCAGCGTCCGCCCGAACGGCTCGGGGCGAAGCGAAGGGGCGACGATAACGCTCGCCAGTTCGCAGGCTGCCGGCATGTCCGTGCAGGTGCCAGTGAAGCGGACATGATCCTCAAGGCCCAGTTCATGCACGCGCTGTTGCAGTCGGCGCGAAAACTTCCGGTCGCTTTCCGGGCCGGCCAGAACGCAGAGCCAGTGCGCATCACTCCGGGATCGCAGACGGGCCAGCGCCTCGATCAGAACGCCCTGCCCCTTCCACGCCGTCAGCCGCGCAGGCATGAGGATGATCCGTTCCTCCCCGGAGAGCCGCCAGGCTTCGGCCAGTTTCTGCACCCGCTCGCCGGAGACCGAACCGGGCGTGAACTCCCGCACATCCGCCCCGCGCGGAATGACCCGCAGACGACTCTCCGGCACGCCGTACTCACTCCGCAGGCGACCTGCGATGAACTCCGAAATGGCAATGACCCGTGCGCCGCGCGCAAGCACGGAATTATAGAGTTTCTTGCCGCGCCACTTCGCCTCATGCACGCCGTGCCATGTCGTCACGAGCGGAATGTTTTCCCGACGGCACGCAATCCAGGCCGCCCAGGCCGGAATCCGTGAACGCGCATGCACCAGATCCACGCCTTCGCTACAGATGATGGCCTGCAGGTCTTTTGCCCGACGCAGCACTGCGAAAGGAGATTTTTTCTTCAGATCGAGGTCGATATGCCGCGCACCGGCATGACGGAGCTGCACCAGCAGCCGACCGGGACGGGACGCCACGAGTGCCATGCCGCCTCCCTGCGCGATCGCAGCCGCAATCTCGACGGCCCCGCGCTCCAGACCGCCGGTGCCCAGCGCCGGAAGAACCTGAAGGATAACGGGAGGACGGTCGGTCATGACGGTTGTGTGCGGCCTGTTCCGGAAAAGATTTTCAGACGAAAACAGCCTGTAGCCGGGTCTGCATCACCTTCCCACCCGAAAAATGGAAAAAACGGCGCCGGAGACGACAAAGGGGTGGCTCCCGTGCCTTTTCCGGCACGAAAACCACCCCTTTCGTCATTCGGGTCCGTCAGTCGGGAGCCTCAGCCCCCGGTTTTTCAGCCCTTGTGATCAGGCAGTGCGTAAACCACCAGCTGATCGCTGACGGGCGTCATCATGAAGTGATGACCACCCGCCATGATGGCGACGTACTGATGACCATTGGCCTCGTAGGTCATCGGATTGGCCTGTCCGCCGCCCGGCAGGACCGCACTCCAGACAACCTTGCCGGTCCGTTCGTCGATGGCACGGATCTGGTTATCCGTAGCCGCTCCGATGAACACCAGACCGCCGGCCGTCACGACCGAACCACCATTGTTCGGTGTCCCGATTTCCCAGGGGAGACCTGTCGGCAGACCCCACGGGCCATTGGCGCGGGCCGTTCCCAGCGGGTGCTGCCACAGCACCTTCTGACCGTGCTTCATGTCGATGGCCGTAATCATGCCGTAGGGCGGACGGTTGCACATCATGCCCGTGTACTGGTTCCAGAACGGGGTCACGACGATACCGTAAGGCGTGCCATCCATGGCGCCGTTACCCTCGGCTCCGCCACCACCCGGCTTGTAGTTCGGGTCATCGATCGGCATCAGGCCAAGTTCGTCGGCCTTCTTGCGGGTCACGAGCTGGTCGTACATCGGGGTGATGTTCCAGTTCGCGATCAGGATGCCACTCTGCGGATCATAGGACATGGAGCCCCAGTCGCTACCGCCGTTATAGCCCGGATATTCGATCCAGGGCTTGTCGACGCTCGGCGGCGTGAACTCACCCGTATAGTTCGCACGGCGGAACTTGATGCGGCAGAAGAGCTGGTCAATGGGGGACATGCCCCACATGTCCGTTTCTTTCAGATCCGGCACGCGCAGGGCCGGGAACCCCGTGGACCAGGGCTGCGTCGGCGAACGCGGATCACCCGGAATCACACCCGGCGACGGAGCAGGACGCTCCTCGACCGGCAGGATGGGCTTGCCGTCACGACGATCCAGCACAAAGGTCTGACCGCGCTTGGTCGGCATGATGAGCGCCGGCACAGGCTGGCCGTCCGGGCCGGGCATGTCCATCAGCGTGGCCTGCGAGCCGATATCGTAGTCCCAGACGTCCTTGTGGACGGTCTGGAAGACCCAGCGCGGCGCACCCGTCTTCACATCGAGAGCAACAACCGCAGACGAAACCTTGTTCTCGGCATCGCTGCGCAGGGCACTGTAATAATCGGAGGCCGAGTTGCCGGTCGGGACGTAAACGAGACCCAGCGCATTATCGCCGGTCATCGCGGCCCAGGAGTTCGGCGTACCACGGCTGTAGTGGTTGTTGCCGGTCGGCTGGCTGTGATCGTCGGGGCGGTTCACATCCCAGGCCCACAGGAACTTGCCGCTCTCGGCGTCATAGCCACGGATCACACCGGACGGAGCCCAGCGGCGCTGACCGTCCAGAACCTCGTGATTGACCACGACCACACCGTTCACGACGGGCGGCGGCGTCGTCATGGACACGAAGCCGGGGACGGATTCGCCCAGACCCTGCATCAGGTTGACCTGACCGCCATTGCCGAAGCCCGGGCAAAGATTACCGGTCGCGGCATCAACCGCGATCAGGCGCATGTCGAGCGTGCCTTCGAGAATGCGGTTATGGCAGGGCTCGCCTTCCGGCACCTGCGACGAGGTGAAATACGTCACGCCCTTGCACGCGGCGGTGTAGGGAATGGCTTCGTATTTCTCGTTGATGTTGTGACGCCAGATTTCCTTGCCTGTCGCCGGGTCGAGCTTCATGATGTCGTTCTGCGCCGAGCACATGTAGAGGCCGTCACCCACCTTGATCGGCGTGGTTTCGGCAGCCCATTTGTTCACCTGCCCCGCACGCGGATAGCTGCCCGTATGGTAGACGAAGGCGACCTTGAGCTGATCGGCATTCTGCGGCGTGATCTCGGACAGCGGTGAATAGCGCATCTGGCTGTCGTCGTGACCATAGGCGGCCCAGTCCCCTGCGGCAGGGCTGGCGCTCTGCTGGGGGACCATCTGCGGAACGTCGTTCGGATCCATGGACCCGATATCCGGCAGATTGGCCGCATTCACACCGGCCGCCTGGGGCGCATAGGGAGACGGACCGGAAAACCGGCTTTTCGCGGCCGGCGTGTTTTCCGTCGGCTCGAAGGAATTGCTGCTGCCATTGCCAGGTCCGGGCACGCTGGATGTCGGCGCGCCGCCACTTCCGGCGGGAGCGAACTGGGCATTGGCGGCCAGCGGTGCGCAGGCCAGCGTGGCACAGGCAGCGGTGGCGAGAAGATGGGATCTGCGCATCAGACGGCTTCCCTCAGGGTACGGCGGGTTTCCATCCGGCGAAGAACCGGAATGGTGAGGGCGACAAGGATCCCCAGGATCGTCGGACCGAAAGCGCGCGGAAGAAGATCGACCGGGCTGAGGCCCACTTCCCACAGCGCCCAGATCCATGTGTAGCCCAGCGCACCCAGATAGAGGTATGCGCCCAGAGTGCGTCCCATGACCATGAACACACCGCCGGCGACCAGCAGGATGCCACAGAGAACGTAATAGACAGACCCGCCCAGCATCGCGAGGTCAGCCCCGGCGATTACGAAGAACAGGCCCACCAGAACGATAACGACCCCGAGGAGCAGCGTGAGCCACTCGGTCAGGCTCCTGTTGCCATAAGTACCTGGCATTGGTGAAAGCCTCCAGAACTGAAAGTCCGGACGGTAAGTCCAGACTTTCAGGAAAGCTATGCTTCTTTTCCAATATTGCCGAATATTCTTCTAACAAAACCGTGTATTAATACAGTTCCACTTTGACGGGTTCAAATACCCGTTACCTTTATTACCCGGCGGGGATGGTCACGACAGCTCCGCCGGTATGGTTCGTTGCCGCCAGCGCGGCCAGAACCTGCACCATTGTGAAAGCCAGTTTGCTCTGGAAATCCCGGTCACTGATCCAGAACCAGGTGTTATTGTAGCTCACCGCGGCATAACGGCCATCGGGCTCTTCCTTGCCAGAGTGGATCACCACTTCCGGCCGGTTCTCGATCCCGACCTGCCCGATCGTGGGCGGTGTGCGGCCGGTCTTGATATCGTCTTCCGGCACCTCGACCTCGTAGGCGAGCTGCGTCAGCATCGCGAGCATGGAACGCGTGAGGATGGCGATCTGCTTGCCGGGATGCTTGGGATACGGCCCATAGACGATTTCTGCTTCCTCGGCCCCGGGATCGAGATGCAGCAGGCGACGCACTTCCGCCTGGATCGCCAGAAGATTGCTTTCGGACGTGGATGTCAGAACGAGATAGGAGCGTTCCGCCCCGCCACCATTTCCACCGCCGCCACTGTCGGACTTGCCACCGTTTTTCTTGCTGTCTCCGGACGTAGGGCTGTCGGTCGTGATGCGGATGGTCATGGCGCCGGCGAGCTGGAGCTGCCTCAGATCGTGCAGGAGCAGGTAGAACCGTACCGATCCCCCGCCGAACGGACCGGCGCCCAGCCCGCGCACATTGGACAGGCCATCAATGGACTGCGCTGTCAGACGCAGCAGCGTATCGATCGGCAGGCCGCCGAGGCTGAGCGGCATGATGACCGTCGGTGAGATCGGCCGGACCACGTTCTCGGCATATTGCTGGCCCGTCACGGGCTGGTAGGTGAAGGTTGGGCTTTCCCCCAGCGACATCGTCCCCGTGCCGAACAGGTAGTTCCCGACAGCAGTGGCCGGATAGGCGTAGAAGCCGCCGCTGATGCTCTTGGACACGCTGTAACCCGCAATCACCTGCGTCGTGTCCAGAAAGGTCGGCGGATCGGCATAGCGCAGACGGACGATGTTCAGCAGCATCTCATGCTTCTGGGTATCTCCCAGCGCACGGGAATATTCGAGCTGGTCGTTCCGCAGCTTTCCCGGCCCCATCGGGCCACAGGCGGAAAGACCGGTTGCGGAAAAAATGGCCAGGGCAGCCATCAGCGTGGCACGAAAATAGGAATGGTTCGGCATGGCTGTGTGAAGACTGTCCCATTGGCAGGCAAAGCGAAAGACACAACCTTACTAGAGGGCGTTGCCAATATCTGAAACAGCCATCTTCCCCTTCATGCCGTGCGAAGCGAACATTCTCGACGAAATGTGTCGTCCAAGTGCTTGAAAGACCTTGCGGCGTTGCCTAGATCAGTAGTCGGAACACAGGCCCGTGAGGGTCTGAATTACGTCAATAGGGTTCGACCCGGTGCCTCACAGGGCCGGGACGGACCGCTGAGAGGACTGATTACATGAGCAAAGTCATTGGCATTGACCTTGGTACCACCAACTCCTGCGTCGCAGTGCGCGAGGGTGACGAAACCAAGGTCATCGAAAACAGCGAAGGCGCCCGCACGACGCCGTCCATGGTCGCTTTCACCGACAACGGTGAGCGTCTCGTCGGACAGGCTGCGAAGCGTCAGGCCGTCACCAACCCGTCCAACACCCTCTATGCCGTCAAGCGCCTGATCGGCCGTCGTTACGACGACCCGACCGTCCAGAAGGACAAGGAGATGGTGCCGTACGCCATCGTCCGTGGCGACAATGGCGACGCATGGGTCGAAGCCCGCGGCGAGAAATATGCTCCGTCGCAGATCGCGGCCTACGTTCTGGGCAAGATGAAGGAAACCGCCGAGAGCTATCTCGGTGAGACCGTCTCCCAGGCCGTCATCACGGTTCCGGCCTACTTCAATGACGCCCAGCGTCAGGCAACCCGTGATGCTGGCAAGATCGCCGGTCTTGAAGTCCTGCGCATCATCAACGAGCCGACCGCAGCTGCCCTCGCCTATGGCCTTGGCAAGCGCGATTCCGGCACGGTGGCCGTGTATGACCTTGGTGGCGGTACGTTCGACGTCTCCATCCTCGAGATCTCCGACGGCGTGATCGAAGTGAAGTCCACGAACGGTGACACGTTCCTGGGTGGTGAAGACTTCGATAACCGCATCATCGGGTTCCTGGCCGACGAGTTCAAGAAAGACCAGGGCATCGACCTGCGTGGTGACAAGCTCGCCCTGCAGCGCCTTAAGGAAGCCGCCGAAAAGGCCAAGATCGAGCTGTCCTCCTCCAAGGAGACCGAGATCAACCTGCCGTTCATCACGGCTGATGCTTCCGGTCCGAAGCACCTCGTCGTCAAGCTGTCCCGCGCCAAGCTGGAAAGCCTGGTCGAAGACCTGATCCAGCGGACGCTCGGCCCGTGCCGTGCAGCCATCAAGGATGCGTCCGTCTCCGCTAACGAGATCGACGAAGTCATTCTGGTCGGCGGTATGACCCGTATGCCGAAGGTCATCGAGACGGTTAAGGAATTCTTCGGCAAGGATCCGGCCCGCAACGTCAACCCTGACGAAGTGGTCGCCATCGGTGCCGCCGTTCAGGGCGCTGTCCTGAAGGGTGACGTCAAGGACGTCCTGCTCCTCGACGTGACGCCGCTGTCGCTGGGCATCGAGACGCTGGGTGGCGTGTTCACCCGTCTGATCGACCGCAACACGACGATCCCGACCAAGAAGAGCCAGACCTTCTCCACGGCCGAAGACAACCAGAACGCCGTGACCATCAAGGTCTATCAGGGCGAGCGTGAGATGGCAGCTGACAACAAGCTGCTGGGCAACTTCGACCTGCAGGGCATTGCTCCGGCGCCGCGTGGCGTGCCGCAGATCGAAGTCACGTTCGACATCGACGCCAACGGCATCGTGAACGTGTCTGCCAAGGACAAGGCCACGAACAAGGAACAGCAGATCAAGATCCAGGCTTCTGGCGGTCTGTCTGACTCCGACATCGACCGCATGGTCAAGGACGCGGAAGCCAACGCTTCTGCCGACAAGGCCAAGCGTGAACTGGTCGAGCTGCGCAACAGCACGGAAAGCCTCATCCACCAGACCGAGAAGTCCATCACCGAAGGTGGCGACAAGGTTCCGGCGGCTGACAAGTCCGAAGCGGAAGCGGCCATCGCCGAGGCCCGCGAAGCTCTGGGTGGCGAAAACCTCGACGCCCTGAAGGCTGCGAGCGAGAAGCTGACGCAGGCTGCCATGAAGGTTGGTCAGGCTGTGTATCAGGCTGGTCAGGGCGCTGAAGGAGCTGCTGCACCGGAAGCCGAAAAGAAGGACGACAACGTCGTCGATGCCGACTTCGAAGACCTCGAAGACGACAGCAAGAAGCACTGATCGGGTGACTTCCCCAGACGGGGCTTCACGCTCCGTCTGGCCCTGTTTTCCGAGGGCGCCCGTTCCCGCAAGGGGGTGGGCGCCATTCTTGTTTTTCCGGCCCATAACAGGGACCGCCTTCAGGACTGCCCCAAGGACCGACCATGGCCACCAGAATCGACTATTACGAATCCCTTGAAGTCTCCCGCACGGCCTCGCCGGACGAGCTGAAGAAAGCCTTCCGCAAGCAGGCCATGCGTTACCATCCCGACCGCAATCCGGGTGACGATGCCGCCGAGCAGAAGTTCAAGGAAATCAACGAAGCCTATGACGTCCTCAAGGACGAGCAGAAGCGCGCGGCCTATGACCGCTACGGCCATGATGCCTTTGAAGGCGGCATGGGCGGAATGGGCGGCGGCTTCGGCGGTGGTTTTGCCGGTGCGGGCGGTCTGGGCGACATCTTCGACCAGATGTTCGGCGACATGATGGGAGGCCGTCGCGGTGGTGGACGCCGGACCGGGGCGGATGTCCAGGTTCAGGTCGAAATCACGCTGATGGAAGCCTTCAAGGGCGTGAAGAAGGACGTCGAGGTCCGCACCCGCGTGGCGTGTGAAGCCTGTCATGGGTCGGGATCGGCGGACCCCAAGGCAGGCAGCAGCACCTGTCCGACCTGTCATGGTGCGGGCAAGGTCCGCGCACAGCAGGGGTTCTTCCTCGTCGAGCGCCCCTGCCCGACCTGTCATGGCTCGGGACGTACCGTCGCCAATCCGTGCAAGGTCTGTCATGGCACGGGCACGGAAGCGAAGACGGAAACCATCAGCATCGACATCCCGGCTGGCGTCGAAGATGGGACCCGCATCCGCATGGCTGGCAAGGGTGAGGCCGGTGGCGAAGGTGTGCAGCCGGGCGATCTGTATGTGCACATCTCCGTCCTGTCGCATGACATTTTCCAGCGCGACGGGGCGAACATCTACTGCCGCGTTCCGCTGCGCATGACGCAGGCTGCACTGGGTACGGAAGTCGAGGTTCCGGTTGTGGATGGTGGCCGCAGCAAGGTCCGCATCCCCGCCGGTACACAGACGGGCGAGACGTTCCGCCTGCGCGGCAAGGGCTTCTCGGTCCTGCGCTCTTCGGCCCGTGGGGACATGTACATTCAGGTCTCGGTCGAGACGCCGAGCCATCTGACGAAGCGCCAGCGCGAACTTCTGGAAGAGTTCGAGAAGGAAGCCGGGGACGACCACGCGAAGGGCAGCCCTGAAAACAGCGGCTTCTTCGCCAAGGTGCGGGACTTCTTCGAAGGACGCTGACCGGCCTCGCCACCTCCATGAAACCCGGCAACCCTGAAAAGGTTGTCGGGTTTTTTGATTCCTCTTTCCCTGCGGAACAGGCCATATTCCTCGCAAAACAGCGGTTTTCATAAAAATAGCGTAGGGGCGTTTTTTATGTTGCGAATCATTAATGATAACTATTACGTTTCGTTAATGGATTACGTTTTTTCGTTTCCTGTGGCGGATTGTCCTAGAGATTTCCCTTGGTGAAGAGGCAGAAATGAAAAAAATCATTGTCGCGGCGCTCTCGCTTTCGACGGCTCTATGTTCCATCAATAGCGTATACGCCAAGACTGATGCGGCCAGGCGCGGTGGCGGCAATGATGCTTCTTCATCCGGGCATGGGGCCGGCTCCTCATCCCGCAGCGTGGAAGGCAGGACGACCGAAAGCATCCGGGTCACCGGACAGGGCGTCATTTCCAATAATGGCGTTACCGGCCGCGCTCCCGGAGGGGGCCTGATGGCGCCCCAGCACGGGCCGAAGACAAAACAGACCATCACACGCGACTATATCGCCACGCAGGCACCCACCAGTAATCCGGTCCAGCTTCTGGCCATGCTGCCCGGCGCCAATACGGCCAGTTCGGATCCGTTCGGGCTACAGGGAAGCACCATTTCCGTACGCGGCATGACCAGTGGCCAGATCGGCTGGCTGTTCGAGGGCATGCCGCTCAATGACGTGGGCAATTCGGCCTTCTATGCCAATGACGTCGTTCTTTCCGAAGACCTCCAGCAGGTTTCCCTCACCCCCGGTTCGTCCAACATCAATACGCCGACGCTTTCGGCTTCGGGCGGACTGGTGGAAATGAACATGATCGATCCCTCGCATCATGCGGGCGGGATGATCGACGCGGCCTATGGCAGCTATAATACCAGCCGCGAATTCATCCGTCTGGAATCCGGCGATATCGGTCATACGGGTGTGCGGTCCTTCGTCTCCTTTGCGAACGTGCATGGAAACGACTGGCGCGGGCCGGGAAAGGTAAAGTCCAAGCAGGTGGACGCCAAGCTGGTCAAGGACTGGGCGGGGGGAAGCCAGACGCGCCTGGCTCTGAGCTATGCCGCGCAGGATACACAGGAAGACCGTTATCCGACCCTGTCGCAGTTTGAGAAATACGGCAACAGCCAAGACTACAACTATACCAAGATCCGGAATACCACGAACTATTACAAGCTGCACCGCAACATGTTCCAGAGCATGGCGGCGACGCTTCCCAATGAAATCAACGTCACGCGCCGGTTTCATCTCTCCGAAACGCCCTATCTCTATTATGGATATGGCAATGGTGGAGGTGCTTCGACCCTGACAGCGGGCAGTCTTTACTCGGGAACGCAGAAAACGGCGTTACTTGATCCTGATGGCAACGTCATGGCCAATGGCACACAGGTCATGGCCTATACGCCCTCGATTGCGAAAACCGTCCGGATCGGCAACGTCTTCAAGGGCACGCTGGAACTGGGTAACCACACGATCACCGGCGGCTACTGGTATGAATGGTCTGACAAGATGCAGCAGACCGAGGCCAGCTATATCGATCCGGTCAGCGGGGAGGCCGCGAATGTCTGGGGACAGACCTACAATTACCTGACACCCAACGGCTACCCCTATGCCAGCCGCTCCCAGATCACCTTCAGCCAGGTCCATATGTGGTTCATCGAGGACCAGATCGACCTGCTCCAGAAGAAGCTGCATATCGAGGTCGGGTTCAAGGATGCCTTCGTCAAACGCGATGGCTACAATTCCCTGCCCGGCGCGCCCTACCGCGCCACGACGTCGAACAATGTTCCGCTGCCGCAGGTTTCCGCCACCTACAAACTGGGCAAACATCACGAATTCTATGTCGTCGGCGCAACAAACTTCCGCCTCGCACCCAATACGTCCATGTTCAATGTCTATAGCGGTTCCACCGGAAAGCTTGCGACGGCCGCGACATCACAGAACCCGGAATACTCGATCGAAGAGGAAATCGGATACCGCTACCACTCCGACCTGTTCCTCGCGGATGTGGCGTTCTTCAACTACAATTTCACCAACCGGCAGCTTTCGCTGAATGCCTATCAGAACGGCGCCCTGGTTTCGGAAAACGTCAATGCCGGCGGCCAGACCACGCGCGGCGTCGATATCGAGGTCGCCACACGTCCGATCCTCTATCACCTGCGTCCCTTCGCCTCGTTTGAATATCTTCATGCGAGCATCGACAACAACCTGCATGTCGGAAATGACCTTCTTCCCACCAAGGGGAAGACCCAGATCATGACGCCGTCCATTCAGGCGGCTCTCGGGCTCAACTATGACGACAGCCATTTCTTTGCGAGCGTCAATCTCAAATATATCGGCAAGCAGTATGCGACGTTCATGAACGACCAGCATATTCCGGGCTATTTCACCAATAATGTGACGCTTGGATACCGGATGCACAAACTCGGTTTTCTCAAGGCGCCGCAGTTCCAGCTCAACCTGTCCAACATCGCGGATGCGAAGTTCCGCACCGGCGTCTACAGCTTCACGAACGCTGCCCAGACGACCCAGGGTGTTTACGGGACATCCATGTCCGGCTCCGCGCCGACCTACTACCTGATGCCCGGCACCTCCGCGATGTTCAGCTTTTCGACGGGGTTCTGAAACTCATATGACGCCGGATTTGCAAAATCCGGCGTCACACTGCCCTTCCGGCTCCGGGCATGGTCCTGCCTCTTTTCGGCCTATGTGCCGGGCCGGAAAGACGGCAATCTTCCGGGCGTTAAGGTTTTGGCGGGGGATCATTGCCGTCTCCCCTCCCGCCACCCGGATTCCCTTCAGGCGCGCCTGTGGCCGGTGCGGCGATACGCGCACTCCTGTCAGCCGGCATCATGGAAAATGGTCTTGAGGGCCTTTTCCATGACCCCGGCGTCCAGCGTCCGGCCGAGCCAGTGCTCCACGCCGATCACGCCCTGATTGACCAGCATCCCCAGCCCGTCGATGACCGTGCAGCCCCGGCTTTCCGCTTCACGAAGCAGTCGGGTCATGGGCGGATTGGGGATGACATCGGCGACGATCAGCCCTTTCCGCAGGGTCTCGATCTTCACGGGCGGCAGCGCATCGGCATCCCCGAGACCGATGGACGTGGCATTGATCAGGATGTCCACATCCTCCGGCACGCTGGCCTCTCCGTCCCATGACCGGACATCGGCCTGGGCAGACGTATTGTCCCGCACGAGCGCGGCAATGGTTTCCGCTTTTTTGGGATCGCGGTTCATGACGGTGATGTGGGCGGCGGAAGCAAGCCCCAGTTCCACGGCGATGGCGCGTGCGGCGCCACCGGCTCCCAGCAGCAGGACTCTTTTCCCCTTCGGGTCCGTCACCTTTTTGAGGGACGCCAGAAAGCCTTTTCCGTCCGTATTGTCACCGATCAGGCGTCCGTCCCGGATGGAGACGCAGTTCACCGCCCCGATGATCCGGGCGGATTCCGCCAGTTCGTCCAGATGCTCGATCACCGCGACCTTGTGCGGCAGGGAACAGTTGAACCCCACCCATTCCATGGCCCGCGCGCCCGCAACCGCGTCCTTCAGGTTCTCCGCCTTGACGTCACAGTTGATGTAACGCGCGTCGATATCATGGTGCCGGTAGGCGGCCTCGATCATGGCAACGGTGGGGTTGTCATCGCAGGGTGTCGAGAACGATCCGGTCAGGATGCTGCGGAAATTCTGCTGGCTCATGAGAGGCTCCTCGGATCTGTGGATGTCTTTCGCTCATCCGACATGACGCACGGGATCGCGAAAGGTCCATTCACATTCCGGAAATCTCAGTTTTCGGGAACGGTCAGACCCAGAAGCGCGGCCTCACGCCCCGTCAGCAGATCGGCCAGCGTGTAGCGGTCCAGCACCGCCAGAAACGCGCCCAGCGCATCGCCCAGAACCCCACGCAGAACACAGGCCGGAGACAGAATACAGGGCCGTCCGTCCGTGCTGTTGCGGCCTTCGCAGTCCACCAGCGTCATGTCGTCTTCCGTGAAACGCACGACCGCGCCCACATTGATCTCCGCAGCCGGGCGCGAGAGTTCCAGCCCGCCGCCGCGCCCGCGGACGGTCGTAACGAAACCGCCCTGCCCCAGACGGTGCACGACCTTCACCAGATGGTTTTCGGAAATGCGATAGGCCTGTGCGATCTCGCGGATGGAGACGCGGCGTGACGTGTGAACGCCAAGATGGATCAGCACGCGCAGGGCGTAATCGGTGTGCAGTGTCAGGCGCATGGCGACTCCTCTGCCAGATTGACAGACGCAGGTCACGTTTTTAAAGATGTATTTCAAATACACCTTTAAGGGGACCGCTCATGTCCACTTCCGCCGACCGCAGCCTCACGCCTGAGACCATCGCCATCATCAAGGCGACCATCCCGGCACTCGAAGCCCATGGCGTGACGATTACGTCCGAAATGTACCGCCGCCTGCTGGCCGATCCCGCGATTGCGGAAATGTTCGACCCCACGCACCAGTCCACCGGCACGCAGCCCCGGGCGCTCGCGATGGCCGTGCTGGCCTATGCGAAGAACATCGACAATCTGGGCGTGCTGGGTGGGGCGGTCGAACGGATCGCGCAGAAACATACGAGCCTCGAAATCCAGCCGGAGCATTATCCGCATGTCGCGACGGCCCTGCTCGGCGCGATTTCAGCCGTTCTGGGGGATGCTGCAACGCCGGAAATCCTCGATGCCTGGGGCAAGGCCTACTGGGCGCTGGCAGATATCCTGATCGGCCGCGAGCATCAGCTTTATGACAGCAGCGCCCATGCTGAAGGTGGCTGGAGTGGCTGGCGCCCGTTCCGCATTGCCCGCGCTGTGCCGGAATGCGCGAATGTCACGTCGCTCGAACTGGAGCCTGTGGATGGCAAGCCGGTCATCAGCGCCATTCCGGGGCAGTATCTGGGCGTTGATCTGGACATTCCGGGCCATGGCCGGACCCGCCGCAACTACAGCATCACCTCCAGCCCGAACCGGAAGGGCTATCGCATCAGCGTGCGCCATGTGCCGAACGGAGTTGTTTCAGGCTGGCTGAACAGCGGAAAATGTGAAGGCACGGAGGCCCTTCTGTCTCCGCCGGCGGGCAATTTCGTGCTGCCGGAAAAAGTTGAGGGCCCGCTGGCGTTCGTCTGTGCCGGAATTGGCATCACGCCGATGATCGGGATGCTGGAAGCGCTGGCCAAACCGGACGTCACGACGCCCGTGCATGTGGTGCAGATCGCCCATTCCGCCGAGACGGCGCCATTCGCGAAGCGTCTGGCGGAACTGTCCCGCGACTCGGGCGGGCGCATTCAGGTCGTCACGCGCCTGACGTCGCAAGACGGTCGTCCGAGCGCCGCCTGGGTCGCGGAGCAGTTCCCCGGCGACGTGTCCACCTATCTGTGTGGTCCGACAGGCTTCATGCGTGACATGGTGCAGGACCTGCCGAAAGCCGGCATTCCGGCCGAACGCCTGCGTTACGAGACATTCGGTCCGGATACCGGTGTGACGGACTGATCAGTCCGGACTGAATCAGAGCGCGCTGGCCTTCTGCTCCGCGTCCGACAGGATGCGGGCACGGTCGGCGCCACCATTCGTGGCGAGGCCCTCGGCCTCGATCACGGTGATGTCCGTGATGCCGATCATGGTGAAGATGGACTTCAGATACGTCATCTGGTGCTCGAAGGCTGCCGCCGGGGAGCCTTCGGCATAGAGGCCACCACGGGCCACGGCGAGCACGACCTTCTTGCCCTGTGCCAGACCTTCGATCCCCCCGGGCGTGTAGCGGAAGGTCTGGCCCGCCACCATAATGCGGTCGATCCAGGCCTTGAGCTGGCTGGGAATCGACAGGTTGTACATCGGCACGCCAATGACGACGACATCCGCAGCCTTGAACTCTTTCAGGGCCTCCGCGCTGGCGATCAGTTCGGGACGACCGGAGACGTCCGGCGTCAGCTCCTTGCCCAGCCAGGACAGCGCCTCAACGTCCAGATGCGGCAGCGGATCGCTGGCAAGATCACGGGAAATGACCTCCACGGACGGATCTTCCCTGCGGAAGCGGGCGACAACGGCGGCGCTGACATGGCGACTGGCGGAGCTGTCCCCGAGAATGCTGGAATCGATATGGAGAAGTTTCATTTTGATCTTTCCGGTTCCTGATCGTAACCAGCACCAGATAAGGAACCTTTGAACCCCGCCGCAAGAAGGCACATTCCGGAGCCATAGGCACATGGATGTTCGCGTCAGCGAGACTGCCCTTTCCCCACCCGCCGACACGCATGACAGCGAGGCCTGCGCCGTCATCCGCTCCATTCTGGCGCGCACGACGGATAAGTGGAGCATCCTGATCGTCAAGTCGCTCGGACGCGGGCCGCACCGTTTCAGCGAACTGCGCCGCGCGATCGACGGGATTTCGCAGCGGATGCTGACCCTGACCCTGCGCAATCTGGAACGCGACGGCCTCGTCCTGCGGACCGTCACGCCGACGACACCGCCCCGTGTGGATTATGAGCTCACGATGCTCGGGGAATCGCTATGGTCACTGACGGAGGCTTTCGGGCAGTGGGCGCTGTCCAACCGTTCCGAAATTGAGGCGGCCCGCACCCGTTTTGACGCCCGGCTTGAATCCGAGACCTGATATTCCCGCTCTGATGGACTGACCATGACCCTGATTTCTGCTCCCCGTATCGGTATCGCCGGCATTACAGGCCGCCTTGGCACGCTCTGTGCCGAAGAAGCCGGAAACGCCCTCGTCGGCGGCCTCTCCCGCACCGCGGACGCCCAGCGCAACATCACGACTGATTCCGCCGCACTCGCAAAGGCCTGCGATGTCGTGATTGATGTCAGCCATGCCACCACGGTCCCGGCCCATGCCGCCGCCTTCGCACAGGCCCGATGCGCCTGGGTGCTGGGAACGACGGGCCTCGACAGGGCTGCGCAGGATGCCGTCAACGAGGCGGCGCAGCATATCCCCGTTCTTCAGGCCGCCAATTTCTCCCCGGCGCTGACGCTGTTTCTGGAACTGGCGCGGCAGCTTGGCGCGGGACTGCCGGATTATGATGCGGAAATCCTGGAGGTTCACCACCGCCAGAAGCTGGACGCTCCGTCCGGCACGGCTCTGGCGATTGGCCGGGCCGTGGCTGAAGGACGTGGGGTCAGTTTCGAGGACGTAGCCCGGACCGACCAGAACGGTCGCCGTCCGGATGGCGCGATCGGATTCGCCTCCCTGCGCGGCGGACAGATCGTGGGCGAACACGATCTCGTTCTGATGGCCGCGGACGAACAGATCACCCTGTCCCACCGTGCACTGGACCGCAGGGTTTTCGCAAGAGGCGCCCTACTGGCCGCAAGATGGCTCGCAGGACGCCAGGCCGGTCTCTACACAATGGCCGACGCCCTAAAAGCCTGACCCCAAAAAGCAGGGTGCAGGGATCAAGATCCCTGCCGGGCCCGGGCAGCGCCCGGACCTCCCTCAATCAACCACCAGCGATCGGCAGATTCACACCCGTCATGAAGCTGGAATCATCCCCCAGCAGGAACGCCACCACACCGGGGATTTCGTTGATGTCGCCATAGCGGCGCATCGGGACGCTACCGATCATCTGCTCGGCCACAACCTTGGGGTCGGTAGAGAAATACTGGCTTCCGACCTTGGCCTGAAGCTCGACCTGACGCTCCCACATGAAGCCAGGGCCCATGTAACCGGGGCTGATGGCGTTCACGCGGATGTTGTAGGGGGCGAGATCCAGCGCGGCGGTTTCGGTCAGGGCGATGATGGCGCCTTTGGAGGCACCATAGGCAGCCATATTCGGCGGCCCCTTCACACCGGCCATGCTGGCGGTATTGACGACACGGCCGTAGTTCTGCGCGATCATCTGGCGGGTGACAGCCTTGAGGACATGGAACGCGCCGGTGACGTTGATCGTCAGAACGCGCGCGAAATCCTCGGCGGGATAGTCCTGCACCGGGGCGAAAGCCCCCTGATAGCCGGCATTGTTGAACAGGAAGTCGATCTTCCCGAAATCCCGGACCACGGCGTCCACGGTCTCGGTTACGGCCTCTTCGGACGTCACGTCACAGACATAAGAGCGGGCTTCAACGCCCTTTTCCCGGACGGCGGCTTCGGCCTTTTCCAGAGCCTCGCGGTTCATGTCCAGCAGGGCGATGGCCGTTCCTTCCCCGGCCAGACGGAGGGCGGTCGCGAGACCGATATTGCCACCTGCGCCGGTGACCAGACATACTTTACCGCTAAACTGCTCAGCCATGATGCTTGTCCTGCTCGACTGTTCATGAGGATCGCGCCCCACCTGACAGATGGATTGCCGATCTGCATTTGAACGTCAACCAGACGTCCCGGTTGAAAAAGAAGGAGGGTTCCCCGCCTCTCTTTTTTGTGACCATCTGCCGTTTTCCGGGCCTTTTCCGCAGAAAACCGGGTTCAGACCCGTTGCTACCCCTTGACCCTTGCGCCCAATTCCGCCAAGCCGTCCCCTCCCTGAATGCCACAGCCTGTCTGCCAAGACACCCTGTGGCCCTTCTCACCAC
>NZ_JBDNYY010000007.1:0-205076 GCF_047722525.1 Gluconobacter sp.
CCTGCACGGGCCTGTTCTCCTTGGTCATGAGACGCTCTTAACGCAGCTTGGCGGCGTTGGCGAGCAGTTCAATCGGTGCGGATGATCCCGGAGGGACGGATTGGATGATGACCTGCGCGAGAGCAAAGGGGGGATCATCGGTCAGGCTGACGAAAAGCTGCGCCTCATGTCCCGGAGGGGTCAGGCGCTGCAGGGCCTGTTCCGCCCCACCTGAAAGCCGCAGTTCCGGGGCGCCCTTGAGGCTGTTGCAGACCCCGATATCCTGAAGCCGGACACCCTCCGCAAAGCCTGTTCCCAGAGCCTTCGCGCAGGCTTCCTTCGCAGCCCAGCGCTTGGCGTAGCTACCCATGCGCGCCGTGCCCGTAAGGCGGTCCGCATGGGTGCGCTCGGCGGGCGTGAAGACACGGTCCAGAAAGCGGTCCCCGAAGCGTTCGACGCTCTGTTCAATCCGAGAGATCATGCACAGGTCCGTCCCCATGCCGAGGATCACGTGCTCATCCCTTGGCACGCTCGACCTGCATGACACCCACGGCCGTCCGGAAGGCAGCGATCAGGGACGACAGATGGCGCAGATCCTTCACTTCCAGATCGACCAGGATTTCCATGAAATCGAGCTGACGGTTTACGATCTTGAGGTTGCTGACGCTGCCACTGTGCTTGGCGGCAACATTGGTCAGGGTTGCGAGAACCTCGGGTTCGTTGGCGGCCACCACTGACAGACGTGCCGTATAGGGTTCGGCCCCCTGACGGCGGCCGAGGGCTTCGTAATCCCAGTCCACTTCCAGAAAACGCTCGGGCGTATCGGCAAAACCGGAAAGATTCTGGCAGCCGCGGCGATGGATCGTAACACCCTTGCCCTGGGCGATGATACCGACAATCGGATCTCCCGGCAGCGGGCGACAGCAGCCTGCGAAGCTGATGGCGATACCCGAACCGATTCCCTTGATCGTACTGCCGGAATGGGTGGCAGGCGTTTTGGAACTCCCATGCCCGGCACCGAGCATGAGAGACTGGCCGAAACGCGGGGACAGCCCCGGCACCATTCTGGGCGCACGAACGCTTTGGCGGAGTTCCGGATAGGCGGTGTTGACTACATCCTTGGGGCCAAGCTGGCCGTTTCCAACCGCGACGTACAGGTCTTCCACCGAAGCCTGACGCAGTTCCTTGAGGATACCGTCGAGGACTTTTTCGGAGCCGTCCACACCCTCCTGACGGAAGGCCTTGGCAATGGCGGCGCGACCGTTATCGAGATGGACCTGACGCTGCTGCTGCGCCACAAAGCGCCGGATGCGGGCTCGGGCCTTGCCAGTTGCGACGAAGCGCTCCCATGATGGCGAGGGCGTACCACCGCGGGCCGTCATGATCTCGACCTGATCGCCGTTCTGCAGTTCGTGACGCAGCGGCATCAGGCGACCGTTGACCTTCGCGCCCACACAGGTATCGCCGACCTGACTGTGTACGGCGTAGGCAAAATCGACGGGCGTTGCGCCACGCGGAAGGGAAATCAGTTGCCCCTTGGGCGTGAAGCAGAAAACCTGATCCTGATAGAGTTCAAGCTTGGTGTTTTCGAGGAATTCGTCAGGAGCCTGACTGTCTTCCAGGATTTCCAGCAGATCCTGCACCCATCGCAGCTTGCGGGTCGGCGCGCCAAAGGCAGACGACAACGCGGCAGCTTCACGTTCGCTCGGGGTCGCATGTTCCTTGTAGGCCCAGTGCGATGCCACGCCGTTTTCGGCGAGATCATGCATTTCCGCGGTCCGGATCTGGACCTCGATCTTCTGGTTTCGCGGGTGACGCAGAGTGACCCCGGTATGAAGGCTCTGGTAGCCGTTGGCCTTGGGGGTGGAAATGTAATCCTTGAAACGCCCGGCGATCATCGGATAGGCGCCGTGGATCGCACCCAGCGCCATGTAACAGGCGTCGCGCGTCGGCACGAGCAGACGGAACGCCATGATGTCCGAGAGCTGCTCGAACGCCACGTTCCGGCGCTGCATCTTTTCCCAAATCGAGTAGGGCGATTTTTCACGGCCCGTCACTTCGACCCTGTCGATCCCCGTTTCAGCGCACAGGGCCATCAGTTCCTGACGGACCTGTTCGATGACATCCGCCCCCTGCCCCCGCAGGAAGTTCAGGCGCGCGCGGATCGTTGCATCAGCTTCGGGCTCGAGCTGGGCGAAGGAAAGGTTCTGCAGCTCCGTCTTGACGCGGTCCATGCCGATGCGTTCGGCGAGAGGCGCATAGATATCCATCGTCTCACGGGCGATGCGCTGCCGGCGATCAGTCCGCTGCACGTAATGAAGCGTACGCATATTGTGCAGGCGGTCGGCCAATTTGACGATCAGGACGCGGATGTCCCGCGACATGGCGAGAACGAGCTTGCGGAAGTTCTCGGCCTGCTTGGTGCGATCGGACTGGAGTTCGAGACGTGTGAGCTTGGTTACGCCATCAACGAGGGCTGCGACATCCTCGCCGAAACGGGCTTTCAGGGAATCGCAGGAAACGCCGGTATCTTCTACGGTGTCGTGCAGCAGACCCACCATGATGGAGGTCGCATCCATGCGAAAACCGGCAAGAATATTGGCGACGGCAATGGGATGGGTAATGTAGGCATCGCCATTGTCGCGGCGCTGCCCGTTATGGGCATTGGCGGCGACATCATAGGCGTCTTCGATCCGGGCAAGATCGGCAGACGGATCATAGCTTTCGATCCGCCGAAGCAGTCCGGCGATGGACGGCTTGAAGTCACCCGAGGCTACGGGCGACGGCGCAACCGGAGGAGATGCATCAGGCATGAAGCATATCCTCCCTTCACTGGACTTCAGCAGAAATCAGCGGCGACCCCGACCACCCAGTTCGGCTTCGATTGCTGCCGCTTCATCAGCGGACATATTCTCGGCCATATGAGCGTGTTCTTCCTCGGTGGAAACATCCTGCAGACCGAAGATGTTCTGGTCGGTCGGGATGAGATCCAGCACTTCCTCGTCAACAGGCTCCGGCTCCGGCGCGCGGGCCAGGGAGCGGATGATGCCTTCGCGCAGCACGGGGAGGCTCACCTTGTCTTCGGCGATTTCGCGCAGCGCAACGACCGTGTTCTTGTCGTTTTCACGATCCAGACGGATTTCCTCCCCGCGCGACAGGCCACGTGCACGCTGGGCGGCAAGCAGAACCAGTTCGAAACGGTTAGGAACCTTCTCGATGCAATCTTCGACGGTTACGCGCGCCATGCGACAGGCCCCCTTCGGGTCAGACTAGGAATAAAATAAGAGAGAGTGCTGGCAATAACATGCGGTTCATGCGATTGCAATCCGCACCTGCCTCATCTCCGGAATTGAACCTGAGTGCATCCAAGCTCGTTCGCAGCTGGAAGGCAGTTTCTGCACCCTGTCGTACAGGGAAACATATTTTACATACCAGGATTACCATCATGCTTCTGCGCCAGAACGAACGTACGGCCCTTTTCATTGATGGCGCCAGCCTCCACCACGCAGCCCGCAATCTGGGTTTTGAAGTCGATTTCCGCAGCCTGCGCAAAATGTTTGAAGCCGAATGTCTTTTCCAGCGCGCTTTCTATTATGCCGCGATGCCCGAAACGGACGACTATTCCCCCCTTCGCCCCCTGACCGACTGGCTGGCCTATAACGGCTATCATCTCGTACTGAAAAATGCGCGCGAGTTTACGGATCATTCAGGAAGACGGCGTATCAAGGGAAACATGGATGTCGAACTGACAGTGGATCTTCTGGAACAGGCCGGCCGGCTCGATCACGCTGTGATCGTGAGCGGTGATTCCGACCTGCGGCGCGCCGTGGAGGCGGTTCAGGCGCGCGGGGTCCGGGTCACGGTCATTTCCTCGATGCGCTCGACGCCCCCCATGATCGGGGACGACCTGCGCCGCCAGGCGGATCTTTTCGTGGAACTGGCGGATATTGCGCCCTCGTTCACGCGTCGCCAGACGGAATCGCGCAATCCTCCGCGACAGGGGCCCGTTCGTCATCCGGCCGATATCAACAGTGACGAGACCAGCGATTCATGACACTTCGGGCTTCCACCGGAACGATCCCCGCCCCTCCTCCGCCTCCCGTCATTCCGGAAGGATCGCGGTCAGGAACCGGGCCGCTTTCAGCCGAACTGCTGATCGTCTGTCTTGATCCGGAAGATGCCGTGGACACGCTGGCTGGCTTTCTGAAGGCCAATGACATCGTCTTCGATCCCGCCCTTGCCGGACCGGCCTCCATTCTGGGGCGCATTACCAGCGTGATGCAGCCCCTCTCCTCCCAGCCGCTCGCACTCCCCTCCGAACTCGAGACCTGTAGCGCGGCGCTCTGTACCGAACTCCAGAGCATGCACAGGCTCAGGCTGGTCCTGACGCTGGGGATCAGTGCTCATATTGCCGTTCTGGGGGCATGCGGAATTCCGCTCTCGCGGCTTGATTTCCGCCCCGGTGAAATCACCCACCTGCCGGACGGGCTGCTTCTGGCAGATGGATGTCACTTCCCAAACAAGCCTTTTCCGGCTGACATGCTGGCCCAGCGACGTTCAGCCCTGACAGAGCTTTCCCCCAAGATCCGTGCAGCGTTGCGCCCGGCCGTCTGATCCTGTCTGAAAATCGGCTGACTTAGAGCCCGCTTCCTGTCCTGGAATGCGGTACGAAGCGGCTCAGGAGAATCAGGGCCATCGCGGCAAGGTACGGGGCGGACACACCATTCAGTGTCTTGAAGGACAGGAAAAAGTGGATCGCCGCCAGAATCGCGGCGGGGTAGATCAGCCGGTGCAGCAGCTTCCACCGGCGCTTCAGCAAGCGCATGGACATCGCATTGGATGTCAGGGCGAGTGGGGTGAGCATGAGAAGCGCGCCCAGCCCCAGAATGACGAAATAGCGGTGCGTGACATCTTTCCACAGGACGGGCCAGTCAAATCCGTGATCCAGCCCGGCATAGGCCAGCAGGTGCAGGACGGCATAGAAAAAGGCCAGCAGGCCAGTCAGACGCCGGTAACGCAGCAGGTTGAGGCCCGTGAACCGTCTCAGAGGCGCGAGCGCCAGGCACGCCAGCAGGAAACGGAAAGCCCACAGACCCAGCGATCGTTCAAAGGTGTTGACAGGATCGGCGCCGAGCGCGCCGTGCTGACCCTGCCAGACGAGCCAGACCGCTGGGATCATGCCGAGCGGATACAGAATCAGGCGCCAGTGTCGTTTCAGAGCACTGCCCCGATCAGCAGCAGCCTGCACGCGGGTGGCTGGCATCAGAAGTCTTTCCGCAGGTCCATGCCGCGATACAGATCCGCAACCTGTTCTCCATATCCGTTGAACATCAGGGTCGGCTGCCGTGTGGCACCGAAGAGGGAATGCGAGCCAATGACACGCTCGGTCGCCTGACTCCAGCGCGGATGATCGACCTGCGGATTGACGTTGGCATAAAAGCCATACTCATCCGCCGCGAGACGGTTCCATGTTGTTGAAGGTTCGTGATCCAGCAGACGGATACGCTGGATCGACTTGATGCCCTTGAAGCCGTATTTCCACGGAACGACCAGACGGACGGGCGCCCCATTCTGGTTTGGAAGCGTCTCGCCATAGATCCCCAGAGCCAGCAGGGTCAGCGGATTCATGGCTTCGTCCAGCCGCAGTCCTTCGACATAGGGCCACTGGATGCCTGAAAACCCCCCGTTCTGGCCGGGCATTTCGGAGGGGCGCAGGACACTCTCGAAGGCGACGTGTGTGGCGCGGGGATCGGGATCCGCATCCTTCAGCAGGGTTGCGAGGGGGATACCGTCCCAGGGAATGACCATGGACCAGGCTTCCACGCAGCGCATGCGGTAGATCCGCTCCTCGATCGCGGGGGACCGCAGAAGCTGCTCTACGTCCAGCCGGACAGGCCTGCGAACGAGTCCCGTGATTTCCAGTGTCCATGGCAGGGGATGAAACCCCTGCGCATTGGCGGAAGGGTCCGCCTTGCCCATGCCGAATTCGTAGAAATTGTTGTAGTGCGTCACATCTTCGTGCGGCGTTGGGGTCAGACCGGCGGAATAGGGACCGGGACGGGTCTGCAGCGTTGTCGCGTGGGCCGCGGTTGCCAGGCCCGTAAGCGCCGCTGCCCCGCCGATAAGGCCGCGTCGGGAGAGATACATTTCCCGTGGCGTGATTTCAGATGGCAGGGGTCTGGGATAGCGAAACAGCGCCATAATCAATTTCCGAACCTTGCGAAACTCTGGCACTCATGATGCGTGAGTCTGTTGCAACGCATCACAAGGAGCCAGTTTCCATGTCCAGTCCAAAGATCGGTTTTATCGGTTACGGCGCCATGGCCCAGCGGATGGGGGCCAATCTCCGAAAGGCCGGTTATCCGGTCGTGGCGTTTGCCCCGTCGGGCGGCAAGGATGAAACCGAAATGCTGCCCTCGCCGCGCGCGATTGCGGAAGCTGCGGATATTATCATCTTCTGTGTGCCGAACGATGCGGCGGAAAACGAATCCCTACATGGCGGGAACGGGGCGCTCGCTGCCCTGACACCCGGCAAGCTTGTCCTCGACACCTCCACCGTCTCTCCCGATCAGGCCGACGCCTTTGCCAGGCTTGCTGTCGAACATGGATTTTCCCTGCTTGATGCCCCCATGTCCGGCAGCACGCCTGAAGCCGAGAGCGGTGATCTGGTCATGCTGGTCGGTGGCGACGAAGCTGTGGTCAAGCGCGCGCAGCCGGTTCTGGATGTCATCGGCAAGCTGACGATCCACGCGGGGCCTGCCGGTTCGGCTGCGCGGCTGAAGCTGGTTGTGAACGGCGTGATGGGTGCCACACTCAACGTCATCGCGGAAGGCGTCTCTTACGGACTGGCTGCGGGACTGGATCGTGATGTCGTGTTCGAGACGCTTCAACAGGTTGCCGTCGTCAGCCCGCATCACAAACGCAAGCTGAAGATGGGTCAGAACCGCGAATTCCCGTCCCAGTTCCCGACACGGCTCATGTCCAAGGACATGGGGCTGCTGCTGGATGCCGGACGCAAGGTCGGCGCCTTCATGCCGGGCATGGCCGTGGCCGATCAGGCGCTGGCTCTTTCAAACCGTCTGCATGCGGATGAGGACTATTCGGCTCTCATCGGTGCGATGGAACACAGCGTTGCCAATCTTCCCCATAAATGAGAACGATATGCGGGAGCGGCCGCCCCTGAGGGCGGTCACCTCGTCTTATTCTGCCAAGGAGTGACATCATGGCTTTTGAACTTCCCCCCCTGCCTTACGCAGAAAACGCCCTCGCCGGTGCTGGTATGTGCCAGGAAACGCTGGAACTGCACCACGACAAGCACCATCAGGCCTATGTCACGGCGCTGAACGGTTTCGTCGAAAGCAAGCCGGAACTGGCTGGCAAGACGCTTGAGGAGATCATCGCATTCTCCTACGGCAAGCCCGAGATCGCCCCGGTCTTCAACAATGCGGGCCAGCACTGGAACCACATCCTGTTCTGGAAGAACCTGTCCCCGACGGGCGGCCAGATCCCGACCGGTCTGGAAAAGAAGATCGCTGAAGATTTCGGCTCCGTCGAAGAGTTCAAGAAGCTCTTCAAGCAGGCTGCCACGACGCAGTTCGGCTCGGGCTGGGCGTGGCTGGTTCTGAACAAGTCCGGCAAGCTGGCTGTCACGAAGACGGCAAACGGCTCCAACCCGCTGGCCGAAGGTCAGGGCAAGGCACTGCTGGGCCTCGACGTGTGGGAGCACGCCTATTACCTCGATTTCCGCAACCGTCGTCCGGACTACATCACGAACTATCTGGACAAGCTCGCCAACTACGAGTTCGCGGAAGCTGAACTGAAGTCTGCCTGATCCCTTCCCGGATCGTCAGACAAAAAAACGCCCCGCCCGGTTTTCCGGGCGGGGCGTTTTTCGTGAACGGGTCTTTTGACAACCGGATCAGGAATCGTTGGCCGGCTTTTCGCGGGACGTGATGTTCGTGATCGTGCTGCGGACGATCTTCACGCGCACGCCCTGGGCGATCTCGACGTCCACTTCATCGCTGTCATCACGGGTGGCCTGCACGACACCGACGATACCGCCAGCCGTCACGATCCGGTCGCCGCGACGCAGGGAACCCTGCTCTTCGCGCAGCTTGCGGGCGCGCTGCTGCTGGGGACGGATGAGCAGGAAATAGAACACCACGAAGATGAAAATCATCGGGGCGAACTGAAGCACCTGCGGATTGGACAGGAGACCACCACCATCGGCGGCCTGGGCGGAAGAAATGAACAGACTGCTCATGGATGTAAGGGTCCAGTCTTGAGTGAAGCTGGCGGGGACCATATCGTCCGGGGGCTGCCCGTCAAGCACGGCGCCGATGTCTTTTGATCTCAACCCCTTTCGTTCCGGGACCGTTTTCCATGACCGACCATGCCCTGCTCAGTGCTCTCGAACGTATTGCCGACAGTCTGGAGCGCATGAGTCCGCCTCCGCCGAGTGCGGATATCCTGCACAGGCACGACGCCTTTCTGTGGCAGGCTGCGCTGGGCGTGTTGACACCAGTGGAGAAGGTTTCGGGGGTTCCGCTGTCGCTGCTTCAGGGCGTGAAGCGGCAGATGGATCAGGTCATGACCAATACTCGGCATTTCGCGGAAGGCTTCAGCGCCAACAACGTGATGCTGTGGGGGGCGCGCGGCATGGGTAAGTCCTCGCTGGTAAAGGCGTCCGTCGCAGCCGTGAACGAAGAGCAGCGGGCCAAGGGCGGCGGGACACTCGCGCTGATCGAGATCCAGCGTGACGAACTGTCTTCGCTGCCAAAGCTGCTGGCCGTCCTGCGCACCACGAAGCGCCGCTGCATCCTGTTCTGCGATGACCTGTCATTCGAGAGCCAAGATGCAGACTACAAGTCCCTCAAATCCGTGCTTGATGGCGGGATCGGGGGGCGCCCGGAAAACGTCCTGATTTATGCGACCTCCAACCGCCGTCACCTGATGCCGCGGGACATGATCGAGAACGAGACCGGCAGTGCGATTAACCCATCGGAAGCCATCGAGGAAAAGGTCTCGCTTTCGGACCGCTTCGGGCTCTGGATCGGCCTGTATGGCGCGACGCAGGACGATTATCTGGCGATCGTCGAAGCCTATGCGGCTTATTATAATCTGCCGGTTCCGCGCGAAGAACTGCGACGCAAAGCGCTTCAGTGGGCCATGGCGCGGGGCAGTCGTTCCGGCCGTGTCGCCTCGCAGTTCATCAGTGATCTGAGTGCCGAACTGGGTATAACACCCGAACAGGATGCCTGAATTTTACGGCTGTTTGTGCTCGCACAAGACGTTGAACGCACGAGAGTAGCAATATGATCATCCTGATGATAATCGCCGCATTTTTTCTGGCTTATGCGGCTCCAGATACATCTATCGGCAGAATCTGTCGTGATCGGCTTGTGACACGTCCCGTCAGATGGGTGAGAGAGTTTCCCTACACTGCAGGCATTCTTGCGCTGGGAACTATTCTGCTTGTGGGCTGTGCCACATGGCTACTGGGCCATGATGGTTTTGCTGCAAGCCTACAGATGGCTCCGGATGTTCTTGGTTTCGCTACCAGTTTTGAAGTTATGTCCTTCGTCGAAGCGGCATCCAGCCTTGCGTTCGCGATGCTGCTGTCGGGAGCAGGAAAAAATATTCTCGTTCTACGGCAGTTGTTCCGACGCCCTGTGAGCCGGGGCAGACGTGTTGTGAGTAAGGCCCGCGCATGTCTGACGGGACGAAACGCCGACGACCCTGACCCGGCAGTTTTGCCAGTTTTCTCCTGACGATGAAGGTAGGCGGCCGAAGCCGCCTGCCTCTTCCGCCGGTCAGAATGACGCGCTGATGGTTCCGAAGAACTCGCGGACGGCACCGCGTTCCATGGACTGGTAGTCGCCCACGGCAGGGTTGTCGTTCTCGCCCATCATGGAGATGTATTTGGTGTTGAACAGGTTATAGACATTGAAGCTCGCCGTGACATCCTTGAGGACACTCAGCTTGCCGAAACGGTACTGTGCACCGGCGTTGGCCAGCCAGTAGCCGCCGATCGAGGTGTCGTTCATGAAGCTGTAATAGCGGCGGCTGTAGTAATTCGCATCGAAATGTGCGGTCATGCCCTTCCAGCTATAGGCGACTGACGTCTTGTACATCCAGGCGGGGTAGTTGACGATGTTCTTGCCCGCGAGCGCATAGTATCCGCCGACCGTATCGACATTCCGGTCGTAGGTGCCCTTATTGTAGCTCAGATTGTTACTGATGCTCAGGCCGTCGATCGGGGTGATGGTGATGTCGCCATTGGCACCCGTCATGGAGATGTGGCCGAAATCGATAACCTGCGAGACCGGATTGGTCAGGGAGCCCACGGCAGCCGCCAGGATCGGGTGGATCAGGCTGGCGTGATAGACTGTCGCGTTCGCCTGAAGATATTTTGACGTATAGCGGTAGCCGCCGAGATAGACCCAGGCCTTGGACGGCTCGAGGGACTTCTTCTGGGCCTGGAACGTGGCCTGATCCTGCACGGAATAGACCGAGTTCGCCACGCCATAGGCCGAGACTTCATAGGCACGCATGTTCTCGGCCACGTCCACGTAGATCTCATGGTGGCGGTTGATGTGCCAGTCCAGATTGACATGCGGCAGGAAAGCCTGCGAGGCCGTCAGGGAGCCGTTCGGCAGGGCGTCCGCGCCCGTCCAGTCGGCGTTGTTGTACTGGGCGCCCCCGGAGGTCGTGGCAGTCATGGACTTGAAGCCGGCATGCAACGTCAGGCCTTCGGCAAGCTGGATGCTGTCCTGCAGGTGGAACTGCATGACGTTCGTGGTCCATTGGAAATTGTAGCCTTCGAGGAAGGCGGGACCATAAACGTCATAGGGACCAACAGCCTTGAGCGGCGCTCCCTGCCCCAGAAGCGGCTGCTGATAATTGAACAGCCCTGCCTGCTGGTTGTTGTTTTCGTACCAGACGCCTCCCTCGATAGTATGACGGCCCCATTTATAGCGCAGGCTGGTGTCGAGACCGTAGCGCTCCTGACGGTTCTGCCAGACTTCTTCGGAGAACGGCGCACCATTCGGCGAGGGATCATCCGAATCCGTATAGCTGTAATAGCCGGTCTGGCTGTGACCGTAGATCGTGGTGTTCCAGGTCAGATGATCAGTCAGGGCGAGGTCGAAATGCAGCCCGCCCATGTAGTTGGTTTCGGACTGGCCGCCGTCATACATGGCGATGTTGGAGCCATCGATGCCCGGCACGTTCCCGTAACCGGCCGGCAGCGGGCTCGTGCCGTTGGCGATCCCGTAGGCCAGCCCGTAATTCGGATAGAGATGCGGCGTGCGCCAGCCGAGGTTCTTCAGGATGCCAATGGACGTGTCGGGATAGTTCCACTGGGCCAGACTGGACCAGTTGAAGAAGGCCGACATGCGGCTGCGTTCATTGATCGGCTGGACGAGCTTGGTATCGACCTGCTGCATGAACTGGTCACCACCACCCATCCACATGCCTTCATCGGTGCGGGCATAGGACGTGTAGAACTTCGTGCCGGTCGGGTTCAGCTTGCCGGAATCCAGACGAACATAGGTGCGGTACGAGCCGTAGCTGCCGAAAGACTGGCTGACCTTGCCGCCGCGCCTGTCCTCGGGGTCCGAGGAACCAATCTGGATCGTACCACCCAGCGTGTTGGTCGAGGGAAGTTCGACCGAACCTGCGCCCTGCGACATGCGCATGGACTGGATATCGTCGGGAATGATGGCGGAGGCGAGGCTCATGCCGCTGACGGACTGGTAAGTCTGATCGTTCAGGGGAACGCCATCCACGGTGACGCCCATCTGGTTCATGAAGAATCCGCGGACGTAAAGATTGGCGCCGAAACTGTCGATTCCGAATGGATCGGTGGAGGTGAAGCTGACGCCCGGAGTACGGTCTAGCATCTTGTAGGCGCTGGTTCCGGGAACATACTGGCGCATGATGGCTTTCGAGACGGCCTGCTCGGCGTCACGTCCGGTCAACTGGCGCCCGGTGACGGCGACGCTTTCCGTTGCACGGGCATCCAGTTCTGTTGTGCGGTGGCGGGCCGGAGCGGCCGCCTTCCGGCCCTGCCCGGTCGGGGCAGAGGTGGCGGTCACAACCGGCGCCGTATCCTTCGTTGCCGGATGATGGTGAACGCCATGAGGATCGGCAGCCAGGACAGACTGACGGACTGCAAACAGTGCGATGGAGGAAAGAAGCAGGGATCTGGTTCGCACCGTGGCCGAAACTCCGGAATGGGGGATTTATGATTTGTGGGAAGCGGTCTCCTAAACGGGCCTGCTCGCCCGGAAAAGCACCAGTCCCGCAAGATGATCTTTCAATGACACGAAAATGGTGGTTTTTGTGCTGCATGTTGCGGGAAAGACGCGATCCAATGATGCGAATGATCTCTTCCTGAAGTGGGGCTTTGCCTGTTAGGTTCTCTGCGCATTTGAAAATGTCGCGGTTTCATCACGGATCAGGATACTCATGTCGCAGACTGTCTCTGCCTCTTCTGACGCCACGCAGGGCGCCGACCATGTCATCGACCCGGATATCGGAGAGTTCTCTCCGGTAGAAGACGTGGTTCGGAAGACCGCAGACCTGCGACGCGTCCACTCCAATCCCGATTACTGGTATCCGGTCGCCTGGTCGCGCGAACTCAAGCGCGGCAAGACCATCGGCACACGCTATGCCGGACAGCCGATCGCACTCGTGCGGCCGATGGATGGCACTGTGTTCGCGCTCGAGGATCGCTGTGCGCACCGTCAGGTGCCGCTCAGTCTTGGCAAGGTCAGTGGTGAAGCGGTCCAGTGCTGCTATCACGGCTGGGCCTATGGCCGGTCGGGACGCTGCATTGACGTGCCCTATCTGGGCAAGGGCAAGCTGCCGAACGGAGTGCGGACCTATCCGTGCCGTGAGGAAGGCGGGCTGATTTTCATTTTCCCCGGCGATCCGGCAAAGGCCGAGAGTACGCCGTTTCCGCAGCTTGGCTCGGTGGGCAACCCCGAATACAAGACGCGCCGTTTCGGTGAGACGGTCGCCTGCCATTACAGTTTCATGCATGAGAACCTGATGGATATGAACCATCAGTTCATGCACATGAAGCAGATGGGCCAGATGAAGCCGCGCTTCCTCGGCGGCAGGGACGAGCCCACACTGGTCGAGGCGCGGTACAGTTTTGCGCGGACCGGGGGCAAGCAGCCCTGGGGTGAGACGTTCATCTTTGGTGAGCGTCGCGATGCCAGCGAGAAATACGCCCACAAGGACGTCATGACGATCCGGACGGAGTATCCGTACCAGACGCTGCGCATCGCGACGGGTGACGAGCCGCCGGTCATGGATCTGTGGATCGTCTACGTGCCGCAGGATGCAGAGCAGAAGACGTGCCGCGTGTTCGGGCTGCTGTCGATCCGCCGTCCGAAAGCAAAGCTGGTTCTGGATGTGGCCTGGCCGTTCCTGATTGCGTTCACCGAGCGGATCTTCAAGGAAGACCGGGATATCGTGGAACTGGAACAGGCCGCGTGGAACGAACTGGGCGGCGATCACAATCAGGAGGTCTTCCCGGTCATCAACATGCTGCGTCGTCTGCTGGCACGATGTGGCGTAGCGGCGGCCCCTTCTGAAAAGCCGCAGGGTTCCACACCCTGACATGACTCCAGACCTCAAGGCAGGGACGCTCGTTCTCCGCGCCCTGCAGCCGGAGGACGCACCGGTCATTCACCGTCTGGTCAATGACTGGAGCGTCGTGCGGATGCTCAGCAGCCTGCCCTTTCCCTATCCACGGGAACTGGCGGCAGAGTGGATCGAGTCCACCCGCCGCGACAGCACGCAGGGACAGGCCCATCATTTTGCCATCACCCGGGAGGGGGCGCTGCTCGGTGCCATGGGGCTCGTACTGTCCGATAACCGGCGTGCGGGGTCTTTGGGATACTGGCTCGCGCCCTCGGCCTGGGGACAGGGGATCGCAACGCTGGCCGGGCAGCGGGTGGTGGAATGGGGCCTGACGGTCCTGAAGCTGGGAAAACTCACCGCCGCGGCGGCGCAGGACAATCCGGCCTCTGCCGCCGTTCTCAGGAAGCTCGGGTTTCAGAAAACGGGAACATCGAGCCGCCGGTTCGTATCCCGCGGGCAGGAATGCCCGGTTGATCTGTATGAGCTGACACGGACCGCGTTCCTTGCCGGGACGCAGGACATTCCGGATGGGGAGCCCTCCCCTGCTCCAGCCGTTGCGGCTCCCGTTGTTCCGGAGACGAAGCCCCGGACACTTCTGGTTGTGGCAGCGGCGCTTCTGGATGCGCAGGGACGGATCCTTCTGGCACGTCGGCCGGAAGGAAAGCGTCTCGCGGGACTGTGGGAGTTTCCGGGCGGCAAGGTCGAGCGGGACGAGACGCCGGAACAGGCGCTGGTCCGCGAAATGCGCGAGGAACTCGGGCTTGATCTGGCCGGGGCCTGTCTGGCGCCGTTCACGTTCGTCAGCGAGAACGCCGGACCGTTCCATCTGCTGATGCCGCTTTATGTGGTGCGGCGCTGGAGGGGCGTGCCAACCCCCCGGGAAGGCCAGACCCTGGAATGGGTCGCAGCCGCCGATCTGGGCCGCTACACCATGCCTGATCCCGACCTTCCGCTGATCCCGCTTCTACAGGAGCTTCTGGGCTAGATCAGCCGTTCAGGCGAAAGACCTGCTGCGGAACACCTGCAACATCCGTGCGGAAAGCGAACAGGGAGCCGGCCTGCGGTTCCTTTGCAAGGGTTTCGGCATCCAGCCCCTTGCGCGCGGTCGTCACGAAGACCGTTTTCAGGTCATCGCCGCCGAAGGCGACTTTCGTGACATTCGTGACAGGCATGGGAATCGATGGCAGTTCCGTACCATCCGGCCTGAACCGTGCCACACGGCCACCACCCCAGGTTCCGCACCAGACGGTCCCTGCGCTGTCAGTCACGATCCCGTCAGGATAGCCGTGGTCCAGACGGGCGAAGACACGCTCGTTCGCAAGGTTGCCATCTGCTTCGATGTCAAAGGCGTAGATCGTCTGCTCCGGGCTGTCACAGACATAGAGAACCCTGCCGCACGGAGAGACGGCGGGACCGTTGGAAACGGTATAGCCTTCGTCCTGATGAGTGATGTTCAGGCCGTCCTGATCGTGAACAAGCCGGTAGATCGAGCCGGACGGATTTTCCTCGCCGTCATCCATGGTGCCGAACCAGATGCGGCCCTGCGGATCGACACAGCCATCATTGAGGCGGTTGCGGGGCTTCTCGGCTTCCACGATCGTGTGATCGGAAAAACTGCCTGCGCGCGGATCAAAGCGACGCAGGCCGTCCGGCATTCCGGCAAGGAACGTGCCATCGGCGACAGGAAGAAGAAACGCCACACGGTCCGGGGCGGACCATGTCTGATGATTGCGGCTGAAGGGCGTGAAGCGATGGATCTTTGCTTCCAGAATATCGACGAAGTAGAGGGATTTTTCAGCGGCAATCCAGACAGGCCCCTCCCCCAGCGTCGCGCGCAGATCGAGGAGACATTCGGGCTGTTGGAACGGGACGCTGGTCATGTTTCCTCCTGATGAAAACGAAAGTTCGGAGCGGGTTTGTCCTCGACAACGCGAGGCGAGCCGTTACGTTCTGTGGCGAAGACTATCAGGAGCGGACACATGCTTCAAAAAACTGCCTGTTTTCTCGTCATTGGCAACGAGATCCTCTCGGGACGCACACAGGACGCCAATACGCGGGTTCTGGCCCAGGCCCTGAATGAACAGGGCATCCGGCTCATGGAAGTGCGGGTCATTCCCGATATCGAAGAGCGCATCATCCGGACCGTTCGCGACTGCAGCGCGGCCTTCGACATCGTGTTCACGTCCGGCGGCATCGGGCCGACGCATGACGACATCACGGCCGAATGCGTCGCAACGGCCATGGGCGCACCGCTGGTCCGGCATGAGGAGAGCTTCCGTCTGCTGGAGGCTGCTTTGGGAGCGGACCGGTTCAATGCAGCCCGCCAGCGCATGGCCTATCTGCCCAAGGGGTCCACGCCGATTCTCAATACGGTGTCAGTGGCGCCCGGATTCAGCATCGGCAATGTGCATGTGATGGCCGGGGTGCCCTCCATCTTTGCATCGATGGTCGCGTGGCTGGTGCCGCAGCTTGAGAAAGGCGCACCACTCGTCTCCGCAAGCTGGCATGCGGCCGGGCTGAAGGAAGGGGATTTCGCAGCCGATCTCGCGACGTTGCAGAAAAACTTTCCGACGATTGATCTGGGATCTTATCCCTATCATCTTCCGGACGGGGCAAGCGGTGTGGCGCTGGTGGCCAAGGGATATGACAGCGAGACCGTCGAGAAGGCCGCGCTGGCGCTGCATGATCTCATCATGGCGCATGGACGTGAACCACTCGCAGGCGAGCCGACACACAAACAGACAGTCTGAAAAAACAAAAGCCGCTGCGGAGGGGCAGCGGCTTTTGAAAAGGTCTCAGTGCAGAGGCGTGCGGGTCATGGACAGGAACTTGTCCCGGCGCTTCTGGATTAGCGCCGGACCCGTCAGATCCTTGAGCGAACCCAGTTCTTCCGCAATCGCGTTGCCGACGGCCTTGACGGCCTCGTCCGGTGCGCGCTGGGCGCCCCCGACCGGCTCGGGGATGATGCGGTCGATCACGCCAAGGGACTGAAGGTCCTGCGCGGTGAGCTTGAGGGCTTCGGCGGCGGCCGGCGCCAGCTTCGGATCGCGCCACAGGATGGAGGCGGCGGCTTCCGGCGAAATCACGGAATAGATCGAGTGCTCGAGCATCAGGATGCGGTCGCCCGCACCGATGGCAATGGCGCCACCCGACCCGCCCTCACCGATCACGGTCACGATCAGCGGCACGGGGGCCTTGAGGCAGACATCGATCGACTTTGCGATGGCCTGGGCCTGTCCGCGCGCTTCAGCGTCGATTCCGGGCCAGGCACCGGCGGTATCGATGAAGCTCAGGATCGGCAGGCCGAAACGACCAGCCATTTCGACCAGGCGCTGCGCCTTGCGGTAACCTTCGGGGCGGGCCATGCCGAAATTGTGCTTCAGGCGCGTTTCGGTGTCGTGGCCACGCTCGGTTCCGACAACAACGACCGGCTCTCCCCGGAAACGGGCGAGACCACCGATCATGGCGTCGTCATCACCAAAGGCGCGGTCCCCGGCCAGCGGCGTATAGTCCGTTACCAGCTGCTGCACGTAGTCCAGAGCCTTCGGGCGCTGGGCGTGACGGGCCACCTGCACTTTCTGCAGCGGCGTCAGCTTGGCATAGGTCGTGCGAAGCTGCTTGTCGGCCTTCTCGGACAGACGGGCAATCTCGTCATCGATATTGATGCCGCTGGTGCCGGAGTCCTTGCCCTGGCTGCCCATCTGGCGGAGTTCGTCGATCTTGGTCTCGAGTTCGGCGACCGACTTCTCGAAATCTAGGAATTGGCGCATGGCCAGCCCGATAGCACGCCTGCGCGTCCGGAAACAGTCCCTGCGACATGCGGAATGATCTGTTCAGTCCGCTTCGTCCGGGGCCGCGCCATTCCGTGCCAGCGGATGATGCGCCGTCACGGCCTGTCGCAGGCGTTCGGACATGACCTGCGTATAGATCTGGGTGGTGGCGATGTCGGCGTGACCCAGCAGCATCTGAAGCGCCCGCAGATCGGCGCCATGCGCAAGAAGATGGCTGGCGAAAGAATGACGCAGGACGTGCGGGCTGACACGGTCGGGGTCCAGCCCGGCTTTCAGGGCGCAGGCGAGCAGGATCTTGTCGAATCCCTGTCGCGTGAGATGTTTTTGCGGGTTGCGTCCCGGGAAGAGCCAGGGGCTGCCGAGATCGCGATCGAAATGCGCGAGCTGGTCCGCAGCGTCCCGAGCGCTCTGGGATAGGGGCACCAGCCGCTCGCGGCCGCCCTTGCCACGCACCAGAAGCATGGGACCACGGACATGGACACAGGATGCCGGCAGGGCGAGCAGCTCGGAAATGCGCAGACCGGTCGTGTAGAGCAGTTCCAGCGCGGCACGGGAGACGATGTCCCGGCGTTCGTTTTCATGCCCGCGCGTCCCGGTTTCCAGCAGGCAGCGGATTTCCTCTTCGTCCAGCGGTCTGGGAAGGGAGGAGGCGATTCTGGGGGCCTGCTGACGCTCGGTAGGATCGTCCTCACGCACCGACTCGAGCATCAGGAAGCGGTAGAACTGGCGCAGGCAGGACAGTCGCCGCGCTGCCGTACGGGCCGCCAGACCGGCGCGGGACAGTTCCGCGAGATAGGACTGGACCTGCGCAGCCTGCGCCTCGGCAAGAGCGACGGGCGCGCAGTGGCTCGCGAAATCAGCGAGGTCAGAGGCGTAGGCCTGTCGGGTTTTCAGTGCCGCACCGCGCTCGGCGGCCAGCATTTCAAGAAAAGCCTCGACATGCCTGCTGTCCCCCCGATCGTCACGGACATGCTCCATGCCGGGGTGATCAGTGAGCGGGAGCCGGAGCGACCGGGGCGGCGGGCATCGGCTGGGCCGGAGCGGCCTGCGGAGCGGGCATCGTGGGCAGCGGGGTCGAGGGCGTCAGCGGCGCAGTGGCGGGAGCAGCCGCCGGAACTGTTGCCACGGGGGCCGGAGCCATGACTGGAGCCTGTGCGGGCTGGGCCGCAGGCACGGGGGGCATGGCCGGAAGGGCGGCCTGCGGTGCGGCAGAAGTGGCGAAAGCCGCACCGGACAGATCCTTGTGAACCATGGTCTGTGCCGGTGGTGTGGCGGTCATGCCCAGACGCAGGAACGCTCCGCCGACGCCCAGAACAAGGAGGACGGCAACGGCCCCGCCAATCAGCGGCAGGCGGGAAAACGAACGATCGGTAATGGCCATGGGAAAAGGTCTCGAAGTGAGGGCAGGACGTGTTCCCTCTCCTATGATACGTAGCAGGGCATGTCACGCCTGCCTTTCCCCCTTTCAGCCAAGCCGGAACCCTTTTTCTCTCCCGATGGCACGCCGTTGCGTACGGTTGTCCTCGTCGGAATGATGGGGGCTGGCAAAACCACCATCGGACGGCGCCTTGCGCAGATCTGCGGCCTGCCCTTCGTGGATGCCGACATCGAGATCGAACGGGCTGCCGGCTGTTCGATTCCCGAAATCTTTGCCCGACATGGCGAAGCATCTTTCCGGGACGGTGAACGCCGCGTCATCCAGCGTCTCCTTGACGGACCGCCCTGCATCCTTGCCACGGGCGGGGGCGCCTGGATGGATGCCCAGACACGCCGTCTGGTCCGGCAGCACGCCGTATCGATCTGGCTGCGGGCCCCGGTACATGTTCTGGTGAAACGGGTTGCCGGACGATCGGGGCGGCCACTGCTGGCTCAGGGACGGCCGGACGAGGTTCTGGAGCGGCTGGTCGGATTGCGTTACCCCGTCTACGCGGAAGCAGACATCATTATCGATTGTGGAGACGAAACCGTGGAACAGGGCGTGCAGCGGGTGCGGGAAGTTCTGGGCGAATATCGCAGGCCGGAGGCAGTGCATGTCTCTCTCAGCCATCACAGCTATGATGTCCTGATCGGACCGGACCTCATTTCGCGCGCGGGAGCATGGCTTGCACCTCACCTGCCCCAGAAACGCGTGGTCGTCATCACGGACGAGACGGTCGCCGGACTGCATCTGCCCCGGCTTCTGGCGTCGTTCGAGGAAACCGGCATCCGTGCGGATGTGATTGCGGTTCCCGGCGGTGAGGAGAGCAAATCCCTTGCCTGCTACGGAGACGTCATGAACCGGCTGCTCTCCACGGGGATCGAGCGCAAGACAACCATCGTGGCGCTGGGCGGCGGTGTCGTAGGAGATCTGTCGGGGTTCGTCGCGGCCACGGCCCTGCGTGGCCTGCCATTCGTGCAGATCCCCACAACGCTGCTCTCCCAGGTGGACAGCAGCGTCGGCGGCAAGACGGGGATCAATGCCACCGCGGGCAAGAACCTGATCGGCGCGTTCCATCAGCCTGTCGCGGTGCTTGCGGACAGTTCCGCCCTTGCTACACTCCCACGCCGCCAGCGCGTTGCCGGATATGCCGAAATCGTCAAATCCGGCCTGATTGCCGATCCTGAACTGTTTGCATGGTGCGAAAACCACGGACGTGACGTATTGGACGGCGATCCGGCGGCGCTGACAGAGGCCGTGCGCCGGGCCTGCGCCTTCAAGGCGGCGGTCGTGGCGGCTGACGAAAAGGAGCAGGCGTCTGTTGGCGGCCGTGCCCTGCTCAATCTGGGGCATACGTTCGGACACGCTCTTGAAGCGGAACTGGGATATGACGGACGCCTGCTGCATGGCGAGGCTGTCTCGATCGGGATCCACCTGGCCATGGCCCTTTCCGTGGAACTTGGCTACGCCCCTGTCGAAGATCTGCAGCGTCTGGACCGCCATCTGCGAAGTCTGGACATGCCCGTGAGCTTTGACTGGTTCCGGGAATCGTTCTCCGCAGACGTACTGCTGCATCACATGACTCGGGACAAGAAGATGCAGGACGGGAAGGTGGCGTTCGTGCTGCTCCGCGGGATCGGGAAGGCCTTCACGACCCGCGACATCCCCTCAGAAACAGTGCGTAATCTCCTCATCAGCGAGGGCTGCCGTCCGTGATGAATGTTAAAATTACGTCACATCACGGCTAAATGCCTGTTTTCCCTCTGTTTTTGCATAGCTGCTTTCTGCCTTAGGCTCTGGCTTCTGCTGAAACCATGAGCTAAGGCAACGTAGACGCGAGGCGTAGATCGTGAAGCGGGCGAAATGGACTGTGGCTTTTATGTCACTCCCCTACCCCGAGTAGAGCTGGAAGACCCTGACTGGCTTTGTCGCGGGGAACTCTGCGCTCTATATGCGCTTATGCATCGCGCTGGGTCCGTTGGTGAAAGCATTTTCCAACGGCTCGAACGTTAGTCACTAAGAGGACGAAAACATGCGTCTCCGCACGGCACTCCTTGCCATGACGTCGATGGTCGCCGCACCGTCGCTTGCCATGGCCAGCACGATCACCGGCCCCTATGTCAACATCGGCGGTGGTTACAACCTGGTCCAGAACCAGCACGCTCACTTCTCGCCGACGACACAGGCCGATGGCACGAGCAGCAATGCTGGTTCCAGCTCCCAGTACCGTCACCACGATGGATTCACCGGCTTCGGTGCATTCGGCTGGGGCTTCGGCAACGGTCTGCGCGTTGAAGTGGAGGGTGTGTACAACTACTCTCAGCTCAACCACCGCGCCCACACGCCAGTGAGCGGTTCCACCCGCGGTTCCGATCAGGCTTATGGCGGCCTCGTCAACGTCCTGTATGACATCGATCTCGCCAACTTCGGCCTGAACGTTCCTGTCACGCCGTTCGTTGGTGTTGGCGCTGGCTACCTGTGGCAGCACTACAACCCGACCACCACCCAGTACAACAACGGCAATGTGAACCGCATGGGCGGCACGCAGGGCAGCTTCGCGTACCAGGGCATCGTCGGTGCAGCTTACGACATCCCGAACGTTCCGGGTCTGGCTGTCACGACGGAATACCGTTTCGTCGGTCAGGAATTCGCCAACGGTCCGTATCGCTCCACGGCGTACAATGGTTCCGGCGTCCACAAGGGCAACGTGAACTTCGACCAGCGCTTCTCGCACCAGTTCATCCTGGGCCTGCGCTATGCCTTCGACACGGCTCCGCCGCCGCCGCCGCCGGCTCCGGTCATCGTTCCGCCGGCTCCGACCCCGGCCCGCACGTATCTCGTGTTCTTCGACTGGGACAAGTCTGACCTGACGGGCCGCGCCCGTGAGATCGTTGCCCAGGCAGCCCAGGCTTCCACGCACGTCCAGACGACGCGCATCGAAGTCAACGGCTACACGGATAACTCCGCTGCTCACCCGGGTCCGCGCGGTGAGAAGTACAACCTGGGTCTGTCCAACCGTCGCGCTTCCAGCGTGAAGGCTGAACTGATCCGTGACGGTGTCCCGGCTGCTGCCATCGACATCCACGGCTACGGCGAGTCCAAGCCGCTGGTTCCGACTGGCCCGAACACCCGCGAGCCGCAGAACCGTCGCGTCGAGATCATCCTGAAGTAATTCAGACATGATCTGACGCCGGAATCTTCGACTTCCGGTTTTGAGAAAGGCGTCCTTCGGGGCGCCTTTTTCTTTGGGCCCAACACAGGGTGAAAGCAAAACTCTCCTTGCGGACGACTTCCCCCACACGCTAGAGCCAGCCCATCCCGACAGCCCGGAGACATGTTCCTTGCGACGCAGCCGCCTTTTCTATCCGCGCAGCCGACCGGAAATCATCGACCAGTTCCTGCGGTTCGGAACAGTCGGCGCACTCGGTTTTCTGGTGGACTGGGGCACAGTCTCCCTGCTGCGGGTTCCCGCAGGGCTAATCGCGGCGACACTGATTGCCTATTTCGTGGCGGCGACCGGGAACTGGTGCCTGAATCGGATGTGGACGTTCCGGCTCTCCGCGGCGGAAAACCAGCACATGTTTTTGCAGTGGCTACGATTCCTGCTGGCCAATTCGTTCGGATTTCTTCTCAATCGCGGCATGGTGTTCCTGCTCTACGCCACGCTTCCCCTGACCGTGCGTCATCCGGGACTGGCCCTTGCCGCGGGTGCGTTGTGTGGAATGGTGGCCAATTTCAATCTGTCCCGGCGGCTCGTTTTCCGGGCACAGACGCCCGAAACGCCATTGGAACTGGTGCAGATGGCAGTGGAGATCCCCGCTGCGGGGCTGACTGCGCCGGAACCCGAGCCGGAACTGTCCGGATTGCATGACGGAAGCAGCAGGGTGCATGGAGAGAATGACTGAGGGCTGCATTTCCAAGGCGGCCACAATAGTCTAGGACAGGCAGATTATTCCCTGTCTTCCCGGAACTGACACTCCCTCATCATGACCAGCACAAACGATATCAGATCGGCCTTTCTCGAATACTTCGGTTCGCAGGGCCACCGCATCGTTCCCTCGGCATCCCTGGTGCCGCAGAACGACCCGACACTGCTGTTCACCAATGCTGGCATGGTGCCGTTCAAGAACGTCTTCACCGGCCAGGAAACGCGCCCCTACTCCCGTGCCACCACGGCACAGAAGGTCGTGCGTGCGGGTGGCAAGCACAATGACCTCGACAATGTCGGGTACACGGCGCGCCATCACACGTTCTTCGAGATGATGGGAAATTTCAGCTTCGGGGATTACTTCAAGCCTGAAGCCATCGAATTCGCCTGGACGCTGCTGACGCGCGATTTCGGGCTACCTAAGGACAAGCTGCTCGCTACCGTCTATGCGGAAGACGAGGACGCGGCCGATCTTTGGAAAAAGATCGCCGGCCTGTCCGACGACCGGATCATCCGCATCGGTACCTCCGACAATTTCTGGCGCATGGGTGACACGGGACCGTGTGGTCCCTGCTCCGAGATCTTCTATGATCACGGCGACAGCGTGTTCGGTGGCCCTCCGGGTAGCCCGGATGAGGACGGCGACCGTTTCGTCGAGATCTGGAACCTCGTGTTCATGCAGTTCCTCGACCAGCCGGATGGCTCGCGCGATGCTCTGCCCCGACCATCGATCGACACGGGCATGGGGCTGGAACGTTTTGCCGCGATCATGCAAGGCAAGCGCGACAACTACGACACCGACACGATGCGCGCGCTGATCGAGGCCTCTGCCGAAATCATGCATCAGGACGCCGATGGTCCGTTCAAAGCCAGCCATCGCGTTGTGGCGGACCACCTGCGCTCGACGGCTTTCCTGATTGCGGATGGCGTGCTGCCGTCCAAGGAAGGTCGTGGATATGTGCTGCGCCGCATCATGCGGCGCGCCATGCGTCACCTGCACATCATGGGCGCAAAGGAGCCGGTGTTCTATCGCCTGCTTCCGGCGCTGATCCAGCAGATGGGCGCGGCGTATCCGGAACTCGTCCAGCATCAGGCCCTGATCGCGCAGACGATGAAGGGTGAGGAAGAACGCTTCACGGCTCTTCTGGAACGTGGCCTGACGCTGCTTTCCGACGAACTGGACCGTCTGGGCGACAGGGAAGCCCTCCCCGGCGACGTGGCGTTCAAGCTCTATGACACGTTCGGGTTCCCGCTGGATCTGACGCAGGATGCCCTGCGTGAAAAGGGCCGTACGGTTGATGAGGCCGGTTTCGAGACCGCCATGGCCGAGCAGCGCAAGCGTGCGCGTGCGGCCTGGGTCGGTTCGGGCGATGCGGCGGCCGAGACAGTGTGGTTTGACGCACGCGACAGGCATGGTCCGAGCGAGTTCCTCGGTTATGTGTCCGAAAAAGCCGATGCGGAAGTTCAGGGCATTTTCCGGGGCAATGACGAACTGGCCGAAGCCCCTGCTGGCGACGAGACGGTTGCGATCCTGCTGAACCAGACGCCTTTCTATGGCGAAAGTGGCGGTCAGGTTGGCGATCATGGAACACTGACGGCTCCGGGTGTGCGCGTCGAAATCACGGATACGCAGAAGCGCAACGGCGATCTGATCGTGCATTACGGCAAGGTCGTTGAAGGCACGCTGAAGCCCGGCATGGCGGTTCATGCCGAGATCGACCATGCCCGCCGCACGGCCGTTCGTGGCCACCACTCCGCGACCCATCTGCTGCATGAGGCGCTACGTCGGCAGATCGGCACGCATGTCACGCAGAAGGGCAGTCTGAATGCGCCGGAGCGTCTGCGCTTCGATATCAGTCAGCCGCGTCCGCTGACGGATATCGAACTGGCGGCGGTCGAAGCTGAGGTCAATGCCCGCATCCGGGAGAACGCACCGGTCGAGACGCGCCTGATGACGCAGGACGAAGCCGTGGCGGAAGGGGCCATGGCCCTGTTCGGCGAGAAGTATGGCGATGAAGTCCGCGTGGTCTCGATGGGTAAGGGCGACGACGATCGTCCGGCCTATTCCATCGAACTCTGCGGCGGCACGCATGTGGGGCGTGTTGGTGAGATCGGGCCGTTCCGGATTGTATCTGAGAGCGGCGTCTCGGCTGGCGTGCGCCGGATCGAGGCTGTCTGTGGTCTTGCTGCGGAAGCACTGGCGCTGGAAACCGAGGGCCGTCTGAAGCAGATTGCTGACCTGCTCAAGGTTCCGGTTGCCGATGCCGCGTCCCGCGTGGCAGCGCTTCTGGAAGAGCGCAAGTCCCTGACGGCGCAGGTCTCCGACCTTCAGCGCAAGCTGGCAACCGGCGAAGCCACCAGTGCCACGGAAAGCATCAACGGCATCACGCTCTCCGCGCGTGATCTCGGCGATGTCAGCCCGAAGGAACTCAAGGGTCTGGCGGAGAGCATCTCAAAGCAGATCGGCTCGGGTGTCGTGGCGCTGATGTCCAATGCGGATGGTCGCGGCAGCATCGTGATTACCGTAACGAAGGACCTGACGGATCGTGTGGATGCGGTGAAGCTGGTCCGCGAGGCTTCGGCACTCATGGGCGGCAAAGGCGGTGGTGGCCGTCCGGATATGGCGCAGGCCGGTGGCCCCAATGCAGATTCAGACGCCGTATTTGCCATGCTGCGTACAGCACTCGCATCTGCGTAAGAAACACGTCATGGTATGTCAGGGTGGTGACAAAGCATGGGTCCGATGGAATCATGCTTTACCTGTCCTGACAAAGCCTTCTAACTGCCCGCTAGTTCAAGATGAAGGAGAACACCATGGCCTGTGGTCGTGATACTCTGGCGAAACTGCTGGGCGGTGTCCGCAAATTCGAAACGGACGTCTATCCCGAGAGTGCGGAACTGTTCGAGAGCCTGGCCTCCAGCCAGTCTCCGTCGACCCTGTTCATTACCTGCGCCGACAGCCGGATCAGCCCCAGTCTCATAACCCAGACGGAACCGGGCGAACTCTTCATCGTGCGCAATGTCGGCAACATCGTGCCGGCTTATGGCGAAATGCTGGGCGGCGTGTCGTCGGCGATCGAGTATGCGGTTGGTGCGCTCAAGGTGAAGAACGTCATCATCTGCGGTCATTCCAACTGTGGCGCCATGGGCGCGCTGATGGATCTGAACTCGCCCAAGCTGGACAGCCTGCCGACGGTCAAGAGCTGGATGCGTCATGGCGAGGCTGCCCGGGCTGCTCTGGGCGATCTGAAAGCGGAAGATGCCGGGCCGGAAGACATCCGTTCCCTCGCCGAATACAACGTGCTGCTCCAGCTCGTGCATCTGCGCACGCATCCGACGGTTGTGCGGGCGCTGGCACAGGGTGCCCTGAAGCTTCAGGGCTGGTTCTATGACATTCCCAAGGGCGAGATCCTCATTCTCGACGAGGGAACGCGCAAGACGCGTACGGTTGAAAGCGTCCTCGAGGAAATGGGTGCTACGGAAGGACAGGCAGCCTGAGGCAGGCTGCTGTCCCCATGCTGGCCGGTCTTTTCCTGACCGGCAGCATGGAGCCCGTTTCTGCCCATACCCTTAAACTCTCGACCTGGAACATGGACTGGCTGACGTTGCGTCCTTCAGGAGACGGGGCGTTGCCGGACGATGTTCCGGGCGGCGAGCACCGCGATTTTTCAAAACTCGCGGCTTATGCCCGGCATCTGGATTCGGATGTCGTGGCGTTCGAGGAAGTGGACGGCCCAACCGCCGCTTCCCGTGTTTTCAGCTCCAGAACCTACCAGATCATTCTGACGCCTGATCCTGTCGTGCAGAGGGTCGGCGTGGCCGTGCGCCGCAATCTGCAGGTTACGGTCAATGACGAATTGTCCGCCCTCAATGTCGCCGCGCCGGATGCGCCCCATCAGTTGCGGGGCGGGCTGGATGTCACGCTCAGTGATGGGCGGGCCAACCTCCGGCTGCTGGTGGTGCATCTCAAGACCGGATGCTGGGACCAGCCTCTGAACCAGCGGAAACATTCCTGCCCCACGCTTTATCAGCAGGTCCGGATCCTGCAGGACTGGATGCTGGAGCGACAGGATGAAGGGGAGGCCTATGCCGTGCTGGGAGATTTCAACCGGCGGCTGACGCTGCATGACCCGCTGATGCAGCAGATCGAGGCTGAAACGCCCGTCACGCTCACGACAGCCGGCAGGGCCAGCCCCTGCTGGGGCGGGGAATATTTCATCGATCACATTCTGCTGGGCAATGCCGCGCGGGACTGGCTCGTGCCGGACAGTCTGCGGGTCATGACCTATAAAAACGATAAAGTACCTGCCGGGCTGTCAGATCACTGTCCGGTTTCGGTCAAGCTCGAGATGCCCTGACGGGACGTTGCGGGGTCGGATATTCCGGTCCATGAAAGATCCCCCCCCTTTCCGCTGTCCTGTCCGGAGCGTCAGATGCCCCCTACCCGATCAGAATGGCCTGTGACGCCCCTCAAGCCCGACGTCGTCGTGCAGGTTGGGCGCTCCATGCCGATACTGGCTGCGGATCTCGAAGCCCGTGTGGCGTTGCACTGGGATGCGGCGCTTGCGAAGCATCCCACCCTGTATAACGGACGCGTTTTCTGTGCGGATGTGATCGGGCCGGATGTCATCAGAGGACACTGGTCGGAATACCGGCGGGTGCTGGCGCAGATGCGCGAGCCTGATCTGTATGGCGCCGGGATTCTGCGTCCGCTGGCGGTTGTGGGACTGCTGCGCGCGACCGATGGGATCGTGATCGGTCAGCGCTCTGAAAAATCCATCTATCTCCCGGGTTACTGGCAGGGCGCGCCGGCCGGGAATGTGGAAAGCCGCAATAGTGAGGTGCAGATCGATCTTGCGGCTCAGTTGATGGCGGAATGTCACGAGGAACTCGGCCTGACGGATGCGGAGTGTCAGGTCGGGGGCTGTCTTCTGGCCTGTGAACATCCGCAGACCCATATCGTGGATGTCGGAATGGACCTGACCACCGCGCTGGATTTCCAGACCCTGCAGGACCGTTGCCACCATCTTGGCAATGCGGAATATCAGGCGCTAATGCGGGTTCAGCCCGATACAACATTACCCGAACCTCTCGTCCCGACCCTGTCTGCCATGCTGGAGCGACGCTGATGACCTATCGTATTCTGGATGCCGCCTCCCTGCGGGACTGGCTGGCACAGCAGCCGGAACTGTCACAGCGTCTGGGCGGGGCTGCGGCAGACTGGTCCATCCGTGAGGTGAGCGACGGCAATCTCAATACGGTCTTTCTGGTGGATGGTGTTGCTGGTGCGTTATGCTGCAAGCAGGCTCTGCCGCATGTCCGCGTGGCACCAGACTGGCCGATGCCGCTGGAACGGGCGCTGTATGAGTCGCGCTACATGCGGGCCGTCGCACCTGCCGTTGCGGGGCTGATGCCGGAGCTTTTCGCTTATGACACTGGTCTGTTCCTGATCGTCATGGAATGTCTGACGGAGCATGAAGTCCTGCGCTCGGCGCTGATTGCGGGCCGGGCCCCGTCGGGGTTTTCTGCCGTAATCGGGACGTATGTGGCCCGGACCGTGCAGGCGACGGGGTGGATAAACCAGCCCTTCGAGACGGGAGCGCGGTTACTGGAACAGTTTTCCGGCAATACCGCCCTCACCCGCATTACGGTCGATCTGATCCTGACGGACCCGTACCGTGTCTGTGACCGCAATCCTGAACCCGAAGCGGGCCTCCTGGATGACGTGAAGGCGCTTCAGACCGACGAGATCCTGCACCGGGCCGTGGGGCGACTTCAGGACCGCTTCCTGACGGTCCGACAGGCGCTGCTGCATGGGGATCTGCATACGGGCTCCATCATGCTGCATGGAACGGATGTGCGGGTCATTGATGGAGAGTTCGCGACGATGGGACCGGTCGGGTTCGACTGCGGGCTTTATCTGGGCAATCTGGCGCTGCATCTCTGTGCGGCTCCGCACAAGGCGGCAGAGCTCAGGGCGGAAATGGTAGCGTTCTGGCAGAGTTTTTCCGAGGAACTGCGTTCTGCCCTTCAGAATGGTGGCGGGGATATGTGGGCACTTTCGGGGCCTGCGGGACGTCAGGATCTGGTTGCGTCGTTCCTGAAGGACATCCTGCGGGACATGGCCGGGTTCTGCGGGCTGGAGATGATCCGCCGGACGGTCGGGTTTGCACAGGTGGCGGATTATGGTCTGTGCGGCACGGCACAGGAGCGTCTGCTGGCGCGGCAGAAGGCGCTTCAGATTGGCCGGACGCTGATTGTGGAAGGCGGGTCTCAGCGATCCTTCGACGGCGTTCTTTCCCTGATGGGACTGTAAGAAAAAACCCCGCTCCTTGCAGAGCGGGGTTTTTTCTTTTCAGACTGAGGCCATGCCGATCTGTTTGATGTCATGGAACGCGAGATCGGGATTCATCTCGATGGTCCGGCGCATCATGAAAGAGGACGTTGCGAGAAAAACCGGGTCTCCATCCAGATCGTCGGCCATGGCGGAGCGGTTCAGGTCCTGAAACGCTTCGATCTTGGCGCGGTCCCCGGTGATCCAGCGCGCCAGGGAATAGGGCGTGCTTTCGAAGCCGATGGCCACGCCGTACTCACCCTGAAGCCGGGACTGGAGCACGTCGAGCTGAAGCGTTCCGACCACACCCACGATCGGCGAGAGGCCATCCTGCGGACGGAAGAGCTGGACAACGCCCTCTTCTGCAAGCTCGACCAGAGCCTGACGCAGCTTCTTGGCCTTCATCGCATCATCAAGACGGACACGGCGCAGGATTTCGGGTGCAAAGTGCGGCACGCCCGTGAAGCGCAGGTCTTCGCTCTCGCTCAGCGTATCGCCGATGCGCAAGGTACCGTGGTTCGGGATTCCGACGACGTCACCACCGAACGCCTCTTCAGCGAGTTGACGGTCACGGGCGAAGAAGAACTGCGGGGTATGCAGGGCGAACTGCTTGCCTGTCCGGACATGCTTGAGGCGCATGCCACGGGTCAGACGGCCGGAGCAGACGCGGGCGAAGGCCATGCGATCGCGGTGGTTGGGGTCCATGTTGGCCTGGATCTTGAAGACCAGCGCCGTGACCTGATCTTCGCTGGCCTTCACTTCGCGCGTCTCGGTCTGCTGGGCACGGGGGGCCGGGCCGTAAGCGACGAGCGCATCGAGCAGATCCGTGACACCGATTTCCTTCATGGCAGAGCCGAAGAAGACCGGGGACAGATGACCGGCATCGAAGGACTCACGGTCGAATTCCGGCAGGGCTGCTTCAGCCAGTTCGACTTCCTCGCGCATCTGAATGATGCGGGGATCGTCTTCACCGACCGGCTCCTTGGTATGCACTTCCTTCGTGCGCAGGTCGTAGGTGCCGATGAACTTTGCCGCCCGTCCGATCGGCCAGGTCGCCGGAGACGTATCCAGAGCCAGCGTGTTGGCGATTTCGTCAAGCAGCGCGAAGCAGTCCTGCGCTTCACGGTCCATCTTGTTGATGAAGGTGACGATGGGAATATCGCGCAGACGGCAGATCTCGAACAGCTTGCGGGTCCGGTCCTCGATACCCTTGGCGGCGTCAATGACCATGACCGCACAGTCCACGGCCGTCAGTGTGCGGTAGGTGTCTTCGGAGAAGTCTTCATGGCCCGGAGTGTCGAGCAGGTTGAAGACGCAGTCGCCGTATTCGAAAGTCATGACCGAGGTCACGACGGAAATGCCACGGTCGCGCTCGATCCCCATCCAGTCAGACTTGGTGCGGCGGCGTTCGCCCTTGGCGCGGACATTGCCGGCCATCTGAATGGCGCCACCGGCCCGCAGGATGCGTTCGGTCAGGGTCGTCTTACCGGCATCCGGATGGGAAATGATTGCGAATGTACGCCGGCGAGCGATCTCGCGGGTGATTTCAGCGCTCAGCGCCTCTGACATGATGCCTCCGATGACAACAGGAATCCGGGACTGGTGCCTTCACAATGTCCGTGTCAGACACCGCGCCCGAAAGCGACAGAGGACAGCGGGAAGATGCTTTTCCGTTGGGAGGCGCAATCTGGAGAACGGGACCTGTAACGTCAAGGGATTAAAGGCCCTCCCCTTTACCAGCGGAACCCCAGATCATGCGTGGTCAGCCGCCTGATGACCCCTGTCACGCTGTCGACTGCCTTGCCTGCGCCTGTGCGGCCCATAACCGGCGGCCGGATATGACAGCGGCGGGGAGGAAGAACCCTCGTTCCATCCGGGCAGCGTCGTGGAAGCGGACCGGGCGGCGGGGGATGATAATGCATATCGGGGGCTACGAAGGTATTGACCCCTTTGGCATCAACATTCGAAAGCATGGCAACCCAGAGAAGAACAGCGAGAAGCGCGATGCGCATGAATAGAGTCACCCCGTCACGTTGATACATAACGTATCATTACGACATGGAGAGATACATCTCTAACCTGTCTGACTTTCCGGACAAAATGCCCCGGGCGCGCCACCCGCCACTTCAGTGAGGAGCTATTCCCGTGCCCATCGGGCCGGAACCGGCATAAGCTTCACCGAATTTTTCGATTGCACTCCCTGATACCGGATCGTGGAGGGAGGGATTTGCATCTCCGCTCGGGAAAAGATTGTGCAGAAAGCCCATGACCTTTCCTGCACGGGTCAGCCGCAGGGGCGGAGGCGCCATCATCCTTGCCTGCGGTGCCTCAACATACTGCCCATCTGATGGCAGCGTCGATTCCGATGTCTGGATGTAGAGATGATCGGAAACCGCAGGATGGTGCATCGGAGAGACAAAGGTATTGATCCCCCGCGCCTCGGCAGGCGGGAGTAGCATTGCAGCGAAAAGCAGAAAGAAACCGGCCCTTTGCATCGCTTCGCCTCTGATCTGATGCCGGCAAGATAATGAAAAGCGGAAATATCGCCAACAAAAAAGCCGGATGGGATAACCCATCCGGCTTTTCCGGTCGCAGTCCGCACCGGGCTGCAAAGCCCGGAACAGGATCAGCGGGAGTAGAACTCGACAACCAGGTTCGGTTCCATCTGCACCGGGTAGGGCACATCGGAGAGAACCGGGGTACGCAGGAACGTGCCCTTCATCTGGCGGTGATCGACTTCGACGTATTCCGGCGTGTCGCGCTCACCCGTCTGGACAGCGTCGAGCACGATGGCGAGCTGCTTGGAGGAGTCACGAACCTCGATGACGTCGCCTTCCTTCACGAGGTAGGACGGGATGTTCACCTTCTTGCCGTTGACCGTGACGTGGCCGTGGCTGATGAACTGACGCGAAGCGAACGGCGTGATCGCGAACTTCAGACGGTACACGACGGCGTCCAGACGACGCTCGAGCAGACCGATCAGGTTCTCGGACGTATCGCCCTTGCGACGGACGGCTTCGTCATAATACTTGCGGAACTGCTTCTCGCTGATGTTGCCGTAGTAGCCCTTGAGCTTCTGCTTGGCCATCAGCTGGATGGAGAAGTCGGACGGCTTCTGCTTGCGACGCTGACCGTGCTGGCCGGGGCCGTACTCGCGACGGTTGACCGGGGACTTGGCACGGCCCCACAGGTTGACGCCGAGGCGGCGATTGATCTTGTACTTGCTCTCAAGACGCTTTGACATGGGTTGACCCCTGTACTCATCAGAACCGCCCCATGCTGCATGGCGGTCCGTTTTGTTGTGCCGGTAGGCCCTTCCCCGGATTGGAAAGGACGGGCGCGCACCCAGATGCCGGGCCGGCGGGATGCAGAATCCCGCGCTGAGGGTCCGGCCGGTACGTCCACGTTTCCGGCTGTGCCGTCGCGCCTACAGGAGTCCCCGCATGCGGTCAATCAAAACCTGTTCGCAAGCCCTGTCATTTTCTCACGGGGGGGACGCAGAAAACGCGCAACCTCTTTCGGGTCCGGCGCGCTAACGGTCCGGTACGCCCCATGCGCGGGCGCCACACGTTTTTGAGTTCGCTTCATGAAAATCTATCGCTTCAATCCCAAAGCCGGCCGTATCGGCGAAGGTTCCCTCGAAGGACTGGTCCAGTCCCTTGATGCGCCCCTGCCCCCCAAGCCCGGCGAAAGCGTCATCAAGCGCGCCTTCAAACGGTTTGGTCTGGCCCAGATGCACATGTCCCATCTGGTGATCGATGATCGCACGATCTATCTGCGTGGCAAGGCGGACAGTGCCAAGGAACGTGACCAGATGATCCTCGCAGCGGGCAATGTCGCGGGCGTTTCGGCGGTCGAGGCCGAAATTGCCGTTCCGGCCGGAACGCCCGATCCGGAGTTCCTGGAGATCAAGACCAGCAGGACGCTGGACGAGGTTGCCGACAAGCTGCCCCAGGATGTCACGGGCGATGAGCTCCTTGATGCAAATCAACCGCTTGTCACATCCAAGGATGACATTTATCCGGGTCAGACCATCCGTCTGCCAACCGAGGACTGATCTGTCCGGCATGGCCCTTCCTGCGAAAAGGGATCATGTCCGCTGTTCAGGGTCCGGGAATGGCACGGCGGTCCTGCTCTCCATTTCCGGACCTTTCTTTTATGGATTCTTCCGAATCTCTCGACATCGAGCGGGTGCGGCCACCCCACGGGGTTGGTCCGGCCATGCTGTCCCTGATGCTGGCAACCTTCACCATCGGCACCGGCGAATTCGCCATGATGGGGCTGCTGCCTGAATTCTCCCATTCCCTGAACATCACCATTTCGCAGGCAAGCTGGGCGATCTCGGCCTATGCGATGGGCGTTGTCATCGGCGCGCCGCTGATTGCGATCCTTGGCGCACGCCTACCCCGCCGGACGCTCCTGCTGTACCTGCTATGCCTGTTCATTGCGGGCAATATCGGCAGCATTCTCATGCCGGGCTTTGCCGGCATCGAACTCATGCGCTTCATCACAGGGCTGCCACATGGCGCCTTCTTCGGCGTTTCGGCACTGATCGGCGCGTCAATGGTCGAACGCGCGCGGCGCGGGCGGGCCGTCGGGCAGGTCCTGTCGGGGATCATGATCTCGACGGTCATCGGATCACCGCTCTCCACCTATGCCGCCAATCATGTGGGCTGGCGCGTGGCTTACGGAAGCATCGCCGCGCTGGGCGTACTGTGCTTTGTGGGCATCTGGTTCTTCGCACCCCGGGACAGACCACATCCGGGTGCAACCGCATTGGCGGAACTCGGCGCATTCAGACGCCCGCAGGTTCTTCTGACGCTGCTGACCAGTGCGGTCGGATTTGGCGGCCTGTTCGGGATCTATACCTTCCTGACGACCGGCCTGACGCAGGTAACGCAGCTTCCGGGCTGGCTTGTGGCGGTCTATCAGATCGTGTGGGGACTGGGCATGGTTGCGGGCAATGCGCTCGGCGGAACCATGGCGGATCGCAGCATTGACCGGACGGTAATCGTCTCTCTGACGGCAAGCATCGTCTTCATGCTGGGGTTCTGGCTGCTGTTGCCGTCACCCTATGCCATGCTGCCGGTCACGTTCCTTGTCCCGGCCGGAATCATCATGCTCTCCCCGGCTCTTCAGACACGGCTGATGGAAGTGGCAGGGGATGCACAGACGCTGGCGGCCTCGCTGAACCATTCAGCTTTCAATCTGGCCAATGCCTTTGGCGCCTGGCTGGGCGCCGTTCTGGTCAGTTCCGGTTTCGGGCTTGGCTCCGTGGGGTGGGGCGGTGCGCTGTTCTCGGCTCTGGGTCTGCTGATCTATTTCATCACGATGTGGCAGGCGCGGGCTTCCGCATCACACGCAGCAGCCTGATCCCGAAGGCCACGCAGGTCGTGGCCAACGCCAGCGCCATGCCGATCCACAGGCCTTCCACACCCACATGTTGGTGGAAGGCCAGCCATCCCCCGAACACCAGTCCAATCAGACCGTAGCTGGCCACGGCGATGAGCATGGGTGTCACGGCATCTCCGCAGCCACGCAGCGCGCCACTGAACACGCATTGCAGGCCATCAACGATCTGGTAGAGCCCGGCGATCCTCAGAAGCATAACGACGAGTGCCGTGGTCTCGGGATCGGGGGCGCGATTCGAGAAATAAAGCGGCAGGATCTTCTCCGGCCAGATCAGCAGAAGCGAGGATGTGGCAAGGCTCCACATCAGGACGATGCCCGTACCGGTCAGGGCAGCGCGTCGGCTCTGCTCCATGCGTCCCGCACCGCGCCAGTAGGCCACGCGGACATTGGTCGCCTGTCCGATGGCCAGACACACCATGAACAGTAGCGAACTGACATTCAGCGCCACCTGATGGGCGGCCAGGCTATGTGTACCGAGTTCGCCAGCGCGCAGGCTGGTGATCTGGAACATCAGAATTTCAGCCGCGGCCCCCATCATCATCGGAGCACCCAGCTTCAGCAGCTCCTTCACGACCGGCCACTGCACTGTGGTGGGCTTCAGTACGGCACGAACGCGCGGATGGGTCAGACACAGCCCGAAGAGCGCGAAACTGACGACCCATCCGGTCAGCGTCGTGGCGGTCGCGGAACCGTAAAGCCCCATCGCGGGCAGACCGGCCCAGCCATGAATCAGGGCCGCGTTGGTCAGGCCGTTGCAGACCGCCATGGCTGGCATGATCCAGAGCAGCAGCGTTTCCGCCCCCAGTGCCGGAAGCGCCACACGCAGGACGCCGATGACGGCCAGATCAGGCAGCAGCGACAGAAGCAGGATGTCGATAAAGCGGCTGCCGTGAACAACCACTTCCGCAGGTTCGCCAATGGCGCCGAAGATCGCCTTTGAAAAGGCCAGCAGCAACGCGCAGGGAATGAAGACCGCGATGGCCAGCATCAGCGTCGCACTCATGACGCTGCGGCCGTCATGGGACGTCCTGCCATGTTCTTCCGCGCCGCGACCATGTGACAGGAGCACCCCTGCCCCGCCCAGAATGGCCTGGAAGGTCACCATCGTCGTAAAGAAAAATGTGCTCGACAAACCGCCGATCGCGACTTCCGTAACACCGAGACCGCCGAGCAGGATTGTGTCCGTCACGCCCATGGCCATTTCGGAAAGCTGCGACAGGGCCAGCGGCAGGGCGACCCGCACGAGCGCCAGGGCGTGACTGCGCGGGGTTGTCGGATCGGACGGCGGATTGCTGGAAAGGGCACTGCTCATGCGCCCCCTATCGCAGGGGTCAAACCTGCCGACAAGAGTAACAAAGCCTGTTGCACCCGGACCAAGGCTGGCGCATTGATCGGCGTATGGCCGATCCTGCTGCAAACGTGCTCCGCCTGCACGATACCCATCTCCGCGACAAGCGACCGTTTACGCCCCTCGATCCCGCGAATGTGCGCGTCTATTTCTGTGGACCGACCGTCTATGACCGCGCGCATTTAGGCAATCTGCGGGCCATGATGTGCGCGGATATCCTCATCCGCCTGCTGCGGACGATGTATCCGCGCGTGACCTATGTCCGCAACGTGACGGACGTGGATGACAAGATCAACGCGCGCGCGAAGGAAAACGGAGAAGACATTTCCGCCCTGACCGAGCGCACGACGCAGGCCTTCCATGAAGATCTCGCGTCACTCTTCATTCTGCCGCCCGATATCGAGCCCCGCGCGACCCATCATATCGATGACATGCTGGAAATGATCGGGCGTCTGGTCGAAAACGGCCATGCTTATGTGGCCGAAGGGCATGTGCTGTTTGCGGTACGCAACTTCCCGTCCTATGGTGCGCTTTCCGGCCGTTCGCTGGATGACATGATTGCGGGCGCGCGGGTCGAAGTCGCACCCTACAAGCGCGATCCGGGCGATTTCGTCCTGTGGAAGCCGTCCGAACCGGACCTGCCGGGCTGGGACAGCCCGTATGGGCGCGGACGTCCGGGCTGGCATATCGAATGTTCGGCCATGTCGCACCGTTATCTCGGCGAGAGCTTCGACATCCATGGTGGCGGCGACGATCTGCTGTTCCCGCATCATGAAAACGAACGCGCGCAGTCCATGTGCTGCTATCCGCACGGCAAGTTCGCCACGCACTGGGTCCATAACGGGATGCTGCTGTCGAACGGCGAGAAGATGTCGAAGTCGCTCGGCAATTTCTTCACGATCCGCGAAGTACTGGACCGCTCGCCCGCCGAGCCGCTGCGCCTGCTGTATCTGGGCGCGCATTACCGCTCCACGCTCGATTTCAGTTGGGAGAAGCTGGACGAGGCCCGGCGCGTGCTGGACCGGCTGTACCGGGCGCTGGAACGTGGGAATGCGCTGCCGGGCGCTGACGTTCCGGCGGCGGTCATGGATGCGCTGTGCGATGACCTGAACACGCCGCTGGCGATTGCGGCCCTTCACCCGCTGGCGGATGCTGCCATGCAGGGCGATCAGAACGCGGCCTCCAGCCTACTGGCCGCAGGAAAGCTGCTGGGCCTGTTCAATGTCACGCCTGCCGAATGGTTCCAGTCCGGTGTGGATGCTGGCGCCATCGAAAAGCTGATCGAAGAGCGCCTTGCAGCCCGCAAGTCCCGCGATTTCGCCCGTGCCGATGCCATCCGTGCGCAGCTTGCGGCTGACGGCATCACCCTTGAAGACGGCCCTGGTGGCACAACATGGCGGAAGGCGTAACCATGACCGGACGTGACGGCGGGGCGAATATCGGTCCCTTGGGAGAATTTGATCCGGTCGTGATCCTGGTGCGCCCGCAGCTTGCCGAGAATATTGGCACGACCGCGCGCGCCATGGCGAATGGTGGCCTGTTTCATCTGCGTATCGTGGCCCCGCGTGACGGCTGGCCGCAGGAACGCGCCTGGTATGCATCATCTGGCGCGGACCGGATTCTGGATGCGGCTCAGGTGTTTGAGACCGTGGACGACGCGGTTGCGGACCTGCACCGTATTTTCGCGACCTGCCCGCGTCCGCGCCATGTAGTCAAGCCGGTCATGACCGCGCGGGGTGCTGCCGCGGAACTGCGCGTTACGGCCAATCGCGGCCTGCGCACCGGCATCCTGTTCGGGCCAGAGCGTGCCGGGCTGGACAACGAGGACATGGCCCGCGCCGATACGCTGGTCCGCTATCCGCTCAACCCGAAATTCATGTCGCTGAACCTCGCGCAGGCCGTGCTGATCATGGCCTATGAGTGGTTCCTGACCGAGGACATGACGCCACCGCGCGAACTCATGACGAATGAAACGCATGTGGCGACGAAGGGCGAGATGGACAATTTCATGTCCCATCTCATCCGCGATCTGGACGAGACGAATTTCCTCCGAAATGAGCAGAAACGCCCCGGCATGGTGCGGAACCTGCGTCATTTCTTCACCCGAGGCGAAGTGACGGAACAGGAGCTTCGCACCCTTCACGGCGTGGTCAGTGAACTGAGCAACGCCCGCAGGAACAGGAGCTGATCCCATGATTCACTGGCGCCACAGGAAACGGATGGAAGCCCGGCCTGATCCTGGGGCGTCAGTTCACCCCGAAACACCCGAGACGGTCGTCGATACCGTCAACAAGATCCGGGCGCATGTTCTCGAAGAGAACGGCCGGAGCGACATCATCCGGACCGGTCTGGATGCCGGGGTCTTCGGCGACCTCTATCATACCCTGATGACCATGAGCTGGCTGGCCTTCTTCTGGGCCTCCATGGGTCTGTATCTGGTCATCAATGTCGCCTTCGCATTGATGTATTACGTCATCCCGCACAGCGTGAGCGGCGTGCCCCACGGGGACTTCCTGGATGATGTCTTTTTCAGCGTCCAGACGATTTCAACCGTCGGCTACGGAACCATGGCTCCGGTGGGGCGGCTGACCAACACCATTGTTTCTTTCGAAGTGCTGGCCGGCATGATGCTCAATGCGCTGGCGACCGGGCTGGTCTTTGCCCGCTTCTCACGGCCCCGGGCGCGCGTGCTGTTCAGCCATGTGGCGGTCGTCTCCTATGACGACGTGATCCCCACTCTGACGATCCGTCTGGCCAACCAGCGGCGCACCCTGATCCTCTCGGCCAATATCGAAATGACCCTGACACGGCTGATGCCGGATGAGCGCGGACGGCTGGTGCGGCGGTTCGACCGCCTGACGCTGGTGCAGTCCCACATGCCGATCTTCCGGATCAGTCTGAACGCGACCCATCTGATCGACGAGCACAGTCCGCTATACGGCCTCAGCGCCGACACACTGATCGGACAGAACGCGGAAATCATCATCACGATGGACGGCACGGACGAGATCTCTTCCCAGACCGTCTTTGCCCGTCACGCCTATGAGATAGGACATGTCAAACACGGCTACCGTTTTTCGGATATGATCCAGAATCGTCCGGACGGCCGGGTGGAAGTCGATTTCCGTCGCTTCCATACGACCGAGCCGGGCGATACGCCGAACACGCCTGATCCTACCCCCTGACAGGAGACATCCCATGACGGATATCGTGACGGACGACAGACATGATTTCGGAAGCGGCCTGCTGAAGGCTTCGGTCAGACGTCATGGCGCCGAACTGATCGCTCTGCAAAGCGGATCGGAAGACCTGCTCTGGGACGCGGGGCCGGCATGGCCGAAACATTCCCCGATCCTGTTCCCGATCATCGGGAAACTGCCCGATGACAGCGCCACGCTCAATGGAAAGCCCGTTCATCTGAAACAGCATGGGCTGGCGCGGGACCGGGACTTCCGCTGGATTTCGCGGACTGCTGAAGGCTGCACGCTGGAACTCGTGGACGATGCGCAGAGCCGGGCGCTCTTTCCGGCCGCGTTCCGCCTGCGGGTGGTCTATCTCATCGAGAACAGCACGCTGCGGGTCTCGTACCATCTGCACAACCCGGACAGTGACGAGACGCTGCATGCCTCGCTGGGCGCGCATCCTGCCTTCCGCTGGCCCCTGAAAGACGGCGAGGCCAAGGATAGCTACAGGCTCGTGTTCGAATATGACGAGCCCCTGCCCGTGCGCCGGATCGGGGCTGACGGGCTTCTGCTACCGGAAAAGCAGCATACGCCGGTCCGGGACAATATCCTTCCCCTGACGGATGCACTTTTTGCAAAAGACGCGCTCATCATGGAGAAGCCGGAGAGCCGCTCCGTGGACATGGTGGGGCCGGACGGACATGGCATCCGGTTCGTCTGGGGCGGCTTCCGCGAACTAGGTCTGTGGACGAAACCGGGGGCGGAGTTTCTGTGCATCGAACCCTGGTACGGCTACGCGACACCAGTGGGCTTCAAGGGAGATTTCTCGCAGAAACCCGGCCTACTGCATCTGAAACCGGGTGAGAGCTGGACAGCGTTCTGGTCCGTCAGGGCGATCTGAAAGCGGCCCGTCGCGCTGTTGAACCGCGCGACGGGCAACAGGCTCAGGCCTGAATGGCGTCCCGCAGACGGGCGACCGTACGCTCACGGCCCATCAGGCCGAGCAGGACGTGCAGTTCCGGACCGGCGTCCTCACCCGTCAGGGCCAGACGCAGCGGCATGAACAGGCTGCGCCCTTTGCGGCCGGACTGTTCCTTCAGAGCGTTGGTCCAGTCCTTCCACGTCTCCTCGCCCCATGGCTCGGTCGGGAGGGTGTCGAGGGCCTGCTGAAGGAATTCGCGGTCTTCAGGCTGTGACGGCGGAATGATCGTGCCGTGCACCACGTCCCACCAGTGCGGGATTTCGGCGGACAGATCCACATTGCCACGAACAGCGTGCCAGAACGTCTCGTCGGCTTCGGGCGGCAGATGGATCTTTGCCGCTTCGAACGGCAGGTTATGCAGGGCGCGCCGGTTCAGGGCGAGAAGCTGCGTCATGTCGAAACGGGCCGCCGATTTGGAGACATGCGAGATGTCATAGGCCGCAATGGCCTCGTCCATCGTCATGACCTGCGGATCGTCCGAGGACCCCACGCGGGCAAGATAGGAGACGATCGACATCGGCTCCAGCCCGTCCTGACGCAGGGATTTCAGCGCCAGCGAGTCAAAGCGCTTGGACAGCTTGCCACCATCGGAATCCAGCAGAAGCGGCAGATGCGCGAAGGTAAAGCGGTCGGGCTTTGCGCCAAGCGCCTCGGCGATATCGATCTGCACGCCGGTATTGGTCACATGGTCTTCGCCGCGGACGATATGGGTGATGCCCATATCCAGATCGTCGATTACGGAAGCCAGCGTGTAGAGGATCGTACCATCTCCACGCACCAGAACCGGATCGGAAATGGCCGTCAGCTTGACCGAGCACTCGTCCATGACGAGATCCTGCCACTTGCGGCTGCCGTCACTGAGGCGGAAGCGCCAGTGCGGCGTCTTGCCGTTGGCTTCAGCGCGCGCGCGCTGATCGGCGGTGAGCTTGAGCATGGCGCGATCATAGATCGGCGCCTTGCCAGCGCGGATGCGGGCTTCACGCTTGGCGTTCAGCTCGTATTCCGTCTCGAAGCAGGGATAAAGACGGCCGGACGCCTTCAGCTTTTCGATGACTTCGGCATAACGGTCGAGGCGCTCGGACTGGCGCACATACTCGTCCCATTTCAGCCCCAGCCATGACAGGTCCTTGCCGATGGCTTCTTCATATTCGGGCTTGCCACGGCTGGTATCGGTATCGTCGATCCGCAGCAGGAACTTGGCACCGTTATGGCGCGCGAAAAGGAAGTTGGCGACGGCAAGGCGCGCATTGCCAACATGCAGGTAACCGGTGGGGGACGGAGCGAAGCGCAGTTTCATGACGCCTTAATGCCGCATGATGCGCCGCGTTGCCAGAGCGGGTTTGCGTGAGCCGTGTCGCTCCGGAGGATACAAAGGAAGGGAACATGCCCCTTCCCTGCGCCAGATGTTCAGTGACGGATCACTTCGTGACGGTTTTCGTCATCTTCGTCGTCGTCATCATCCGGCGGGCCGGCGATTTCCTCGTCATCGACGAGGCGACGCGGATCAATGGCGCGCCAGTCACGCTCCATCGGGGTGGCGCGGCTGGCCGCGAAGTCTTCGAGTTCCGTGGAGGACTTCCAGCCATCCTCACCGGCATCCACGACTTCGGCGTTCTCACCAAAGGCGAACCAGTTTTCGAGAACTTCCTTGCTGCTCGCACCCGGAGTACGGCAGCGCTCGATGCTGTCACGCACATAGGCACGGGCATAGGCATTGGCGTGCATCAGGTCGATGAAGTCTTTCACGACCTCGACCGTATCGTCCTCGCCTTCCGACGCGCCTGACAGGTCGATGATGCGTACGCTCCACGAACCCGGCTGTGCGCCGTTTTCGGGGGCGCCTTCTACAGGGTCAATCGTGTCGTCGGTCATGAAATGTCCTTGGATGTCTCGTGGCTGTCACGGACCTTCTGGAGCAGGAACTCGCGTCCGAGCTTGACGCGGGGCTGCCCGTCATAGGCCACGATGTCAGCCGTTGCATAGGTTTCGGACCAGCGGTCGGGAATGAAGGACCCGCTGCCGATCACGTCGATCGGGGCATGAGCGTCCCGCATCGTCGAGCATTTGGCGACGTTGAAGCCGGAGGACACGACGATCTTCACATGGTGGAAACCGGCATGGTCCAGAGCTTCGCGCATGCGCCAGATGGCTGCGGCCGATACGCCCGTCCCCACCAGATCGCGCAGCTCCTGATCGGAACGGTAGCGGCGGATGGTGCCGGGCGTGTGACGCTCAAGCACTCCATATGAGGACTGGGGGTCCAGTCCTTCAAGGAAGCGACCGCCATGCGTGTCCAGACGGACACTCAGATGGCCCTTCGCAGCACGCTCGGGGAAGCGGCGGCAGACGGCGAGCGCGTCCGTAATTTCCTGCCCGAAGTAATCCACCAGAACCGTCAGCGGGTCATTCGGATAGACCTCGTCATACATCTCCGCCGCACGCAGCGTGGAGCCTGCATAACCGATCAAGGCATGGGGCATGGTGCCCAGACCGGCAGCAAGCCCGAAAAAACCGGCTGTCGCATCATTGGCGTTGCCGATGAAGCCACGCGCCCCTTCCTTGCGGGCCGCACGGGAACCGACGCCCGCGGCATAGGCCATCTGTTCCTGCATTTCGAAACCCGCGCAGTGCCGGGCGTCCATCGCCAGGAACGGGGTGGACGGCAGGGCCATGGCCATCTGATAGGCATTATGGGCCGCAACGCAGGTCGCGCCGATCCGCTGGAGGACCAGCGTCTCCAGCGGGGCCAGACGGGTGAAGCTGCCGGTCAGGTACAACAGCGGTTCACCCGCGCCGACCCATTTGCCCTCGGCATACATTTCCCGACATTCCAGATCGAAGCCTTGGGCCTCGGCCACGTTCTTCAGCCACTGGACGACCAGTCCGCAGGCCGCGATCACCGGACGGCGGATGAACACCGCATAGGTGACGCGGCAATCCCCGAAATGCTCCACGATATGCCGCGTTCGCCCGAAATAGGCGTCTGTCCGCGCTTCAATGGTTTTCTCGTCCAGAGGACCGAGTATTCCAAGCGCGCCATAAAGCGCGGCCTGTGGGGAATTGTGGGGGTCGGAAGCGGTCATTCTTTCTTTCCTGCTCGTCCCGTCAATTCCTGAGCAAGAAGGAAGGCCATTTCAAGCGACTGTTCCGCATTAAGGCGCGGATCACAGAATGTTTCATAGCGATCGCCCAGATCGGCCTCCGTGAGGCACTGCGCACCGCCAATACATTCCGTGACGTCCTGACCGGTCATTTCAAGATGAATCCCGCCCGGACGACGACCGACGGCCTCGAAGACATCAAAGAAGCCAAGGACTTCTCCGAGGATATTGTCGAAAGATCGGGTCTTGATCTTGCTGGACGTGGTCGTGGTGTTGCCATGCATCGGATCACACAGCCAGGTCACGGTGCGACCCGTGCGGTTCACGGCATCAAGCAGCGGCGGCAGATGCTCGCGCACCTTGTCCTTGCCCATGCGCGAGATCAGCGTGATGCGGCCTGCCTCGTCCTTCGGATTGAGGATTTCGAGCAGCTTTTCGAGATCCGCGACCGTCGTGGTCGGACCGACCTTGATGCCGATCGGGTTCTGCACGCCACGCAGGAACTCGACATGCGCGCCATCCGGCTGGCGGGTACGGTCACCAATCCACAGGAAATGCGCCGAGCAGTCGTAGTAATCGCCGCTCGTGCTGTCCACGCGGGTCAGGGCCTGCTCGTAAGGCAGCAGCAGGGCTTCGTGAGACGTGTAGAACTCCGTCTCGTCGATCTGCGAGGCTGAACCGTCGAAACCGCAGGCCCGCAGGAAGGAGAGCGTCTCGTCGATGCGGTGGGCCAGATCCTGATAGCGCGCGGCGAGCGGGGAACGCTCGACGAATCCGAGGTTCCAGCTATGGACCTGATGCAGGTTCGCATAACCGCCATGAGCGAAAGCGCGCAGCAGGTTCATCACGCCGGCGGACTGGAAATATCCGGTCTCCATGCGGCGCGGATCGGGGATGCGGGCTTCGGGAGTGAACTCGGGGCCATTGATGATGTCGCCGCGATAGCAGGGCAGCGTCACGCCATCGATCGTCTCGGTATTGGACGAGCGCGGTTTGGCGTACTGGCCCGCCATACGCCCGATCTTCACGACCGGAACCTTGGCAGCAAAGGTCAGGACCACGGCCATCTGGAGCAGGACGCGGAACGTGTCGCGCACGATGTCGGCGGTGAACTCGTCGAAGCTCTCGGCACAGGCACCGCCCTGAAGGACGAAGGCCTCGCCACGCGATGCGGCGGCCAGACGCGTCTTGAGACGGCGGGCTTCACCCGCAAAAACCAGCGGGGGATATCGATGCAGACGAGCTTCGACAGCAGCAAGCGCCGCTTCATCCGTATAGGATGGAGCCTGGACGATGGGACGGGAACGCCAGCTTGCAGGAGACCAGGACATCGTGTTGGTGGACGTCGGGGTCTGGCTCGAGGGGTGCATCAAATGCCCTCCGGATGAGTGTGAATGCAGAAGTTGCGGGGCGCTGGTTATGGCCGAAAAAGCGCGGCGTTGATAGCGCGAAACGTCAGATTGTATCGCATGGCACCTGTCTGCTGGTGGAATGTTTCGCGAATGGACGAGACCCCGTGCCAGGCAAACCGGGAAGGACCACCCCAGACCACGACGTCGCCGTCCAGCAGGTCGATGATGCGTTTCGGATCGCTCCGCAGGGAACCGCCGAACGAAAAACGGGCTGGTACGCCGAGGGAAACCGATACGACCGGTGCCTCCGGCCTCCCCTCGTCCCGGTCCTGATGCAGCCCCATTTTCGCACCGGGCCCATAGCGGTTGATGAGGCACGAGGATGGATCGAAACCCTCATAGCCCGCTTCGGCAGCGGCCCGGACGGCAAGGTGACGAAGTGCGTCCGGCATGGCGGGCCAGGGCTGGCTGGTTTGCGGATCGGTTCTGGAATAACGGTACCCTGAGGGATCGGCGATCCAGCCGCAGGCGCCACAGGATGTCATCGCGGCAGACATCGGCCCCATTCGGGTCCGGAAATGGCGGAAAGGAGCCCGCGCGCTCACGTCTGCGATGACCTGATGAAGCGTCTGTGCCTCAGATGGCACGAAACCGGGCAGCCATATGGCGCCTTCCGCCAGGACGGTCCGCGGGCGGACGGGCGCGAAAAGATCATCCATCATCTGATCTCCCAAATGGAGAAAACCCTTCTGGAGAGTGGCATGTCTCCTGATATGGGGCGACGGCGCGAGGGTTGAAGGGGAAAAGACCTCTTGAACCCGGCGGGAAGCAGGCCGATTATAGATTTATATGCCGCCTTGCCGGTGACGTCAGATCCTGCCGTCACATTCCCTCCGGAAGGCAGCCTTGTTGTCATGATCGGCCAAGGACCGGATCACATGTTGTCCTCTTCCCGTTTCTTCTGCCACGCCCTGCTGGCGACCGCTCTGCTGGGAGGGGCGGCACAGGCCCAGACCGCAACCTTCGGTCAGCCCTATTCGGCTGGCACGACACTTCCCACGCAGCCAGGCCAGAGCGATGCGCAGCCCCAGACCACCACTGGCGGTGAGCATTTCCGTGCCCGTGGCCATCGCAAGCCCCCCCCGGGCTATTCCGACACACCGTCCACCGACTTCGAGCATGGCCCGGATCCGGACCATGAAGCCGGTGTGGAGCGCGATTCTGTGACGGGGGCGAACCTGTCCAAGTTCGGATCGTCCTATCAGGGCAGCAACAACACGCAGTCCGGCCAGCTCGGCGACGCAACCGGCAACGGCTATGTCGCACCGCGTGGAAACGGCTGGTAAGACGCAACCAAACTCCCGGCGACAAGTTCTGGTTCTCGTATGAACTCCTGCGAGGATCAGAACCATGCCGTATATCACTGCCACTGATGGAACGAGCCTTCACGTCAAGGATATGGGGGCAGGAAAGCCCGTCGTCCTGATCCACGGATGGCCCCTGACCGGGGACATGTGGGAAAAGCAGACACTGGCCCTGGTCGAGGCGGGTTATCGCGTCATCACCTATGACCGCCGCGGGTTCGGCCAGTCCGGCCATCCCATCAACTGCTATGATTACGATACGCTGGCCGACGATCTGGCGGTCATCCTCGAACAGCTCGATCTGTGGGACGCAACGCTGGTCGGCTTCTCCATGGGTGGCGGTGAAGTCGCCCGCTATCTGAGCCGTCATGGCCGCTCACGCATTTCCAAGACCGTGCTGCTGTCTTCGGTTGTTCCTTTCCTGCTCAAGACATCCGACAATCCCAAGGGCGTGGACATTTCCGTCTTTGACGGCATCAAGCAGAAGATCCGTCAGGACCGCTTCGGTTTCCTGAAGGATTTCATTCCTGATTTCTATGGCGTCAGCATGATCCATCATCCGGTCAGTCAGGGCGTGCTGGACTGGACGTTTCTGCTGGCCACCATGGCAAGCCCGATGGCGACGCTGGACTGCGTAGATGCGTGGGGAACGACGGATTTCCGGCCGGATCTTCAGGCATTCACCATCCCGACGCTCGTGATCCACGGCACGGCCGACTCCGCCGTCCCCGCAGGAATTGCAGGGGAGAAAGCTGCGGCGGCCATCCCGGGATCAACCTGGATTTCCTATGACGGCGCACCGCATGGACTGTTTATGACCCATGCGGAACGGGTGAACGAAGACCTGCTGCGGTTCCTCGCAACACCCTGACGGACGTCAGAACGCGCCCTTGAGAAACGCCCTGCTGACCGGCATTTCGGTCCGCACGATCAGCAGGGAGCCGATGGCCAGCACCAGATCATGGCGGATCGACGGATCCTGCGACTGACGCTCCAGCGCATAGAGTTCATCCAGCGTGGGATCGATGGTGGCTGTGGTATGGGTCAGGGGCAGCTTGCGGCGCAGCAGGTTGCGGACCAGCCCGTCCACCGCCGTGACCGCCGTGTCGGGCAAGCTTCCATGTTGCGCGAGCTTGCGCAGCATCAGCACGTTACGCCCCACTGTCAGGACCGACAGCGTACCGCGCAGCATCGCCTCTGCCCGGTCACTGGAGAGCGAGCCCGCGAAGCGCACGGCGCGCTCCATGCTCTGCGTGCCTTCATTGATCCAGACATATTCGTCCATGACCACGCCTGGCAGAGCCAAGCGCCGCAGGCTGCGCTTGAGCTGGTAACGCAGAACCTCGCCGGCACGCGCCGGCGTAAACGGCAGGACGGCGCGGAAGATGATCACACCCGCCCCCAGCCCCAGCAACAGGGCGATCGTGGTGTTAAACCAGCCGATCTCGTTGATACGCCCCTGATTGTCCATTCCCAGCAGGAAGGGAAAGAACGTGCCATAGGACGCGGCCATGACGGCCGTGGACGGATTACGGGATGCCAGACCACCCAGCATCATGAAGAAGCCCGCCACCAGACAGAAGAACGGATAATTGGCCGTGACCGGCATGACGATGAAAACCGGAATGACGCTCGCCAAGGCTGCGAAAACCGCACCATAGAAAAAGGCCGCACTCAGCAGGACGGTATTCTCGAAGGTCGCGAACCGGGCGCAGACCACTGCAATGAATGTCAGGAAGACGGCGCCCTGAGGCCAGGCCGTGACTTCCCAGACATAGGCGCCGAACAGCAGGGCCACGGTCGTGCGCACGCCGTTTCGCATCGATGCACGCCAGTCCGGATTGCGGGTCAGACGATGGCGTTCAGACACTGGAGCTCCATCCACACTGGCGCGATACGAGCGCAGCGTCTCGCACAGATCCGACAGCATGACTTCCACGCCGGTCAGGATGATCCCTTCGTTCAGGGAATCATCGTCATCACGGGGCAGGATCGTCTGCATGCGGCCGCGACATTCGGCCAGAAGGGCTTCGGTCTGGACCAGAGCCGCAATGCCACGACGATCCGTCACCAGCCGCTCCGGCAATCCGTCCAGAGCGGAGGCCATGTCTTCCAGAAAGGGGCGCAGGGCCTCGGGCTGATGCGAAACAGCCGTCATGCGGGTCCGTAGACCCAGCCCGCGCGACAGCACGCGCGCGACCAGACCGAGCGTGACATAGGCATGCTCGACCTCATTGCCTTCGCTGCGGATCTCGATGCGGCTGAACTCGATCTGGTCGCTGGACGCCTGCAGCGAACCCAGCAGGGTGGACAGGTCGTCCGTCGCGCCCGTTTTCTGACGCAGGACAGCCGTCAGGGCGGGAATGGCGCGGGTCAGGATGGCCTGAAGGCGTTTGCGCAGTTCCTCGCGCGCGCGGCCCGCGACATTGGGCAGCGCAATCATGCCCATTGCCGTCTCGCAGATGACGCCAAGGAAAATATAGGTGCCACGCGCCATCGCGACATTGAAGACGTGATCAGGTTCCTTGACCGCACCCAGCGCGATGATGGTGCAGGTATAGCCGGCGAGCACGAGGGCATAGCCACGGAAGTTATGCGTCAGGGTTGCCAGCCCCGCGCAGAGGCCGACCCAGATCGCCAGAGCGGGCAGGAACAGCCAAGGATACTGCGGAAATGCCGCCATGAGCGCAATGGCAGCCACCATGCCCACAACGGTGCCGACCAGACGCCAGCGCCCTTTGGAAATACTCTCGCCGCGCGAATTCTGCGCAACGATCCAGACGGTCATGGCCGCCCATTGCGGCTCGCCGAGCTCCATCCACAGCGCAATCGCCAGCGCCAGAAGCGCTGCGATCGTGGTGCGGAGAGCGAACATGACGGACGTGATGGACGGGGCAAACAGCCAGCCAAACTTCATGCCCGGTGCTGCCCTTCAGAAAATATGTGACGGCCCGACTGCGGAGCCTCCGTGAGACCGTTACGCGCCGTCATGATGGTTCAGCCTGCTTTTCGGGGGACGTGACGTGTGAGGCTCCGCATGGTCACGAACTCCTCCGCACTGGTGGGGTGCAGGCCGATCGTGCGGTCGAAATCCCGCTTGGTCAGCTTTGCCGTGATCGCGATGGCAAGGCCCTGGATGATTTCCGGCGCATCAGGGCCGATCATATGCGCGCCGAGCACGATCTTGCTCTGCGCATCGACAACCAGCTTCATCAGGGTCTTGCCCTTGCGGCCCGAGAGCGTCTGGCGCATCGGCGTGAAGCTGGACGTGTAGATGTCCACGTCATGGCTCTGCACGGCTTCTTCCTCGCTCAGGCCGACCGTGGCGAGAGGCTGGGAGAAGAACACGGCCTTGGGGGTCGTGGCGAACGACCAGTCGCGGCCTGTCTCGCCAAACAGACGTTCGGCCAGAAGATGGCCCTCGGCAATGGCCGTAGGCGTCAGGTTGTAGGTATCCGTCACGTCACCGATGGCATAGATGCCCGGAACATTGGTGCTGGCATCCCGGGGTGTGGCGGGAATCCGGCCGCCCCATGTTGCCACGCCGGCGTTGTCGAGCTTCAGCGGGGCCAGATTGGGGTGACGGCCCGTCGCCATGAAGACACAGTCCGTTTCGATGACCTCTCCGCCCTCGAGATGCAGACGATAGCCCTGCCCGACCTTCTCGATCCGCTCCGGGCAGCGACCGGGATGAGGCTTGATACCGTTCAGCGGCAGCAGTTCGGACAGATGGGCGCGCAGTTCGCTGTCAAAGCCGCGCAGGGGAAGCTGCTGGCGGAAAACCAGATCGACCTTCGAACCAAGGCCTGCAAAAATCCCGGCAAATTCAATGCCGATATAGCCGCTGCCGATCACGGCAACACGCTCGGGACGGTCCGCCAGATGGAAGGCATCATCCGAGACGATCGCATGTTCGGCGCCGGGAATGTTCAGCCGCGTAGGCGTGGAGCCCGTGGCGATGACGATGTTCTTCGCCCGGACACGCTGGACGGACGCATCCGGCGCCAGTTCGGACGGGCCGATCTCGACCGTATGGGCGTCCACGAAGCTGGCATCGCCCGTAAACAGCGTCACCCCGGCCTTTTCCAGCATCGAGACATAGATGCGGTTCAGACGCTCGATCTCGCGGTCCTTGGCGCTGATCAGCGTGGACCAGTCATGTGCAACCGGTGTGATGTCCCAGCCATAGGACGGGGCATCGGCGATCTCGCGGCCATAATCGGCCGCATAGACCATCAGTTTCTTGGGCACACAGCCGAGATTGACGCAGGTTCCGCCCCAGTGACGGCGCTCCGCAATCGCGACGCGCGCTCCGTTCTGGGCGGCGATGCGCGCACAGCGCACCCCACCCGAACCGGCACCAATAACGAACAGATCAAAATCCTGCATCATCCCGGCCTTTCGTACCTCTTGAGACCTCAGCGCTCGGCAAAGGCCTTTTCAACGACATACGAACCCTGATGGCTCATATTGCCTTCCACGAAACCCATACGCTCCAGCAGGGCTTCGGTATCGGCCAGCATTTCCGGCGAACCGCAGATCATGACGCGGTCATGCTCGGGATCGAGCTTGTCGATACCCAGATCCTCGAAGATCTTGCCCGTCTCGATCAGCTTGGTGATACGATCAGTCACGGCATAGTCTTCGCGGGTCACGGCCGGGTAGTAGCGCAGCTTGTCGGCCACGAACTCTCCCAGGAACTCGTGCTCCGGCAGTTCGTGACGGATGTGGTTCTCATAGGCCAGCTCGCCCGAAATACGGACGGTGTGGCTGAGGATCACGTTCTCATAACGCTCGTAAGCCTCGGGATCCTTGATGAGGCTCATGAACGGCGCCAGACCCGTTCCCGTGGACAGGAAATACAGGTTGCGGCCCGGCTTGAGGTTATCGAGCAGCAGCGTGCCAACCGGCTTGCGGCCGATCAGAACCGTATCGCCCACCTTCACATGGCGCAGACGCGAGGTCAGCGGGCCATCGGGAACCGCGATGGAGAGGAACTCCATGTGGTCTTCATAGTTGGCGGAGGCGATCGAATAGGCGCGCAGAAGCGGCTTGCCTTCAACCTCGATGCCGATCATCGCGAACTGGCCGTTCTCGAAACGCAGGCCGGGATCACGCGTTGTGGTGAAGCTGAACAGGCGGTCTGTCCAGTGATGGACCGTCAGCACCTTCGCCGGATACAGATGGGCGTATTCCTTGCTGGGTTCGGCAAGGCGGTACTGCTTCGGATGCCCTTCGAACGGCACGAGGCCGGTCAGGGGCTCGTCGATGGTCGGAGTCGGGGCGGCAAAAGTCGGGGTGGACATGTCTGGTTCTGTCTCCGGTTCGGAACGGACAACAGGTCACGGACCTGATAATGGTCGGGTCTTTTAGCCCAATCGTTGCCGCTCGGGAAACCCATGCGCGTTGAAGCGCATGCCGGAATGACGCACAAGACTCTTATGACAGACGACTCCATGCCGGACGCCACTCTTTCCGACACGCTCTCTCCGGCCGAACGCGCCCTTCAGCGGGCCGAGGCCGAATTCGGAACCTCGCTCGACATTACGCCGCGCGAACGCCCTGCCCTGCTGCGTCAGGTTGCACGCAGACTTGAAGGACCTGAGGCGAGCCTGTCCCATGACGGGCTGATCGAGGCCCTGTGCGTCGTGCGCCGCAAGACATGGGCGTCCCAGCTCATGAATGTCTGCCGCCGGGCTGGCGAGGTCTGGATCGGCAAGCCTGACACGCAAGAAGCAGCGGCCCGTACCCATGACCCGCGCGCCGACATGCCTGCCCTGCGCCGGACTCTTGATGATGTCCTGATGACGCGCTGGCAGGAGATGGGCGATTCTCCGCGCGCCGTGCTGGAAGATGTCCGGGCCGATCTCGCCGATACGGGCGTGATCCTGTCGAGCGGCCAGCTTGAAAAACTCTCCCAGAGCATCGCGGCCGCATTCGGCAGCGTCGATCTCGGCTTCGAGGATGATCTTCGGATTGCCGAAGAACGCCGTGCCCGTGAGCAGGCCGACATTCAGGCTCGTGCGGAAGAACGTAGGGCGCGTGAGCTTGAGCGGCTACGCCAGTGGGAAGAAGGACTGGTCAGCTTCGATGAGCTGCCAAATGTCCTGCACTGTTCGCGCCGCGAAGCCCTGCGCTGGATTGCCGAAAACCGGATTCCCATTGCCCGCCGTGAAACCCGGCCGGACGGAATCGAGCTGTTCTTCTTCGATCCCTCGGAACTCAAGCGGCTCCGGACCTTCCTGCCGCAATGGCGCAGCGGAACCAAAGACCGGCCGGAAGTTCTGGATCTGGGCAACAAGGCCGGTAACGCCGCCATTGCCCGTGTCGCCGCCCTTGACCGGTTTGCCGCACATTTCCGCACGGCACGGGCGCTTAAGCGGCGCATTACGCTCGTGACGGGGCCGACGAACTCCGGAAAATCCTATACCGCGCTCAACGCACTGGCGAATGCCGAGAGCGGTCTCGCGCTCGCGCCGCTACGGCTGCTGGCCCATGAGTTCCGCGAGTCCCTGCTCTCACGTGGCGTTCCGGCATCGCTCTCCACCGGTGAAGAGCGGATCGAGATGCCGGGTGCGCGTCATCTGGCGGCGACGGTCGAGATGTGCCCGTTCCATAACCCGGTGGATGTGGCGATCATCGACGAAGCGCAGATGCTGGCCGATCCGGACCGTGGGGCCGCCTGGACGGCTGCCATCATGGGTGTCCCGGCCCGGCATGTCTTCATTCTTGGAGCGCCGGACTGCATCCCGCTGGTCAAACGCATTGCCGAGCTTTGCGACGACCCGGTGGACGAGATCCATCTCGAACGCAAAAGCCCGCTCAAGGCCGGCGAGACGCTCCATCTCGATGAGCTGAAGCCAAGCGATGCCGTCATCGCCTTCTCCCGCCGCGAAGTGCTGGACCTGCGGGCTGAACTCATGGCGCGCGGGCGTCGTGTCGCCGTGGTCTATGGTGCGCTGAGCCCGGAAGTCCGGCGTGCCGAGGCCGCTCGCTTCAATAACGGGGAAGCCGATATCCTCATCGCGACGGACGCGATCGGCATGGGGCTGAACCTGTCGATCCGCCGTGTCGTGTTCAGTGCGCTGCGCAAGTTCGACGGACGGCAGACACGCGATCTGGTCTCGCAGGAAATCAAGCAAATCGGCGGCCGCGCGGGACGTTACGGCAAGCATGAAAGCGGGCTGGTCTGCGTGCTCGCAGGCGCGGGCAGCCCGACCTTTGTCCGGAAAATGCTGAGCGCGCCTCCCGAAGAGATCAAGGAACTGCGCCCTCTTGTGCAGCCGGACTCCGACATCGTCCGCGCCGTGGCTGAAGAGATCGGCAGTGACAGTCTCTACGGTGTGCTGACCCGTATCAAACACGCCGTCCTGCGGGCGGATGACCCGAACTACCGCCTCGCCGACATGGAGCAGGCGCTGGAAATCGCCGCCGCTCTGGAGGGTGTGGAAAACCTCGATCTCTCGACACGCTGGACCTATGCCATGTGTCCGATTGATGAGCGGGACAACGGGATCCAGCGGCTTGTCCAGTGGGCTGCCGATCATGCTGCCGGACGTCCGGTGCCGCCGCCGGGTACGGGGCGTCTGCCGCATCCGGAACAGGCCGGGCGCGAGGAGCTGGAGCGGGCCGAGAAACGGCACAAGCGGCTGGTGGCCTGGCGGTGGCTGGCGCTGCGCTTCCCGGACGCCTATCCGGCCCGGCAGGACGCGGAAATCAACACGTCCATTCTCAATGACTGGATCGAACAGGTCCTGCGGACCCAGAGCCGGATGCGTGAGAGTCAGAAGCAGCAGCGCGTCGGGGGGCGTCCGGGGGGACGTGCCGGTCGCGGCCCCGCGGACAGGCCCGGAAGCAGACAGCCCTTTCCAGGACCGAAAAAGCCCGGAGGCAAGTCCTACCCTGCGAAAGGTGGAAAGCGTCCGGGGAGCAGCCGGAGGCGCCCCTCCTGACGGGGTTCCGGGCCTGACAGAAGACAGGCCCGGATTTCAGGCAATTTTAGACTGAGCCCGTGTTTTCTCGCCCTGGGCTTCACTCGTGGTGTGATGACGCACACGCCGTTCGATCCATTTCTGGGCCTGAAGTTTGATGAGCGGATCGAGCTGCCTGTAGAGGGTGAGCATCGTGTTTTCGTCCGGGGTCAGGGTCTCCTGAATGGCCTTGTAGGCCATCCCCGTCAGCAGGACTTCCGGTTCGACGCCCAGAACCTGCGCAAGACTGCCCAGATGCTTGCCGACATGACCTGAGCGGCCCGTTTCCCAGAACGCCACGGCCGAACGCGAGATACCGACTTTTTCGGCGAGCTGCTGCTGACTCAGGCCCGCCATTTCCCGAAGAAGCCGGATGCGGCGCCCAAGTTCAAGTCCGGGAGAAAGCTGCGCAGGGGGAATGGCGTCTTTGGTCAATCTCGCCTCCGTCTCTCTGATCCATGCCCTGAACGCCGCCTCGGAAACATGCGTCGGCGCAAGCGACTGGCCCTCTACCCTGAAAGCAACCCTGCCTGCCCCCAGAGTAATGATTTCCCTTACTTCACCCACTTCCGCGCCTGCGAGTGGTGGAGAAGTCCATTTCTGTCCCAGCCCAAGCTGGATCGTCGTTTTCATCAATAAGCCTCCGGCCTGATAACACTGGCGCGCCATGCCATGTGACAAAACTCTCTGCCGGTCAGAGTTCTCCCGATGTGACGGGAGAAGTTTTGTCTGATCAATGCATTCTGAAATACAGCGATAGCTGAATCAGGTTAGTCCCGTTGTCTATTGGGGGGGAAGAGGCAGGATACCCCCTATCCTCGAAAAGATGTAAAAGACTGAAAGTTTTTTGGAAAACCGGTCTGCGATTATTGTGCATCCTGCGGCACGAGCACCATCGTGCCAGCGGCACCGCCAGCATGCAGAACGAGATGATTTTCACCATCACGCGACCATGAGGTTACGGCTGGCAGGAAAGCCCCGATCTGCTGTTGCTGCGCCATCAGGGGCGGAAGGCAGGCCTTGCGGGTCATGGCAAAGGGGAGGAAGCGGAGGGCCTGGGCCTCAAGCGTAAAATGCCCCATCAGACGGTTGCAGCCATCCGTGCCGTACACGGTGCCATCCTGTTGCAGGGTCAGGCCCGGTGCTTCGGCGGTATTGTCAAAATGGAGGCTGCCCACACTCTGGATCCGCCATGCCCCGTAAGGCGCCTTGACGGCTGTCCCGGCTACATGACGCAGCAGAAGCCGGGGATGATCGAGAGGTACACCTCCGTCGGGCGTGGCAAACAGCCGACGTCCCTCAACGGTGATTTCCGCGTTCAGAACGTAATGTCCTCCCGGCGGGAGGGCCGGATAGGTCAGCGTATAGGGAATGGGCACGGCATGATGGATCTCTTCACGCTGCTCGGCCATGACGAGGGGCGCGCCATGCGTGGCGCCCGTATCCTCGATCCAGACGCTCAGGACGGCGCCCGGGGGGACGGCCATACGCTCGCGGTACAGCGCCTGACCATGCAGTGTCCTCATGCTGTCCGCCTGCGCGGGGCCTGAGGCAAAAACGGACCCTGCGGCCAGCAGGGCAAGGGCGAAACTGCGGATCGTGATCATGCCTGGCATTCCTCAGCCGATGCGGTTCAGCCCGCCCATATAGGGACGCAGAACCTCGGGGATATCGATGCTGCCGTCTTCGTTCTGATATGTTTCCATAACAGCGATCATGGTGCGGCCGACAGCAAGACCGGACCCGTTGAGTGTGTTGACGAAGGCCGGTCCATTCTCTGCACGATAGCGCGCATTCATGCGGCGTGCCTGAAAATCGCGTGTGTTGGAGCACGAGGAAATCTCGCGCCAGGCCTTCTGGCCCGGAAGCCAGGCTTCCAGATCGAACGTCTTTGCCGCACCGAAGCCCGTATCGCCCGCGCAGAGCAGCATCCGGCGGAAGGTGATACCCAGACGCTCCAGAACCGTCTCGGCAGCCTGCGTCATGCGTTCATGCTCGGCCTCGCTGTCCTCCGGCTTCACGACGGAAACCAGTTCGCATTTGGTGAACTGGTGCTGGCGCAGCATGCCGCGCACGTCGCGACCGGCCGACCCGGCCTCGGACCGGAAGCACTGCGACAGCGCGGTCATGCGGATCGGCAGGGCGTCGGCGGGCAGGATGTCGCCCATGACGGAGGCCGTCAGCGGGACTTCGGCGGTCGGGATCAGCCAGCGGCCATCTTCGGTCCGGAACGAGTCCTCGGCGAATTTTGGCAGCTTGTCCGTGCCGTACATGGCCTCGTCATTGACCAGAAGCGGCACGCTGGTTTCGCTGTAGCCGAACTTGGTCGTGTGGGTGTCGAGCATGAACTGGCCGAGCGCACGTTCCAGACGCGCGAGCGCACCACGCAGGACGACGAAACGCGTGCCGGACAGCTTGGCGGCGGTCGGGAAGTCCATCAGACCCAGCGCTTCGCCGAGTTCAAAATGCTGCTTTGCCTCGAACGCAAATTCGCGCTTCTCGCCACGGACATGGACGACGACGTTCTCGTCTTCGCTCTTTCCGTCCGGCACGGATGCATCAAGACGGTTCGGCAGGGCCTTGAGCACGTCGTCGATGCGGGTCTGGATCGTGTTGGCACGCTCTTCCAGACCCGCGATCTGGTCGCGCAGAGCCACGGCCTTTGCTTCGATCTCGGCGGTATCGAGCTTCTGGCGCTTGAGCAGGCCGATTTCCTTGGCCAGCGCCTTGCGCGCACCCTGCGCCTCCTGCAACGCGGCAAGTGCGGCGCGGCGTTCTTCATCTTCACTGACAAGCTGCTGTCCCACGGGTGACAGGCCCCGACGTGCGAGAGCAGCGTCAAAAGCGGCCGGGTCGGCGCGCAGGGCTTTCAGGTCATGCATGGTTCAGGGCTCCGGCAGGTCTGGTCATCAGTCTTCATCAGCGGCCATGGGTTTCGGTTCGACGAACCGGGCCGTGAGGATGGATACCTCGTACAGGGCGACGAGGGGAATGGCGAGGCTCAGCATCGTAATCGCATCGGGAGGGGCGATCACGGCGGCCACGGCGAAGGAGGCGACGACGGCATAGCGGCGGAAGCGTTTGAGCTGCGCCACACTCAGCAGGCCGACGCGCACCAGCAGGGTCAGCACGACGGGCAGCTCGAAACAGACCCCGAAGGCCAGGATCATTTTCGTGACCAGCGTCAGATATTCTGAGACCTTCGCCTGAAGCTCGATCTGCATGCCGCCATTGGTATTCTGCGGTGTCTGGAACGACAGGAAGAACTGCCACGCGTAGGGGAAAACCACGTAATAGGCGAGTGCGGCGCCGATCAGGAACATGATGGGTGTTGCGATCAGGAACGGCGCGAAGGCACGCTTTTCGCTGCGATACAGGCCCGGGGCGATGAAGATCCAAGCCTGTATGGCGATCATGGGAAAGGACAGGCAGGTCGCACCGAAAACGGCCACGCGAATATAGGTGAAGAAGGCCTCATACAGCGCGGTGTAGATCAGATGCGGCTGCTCGCCGTTCTTGCGCATGATGTTGCCGAGCGGGGCCGCCAGAAAGCGGTAAATCTCGCCCGAATAGTGGTAGCAGATGGCAAACGCGATCACGAAGGTCACGATGGACCAGATCAACCTCCGCCGCAGTTCCACGAGATGTTCGAGGAGCGGCATCGGCGTATCGTTGATGCTGTCGGTCTCGGTCATTCGCCGTCCTTTCCGCTCGCAATGGTCACGCGCCGGCCGGCATGAATGGCGCGGACAGGCGGCAGGATGTCGGGCGCCCGCCAGCGGGAGCGCTCATGCAGGAGCCGTCTTGCCGTACTGGGGGGAAGAATCTCGGGGGCATCCGAGACGTCTTCATTAGGCTCGGGCTCCGGCTCCACAGGCAGGTCCGCGGCCGGTTCGAAATGGGGTCGTGCGTTGTAAGGCACCGTTTCCAGATCCGTCAGGGGCGGCGGTGGAAGCGGTGGCGCGGGAGGAACTTTCGGAAGATCGGCGGCGGATGATTTGGCGGTGCCGTCCAGTTCCAGACTGCGACGGATGGAATTGTCGCCGTCGATGGCTTTCGTGACACGATCGCGCAGATTGAAGTTCTTCAGGTCCCGGAACTGGTCGCGCGCTTCGGAGAGGTCGGCTTCGCGAACCATCTCGTCCACATGGGACTGGAACTCTGCCGCCATGCGCCGCATGGCCTTCAGTCCGTTCGACAGGGTGCGGATGGCGACCGGCAGGTCCTTCGGGCGGATGAAGACCATCGCCACCATCACGAACAGCGCGATTTCCGAGAAGCTGAAGTCAAACATGCGTCATTCCTAGCCTGTCTGCTCCGTTCCGCCTACGGCAGAAGCATCGTTTGCGTCGTCCGGGGTTTCGGCAGGAGCCTCGGTGGGCGCGCGGTCCAGAAGGAAATCCTCCTTTCTGGGCAGCCCTCTGAGATCCGGCAGGCCGAAACTTTCCAGAAAATTCGCCGTGGTGCCCCACAGAACCGGACGGCCCGGGACTTCCTTGCGGCCCTTGGGGGCGATCAGGCTGTCTTCCAGCAGGGCGTCAAGAATGGCCTGCCCGAGCGAGACGCCGCGAATGGCCTCGATTTCCGCTCGGGTGCAGGGCTGGTGATAGGCGATGATGGCGAGTGTTTCCATCGCCCCCCGACTCAGGCGGCGGGGCTTTTCCACAACCTTCGTCAGGGCAGATGCGAATTCCGGGCGGGTCCGGAACTGCCAGCCGCCTGCGACCAGCACCATTTCGACGGCATGATCGGCGTAACGCGTCTGCACGGCTGCGAGCGCGTCATCGATCGAGACCGGTACGGACTGTGCTTTCAGAAGCTCGGCGATGGCAGCAGGCCTGACGGGTTCGGGGCTGGCGAAGACCAGCGCTTCGACCAGAAGGCAGGCGCGGTCGAGCATGGCAGGGTCGGTCATGATGCAGCGGCCCGCCATTCGATTTCACCGAACGCTTCCGGCTGGCGCAGTTCGAGCGCCCCACCCTTCGCCATTTCGAGCCCTGCAAGAAGCGTTCCTGCCAGAGCGGCATTGCGACCATACGGCCCCTCCTCCCCGTCCAGTTCATCCGGGCCCGGCAGAAGGGAGGTCAGGGTCTGCCAGCCGACCACCCTGTCGGTTCCAAGCAGGCGTTTGAGGCGGGACAGCGCGTCCTGCACGCTCCAGTAACGGCGGGCACGGGGAGCATAGACCCGTCTGCGCCCCGTGCGACGGCGGGCGGACAGATAGGCCGTAATCAGTGCGGGCATATCCACGCGCAGGCCGGAGCGGTCGATTTCGGTATGGTCTTCCCCCTCCCCGCGCCGGAATACGTCGATGCCCAGACGGGGCTGTTCGGCCAGCCATCGGGCGGCTGCGCGCATCCGTTCGAGTTCGATCAGGCGTTCCTGAAGCAGTTCGATCGCATCTTCGGCGTCCGGATCTTCGTTTTCGGCGGGAAGAAGCAGCTTGGATTTCAGCCAGGCGAGCCAGGCTGCCATGACCAGCCAGTCCGCCGCCAGTTCCAGGCGCAGGCTCCGCGCTTCCGCACGGGCCTTTTCCACAACGGCCAGATACTGCTCCACCAGTTGCAGGATGGAGATTTTCGCCAGATCCACCTTCTGCCTGCGGGCCAGGTCGAGGAGCAGGTCCAGCGGCCCCTCAAACCCGTCAAGCGTCAGATGGAGTGTCTCGCTCAAACGCCAGCTCTCAGAACTGGGCCGGCGTACAGGCGACGGACTGCGCGTGCAGCTTCACACAGTAAGCCCGCGCGGATTTGAGATCCGCAAAGCCACCGATCCGCAGCCGCACGAAGGTATGGTCGCCGCGCGTGGTTTTTTCGAACAACGGCGTGTGACCTGCGAACAGGGCCGGTGCCTGATGGCGCAGGCTGTCCCATTCCTTGCGGGCGGCGGCCTCACTGTCCAACGCGCCAAGCTGGACCTCATGCGCACCACTGCCAGACGTTTCTGCCTTAGGCGCGGCGGGAGAAGCGGCTTTTGGCGGTCCGACAGTGTCGGGCTGCGGCACGGGCGCGGGAAGCGGCTTTTCGGCCGGTCGCACGGCGTGATGAACGGGCGGTTCTTCTTTCTTTGGCGCTTCCCTGGGAACGTCCTTTGGAGGCGTGGCCTTCGGAGCTTCTGCGGGCGGCGCGGCCTGATCCTGCGGCTTTTCCGGAAGCGTGGCGGGCAGAGCCGTGCCCGGTGACAACTGTCCCGTATCGGCAGGGGCCGCCGCTTCCGGCGGAATGGCAGGCGTCTGGGCTGACGGAGCGTTGTCCGGTGTTGCGCCCTGAGCCGGAGCATCCGTTTTAGGCGTTTCCGGCGCAGGTGTCCCGGGAGGGACGCCGTACTGACGGGCCAGCGCTTTCGTGTCGGGCTGTTCCGGTCCGGGGGCGAGATGCGCCTCGCCGTTGCCGGTCATGTCGGTATCGCCGTCGTCACCACCCATGATCTGCATCCCGCCCGGATCGGCCGGGCGGTCCTTCACGGGGCCTGGCGGCGGCCCGATGATGGGAATACCGCCATGATGGCCGCCGGTCAGGGACCAGCCGCCGACCGCCAGAAGCAGCACGACGCCGATACCGACCGCACCGCCGACCAGCTTGCGCGTGGCAGGATCATTACCCAGCAGGGACGCCAGACGGCCTGTCCCTGCGGCATTGCCGGTCGCAGCCGGACGACGGCGTGGCGGAGGCTCGTCGTCGTAATCGTTGCTCAGGCGCTCGCGGTCGAAACGGGCCTGCGGGCGTGGGCCGGAGGACTGCTTCGGTGCCTGGGCGTAATCGCCCGGATCGGGGCGGTTGCGGTCCTGATCGTTTTCCGGGGTCATCGCATTTCCTCTACCGGCACGACGCCGAGAATGGTGAGGGCACAGCGCAGCGTTCCCGCAATGGCCGAAACCAGCGCCAGCTTGGCCAGGCTGGTTGCGCGGTCGTTCTCATGCAGGAAGCGCAGGGTGGTGTCTTCGCGGCCCCGGTTCCACAGGGCGTGGAAGTCGGAGGCCAGATCAATGCAATAGGTCGCGATCCGATGCGGCTCACGGGCCGTTGCCGCGGCTTCGACACTGCGCGGGAACGCGGCCAGACGGCGCAGGACGGCCAGTTCGACGTCCGAAGACAGGTTGGTCAGGTCAGCACCGCACAGGGCTTCCGGCGTCACGGCGTCCGCGCCGAACATCGTTTCGGCCGAACGCAGGACCGAGCGGCAGCGGGCATGGGCGTACTGGACGTAGAACACGGGATTGTCGCGCGTCTGGGCGACAACAGCGTCCAGATCGAACTCCATCTGTGCATCGGCCTTGCGGGTCAGCATCGTGAAGCGCACGGCGTCACGGCCGACCTCGTCCAGCAGGTCACGCAGGGTGACGAATGTGCCGGCGCGCTTGGACATCTTCACGGGCTCGCCGTTCTTCACGACACGCACGATCTGGCACATCACCACTTCAAAGCCGGTCTTGCCATCCGTGAGGGCGGAAATGGCTGCCCGCATGCGGGAGACGTACCCGCCGTGATCGGCGCCGAGGACGTCAATCAGGACATCGGCATTCTCGGCCTTCTGGGCGTGATAGCCGATGTCGTTGGCGAAATAGGTGTTGGTGCCGTCGGACTTGCGCAGGGCACGGTCCTGATCGTCGCCGAACTCGGTAGAGCGGAAGAGTGTCTGCGGGCGGGCTTCCCAGTCTTCCGGCATCTTGCCCTTGGGCGGCTCCAGCACGCCTTCATAGAGCAGGCCCTTGCTGTCGAGCTTTGCGATCGCGGCATCCACGCGGCCACTGGCCAGAGTTTCGGCTTCGCTGGCGAAGACTTCATGCGAAATGCCGAGCGCTTCCAGATCCTCGCGAATGGCCGCCATCATCTGCGTGAGGGCTTCACGGCGCACGGTCTCGAACCAGACGGACGGATCGGCCGGGCCACCGTCAGCGTTGGCGAGTGTGCGACCGTGCTTGTCAGCGATGCTCTCGGCGACCGGGACCAGGTATTCGCCCTGATATTGCAGGCCGTTCGGGGTCAGCGGGCTGAAATCATCCGCGGAAATCTCCGTGCCGATGGCCTGAAGATAGCGCCAGTATGTGGCCCAGGTCAGGGCGACGACCTGTGTTCCGGCGTCGTTGATATAGTATTCGCGCGTCACCGGGCTGCCTGCGGCTTCGAGCAGGTTGGCCAGCGCGTCCCCGACCACTGCGCCACGGCAATGACCGACATGCATCGGGCCGGTCGGGTTGGCGGAGACGTATTCCACGTTCACGCGCGTCCCCTGCCCCATCGTGGAGCGGCCATAGCGTTCGCCAGCCTTGAGGACGGAAACTGCCACGCCCTGCAGGACTTCAGGCTTGAGCGTCAGATTCACGAAGCCCGGACCTGCGGCTTCGGCCTTCGCGACTTCCGGAAGTTCGGAGAGCTTCGCGACCAGTTCAGCCGCAATGTCGGCGGGTTTGCGGCGCGCGGGCTTGGCGGCCAGCATGGCGGCGTTCGTGGCCATGTCACCATGGGACGGGTCCCGCGTGGGGGTCAGATCGACGCGCTGCACCACCTCTTCCGGCAGGCCGGGGACGACCGATCGCAGAGCGTCGCACACCTGGACCCGGGTGCGGGCAAAGAGACAGTCAGTCGTAAGGGTCGTGGTGTCAGCGGCCATTTCAGCTCGATTCCTGTAACGCGTCTTCAAATCAGAGGCTCTATCAGCCCAGCACGGAGAGGTCCGTCAACCGTCGATGTTCTTCCATCGCGAAACGATCGGTCATTCCGGCAATATAATCGGCCACCAGACGCCTGCGCTGCACGTCATCGGCGGCTTTGGCACGCCCGCGCAGCGGATCGGGCAGAAGGCCGGGATCTTCGGAGAGAATGTCGAAAATTTCCCGGACCGCGATCTTAGCCTTCCGCGCCATGCGGTTGACGCGCCAGTGCCGGTACATGCGGGCATAGAGGAACTTGCGAATGGCCTTGTTGGCCTCGCGCATTTCCGGACTGAACGCCACGACCGGATATCCGGCATGGCGGATGTCATCGGCCGATTGAGGGTTAAGCGCTTCAAGGTTCCGGCGCGTCTGGTCCGTCAGGTCGGTGGCGAGCTGGTTGATGACAACGCGGATGGTTTCGTGACGCACGCGCTGGGCCTGATCGGACGCCTCACGCCCGATCTGCCGCTCCATGTCGCGGGACCGGCGCAGGGCTTCGCCGACCAGCGGCAGGTCTTCGATATCCTCGAAAGACAGTAGCCCGGCGCGCAGGCCGTCATCAAGATCGTGGCCATGATAGGCGATATCGTCCGACATGGCCGCAACCTGTGCTTCGGCCGAGGCATGGCTTTGCAGGTCCAGATGATGCCTTGCGTCGTAGTCCACGAAATAGGGCGTCGGGCGTTTGACCGGGCCGTTATGCTTGGCCAGCCCTTCGAGCGCTTCCCAGGTCAGGTTCAGGCCATCGAAGGCGTGGTACCGGGCTTCGAGCGCGGTCACGAGACGCAGGGACTGGGTGTTGTGGTCGAAACCGCCCCAGTCCTTCATGGCGAGAGAAAGCGCATCCTCACCGGCATGACCGAACGGCGTGTGGCCAAGATCATGGGCGAGCGAGACGGTTTCCGTCAGGTCCTCGTTCAGGTCCAGACTGCGGGCAATGGAGCGCGCGATCTGTGCGACTTCGAGCGAATGTGTCAGGCGGGTGCGGAAGAAATCGCCTTCGTGGTTGATGAAGACCTGCGTCTTGTATTGCAGGGTGCGGAAGCCTGCAGAATGCAGCACACGGTCACGGTCCCTCTGCCAGGGGGAGCGGACGGGGCTTTCCACTTCAGGATAGAGCCGTCCCCGGGAGCCGGAGTCCTGTACCGCGTAGATCGCTACCATCAAGACATGTCCTGTGTGTGAGCCGTCTGGCTGTGAACCCTGCCCCGAAGCCTTATGGCCGGTAGAGCGCCGTTTCCGGCCGGATCACAGTTTCATTCTACGCCAGCCCGGCGTGCGTGCAACCACGGAGCCTTTGCCCTTCGGGCGTCTCTGACCATATAATCAGGACCGCAGCCGTCTTGCTGGGCCTCACGGGGTCCAGCCGCCTTTTCAGAGTCCGGGAACACACGCCCATGTCCGACACCGTGCCTTTCAGCATTTCCGCCAGCGCCGCCGCCCGCATCAAGGACATCATCGCCGCCCAGCCCGAGCCGGAAGGGCTTGCGCTGCGCGTTGCGGTTCTGGCCGGCGGATGCAACGGGTTTCAGTACCAGTTCCGGCTGGAGCGGGATCAGGCTGCGGATGACGTCGTCATCGAGCGTGATGGTGCGAAGGTTTTCGTTGATACGACCAGCCTCGACCTGCTGGAGAACGCTGAACTGGAATTCGTGGACAAGCTGATGGGCGCGCATTTCACGGTCACGAACCCCAATGCAGCGTCATCCTGTGGCTGTGGCACCAGCTTCTCGCTGGCCTGATCCGATGAGTGCCACGCCGTTCACCTTCGCAAGCTGGAACATCAACTCCATTCGCGCCCGCGCCCATCATGTTCAGGACTGGCTGGAGCGCCATCCGGAATGTGACCTGCTGTGCCTTCAGGAAATCAAATGCGAGGACAGCCAGTTTCCGGCCGTGTTCGCCGAAGCCGGGCTGCATGTCGCGACGTCAGGGCAGAAGGCCTATAACGGCGTGGCCCTGATCGGGCGGCGGCCTTTCACGGTGCCGCATCATACGCTTCCGGGCTTCGATCATCCGTCCGCCCGTTATATTGAGGCGGAACTCGACGGCATCACGATCGGCAATCTGTATCTGCCCAACGGCAATTCCGGCGGTGAGGACGGTTACGCGACCAAGCTCGCCTTCTTTGATGCGCTGGCAACCCGGGCGCGGGTTCTGCTTGATGCGGAAAAGCCGTTTGCGTTCATCGGGGACTTCAATGTCTGCCCGACGGACGAAGATCTGGCTCCGGGCGCCCTTTCCCCGGATGACGCGCTGGTGCGCCCCGAGACACGGGCGGCTTTCCGCAGGCTGGAATGGATGGGACTGACGGATGCTCTGCGTGCCCTGCATCCTGCGGGTCGGCACTACACGTTCTGGGATTATCAGGCGGCAGCGTTCCAGCGGAACTCGGGCCTGCGGATCGATCATGCGCTGCTGTCACCACGGCTGACCGAACGGCTGAAGTCCTTCGTGATCGACAGGGACGAGCGCGCGACGGAAAAGGCCTCCGATCACGTTCCGGTTCTCGTCACGGTCTGACTGCACAAAGGGGCCGGAGGCACTGCTCCGACTCCTGCTTTGTATCAGGCGTGACGGAGATTGAACCGTCGCGTCAGATGGCCCGGCTGCCACTGATAGCCGTTCCCGCTCCATCGCCAGTGCCCTGGAATCCAGCGCATGTCGCCATGATGGGGCGGAACGGGTTCAGGCAGAACATGGGGTGGCGGTGGTGGCTGGCGGTAGGGGCCGCTATAGGGCACGAACTGGGCATGGGCTGTTCCCGACATCGGCGCAATCGCCATCGTACCTGCAAACAGGGCGGAAACAGCCAAGATCCCTGACAGATGTTTCAGCATCAATGCTCTCCTTCTCATGACGCCTTGTCACGGAAAGATGATGCCATTGCGCTGTTGACGCCGATGCGGCGCATCTGTGGCGGAATCCGGGCGGTGCATGATTTTGTATTGCAGATTTCAGGAGAACCCTGCCATCTGTAACATAAAGACACAGAAGTTTATGCGTGTTGTATTTGCAACTATTATTAATAAATATCTCGGCGCCACCATTCTGAAGCTTAGCGTTTTATTGACAGTTGTACTTTTGACACACCCATAGAGACTTCCGCGCATCTTGCTTGGCGAGAGACCCCGCGACTACCGACGTTCCCAGTCTTTGTTTTCGTTGGGAGGGTCAGCCGTGATTGCCGTACCGTTCTTCTCGCTCCGGCCACGCCGAGAGCCTACTGCCGTGGCCCGTCCCCTGACCCGTCCTGACTGGCGGCTCGCTGCGATCGTCCTGAGTGGTTTATGGACATCTCCGCTTCGTGCTGAAGCAGCACCCTACTTCATGCCACCTCACCGGAATGTCCTGCCCCAGTCGCCCGGAGGGCGCCCGACTGTCAGCTTCAGGAAAGGCGCGGAAATTCTGGTACCGGCTCGCGGCTTTTCTTTCACCCAGAAGAGAGAGGCTTTCCCGGTCAGACCGGAATGGGCATCTGTGGATCTGTCGCACCTCTCTAAGATCGGCCCATTTGACGTGGAGCGGGCTGCCCAGTCTCCGCTGACGGAAGAAAAGGGGGTCACGACGACCTTCTCCTATCCGCTGAAATCACTTCCGGGCGTTGATCTCACAGCCAGTTTCTTTGGTGGACATCGGGACACCATTCAGGGTGCGGCTGGCGGAAGCGCAGCCATCACGGCTGGCATACGGGTTCATTGGTAAGCTCATAAATGCGCAAAGGCGCCTTCCCCGTTCGGAAAGGCGCCCTGAGTACATGCAGAGATGTTTTAGGCCTATGACAGGAACGGCTTGCCTTCATGGGCTACCAGCAGGTCATGCAGATCCGTGGCATGGTCTTCCTCGTCGGCCAGGAAACCCTCGAGCATGATGCGGGTCGTGGGATCGTTGTCGCCGAAATAGCGGATCAGTTCCTGATAATGCTCGATCACGACGCGCTCGGCGATCAGGTCCTGCTTCACCATCTCAACGAGATTGCCGCCATTGCCGTATTCGGTCGCGGAACGCGTAGCCAGACCTTCGGGATTGAAGTTCGGCACGCCGCCGAGCTGGTCGATGCGGTTTGCGGCCGCCAGCATGTGCTTGCGCTCTGAGGCTGCGTGTTCGTTGAACTCTGCGCCGACGCTCTCGCTGGTCAGGCCTTCGACGGAAATGGCGTGCATCGTGTAGCGCAGGACGCAGACCAGTTCCGTCGCAACAACGGCCTGAAGGATGTCGATCGCGGTCTTGACGTCCCCCTTGTAGGTGGCGGTTACAGCGCCGTCGTCCAGAGACTTCTTTGCGTTCTCCCGCAGCGTCTGCACGTCTGTCAGGAAGGCGTTTTTCTTGTCTTCGGCCATGATGGGTCTGCCTGCTTGTTGGAGAGCTTTTCCTCACAACGCAGGAATGACGAAGTGTTTCAGTGCCGGGCAAAAAAAACCGCCGTCTCCAGAATTGAAGACGCCGGTCTGACAGGGGAATGAAAGAGCCTTACTTGCTGGCGGTCGGCTTGGGCTTCGGCAGGTCCAGAGCCAGATGCAGCTCCTTCAGACGGGCCGGCTCGACCGGAGCCGGTGCTTCCATCATCAGGTCCTCGCCGCTCTGGTTGAGCGGGAAGAGAATGACTTCACGGATGTTCGGCTCATCGGCCAGCAGCATCACGATCCGGTCCACACCCGGCGCTGCACCACCATGCGGCGGGGCACCGTAACGGAAGGCGTTCAGCATGCCGCCGAAACGCTCTTCCACGACCTCGGGGCCGTAGCCTGCGATTTCGAAGGCACGCAGCATGACTTCCGGCAGATGGTTCCGGATCGCGCCAGAAGACAGCTCCACGCCGTTGCAGACGATGTCGTACTGGTAGGCGTTGATCGTCAGCGGGTCCTGCGTGTTCAGCGCCTCAAGCCCACCCTGCGGCATGGAGAACGGGTTATGCGAGAAGTCGACCTTCCCGGTTTCTTCGTTCAGCTCGAACATCGGGAAGTCCACGACCCAGCAGAAACGGAACGCGTTCTTCTCGATCAGGTCCAGCTCGGTTGCGACCTTGGTGCGGACGACGCCAGAGAACTTGGCAACTTCGTCCCCCTTGCCTGCTGCGAAAAACACGGCGTCACCGGCCTTCAGGCCGCAGGCTTCACGGATGCTTTCCACGCGCTCGGCTTCGAGGTTCTTGGCAATCGGGCCCTTGCCGCCTTCTGCTTCGAAAATGATGTAGCCCAGACCACCAGCTCCGCTTTCACGCGCCCAGGTGTTCAGCTTGTCAAAGAAGCCGCGCGGACGATCACCCGCACCCGGAGCCGGGATCGCACGGATCTGGCCGCCAGAGGCTGCGATCTTGGCGAACAGGCCGAAACCGGAATCGCGGAACGCTTCCGTGACGTCCTTGATGATCAGCGGGTTGCGCAGATCCGGCTTGTCGGAGCCGTAATCACGCATGGCATCGGCATAGGGAATGCGCGGGAAGGCGCCGTCCGTGATCTTCCAGCCTTCGGGCGTGAATTCGTTGAACACGCCTGCGAGGACGGGTTCGAGCACCGTGAAGACGTCTTCCTGCGTGACGAAGGACATCTCGAAGTCGAGCTGATAGAACTCGCCCGGGCTGCGGTCCGCGCGCGAGGCTTCATCGCGGAAGCAGGGTGCGATCTGGAAGTAGCGGTCGAAACCCGCAACCATCGCAAGCTGCTTGAACTGCTGCGGCGCCTGCGGCAGGGCGTAGAACTTCCCCGGATGCAGACGGGCGGGGACGAGGAAGTCACGCGCGCCTTCGGGAGACGAAGCCGTCAGGATCGGCGTCTGGAATTCCGTGAAGCCCTGCGCGATCATGCGCTGACGCAGGCTCGTGATGACCTTGCTGCGGAGCAGGATGTTCTGGTGCATCTTGTCGCGGCGCAGGTCGATGTAGCGGTACTTCAGGCGCAGGTCTTCGGGGTAGTTCTCGTTGCCCGCCACCTGGAACGGCAGAACTTCGGCGCTGGAGCGGATTTCCAGAGCCTCAGCCAGAACTTCCACATCACCGGTCGGCAGGTTCGGATTGCGCTGCGATCCGTGACGCACCACGACCTTGCCGGTCACGGTAATGACGCTCTCGACGCGCAGGCGCTCGGCCTTTTCCAGCAGGTCCGTGCCGGATGGGATGACGATCTGCGTTACGCCGTAATGGTCGCGCAGGTCGATGAACAGCAGCCCGCCATGATCGCGCTTGCTGTGCACCCAGCCGGAGAGGCGAACGGTCTGTCCGGCGTCCTGTTCGCGCAGGGCGCTACAGTCATGGGTGCGGTATGGATGCATGTCGGGCCTCTTCAACGTCCTGTGCGGATAGGTGGGCGCAGGAAGCCGGGACGGCCCTCTCATGTCAAGTTTTCTGCGACTTCATGGGCTGGTTCAGGCCTTTTCCTTCACGAAACCGTCGAAATCGACCGCGGCGCGCGCCATATCGGCGGCATGCCCTGCCCCGGCCAGTGCGATGGGTTTGCCATCCCTGAGATAGGTCGCAAGGAACCTGAAACCCCGGATATCGCCTTCCAGCGCCACATTGTCGAAGCTCTCGCCCCATCCCAGAAGCTCGATTTTCTTGCCGAACTGCTGCGTCCAGAACCAGGGCATCGGCACGTTCGGTGTGTCATGTCCCATCATCGCAAGGGCCGCGATCCGCCCCTGCACTTCGGCATGGCGCCAGTGCTCGATTCGCCGTGGCGCACCGTCATGGAAAACGGCGGACGCATCCCCGGCCGCATACACGCCGGAATAGATCCCTGCCTCCCCGCCTCTGGTCACACGCATCTGACCGGTCACGACAATCGCGCCGCTTTTGTCGCGCTCCAGCCCCGAAACGTAGTCCGTGGCCGGGGTCACACCCACGCCCAGCAGCACGAACGCGGCGGGCAGACGCGTCCCGTCATCGAGTTCCACACCCGAAGCGGTTCCGTCCCTGTCATCGTCGGAATAGATTTTCGTAACCCATGCGTCCGAGACAAATGCCACGCCGTTTTCTTCGTGAAGCTGACGCAGGCGGACGCCGATTTCGCGCCCGAACTGCTTTTCCATCGGGATTTCGCTGTCGGAAATGATCGTCACGCCAACGCCGCGCTGACGCAGGGAGGACGCAGCTTCAAGCCCGATGAAGCCTGCGCCCACGATCGTCACCGCCAGAGTGGGGTCCAGAATGGCGGCGATGCGTTCGGCGTCTGCTTCCCGGTGCAGCGTGTACACGCCCTGCATGTCCACCCCCGGAATATCGGGCTTTCGGGTGACGGCTCCCGTGGCGATCAGGACATGATCGGCCGTCAGTTCGGTGCCGTCCTGCAGTTTTGCCGTCCGCGTCTGTGGGTCAAAAGCCGCCACATGCCCACTGACGCGCGTGATGCCACGTTCGGTATAGAACGCCTCGTCCCGGACCGGCGGTGCATGGGCCTTTTCGGATTCGCTGACGAGAACGGTCTTGCTCAGGGCGGTGCGATCATAGGGGAGATCCTTTTCCTCGCTCACCATCGTGATGGTGCCCGCAAATCCCTCCGCCCGGAGCGTCACGGCCGCGCTGACGGCCGCAGCACCCGCGCCAAGAAGCAGGACGCTCTCATTCTCCTGCCATTTTTCGGGCGCCTGACGCTGCATCGGTTTCAATCCGACCAGCACCCGGCCATCAAGGATCTCGACGGGATATTGCGGCAGGGGATCAAGCGCCAGCGGTTCGACGAGACTGCCATCCGTCGCATCGAAAACGGCCTTGTGCCAGGGACAAACCAGCACGCTGCCTTTTGCCGTCCGACAGAATGCGCCCTGTTCCAGCGGAGCTTCCTTGTGCGGACATTTTCCGGCGAAGGCATGCACGCTGTCCCCGTCCCGGATGAGGACCACCGGCGTTCCATCCAGGGAGAACGGCGTGATCTTTCCGTCTTCGAGCGCATCGAAGGCTGCAAGATCACGGAAATCGGCGTTCGGAACGGATGGGGACATCGGCTATGGCCTCCCGGCTGGGGAATGGGAACAGTCATGAAAGCGAACGCAGCATAAGCCGCCAGGTTAGCAAACATCAAAAAACCCGCCCGGACACGCTGACCGGACGGGTTTGCACAAAGATCTGTCTGGCGAAGACAGGGTCAGAACATGTCGTCGAATCCGCCGCCGCCATCACCGCCGCCAAAATCTCCGCCACCACCAGCGTCCCCGCCGCCGCCGAAGTCGGAATCCGAGAAGCTGCCGGCATCGGTTCCAGCGCCACCAAAGGGATCGGCGGCCGAGGCGTCACTGCCGTAGTTGTTGATAATGGTGTCGCCACCCGCGCCCCAGCCACCAGCGGCATCACCGCCGCCATGATGATCGGAGAACAGGCCTTCAAGCGCGTTTGCAGCCATCATGCCGCCAGCGACACCTGCGGCGGTCGTCAGTGCCGAGCCTAGAAAGCCCGAACCGCCGCGCTGGAACATGCCCGGCTGATAGCCCGGGGGATAGGCATACTGCTGCTGTGGCATGAAGTTCGGCGGCGGGGCAGCCTGCGCGCCCCAGCCCGGCGGCGGTGCCGACTGCTGCGGACGGTTGCCACCACCGAACAGCCCACCGAACAGTCCCGGTTTGGAACCGCCCGACTGCTGCACCTGCGCGAGCTGCTGCTGGGCCTGCTGGAGCTGGAATTCGAGCTGGCGGATGCGGTTCTGCGCCTGTGCCAGAGCGGCTTCCTGCACCACGGCCATCTGCGTGACGCGATAGCGGGCTTCCGGATATTTCTGGAAGTTGTCGGCGATGAAGCGGTCCGCTTCAGGGTCGATGGGCGGCAGAGGGGCGGCCGGCGGCTGTCCAGGCCCCGTGACCTGCGGCCCTCCCCCGACACGGGCGACGAAACGGGCGATCAGATCGCGTTCTTCGTTGTTCATCGTCATCATCCTTCCAGATGAAGAAATTGCAGAGCGTTAATCATATGATGCACTCGCACGCAGTCTACAAGATCGGCCACAAGATCGCGAAATGACGCTCCCTTCCGGTTCAGGGCCTGTGCCTGTAAGGTGACGCCCGATTTCTGCCAACCGGAGCCTATCGAATTGTCTGCGACCCGGCCGCTCTGCTTTCAGGACCTGATCCTGCGCCTTCATCAATTCTGGTCCGAGAAGGGCTGCGCCATTTTGCAGCCCTACGATACCGAACTCGGAGCAGGCACGCTCTCCCCTCACACCACGCTCCGTGCGCTTGGTCCCAAGCCCTGGGCCGCTGCGTATGTGCAGCCCTGCCGCCGTCCGTCGGATGGCCGTTACGGCGAAAACCCGAACCGTCTTCAGCACTATTACCAGTATCAGGTGCTGCTCAAGCCGACGCCGGAAGACAGCCAGCAGCTTCTGCTCGACAGCTATCGCGCCATCGGGATCGACCCCGAGCTGCACGATATCCGATTCGTCGAGGATGACTGGGAAAACCCGACCATTGGCGCCTGGGGACTGGGCTGGGAAGTGTGGTGTGACGGGATGGAAGTCTCGCAGTTCACCTATTTCCAGCAGGTTGGCGGCATTCCGACCGTCATGCCCTCCACGGAGCTGACCTACGGGCTCGAGCGTCTGGCGATGTATGTGCAGGGCGTCGAGAACGTCTATGACCTCGATTTCAACGGCAAGGGCCTGACCTATGGCGACGTGTTCCTGCGCGCCGAGCGGGACTATTCGCGCCATAATTTCGAACTCGCCGACACGCAGATGCTGCTGACCCATTTCAACGATGCCGAGCGGGAGGCCATGCGTCTGGCCGAGGCCGGCGTAGCCCAGCCCGCCTATGACCAGTGCCTCAAGGCCTCGCATCTGTTCAATCTGCTGGATGCGCGGGGCGTGATCTCCGTGTCCGAGCGCGCATCCTATATCGGGCGCGTCCGAGCGCTTGCCAAAGCCGCCTGCGATGCCTGGCTCGCCGGTGAGGAGGAGACGTCCCATGGCTGAACTTTTTATCGAACTGTTCAGCGAGGAAATCCCCTCCGGCATGCAGGCCCGCGCGGCCGATGATCTGGGTTCGCTGCTGACGAAAGCACTGGATGGCCTGAACCCGCGTGAACTGCGCACGTTCTTCGGCGCCCGTCGCATCGCGGCGATCCTGACCGTCGATGCCGAAATCCCGGCCCGCAGCGTGTCCGAGCGTGGCCCACGCGAGGGAGCTCCGGAAAAGGCACTGGAAGGCTTCACGCGCAAGCATGGCGTCACACCGGCGGATCTGACGCTGGAAAACGGCTTCTGGGTTCTGAACAGGTCGCTCGACCCGGTGAGCGCGGAAAGCCGCGTCGCCGAGGCCGTGCCTGAGCTGCTGTGGAAGTTCCCCTGGCCAAAATCCATGCGCTGGGGTGCGGGTTCGAACTTCACATGGGTGCGCCCGCTACGCCGGATCGCGTGTCTGCTGGACGGGCATGTCGTGCCGTTCGCCCTCGCCCGTGACGGGGATGACGCGCATGGTCTGAAGGCGTCCAACCTCTCCGAAGGTCATCGCTTCCTCGCTCCGGGCGCGTTCGAGATCCTGTCGGGCCAGCAGTGGCAGGACGAGCTTGAAACCCGCTCGGTCATTGTGGACATGGACAGCCGCCGCGACATGGTGCGCACCGGTGTTGCGCGTCTGGCGGCCCAGCATGGCATCACGGTCGTGCAGGATGACGGGCTGGTCGATGAAGTCTGCGGGCTGGTCGAATATCCGGTCCCGCTTCTGGGTAAGATCGACGCTGCGTTCATGGATCTGCCTGCGGAAGTGATGCAGGTCTCCATGCGGATCAACCAGCGCTATTTCGCGCTCCGGAACCCGGACGGCAAGGCCGCGCCCTATTTCGCCTTCATCGGCAATCTGCCGTTCAAGGATGGCGGCAAGCTGACCACAGCGGGCAATGAGCGCGTGCTCCGCGCCCGGTTTGCCGATGCGCGGCATTTCTGGGATCTGGATCGCAAGACCAAACTGGCTGACCGCGTTCCGGCTCTGGCGGCGGTGACGTTCCATGCCAAGCTCGGCACACAGGCCGAACGCGCCGATCGAATCTCGAAGCTTGCCGGCACCGTGGCACAGGCCATGGGGCTTGATGGCGCGCAGATTGCGCAGGCCGAGCGCGCGGGTCTGCTGGCCAAGGCGGATCTCACGACCGGCATGGTCGGCGAGTTCCCGGAACTTCAGGGCGTCATGGGCGGCTATTACGCGGCGCATGATGGCGAGGACGAAGCTGTCTCCCGCGCCGTGGGCGAACATTATCTACCGCGCGGTCAGTCTGACGATACGGCCAAAGCACCGGTTTCGGTCGCTGTAGCACTCGCGGACCGGTTGGATCTGCTGGCCGGGTTCTTTGCCATTGGCGAACTGCCGACCGGTTCGGGCGATCCGTATGCGCTGCGCCGTGCGGCACTCGGCATCATCCGCACGATCCGTGACAACGGGCTGCGTCTGGACCTGACGACGCTGTTCGCACAGGCCGCGAATGGCCGGACGGGCGGCGAACTGGCCAAGCTGCCGGACTTCATTGCCGAGCGTCTGCGCGTGCAGCTTCGCAGCGAAGGCGAGCGGCATGACGTGCTCGCGGCCATGCTGACCGATGGTCTGGATGGCGATCTGGTCCGGCTTCTGGCCCGGACCTCGGCACTGTCGGAGATGATCCAGACGGAAGACGGGCGCAACCTGCTCGCTGCTGCCAAGCGAGCCGCCAACATCCTGCGCATCGAGGACAAGAAGGACGGCCCGCATACCGGCGCGCCCGATCCGGTCCTCTATACGCAGGACGAGGAACGCGCTCTGGCCGCTGGGCTGGATCAGGCCGTTCCCGCGATCGAAACGGCCCTCAAGGAAGAGCGCTTCACCGATGCGATGCAGGCCATTGCGGCCCTGCGCCCGACGCTGGACCGGTTCTTTGAAGCCGTCACGGTCAATGCGCCGGAACCGGAGGTGCGGGCCAACCGCCTCAAGCTGCTGTCCCGCTTCCGCGCGACGACGGCCCTGATCGCCGATTTCGGCCAGATCGAGGGCTAAGACGATGGGAGCGTGGTGGTCCGGATCCGTCACCACGTTCCTTCACACCTCACCGGAACAGCTCTGCGCCGCCCTGTCCCACAAGGTGGTGCAGAACCGTTTTCAGGGCGAGCCGCAGCAGGCTCGCGCCTGGGACGCCCAGATCGCCCTTCTGCGCGATATTCTTCCGACAATTCCCAACGCGCAGGACTGGCAGGTTCTGTTCGAGTTCCCGATCCCGCGGCTTGGTGGACGGATCGACACCGTTCTGGTCTCACCCGGCGCGATTTATGTGCTGGAATTCAAGATTGGCTCATCCAGTTTCGATGCCGCAGCCCTCTCCCAGACGGAGGGCTATGCGCTCGACCTGCTGGATTTTCATGCTGCAAGCCGGGCTCACCCGCTCATTCCCATTCTGATCGCCACGGATGCGCCATCCCGAGCCCAGACAACGCCGCTTCTGCTTCCCTTGGGCGTCACAGAGATTCAGCGCGTCAATGCAGCGGGACTGAAAACGCTCCTGACCACGCTGGCGGCACAGACGACTCATACCGATCATCCGCTGGTCCCCGCACAATGGGAACATGCTCCCTACGATCCGGTCCCGAGCATTGTGGAGGCGGCCCGGCAGATTTACGCGACACATAGCGTTGCCGACATCCACACCGCCCGTGCCGATGCGACAAACCTGACACAGACCTCAGCGTGCATCGCCAGCATTCTGGACACGGCCCGGATGCAGGACCGCAAGGTCATCGTTTTCGTCTCGGGTATTCCGGGCGCGGGTAAGACGCTATGCGGCCTGAAAGCGGCCTTTACGGATGGGGACGCCGGGACAGGTGCGACGTTCCTGACCGGAAACCCCACCCTTGTCTCGGTGCTGCGCGAAGCCCTGACACGCGATACGGTCAGCCGTGGGCAGAAACGTCCCCTCGTGGAGCAGCGGATGGAGTCCACCATCCAGTCCCTGACGAAGTTCCGCGATCACTATATCAGGCGTCCGGCGGAATGTCCGCCTGAGCAGATCATGGTTATTGACGAGGCCCAGCGATGCTGGACGCGGGCTCAGGCCGTACGCAAAAGTGCGTCGCGGCATGTGAAGCTGACGGAGTCCGAGCCTGCGCATCTGCTGGACATCATGGGACGGCATGAAGGGTTTGCGGCCATTCTGTGTCTGATCGGGCATGGGCAGGAAATCAATGATGGCGAAGGCGGTCTGGCCTGCTGGGGCGAGGCACTTTTAAGCCACCCGGCATGGGTGGTGGAGGCCGCTCCGGACGTGATCGGGACCGGGGACCTGACCCATCTGCCATCAACACTTGCGGCGGCCCGACAGCCCTTTTTGCATCTCGGGGTAGCAATCCGCTCCCTGCGCGAAGAAAAAGCACCCCGCTGGGTCAATGCCGTATTGAATGGAGACGTCGAGACGGCACGACGTCTGGCCGGGCAGACGGATCTGCCGTTTCGGCTCACACGCAGTCTGGATGATCTGCGGACCGGGCTGCGTTATCGCTCCCGCCTGACGTACCGATCCGGACTGGTCGCAAGCTCCAAAGCGAAACGTCTTCGCGCCGAGGGGCTTGGCTGTGAAGTCCCGCATATGGACGACAAGGCCGTCTCGCAGTGGTTTCTGAACCGCTGGGTTCCGGACAGGGATATCCGGGCTTCCGATGCGCTGGAAACCTATGCGACGGAGTTTGCAATCCAGGGGCTTGAGCTGGATTTCGTGGGGCTTTGCTGGGACGGAGACCTGATCCGCGCGCCTTCAGGCGATCGCTGGCAGCCACGTCGTTTCTCGGGCACGAAATGGGCCAATGTAAAATCGGCGGAAACGGCGCTGTGGCGACTGAACACCTATCGCGTCCTGCTGACACGGGCCCGGTACGAGACCCTGATCTGGGTGCCGCAGGGCAGTGCAGATGATCCGACACGCGATCCCGAAACACTGGACCGGATCGCAGATTTTCTGATGGCATGCGGCGTACCACTTCTGGAAACTGTCGCTGCTACCGCCCCACCCTTTACCCTGCAGAACGATCTGGCGGATCTGCTGAGCGGTTAATCTTCGTCGTATTCCAGACCTGAGTCACAATGAGCCTCCCGCTTATGATTTCCGCAACGGAAACGTCGGTTCTTAGCGCTTGCGGATCTGTGCGGTCATCGGCGAGGGCTGGATTCCGTAAGTGATGACGGTTCCGGCGGCCGCGCGTTCGAACTCTGCGGCTTTCATATAGAAATCCGACATCGGAAAGAACGGAAAGTGCCAGTCCCGGACACAGGCGGCTGTGACGAGAAGGAGCGCTGAAACTCCGGCGGCCTTCACCGCAGGGCGCGGGGCCTTCGCAATGATGAAGAATGACCCGAGCAGGGTCAGCATCGCGAAGATGTAATACCGGTCGCTCCAGCCGGAATACTGCATGATATGCCACTGGGGCTGATCAATGGACACCTGAGGATGCGCCAGCGCGGCCGCAAAGGTGAGCCCGGACGCAAGAAGCGCCTCGCGGAAAATTGCGGGACCACGCATGCAGGCATAGGTCAGGGCGGCGCTCCCCAGAAGACAGAGCACGACCGCCGGACTGCGATGCTGCCACCACAATGCGGACCCCGCCACATCCGCAGCCACATGCTGTCCGAACAGGAGACCGATCTCGATATTGAGGGCGATGATGCGCATCCCGGTGATAAGCGACGCCCCGAGTTCGGTGCCGACCCGCTGATGCGCTTTGTGCAGATAGGTGATCGCCTGCAGGCCCACACAGAGGCTGACGAGCGCAAGCCGTATCAGGTGCGAGCGGTCCCGGACCGCCGCAAAACGGATCAGAGCGACCGGAAACAGGAAGACGCAGAACGGCCCTGTCAGCCCTGACAGCAGCAGGACTGCGCCATCAAACAGGCGCTGCCCCCAGCCCTGTGGCGGCGTGCTCTGGAGAACCAGAAACGCCAGAATGGCGAGGTGCCACTGGGAGTTGGTGAGATTGACCTGCACTTCGTAGGAATTGGGCAACGCGACCATGAACAGCGCGAACAACAGGCGCGACGCCCTGTCGGGCCATGCCTGATCGAGCCGTCCGGTCAGCAGGAACAGGGGCGGCGCGAGCTGCACCAGAAAGGCTACGACCGCAAAAAGGGTCGGGGCCAGATGGAACGGCAATCCCTGCGCCAGAAGGCCGATCAAGCGCGGAAAAGTCTGGAGATATCCGGTTTCCGGATTGAGCAGGCTTGCCGCACCCTGTTCATAGGCCTGCGGATACCAGACCCATGAATCCTCTCCCCAGAACTGCGCCATCAGCAGCGCGCCCGGATGTCTCAGGAACAGGGCCACCGCGAAGACCAGTCCCCAGAACGCCAGCCGGGACGCCGACATGCCGCCGTCTTTCGGCATAAAAAAAGCAGGCAGGCGCTCAGTCCTCATCGTCTTCCTGACCCGGATCGCGTTCGTTACGATGCACCCAGGCCGACATGAGCAGGCCGAAGCCGAACATCATCGTCAGCATCGCCGAACCGCCATAGGAAATGAGCGGCAGCGGCACGCCGCCCACCGGGATGGCACCCATGACCATCGACAGGTTCACCGCGCAGTACAGGAAGAAATCCATCGCAATGCCGAGACCCAGCAGCCGCCCGAACTGGTTGCGACTGCGGATGGCAATGAGCATCCCGCCCATGACGAGCGTTCCGAGCAGCGTAATGACGGCGATCCCGCCGACGAAGCCCCATTCTTCTCCGATCATGGTGAAGATGAAGTCCGTCTGTTTTTCCGGCAGGAAGTTCAGCTGTCCCTGACTGCCATGCAGGTATCCCTCGCCCCACATACCACCCGAACCAAGAGCAATCTTGGACTGGATGATGTTGTAGCCCGCGCCCAGCGGATCATGTTCGGGGTGCAGGAAGGTGTCGATCCGGGCCTTCTGATAGTCGTGCAGGTGGCTGTAGATCAGCTTCCCCATGAAGGGCAGCGGCGCCACGAGCAGCAGGATCTGCCACAGCCGCATTCCGGCTGCGAAGAACATCGTCGCACCGATGACGCCGATGATGGTCGCAGTTCCGAGATTCGGCTCCTTGAGCACCAGCAGGACAGGCAGCAAGGTCAGCAGCGCGGGCGGGATCAGGCGCAGGGGATTGCCCATCCGCTCATTGCCGATGCGGTGAAACCAGGTCGCCAGCATCAGCACGAGGCCGATCTTGGCGAATTCGGAAGGCTGGAACTGCATACCCGCCAGATTGATCCAGCGTTCTGCACCCTTGCCTACATGCCCCATCCGCAGCACGAGAGCGAGCAGCGTCACCGACAGCAGATAGACCGGCACCGATGCCATACGCAGAATGCGCGGACTGACGAGCGAGACGGCGATCATCATGACAAGGCCAAAGCCAAACCGCACCATCTGCGGCCCGGCGAACGGCTTCGCTGATCCGCCACCGGCCGAATAAAGCGCGATATAGCCCACACCCGCCAGCAGACAGACCAGCAGGACGTAGAGCCAGTTGACCTGAAGCAGCCGCGCCATGGGCCGGAAATCAGGCTCCGCGCGCAGGAGACGGCGGTCCGATTTAAGGAAGCCGAAGGTGTTCAGGCCGTTGCGTCTCATTGCGCAGCTCCCGGATCTGGCTGCCCCTGCCCTGCCGGCTGCGGAGCCGGAGTGGATGCCGGGTTCGCAGGCTGTGCACCCTCTGCGACAGGCTCTGTGGCCGGAGCCGCCACGGGTGCAGGCGGACGGACATCGCTGGCTGGATCGCGCAGCAGGGCATCGGTCATGATGAATTTGGCCAGCGGGGCCGCCTCATCCGCTCCGGCATTGCCGTGCTCCACGACGACGGAAACCGCATATTTCGGATTGTCGTACGGCGCAAAGCAGATGAACAGCGCGTGCGGACGGTATTCCCAGGGCAGGTTCATGGAATTGAAGTGCCCGGACTCACGCAGCGCCCGGGATACGCGACGAACCTGTGCAGAACCTGTCTTACCAGCCATCTGGACCCCCGGAAGATCCAGCCGGGCTTTCGGAGCCGTGCCATGCGGCTCGTTGACAACCGCGAACATCCCACCGCGCACGACGTCCAGATAGTCGGGCGGCAGATCGACCTTTGCTACCCCGTCCAGTGATGCCAGCGAAGAAAGCTGATCGTTGGTGGCCCGCAACAAATGGGGCTGCACGTCCCGCCCCGATGCGATGCGCGAGACATAGGTCGCAAGGGCAAGCGGCGTGACCTGCACGAAGCCCTGTCCGATACCGGCATTGACCGTATCGCCCCCATTCCAGTGAAACCCGTGCCGCTGTCGCCATTCCGGCGTAGGAATGACGCCGGACCGCACATGCGGCAGTTCGATCCCGAGTTTGACGCCCAGCCCCATCGCATTGCCCACGGCCTGGATCGGGTCCATGCCGCAGCGGCGCGCCACTTCATAGAAGTAGACGTCGCAGGAATATTTCAGGCCCTCATGCATGTTGATGAGGCCATGTCCCCAGCGGTTCCAGCAATGGAAGCGCACGCCGCCCAGATCGTAATATCCGGGGCAGTTGAAGCGGTCATGCGCCGTGACGGAACCGGATTTCAGAGCGGCCAGGGCCACGGCGGGCTTGAAGGTCGAGCCGGGCGGATAGAGACCGGACACCGCCTTGTCCACCAGCGGGGTGCGCGGGTCATTCGCCCATTCGTTCCACTGGGCGTGGCTGACGCCGGAATCAAACAGCGACGGATCGAAGGACGGCGTGCTCACCATCGCCATCACCTCGCCATTGCGGCAATCCATGACCACGGCACTTGCAACGCGGTCCTCAAGGCGATTGAGAACCTGCTGCTGGAGCACGGAATCCAGTGTCAGGCGCACATCCTCGCCCTGCTGGCCTTCCACACGGTCGATTTCGCCAATAACGCGTCCGACCGCGTTGACTTCCATCTCCACGGACCCCGGCTCACCCCGCAGCGAGGCCTCCTGCGTCTGCTCGATCCCCGCGCGGCCCACACGCATTCCCGGCAGCGAGAGCGTCGTGTCCTTCGCCACGTCCTCTTCGTTGGGAGGCGCGACATAGCCCACGATATGGGCCGTCAGATCCTTGAACGGATAAAGCCGCGTCGATCCCACGTCCACGAGCACACCCGGCAGGGACGGTGCATTGAGTTCGATCCGGGCCATGTCGTCCCAGGACAGGAATTCATGCAGGGTGACAGGGACGTATTTATGAACGTGCCGCAGATCGCGCTCGATCCGCGCACGGTCGTGTTCGTCCAGCGGAACGATCTGCGAAAAGCGCTCGATGACGGCTGGGATGTCCGTCGTCTCTTCCGGCATCAGAAGCGCGCGCCAGCTCACCTTGTTGTCCGCCAGCGCCACACCGAAACGGTCATGGATCGTGCCTCGCGCCGGAGCGAGCAGGCGCTTGCTGGTCCGGTTGCGCTCGGCGAGCTGGCGCAGATGGCCGCCATCCACGACCTGAAGCGTGTACAGCCGCCGCCCGAGTACGCCCAGAACCCCGGCCTGCACGGCCATGACCAGCAGCGCGCGGCGCGTGAAGACACCACGCCCCGAGCGCACAGGCTCGTCGTGACGCTTCTGGCGTGTCCGCGACCGGAAAGGGTTGTTTCGGGAAAACATCAGGGCAGAAATTCAGGATCCGGAAAAGAAGGCAGCCCTCCGCGCGGCATGTTGCGTGCGGGACGCAGAGGACGCTGTCAGGCCTGATCGGGATTGGCGAATGTGCGGCGTCCCCAGACAAACAGCGCGGTCAGGCTGGGATAGATACCGACTGTCAGCGCTGCCTGAAAGAGGCCAGGCACGGGTGAGAGTAGCGCAACGGCATGCAGGCACACGAGAGCCCACTGAAAAAAGGAGGCCAGCGCGGCAAAAATGCTGAAGATCAGCCATCCCGCGATGAAACCCAGACGGGACAGGCCATAGCGCCAGTGATGCGAGACACCATAAATCACCAGCAGCGACAGCAGGACGGTCCCCGGAGGTCCGAAGCTGAAGATTTCCACCACCAGCCCACACAGGAACACGGCCAGCGCCGGCATGGAGCGGGGCCGGCTGTACGCCCAGAACCAGACCGTGCACATCGCGATCCCGAACTGAAGCTGCGCCTGTCCTGGAATACCGAACGGCGCGGAGAGCAGAATCGCGGAGAACATGACAAACAGGGACGGCATGGCCGCCCGTGCCGCCATGTCGAGCGCACGGCGGAAGGTCTGTTTCGGCTCGACGGCGGAATGCAGGTGCGGCGTGGAGTTCTCGGCAACCATGGCGCTTACTGCCCTCCCCGTCCCGGCATGTCCGGGAGGTTGGGCAGCCATGAAAACGGCAGCGGTCCGGTCAGCGGGTTCTGGGGCAGCTTCTTCACCCGCACACGGCCCGGTGCATCCGGCGCCTGCGAGTCGTCATCGCCGTAATCGAAGACCCGGACGATATCCAGCCGGTCCAGATCCGCGTCCGGCACCACGACCGGCCGGTTAGGCGCGCTGTAATGGACCGTACCGACCGGCAGTCCGGCAGGCATCGTGCTCTGGCCGCGGGTTTCCACGCGCTCACCTTCAACGGGATGGTGATCCTGCGGATAGAAGATCAGGCGGGGTGCGGTGGTGTCGTCCCCCGCCATGATCGCATCCGCATGCGATGTGGCCAGTGTGACGGGGATGCGGCTCGCATCGTCGTTTATCATCAGGACGCGCACCGTATGCGGTCCGACTTCCGTCACGCGTCCCAGCAATCCGGCGGCATCCAGAGCCACATCCCCGATCCGAACCTCATGGCCGCTTCCGACATCCAGCAGGACCGCGCGTGAATACGGCCCCCCATCGTCCCGCGTCACACGGCCGGTCACATACTGGGGCACCGTCTCCGGGATCCAGTGCAGACTTTTCTTGAGACGGCCATTTTCCGCCGCGAGCGCCACAGCGACATCATACCAGTGTCGCAGGGCCCGGTTTTCTTCGCGCAGCCGGGCGTTTTCCTTTGCCAGATCCGTCGCACCGCGCAGATCCGTCAGCCAGACCGCGGCCCGTTCCTGCGGCCAGACCAGTCCATGATAGGCTGGCGCCATGAAATCCGTCGCCATCAGGCGCACCCCGTCAACGGCCGGACGACGGACCAGTCCAAGAAGGACAAGCCCCACTGCCAGCAGGATCAGGATGGGCAGGACGGCCTTTGCAAGCACCTGCCGGGCATGGATGGACAGCATCCGGCGTCAGCCAAGTCCTCAGTACATGCTGCTCAGAACACTGCGCAGACGACGCATTTCCTCCAGCGCGCGCCCCGTTCCGAGCGCCACACAGGACAGGGCGTTTTCCGCGACCGTCACGGGCAGACCCGTATACAGACGCAGCACCTCGTCCAGACGATAAAGCAGCGCGCCACCACCGGACAGGACGATGCCCTTGTCCACGATGTCGGCGGCCAGTTCGGGCGGCGTGTTCTCAAGCGCGGTCGTCACGGCATCGACGATCTGCATGACGGGTTCGGCCAGGCTCTCGGCGATCTGGGCCTGACTGACGATCACTTCACGCGGCACGCCGTTGATGAGGTCCCGCCCCTTGATTTCTGTCAGCGGGCCGTCAGGGTTCGCGGGATCATCCGGCATCATGGCCGAGCCGAGTTCGATCTTGATGCGCTCTGCCGAGCTTTCACCGACCAGAAGGTTATAGGTCTTGCGGATATAGGAGATGATGGCTTCGTCCATCTTGTCTCCACCCACGCGCGCCGAGCGCGCATAGACGATGCCGCCAAGGGAAATGACGGCCACTTCCGTCGTGCCGCCACCGATATCCACGATCATACTGCCCGACGGTTCCGTGACCGGAAGGCCCGCGCCGATGGCTGCCGCCATGGGCTCCTCGATCAGCATCACCTTGCGGGCACCCGCGCTCTCGGCACTTTCCTGGATCGCGCGGCGCTCGACAGCCGTAGCACCCGAGGGCACGCAGATAATGATCTGCGGGCTGGCGAAGGCGCGGCGGTTGTGAACCTTGCGGATGAAATGCTTGATCATTTCTTCCGCGACTTCGAAATCCGCGATCACACCATCGCGCAGCGGGCGGATGGCCGTGATGTTTCCCGGCGTACGGCCCACCATCTGCTTGGCTTCGTTACCCACTGCAAGAACCTGTTTCTTGCCACGCACTTCGGCAATCGCCACAACGGAGGGCTCATCGAGGACAATGCCACGACCTTTGACATAAACGAGCGTGTTGGCAGTGCCGAGGTCGATGGCCATGTCGGCAGACATGAGACCCAGCAGACGAGAAAACATCCAAAACTCCTGGCGCGGCTCTGTGCGGGGGACAGATGGCGGATCGTGATTGCGGGGCGGTTCCCCGCGGGTGGACTTAACCAGACGACGCAGGTTCAGCAAGGGCCGAAGACACAATATAATGCGCGCGGTACGGCCGGAGCGTACAGCCCCCTCCGGGGACATGGAAAAAAATAATCGTGCGCCCCGATCCTGCCACCCTTCTGTCACGTTGTGTGTGTCTAGATTTGTGAAACCGTTCTCCCGCACCGCTCATTGGACTGCGGATCGGAACGTCAAACAGGATGTTTTGTCATGAAGACCTTCACAACTCCCCGCTTTCTGGCAGCTCTGGCTCTCTGTGGCGTTGCCCTCACTGGCTGTGGCAGCCCGTATGACAGTGGCGCGCGCGCGGGGTCCGGTGCCCTGATTGGTGCAGGCGGTGGCGCCGCGATTGGTGCGCTGGCTGGCGGCGGACACGGCGCGCTCATCGGAGCCCTTGCCGGAGGTGGCACCGGTGCGGCAGTAGGTGCGGCGACGACACCCAACCGCCCACGCAACGGATATTGAGCTATAAGCAGCGCTCACTCCGTTAGAGACGATCAAGGATTCGGACTATGAGGACCGTTTTTTCCCACTCTGCCCTGCGCTGTACGGCGCTGGTCGGAGCATTCGCCACAGTCCTGGCTCTGGGAGGTTGCGAGGGGAACTATGACCCGGGCTCACGCGCCCTGGGCGGCGGCCTTCTGGGCGGCGGAACGGGCGCAGCCATCGGCGCCCTTGCTGGCGGTGGCCGTGGCGCTGCGATCGGCGCTCTGGCAGGCGGTGTTCTGGGTGCTGGCGCGGGTGCCGTCACGACGCCCAACCGCCCCGGCTACCAGAGCGGTTATACCAATGGCCAGCAGCAGGGCTATTACAACAACCGGCAGGGCGCCTATCCGCAGCAGCAGGGCCAGTACATGCAGCCGCAGTACCAGTGCCCGCCCAACACCAACTGTCAGCAGCCGCAATATCCCAACGGCTATCCGGCCAACAGCGGCTACTCCCAGCAGGGGGGCTATCAGCAGCAGCCGGCCCAGAACTATCAGGGGGGATACGGCTACTGAGCCGTACCCTCCCGAACCATTGGTCTCAGATCATTCTGAGACCAATGATCGCCAGAAGGATGCCCAGGAACCATCGCTGTGCATCCTCTGGCAGGCGTCCGGCCAGCAGCGTCCCGAGGAGGATGCCCGGAATGGACCCCATCAGCAGTTCCACCAGCACAACGGAATCGACTGCGCCCTGAAGCCAGTGCCCGCCACCCGCCAGAAGCGCTAGGGGCACGGCATGAGCGATATCCGTCGCCACCAGTTCCCGCGTACTGACCCGGGGGAAAAGCACGGTCAGCGCCGCCATGCCAATGGCCCCCGCCCCCACCGATGACAGTGTCACCAGCGTTCCCAGCACGACACCCAGAAGAACCGTCAGCACATCGACTGTCTGCGGGCGCAGGGTTCCGGCACTGCTGGACCATTTCTGCAGCCGCGGCTTGAACAGGATGGCTGGTACCGTCAGCAGAAGCGCCACGCCCAGCACTTCGGTAATCAGCTTCGAGACGAACGGACTCGGACCGACATGGTGCAGGAAGATCAGACACAGCAGACCGGCGGGAAGACTACCGGCCATCTGCAAAAATACGATCCGCCACCGTACAACGCCGTGATGGCGATTGAGCGCCGTACCAAAGATCTTGGTGATGGCGGCATAGAGCAGGTCCGTCCCTACCGCGGACTGGGGTTTTACCCCAAACAGCAGGATCAGCAGCGGCGTCATCAGGGACCCCCCACCGACACCGGTCATTCCGACCAGGAATCCTACCAGCAGTCCTGAAAGCGTGTAGAGCCATGAATACGGCATGACGATCCCTTGTTTCGGTCAGAAAGGGAACCATACTGATCGTGTTATGTTTGTCTACTTCTTATATAAACTATATATTTTCGTTATTACTGCCTGTGTCAAAAAAAAACGGGCATGCAGAATGTCTCCACATGCCCGTTCCCTGAAAGACCCTGCCCCTGAAAAATCAGGACAGCGCTTCAGGCTCCGTCCGCTCGCGCTTGGTCAGAAGCTTGTTCAGCGCATGGATATAGGCGCGAACGGCTGAGACCACCGTATCGGCATCGGCACCCTGTCCGTCCACGAGCTTGCCGTTTTCCTGCAGACGCACCGTCGTACGGGCCTGGGCATCCGTGCCTTCCGTGACATTGGCCACAGAGAACAGTGCCAGTTCAGCCGTATGCGGGAATGCCTCGCCAATGGCGCGGAAAGCCGCATCGACCGGACCGTTGCCGCTGACGGCCGCATACTGGATGGCGCCATCGACGCTGATTTCGAGCTTGGCGTGGGATTTCTGCTTCGTGCCGGACGCCAGTTCCAGCGAAATCAGATGAACCCGCTCGTGATCGCGGCTCTCGTCATCCACAAGCGCGCGGATGTCGTCATCGAACACGACCTTCTTGCTGTCGGCCAGATCCTTGAAGCGCGCGAATGCGGCGTTCAGGGCCTCGTCTTCCAGTGGCGGGTAGCCGAGCTGGGCCAGCTTGTCACGGAAGGCCGCGCGGCCGGAATGCTTGCCCATGACCAGCGAGGTCTTGTTCCAGCCCACACTCTCCGGCGTCATGATTTCATAGGTCGCGGCGTTCTTCAGGATACCATCCTGATGGATGCCGCTTTCGTGCGCAAAGGCATTGCGGCCGACGATCGCCTTGTTCGGCTGGACGTCGAAACCCGTAATCGTGGCCAGCATGCGGGACATGCCCAGCAGCTTCGTGGTCTCGATACCGGTCGTCTTGCCGTACTGGTCATGACGGGTCCGCAGCGCCATCACGATTTCTTCAAGCGCCGCATTGCCTGCGCGCTCGCCGATGCCGTTGATGGTGCATTCGATCTGACGTGCGCCACCCTCGACAGACGCCAGCGTGTTAGCAACGCCAAGCCCCAGATCGTTATGGTTATGCGCGGAGAAAATCACCTGATCCGCACCCGGTACGCGCTCGCGCAGCATGGTGAAGATGGCGCGCATTTCTTCCGGCGTGGCAAAGCCGACCGTATCGGGAATATTGATCGTGTTGGCACCATTGCGGATCGCCATTTCCACGCAGCGGCACAGGAAGTCCGGATCGGTACGGGAGCCATCCTCAGCCGACCATTCCACGTCGTCCGTAAACTGACGGGCCTTCTGGTTGCCGGACGCGATGATCTCCAGAACCGTCTCCGGCTCCATCCGCAGCTTGTACTTCATGTGCAGCGGAGATGTGGAAATGAAATTGTGAATCCGCGGACGCTCGGCCTTCTTCAGCGCCTCACCGCAGGATTCGATGTCACGCTTGCCACCACTGCGCGCCAGGCCACAGATCACCGACCCGCGGACTTCCTCGGCAATGCGACGCACGCTCTCGAAATCGCCTTCGGAAGCTACCGGGAAGCCGGCCTCGATCACGTCCACGCCCAGATTGCTCAACGCATGGGCCATGCGGAGCTTCTCTTCGAGGTTCATCGAAAAGCCGGGGGACTGTTCGCCGTCGCGCAGGGTGGTGTCGAAAATGATGACGCGGTCGTCGGCGATCTTGCCGAAGGACGGATGCTGGAAGGTCATGATTGTGATCGTCTCGTCTGGTTCAGGATGGTTTTCGGTCTGTTATCCCCTGAACGCAACGGAGCGCTGTCCGCCTTGGAAAGGCGTTCAGGGGCCGATAAGTCGAAGCGAGAGGATCGAAAGAAACGTCATGGCTGCGTTAAATGACCGATTCTTGCGTCATGCGCAACCCGCATGACCGTAAAGCCTTCATTGCAGAAATATCAGGTCAGCCGGTCATGATGCCGGCATGGGACGCGAAATAGCGGTCTATGGCTGCTTTCATGGCGCTGGCGACCTGCGTGCGATGCACGGCCTGCCGCAGCGCCGCCTCGTCCAGCCGGTTGGACATGAACCCCATTTCCACCAGCACCGAAGGAATCTCCGAAGATTTCAGCACCACGAACGCCGCATGACGCGACGGATGGGTCAGCAGTCCGATCCTGTTGCGGAACGAATTGACGACGCTCGACGCCATATGGGCGGAGCCACGACGTGTTTCTTCAGAGACAAGACTGGCCAGGATCTGCTGCACATCAGGCGACATGCCGTGAAAGGCCGGCCCCGCAAAGCGGTCCGCGCTGTTTTCGGTCCGCGCCAGGGACGCGGTCTGCGCATCCGAGGCGCCACTGGAGAGCGTATAGACGCTCGCACCCCGCACATCCCTGTCATGCAGGGCATCGGCATGCATGGAAATGAAGAGATGTGCCTGATGCCGCTGGGCCAATTCAACACGCCCTTCCAGCGGGATGAACCGGTCTTCGGAGCGGGTCATGGAAACGCGATACTGGCCGGAAGCGAGAAGCTGGCGTCTCAGTTCGGAGGCCGCGGCTTCGGCAATATGCTTTTCATAGGTACCGGAAATCCCGATGGCACCCGGGTCTTTTCCGCCGTGTCCGGGGTCCAGCATGACCAGGGGCTTCGGCGGTGCCGCACCGCGATGCACGGCAGGTGCAGGCAGTTTCTTATGCAGCGGATGACGCCCGAACGCCGCAACGGGAATGAGCAACGGCAGCCCTGAGAGACCACTTACCAGCGTGCGTCGCGTCAGCATCCCTTGTTCCCAGCGTCCGACGGTGAATGACCAGGCGAGCATACAGCACAAAACCCTGTCAGGAACATGGCACGGAAGCGTGGAAAAACAGCGCACGGGCAAATGAAAAACGTCGCGCTTGCCACAAGGGGCGGTTTCGGTCATCCTGTGCGACAGGGACCTGTAAAGCGCGGTCCGATCGGACATGGGCCCAAGCCTTTTCCCATGCCGCTCCCGCTCTTCCCTGTCTCCGCCACGACGTCCCGTCGTTTGACATATGCGTGACTAGCCCTCCGCATCCTGTCCTGACCGGACCGAACTGGTGATCATGTACTCCGGCACAGGCCAGACGCCCGTCCGGATCAGGTTTTTCACCCGGCTCCAGCTTCTGGACCGGCCGTCTGTCCAGGGGACGAATGTCACTCAACGTGCTCGCATCCAGCAACCTCACCGGAACGGGACCCAACGTGTCCCGCCGCTGTGCGTTCGGACTGCGCCGTTCCCTCCACCCCACACAATCTGATGCTCCCCCCGGCCAAGGCAGCCACCGTGGAGCGTCGTGGAGTTCAGTTTTCCATGACCAAGCGTATGCTCATCGACACCACACACGCGGAAGAAACGCGTGTTGTGGTCATGGATGGTGACCGCGTCGAAGATTACGACGTCGAGACATCGACCAAGAAACAGCTCAAGGGCAACATCTATCTTGCCAAGGTCATTCGCGTAGAGCCGAGCCTTCAGGCCGCTTTTGTCGAATATGGCGGCAATCGCCACGGCTTCCTCGCCTTCAGCGAAATCCACCCCGACTATTTCCAGATTCCTGTCGCAGACCGCGAGAAGCTCATCGCGCTCCAGGAAGAGGAAATTGCCGAGCGCGGTGAGTCCTCCGATGATGGCGACACCGAAACGGTTTCCGAAGACGGCGCCGAGAGCGAAGACGGCGACAACCATGACCGCCGCGCGCCCGAGACCGTTGGTGGCGAGCACGACACGGGCGAGGAAAGCGCGTCGTCGCGTCGCACGGCCCGTTTCCTGCGCAACTACAAGATCCAGGAAGTCATCCGCCGCCGTCAGGTGCTGCTGGTGCAGGTCGTCAAGGAAGAGCGTGGCAACAAGGGCGCGGCCCTGACCACCTACATCTCCCTTGCCGGCCGCTACTGTGTCCTGATGCCGAACGCCCTGCGTGGCGGTGGCGTCTCACGCAAGATCACATCCGATTCCGACCGTCGCCGCCTGCGTGACATTATCGCGGAACTGGACCTGCCGAAGTCCATGGCGATGATCGTCCGCACTGCCGGTGCCGGCCGCCCGGCGCAGGAAGTGACGCGCGACTGCGAATATCTGCTCCAGCTCTGGGACGACATCCGCTCGCACGCCCTGTCTTCGGTCGCACCGACTCTGGTCTATGAGGAAGCAAGCCTCATCAAGCGCGTCATCCGTGACCTGTATTCCAAGGACATCGAAGACATTCTCGTGGATGGTGAAGCGGCCTGGAAGAGTGCGCGCGAGTTCATGCGCCTGCTGATGCCCAGCAACGCCAACAAGGTGAAGCTCTGGCAGAACCGTGGCCAGAGCCTGTTCGCACGCTACAATGTCGAAGGCCATCTGGACGCGATGTTCTCGCCGACGGCCCGTCTGCCATCGGGTGGCTATCTGGTCATCAACCAGACCGAAGCCCTCGTCGCCATCGACGTGAACTCGGGCAAGTCCACCTCCCAGCGCAACATTGAGGAAACGGCCCTGCGCACGAACCTCGAAGCCGCCGAGGAAGTGGGTCGCCAGTTGCGTCTGCGGGATCTGGCCGGTCTGGTCGTGATCGACTTCATCGACATGGAAAGCCGCCGCCACAACGCACAGGTGGAAAAACGCCTCAAGGAAGCCCTGCGCTCCGACCGTGCGCGCATCCAGGTCGGGCATATCTCCCATTTCGGTCTGCTGGAAATGTCCCGCCAGCGCCTGCGTCCGTCCATTGCGGAATCCGTGCTCACGCCCTGCCCGCACTGTCAGGGCACCGGCTTCATCCGTGGAACGGAAAGCTCGGCCCTGCATGTCCTGCGAGCCATCGACGAGGAAGGTGCGCGTCAGCGTTCGGCCGAGATCGAAGTCTATGTCGGTTCAGAAATCGCGCTCTACATCCTGAACCACAAGCGCTCCTGGCTGGCAGACATCGAACGCCATCACCGCATGCAGGTCATTTTCCGCACGGAAGAGAACCTCGCCGCGGCTGACATGCGCATCGAGCGCCTGAAAGCCCAGACGGCCGCTCCCGAGCGTCAGGTCGAACGCGCTCCGGAGACCGTCCGCACGATCGAAATCATTGAGGAACAGGCTCCCGTGGCCCTGCGCACGGAAACGCCGGTTGTCGATGCGGAAATCATCGAGGACGTCGTGGCCTCCGAAGGCGACGAGGACAACAACGGTGGCCGTCGTCGCCGTCGCCGTCGCCGTCGCGGTGGCCGTCGGGAGCAGAACGGGGATGTCTCAGCAGCAGAGACGCAGCAGGAGCTGGATGCCCCGGCCCACGAAAGCCGCGAGGCTGCCACGCCGGAAAATGCTGACGAAAACGGCATCATCCCGGGCCGTCGCCGTACCCGCTTCAAGCGCGTTGTCAAAGACGCCGAAGAGACCGGGACGGATGCTGCGGAACCCGTGTCCGAGGCACGCGACGTGGCACCCCGCCGCCCGGCTCCGGCTGCGCGTCCGAACGCACCGGCCCCCACAGGCCGTAACCCGCGTCGCCGTGAGGAGCGCGAGGAGCGTCCCGTACAGCATCGCTACACGGGCCCGACACCAGCCGATCCGTTCGGTGGAAGCTTCGATATCTTCGATGTGATCGAGCAGGCAGAGTTCGAAGGGACCACCCAGGCCCTTCAGACCGGGATCAGCGCGCCTACGGAAATCGTGATCGAGCACACACCGGCCGTTGATGCGACCGTGGTCGTGGAAGAACCGGTGGCTGAAGAGGCTCCCAAGCCCCGCCGGGGTCGCGGACGCCGTCCGGCCCGCGCCAAAGCCGTAGAAGCGGCTCCGGCCGAGACGGTTGCGGAGGCCCCGGTGGCCGAGGCCGCCCCGGCACCGGTCGCTGAAGAGCCTGTTGCCGAAGAGGCTCCCAAGCCCCGCCGGACACGGACGCGCCGTGCACCGAAGGCCAAGGCTGACGAAGCAGAGGCAGCCGTTGCTGAACCCGCCGCTGAAGCAGCCCCTGCTGCTCCGGTGGAGGTCTCGCCCGAGGAAACCGTCAAGCCGAAGCGGACCCGGACCCGTCGCACCACCAAGGCCAAGCCGGCCGAGGCTCCGACCGAGGACGGCAATGTCCTTCAGCCGGTGAATATCGACGAGATCGCACCGCCGAAGCGCCGCGTGGGCTGGTGGAAGCGCTGATCGGTCAGCGCATTCCGCGAGCATGAAAAAGGCCGGCCGGGAAATCCCGACCGGCCTTTTTATTTGGAGGCGCCAGTCCGGCGAATGCCTTAACGGCAGACGCTCCGGGCGCCCGTTGCCGCGATATAGGTGCCGGTCAGCGGCTGAAAGCAGGCATTGCGCGGGCAGGAACTGGTACTGGACACACTCTGCGGGTAGATCGCCGCGCCAGCCTGCGCCTGTTCCTGAAGCGCCGTTCCACAGGGCGGCGTATTCAGCGGGGCCGAAGGATCGTTGAACAGCTTCTTCTTACCGTCTTCGGACGGCTCCTCCGCCAGACCCGGCGCGAAATCCTGCGGCGGGATTCTGGCCTGCGTCGGGGGAGAGCCCTCAGGCCGCGCCGGTCCCGTCGGCTGCTGGGCACAGGCTGCAAGCAGCGGCAGGGCAACGAGACTCAACCAGAACGAACGCATGCAGACTCCGGATCACAGATCGGGTGGATGAAAGATTTACAGTCCAAGATCGCCCTGAGGCGACAGGCTGTCCAGTCTTGCCCCACGATCACCGTCGGCGAAAGACAGAACGACGCGATCCGCGACAGGACGGGCCTCCGCACTCGTAACGGGCTGCCCGTTTACATCCTGCACGAGGACATAACCCCGGCTGAGAATGGCACGGGGAGAGACAGCCTCAAGATGGCTGCCCAGTCCCTGAAGCCGGGCCTGCTGGAGACGGATGGCGCTTCTGAGAATATCGGGCGACAGGCGCTGGCGCTCGGTCCGGAGCTGGAATGTCTGAAGCGAGCGCTGCCAGGCCGTGTCCAGTTCTCCGGAGACGGCGCGCAAAGCGGCACGGCGGCGCTCGATCAGGAGTTCGGGGCTGGGCAGACGGGTCGTGGGTGCCGTCAGGCGGCCACGGGCGCGGCTGACGAGAAGCTCCGGCGCGGGCAGCCGCAGGGCCTGCAACCGCGCACGGCTACGTCCGATCAGGAGCTCCGGCGATGGCAGATGCATCCCCGGCGCATCCAGCCGGTTGCGGATACGCATGACGAAAGATGGGAGGGCCAGATCGAGGCGCTGGCCCCGATCATCCAGACGCATCCGGGCCGAATCCAGCAGTCCCGGCAGGTCGGGCAGACGGGCAGCGGCCTGATCCAGTCGCGCGCGGGCCGTCTGGATGATGCGGGTGAGCGCCCCCGTCAGACGCGCATTGCGATGCGCCATGTCCGCGACCATTTCCGAGCGCAGAGGCACGGTCATTTCAGCGGCCGCAGTCGGTGTCGGCGCGCGACGGTCCGAAACGAGATCGATCAGCGTCGTGTCGGTTTCATGGCCGACTGCGGAGATAATCGGCACGGGGCAGTTCGCCACGGCACGCAGGACACGCTCGTCATTGAACGCCATCAGGTCTTCAAGAGACCCGCCACCACGTGCAACGATCAGCACATCCGGCGTGCGGGGACGGCGGACGGACATGCCCTCGATGGCAGCGGCAATCTGCGCGGCCGCGCCTTCCCCCTGAACCGGAACCGGCCAGAGCAGTACGTCCCGCGGGAAGCGACGGCTGATCGTCGTGATGATGTCGTGCAGCACTGCCCCGGAGCGCGACGTGATGACGCCCACCAGAGAGGGCAGGAACGGAATGGCCTTTTTGCGTTCGGGCTCGAACAGGCCCTCTTCGAGCAGCTTGCGGCGCAGGCGCTCGATATTGGCGAGCAGAGCCCCCTCGCCTGCGAATTCCATACGGTCGATAACGAGCTGATAGCTGGAGCGTTCGCCATAGGCCGAGACACGGCCGGTCGCGATGACCTCATTGCCGTTCTCCGGCGCCATACCGAGCCGCGAGACACTCCCACGCCAGATCACACCGGCAATCTTGCCGCCTTCATCTTTGAGCGACAGATAGACATGCCCGGAGGGATAGCGCTTGAGTTCTGTGACCTCGCCACGCACGCGCACGCGGCCGAATCCGCTCTCCAGCGTGCGTTTGATCGCCCCGGAAATCTCGGAAACCGAATATTGCGGAACATTCCCGCGGATCGATGCGCCATCACTCTCCATCATGGCGTCAGTCTATGCTACGCACGGCGTCAAACGAAGCCCACGATTGCATAATAAAGGATAAGCGGAATGCGCGTTTTGCTGGTCGGGTCCGGAGGGCGTGAACATGCCCTGGCTACATGTCTTGCGCGTTCGCCGGAACTGACCGCCCTTTATGCGGCTCCCGGCAATCCGGGCATGGCGTCTGTCGCAACGCTCGTTCCGCTGAAAGCCGATGACGTCGGGGGGCTGGTGCAGTTCGCGCAGGAACAGAAGATCGACCTGATCGTGCCCGGTCCGGAAGCGCCGCTGGTGGCTGGGCTGGCGGATGCCTGCGCCGAGGCGGGCATTCCGTGTGCGGGTCCGACGAAGGCTGCGGCCCTGCTGGAAGGCAGCAAGGCGTTCACGAAGGACGTGGCGGATGCGGCCGGCATTCCGACGGCGCGCTGGGAGCGTTTTGAAGAAGAAGCCCCGGCCATCGAGTTCGTGCGTCGTCGGGGCGCGCCGATCGTCATCAAGGCGGATGGTCTGGCCGGGGGCAAGGGCGTCGTCGTGGCCCAGAGCGTCGAAGAAGCTGAAGACGCCATCCGCAGGCTCGGCATGCCGCTCGTGATCGAGGAATGCCTCGTAGGTGAGGAAGTCTCGCTCTTTGCGTTCTGCTCTGACGACAAGGCCGTGCTCATCGGGGCAGCACGCGATCACAAGCGGCTCGGAGACGGCGATACCGGCCCGAACACGGGCGGCATGGGGGCGATTTCGCCACCCCCGGCTTTCGGGCGCGAAATGCAGGAAAAGGCGCTCGACATCATGGTCCGCCCGATGCTGGCCGAAATGGTCCGTCGCGGCACACCATTCCGGGGCGTGATCTTCGCCGGGCTGATGCTGACCACCGAAGGGCCCAAGCTGATCGAATACAATGTCCGCTTTGGCGATCCGGAAGCACAGGCCCTGCTGATCCGCCTGCAATCGGACCTACTGCCGATCCTCGCAGCACTGGCGCAGGGCAGTCTCGAACACGCGGCGGCAGAGTTTTCCGACGAGCACTCGATCTCGCTGGTGCTGGCAGCGAACGGCTATCCGGACACGCCGAAAAAGGGTGGCCGGATCAGCGGGATCGAACGCGCCGAAGCCGTTCCGGGCGTCTCGGTCTTTCAGGCCGGAACAAAACTGGTCAACGGCGTTCTGGTCGCGGATGGCGGCCGCGTCCTGACGGTCTGCGCAAAAGCTGCAACGCCGGAAGACGCCCGGAAACTGGCCTATGAAGGGGCATCCGCGATCCAGTGGGAGGACAAGATCTTCCGGAGCGATATCGGGTTGTGACGCGCCCAGGATCATCGAGCACGTAACAAAGGAAAGCTGCATGACGCGTCACAGGCAACTGCTTGTTTATCTGGCATTATGCAGCATGAGCGCCGCACAGGCCGAGACAGACAGACGCGCCATCCCCACAACTTTTGAAGCAGGGCATTTTTATGCCACGCCCGAAACCTCAACGGGACAGACGATACGGCTTCTCGTCGACACAGGCGGCGGAGGGATGGGTAACCTCTACATCATGAAGTCGTCAGCCATACGACGGCTCGGGGCCCGGACCATCACATGCCGCCTGCCTGGCTTCAATTTCGATGGGGCTCGAATGCCCACCTTCTCCGGCGGGACGCGTCTTCCCGTTCCGGCAGGGCCAAGAGCGTGCGGAGCTTCCGCGATCGTCATGAAAGATCTGCCGGATCTTGGATATGACGGCATCCTTGGGGCAGCATATCTGTCGCACTTCGTCTGGACGATCGATTACCCTGCACAGCGTCTCACCGTCGAAAGCCCCTCATGGCATCCGGATGCTCATGCGACACGCATTCCGCTGCTCTTTGCCCACAACGCCGCCGGGGAGTGGCTCAGTAACTTTCCTGGTATTGTTCTGACGGTTGACGGTGAACCACTGAAGCTTCTGTTCGATACAGGAGCAACCGCGCTTCCCACACAATCCGGAGAAGCAGCCCAGCACATATCAACCGTGAAGGGGGCCGGGGTTACCTCCTATATTGTCACAAGCATTTTCAACCGATGGCATGCCCGCCACCCGGAATGGCCCGTCGTCCTGAACGGCGACCATCTCATTCCCGGCACACGCCTGATCCAGGTCCCGGATGTCACCATGGGCCCCTTTCATGTCGGTCCCGTGTGGTTTACCGAAAGACCCGACGTCAACTTTGGCCCTCAGCGGATGAGCCTCTGGATGAGCCAGACGGTCGTCGGAGCAGCGGGTGCAAATGTTTATGGGCGGTTCAGGATTACCGTCGATTACCCACATGAAGCGTTATGGATTGCTCCGCCGACGCCGTAAGGCGTCATCGACACGGCACTTCTCTACTGTACCCAGACATGTGAAAACAGCATGTGGCTCAGGAGCGTCGCATAATAGTTCCCGAGCCGTTTAGAGACAAAATCGACCGTTTTCATCTGGATCATGGGGGCGCCGGGCATCTGCTGCATGATGGCATGTCCCGCCTCCTGCCAGATCGGAGCCGCTTTGGCAGGATCCGTCTGGGCCTTGGCCTGATCGAACAGGGACTGAACATGCTGGTCGCAGAACCCCGTGAAATTCGGGGAGACGGCCGAGTTTGGATGATAGTTGTCGCAGCCGAAGAGGTCGTCGAGAAAGGTTGAGGCGGACGGATAGTCCGCGAACCAGTAGGAGAGCGCGATCTGGACGTGGTTGGCGGTGTTCTGCTCGTAGGATTCCGCAAGCCCGGCCGTGATCGGACGAAGCTGCGCGTTCAGGCCCGCGGATTGCAGGACATTGCGCAGATAGGTGCCCATCCCGAGTTCCATGGCCCGGTTGGGGACGACCAGCGTCACGGACGCACCATCCGCCCCGGCTTCATGAATCAGACGCCGTGCGCCTTCCAGATCCTGCGGGCAGTCCAGCCCCAGATCGGCGCCCGGGATGCCATGCGGCACCATCTGGCACAGGGGCTCGGAAATCGCACTCCCACCGAACAGGATCGTCATGGCATGGCGGTTGACGGCCATGCTGACGGCCCGGCGGACGCGGACATCCGTGAACGGCTTTTCATGTGTGTTCATCGCCAGATAATAGAGACCCAGAAGCGGCTCGATATGCACCTGTGATGTGTATTTTGCGCCCAGTTCACCGAGGCGGTCCGCAGGCTTGGCGTCCAGCATCCAGTCATAGCGCCCCTGCTCGACCGCCGTGACCTGCGCTTCGTCCGACAGCCCGAAATCATATTCGATCCGGTCCACGAACCCGTCCGTCTGGGCCTGCGGATTCCAGACATGGAAGTACGGATTGCGCTCCAGCACCATGCCGTGCCCCGGATCGTACTGCGTAATGCGGTAGGGACCGGTTCCGGGAACCGTTGCGCTGCCAAGATCATGGGATGGTGTTGCCGCAGGCAGGATCACGGCATGCGGAAAGGCGAGCTTGTAAAGAAATTCGCCATCCGGTTTCGTCAGATGAAAGACGATCTCGCCAGTTTCCGGATGCCCCTCGACACCGGGAAGCGTGCAGCGATCAGGCGTTTCCAGACATTCCGTGGCTCCTGCGATGCCACCATAAAACGAGGCGGCGGTTGGGCTGCCCGCGCGATAGATCCGCCGGAAAGACGCCACCACGTCTTCGACACGCACAGGCGCGCCATCGGAAAAATGCAGGCCTGAGCGCAGATGCAGACGCCATGTCAGCCCATCCGGGCTGATGACCGGCATGGCATCGGCAAGGTCCGGCACGACCTCCAGTCCCGCTGTTCCCCGTGCGAGGCGGAAGGTCAGCAGGGGATCGTACATATTGACGAACACCTGCATGTACTGCGTGCCATAATTGATCTGCGGGTCCAGCGTCCCGCCGGGACCATCTGCCGTCAGATGCAGCGTGCCGCCACGATGGGGACTGCCAAGCGTGACGCCATTCCAGTCAGGCGGGGTCGTATCCTGAGCGTGCGCCTGAAGAGCACCCAGCCCCAGAGACAGCCCCGCCGCGAGAAGCGCAGCCCCGCGCCTCATTCAGCGCTTCGCGAGTTCACGCAGACGCGCGATCAGGGCGTCTGCGTTTCCGTCGGCCGGAATGGTGCCAGCATAGCGGGCATTCGGGTCCATGATGACGATCTGCGGCGCGGGAACGAAATGATCCCCCTCCTTCTGGAGCGGCGCATGATACTCGGCCGTCATGGCCTTGATCATGTTCGGCGTGGCCGTGAACGGCATGACATGGGGCGCGACGGGAAGAACATATTCCTTGAGCGGATCAGCCTCGTCGAACGGATTGAGCGATACGGCGAGAGGCGAGACGCGGATGCCTTCGGGCCGCAGCGTGACCAGCGCCTGCTCCATACTCTTCAGCACGGGCTGGCACTTTTCCGCCGGGCAGTTGGCGTCGAAAAACCAGACGAGCATCCAGGTATTGTGGAAATCGCCTTCGGTAACGGTGCTTTCGCCCAGCGAGTCCAGACGGAAGCTGCCGCCGACCTCATTGCCGTTGGACTGGACCAGAAGGCCCGGACCACCATTGGACGCAAGATGGAAGCCGACATATCCCAGGACGGCCGCCACGGCGAGAACGCCCCAGATGATGCGGTTGCCGACCTTCTTGCGGCGTTCGTGATTGGTCTGCATGACCTTCCTGTCTTTAATGTGCGTCAGCCCAGCTCGGGCCGATACCGGTTTCTACCTCAAGGGCCACATCAAGTTTGGCGGCCCCTTCCATTTCCGTACGGACGAAATCCGCCAGCGCCTTTGCGTCCTGCTCCTCGACTTCGAAGAGCAGTTCGTCATGCACCTGAAGAACCATTTTCGCCTTCAGTCCCGTTTCGGGCAGGCGTCGCGCCAGATGAACCATGGCGCGCTTGATGATGTCCGCAGCACCGCCCTGAAGCGGGGCGTTGATAGCCTGACGCTCCGCATAGGCACGGCGGGCACCGTTCTTCTCGGTGATACCCGGCACATAGCAGCGACGTCCGAACGGCGTCGTGACATAGCCGTGCTTCTTCGCCTCCTCCTTGGTCCGCTCCATATAGGCGCGGATGCCTGGATAGCGGGCGAAATAGGCGTCGATATAGGACCGCGCCTCACCCGGTGAAATCTGGAGCTGCTGCCCCAGACCGAAAGCCGAAATGCCGTAAATAATGCCAAAGTTGATGGCCTTGGCCCGGCGACGGGTCAGCGGGTCCATGCCCTCAAGCGGAATCCCGAACACTTCGGACGCCGTGCGGGCATGAATATCCTGCTCCAGACGGAACGCCTCAAGCAGCGGCTCGATCTTCGCGACATGCGCCAGAAGACGCAACTCGATCTGACTGTAATCCGCGGACAGCAGAACGCAGCCGGGAGCCGCCACGAACGCCTTGCGGATGCGCGCGCCTTCTTCAGTGCGGATGGGGATATTCTGAAGGTTCGGCTCGTTCGAGGACAGCCGTCCCGTCGTGGTGATAGCCATCTGGAAGGAGGTATGAACCCGCTGCGTGTCCTGATCCATCTGCTGGACCAGTGCATCCGCATAGGTGGATTTCAGCTTGGCCAGTTGCCGCCAGTCCAGGATCTTGCGCGGCAGCTCATGCCCCTGCTCGGCCAGCGATTCCAGAACTCCGGAATCCGTCCCCCAGCTTCCACTTTTCGTCCGCTTGCCGCCGGGGAGGCCCATTTCATCAAACAGGATCTCGCCAAGCTGCTTGGGAGAGCCGACATTAAAGCTCCGCCCCACCTGTTCGTGGATCTCCTGCTCGATCGTCGCCATACGCGCGGCAAAATCGGCGGACATGCGACGCAGTTCGGTGGCATCCACCTTGATGCCGACATCTTCCATATCCGTCAGGATCTGGATCAGCGGACGCTCGATTTCCTCATACAGGGCGAGCGCATGACGGGTCCGCAACTGCGGGCGAAGCACCTGCCACAGTCGGAGCGTCACGTCCGCATCCTCAGCAGCGTAGTTGGTCGCCGCGTCAATCGCGACTTGCGCGAACGGGATGCGCTTGCGGCCCGTCCCCGTCACGGAATCATAGGGCACGGGCGTATGGCCCAGATGCAGCTCCGAAAGCTCATCCATGCCCTGCCCGTGCTCACCGGCGGACTGGGCGTAGGAAATCAGCATCGTATCGTCGATCGGCGTGATTTCGGGAACGCCTGCACCACGAAAGACGGTCAGATCATATTTCGCGTTCTGGAACACCTTCAGGACGGATGCATCCCGAAGCAGCGGAGCCAGACGCTCCAGTGCCGCTGTACGGTCGAGCTGACGGCTGGCAGGCTCGTCCGCCGGGGCCTCTTCGAGCAGATCCCGCATGGTCTCATGCAGAAACGGCACGTAACAGGCCTTCCCCGGCGCAACCGACAGCGACAGCCCGACCATATTGGCCTGCCGGGCATTGAGACTGTCCGTCTCGGTATCGACGGCCACCGCACCGGCGGCACGCGCATCCGTAATCCAGCGGTCCAGCGCGTCCAGATCCGTCACGGTCTCATACGGACCGTAAGGCGCATCGGGGATCGTGACGGGCGCAGCTTCGTCCCGTGCAGCAGCCTTGTCCTCGGGCCGGACGATCTGGCGTGTGAACGGGCGCGGCTTTGCGGCCAGACCCAGCCCCATGCGCTGGATGATGGAATGAAAGCCCATTTCCTCCAGCCAGTCCCGCAATGTCTCGCGGACAGGCTCGCGGCACCCCAGTTCGCTGATCGGCTGCGGCATCGGCGCATTATCGTCCAGCAGCACCAGTTTGCGGGACATGCGCGCGGCCTCGGCGTGCTCGATCAGGTTGTCACGCCGCTTGGAGGCTTTCATGGCCGGTGCGGCTTCGAGGATCTGCTCCAGCGTGCCGTACTCGTTCACAAGCTGCGCGGCACCTTTCGGCCCGATCCCCGGCACGCCAGGAACATTGTCCGTCGAATCTCCCATCAGGGCCTGCACGTCCACGACCTGATCGGGGCGGACACCGAATTTCGCCTCAACTTCAGCCTCGCGGATCGGCTTCTGCTTCATCGGGTCCATCAGTTCGACGCCGGGACGTACAAGCTGCATCAGATCCTTGTCGGACGAAATGATGGTGCAGCATCCGCCTTCCGCCACGACTTCCTTTGCATAGGCCGCAAGAAGATCGTCCGCTTCCCAGCCGGCAAGCTCGATCGACGGCACGTTGAAGGCTGCCGTGGCATCACGGATCAGGCCGAACTGCGGACGCAGGTCCTCAGGGGGCTCGGGGCGATGGGCCTTGTACTGCGGGTAGATCTCGTTGCGGAACGTCATGCGCCCCGCGTCGAAGATCACAGCCAGATGCGTCCCCACATGGTCCCGCAGCAGACGCGCCAGCATGTTCGTAAAGCCATAGACCGCATTGACCGGAACGCCCTCGGGGCTGCTCATCGGCGGCAGGGCATGGAACGCACGGAAGATGAAGCCGGACCCGTCGATCAGTACCAGATGCGGTTTTCCCGAATCAGGCTTTTCCAGATCAGGTTTTTCTGGCGGCACGAATGTCTCCCTTCTCGCCCCGACGAAGCGGACGTTCTAAAATCCGCGCGATGATAGGCCCATTCCCCTCCGTTTCAAACCGCCTCGCCCGTCTTTCCTTTGGACTGGTCTGGCTTATGGGACTGCTGGTTCTGCCTGGAGGCTGTACGGCGCCCCATATGCCGAACCTCCACCCAACAGCCCACGAAACAGCTCTCATCCCCCCAACACTCACTCTCGACATGTCGGACGGCGCCCATATTCCGCTGCGACTGTATCCCGCACTCACGCCCCACCCCCGCGGCATCATCCTCGCCCTGCATGGATACGGTGACAGCCGGGATGCCTGGGAGTTCGCAGCCCCGACCTTCACGGCAGCGGGCTTTACCCTTGCAGCCCCCGACATCCGCGGTTTCGGTCAGACAGCGGATCGTGGCGGATGGAGCACCACGGCGCGCATAGTGCAGGATGCGCGCGAAGAGCTGCTCTGGCTGCACACCCATTATCCGGACATACCCGTTCACGTCATGGGGGAAAGCATGGGAGGCGCCATCGCCCTGCTGCTGGCAGCCTCTGACACCCCTGACATCAGCAGCACGATTCTTCTCGCCCCGGCCGCACTGGATATCGGCCAGCCCTGGGAGAGCATTCTGGGCGGCATGGATGTTCTCGCGCCCCGATGGAAACTCGACGGTTCGGCCGTGCCGGGCCATCGTGTGGCAAGCGATAATCTCAGGGCCCTGCGCCGGATGTATTTCGATCCCCTGACGCTTCACAGTTCGACGATCCACCCGCTCTACGGCCTGACCCTCCTGATGCAGGCCGCCTACAAAGCCGCTCCGAAAGCCCGAATGCCGCTGCTCATCATTTTCGGCGGGAGGGACCAGTTCGTCCTGCCACCTTTCACGGCCCGCCTGCTCCGGAAACTCCCCCCCGAAACCCGGATCGACGAACTGCCCGGCGCTCATCACCTTCTCAGCCGGGATCGCAGAGGCGCAGCACAGGATGCGGTCTCCTGGCTAATGCAGCCAGAGCGCTTCCTCCCCTCCGGAGGTGATATTGCCGCCGCCGCATGGCAGGCCACGGCCCAGACGCAGACTTTTCCGTAACCTTGGGCAGACCAGAGAGCGACTGCCTGAATTTTCAGAAAAGAGGGCTGGCAATCTGTCGCCGAAGCAGTTATCTGAGGGCGCATGGACCTGTAGCTCAGCTGGATAGAGCGTTGCCCTCCGAAGGCAAAGGTCACGCGTTCGAATCGCGTCAGGTCCACCACCAATCTCAAAAATCGCTATTTTCCGCCAGTTTTTCGGTAGGTTTGACACCTTCCGGGACAGGTGGAGGGTTCGAAAAACCCTCTGGTTTTGGGCTTTTCTGTGTGATTCCATCTCTCCTGCGTTGATTGGGGATGGTGGAAGATGAAGCAGCCTGGTTTCTTTGATGTTGAAGAGCGTCTTGCTCGGCTGAGCGGGCTTGGTGATCAACTCGAAGCGTTTTCCCGGACTGTGGATTTTGACGCGTTCCGCCCTGATCTGGAAAAAGCTCTGGCGTATTCAGATGGGAGCAAAGGCGGTCGCCCGCCCTTTGATCCTGTATTGATGTTCAAAATTCTGGTCATCCAGACGCTGAACAATCTCTCCGATGAACGAACGGAGTATCTGATCAATGACCGCCTGTCCTTCATGCGTTTCCTCGGTCTGGGACTATCGGATCGGGTGCCCGATGCCAAAACAGTCTGGCTGTTTCGTGAGCGTCTGACCCAGGCGGGTGCGATTGAAGGGCTGTTTGACCGGTTTGACGCGACCTTGCGGAACGCCGGTTATCTGCCGATGTCAGGCCAGATCCTGGACGCCACACTCGTGGCGGCTCCAAAACAGCGCAATACCAATGCCGAGAAGACCGATCTCCGGGCGGGACGCATCCCTGAAGGCTGGAAAGACAAGTCGGCAAAGCTGTCCCACAAGGACAGGCATGCACGATGGACGCTGAAGTTCACCAAGGCCAGACGGCAGGAGGACGGGACGATCCCTTCCTCGGATCTGGCCATCCCGTTCTTTGGCTACAAATCGCACATCTCCATCGACCGGAAGTTTCGGCTGATCCGCAAATGGAAGACGACAGATGCCGCCGCCAGTGATGGCGCGCGATTAAGAGAGGGCTTGCTTGATAAAACCAATACAGCCTCAACGGTTTGGGCAGACACAGCCTACCGTTCAAAAGCCAATGAGGACTTCATGGAAAAGAAAGGCTTTGTCTCAAAAATCCATCGCAAGAAGCCGCATCTCAAACCCATGCCCCGGCATATCCAGCGGTCCAACGCCGGAAAGTCCGTTATCCGGTCGCGTGTCGAGCATGTCTTTGCCGATCAGAAATCGCAAACGGGACTGTTCGTCCGGACCGTGGGCATTACCCGAGCCACCATGAGGATCGGACTGGCCAATATCGTCTATAATATGCGCCGCTTCCTGTTTCTGGAGAGGATTAACGCTGCCGCGTAGCAATCTAGGGCCAATGCCTTCCGCTCTGCGACAGATGCAGTGCAAAAATCAGGCCAGGGAACCATCAATCAACACACCAAAAACCTGAAATTAGGAGAAATACCTATCAATCAAAGGTTCTTCGATCCCTCCACGTGAAACTCTGGGATGCGCGGGAAAGTCGCGCCACTGACACCCCTCTGAGTACTGATCTGCCGGGCTGGCATCAACAGGAACATCCTTCCCTGCGCTGGACCAATGGCTCTGCGATCCTGAGGCTGGGTGTGAACCGACCGAAAATGGTATTCTCTGCATTCAGATCGTCAGCGCTAGCCCTGAGCGCCTGAACGGGCAGAACCCTTTCTCCTTGGAAAATGGCTGCCCTCAGGGCAGCCATTTTTTTACACGAGGCTCATGGTTTTAACGTCGATCATCCCGAAATCCGTGATCTTGAGATGGGGAATGACGGGCAGCGGAAGAAAGGCCAGTTGCAGGAACGGTTCTTCCAGAACCACGCCCATATCCTTCGCCGCCTTGCGCAGGATGATGAGGTCATCGCGCACATCCTCGTAAGGGGCATCGCTCATCAGGCCGGCGACCGGGAGACGCAGTTCGGCCAGAACCTGTCCATCACGGACCGCCACGAAGCCGCCACCGGTTTTTTCCAGATGATTCACCGCACAGACCATGTCGGCATCACTGGTTCCGACAACACAGATATTATGACTGTCATGTCCGACGGATGAGGCCAGAGCCCCCGCCTTCAGGCCGAAACCCCGGACAAAACCCCGGCCGATATTGTCATTGTGACCATGCCGCGCCACGACACAGACCTTGGCGACATCCTGCCCGGGATCAGGCAAAACGCTGCTCTCTTTTTCAGGCAGATCCAGATGCAGGAAATCCGTGATGATCTGGCCCGGAATGAGCCCCATGACGGGCCGGTTGCTGCCACTGCCTTCAACACGCATGTCCTGCACGGTGACAGGGCGTGGCAGCTTCACGCTTTCCAGCCCGACAGGCTGCACGATCTCGCGGCTGGCAAACAGCGCGTCATCCACCAGACGACCTGCTGAAACCACGTCAGAAACCTCACAGCGCTCCAGATCATCGAGCAGGACGATATCGGCGCGTTTCCCCGGTGCGATCTGTCCACGATCTTTCAGGCCAAACGCTGTCGCGGCGGACAGGGACGCGGCCCGGTAGGCGGCCAGCGGCTCGACCCCGAGTTCGATGGCCCGACGGATCAGAAAATCCAGATGGCCTTCGTGAGCGATTTCAAGCGGATTGCGGTCGTCTGTACAGAACGCGAAGAACGGGGACGTAGAGACCGTCAGCAGCGGCACCAGTGCCTGGAGATCCTTGCAGACCGATCCTTCACGGATCAGGACCGTCATGCCCTTGCGGACTTTTTCAAGCGCCTCTTTCGCGGTCGTGGCTTCATGATCGGTGGAAATACCGGCGGCCAGATAGCCGTTCAGGGGCTTGCCGCGCATGAGAGGCGCATGACCGTCAATATGACCGTCCGCAAAGGCCGCCAGCTTGTCCACACAGCCCGGATCACCGTTCAGAACGCCCGGAATATTCATGAACTCCGCCAGCCCAATGACCTTCGGATGGTCCCGATAGGCCAGCAGATCGTCCACGTTCAGGACCGCGCCCGATGTCTCCATGGACGTAGCCGGCACGCAGCTTGAGAGATTGACGCGCAGATCCATGATGGTCCGCTCGGCTGCGGACAGAAAGTAATCGAACGCCGAACGCCCCAGCACATTGGCCATTTCATGCGGATCACAGATGGCCGTCGTCACACCATGCGGCAGGACGCAACGATCAAACTCGAAGGGTGTGACCAGCGATGATTCAACATGAAGATGGGTGTCGATGAAGCCTGGCACGGCAATCCGGCCTGCGCCATCAATCGTCTGCCGCCCCTCGTATTCGCCGTAGGTCCCGACGATCCTGTCGCCGCAGATGGCGATATCCGTCGGGATCAGATCACCCGTGACCAGATCGAACAGCCGGACGTTCCGGATGACCAGATCGGCGGGTTCGCGACCCTGACCCTGGGCCACGCGCCGCATGATGGTTTCCTGCATGTCTGAAATCCTCCGTACGTCAGCAGTTCATGCTTATACCGCACGAAGGGGGGCGACCTCAAAGCAGCATATTGTCGATCAGCCGGACGTCCCCTGCCCGCACGGCCAGAAGCGCCAGCGCAGGGTCCGGACAGGCCTGTTCACGGCGGAAGGTGTCCGCGTTCACGACCGTGGCATAGTCGATGTCCGGAAGCCCTGCGTTGGTCAGGGCAGTCCGCAGGGCGTTTTCCAGAACATCCGCATCGCGCTCGCCATTGCGGAACAGCCATGCGGCCTCCTGCAAAGCCTGAAACAGGGCCGGAGCTTTCTGACGGTCTTCCGCCGTCAGACGCACATTCCGGCTGGAACGGGCGAGGCCATCCACTTCCCGCGCAATGTCGCAGACCACGATTTCAACCGGGATGTTCAGATCCGCCACAAAGCGCCGCACCACCGCGCATTGCTGGGCATCCTTCTGCCCGAAATAGACGCGCTGCGGCTGGACGATGTTGAACAGTTTGGTGACGACCGTCGCGACACCGGAAAAATGTCCGGGGCGGGACTGGCCTTCAAGTTCATCCGCAACCCCGCCCACATTGATCCGGGTGGCAAAGCCGGGCGGATAGAGCACATCCGGCGTCGGCAGAAACACGAGATCAGCCCCGGCTTCTTTCAGAAGCGCCAGATCACGCTCGGGATCGCGCGGGTAAGACGCATAATCCTCGTTCGGGCCGAACTGTGTGGGATTGACGAAAATACTAACGGCCACCGCGCCATTTTCGGCCTTTGCACGCCGGACCAGTCCGAGATGACCTTCATGCAGAAACCCCATGGTCGGAACAAAACCGAGGGTCGGATAAGCCGTCCGCGCAGCGCGAAATGCCCCGATTGTCTCAAAAACCTGCATGTCACTTCCCTTTCCCGCCAGAACTGCGGGCGCGGAGACTGACAAAGCCTGCTCCACATGGCAATCAGGCGCTTATGAATGCTGCGTCCCCTTCCCCGTCCATTGCCATTATCGGAGCCGGTCCCGCAGGGCTATTCGCTGCGGAGATCCTGTCCGCGCGGGGATGCAGGGTGCAGGTTTTCGAGCAGATGCCCAGCGTGGGGCGCAAACTCCTCATGGCCGGGCGCAGCGGACTGAATCTGACCCATTCCGAACCACTGGACCGGTTTGTAACCCGCTACGGGACAGCGCGACACTGGCTGGAACCGGCTCTCCGGGCGTTTCCACCCTCTGCCTTGACGGAGTGGGCTGAAGGACTTGGGCAGGCCTGCTTTTCCGGCTCGTCAGGAAGGGTTTTCCCCACGGCCATGAAAGCCTCTCCCCTTCTGCGCGCCTGGCTCCAACGACTGGCCGGGCAGGGCGTTGAAATCCACACCCGCCATAACTTTGTGGGCTGGAATGATGAAAGCCTGCTGTTTGAAACGGTCGAGGGTCAGAAATCCTTTCAGGCGGATGCGACCCTGCTGACGTTGGGCGGCGCAAGCTGGTCCCGTCTGGGCTCAGACGGCCAGTGGGCGCAGCTTCTGACCAGCGAAACCGCGCCCTTCGCCCCGTCGAACTGCGGCTTCCTTCCCGACTGGCCTGCCGGTTTCACGCAACGTCATGAAGGCAGCGTGCTTCATTCCGTCGGTCTGTCCTTCGGCACGCGACAGGCCCGCGGCGATCTGACTGTCACGGCGCGCGGGCTGGAGGGCTCGGCGCTTTATGCGCTTTCGGCGGATCTGCGGGAGACGATCCGGCGCGACGGGCGGGCTGTTCTCATGCTGGACCTGCGCCCGACCCTTTCAGCCGACGATATCCTCAAACGCCTGCTGGCCCAGCGCGAGCGCGAGAGCCAGAGCAACCGTCTGCGCAAGGCGCTGGCGCTGGATGCTGCGTCCCGCGAACTTCTGCGGTTCGCCACCCCGAAAGACGCGTCCCCGCTCCAGCTTGCCCAGAGCATCAAGGCCCTCCCCCTGCCTCTGATCGGCATGGATGCGCTTGATCGCGCCATCTCCACAGCGGGCGGCGTGCGGCAGGATGCCGTAGACGGGCGGTTCATGCTGAAATCCCGCCCCGGCGTTTTCGTAGCCGGCGAAATGCTGGACTGGGAGGCGCCCACAGGCGGCTATCTGCTTCAGGGGTGTTTTTCCACGGCCCATGCTGCGGCAAATGGCGTCCTTGGGTGGCTAGAATCGTCCAATTCCGCTATCGCCTGACGCCATGACATCCATCGTTCTCGGACAGGGCCGCGACGGCTCCGACACCTGCATTGATCTGCCGGAACTCCTGGCCACGCGCCTGCTGGTTCAGGGCAATTCCGGCTCGGGAAAATCGCATCTCCTGCGGCGCCTGCTGGAGCAGACGGCCACCCTTGTCCAGCAGGTCATGATCGATCCGGAAGGCGATTTCGTCACTCTGGCTGACCATTACGGTCATCTGGTGATCGACGTTGAAGACCAGTCCGAAGCCAGCCTGCGCGCAGCCGGTGAACGCGTGCGCGCCCATCGCGCATCCGTCGTGCTGAACCTCGAACAGGTCGAAGCCGAAATGCAGCTTCGGGCGGCTGGCGCATTTCTCAACGGCATGTTCGAGGCCCCCCGCGCGCACTGGTATCCCGTTCTGGTTGTCGTGGACGAAGCCCAGCTTTTCGCTCCTGTCGCGGGAGGGGACACGTCCGATGAAGCCCGGCGCCTGTCACTCGGGGCCATGACGAACCTCATGTGCCGTGGCCGAAAGCGCGGTCTGGCCGGTGTCATCGCCACGCAGCGCCTCGCCAAACTGGCCAAGAACGTCGCGGCCGAGGCCTCCAACTTCCTGATGGGCCGGACCTTCCTTGATATCGACATGGCCCGCGCCGCCGATCTTCTGGGCATGGAACGCCGGGCCGCGGAGGCTTTCCGTGATCTGGCGCGCGGCCAGTTCATGGCGCTCGGCCCGGCCCTGAGCCGACGCCCGAAACTTGTTGCGATCGGCCCGGTGACGACCGCAAGCCATGCCACCGGACCGGTCCTTGTTCCGCTCGAACCGGTCTCGGCTGAAGACCTTCGGGACATCATTCTCGAACCCGTCCACGAATTCACCCCCCGCGCGCGCCGGGAATCCCGCCCGCCACCGCCGGATCTTCTGGCGCAGCTTGATGCCTATGGCGCCGAACGGGAGGCCGAGGAACCTGCTCCTGCCGCCGTCAGCATCGAGGCCGATCCAGACCAGCTCTGGTCACTGGTGACCGAAGTCGTGACGGGGGAAGGTTCGGACTACAAACCGCTGGCCACCCTGTATCAGGACTTTCAGCTCCGGGCCCGGATTCAGGGCCTGTCGCGCAATGTACTGGAACTGGGGCCTTTCCACCGGATGCTGGCCACCATCCGCGCCGGGCTGGACCGGGAGCGTTCCGAAAGCGAGGACTGGAAACAGGCCCAGGCCATCGCCGCGACCCTGCCCGAGGACGTACAGGGCGTTTTCCTGCTGCTGGCCCGCACGGCGCTCGACGGCGAAACCTGCCCGGGCGATGAGGCTCTGGCCCGCGCTTATGGCACCCACTCTCTTGGACGTGCGCGGCGGCAGTTGAACTATCTGGAAGAGCGGGAAGTCATCGTCCTTCAGGACACGCCGCTGGGACGCCGCGTCGCCATTGTCGGTCTGGGATGGCAGACCGCCTGACGGCTGTCATCATTCCGTCACGCCACGTTCACAGGAGCTTCACACGCAGTTCTTTACGGAAAGATTAGGGTCCGCGCGTTCGATACCCTCTCGTTCCGGAAAGACTTTCAATGCCGCGTCACCTGCTGCGTTCCCGCCTGCTTCTGACAGTTTTCTGCTCGCCATTTGCGCTGGCTGCCGCTCTTCCCCATCCTGCCGATGCGGCAACGACAGGGACGAAAAAAACCATAGCCCCCAGACATGATGCCAGACACAAGGCCAGGGCAGCGGCGGTCGAAGGCGGCAGTGAACAGCTCGTCATCACCGCCCGCCGTACCCGCTCCGAACAGGGGCTGAGCCATGTGCAGATCCAGCGCATTCTTCCGGGCGTGAACCCGGTCAAGGCACTGGAAATGCTGCCGGGCGTGGTGTTCAACAATGCCGATCCATGGGGCAACAACGAGCAGAACTCCTCGCTCTACGTCCACGGCTTCAACCAGAACCAACTCGGCTACACGCTCGACGGCATTCCGCTCGGCGATCAGGCTTATGGCAACTATAACGGCCTGTCCCCGCAGCGCGCGGCTATCAGCGAGAACATCGGTTCGGCATCGGTTTCTTCGGGCGCAGGTGCGCTGGGTACGGCGTCCACGTCCAACCTCGGCGGAACGCTCCAGTTCACGACGCAGGACCCGCTGAAGAAGCGCGGTGCGCAGATCGAACAGGTTTTCGGAAGCTGGTCCACGTTCCGCACCTTCGCCCGCCTCGATACGGGTGAGTTCGGCCACGGCAACTCTGCCTATGTCTCCTTCTCCCGTCAGGATGCCCGCGCCTGGGACTTCGCCGGCCATCAGGGCGGCTATCAGGTCAACGCGAAGTTCGTGCACAACAGCGAACATGACCATTTCTCGACGTTCTTTGACTGGTCCCAGAAGGTCGAGCCGAACGAGGACAGCATCACGCTGCCACAGGGTTACGGCATCTATGTCCGCCCGTTCACCTATCCTGATTTCAATTATGCCAAGGCCAACGCCAATGCGGTCGGCCTGAACTATCGCAACTATTACTCAGCCGCCCAGCGCGAGGACTTCCTCGCCTATTCCAAGTGGACGCATGATTTCAGCGAAAACCTGCACTGGGACAACAGCATCTATTATCACCACGATCTGGGTGAAGGTGTCGTTGCCGGTCCGATCTCGGCAGCCGGCCTGCCGACGCTGTTCGCCGCCTATTTCCCCGGTCAGGATCTGAACACCGTCTTCGGTGGATCGGGCTATGCTACGCGGACGACCGAATACTGGGACAACCGCGGTGGCCTGATGTCCACCCTGCGCTACCACCTAGGCAAGCACTCGATCGAGCTTGGCGGCTGGTATGAGCGTAACAACAACACGCAGGCGCGTCGCTGGTATCCGCTGGACGCCAACAACCCGACCACGCCTTACGAGCGCCAGCAGAACGCCCTGATCGACCAGTACACCAACAATTTCTACACCAACACGTTCGTCACGAATCTGCAGGACAACTGGCAGATCTCCAAGAATTTCTCGCTGATGGCGGGCTTCAAGTCCGAACTGGTCTACACGAACGGCACCCTGCCGGTCGCCGCAAAGCCGGGCTCGCTGTCCCCGTCCTATGCGGTGACGGCACCGGGTGGCGAGATCGATGCTGCCAGGCCGTTCCTCCCCGCTTTCGGTGCAGTCTGGGACATCACGAAGCATGAGCAGTGGTTCGCCAACATCCAAGAAAACATGCGCTCCTTCCAGGATGCGGGCTATGGCAACGCCACCCCGTGGGGCGCAACCAGTCAGGCCGCTTTCGAAGAGTTCAAGAAGAACGGCAAGCCCGAAACCTCATGGACGTATGAGACCGGCCTGCGTGAACACCGCCAGATCCACCTTGGTCCGCTGACGGCGATTGAAGGTCAGGTCGAGTACTATCACGTTCACTTCTCGAACCGCCTGCTGGCCGTTGCAACGACGCAGACCCTGTCGTCCATCATCGGCTCGGCAACTACGCTTGCGAACGTGGGTTCGGTTACGACGGATGGTATGGATTTCTCCTTCACCACCCATTTCGGCCCGCATTTCTCGCTGTACAACGCGCTGTCCTACAACAAGTCCACGTACAACGATAACTACAGCACGGGTTCGAGCGTCATCCACACGGCTGGCAAGAACGTCGTCGGCATGCCGGACTGGTCAGAGAAGTTCGTCTTCACCACCAACTGGGGCAATGCCTACGGCCAGTTCACCGGTGATGTGATCGGCAAGCGCTATGCGACCTACACCAACGACATGTGGGCCGCACCCTACGCGCAATTCAACCTCAACGCGGGCTACACCTTCCGCAACATCCCGCATCTGGCGTCCCTGAAGGTCCAGGGCAACATCACCAACCTGACAAACACGAAGGGATGGTCCACGATCAACGCGACCCAGACCTCGGGTCAGTTCTCGGCCTACCCCATCGCGCCGCGCATGTTCTTCCTGAGCCTCAGCGCGGCCCTGTAAGGAATACTGCCCCATGCTGACACGTCGCCAGAGCCTCGGCCTGCTCGCAGCCGGGCTTCCCGCCCTGCACCTGCGGGCAAAAGCCGCGCCCTCACTGGCGCCGAAGCCCCTCGTGTTCGCCCATCGCGGAGCCTCGGCCCTGCGTCCGGAGCACACGCTGGCCTCTTATGCCCGCGCCATGATGGATGGCGCGGATTTCATCGAGCCTGATCTCGTCATGACCCGCGACGGGTATCTGGTCGTCCGCCACGAAAGCAACATTGTCGGGACGACGGATGTTTCGGAGCGTCCGGAATTCGCGTCCCGTCACCGCTCCCTCAAGATCGACGGACGGATCGAAACCGGCTGGTTCACCACGGACTTCACACTTGCCGAACTCAAGACCCTTCGCGCCCGCGAGCGTCTCCCCACGATCCGTGCGCACAACACCCGCTATGACGACCATTTCGAAATCCCGACTTTCGAGGAAGTCATCGAACAGGTCGCCGCCCAGTCGGCTGCGACGGGCAAGGTTTTCGGCCTCGTGCCGGAAATCAAGCATTCCACCTATTTCAACAGCCTCGGCCTGAACCCCGAAGCCGCGTTTCTCCAGACCATCGCAGCACACGAGTACACGCGGCAGGCCCCGCTGGAAGTCCAGTCCTTCGAGACCGGCAATCTGGGGCGTATCCGGGCGGACGTCCTGTCCATCAACCCTCAGGCACGTCTGATGCTGCTCATGGGCGAGCGCAGGGAGGTCCCGCCCGATCTTCTGGCAGCGGGTAAAACCACGACCTTCGGCGATCTCATGACGCCTGACGGTCTGAAGGACATCCGCCGCTATGCCGACGCAATCGGTCCTTCCAACACGGACCTGATCCCCCGGGACAGCAAGGGTGCGTGGCTTGAGCCGTCCAGCCTTGTGACGGATGCGCACAAGGCCGGACTGCTGGTTCATTCCTACACGGCGCGGCCGGAAAACCATTTTCTTCCCGCCCAGCTTCGGAATACCGCCGGGGATGCCGCCCGCAATCCCAAGGGTATGGTCGCGGAACTGCGCCGCTATCTGGACATGGGGATCGACGGCTTCTTCACGGACGATCCCGCCTTGGGACGCAGGGCCGTAGATGGCACGATCTGAACTTCGTTGAGTTACAAAAAAAGGAGGCTTCCCCAACCGGGACAGCCTCCTTTTTCATGACCTGACAGAAATCTCAGGCGAGCTTGAAATGCTTGATGATCGCCTTGTTGAAGGCCGGGATATCATCCGGGCAGCGGGAAAAAACATAAGGCCCGTCAACGACGACTTCATTATCCACCCAGGCCGCTCCTGCATTTTCCAGATCCGTCCGGATGGCCGGCCAGGACGTCACGGTCCGGCCCTTGAGTTCGTTCACTTCGATCAGCGTCTGAGCCCCGTGGCAGATGGCGGCAATCGGCTTGTTCGCCTTCACGAAGGCCCTGACGAACGCCACGACATCCTTGTTCATCCGCAGCGCATCCGGAGACGCCAGACCGCCCGGAAGCAGCAGTGCGTCATAATCCTCGGCCTTCGCATCGGCAATTGCCAGATCGGCCCGGATCTTGTTGGAGGGATAGATGTCCTTGTTCACGGCCTGGAATTCCCCTGCCTTGAGGGAAATAACCGTGACGGTCGCACCGGCTTTTTCCAGCGCTTCCTGCGGACCCGTCAGTTCGATTTCTTCGAGGCCGTCAGTGGCCAGTGCAGCGACTTTTACCATGGTTCCGGTCCTTTCAGAGAAGGCGGGCGACGGAAAGGCCGCCGCCCGTCAGACAGTTATGCGTTGAGATAGATGGTCTTGGTCTGGACGTAGGCTTCCATGCCATGCTGTCCGTCCTCGCCACCCAGGCCACTTTCCTTGTAGCCGTGATGGAAGCCCTGCGGCGCCTCACCACCCGGACGGTTCACATAGACCTCGCCGAATTCCAGATCGCGGGTCATGCGCAGGATCCGGCCCAGATCATTGGTGAAGAGATAGGCTGACAGGCCGTAGCGGCAGTCATTGGCCCAGGCGATCGCCTGATCGAAATCCTTCACGCGGATCAGCGACATGACCGGACCGAACACCTCGTTGTGCACGATGTCCATGTCCTGCGTGACGTCCGTCAGGAGCGTCGGGGCATAGAAATAGCCCTTGTCGTAAACACCGCCTGTCAGACGCCTGCCACCGATGGCCAGACGCGCGCCCTGCCGGACGGCATGCTCGACCATCTCATGCACCTTGTTGAGTTCGTCCTCGCTCACCTTCGGACCCATATCCGTGGACAGGTCCGTCGGCAGGCCGACCTTCAGAGCGTCGATCTTCTCACGGACCTTCTGGACGAATTTGTCGTAAACGGCCTCATGGATGTAGGTGCGCTCGTTGCAGGTGCAGACCTGACCGGCATTGCCGAAACGCGACGCCACCGCAGCATCTGCGGCCTTGTCCAGATCGGCGTCTTCCATGACCATGAACGGCGCCTTGCCGCCCAGTTCAAGCCGGACTTCCTTCAGCGTTTCCGACGCAGCCGCCATGATCTTCTTGCCGGCCGGGGTCGAGCCCGTCATCGTGATGAGCTTGATGTCCTTGTGCGCCACCAGTGGCACGCCGACATCCTTGCCATCACCCGTCACGACATTGATGACGCCATGCGGAATCTTCGCTTCCTCGACCAACTTTGCCAGATGCAGACAGGCTAGCGGCGTCAGTTCATGCGGCTTGATGACGATCGTGTTGCCAGCGGCGACGGCCGGACCAATCTTGCGGGCACAAAGCGCCAGCGGGAAGTTCCAGGCGGTGATCGCCCCGATAACGCCCAGCGGCACGCGATCGATCAGGATCTTCTCTTCCGGGGAACTGCCCGGGATGATTTCGCCCTGAAGCCGCAGAACATTCTCGGCAGCAAAGCGCAGCAGGCCGATGGCGAAATCCACCTCGATCCGGGCTTCCTTCAGCGGCTTGCCCATTTCAGCGGTGATGATGGCGGCCAGCTTTTCCTTGTCTCGCTTCACCAGATCCTTGAGTGCATGAATGTAATCGGCACGCTCGGTCGCCGTACGGCGGCTCCAGCCCGTAAACGCCGCTTTCGCAGCGGAGACAGCCGCGTCCACATCGGCCTTCTCTCCCTTGGCGACTTCACCCACGACGTCTTTCGTGGCCGGGTTCTCGACCGTGATCCACGCGCCACCCTTCGGTGCAACCCAGCTTCCATTGATGAAAAGATTGTTTTTCTCAGTCATGAAGTTTCCTGCATTTCCTGTGTGGCGGCAGTGCGCTCTGTCCTGAAACAGACGCATCAACCAACCAGCAGTTCATTCGATGACCGTAAGGTGCAGACATTCCCTCATAATAAAAAGTGATTATTCGTAAGCCTGCGACTCACTTTTCATGAGCATCCGGATAAGACGGCGCGTAATCCAGAAATCTCCGCCCCAGATCATTCAGTCCCGGCTCACGCCAGATGAAATAGACTTCACTGCCTTTGAGATCTTCGGGATAGGTAAACGCAATCCCCTCACGACGCCGACTTTTCATCTGCGAAATGATACTGTGCGGAACACAGGATATACCCAGACCTGCCTGCACACATGCCAGAATGACGTCATAGGATTCGACCGTATGGATGATCGCGTTCGAAACCCCATGCCGCTCAAGCCAGGTCTCGAAATAGCGCCGGTAGAAGCAGTCGGTGTTGAACAGGAAAACATGCTGCCCATCCAGCGCGCCCTCCTGCCCGCCAGGCATGGCGAGCGCCAGTTTCTCCCGGAAGGCAAAGCGGCTTTCCATCAAGGGATGAACGATCGGACCATCGGTCAGCGCCAGATCGATCTCCCCATCGGCCAGCATCCGCTCTAGCGTGTAGGTCGGACGCAGAAACATCTTCAGTTCCACGCCCGGACAGGCTTTGAGGAACTCGGGCACGATCCGCGGCAGATAGCCCTGAAGCGCAACATCCAGCGCCCCGATGTTCAGGATGCCGCGTGGACTGCCTTCGGAAAACAGATCCGTCAGGGACTGGGCGCCCGACACGAGCGGCTGGGCCTCCCGATAGAACAGCCGCCCCTCCGGCGTGAGGATCAGGCGTCCCTTTTCGCGCAGGAACAGCTCCTGCCCCACCAGAAGTTCCAGTTCCTTGAGCCGTGCCGTCACATTGGACGCCACGCAGTTCAGACGGCGCGAGGCCGCGATGACCGTTCCCTCCTCCACGACAGCACAGAACATTTCAATCTGGGCGAGACGAAGCGGATTCATGGGAGGTCCTCAGCGGGAAAAGTCATCCGCCGGAAAAACATATCCCCAGAATCAGGGAACATCTCCGGGGAAGGGCCTGTGGATTGTTTGGGAGGAACTGGGGACCGTTCTGCCCAGGGCAGCTTTCCTGCGGAGTCGCACGATGAGTGTATCCAGTGCGGATAAAAACCGGCTCCGGTCGGCTTTTCCAAAGGACGGATTATAGGTCGTGACCGTTCCCGTCTCGCGCAGTCCCTGCATCAGGTCCCGCATGGCCGAGACCATGCCAACCGACCGCTCGTCGATTTCCTCACCATTGGGACGCAGGACGGAAGCCTGCTTCGCCAGACAGCGCACGGCGAGCGGAATATCGCTGGTGATCACGATGTCAGACGGCGTCACCTGCTCCGCGATCCAGTCATCCGCAACATCCGGCCCTTCCGGCACCACGACGCGCTCGATGAGCGGAGACTGCGGGATATTCATCCAGCTATTGGCAACGATAACCGTTTTCAGGCCATAGCGGGCGCCCACACGATAGATCTCGTCCTTGACCGGGCACGCATCGGCATCCACCAGAAGCCGGGTGGCGTCAGTCATGGATCAGTCCTCCGCCTGAAAATGGCGGATCAGCTCCTCCAGCACCACATCAGGGTGCTTTTCGCCCGAAACGCGGATCACCGGCTCGTCGTCACCTGGAACCTCGAGCGTGGCAAGCTGGCTGGGCAGCAGGCTGGCCGGCATGAAATGCCCTTCCCGCCGTTGCAGCCGGTCGGCAAGCTTCGCCGGGGACGTGTCGATATGCACGAATTCGATCGGCAGACCTGCACCGCGAAGCTGCTCGCGATAGGAGCGCTTGAGCGCGGAGCAGGTCAGGACGGCACCATGTCCGGCCTCCACCTGTGCACTCAGCCAGTCGTGGCACAGCGCAAGCCAGGGCGCACGGTCCGCATCGGTCAGCGGCTGGCCCGTGCTCATCTTCCTGACATTCGCAGGCGGATGCAGCGCATCGCCTTCCTGAAAATGCCAGCCCAGCCGCGTGGCCAGCCCCGTCGCAATGGTCGTCTTACCTGTCCCGGACACGCCCATGACCACGAGGAAACGCGGCTTGAGACCGATCTGTGTCCCATGGGCCTGCACCGTCATGGCTCCCACCGTTCCACGCCCTCCGGCGTCGCAACCAGCACGTCGGAGACCATGTTAAGGAACATGCCGTGCTCCACGACACCGACGATCCGATCGATTTTTTCAGCCAGTTTTTCCGGATTCTCGATCGGCCCGAAATGGCAGTCCAGAATCATGTTGCCGGTGTCCGTCACGAACAGCGAACCGGCCCGGTCCGTCCTCGGCTTTACACCACGCGCACCACAGGCCGCCAGATGTTCCGCCGTGCATTCCCAGCCAAAGGAAATGACTTCCACGGGAACAGGCGCCCGCTCTCCCAGCAGATCGACGGGCTTGGTACCGTCCACGATGATCACGAAACGCTTCGCCGCCTGAGCCACGATCTTCTCGCGCAGCAACGCTCCGCCCAGACCCTTGATGAGGTTGAGCGAACCACGCTGGACCTCGTCCGCACCATCAATGGCAATATCGATCCGGCGATGTGCCCCGAAATCCGTCAGCGGAATCCCGGCCTTAAGCGCCTTGTCCTCGCTGTCATCGGAGGTAGGGATGCCAAAGATTTCCAGCCCTTCCGCAACACGCTCGCCCAGACGCTCGATCATGTACGCTGCCGTGCTGCCGGTGCCGAGACCCACCACCATGCCGCTCTTGACCATGTCGGCGGCTTCCCGCGCAGCCGTGCGCTTGTGGATGCTCATATCCGTGCCGCTCATCCGGCTTCTCCCACCGCGGCCCGGTCTGCAAGAATGATGATCCGGCCTTCGCTCGTGACCCGGGCGGACGGAATGGAACTGTCACCCTCGACCAGACGCTCCAGCATCTCGACCTTGGATGCACCCGTCACCAGAAACACGACCAGTGCACTGGAGCGGATGGCGGGATAGGTCAGGGTGATGCGTTCATAAGGCGCAGTGGACGGTGCTGCCGTCCCTACCCAGGCCGTCCGTTCCTTCAGGACGGGCTGCCCCGGAAACAGCGAGGCGGTATGGCCATCGGTGCCCAGCCCCAGCATGACCAGATCGAACAGCGGACGCTCCGGATCGAGTTCCGCTGCGCCATAAGCGGTCTGAAGGGTCTTTTCATAAGCCTTCGCATCCTCTTCGGCCGTGCCGCCTGTCGGGATGGCGTGGACGTTCTGCGAGGGCACCGGCACACGGGACAGCAGGACGGACTGGCCGACCGTATGGTTGCTGTCGGCATGACCTTCGGGCACATGGCGCTCGTCACCATAGAAGATCTCGACGCGCTCCCACGGGATCAGCTTCGCCCGCGACGGTGTGGCGAGGATCTCGAACAGGCGCTTAGGCGTAGAGCCGCCGGACAGGGCGACCCGGAACGGGCCATCGGCCTTCGCAAGGATACCTTCGATCAGGAGATCCGCCATCCGCAGGGCGACGGCCTCCGAATCAGGCAGGGTTTCCAGCGTGGCGGCACGGATGTCGGTAGTCATTTATTGGGAACTCTCGGCAGGATGTAGCGCTCGACGGCCTTGGCCCAGCCATCGCGCTCGTTGGTATCTGTGAGAACCTGCGCGGCGGCTTTCACATCGTCTTCGGCCTGTCCCATGGCAATTCCCAGACCCGCGACCGAAAACATCGGCAGGTCGTTATGGGCATCGCCAAGACAGGCCACCTCATGCGGCGCGATGCCGTGGGCCAGCGCCAGTTCGCGAACGGCCTCACCCTTGTTGGCAAGGGCGGGCGTCACATCGAGAAGAATATCGGAAGAACGGCGCACGCTCGCATCGCCCTGGAGCATGGCGCCCAGCTCGGTCTCGACGTCCTGAAGCAGGCTGGTATCGCTGCTCACACCCATCACTTTGCCAATGCCCTCGAACTCCTTGCGAAGATCGGGGACCTGATGCGGTGTCAGGCCGGTGATGCCCTGTTCGTGCTGCACGAAAGGCGTATAGGCGTCCTTCACCATCCAGTAAGACTGACGCAGGAACCAGGTCTCGATCCCGTGCAGATGCAGCATGTCATGCACGATCGACAGCACATCGGGGGACAGAACACGGCTGACGGACGTGGTACCGTCAGGTTTGAAAATGATGCCGCCATTGAAGCCGGCATTCTGCCCGGTCAGACCGAGTTGCTCAATATAGGGAACCATGGCGGCGGGCGGGCGCGCACTGGCCAGACAGAGGGGAATCCCGCGCTCCTGAAGCACCCTGACCATGGCCAGCGTCGAAGGGGCGATGGTCTTGTCCGGCGTCAGAAGCGTCCCATCCATGTCGGACACGACCATCCGGATGGTCTGGGGCAGCGGCGGGAGATCCGCATGGATGGCATCGAGGTCAACGGACATAAGAGCCCCTGTAAAAACCCCCGTCAGAGTCTTCACGGGGGCTGGCTGGTCAGCAATGGCGGAACCATACCCTGCCAGCCAGTCATTGCCCATGAGGGGCGAAGGCTTATTTCTTCTCGACGTGTCCGCCGAAGCCGAAACGCTGTGCCGAGAGAACCTTTTCGGCAAAATTGTTACCCGACCGTGAGCGGAAGCGCGTGAACAGCGCAGCCGTCATGACCGGGGCCGGCACGTCTTCCTCAATGGCGGCCTCGATCGTCCAGCGACCTTCACCGGAATCCGCGACTTCGCCGGAGAACTCGTTGAGCGTCTCCGAACGCGTCAGGGCCTCGGCTGTCAGATCGAGCAGCCAGGACGACACCACACTGCCCCGACGCCAGACTTCCGCGATGTCACCCATGTTGAGCTCGAACCGGTCCTTTTCCGCGAGGATCGGGGAGTTCTTGCTCTTCATGATGTCGAAGCCTTCGGCGAAGGCCTGCATCATGCCGTACTCAATGCCGTTATGGACCATCTTCACGAAATGGCCCGAACCGGCGGGGCCACAGTGCAGATAGCCCTGCTCGGCCCGCGGATCATGACCCGCCTCGTCACGGCCTGGCGTACGCGGCACATCCCCGATGCCCGGCGCCAGAGCGCTGAGGATCGGGTCGATGTATTCGGCGGTCTCTTTCGTACCGCCGAACATCATGCAGTAGCCGCGCTCCAGACCCCACACACCGCCCGAGGTCCCGACATCCACATAGGAAATGCCCTTTTGAGCCAGTTCGGCTGAACGGCGGACATCATCTTTATAGTAGGTGTTGCCGCCGTCGATGATGATATCGCCGCGCCCCAGAAGGCCACCGAGCTGCTGGACACAGTCCTCTGTAATAGAGCCTGCCGGAAGCATGACCCAGACCACGCGGTGTTCGTCGCCTTCAAGGATCCTGGCCATGTCGGCAAGGGTCTCAGCAGGCGTTGCGCGCCCGGCTTCACACCGCCCGACAACCGACGTGGTGACTTCCGGCGTGCGGTCATGCACGACGACATCATGACCATGACGGGTCAGACGGACGGCGATGTTGCCGCCCATCCGCCCCAGTCCGATGATTCCGATCCGCATGACTTATGCTCCTGCCAGTGCTTTGTGGATCGCCGTTTCCAGAGCCTTCAGCCCGTCCTCCAGCGGTCCATCGATATGAACGCGGAGGGCACGACGACCACGGGCCGCGAGCACCTCGAAATCGCCTCGCGCCTGCGCCGCTTTCACGACACTGAAGCTGAAGCCATGGCCCGGAACCGGCACATCTGCCGCATCCGTCGCCGTGACCTGCAGAAACACGCCACTGTCCGGGCCGCCCTTGTAGGCCTGACCGGTAGAGTGCAGGAACCGCGGGCCGAACTCGGCGGCTGTCGCCACCTTCAGCGCATCCCGAAGCTCCATACGAACGGACTGGGCCCAGTCGCGTGTCTGCTGGTCGCGCCTGATATAGGCGAGCAGCCCGACATAGTCACCAGCCTTCACACGACCAAAGAGCGCCTTCAGGATCGAAGCGGCATCGCCTTTGTTTGCAAAAGCTTCCGCGTTCTTCGCGTCGGCATAAAAGGACAGCGGCCCATCCTTGGCGAAAGGCGTTTCCGGCGGCAGCGAACCCGTTTCAGCATAGGCCGAGGTCAGCTTGCGCGTCTCGAGTTTGCTGAACTCCACATCCGGCTGATCGAACGGGTCGATCCCCAGAACCGCACCCGCCACGGCCGTGGCGAACTCGAACAGGAAGAACGCCTGCCCGATCTGGGACGCATCGGCCAGACGGATGGTGACCACCGGTGCACCTGCGGCACGCAGCGCGCCCAGACGGCTGTCGGGCACATCATCACCCAGCAGAAGGTCCACGAAAATGCGGTCCGTCCCGTAGACGTCCGGCGGCCCGAGTTCTTCCTCGTCGATGGGAATGAGGCCGAGGCCCTTCTTACCGGTGCTCTCGGCAATCAGCTGCTCGAGCCACGCACCCAGCGAGGCAATCCCATCGGACGCCAGGATCGTCACCTTGTCGCGTCCGAAGCAGTGTGCGGCATGCCCCAAGATCAGACCCAGAACCGCGCCCGGATTGGCAGCCGGCGGCGCGCTTCCGTCACAGGATTCCACCATCAGCCGCGTGACGGTCAGCAGCTTGCGGACATCAATGCCGCTCGCAGCAGCCGGGACCAGCCCGAAATTGGACAGGACCGAATAACGGCCACCGATCTTCGGATCGCCGTAGAATACACGCCAGAAGCCGTTTTCCTCGGCCACCTTCTGCATGTGCGAGCCGGGATCGGTGATCGCGATGAAGCTTTCACCCGGCTTCTTGCCCAGAGCCTGACCGGCCACCTGCCAGAAATGCGCGAACAGGATGTTCGGCTCCAGCGTCCCGCCGGACTTGCTGGCCACGATGAAGAGCGTGTTCTTCGGATCGATGGCCTTCTCGAACGCCGTGACCTGCTGCGGATCCGTACTGTCGAGAACGTGCAGCTTCGGCCAGCCTTCGCGCTTTCCGAAAGTCTCAGCGAGCACCTCAGGACCAAGGCTCGAACCGCCCATGCCTAGAAGCAGGATGTCCTTGAAACCGCGACTGCGGACATCGCGGGCCAGGACTTCCAGCTCCTCGATATGCCACAGGCGCTCCTGCACGACCGTCAGCCAGTTCAGCCACCCGGCTTCCGGACCATTTGTCCAGACGGACGGGTCCTTCTTCCAGATGCGGCGCAGACCGCCACTATGGCTCCAGTCCTTTTCCGCACCGGCGACGTCATCACGCAGATCGGGCGGAAGGTCCGCACTGACACGCAGAAGACGATCACCCAGCACGGCTTCGCGCTTGGTAGCAACAGCCGTCAGCAGCGTATCGAACGACACACTGAACGCCGCACAGCCATCCTTGACCAGCTTGGCCGTAATCGCGTCCAGACCCAGCCCGAGACGCTCGGCCTCGGCCATCACGTGCCGCGCCTGATCCACATCCTCCGTCAGGCTCGCACGGGACTTGCCGTGATCGCGATAGGCGTCGAACGTTGCGGGCGGGATGGTGTTGACTGTCTCGGGGCCGATCAGTTCCTCGACATACAGGACATCGGAATACGCCTTGTCCTTGGTCCCGGTGCTGGCCCACAGCAGACGCTGCGGGTTGGCGCCCTTCTCGGCCAGTGCCTTCCAGCGCGGGCTGTTGCGGACTTCCAGATAGTACTGATAGGCCATCTTGGCATTGGCGATCGCCACCTTGCCGCGAATGGCCTTCAGGGCTTCGGCTTCCGGATCGCCCGCTGCAACGCGACGGTCGATTTCCGCGTCGATCTTGCCGTCGATACGGCTGACAAAGAACGAGGCTACGCTGGAAATGCGCGAGATCTCTTCGCCACGGGCCACACGGGCCTCGAGACCGGAAATATAGGCTTCCAGAACCGCCTTGTAGGCGTCCAGCGAGAACAGCAGCGTCACATTGACATTGATACCGTCCGCGATGGCTTCGCGGATCGCACCCGTGCCCTCTGCCGTCCCCGGGATCTTGATCATCAGGTTGTGACGTCCGACTGCTTTCCACAGGCGGCGCGCTTCGGTGATGGTCCCGTGCGCGTCAAAGGCCAGATAAGGCGAGACTTCAAGGCTGACATAACCGTCCAGCCCCTTGGTCTTTTCGAACACCGGATCGAGCACCGCGCAGGCCGCACGGATGTCATCGATCGCCAGATGCTCATAAAGTTCGCCCGGAGACAGACCCTCGCCTTCGAGCAGCTTGCGGATCTGCGGATCGTATTCCGTGCCGTGCCCGATGGCTTTCTCGAAGATGGCCGGGTTGGACGTCACGCCCCGCAGGCCGTCCTCGTCCACCAGTTTGCGAAGGCTGCCATTCTCCGTGAAGCTGCGCTGGATGAAATCCAGCCAGGGCGACTGTCCGTAGTTCTCAAGATCGCGCAGCACGCTGCCGACTTCGTTCAGACCGGTATTGGAGATTGTGTCTGCCACAGGATCTCTCCCTTACTTGCCGCGCAGGGCCTGACGCTTCGCCGCGTCAAAGACCGCCTCAGGCGTGAAACCGAATTTCGTGAGCAGTGCGGAGGCCGGAGCCGAGGCACCAAACGTGTTCATGGCAATGATCGCACCACCGATGCCGACATACCGGTCCCAGCCGAAGGCCGCGGCCTGCTCGACCGCAACGCGACCGATGACGTCCGGCGGCAGCACGGAATCGCGGTATTCCTGGCTCTGCTCTTCAAAGAGATCGAAGCTCGGCATGGAGACCACGCGCGCCTGGATGCCTTCTTCCGTCAGCTTCTCATAAGCCGCCACCACGAGACCGACTTCCGAACCCGAGGCGATCAGGATCACGTCCGGCTTGCCCTCACAGCTCGCCAGCACATAGCCCCCCTTCGCCAGACCGGCGGCGGAAGCGTATTTCGTGCGGTCGATCGTCGGCAGGTTCTGACGGCTCAGAGCCAGCACGGCCGGCTTGTGCGTCATCGGGATCAGCGTGCGCCAGGCTTCGGCCACTTCGTTGGCGTCGGACGGACGGATCGTCATGATGCCCGGCGTAGCACGGAGCTGGGCAAGCTGCTCGATCGGCTGATGCGTCGGACCGTCTTCGCCCACACCGATGGAATCATGCGTGAAGATGTACAGGACCGGCAGTTCCATGATGGCCGACAGACGGATCGGCGCCTTCATGTAATCGGAGAAGATCAGGAAGCCCGAACCATAGGCGCGGATACCCGACAGCGCGATGCCATTACAGATGGAGCCCATCGCATGTTCGCGCACACCGAAATGGAGGTTCCGGCCGCCATAGCTGCCGTTCCATTTTTCCGGCTGGAAGGAGCCACCGCCCTTGATATCCGTCTTGGTGGACGGCGTCAGGTCAGCGGAACCACCGATCATCCAGGGCAGGTTCTTCGCAACCGCGTTCAGCACCTGACCGGAGCTTGCACGCGAAGCAATGCCCTTTGCATCCGCATCGAAAGTCGGGATATCCTTGTCCCAGCCTTCCGGCAGACGATGCTCGAGGATGCAGTCGATTTCAGCCGCAAGTTCCGGATGCGCCTCGCGATAGGCCGAGAACAGCTCACGCCATTCCGCATGGGCTTCCGCGCCACGCTTGCCGAGACCCTCGGCGAAATGCTCCTTCACGCCTTCCGGCACAAAGAAGTCCGGCGCATCTTCCGGCCAGCCATAGGCCTGCTTCGCGCCCTTGATCTCTTCCGCACCCAGCGGCTCACCATGGGCCGAAGCCGTACCAGCCTTCTTGGGCGCACCATATCCGATGACCGTCTTGAGAACGATCATGCTCGGACGATCCGTCACCGCACGGGCCGCCTTCAGCGCAGCAAGGATGGCATCGACGTCGTTGCCGTCCGTCAGGGTCTGGACATGCCAGCCATAGGCCTCAAAGCGCTTGCCCACGTTTTCCGTGAAGGCCAGATCCGTCGAGCCCTCGATGGAAATCTGGTTGGAATCATAGATCCAGGTCAGGTTCCCCAGGGCCAGATGACCCGCCGTGGACGCGGCTTCGGACGCCACGCCTTCCATCATGTCGCCGTCACCACAGAACACCGTCACGTGGTAGTCGAACAGCTTGAAGCCCGGACGGTCATAGCGCGCGGACATCCATTTCTGCGCGATCGCCATACCGACGGAGTTGCCACAGCCCTGCCCGAGCGGACCGGTCGTGGTCTCGACACCAGCGGTAAAGCGGTATTCCGGATGCCCCGGCGTTTTGGAGTTCAACTGACGGAACTGCGCCAGATCCTCGGCCGTAAGCGACGGCGCATCGACGACCTTGCCGTCCCTGATATCCTTCACACCCGTCAGGAACAGGGTGGAGTACAGCAGCATGGACGCATGGCCGACCGAAAGGACGAAACGGTCGCGCGCCGGCCAGCACGGATCGGCCGGATCATATTTCAGATCATGCTGCCACACCGCGTACATTGCCGGTGCAAGCGCCATGGCCGTGCCGGGATGGCCGGAATTGGCGCGTTCGACACCTTCCATCGAAAGGGTACGGATCGTATTGATGGCGAGCTGAGGAAGCGTACTCATCGGAATGGGGTCTCCGGCTTGTGACTGACGGGAAGAAACGCAACGATATCTCCCGCACATTCTGCTGCCACGGCATGACGCGAAGTCGCGCCGGACGCAATGGCTGATTGGTAAACCATATTGTGAAACACGCTCTTGTGCTTAATGACAACCTGCCGCATTTCGACGGCCGTCATTACCATAATCCAGAGGCCTGGCGCCCCGACGAAACACGCACGGCCCGCAAGGCGTCCCAGCGGATCGGAAACATCTTCAGATGGCAGATGGGACTGAGGCCCCGATGGCCCGACGCCCTGCCGCTCCAGAAATCCCATCTGCAGGTTACGCCTGAGCCGGGAGAATGCTGTGTCACGTTTGTCGGCCATGCGACCGTTCTGCTCCAGTTCGGCCGCGCAGGCCGCGCGCCCCTGCGGATCATCACCGATCCGGTCTTCTCCGAACGCTGTTCCCCCTTCCGCAGTTTCGGACCCCGTCGCGTAAGGCCGCCCGGCATCACGCTCGACGCCCTGCCCCGCATTGACATCATTCTCGTCTCGCACTGCCACTACGACCATCTGGACCTGCCGAGCCTGCGCGCCCTGGCCGAGCGCGACGATCCGCTCTGCCTGTCGCTGCCCGGCAACCGCCGCCATCTGGAAAAAGCCGACCTGCCCCGCATCGCCGAGCTGGACTGGTGGGAAAGCACGACCGATGACGGCGCACGCATCACGGCTACACCCGCCCTGCACGGCAGCGCCCGCACGCCATTCGACGCCAACCGCGCGCTGTGGGGCGGCTTCATGATCGAAGCGGACGGCCACACGGTATTTTTCGCGGGCGACACGGCCTGGGGAAAGCATTTCGAAGCGATCCATCGCCACTGGCCAGAGATCGACCTCGCCATCCTCCCCATCGGCGCCTACGATCCGCGCGACCTCATGCGACGCGTTCACATGTCCCCCGAAGAGGCGCTCATGGCTTTCGACACCCTGAAGGCCCGGCAGGGGCTGCCGATCCATTTCGGAACCTTCCAGCTTACCGACGAAGCCATTCTGGAGCCTCCGACCCGTCTGGAGTTCGCCGCCCGCCCTGCCGGGCGTCCTTTCCGCGCGCTGGACAACGGTGAAAGCCTCGCCCTTCCACCGGCTGACACAAAAAGCTAACCTCCCCACCAACATACCCCTGCAAGGGGACACCGCCATGTGGAAACCGTCATGAACGCCCAGAACGTCACTTTCACGTCCGACCAGATCACCGCCCTGTTCATCGACGCGGCCCGTGAAGGCGATACCGACCTCCTGACCCAGTTTCTGGACGCCGGCATGGCCATCGATACGCCCGACAGTCGCGGCTATACCGCCCTGATCGTCGCCACCTATAACGGTCACGCCGACGCCACGCGCCTGCTGCTGGACCGGGGTGCCGAAACGGAAGCCACCGATCTCAAGGGCGCCACGGCCCTGTCCGGCGTGGCCTTCAAAGGCCTGACCGACATCGCAACACTTCTGCTCGATCATGGCGCGCAGGTGGACCACGCCAATCATGCCGGCCGCACGCCGCTGATGTTCTCAATCATGTTCAACCGCGAGGACATGGCAAAGAAACTTCTGGCCGCCGGAGCCAACCCGGACCTGAAGGACGCCGACGGCGTCTCCGCCCGCGATCTGGCCGAACGCCAGCTCATGACCGCCCTGTTCGCAGGAACACCCGCATGAGCCGCTTCTGGAACCGTCGCGTCCGTAACCTGCACCCCTATGTTCCCGGCGAGCAGCCCAAGGTCACGGATCTGCTCAAGCTCAACACGAACGAGTCCCCTTACGGCCCAAGCCCGAAAGTGCTCGAGGCCATCCGCAGTGCCGCGTCCGACGACCTGCGTCTGTATCCGGACCCGACGGCAACGATGCTGCGCGATACCATCGCAACCCGTTTCGGTACGACGGCGGACCGCGTCTTCGTGGGCAACGGCTCCGATGAAGTGCTGGCCCATGCCTTCCGCGCCCTCTTTCACGATGACGCGCCGGTCCTGTTCTCGGATGTGACCTACGGCTTCTACCCGGTCTATTGCGACCTGTTCGAACAGCCGTTCCGCCACATCCCGCTCAATGACGATTTCGCGATCGACATCGACGCCTATACCGGCGCGTGCGGCGGCATCATCATCGCCAACCCCAATGCGAACACGGGCATCGCCCTGCCGCTGGAGCAGATCGAGACGCTCCTGAAGCGTCATCCGGACCGGACCGTCATCATCGACGAGGCCTATGTCGATTTCGGGGCGCAGTCCGCCATTGAACTGACACACCGGTATGACAATCTTCTGGTGGTCCAGACGCTGTCCAAGTCCTATGCCCTGGCGGGGCTGCGTGTGGGTTTTGCGATTGGCTCCCCGGAGCTGATCGAGGGTCTCATCCGCGTCAAGGACAGCTTCAATTCCTACCCCCTTTCCCGCCCGGCACAGGCCGGAGCCGTTGCCGCGATCCGGGATACCGACTGGCTTGCGGACATCACGGCGCGCGTCATCGCCAGTCGTGACCGGCTGGTTCCGGAGCTTGAAAATCTTGGCTTCCAAGTCCTGCCATCCTGTGCCAACTTTATTCTCGTGCACCACACGGCGCACAGGGCCGGAGACATCGCCGCCGCACTGCGTGAGCGGGCGATCCTGGTCCGGCATCTCTCAACCCCGCGCATCCAGGACTGGCTGCGCATCTCGATCGGAACGGACGAAGCCTGCATACGCCTGACAGACGCTTTGCGGGACATCCTCTCTCCCCGATCCTGAATTAACCGGACGGTAATACTCCGTCCCCCATAATCATGAGCCAGACAGGGCCAGCCGGGCACGCTTTCGTGTGCCCCATCCCGCCATCCTCCGGATGGGCGGGAGGCCTGTGAATGTTTCATGCGGAAAGACAGAACACATGCGTGCATTCCAGGGACAGATGTCCGACAACCAGCCTATTCGCCGCAATCAGGCCGAAAAGGAAAAACAGCTCCGGGATCTCAAGGAAACGATCGCTTCCATGAAATCCCACACCTCTCCGACGCTGAAGGAGAGCATCCAGCGCCGCATCCGCGAACTGGAGGTCGAACTGCGCACCATTGCGCGTGAAAAAGCGGCCAAGGCTGCCAACCCGGACGCCCAATCCGACCGCCAGCGCCGGCCGCCGCGTCGCAACACGATCCGCTCCATGTAATGGCATGCAAAACGGCCGGTGCAGAGACTCCCTCCGCACCGGCCGTTTTGCATCAGGCGTCCTGAACGGCTGCTTTCCGGCCCGCTTCAGCCCAGGCGGGCCCCATCAGCCGCAGCCGTGCCGGATGAAGCCCATCCGTCTCGGTCAGAACATAATACGCCGTATATTGCCCGGTCGGACTGCCCGGCCTGTCCTTCAGCATCCTGAAAACATTCCGGTCCGCCGTCATTTGCGTCCCGTCTCCGGCCAGAGGCTGGTTCCACATCTCCAGAGCTTCCGGCACCCGTGTACGGTCGATCATCAGGCAGTTCGGATCCACGAAGCCACCATAGCTTTCCCGGAAAATCCCGCCGCCGATCCCGACCGACTCCCACTGGTCCTCGCAGATGGGCTTCAGCGTCTGCGGATGCACGAACCACCGCCCAGCCCAGGCCCAGTCCTGCCCTTCGATCGCCGTCAGCAGCGACGAAAGATGATCGGGAGCCCACCAGTTGTCGTCATCGAGATAGGCGATCCGCGGCGCATTTGAGAGCTGGCTGAGCACACTGCGCAACACGCCCCCATCCTTTGCACGGCCAAACCCGCCATGCCTCTGGGACGTGGAATAGCCAGGCCACAGGATTTCGACGGCCCAGCCCGCTGGTCGCCCCTCGACAGCACGCCGCACCAGTTCATCCGCGCCATCACCCGGAGCGCAGTCCAGACCGATCATGATCTGGACCCGCAACCCGCCCTTCTGATCGAATATGGACTGAAGCGCCCGGACGATGGTGGGGCGCAACAGGCTCGGCATGACGACCGCAACGTCGAATGGTCGCTGGTCTGGCTCGCCGGGATCGGCGAAAATGTGAAGTCCGGGTTCCATGTCGCGGACGATACTGCGCGCCCGTGAACCTGTCACCTCACGTCCCGTGGTGCTCTCTTGCACTTCGCCGCCGCAGGGCACACCATGCCGGACAGAATGATCACTGCGAAAGAGTCCAACGTGTCCGCTCCTTCCACCTTTTCGCACGACCAGTTGCTCGACCGTCTGGGCGAAGTGGCCGTCCGCGTTGGCCTGAACATTGCGCCGGGCCAGCAGCTTCTCATCACCGCCCCTCTGGCCGCCGTCCCACTGGTCCGCCGCGTGACGGAACATGCCTACAAGGCTGGCGCCTCTCTGGTGACGACGCTGTACGCGGATGACGAGACCACGCTGGCCCGTTTCATCCACGCTCCGGACGACGCGTTCGACGTCGCGCCCACATGGCTGGCCGACGGCATGGCGCGCGCCTTCCGCGAAGGGGCAGCCCGCATGGCCATCACGGGCGCCAATCCGACCCTTCTCAAAGGACAGGACCCGGAGCGTATTTCGCGTGCCAACCGCGCGAACTCCAAGGCCAATCGCCCGGCGATGGAAATCATCACGCAGTTCGCCGTGAACTGGAACATCATCGCCTGCGCCACCCCGGCCTGGGCCGCACAGGTCTTCCCCGACCTGCCCCCCGAAGACGCACTCGCCGCATTATGGGACGGGATCTTCAAAGCCTCGCGCGTGGATGTCGCCGATCCCGTCGCCGAATGGAAAGCCCATAACGCCCGCCTGCACGCCCGGGCGAAGTTCATGAACGACAGCCGGTTTGAGGCCCTGCATTTCAGCGGCCCAGGCACTGATCTGACGGTTGGCCTCGCAGATGGCCATCTCTGGGCGGGCGGCTCGGAAAAATCGGGCAATGGCGTTATCTGCAACCCGAACATCCCGACGGAAGAAATCTTCACGACGCCCCATCGCAGCAAGGTCGACGGACGTGTCAGCAGCACCAAGCCGCTCTTCCATCAGGGCACCCTGATCGACAACATCTCGGTCCGCTTTGAAAACGGGCGGATCGTCGAAGCGTCCGCAAGCCAGGGTGAGGACGTTCTCAAGCGTATCCTCAGCACCGATGAAGGCGCGGCCCGGATTGGTGAAGTGGCCCTCGTGCCTCACTCCTCGCCCATCTCGGCCAGCAAAATCCTGTATCGGAACACGCTGTTCGATGAAAATGCGTCCAGCCACATCGCCCTCGGACAGGCCTATACGAAATGCATGGTCGATATCGAAGGGCTGACGCCCGAAGAGCTGCTGGAACGAGGGGTCAATGATTCCCTCATCCACATTGACTGGATGATCGGTTCGGACAGGATCGACCTTGACGGTCTCAAGAATGGCAACCGCGTGCCACTGATGCGCGCTGGCGAATGGGTGCAGGCATGATATTTTCCCGCATGACAGGGCTGACAGCCCTTCTCGTTTCAGTCGCAGTGCTGCCGCTCACGGCACAGGCCCAGTCCTACCCGCCACAGGGCTATCAGGGCGGCACCACAAGCCAGACCCAGATCGACGGGAGCGCGCCGCTTCAGGGCGCTCCCAGCCAACAGGCCCCGCAGGTCTCGCCACAGGTCCGCGCCGATACGGAACGTGCCATGCACTATCCGCTGCCGCCCGATTTCATGACCCGGGCCGCTGCGACGATCGCCGAACTCCAGGCCCGGAACATCCAGCCGCCCAACTCCCATGGAACGGGACTGGGCGATACGATCAGCCGGATCAGTCAGGTTCCGGGGCTGGCCCCCGTCCTGCAAAACCACGGCTTCACGCCCGAGAGTTTTGTCATGGGCATGACCACATTCGGCATGACCCTGGCAGCCAGCAATGGCCAGCTCCCAACGGGAATGCCCAGCCCCAATCCGGCTAACGTCGCCCTGTTCAAGGCCCAGCCCGAGCAGGTCTCGGCTCTGATGCAGGCCATGGGCAACCCGCCGCATTAAACACGGAAGAGTGGCCGGGCCTTCTCCCCAAGGATCCGGCTATTTCCCTTCTCAAGTCAAAGATCAGAATGTCCATCAAACTCGATCCCGCGATTCTTCCGGCCCTGGATATTGTGGGCATGGCCCAGTCAGGCGCTCTCCTGCGCGCCGAACGCGAAACCCCACCGGACGGCATCCCCGTCTTCGTGACCCGTACCGGCTGGGAAGAACTGACCGCGACCCATGCTGCCGATCATGCCACCCCCCATACGGTGCTGCTCCCTGCGCTTGAAAAAGCCGCCGCGCGTATTCTCTCCCATGCGGCCGAGACAGCCTCCCGCAGCGGCGAAATGACGCCGGTCCTCACCCTGCAAAGCGACCTTTTTCCCAGCGACCCGGATCTCGTCCTGGCCTTTGTCCGTGACAGCACACATCCGGTTGCCTGCGCCCTGATCGGGACGGCGGCCCAGATCGAGACGGCACTTCGCGGACACGGATCCTCTCAGGTCCTGCCGAACTGACGGACGGCAAGCTCATCCAGAACATTCTGTTCCTTTCTGAGTCCTTCCAGCCGCTCCTCTTCTTTCCGCTCTTCCCGAAGTGTCCTGACGGCTTCCATGGCTGCCCGGGCCGCGATCAGGGCCGAACGCACGGTCTCGCGATCCAGGGCCGCTTCACGACAGCGCGCCTGTGCTTCCACAACCGCCTGTCGCCCTGAAGGAAGCCATCGGCTGAAAGCTTCAACAGCACCATCTCCCGCCGTGGGGCTGGATGCGAGCCTCTGCTCGCTCAAAATCTCTTCCTGAGCCGCGTTCAGTCTTTCTTCCGCAGCCGTCTCACGTGCCACAGCATCCGCGAAACGGCGCTCTACAAGATCAAGCTCCTGTTCCCGCAGGGCAATCAGTGTCTCAAGGGGTGAGCGTTCCATCGTGATATGTCCTTCATGCCGCATTCAGAGGGGCCGTTTGAGGAATCGTCTGCATAATCTGGGCCAATTGCTCAAAAGCCTCCGCCCGCGTGGAGCGCTCGTCCCGCCCCTGGGACAGGAACTGGTTCAGCTTCGGCATCAGCGCAATGGCCTCATCCACTTCACGATCCGTACCGGGCTTGTAGGCGCCGAGCCGGATCATGTCGGCCATGCGCTGGTAGGTCGCCATGGCCGCGCGCGCCCGTTGTGTGAGAGCGTTTTCTTCCGGTGAATTACATCGTGGGACGGCACGCGACAGGGAGCGCAGAACATCAATAGCGGGATAACGCCCCTGCTCGCCAATCCTGCGATCCAGAATGATGTGTCCGTCCAGAATACCTCGCACGGCATCCGCAACAGGTTCGTTCTGGTCATCCCCCTCCACCAGCACCGTAAAGAGCGCCGTGATCATCCCCTGATCGGGATAACCTGGCCCTGCCCGCTCCAGAAGACGGGGCAGTTCGGCGAACACCGAAGGAGGATAGCCACGCGTCGCAGGAGGCTCGCCCGCAGACAGGCCGATTTCACGCAGCGCCATACAAAAACGCGTCACACTGTCCATCAGCAGCAGAACGGACTTGCCCCTGTCCCGGAAATATTCCGCTATCGCCATGGCGGACAGGGCGGCTTCGCGCCGCATCAGCGGAGGGGAATCCGACGTTGCGATCACAAGCACACTGCGGGCCAGCCCTTCCGGCCCGAGATCATCCTCGATGAACTCGCGGACTTCGCGTCCCCGCTCGCCCACAAGCGAGATCACGGCAACATCACAATCCGCGCCCCGGGCCAGCATGGATAGCAATGTCGATTTTCCTACGCCAGATCCCGCAAAAAGCCCGAGCCTCTGTCCACGACGACAGGTCGTGAAAGTGTCCAGGGCACGGACGCCCAGATCAATACGCTCACCAAGACGCGCCCGGCTGGCCGCATTGGGCGGAGGACACTGGACCGGCTGCCGTTCGAACGAAGGCAGCAGAGGCCCCTTCCCATCAATCGGTTGCCCCAGCGGATCCACAACCCGGCCCAGCCAGTTTTCGCTGACGCCGAGCCCCCCGTCATGGCGGTTGAGGGAAATCCGGGCCTCACAGCCCGGGCCAATCCCTTCGAGGGGGGCGAAAGACATAAGCCGTGCAACGTCACCCTGAAACCCGACAACCTCCGATTGTACGACCCTGCCATCTCGCGACGTGACGGCGACTCGGTCCCCAATCGTAATGAATCCGTCGAGACCGATGACGGTCATGCAGAGACCGACAACATCTTTCACACTTCCCACAACCCAGTCGCAGGTAAGATTCGAAAGCGCTTCAAGCAGTCTGTCGTAATCGCTCATAATGGCAGTTTCTGACCGTTTTCCGCGGTTTGTTCCGATCTTTGGATCCTACAACCTTCTCGTTAAGAGAACCCTAATGTTCCCCCCTGACGAGAAAAATAATGACATTTTTACGATTTTTGATCCATGTCTATCGACACACACAACCTTGGGTAGTAACCATTACTTCACCAAGCCGGGAGTTGAGAACATGCGTATTCTTCTTGTCGATAGCGATCAGTCTGCCGCCGCCGCCCTGTCCCAGACCCTGCGTACCGCGTCCTTTACCGTGGATCATACGCCGTCCGGGGAAGAAGCCATCGAGATGCTTCGTCATTACGATTATGACGTGGTGGTGCTCGAACTGATGCTGAACGATCTTGAAGGATATGAGGTTATCCGGCGTGTCCGGACGGCCCGCATCACGACCCCCATTCTGGTCCTGTCCGCCCTGCTACGGCCCCAGGCCAAGATCCGGGCCTTCTCCATGGGCGCGGATGACTACATGACGAAACCCTATGATGCGGGCGAACTGGTCGCCCGTCTGCAGGCCGTCATGCGGCGCTCCCGTGGCTTTGCCGAGCCGAAGCTGCGGGTCGGAAATCTGGAACTGGACCTGAACGGCAAGAACGTCACCGTCGATGGCGCGCCGCTGCACCTGACGGGCAAGGAATATGCCATTCTGGAACTGCTGGTGATCCGCAAGGGATCCGTCCTGACCAAGGACGCCTTCCTCAACCATCTGTATGGTGGGATTGATGAGCCGGAAATGAAGATCATTGACGTCTTCATCTGCAAGCTGCGCCGCAAGCTGCAGAATGTCGGCGCAGGAAACCTGATCGCGACGGTCTGGGGACGCGGCTACATCCTGCGTGAAGACGACGCCGCTGATTCAGTTCCCGTCATGGACGCCGCCCCCGAAGAGAGCGCACAGGCCATCGCCGCCACAGCCTGACCCCAGCAAGGCTCCCGCCTTTTTCTGTTCTCTGATCAGGCTCAGACGTGCGCAATCGCGCGAATGACATCGCAGACATGATCTACAACCTCATGCACCAGCGCCTCATCCTGCGCCTCCACCATGACACGGATCAGCGGTTCCGTGCCACTGGCACGCAGGACAAGACGGCCACTCCCGGCCAGCCGCTCATCCGCCCAGGCCTTGGCCGCGGCAAGATCAGGGCTGCTCATCGGGCTCGTTCCTGAATAACGGACATTTTTCAGAAGCTGCGGATAGGGCGTGAAGAAACGGCAGATCTCGCTGGCCGGCCGCTTGGTTTCAACAGAAACAGCCAGAACCTGTAAGGCAGCGATCAGCCCATCCCCCGTCGTGGCATAATCGGACAGGACCATGTGCCCGGACTGCTCGCCTCCAAGATTGGCCCCGATTTCCCGCATCCGTTCCACGACATAACGGTCACCAACCGCTGTCCGCTGGAGTTCAAGGCCATTCTCGGCCAGAGCCTTTTCCAGCCCCATGTTGGACATGACGGTCGTCACCACCGTATTGCCGCGCAACCGGCCATGCTGCTTCCAGAAAGCCGCAATCAGCCCGATGATCTGGTCTCCATCGACAAGATCACCATTTTCGTCTGCAATCAGCACACGGTCCGCATCACCATCCAGCGCAATGCCGAAATCCGCGCCATGTTCCCTCACTGCCGCACACAGGGTCTCAGGATGCGTTGATCCCACACCGTCATTGATGTTCAGACCATCCGGCGCACAGCCAATCTTGATGACTTCCGCACCCAGTTCCCACAACGCGGTAGGCGCCACACGGTAAGCCGAGCCATTGGCGCAGTCGATGACGATTTTCAGGCCGTCCAGACGCAGGCCGCGCGGAAAAGAGGCCTTTGCATTTTCAATGTAACGACCGGCCGCATCCGTCAGACGCGAAGCGCGGCCAATCTGCGCCGGAGAGGCCAGACGACCGGACAGGTCCTGCCCCATCAGGTCTTCGATTTCGCCCTCAACTTCATCGGAAAGCTTGAAGCCGTCAGGTCCGAACAGCTTGATGCCATTATCCGTGAAGGGATTGTGAGAGGCCGAGACCATCACACCCAGATCGGCCCGCAGGGATCGCGTCAGCATGGCGATGGCAGGCGTCGGAAGCGGCCCGACCAGAATGACGTCCATCCCCGCAGACAGGAACCCCGCAACCAGCGCACATTCCAGCATATACCCCGAAAGACGCGTGTCCTTGCCCAGCACGACGCTGTGGCGGCGGTTCTGGCTGCGCATGAAATACAGGCCGGCCGCCTGCCCCAGTCTCTGTGCGATTTCAACCGTCATAGGCGCGGTGTTGGCCGTTCCCCGGATGCCATCAGTACCGAACAGAGACCTTTTGGTGGCCATAATGAAGAATCCTGCCTGTCTGCCAGAAATGAAAAAGGCGCGGCACCGAGGAGTGTCTCCTCAATGACGCGCCCGTTGGTGCGATTGGCTGCCTGATTAACCCGCCTGAGGCGCCGGATCAAACGCTCCCGGACGCGTGGTCGGGACAGATGCACGACGGTTATCGGGCATCTGTTCATCATCGGACGTCCGCTCGATGGCCTCGCCACGCATGATCCGGCCGACATCGTCACCCGTCAGCGTCTCATATTCCAGAAGCGCTGCGGTCAGGCGGTGCAGTTCGTCGATATGCGTCTGAAGCAGGGTACGAGCCTGCTGGTAGGCCGCATCAATCAGAACCTTGACCTCCTTGTCGATCTCACGCGCGGTTTCTTCCGAAATGTTCTTGTTCTGCGTCACAGAGTGACCAAGGAACACTTCCTGTCCGTTATCGCCGTAGGCAATCATGCCGAGCTTGTCACTCATGCCCCATTCGGTGACCATGCGGCGGGCCAGATCCGTCGCGCTCTTGATGTCGCCGGACGCACCCGCGCTGACTTCTTCCGGTCCGAAGATGATTTCCTCGGCCACACGACCACCCATGGCGATGACCAGACGGGCCAGGCACCACTTGCGGCTGTAGGAAATATTATCCTTCTCCGGCAGGGTCATGACCAGACCCAAAGCGCGGCCACGCGGCACGATCGTCGCCTTGTGGATCGGATCGCTTCCTGGCGTGAAGATCGCGCAGATGGCATGACCGGATTCGTGATAGGCCGTCGAGCGCTTCTCGTCCTCGGTCATGACCATGGAACGGCGCTCCGCCCCCATCATGACCTTGTCCTTGGCTTCCTCGAACTGGGCCATCCCAACGGTCCGGCGCCCCTGACGCGCCGCCATCAGCGCGGCTTCGTTCACCAGATTGGACAGATCCGCACCCGAGAAACCCGGCGTGCCACGCGCGATGACCTTCGGATCCACATCCGAAGACAGCGGGACCTTGCGCATGTGAACACGCAGGATCTTTTCACGACCGGCAACATCGGGGTTCGGCACGACAACCTGACGGTCGAAGCGGCCGGGACGCAGAAGCGCCGGATCCAGAACGTCCGGACGGTTGGTCGCGGCAATCAGGATGACACCCTCATTGCTTTCGAAACCGTCCATCTCGACCAGCATCTGGTTCAGGGTCTGCTCGCGCTCGTCATTGCCACCACCGAGACCGGCGCCACGATGACGACCCACAGCATCGATTTCGTCAATGAAGATGATGCACGGCGCGGACTTCTTGCCCTGCTCGAACATGTCACGCACACGGGATGCACCAACACCGACGAACATTTCCACGAAGTCCGAGCCGGAAATCGTGAAGAACGGCACGTTTGCCTCGCCTGCAATGGCGCGCGCCAGCAGCGTCTTACCGGTACCCGGAGGTCCGACCAGCAGCGCGCCCTTGGGGATCTTGCCGCCCAGACGGGTGAACTTCTGCGGATCACGCAGGAACTCGACGATTTCCTGAAGTTCGGATTTCGCCTCGTCAATGCCGGCAACGTCTTCAAACGTCACACGACCGGTCTTTTCGGTCAGCAGCTTGGCACGGGACTTGCCAAAGCCCATGGCCCGGCCACCGCCGCCCTGCATCTGGCGGAAAACCATGAAGCACAGACCAACCAGGATCAGAATCGGCAGATATGCCCCGACATACCGCAGAATCGGGCTTTCTCCGCTCTCCATCGGCTTGGCCGTCACTTCGACGCCGGCAGATGTCAGACGGGCCGGAAGGCTCGGATCAAGCGGGGCATAGGTATCGAAAGACGTCCCGTTCGTCAGGGTCCCGGAGATATTCTGCTCCTGGATCACGACCGAACGGACCTGATGCTGGTCCACGTCATGGACGAAATCGGAATAGGCGATCTGCTGGGCTGCATGCTGGCCGCCACCGGGCTGGAAGGCTGTCAGCACTGCCATTCCGACCACGATGATGACCACCCAGATCGCGACGTTACGGCCTAAATTGTTCATCTCGCTCTCTGTCGTCCTTCAGACTGTTCCGTCAGATGCAGTCCGGGATCCCCCGTCACAACTGGCCGATCGGTCACATTCTGCGTTGACTTCATAACATAAGCCTCCGCGTCCACGATCCTACCCCATCCCATGCAGGAAAACGCATTTCTTGCGTTTTTGAGGTTCTTTTTACGCCCTGAAATGATTTTCTCCCGTCGCAGGCACACCGGCAGCCCAGACAAAATCAGCTTCTCCAGACATTTCTCCGAGACGGGGCCACAAAATCAGCCGCTCCCCACACCAGACGCCCGGAAGACACCGTGCCGCAGCGGAGGGCACACCCAGTCTGCGAAGATCGAGCGCGTGAACCGCGTCTCCAAGAGACCCGACCAGACTTCCCTGCGGCACATCCCGGTTCAGAAGACGCCAGCGTCCATCCCAGACCACCCCGGCTTCTGCCACAACCGGCGGCTGAACGGCCTTTTCTTCCCGCACCAGCATCACGCCATCGCCAAAGCGCCCCGCAGGCTGCACCAGAACGCCCGACACGGTTCCTCTCCCCTGGGCCATCAACCGCCGCACGCTCTCCCGCGGCGGACGATAAGCACTCCCCGCAACCAGACGGATTAAGGCGGACAGGATCTCTTCGCGAAAGCCGTCCCGTTTCAGAAAGACCCATCCCTCCGGATGCCAGACGGCATGGCGGGCGAGATTTTCCGCAAGCTCCGCCTCAAGGCGCTGACGCTCCTGTCGGGCCCGGTCCTGCAGAACAATGGCTGCGCGTCGCTGGTCAGGCGTCAGATCCTGCCGCCAGCGCACCCGCTCGAAACGGCGGTTGATATTCGACGGATCCTCGATCCAGGGCAGATTTTCCGCTTTCAGCGTCTGACACAGCCGGTCCTTGGACACAGAAAGAAGGGGCCGGACAAGCCTGATCCGCCCCCGCACGGAAACAGGCTGTATCCCGCTCAGCCCCGCAGGCCCGCTCCCACGCAGGCTCCGCATCCACACCGTCTCATCCTGATCGCCGGCATGATGCGCAACCAGAAGATCCAGACACCCTTCCGCAACGCAGGCGTTTTCCAGCGCCTCGAACCGGGCCTGTCGCGCACGCTCCTGCAAACGCCCCTTCGGAAAAGGTGCCAGCGTCAGGAGACGGGCCTTCACTCCCATTTCCGCCAGACGCCCAACCGTCAACTGCGCTTCCACAGCCGATTCAGAACGCAAACAGTGATCCACCACGAACGCCAAAACATTCCTGCGCCAGCGGCGGGCCAGAAACGCAAGCGCCATGGAATCGGCACCCCCCGAGACAGCCAGCCCCAGCGGGGCGACGTCCACATCCGGAGGCCAGGGCCCCAGAGCCGCCATCAGCCCGGAAAACTCCCGTTCTCCGACTGGCAGAACGGGATCAGAACTTACTGGAACCCGCGTCAATGACAGGCAGCACGGCTCCGGAACGTCGTCTCGGCCGTCCTGACGCGCGGGGCCGGCGTCGGAAACTCTGTCTTGAGCTTGTCCAGTGCCTGACAGGCCGATCCCTTGTCGCCGAGCGCCAGCATGGATGCGGCCACTCCCAGAAGGGAGTCCTGAGCCTTCAGGGACTTGGGAGCCTTCGTATAGGCATCGTAATAGGCCACGGCTGACTGGCGATACTGCTTCTGCCCCGCCAGCGACTGGGCCAGAAGGAACTGCGCATCCATCTTGCCGGAAACACTATGCGCCGACTTGATGGCGAAGCGCGCATTGCTTTCCGCATCCGTGTAATTGCCGGATTTGAGGGAGGCATTGCCGACTTTCAGGGCATCCAGAGCCGTTTTCGGCTGCTCCGACGCATCCGGCGACGCGGCGGGAGCCTTGGTCTGCGCTGTCGCCTTGGCAGGGGCCGCGACCGCCGCGCCTGCACCACCCTGCGCGGCGAACTGCATGTCCGAGATCTGCTTGGACACACTGGCCTGATTGTCGCGGACGGAATTGCTGAGCTGATCCAGTTCGCCTCGCATCTGGCGGTTCTGCTCTTCCAGAGCCGAAACACGTTCCAGAAGCTGAGCCGTCAGATTCCCATCTCCTGAAGCCGCCGGAGCCGCCGTAGCACTTGGCGCCCCCAGACCGCCCCCACTGCTCTGAACCTGAGAGAGCTGCTGCCGCAGAGACGCGATCTGGTCCTGTAAGGCGATGGCCTCGCGTGAGGAAATTTCCCCGCTGTCAGGCGCGTCCTGTGCCATGGCCGACACGGCAGGTGACAGAACGGAAAGAGCCGTGCCCAGAAAGACGGCACGCAGGGAACAGGTCAGCACCATAACGGATCTCCTGAGACAAACTCACGGTCACGGGCACGCAGACAGGTCCCGCGTGCAACATGACCCAGTCATAAAACAGAAACGGCCGGGGGATAATCCCCCGGCCGTTTCTCATCTCAGTCCGTAAGGGCCGAAACGCCGGTTCAGCGAACAGACGTGATGGCGTTACGGTTCTGGGCCCAGGACTGCTCGTCATCGCCATCAGCGGTCGGACGGTCCTTGCCGTAGGAGATCGTGGTGATGCGCGAAGCGCTCACGCCCTTGGCGACCAGATAGTCGCGGGCCGCGTTTGCACGACGCTGGCCGAGAGCAATATTGTACTCTTCCGTGCCACGGTCATCGCAGTTGCCAGCAACCTGAATGCTGACCTGCGGGTACTTGGCGAGCCATGCAACCTGCTTGTCCAGCGTTGCGCGGGCTTCTTCGGAAAGCTGGGACTGGTTCAGCTCATAGAAGACGCGATCGCCGACATTGGCGACCAGATCAGCTTCGCTGCCGGGGGTCGGGCCAGCTTCCTGAGCGACGGCGCCTGCGCCGTTGCTGTCACCCTTGTTGGTGTTGCCGTTGGAACAGGCTGCGAGAACAAGCGCCAGACCAAGCGCGCCAAATACCTTGAACTTCATGTGTCTCAATCCTGAGAACGGCCCCACATCTGGAACCGAATGCGGAAAATGCCGCGTTATTCCGGACCACCCTCTCCCAGACCGGAACACTCAGGAATCGGTTTCGATCCTGCGGTGCATCGCCTGAAAAACAATGGCCATAAGCGCCCATACTCATGACTCAAATCATGGGTCAAGTGTCGTGTTAACGCCGGTTAAGCCGGGAAAGTTCGATTCAGATTCGGAACCACAAATTTCGGCATAAATGTCACAGCAATCCCGAGGAATGTGGCAGAATTCTGCCACATTATCGGAACCATTGCGCTTTCACACCTTTGAAACATGCACTGCCTGCGTGGCAGCCCAGCGTTACGGTCGTGGCATGAAGAGGCGGAAAGATCACCTCTGTCATCCTGACGAGTCCGTCACCAGCAAAAACCTCGACCGAACTCCGGTCCACCACAACCCTCAGAGGCACACGCCCGTCCTTCAACGGAAGGGGCGCCACATGCCGTGTTGTAAAGGACCCATCCGGCACCGGAACGCCTGAGCGACTGCGATCCACCACCAGTTCCTGACGACCCGGATCATAGAGAATCTCTGTACCGAACCTGCCGTCTTCAGTCGCAGCAACGGTCAGGACGGCCACATCTTCACCGGGTTCAATAACCAATTCCAGATCAAGAACGGCATTCGCGAAATCCGCGCAGTCCATGACGCCATCAGGAAGCACCCAGGCCGCCCCCGCTTCAGGCCGGATTTCACCTGCCGCAAAGACTTCCTCCGGAGCACCAAGACTGACCGGCCTCTGTCTCATGACAAGCGCGCCATCGGGCTGACGGGCCAGCGACAGATGCGCCGGCAGGGTCATCTGCCCGCGCCAGGGCACCGTGGGCGTATGATTGGCGTAGTTCCAGTTCCCCATCCACCCGATACTGACGGGCGCAGGCGTTCCGGCAAAGCAGACGATCGCATAATTGTCCGGCCCGTAATCCATCCAGCGATACTGCCAGGGATCATCCGTCGCCGAAGGCTGGTGAGAAGGCGTAAAGACCGTGCCGTCAAAGTCACCCACATAATAGAACGTGCCCGATCCGCCTGTCAGGCCCCCGGGATTGACGCTGACGATCATCACCCAGCCGGTACGCCCTGCCTCCCCATCAATGGGCAGACGCACCAGAACCGGCACCTCCCACAGCATGTCCGGCGCATGATAGCCGGGCGGACGGAAGTCGCTCAGAAACTCCCAGTTCAGGAAATTGGTGGAGCGGAAAAGCTTGACCACCTGCTGCTCGGCTTCCACGGCCGTCAGCACCCAGTAGCCGCCCTCCTCGTACCAGCACAGCGCCGGGTCCCGGAAGTTCTGCGAGGCCGGATCGAGTGTCAGAACCGGATTGTGCCCATAGCGTGTCCAGGTCGCTCCGCCATCCAGACTGAAGGCGACCGAAACTGCCTGTGTTCCGTCTTCCTGCTCTCCGGGCATATCCCGGAACACACTGGTATACAGCGCCAGAAGCGGCGGCTTTTCCGACGTTCCCAGTCCACTGCGATTGTCACAGTCATAAATCACCGTGCCGGAATAGATCTGCTCCTGCGGCGTGGACGGCAACGCAACCGGCTGCTCTTCCCAGTGCAGCAGATCGCGGCTGATGGCATGCCCCCAGGAAATATAGCCCATGACGGGCTCAACCGGATTGTGCTGGTAAAAGAGGTGATACACCCCGTCGATCAGGATCGGCCCGTTCGGATCATTCATCCAGTTCCGGGCCGGGGCGTAGTGCAGCAGCGGGCGCCACTGCCGTGTCTCCTGAGAGGACATGGGGAATTCTCCTGTTAAAGCCGTCCTTGCGACGCCCTACAGGAAAAAGGGTTCCCCACCCTTTTGCAAATCCGCGCTCCCGAACCGGAAGCGCGGAGTGTGACTTCAGCCGTTACGCGGGGACCAGGCCGGGTCGGACGCCCCCGTCGAGATCCGGATCGGACGCTCGTTGAAGCCCGTGATGTCGATCGTCCCAATACCAGAAGCAAAACCTGCACCACCTGCACCGGAAGCGCTCTGGCGGCAGAACGCCAGCACACGGCCGTTGGGACAGAACGTGGCCCCATCCACCGTGAAGCCCTGCGTCAGGATGCGCTCACCCGTCCCGTCCGGATTCATCACACCCAGCGAGAAGCCGCCGCTGCCGATCCGGGTAAAGGCGATCAGATCTCCACGCGGGGACCAGACTGGCGAACCATACTGGCCACTGCCATAGGAAATCCGCTTCGCCCCGCCACCGGAAGCGCTCATGATGTAGAGCTGCGGGCTGCCACCACGATCGGAGTTGAATACGATCTGGCTGCCATCCGGGCTGAAGCACGGGCTGGTGTCGATCGCGCCATTGGAATTGGTGATCTGACGCTTCGAACGAGAGGCCAGATCGACCACGAAGATATCCGACCCGCCACCGCGCGTGGCGGACAGAACGACCGATCCGCCCGTCGGCGAGAAGCGCGGGGCAAAGGAAATCCCTGCGAACTCGCCCAGGATCTGCTGACGGCCAGAGGCCAGATCGAACAGATAAACGCGCGGGCGGTTGTTGGCGTAGGACATGAACGCGATCTGATCACGCACCGGGTTGAAACGCGGCGTGAGCGTCAGCCATTCTCCGCCCGTCAGCATACGCTCATTGGCGCCATCCTGATCCATCAGGGCCAGACGCGTGATCTGGTGATGGCGCGGACCAGTCCGGGCAATATAGGCGATGCGGGTGTCGAAATACCCCTTCTCGCCCAGCATGCGCTCATAGATCACGTCGGCAATGATATGCGCGATCCGGCGCCAGTTGCTGTTCGAGGCCGTATAAGCCGTGCCCTGAAGCTGCTGGCCCGAGAGCACGTCCCACAGACGCATCTCGACGCGTACACTGCCCGAACCCACGGCCTGACCGGCGACGGCCGCACGGGCACCCTGTGCCTTCAGTGCGCTGAAATCCGGTGTGGAGCCGGGAGGCACGCTGCCGCCCATGACCTTGAACAGGCCGGTTCCGTTCAGATCGGACGTAATGACGCCAGAAATCTGCTCCCCCAGACCTGCTCCGAAATTCGGGATGACAATGGGGATCGGCTCCTGACGAGCCTGATCAACAGTGATTTCCGCTTCGCCGGGGCCGGAAGCCGCGCCGGACTGTGCAAAAGCGGCCAGAGGCGTCGCCAGAAGACCGCCAGCGGCAGTGGCTCCCAGAACGGAGCGGCGCGAAAACAGCGCGCTCAGGGCCTCGGCTTCGGTATCGGGAATGAAGGACATGAGACTTCCTCGTGGATTACGGCCTGAAGACAAAACGCAGCTCATGCGTCTGACCAAGCATCTTGGAGGGGATCGGCAGATGGGCACAGGTGGGGCTCAGCACCGCATCCCGCGCCCGCTCCGCCAGAACGCGATAAGACGGGTCGGACGCCATCTTCGCAGCCGTTTCAGGCGCAAATTTGACGATCCGCGCCTCGCCGGTCGCGTCAACGGTCACAACCATATGCGCGACAAAGCTCGCATAGTTCCGCGCTTCGGTATCTTCGGTGTAGCAGCGGCGCACGGAGCCACCGATAGCCTTCTGATCCGCCATGGACAGGGACTTGGTGATGTCACCATTCGGCACACCGCCCCCGTTCGGCGCACCACCCTGCGGCGGATTGGCCTTCGCGGTCGGCGCGTGGGTCTGCTTCTGGTCCGCCCGGAAATTGTCCAGCGTCGCCAGCAGCGAATGACTGTCTGCTTCCGTCTTCTTCGCCGCATTCGGCTGCGTCATATGCGAGAACTTCGGCATATCGGGCAGCTTGTCGGCCTTCTGCGTCTGCGGGCTCGGCGGCGCGACCATCGTCGATTTCGACGGCGGTGACGGCGTGGGTGGCGACGCAGGCACAGGCTCGGGCGACTCATCCGTCATTTTGGGCGGAAGCTTCATGTCCGGCAGCTTCTGCGGCGGCGTCTCCGGCGGAGGCGGCACGGGCTGAGGCGGCGGTGGCGGCGGTGGTGGCTCTTCCGTCGGCGCCTTCAGAGGAGGCGTCGGGGCGGGAGGCGCCTCGTTTTTCACAGGTGCCGGGGCCGGAGCAGGCGCAGGAGCCGGATGATCACCCTTGACCGGATGGGTCGGCGGCCCAGCCTGCTCGAATTCCATCTGGACCGTTGGGGGCTCAGGCGGCTCAGGCGGTGTGGGAGGGGGGATCTGCACAAGCAGATACGCGATCAGCCCCAGGTGAATGGCGGCTGACCCGTAGAGCGCATGACGAAAGCGCCTGTTATCAGAGCGGCGTGGACGGACCACGGCAGAAGCCTCTTACTGGCCGCTCTGGGGCTGCTGCGCGAGAAGCGCAACATGCGTGAAGCCCCCTGACGTGATCTGTCCCATGACCTGCATCACCTGTCCATAATCGATATGGGCATCGGCACGGACGAAAATGCGATGGGTCGGATCATTCTGCGACTGCTGCTTGAGCTGGTCGATCAACTGGTCGGACGTGACCTGCTGATCCCCCAGATAAAGCGACCCATCTGTCCGCAGGGACACGGTGATCGGCTTGGAATCCGAATTGACCGGGCTGGCATCCGTCTTCGGCAGATCCACATTGACACCACTGGTCAGCATCGGCGCCGTCACCATGAAGATGATGAGCAGCACCAGCATGACGTCCACCAGTGGCGTGACGTTGATTTCCGACGCGGGCCGACGTTTGCGGCGTCCGCCCCCTCCAGCCCGTCCTCCCGCAGACATTCCCATGGTTCAGGCCTTCCCGCCGGTCGTATCGTCCGCACGTTCCTCGGACTGACGCGACAGAATGGCCGCGAACTCGGTGCCGAAAGCTTCCATGCGATCCGCGAACTTCTCGAAGGAATTGCTAAGACCGTTATAGGCGATATAGGCCGGAATGGCCGTCACAAGACCGATCGCCGTGGCGAACAGTGCTTCGGAAATACCGGGAGCCACGACCGAAAGGTTCGTGTTGTGCATCTGCGCAATGGACGCGAAGGAGTGCATGATGCCCCAGACCGTCCCGAACAGACCAACGAATGGCGCCACAGGACCGATCGTCGCCAGAAAGATCAGACGGCGCGTCAGACGGTCGTTCTCGCGCATGACGGTGATGTCGATGGCACGGTCGATCCGCTCCCGTACACCGCCCCGCGACAGATCGATCCCGCCGATCCGTGCGGAACGGCGCCATTCACCCATGGCCGCACCGAAAACGGCTGCCATCGGATGCGTCGGACGCGCGCCATCGGATTCGTAGAGATCGTCGAGCGATCCACCCGACCAGAAACGGTCCTCGAACTCGGTCGCCTCACGGTTGACGCGACGGATGAGAATGATTTTTTCCGCAATGATCGCCCATACGCCGGCGCTGCACAGCAGCAGACCCAGCATCACCAGCTTTACAACGATGGAGGCGTGCAGGAACAGGTCCAGAGGCGAAAGACCGGCCGCACCGACCGCCCCAAGCGCACTCGAACTTACCTCATGATCCACTGTTCTCTCCTGTACAGATCCTGTCCCTTGCGGGTCAGGACTCTCCATTGCACTTCATGAGGAAACAGGAAAGTGGGTCAGACCTCTCCTGCCTCCAGTTTTCTCACTGCATCACGCCACCGAGGCGGAATTTTGGCAGGTTTCATGTCCGCTGCATTCAGACAGGCCAGTTCAACGTCGATAACCGTAGCCGTTTCGCCACCTCCGGAATAATTCCGGACGGTCTGACAAAGTTTCAGCCGCGTCGGCGTCATGGCATCCAGCGCTGTCTCGATTTCCATCTCGTCATCGAGTCGGAGCGGTGAGCGATAGCGGATCGCTGCCTGCCGCACGACAAAGACCAGTCCGAAATCGTTCAGAAGCTCCGTAACCGACGCATCCGCATCCCGCATCGCTTCGCTCCGCGCACGCTCGGCAAAGCCCAGATAGCGCGCGTGATAGACGATACCGCCTGCATCGGTGTCTTCGTAGTAAACCCGGAACCTGATCTTGTGCGTGGCCATACTGTCTCTCCAGTCATGGTGCGCCCATCCCGCGAACCGTGTTCAGGGACTTTCAGGGCGCGGAATCGTCCTGCTCCAGCGTGGAGAGCAGGTCCACCTGGCTCGCCGGCGGCGTCAGGCCAAGATGACGCCACCCCGCCTCACCCAGCATCCGCCCGCGGGCCGTCCTCAGAACCAGCCCTTCCTGGATCAGGTAGGGCTCGATCACGTCTTCCAGCGTATCGCGCGCTTCGGCAAGCCCCGCCGCCAGCGTTTCCACACCGACCGGACCACCATGATGATGCTCGGCAATCCGCTTGAGATAGCGCCGGTCCATCGCATCCAGCCCGCGCTCATCAACCTCAAGCCGCCCCAGAGCCGCATCGGCCAGGTCCCGGTCCACGACAGCATGCTTCGAGACAAGAGCAAAATCCCGCACCCGGCGCAGCAGACGCCCCGCAATACGCGGCGTCCCGCGGGAGCGCTGGGCGATTTCTTCCGCCCCGTCATCCGTCAGGCGCATCCCGAGTTTCACAGCCCCGCGCGAGACGATCGCCCGGAGTTCCTCCGGCGTATAGAACACCAGCCGCAGCGGAATCCCAAACCGGTCCCGCAGAGGCGTCGCCAGCAGACCGGCCCGCGTCGTCGCGGCCACGAGCGTGAACGGCGCCAGATCGATCCGCACGGACCGCGCAGCCGGTCCCTCGCCAATGATTAGATCAAGCTGAAAGTCCTCCATCGCGGGATAGAGCACTTCCTCGATCGCTGGCTGGAGACGGTGGATCTCGTCAATGAACAGCACATCGCGCGGCTGGAGATTCGTCAGGATCGCCGCCAGATCACCCGCGCGCTGAATGACCGGCCCGGACGTCGCCCGGAACCCCACACCCAGTTCCCGCGCCACGATCTGCGCCAGCGTTGTCTTGCCCAGACCCGGCGGCCCATGCAGCAGCACATGATCCAGCGCCTCATTTCGCGCGCGCGCGGCTTCGATGAAGATCGCAAGATTTTCGCGGCTGGCCTTCTGGCCCGTGAAATCCGCAAGCGTCTCAGGCCGCAGACTGCCTTCGCCCGTATCCTCGGGCTGACGGGCCGGATCGGTTTCGCGGTAGTCGTCGCTCATCGCGCGAGATCCTTCAGGCTCAGCCGGATCGCCAGATCAAGCGTCGCATTCTCGTTCTCAGCCAGCACCCTGCTCAGAACCGGCCAGGCCTCAGCCCGACGGAACCCGAGCCCTGCCAGCGCCAGCAGCGCATCGTTCTCGACGCTCGGCCCCGAGACGATCCCGGGTGCAGACACGGTCCCGCCCCCGCCCGGCATTTTCGCAACCTTGTTACGCAGTTCGCTCAGGATCCGATCGGCCAGACGCGGCCCGACACCGGCCGCCCGCGTCAGCGAGCCCTTGTCCCCGGCATTGATGGCCAGCAGGATCTCGCCCGGACTGTTCGCCGACAGGATCGCCAGCGCCACTTTCGCACCCACGCCCTGCACGGTCGTCAACAGACGGAACCAGTCCCGCTCATCCGTCGTCGCAAAGCCGAAAAGCTGGATGGCATCCTCGCGCACGATCGTCTCGATCAGGACGCGCGCCACGGAAGGCGGCTGAGGCAGTGCCGCCAGTGTGCGGGTCGAAGCCGAAACCACATACCCCACACCGTTGACGTCCACGATGCAGCGCTCGCCCTCGATCTGCCCGACAAGTCCGGTCAGTTGTCCGATCATGCCATGCGCTTCCCGGCCACGACATGCGCCGCACTCGCCCGATGATGGGCATGACAGATCGCAACCGCCAGCGCATCGGACGCATCAGCCTTACGGATCTCCGCCCCCGGCAGAAGCCGCTTCACCATCATCGTCACCTGCTCCTTGGTCGCAGACCCGGTCCCGACCACGGATTTCTTGACCGTCATTGCCCCGTATTCCGCAACCGGCAGCCCTTCATAAGCGGGCGTCAGCAGAGCCACTCCACGCGCATAACCGAGCTTGAGCGTCGAGGAGCCATTGCGGTTGACATAGGTCTCTTCAACGGCCGCCTCGGCCGGCGCATATTCGCGGATCAGCTTCTTGAGCGCGCCATGCAGCTCGCACAGGCGAAGCGGCACGGATTCGGACCCATCGGTCCCGATGACCCCCGAAGCCACATGCTTCAGGTGATTGCCGTCCACGTCGATGATGCCCCAGCCCATGAAACGCAGGCCGGGGTCAATGCCCATCAGGCGGATCAAGCAGCCAGCGCCTCGGCCACGTCGTCGGGAATATCGAAGTTCGCGTAGACGGACTGAACGTCGTCATTGTCCTCCAGCACGTCGATCAGCTTCATGACCGACCGTGCCTTGTCCTCATCCAGCGTCACGCTGTTTTCCGGACGCCAGTCGAGTTTTGAAGACTGCGGCTCACCGAAACGGGCTTCCAGCGCGTCCCGCACGGCAAAGAAATTCTCCATCTCGCAGGTCACTTCGTGGCCCTCTTCGGTGGTCACGGCATTATCCGCACCAGCCTCGATGGCAGCTTCCAGCATCTCGTCCTCAGAGGCCACATCCAGCGGATAGCTGATGACGCCCAGACGCTGGAACATGAAGGACACGGAGTTCGTCTCCCCCATCGAACCACCGTGCTTGGAAAACGCAGCGCGCACTTCGCCGGCCGTCCGATTACGGTTGTCCGTCAGGCCCTCAACGATAATCGCAACACCCGCGGGGCCATAGCCCTCGTAGCGAACCTCGACGTAATCATCGCCACCCGCAGTGCCGGATGCCTTCTTGATGGCGCGCTCAATATTGTCCTTGGGCATGTTGACTTCACGCGCCATGGACAGCGCCGCCCGCAGACGCGGGTTGGACGAGGCTTCGGGCAGACCCGAGCGCACCGCAACCGTGATCTCACGCAGGACCTTGGCGAACTGCTTGGCGCGCTTGGCATCCTGCGCACCCTTGCGGTGCATGATGTTCTTGAACTGTGAATGACCGGCCATCGGTCGCTCCTTCCTCTATCTGCGTGTCAGAGGCTCAGGCGAGCCTGCCATGACAGTGTTTGAACTTCAGACCCGACCCACACGGGCAAAGGGCGTTGCGCGGCGTTTCCGCATACCAGCGCTGAAGCGTCGCCGCATCAGGCTCCGCACCCGTCGGGACGGGCTGCGGACGCGGCGGCATCGGAGCAGCGGACGGGAAACCCGCCATCGGCTGCGGCGCCGGAATATCGCCCCCCGTCGTTCCCTGCGCGAACAGCCCCGCAGGTTCTTCGGACGGACCGGACGTCTCGGTGTTGATAACCGGGAACGGCGGCGGCTCGGACACGGCCTGGATGCGGCACATCGTCTCCGTCACGCGGATGCGCATGTCGTCCAGCATGGCCGTGAACATCTGGAAGGCTTCCTGCTTGTACTCGTTCAGCGGATCGCGCTGACCATAAGCCCGCAGACCAATACCCTGACGCAGTTGGTCCAGCCCGTGCAGATGCTCTTTCCATACCGCATCGAACGTCGTCAGCACGACCTGCTTCTCGATCAGCCGCATCAGCTCGGGGCCCATATTGGCCGTCCGTGCCGCCTGCGCCTTGGCCGCTTCCGCCTCGATCCGCTCGATCACGCTCTCGGCGTCCATTCCGTCTTCCCTGGCCCAGTCCGCAATCGGCAGATCCAGGTTCAGGATGCGGGAGACTTCCTGCGTCAGCCCTTCCGTATTCCAGGCCTCGGCAAAGGATTTTTCGGGGATATGCGCATGCACCAGATCCTCGATCGTGTGCTCGCGCAGCTCGGCGATCACGCCCGACAGATCGTCCGTCGCCATGTATTCCCGGCGCTGGGCATAAACTTCCTTGCGCTGGTCATTCATGACGTCGTCATATTTGAGCGTGTTCTTGCGCATGTCGAAGTTGCGCGCTTCGACCCGCTTCTGCGCCTTTTCCAGAGCCTTGTTCAGCCAGGGATGAACGATCGCCTCGCCTTCCTTGAGCCCCATTTTCTGCATCATCGCGCCCATACGGTCGCTGGCGAAAATGCGGATCAGATCGTCTTCGAGCGACAGGAAGAAGCGCGAATTGCCCGGATCACCCTGACGCCCCGAACGGCCCCGAAGCTGGTTGTCCACGCGGCGGCTTTCATGCCGCTCGGTGCCGATCACATACAGACCGCCAGCCTTGTGAACTTCCTCGTGATGCTCCTCGACGATCGCGCGGATATTCTGCTCGACGGACTCACGCTGCGCCTCGTCCTCGACGCCTTCGGTGCTGGCCTTGACCAGCATTTCGATATTACCGCCAAGCTTGATGTCGGTTCCGCGGCCCGCCATGTTCGTGGCGATCGTAATCGCACCCGGCGCACCCGCCTGTGCCACGATCGTCGCTTCTCTTTCATGCTGACGGGCATTCAGCACGTTGTGCGGAATACCGCGCTGCGTCAGGATCTGCGAAAGATACTCGCTCTTCTCAATGGAGGTCGTGCCGACCAGAATGGGCTGGCCGGTCTCATGGATCTCCCGGATCAGATCCGCTACGGCACTGAACTTCTCCGCTGCCGTCAGATAGACCTCGTCATCCGTATCAATCCGCTTCACCGGCAGGTTCGTCGGGATTTCCACCACGTCGAGGTGATAGATTTCCGCGAACTCGTCCGCCTCGGTCATGGCCGTGCCGGTCATGCCGGACAGCTTCGGGTAGAGGCGGAAATAGTTCTGGAAGGTGATGGAGGCGAGCGTCTGGTTCTCCTGCTGGATCTCCACATGCTCCTTGGCTTCCAGCGCCTGATGCAGACCATCCGAATACCGGCGCCCGTCCATCATGCGGCCCGTGAACTCGTCGATGATGACGACCTTGCCATCCCGCACGATATAATCCACGTCCCGCGTAAACAGCGTATGTGCCCGCAACGACTGCTGGACGTGATGAACCACCGCGACATTATGGATGTCGTATAGCCCGCCTTCCTGAAGCACGCCGGCTTCGGCCAGAAGTTCCTCGACACGGTGCGAGCCCTGCTCGGTCAGCGTGACCGACCGCAGCTTCTCATCCTTGTCGTAAACGTCCGGCTCCTGAACGAGCTTTACGACCACATCATCGACAGAGCGGTACAGATCAGAACTGTCATCCGCGGGGCCGGAAATGATGAGCGGGGTCCGCGCCTCGTCGATCAGGATGCTGTCCACCTCATCCACGATCGCGTGGTTGAACGGACGCTGCACCATGTCGGCGAGCGAATATTTCATGTTGTCGCGCAGATAGTCGAAGCCGAACTCGTTGTTCGTGCCGTAGGTGATGTCCGCGGCATAAGCCTCGCGACGCTCCCCGTCCGACAGGTTCGGCACGATCACACCCGTCGTCAGCCCAAGGAAGCTGTAGAGGATGGACATCTCTTCCGCGTCACGCCGCGCAAGATAGTCATTCACCGTGATGACATGCACGCCCTTGCCACTCAGTGCGTTCAGATAGACCGCCAGCGTCGCCACAAGGGTCTTGCCCTCACCGGTGCGCATCTCGGCAATCCGGCCCGCATGGAGGACCATGCCGCCAATGAGCTGCACATCGAAATGGCGCTTGCCGAGCACACGGCGCGAGGCTTCACGACAGACCGCAAAGGCTTCCGGCAGCAGGCCGTCGAGCGTCTCGCCCTTTTCAAGCCGCTCCTTGAACTCCACCGTTTTGTGCCGGAGCTGTTCGTCGGAGAGGGCCTGGACCGCAGGCTCCAGTGCGTTGATCTCGGGCACACGGCGCTGATACGCCTTGAGCGTGCGATCGTTGGCGGAACCGAAAAGGGCGCGGGCGAGGCGTGCGAACATGCTGAACCTTGAGATGCCGAAGACCCGAAGCGCCAGCTCTTTCCACCACCGGAAAGACCCGCCACACCGGGCCGTCAGGATTTTCACGTCTGCTGGAGATAGGACCCGGGCCGCAAAGGGTCAATGGAGAGGCCGCCGGGAACGCCGAGGAAATGTCCTCATTGTCATCACAGTGTCACATCTGTGCCCCCCTCCCCATCCCGGACGGCACCCGCGTGAAGGAATGGTAACAGACCGCACCCTTGCAGGGCGGACCAGCCTTTGTCATGGTGCAGGCCATCCTTATTTTCAGGTCACATCCGAGGTAGTTCCCACATGCGGCTTTCCCGCTCCACTTTCGCTCTCGCCGCCCTTCTGGCCGGCACGTCGGTTGCAGCATCGACGGCTTTTGCCGCCCCTGCCGCCGCTCCTGCCGCAGCCGCTCCGGGGGCTGCCACGCCGGCCGCCGCTCCCAACCCCGACATGCTGATCGCCACCGTCAACGGTTCGAAGATCACCCTCGGTGACGTCCAGCGCGCCGCTGGCAACCTGCCGCCGCAGGCCCGCCAGATCCAGCCGTCCGTCCTGGTTCCGCTGATCGTCAACCAGCTCGTTGACCAGAAGGCTGTCCAGATCGCCGCCGACAAGGAAGGCCTGAGCCGCAAGCCGGACGTGAAGGCTGCCATGGACGCCGCTGCCGCGAACGCCCTGCAGAACGCCTATCTCGAAGAGAAGGTCGGACCGCTCGTCACCGATTCCACGCTGCACGACTTCTATCAGTCGCATTACGCGAACAAGAAGCCGGAAGAAGAGATCCACGCCCGCCACATCCTCGTGGACAGCGAAGCACAGGCCAAGGACATCATTGCCCAGCTCGGCAAGGGTGCTGATTTCGGCAAGCTCGCCGCACAGCTCTCCAAGGACAAGGGTTCCGCTGGTGCAAACGGTGGCGATCTGGGCTGGTTCAAGAAGGCGGACATGCTGCCGGCCTTCTCCGCAGCCGCTTTCGCCATGAAGCCGAACACAATCTCCCAGACCCCCGTTCACACCCAGTACGGCTGGCACGTGATCCAGGTTCTCGCGACCCGCACGGCCCCGATCCCGACCTTCGATCAGGTCCACGACCAGGTCCGTCAGGAACTGATCCGCGACAAGGTGCGTGACATCGTTCAGGCCGCCGAATCCCAGGTGAAGGTCGTTCACTACGACGCACAGGGCAAGCCGATCCCGAACGCAGCCCCGGCTGCCGCACCTGCAAAGAAGTAAGTCCATGGCAAAGCCGCTCCCCGTCTCTCCGCTCGCTCGTCCGCTTCCGGACCTTGCAACGATTGCGGGCGTGCGGCTTTCCGCCGTCGCCGCGGGCATCCGCTATCAGGGCCGCACGGACCTGATGCTTGCGGAATTCGTCCCCGGCACGGTTGCGGCAGGCGTCTATACCAAGAACGCCTGTCCCGGCGCCCCGGTCCTGTGGTGCCGTGAAGCACTGAGCACACCTTATGCCCGTGCCCTGCTTGTCAATGCAGGCAACGCGAACGTCTTTACCGGCCGCGCCGGAAGGCAGGCCTGCGAGGACTGCGCCGACGCAACCGCCAAGCTTCTCAACTGCCCGTCGCAGGACGTCTTTCTCGCCTCCACGGGCGTGATCGGCGAAAAGCTGCCTCAGGACCGCATCATCGCGGCCCTGCCCGCTGCCAAGGCCGGACTGAATGAAAACGGCTGGGCAGACGCAGCCCGCGCCATCATGACGACGGACACGTTCCCCAAGGCCGCGCGCCGCGATGTGACGATCGGCGGAACACCCGTCCGCATCCAGGGCATCGCCAAGGGATCAGGCATGGTCGCCCCGGACATGGCCACGATGCTGGCCTATGTCGCAACCGACGCAAAGCTGCCGCAGAACGTCCTTCAGTCCCTGCTGGCCTCCGGCTGCGCGCAGAGCTTCAATGCCATCACCGTCGATTCGGACACGTCCACTTCGGACATGCTGATGGTTTTCGCGACCGGACTGGCTGACAATCCCGAGATCGACGACGTCAACGACCCCGCTCTCGCCGAGTTTACACTCGCGCTGAACGACCTCCTTCTGGAGCTCGCGCTGATGGTCGTGCGTGATGGTGAGGGTGCGACAAAGCTTGTCCGCATCGCTGTTACCGGGGCAGATTCCAACCTCTCCGCCCACCGCATCGCGCTGTGCATCGCCAATTCCCCCCTCGTCAAAACCGCGATTGCGGGCGAGGACGCCAACTGGGGACGCGTGGTCATGGCGGTCGGAAAAAGCGGCGAACCCGCGGACCGCGACCGTCTTTCCGTCGCCATCGGCGGCACATGGATCGCGAAAGACGGCGGCGTCGTCGAGAATTACGACGAAGCCCCCGTGGTCGCCCACATGAAGGGGCAGGAGATCGAGATCGCCGTCGATCTCGGGCTGGGTGACGGCGCGGCCCGCGTCTGGACCTGTGACCTGACGCATGGCTACATCGACATCAACGGCTCCTATCGCAGCTGACCGTCCCAACACGTCACCGAGAGCGGGGCTTGTGCGTCCCCGCCTCTGCCGTTAGCAAAACCACGGTGCCGTTTCGCACTTGATATGAGGAAAAAGTCCATGTCCGCTGCAGCTCGCGTGCTTGTTCTTGGCGGTGGCGTTGGGGGGCTTGAAGCTGCAGCAGCGCTCGGGCGCCAGCAGAACATTTCCCTGACCCTGGTTGACCGCAGCCCTGTCCATTACTGGAAGCCCTCTCTTCACGAATTTGCTGCAGGAACCATGCAGCATCAGGGCAACTGCATCCCCTTTACCGATACAGCCGCCAAATTCGGCTTTACCTTCCTCCAGGGGAGCCCGGTCGCCGTCAATCGTGAGGCCAAGACCGTCTCGCTCGATACGGGGGCAACCCTGCCCTACGATTATCTTGTGGTCGCTCTGGGCTCACGCGCGAACGATTTCGGCATTCCGGGTATCGTCGATCACTGCATGTTCATCGACAGCCTGAACGATGCCGATGCGCTGTTCGCCACATTCCGCGAAGCCGTGCAGAAAGCCCGCGCCGCTGGTGAGAAACTCTCCGTCGGCATCGTCGGCGGAGGCGCGACCGGCGTTCAGTTGATCGCCGAACTGTGCAAATCCATCGATGACGCCCGCGGCCTGGGACCAGCCGTCCGCAAGTCCCTGCTGGAGGCCGTCCTGATCGAAACCGGCCCGCGCATCCTCCCGGCCTTCCCCGAAGCCGTCTCGACGGCAGCCACACGGCAGCTTGAAAAGCTCGGCATCTCCGTTCTCACCGGCGCGATGGTCGTGGGTGCGGATGACACTGGCTTCAATCTCAAATCCGGTGAGCACATCACAGCCAGCCTCCGCGTCTGGGCCGCTGGCGTGCGCGCTTCGGATGCCACGAACCTTCTCGAAGGTCTGGAACGTGGGCGCTCGGGCCAGCTCGGCGTGACCACCACGCTCCAGACCACCCAGGACCCGACAGTCTTCGCTATCGGCGACTGCTCCCGGATCGACGCCGCACCGATCGCGCCGACCGCACAGGCCGCCCGCCAGCAGGGCCAGTATATCGGCCGCGCCCTGCCGGAAATCATTGCCGGCAAGACCCCCGCCCCGTTCGTCTACAACGACCGCGGCGCCGTCGTGGCCCTTGGTGACTACAACGGCTGGGGCATGCTGGACGCCAAGCGCAGCTTCGGTGGCGGTCTGCTGTCGGGTCTGGCTGCACGCCTGATCCATGAAGGACTGTATCGTCAGCACCTCGCCGGAATCCTGGGCCTGACGCCCACGGCCTGCAGCACGGTCCGCGAACATCTTTCGCCGGTCAAACCTGATCTGGGCGCCTGAACTCCCTTTTCAGCCTCCCGTCAAAAGGGGAATCCGGGACGCAGCATCACCAGATCCTGCGTCCCCCGATCCGAGAACCCATGAGCCCTACCGATCTCCCCCCGCCCTTTGACAAGGTTCTGACCGGCATCGAAGACACGCTGCTGGAAAAGGGTTTTTCCTTCCTTCAGGCCAGAACCACGCAACCCCTTCTGGAACATGAAGGACTGACCGACTGGCAGGGTTTTGCCGAAAGCTGGAACCATCTGGGTCTTGACCGCTATATGGCGGATGGTGGCCGTTACCGCCGCCGCCGCTATGCGACATTCGCCGTCACGGCCAACACCATCACCCGCAAGAAGCACCAGCCTCACTACCAGAGCCGGGATTACAACCTGCTGAATGGCGGCATCGAACGCTGGTTCCCCGCCGTAACGGATTCCATCGCCGCCCACCCCGCCATGATGGCCGCAATCCGGACCGTCGCCCGGATTGCGGACGCCCTGACGCCGCCGAAGGAAAAACCGCCGGTCTGGCATGTGGAGGTGCATCAGTTCCGCATCGAGGCCCGTCCCGGAAACGAGGGACACCCCACTCCGGAAGGGCTGCACCGCGACGGTGTGGACTGGGTGCTCGTCCTCATGGTCGCCCGCCACAATGTGGAACAGGGTGTCACCACGATCCACGACATGCGCAAGGAACCGCTCGGCTCCTTCACACTCACCAATCCGCTTGATGCCGCAATCGTGGACGACCATCGCGTCTATCACGGCGTCACGGCCGTCCAGCCTGTTGATCCGTCACAACCCGCCTATCGGGACGTACTGGTGGTCACCCTCCGCCACGAATGACACCCGAACCTTCAGAGATGTTCTTCTTCAATTTCGTGTTATGACAGGTCTCATGTCGATCCAGCAGATTCTTTCCCGCCCTGCGGCGGTTCTGGCCCTGTCCTTCCTGCTCCCCGGCACGCTGGCCTGCGCCAGTGCCGCGACAGGCAAAACCCGCCATCACACGCGGCACCTATCGCAGTCGGCCAGTGCTGCGCCTGTCATCCTCACGGCCCATCCGGGAACGAAGCTGGATGAAGACGCCCGCAAACTGAACGCGGACGATCTTCAGGACGCGGCGAAACATCATGACCAGCCGGTCGTGCTCGTCGGCTCCGCTCCGCTATCCTCAGGCAAGAATGACGAAGCCCTGTTTGTGCAGCTCCAGTCCGCCCGCCTCTGCGGTTCCGCAGGCTGCACGACGTCCGTCTATCTGAAGCATAACGACACCTGGAACACGGTTCTGGACTCCGTGAACGGCGACATCTCCGTCCTCCCCACGCGCCACAAGGGCATGCATGACCTGCTCGTCGGCCCGAACGACCGCTGGATCTGGAACGGCAGGGAATATCAGGACACGCTCAGCGCACCGCCGATGCCCAAATAATAACGATTTTTCAGGAAGTCTGGAGCGGGCGAGGGGAATCGAACCCCCGTATGCAGCTTGGGAAGCTGCCGTTCTACCATTGAACTACGCCCGCGCTCTGGCCTGAGCATACCCGCTTCGCGATCCCTTCGCAATCCGTCTCCAAGGTGTTGACGCAAAACCGAAATACGGCTCATAGTCCTCTCCGTCAGAAACGTCATGGCGTGCCTGACCCTCGTGATTTGAGCGGCCGGCTTGCGGCGAGGTTAAAGAATTGCGCTAAAGAGGCCCTGCGTCGTTATCGAACGATTCCCAGGACTTCCACGGCCCGCCACATGCGCCCTGCACAAACAGGGCGTTTTATGGAGGGACACATCATGTCTTCAGAAAACTGGCGCACAGCCACCCGTCTCCTGCACGAAGCCCCGAACCGTACCGAGTTCGGTGAAACGTCCGAAGCACTCTTCCTAACATCCGGCTTCGTCTATGACAGCGCCGAACAGGCCGCCGCCACCTTCACGGGCGACGTCGAACACTTCCAGTATTCCCGCTTCGGCAACCCGACCGTCGACACGCTTCAGGAGCGCCTCGCCCTTCTCGAAGGCGCCGAAGCCTGCGTCGCCACCGCCACCGGCATGGGTGCCGTCTCCTCGGCCATCCTGTCGTCTGTAAAGGCCGGTGACCGCGTCGTCGCCTCCCGCGCCATTTTCGGCTCCTGCTACTGGATCGTAACCAACCTCCTGCCCCGCTACGGCATCGAGACCGAACTTGTGGACGGCACGGATTACGACGCCTGGGAGCGCGCCCTGTCCAAGCCGACAGCCGCCGTGCTGATCGAAAGTCCGTCCAACCCGATGCTCGATGTTCTCGACATCGCCCGCATTGCCAATCTGACGCACAAGGCCGGCGGCCTGCTGATCGTGGACAATGTGTTCGCAACGCCGCTCGGCCAGTCCCCGCTCAAGCTCGGCGCAGACGTGATCGTCTATTCCTGTACCAAACATATCGACGGACAGGGCCGCGTCCTCGGCGGTGCGGTGCTCGGCTCCAGCAAGTGGATCAGCGAGACCCTCCAGCCCTTCACCCGCAACACCGGCAACGCCCTGTCGCCGTTCAACGCCTGGGTCCTGCTCAAGGGGCTGGAAACGCTCCAGCTCCGCACGGACGCCATGGCCCGCAACGCCGCCGCCGTGGCGGATGCACTGGCCGAACTGCCGGGAATCGTTCAGGTCCGCTATCCGGGCCGCGCCGATCATCCGCAGCATGAACTGGCGGGCAAGCAGATGAGCAATGGTGGTTCCATGGTCGCCTTCGTGGTCGACAGGGGTCGTGAGGGCGCGTTCGCCTTCATGAACGCCTTCAAGGTGATCGCGATTTCCAACAATCTCGGCGACGCCCGCAGCCTGGCCACCCACCCCGCCACGACGACGCATATGCGCGTCAGCGAAGAGGAGCGCGCCCGTCTCGGCATCACGGACGGCGCCATCCGCCTCTCCGTCGGTCTGGAAGATCCGGCAGACCTGATCGATGATCTCAAGCGCGGTGCGGCGGCCGTTGCGGCCCTCGCATAAGTTTTCCTGACAAATCCCCGGGATGGCTTTACAATGGCCTCATGCCTGACAAGTCATCCCACCCCCATCTTCATGCCGATCCCGAAACGGCACTCGCCGAAGCCATGGAAAGCGCCCCCCGCTTCAGCGAAACCACGGACGACGTGACGGTCACGGTCCGGACCTTCTGGCTGGACGACCAGTCCCATCCCGAAGACCATCAATACGCCTGGGCCTATCACATCAGCATCGAGAACGAGCGCAAGGACACGTTCCAGCTCCTCTCCCGCAGTTGGGAAATCGTGGACGGGCTTGGACGCAAGGAACATGTTCACGGCGATGGCGTAGTTGGCGAACAGCCCGTGATCGGCCCGCAGGAACAGTTCGACTATACCTCCGGCGCCATGCTCACGACGCCGACCGGCTTCATGCGCGGAACCTACCACATGGTCGAGCCACGCTCGGGCCACCGCTTTGACGTCAGCATCCCCGTTTTCAGCCTCGACAGCCCCCACGACAGCACACTGGTGCACTGACCGGCCGTGGGCGGACCGCACGGACAGGCAGGAGAACAGTCACACAAGCTTGACGTTCCCGCCGTCCCGGCCCATTCCTCCCCCATGCGTATCGCTGCCCTCCTTCTCGCCGCCGGTCGTGGCCGGCGCTTTGACGCCTCCTCGCAGAGCGGGGAAAATTCTTCCAAGCAGTTCCGGATGCTGCGGGGCAAACCCGTCATCCGCCGAGCCGCCGAAGCCCTCCTGCCGCATGTGGACGTGCTCCTGCCCGTGGGCGACGACCCCCTGCTGGCCGACAGCCTCAAGGGGCTGGATATCCTACCCCCCGTCAGCGGCGGCGCGGAACGCCATGACAGCGTGCGCAACGGCCTCGAAGCCCTCGCGAAACTGCCCGAACCGCCCGATCTGGTGCTGGTCCATGACGGCGCCCGCCCCTGCGTCCCGGCGGAAGTGGTGCAGAACGTCATCAACGCCCTGAAGACCCATGAGGGCGTGATCCCGGCCGTCGCCGTCATCGACACGATCAAGAAGGCCACGGACGGCATCATCGTCGATACCGTCCCCCGTGACGGGCTGTGGCGCGCCCAGACCCCGCAGGGTTTCCGCTTCGGCACCCTGCTCGAACTTCACCGCACTCTGCGTGATGCCCGCACCGACGATGCCGCCCTGCTCGAACAGGCCGGCCATCCGGTCGCGATCGTCGAAGGGTCGGAAGACAATATCAAACTGACTGTTGCGGAGGACCTGATGCGTCTTGAAGGTGTGATTGACCGGAACCTGCTGCCCCGCGTCGGACTGGGCTATGACGTCCATGCCTTCGAGGAAGGCCGCAAGCTGATCCTGTGCGGCATCGAGGTGCCCCATACGAAGGGCCTCGCCGGACATTCCGACGCCGATGTCGGCATCCACACGCTGTGCGACGCCATCTACGGCGCGCTGGCCGAGGGCGATATCGGCCGCCACTTCCCACCGTCCGACAACGAATGGAAGGACATGGATTCGGCCCGCTTCCTCGTCCATGCCGGTGAGCGCATCCGCGAGCGTGGCGGCTTCCTCGTGAATGCCGACGTTACGCTGATCTGCGAGCGCCCCAAGATCGGCCCGCATGCCGAAGCCATGCGCAACCGCCTCGCCGATCTGCTGAAGGTCAGTGTCAGCCGCATCTCGGTCAAAGCCACGACCTCCGAGCGTCTGGGCTTCACGGGCCGCGAGGAAGGCATTGCCGCCACCGCCACAGTGAGCATTATGGTTCCCGATACCGGAGAAGCCTGACCTTCATTTCACCGCCCGTACACGGAGCACCGCCATGAGGATCCGCCACCTGCCTGTCTGTTGCGTCACGGCCCTGCTGCTGGCCCAGCCGGCACTGGCGGCTCCGGTCTGCTCCGGCAAAACGACGCAGCAGATTCAATCCTGCTTCAGCTCCCGCCTGGCCCAAGCTGAGGCGCAACTGAAGCGACATACGGAAACGGCCCTGCGACGGATGCAGGGTCCAGGCTTCGCGGCCCGGACACAAGCAGATTTCCGCAAAGGCGAAGCAGCCTGGTGGGCTTTCCGTGAAGCAGAGTGCAAGGCCGTCGCAAGCCGCTGGTCAGACGACACGATCAGGACGTCCATGGAACTGTCCTGTCGCCTGAAACTCACTGAAGAGCGGACCTACGAACTCTGGCAGAACTGGCTGACCTCTCCGGACCGGGCAACCCAGATCCTTCCCGAGCCCGCACTCAGCCCCCCGAACTGAACACTCCGGGCCTGACAGCCACAAAAAAAGCCCGGCCCTCCCAAAGGACGCCGGGCTTTTTTCATATTCGATTGTGCAGCGGCTCAGCCGTGAATGGCGCAGACCACCACGATCAGAGGTGTCGCAGCGAGAAAGAGCCACGCCCCGATGGAGCAGGTCTTCACGACACGGGTACCCATGTGACGCAGCAGGGGCTTACGAACGGATACGGACATCTCTTCCTCGACTCTGACAGTGTTCGACAGATCCGGAGATAGCGCCCGATCCCCGGCTGGGGCGAGTCACCAATCATCTCGTTCTGTCACATGGCAGGAGCTTCAATGATCCCCGAATATGGCAAGATCATGCCCCATTCAGGGCATTTTCCTCTCAGATCGAAACCTGCCGCCCCAGTGTCAGGAACATGCCCGCATCGAGAATATCCTTCTCGCGGTTTTCCATGGTGCGGACGAGTTCATCATCCTGTCCCCAGGTCGCAAGCTGGGATTTTTCGTCCATATTGGCCCAGAGCACCGCATCCACAAGGCTGACAGCGCCTCCCACGACCGCAAGCGACAGAAGCAGACTGCCCGTCGCCTGCGCCAGAACGCCAAGAACCGCGAGTTCCAGATCGCCCTGCGGTGCCAGAAGCCCCGCCAGAGCCTCCATATACCCTTCGGGCTGCACAACCGGCATGAGACCGTCGGTTACACTCGGGTGAATCCTGTAACCCGAAAGCCAGGCAAAAACCTGCATCGCAACCGGCCCGATCCCGTCTTCGCAGTAGCAGAGCCCATCATCCACCCCGAGTCCGAGGAGCATGCCCCGCGCAGCCTGCGGATCGGGCGCAATCCGCTCGATCATCGTCCCCGCCATCCGCGTCAGTGGCAGCGAATCCGGCGTGAAGGACGCCCCTTCCGCAATCTGCCCCCACTCACCAGCAATGGCCTCGGCCAGCGCAGACGAACGGACGGCAAGAACCTTTCCCTGCGGCAGGCGGATCGGACGGCCATCCAGACGCGGCTCGAACAGCCCGTTCTCCTGCGCGACAGAAACCGCTTTCCAGAAACGCTTGTGCCCGCTCAATGCAGAACCCCCAGAGCCCGCAGGATGTCCCCGGCCTTCGAATGATGCTCCTTCACGGGCGCAGGAGCCGGACCCGCCTGCCCTTCCCGTGCCGCAGCCAGTGGCGCGGTGCAGGGATCGGCAGCCGTGCTGTCCCCGCCGATCGTCACATGGAAATTGCCGCCCGCGTCACGATCCTGCTCGACATGCGGCGCACCCAGCGTCCCCGTCAGCACGACCGGCGTGGATGCCCCCGCCCCTTCAAAATCCACAACCGGCAGAAGGCGCAGATCCAGAGCCTGTGTCCCAAGCCCCACCGTGCCACTTCCCGATGTGGAGAAACGGCCGGACTGAAGCCCCAGCGTGTCGATATGGGCGACGTCGTTCGCAATATTCATATGCAGCCCCAGACAGCGGAGCGAACGCCCCCCTTTCCCGAGAACCACACTGGCCGCAGACCCTGCCATCTGCCCCAGAAGTTCGCTCTGCACTTGGCCATCCACCATTGAGATACCCAGATGCCCGTCCAGCGACTGCCGCAGTTCGTCAGAACTGTTGCCCTTGGCCGAAAGCTGCCCCACGACCTGCACGGGCCCCTGAAGCAGGAGCGGCATTCCAAGCTGTTTTTCCACCAGCCCGGCCGGCAGGACAAGCGGCTGGAACGTCACGCTCCCCGTCACCGGAAGCGTACTGGCATCCAGTTCCGCCATCCCCGAAAGGGGCAGATCCTGGGCCTGACCAGAAATCGGGTCCAGACGCAGATGCCCACCCGACAGCGTCAGCCGCGTTGCAAGATCGGTATACTCACGCCCTGCAAACACGACATGATCCGCGGTCAGATGCAGGTTCACATCCTGCGCCCGCAACCGTTTGACCCAGGATGGCGTCGGATAGGCAGGCGTCGAAGCAACCGAAGAATGATCGGGCACGATTGGAACCGGGCCGTCGTTCTGCGGAGACACAGGCTTCGGCACAACCACACCCGAAACAGGCGACGGGCTCGCAGGAGCAGGAGCAGCCGCCGGCGCGGGCTGGAGCCACAGCCCCTTGAGCGCATCCACATCCACCCGGGCAAAATGCAGGTTGCCGCTCACCACCGGCGGCACATCATGCCCCAGAACCAGCGTCAGAGCCCCATCCAGCGAAAGCTCCTGACTGCCGAATGTCAGCCCGTCGAACGTCATGCTCTCGCGGTCATGACCCGACAGTGTTCCATGCAAACTGACATCATGCAGCACCGCACCAGACAGATGCAGGGTCTTGCCGCTGCCCTCCGCCGTGAGATGCCCGCTTTCCGCCCCGATCGTTCCCGAAACCGCAAGCCGTGCATTATCCTGCGCATTAAGCGCAGGCGCCCCGGACAGAAGTGCCGCCTGACTCCGCAGCTCCGCCGTCAGCGGCACCGCGGTCTTCAACCCATCCCGCCATCCTGCCAGAGCCTGCTGCATCGTCCCGGCCCCGGCTTCGACATGCCATGCCGTGTCCCGCCACTGCGTATCCGCCGTCGCGGTCAGCGGCGCATCCGGCCCCGCGGAATCGACATGCAGGTTCTGCAACCCGCCCTGACGCAGCCCGACATGACCCGCATGCAGATGCACCCGCGTCGGCGTCATGCTGTCCAGAACCCGCCGCAGAAGCGCGCTCCCATCCAGACCCGTCAGCGGCCCGGGACTCCCCTGAACCGCAACATCCCCACCGAGGGCCGGGACATCCGGGAGATTGGCATGCGGGAACAAACGATGCGCGTCCTGAAGATTGGGCCACTCGCCCTGCGCCGTCAGCACCACGTTTTGCATCTGCGACGGGTTACCAATCCGCCCGTCCAGATTGAGCCAGTCGCGCTTTTCGCCGTCACCCAGCGTCGTCCCGATGCTGAACGCCCAGGGCTGAGTGCCCCGGATCTGCGACAGATTGCCAACATGCCCCTTCACCGTGAACGGCGTCCCGGCATGATGCCCCTGAAGGCTGATCCACGGGCTGGAACTGCGCAGACCCGCCAGATCCAGCACATCCAGATCGAACGATCCGCTGGTGCGGGTCAGACGGTCATTCCAGAGCACAGCGGTCTGCGTGAGATGCAGTCCGTCCAGAGACAGGTCCCAGTGCGCGTGAATCCGCTGGCCGCTCTGCCCCCGAACCGGCAGGGATGCATCCTCGCCCTCGCGGTCCGGCGTCAGAGACCAGTTGGCCTGCCCGTCCAGACCGCGCACCAGATTGAGCGTCGCCTTCTCGATAACGAAATCCTGAAACCGGACCTCACGGTGCAGCAGGGCGAAAACGGCAATCCCGGCATGGATTGTATGGGCTTTCAGAACCGGCGTCTGCCCATCACGCGTCAGCACCACGTCCGATGCCTCGAAAGCGGGCCAGGGCAAAAGCTGCACCGACGAATGACGGACCTGCATCGAAAGCCCCGTCTGGTGCTTCAGCGCCACAGCCACACGCTCGCGCAACGCGTCCTGATCAATCAGGAAATGCGTGGCCACGCTCACGCCAACAAGGGCAACGATGACGGCGATCAGAGCGCCGGTGAGCTTCTTCATTTCGCAGGCCCCCGGCCTTTTGCGCTGCTGCTTCCGCCGCGAACGCGCTTGGGCGCAGGCGTCTCACCCGGCACGAAGCCCAGCGTGCGGAATGTCTCACGCATATGCGGCGGCAGAGGTGCGGTCACGATCAGGCGGCCACCGGCGGGATGGGGAATATCAAGCTGGCGCGCATGCAGATGCAGCCGGTCGATGAACCCTTCCGGATGCGCAGCCTTCCCGCCATAGCGCGGATCGCCAAGGATCGGCGTGCCAATGGATTCGGTGTGCACGCGAAGCTGATGCGTCCGGCCCGTCAGCGGAGACAGCTTCAGCCAGCTCAGCTTTTTTCCAGCCGCATCGAGGGTCGCGTAGTCCGTCTTGGCCGAAGCCGCGTCTTCCTCACCGCGCTCGGCGGCAATCACCAGAGCCGCACCACCCGCACCGATCTTCGCCAACGGCTGGTCGATGATGCCGGATTCCGGCGAAGGCCGCCCAACGACCACGGCCCAGTACGTCTTGTCCACATCGCGACCACGGAACGCCGCCGCCAGCTTCGCCGCCACACCCGGTGTCCGCGCGATCAGCAGAATGCCGGACGTGTCACGGTCGATGCGGTGCACCAGACGCGGCCGGTCCCCACCCTCGGGCCGCAGACCATCGAGCATCATATCCACGTGCTTGGTAATGCCCGGACCGCCCTGCGTCGCAAGACCGGACGGCTTGTCGAGAACCAGCAGATGCTCGTCCTCGTAAATCACCATTTTGCGGATCTCGCGCGCCAGCATCGGGTCCGGTGGTGGCAGCGGAGCGGGCTTGTCCACATCCGGCAGCGGCGGGATGCGAACGCTCTGTCCGGGGATCAGGCGTGTGTTGGTCTGAACACGCCCTCCCTCCACGCGGATCTGTCCCTTGCGGCACAGTTTCTGAAGCGCGCCCTGCGTCAGATTGGGGTAGTGACGTCTGAACCAGCGGTCGAGGCGAATATCGGCCTCATCCTCGGTCACGATGCGGTTGGTAACTGTCATGGTTCGCGGGATGCCCTCTTGGCGGCCCGCATGTCCAGAAGTTTTCTGATACGCCCCTCATGTCCGCGGTCCGTGGGATGATAAAGGGACGCTCTGGGCATCCCTTCCGGAAAGTAGTTCTGACCCGAAAACGCGTCCTCGCTGTCGTGGTCGTATTCGTAGCCCTTGCCGTAGCCGATATCCTTCATCAGGCTCGTCGGCGCATTCAGAATATGCGACGGAGGCATCAGACTGCCGGTATCGCGCGCCAGAGCCCGGGCCGCCTTATAGGCCGTATAGACCGCATTGGATTTCGGCGCAGTCGCCAGATGCACCACAACCTGCGCCAGCGCCAGTTCCCCTTCCGGAGAGCCCAGCCGCTCGTAGGTCTGCCATCCCGCCACGGCCATCGGCAGCGCGGACGGATCGGCCTGCCCCACATCCTCGGCCGCAAACCGGGTCAGGCGCCGGGCGATGTAGCGCGGGTCTTCCCCACCCTCCAGCATCCGCGCGAACCAGTACAAAGCCGCATCCGGATCACTGCCCCGCAGCGATTTGTGCAGCGCGGAAATAAGATTGTAGTGCTCTTCCCGATCCCGGTCATACAGGATGGCCCGGCGCGACAGGATCGCCGCCAGATCGCGCGGGGTCAGAACTTTCGACGGATCAAGCGCCACAAGCTGCTCGACCATATTCAGCAGATACCGCCCGTCCCCGTCCGCCATGGCCCGCAGACTGGCCCGCGCTTCCGGATCGAGCGGGAGAGGACGACCGACTTCCTCTTCCGCATGCACCAGCAGGCTCTCAAGGCTCGCATCATCCAGCCGGTTCAGCACCAGAACCTGACACCGCGAGAGCAGCGCAGCATTCAGTGCGAAAGACGGGTTTTCCGTGGTCGCACCCACCAGAACCACCGTTCCGCGCTCCACATAGGGCAGAAATCCGTCCTGCTGCGCGCGGTTGAAGCGATGGATCTCGTCCACGAACAGCAGCGTGCCCTTGCCCGTCGCGGCCTGTTTCTGGTCGGCTTCCTCAAACGCCCGGCGCAGATCCGCCACGCCGGAAAAAACGGCCGAAATCTGGGAATAAAACAGTCCGGCACGTCCGGCGAGAAGTCGTGCAATCGTCGTCTTGCCACACCCCGGACCGCCCCACAGAATCAGGCTCGACAACGTGCCCCGCGCCAGCATCCGCGTGAGTGTGCCCTCAGGCCCGAGCAGATGGTCCTGCCCCCGCACATCCTCCAGCCGCTTCGGCCGCAGACGATCCGCCAGAGGCTGCGTCCGGGAAGGCGGACGGCGCTGTACCTGCGGCGCCTCGATCGGACGGCCCTGCCGCATATTTTCCGGCGCACGGGGCGGCACACGACCTGAAGCCTGCGTACGGTTCGCCTCCGGAGCGCCGCCGAAAAGATCTGTCATGTCGGTCACTGGCGTCTCCCGCTCCCCGGTGCATCATCAGAAGGTCTGCCCCTCCAACATGGGGAGCCCGGCCGGTCAGGAAAATCCCCGGCCTCACGTTCCCGGAGCATAACCCCGGGCGCGGACTTAATGAAGGACGCGCCGCAACACGCCAGGCAGCAGCATCGACAGCGGATTGACCGACAGATCCGGCTTCTCCACCGTCCCATGCAACTCAAAGGTCGCCGCCAGCAACCCGCCCCCCTTCTCGGGAGACAGCAGATGCCCCAGAACCGGCAGCCGTCCGGGCAGCGCATTGAGCCCGAAAACCGGCACGATCGTCCCGTTCAGGTTCAGCGTGGATGTCGTCAGGTCGATCGGCCCTTCCATCGTGGCCCCGAGCGCCTGATTGCCGATCACCCCGTCATGCAGCACCAGTAGGTTCCCCGCCAGACTAAGGCGTGTCGCTAGATGGCTGATCTCGAACCGGTCCAGATGATTGGTCAGCCAGTGCAGCGGGGACAGGTCCGACACCGCCGTCAGGCTCAGCGGCGGCCGCAGGAACTGGGACGGCCCCATTTCCACATGCCCGCGGAACGGCGGCAGTCCGCCCCATAACCCGGCCGATTTCGTATTCCGCCCTTCCGGCACCTTCCGCACAGTGGTCTCATCCGGCGTGAAGACCCCGTCCAGATGCGTCTGCCCGCCCCGGATACGGTCATACAGCCCCAGCCCCTCCAGCAGCGTGCCCAGATTGTCGATATCCAGCACGAACGGATGCTCGCGCCCCGTATCGGCCAGAACGGCCCGCACCCGCGTCGGCGCATCGAGCGCAAACCGCCCCGAGGTCAGACGCCCGTTCCGCAGTTCGATCTGCGAGACGACACCCCCTACCTGCGCCTTCGGCCCATAATAGACATGCGGCGCATTCAGGCTGATGGACCAGTTATCGCCCATGGACGCGCTTTTACCGCCGGAACCGTCCTGCGATGCAGCAGCCTGTGTCGGCGGATGAGGCGCGAACATCGGCGCCAGATCCAGCGGATCGGCATCGACCGTCACCCCGATCGGCTGCTCCACACTCTGCGGCAGGGCAATCCGCGCATCGCCCTCCGTCCGGCCAATGCGGAAACCTTCAAGCACGATCCCCGTCAGCTTACCCGCATGCGTGACACCCCGCCCCGCGACTGACAGCCCGGTCCCATGCGCCTGCAACCCGTCCAGAACCGACATCCGCCCGTTCTGGAACCCGATATGCACCATCGCCGTCGCAGGCTCACCCAGCGGCTTGGCCCAGATCGGCACGGTCAGAGCCGCCTGCGCCATATCCAGCGACAGCTTCAGATCAGACGTCTCGTTCGCCTGCTGCACGAAATGCGCATTCAGCACCGCATGCCCGTCAAACAGACCACCCGGCGCAATCCGCGCCTTCGCGGCGGACTGCGGGTCCAGAACCGAGCGCGCATCGATCGTCTGCAACACCCGCGACGGCGCCCCGCCCTGGAAGTTCTCATGCAGCACGACATGCGTGGGAATCCCCGCAAGCCGCCCGTCCCCCGTCAGGTCCAGCGCGTCCTCGGTGGCGGACATCTTCCCCGATGCCCCATCCACCGGCTGCCCCATCAGCACATTCCCCAGATGCACGCCGGAGAACGTGGCCTGCGTCCAGACATGCAGCGCCCCGTCCGGAATATGCGCAACAAGCGGCAGCGTCATCCGCACATGCGCATCCACCATCCCCGAAGGCTGCGTGAACGGCAGCGGATGCCGCGCCAGAAGATGCAGCCGCGGATGCGCCAGCGCCGACATGAACCCCTGCAATGGCCCCGTCAGATGCGTGGAAATATCCCCGGTCTGATCCTTGGCATAAAGGTCCCCGATCCGGATCTCCCCATCCGGAAGCAGCACGTTTTCCTTGACCCCAGTGGACTGCACACCCTTGCTCAGATCAATGACCAGCGTGTCCGGGCCATCGAAATGCAGGGAAGCCTCCAGCCCCGTTGCAGGCGGAACGGGGCGCAGCCAGTGAACCGTCAGTCCATGACCGCTCAACTGCCCCTGAACCGAAACCGGCATGATCCCGTCCGGCCCGCTGTCGCTGTGCAGATGGGCCCTGACGTCCAGATCCCGTCCCGTCCCGTCCGTGATGTTTTTCGAAATCCAGCGCCGGCCGCCCTTGATGATGGCCGCCGGCCAGATGGTGCCCAGTGTTGCAAAGCGGACAGCGTCCAGTCCGGCCTCCGCATCCCCGTCCATCACTTTCGGCTTCTGCAGATCATCCAGCTTCAGACTGGCCGACGCATGAACATGGGTCAGGTCTCCGGCCACATCCGCCACATCCAGCTCCGCGGACGGAACCTCGACCGTGGCAGCACCCGCCAGACCGGGGCGGTCCATCCGCAGATGCGCGCTCACCTGCCCTGCATGCAGATAGATCGGATCGGCGGTTTTCTGAAAGACCTGCCCGTCGCCGAGTGACAGCTTCAGCACAAGATCCGACGGCTGCTCATCCATGCCATGCGGCACAAAGGTCGCGCTGGCCTCCACCGATACCGGAACATGCCATGCCGCAGCCAGCGGGTTGAACGCGCCCAGTTGCGCGGGCTCGAACGGCGTGCTCCCCAGATGCAGCTCACCCACTGTCCCCACCTGCCGCGCCTGCGCCGTCAGGGTCGTCCGGAACCCGTCGAGCGCGATGGCGGCGTGTCCCGTTCCCGTCCAGACGAAATCCCGCGAACGCGGGGCCACGCGGATGCGGCGCGCCTGCATGTCCACCGGCCCGATCACCGCCGTCCGCTGCTGTGGCAGACCGGCAAGCGTGATGGAGACATTGTGGATATCAACGGCACGCAGGCGGTCCAGCCGGGTCGGCACACCACGGCCACCCCGTTTCTGCTCGGGCAGATCCAGATCCACATCGCCATCAGGCAGACGGCGCAGGGCCAGGGTGGCATTATAAAGACGCAGCGTCCGGGGTGCGATCACGCCCTCGAACAGCGCACTCAGGGACAGAACGGCATCCGCTTCGTCCGCGCGCTCGGCGATCAGATTGTCAAACCGCGTGATCTTCAGCCCACGCGCCATCAGCACCAGCCCGGCCGGAACCCCGGCGGCACTCGGCTGCCACTGGATACGCAACTGCTCCCAGCTCAGCCGGCCAGCCGGATGCCCCGGACGCTTGCCAGCCGCGATCGCCACCGGTTCGACCAGCCGCGAAACACGCGTAATGTCCACCGGGCCATGGGCCAGCTTCCACAGGAAAATACTGCCCACGGCAGCGGTAAGCGCCACCGGAGCCAGACACACCAGCACGACCCACCGCATGACATGCAGATGCCGGGCAAACTGCGGACCGGGACGGAAGGGCTGAAAGCGTCTGGAAGGGGGGCGATGGGAATCGGGGACGGCCATAGACGGTCATCGGCGCGTTTCCGGCCTGTCTCCCTCATGAAGGTTTTTCTGGTGGAGCCCTCAGGCGTCCGAAGAAAGATCCCGGAAAGCCTCGGCCACCAGTTCGGCATGAACTGCAGGTTTCACCCTGCGCCACACATGCCGGATGATGCCCTCGCCGTCGATCAGGAAGGAACTGCGCTCCATTCCCATATAGGTCCGGCCGTACATGGATTTCTCGACCCATGTTCCGTAAGCCTCGGCGACCCCATGGTCCTCATCCGAGGCCAGGGGAAACTCCAGACCGTATTTCGCGGCGAATTTCTCGATCTTCGCCACCGGGTCCGGGCTGACGCCAATGATGGTCAGCCCCTCCGCCTCAAACTTCGGCAGGACCTCCTGAAGATCACAGGCCTGCGTCGTGCAGCCGGGCGTATCCGCCTTCGGATAGAAATAAAGCAGATAGGGCTTCCCGCTCAGGCCCGCACTGCTGACGGTGCGCCCGCCTGAGGCGGAAAGCGTGAAGGCTGGCGCCCGGTCACCCGGCTGAAGGTCCGTTGTCTCGGAAGAGGCTGTCATGGAGGCATGATTGCCTGACCCGTTCGGTCCGATCAAGGCAAACCGGACGGAAACCGTTCAGTATCCCGAGATCAGTAGCCCCGATACATGCCGGGATAGGCTGGAACCATCGCCGGAGGGCCATAAACCACCTGTGGCGGTGGCGCATAGACAACCGGCGGCGGAGCGTAGACAACCTGTGGCGGCGGAGGTGGCGGCGGCGGACCATAAGGCTGCGCCAGAAGCGCACCGCCCACGGCCCCCAGGGCCAGCCCCCCCAGAATCCCACCCACGATGGCGCCAGAATGATTGTGGTGACCGCCATGCCAGCCGCCGCGCGGCCCGCCATACCCATAGCCCGGTCCGTAACCCGGACCTCCGCCATGCCAGTGAGCCTGCGCCTGGGGAACCAGGACGTTCGGAACGACAGCGGAGCCGATCAGCAGGGGAGCGGCCATAAGAACTGCACGTGTGATGCGACGCATGGCATCTTTCTCCTCAAAACGCGTGGAGCGGAAGACCCTGCGAAGGGAACCCTCCCGTCCATGAGAAAGATCATGCCCGGTGAAAATGGCCACAAGAGGCGCCAATCATGGCAGGAGCCGGACAAATTGTAACAGAGCCCCGTCCTGCCCCCTGCCTCCGGTCTCAGCGCGGCGGATCGACCCGGTGATAACCCGGTGGCGGATCGAAAATCTCGACGGGCTGCGGGGCATGGCTGACAGAAACGGCTTCCACGACCGGCTTTCCGTCATGGACCGCCCCCAGCATCAGCCCGTCATCCGTGTAACAGAACGTGGTCGGATGACTGTCGCTGTCCGCACTTTCCCAGATCGTGCAGGCTTCCCCCGCAATCCGGCCCTGCCCCATCCTGCGCCATGATCCGGCCGCCGGCGTTCCGGGCGTGGCAAAGCTTCCCCCTGGGGCGGACATGACGGTCGCGGTGTGGTTCGCGCTGTCCAGCACCATCAGGGTATGGGTGCGGTAATCGGTCAGCATGATCGTCGCCGAGCCTTCCGGCTCCACCCGCTGGCGCCACAATGCGGACGTCCAGCGCATGCGCTGATGCAGGTGCCGCCCGGACGGCCCCGTCAGGACATAATCGATATCGGCATCATGCAGCGGCGTCACGAGCGGTGCCTCAGCCGGGACCTGACCTGCCCCCGAAGCCCCCTGCACCGCCCCCACAGGAACATCCGCCTGGGCCGGAAAGCCGGACCCGACCGCCATCAGCACACACGCCGCCCCCCCGACGAAACGCAGGGCCATCGTCCTCACTTGCGATTTCCATCAGCAGGCCCGCTGGGCGGCTGATCAGGCGCCGAGACCGAACCATCTCCCGAAGAGTCGTTGGAAACCGAAGGCTGTGTCGTATCAGGCTGTACGGACTGTCCCGGCAGGGGCGCTGCGGGGCCGGGCGTCGTCGTCGAGGGCAACGGCGTGTCCCGGTCCCCGATCACGGGCGTATCGGAATCCGAAGTTTCCGGAGCAGCAGCCTCATGCGTCGTCGTCTGCGTATCGGAGCCCGAGGCTTCGGGAACAGGCGACGGCGTGGCACTTCCGGCCTGGCTTTGATGAGCGGGGCGCGCCTTCGGCTCCAGAAGATGGAAATCGGCGGGTGGCTGGAACGTCGAGGCCGGAATGTCCTGATAGGATACCGAAAGCGCCCTGATGGAGCCTTCCACCCCGTCCGCATCCACGCCGTTTTCCGCCAGAATGACGCCGTCCTCCGTCACGCAGGCACTCGCCTTGCCGTGGCTGCTCTGGATGCTCCAGCGTTCGCAAGCCACGCCCGCAACGGTTTCATGCCCTGCGGCCGTGTACTGCATGTCCAGATCGAGCATGAACGGATTGTGCAGGCCGTGGCTGGGATGAAGCCGCGTATAGACCTGCTGCTTCATCATCACGAGCGTCACCTGCTGCCCCGGACGATCGAGAATCGTGACACCATTGCCGTCCTGCGAATCGATCCGCAGCAGATCGCCCGCCCCCGAGAAAGCCACCTTGACGGTATTGGGGCCACCCTTGGGAGGGCTGGACGGCGTGGTGAGTTCGTAAACGACCGTGACATCCCGCGTGGGCGTCAGACGGGGATGGTCTTCCGCACGGGCCGGGGTCACCAGACACAGTCCTGCCGCCAGCAGCCCGAGGGACGTGGCATACAGGAGGGCGGGGCGCGTGAAAACAGTCATGGCGGATCTCCGGCAGGCGCGCACCCGGAAAGCGCGCGCAGCGACGCAATGGACTCCCGCAGGGCCTGAAGGCTGAAATCCCCAGGCCAGACCGCGCGCACGGTCAGCGCCTGATGAAGCAGGGACTGATAATCCGCCGCCGGAATCCCGATACCGCCCAGCCCCGTCAGATGGGGCGTGGTGTATTGCGTATCCAGCAGCGTGTACCGCCCCTTGCGCAACCCCGCGACAAGATGGACCAGCGCCACCTTAGAAGCATCACGTTCGCGCGAAAACATGCTCTCGCCGAAAAAAGCCCCGCGCAGGGACACGCCATACAGGCCGCCGATCAGTTTTCCACCCTCCCAGACCTCAACGGAATGGGCATTTCCCTGCCGATGGAGCGCGCCATAAAGCCCGCGGATGCGCTCACTGATCCAGGTCGTCTCCCGTCCCGGAGCGGGCTCCGCGCAGGCCAGCATGACCTCGTCGAACACCCGGTCCGCCGTCACCGTCATCCGGCCCGACATCACGAGCCGCATCAGCTTCTTCGGGACATGCATCCCGTCGAGGGGGAGGACCCCGCGCTCCTCGGGCCGATACCACGCCAGTTCCTCGCTTTCCGCATCCGGCGCCATGGGAAAGATCCCCGCGGCATAGGCCTGAAGCAGAAGATCCGGGGTTATCTCGTCCATGGTGGCACAGTCTTTATTCATGTCAGTATCCGGAACGGCACGGGAAAGAATGGCCGCACCCACAGCAGGCATGATAGGCATGACCCATCGTCAGGGAGACCACCAGTGCCGCTCGCCTTCATTTACGCCATCATTCTTCTCATTCTCGGCGCATTGCGGCTCCTGATGCCCGAAGCGCACGGCCTGCTGATGGTGCTGGCAAAAATCTCTGCCGCCTGCCTCGTCATTTCGGCACTCGTGGACCTGTGGATGATGCGCGAAGGTGTCGAACCCCCGTCCATGACCGAGGCTTCTTTCACAGCAGACTGATCAGCACCAGCAGAAGCCCTGCGATCGAAATCCCCCAGATCAGGCTGCGCACCGCACCCCATCCGAAGGCATAGGCCGGGATATAGATGGCGCGGGCCAGAAAATAGATCCCCGCCCCCCAGTCCGTCAGCGGACTGTAATGGCCCGAAACCCAGGCCAGAAGAACGGCGCCGATGAAAATCGGCAGTGTCTCCGCCAGATTGGCCTGAGCACGTTTCAGCCGCGCGGCCATCCCGGTATAGCGTGGGGGCTCGCCATCACGGTTGCCGGTTGCCCACTGCACGCCATCCTGCTGGCGGCAGGCGGCTGCGGTCAGGAAAAGCTGGACCACCGCCAGCACCAGTGTCCATCCAAGCCAGACAAGACCAAGCGGCATGGGCTTTTCCCCGGAAGCTCCTGAAAATCAGGAGAATGTTTCAGATGTGCCCGTCCCTCCTGCGCGCAGGTCCTCGGCGGCTTCCTTAACGGCCAGGCCATGCGTGCGTTCCAGACGGCGGATCGTGAAATGCGCCCGCGCCAGTGCACGATAATGTGCAAGGAACGCCGCATTGAGCGACGCGCCACACAGCGCACCCGCCACCGGCACCATCTGCAACGCGAACTTGCGTGACAGGCCAATGCCGTAATGCGAAGCGACTTCCGCCATCAGCATCACGATTGGCCGTCCACGCAGCAGCGCACGCGCCGAGAAGAACCCGAGTTCGCTCTCGTCATCACTCTGACGCGCCGGAAAACTGCGCAGGGCAAAGACTTCCAGACAGGCCCGGCGCGTGTCCTCGTTGCGCAGATCCTCGCCTTCCTCGCGGGCAATCCGGGCGATCTCGCGCATGATGGTCAGCGTCGTGAACCCGACATCCGGCGCCAGACCGAAGATTCCCCCAAAGCCACCCAGCGCGCCCGAAACGGCCACGGCAGCCTGCCCCACATTTTCACGCCAGGGCTCACGGACGGCCGGCGCATCATTGTCGATCCCCAGCACGGCAACCCGAAAAGCGCGCTCAATGGCGATTTCAGCCGCGTTATGGAACTTCTCCTGCACCGACGGCGCCAGTCCGAGTCCCTGCATACCGAGTCGCGTGGCCTGTCCGACGGCGCCCCCCATCAGGTCTGCAAGACGCACGAGAACCCCCCGCCCCTGCTCCACCTTTTCGAGAACCGACTGAAGCTGGGCAAGGGAATCCCCGTCCAGCGCCATCGATGCGAATTCGCTGGTCGGAAGCTGCGTGTCATTCACTGCGGTCATGACGATCAAAACTCCTGTTCGTAAGACCCGAAACCGTTTACCGGATAGCAGGTTTCATATCCTAACATGGCGCCATCATGGGGATATCGGCTCCATGAGGCCACTGTCAGGGTGAGGAGAATTACAACAATGACCGTATTATCGCGCTGGATCCTGTCTGCTCCGCTGGCAGCCAGCCTCCTCATCCCGGCCGGTTTTTCGGCCCATGCCGCCCCCAGCCATCTCCCCTCGGCCCATACCCGCCACCACGCCACACACGGCACCGCCAATCTTCCGCAGATGGGACCAACTTCCGGCCAGATCGTGGGCGCTCCCGCCAAGCCGCTGACCCCGGCGCAGCAGGCCGCCCTGCCCGATGAAGGCGCACCGCCCCCGCCCCATGGCTATACGGAAGTGGAAGATTCTGAGGCCGCCCTCGCCAGCTACAGCGACCGCGTCCGCACCCATCTTCCGGTCGGCATGCCCGGTACGAACGCCCAGCAGAAAACCAACGGTCCCAACAATCTGCCGTCCCATTTTTCGCTCTTCGGCATGCCGGTGAAGTTCAACGCACCGGTCCAGTCTCCTTATGAAGACGAGGATTCACCGACGAGCTACGCCGGACATCCGGTCAACGGCCAGACGAACATCCTCGTGAACGGCGACTCCTCCCTCATCCACTGACTCCACGCCCCGTCAGGGGCGTGTCCAGCCCCCGATCCGGGTCAGGTGACGGAACTCCTCCGCCGTCACCGGCGCCACGGACAGTCTGGACTGTTTCAGAAGCGCCATCTCCGCCAGAGCCGGATCGGCCTTGATGTCGGCAAGGCTCACCGGGTGGGCAAAAGCCCCCATCGCCTTGACGTCCACACAGACCCAGCGCGGGTCCTCCGCCGTCGGGTCGGGATACGCCTCCCGCACGATCTCCACGACACCCACGATGCGTTTCTCGCTCACCGAATGGTAGAAAAGCGCCAGATCGCCAGTCTTCATGGCGGCAAGGTTATTGCGCGCCTGATAGTTGCGCACCCCGGTCCAGGGCTCGACGCCATGATCGACCTGCTGCGCCCACGAGAACGCCTCGGGTTCCGATTTCACCAGCCAGAAAGCCACATTTCACTCCCGCCACAAGGGCATTTACAGGGGCATTTGACGCTCAATTCCGTGAAACGTGATAACAGTGATCGGAACAATGGGACAACGCGCCTCTTCCGAATATGATTGCTTCGGACTATTTCAATGGGGAACCAATCGCCGCGTTACCAATCTGCCGAGGTCCGTGTCCCAGTGCGCCCTACCCCCAACCTGCTCCATCGCTATGCCAATCCGGGGCAGTTCCTGCGTCTGGCGCGCGCACTGCTCCCCTGGCTGACCAGCGGCGCGGTCCTGTTCCTGACCGTCGGCGTCATCTGGGGCCTGTTCATCGCCCCGGCCGACTGGCAGCAGGGCGACACCGTCCGCATCATGTATGTGCATGTCCCGATGGCCTGGCTGGCATCGTCCTGCTACCTCGGCCTTGCGATCTGCGGTGTGCTCTCACTGGTCTGGCGCCATCCGCTGGCGGATCTCGCCGCCATCGAAATCGGCCCCGTTGGCGCCTGTGCCGCCGCATTGTGCCTGATCACGGGCTCGCTCTGGGGCGAGCCGATGTGGGGCACATGGTGGGTGTGGGACGCGCGCCTGACATCCATGCTGGTGCTGTTCTTCCTGTATCTGGGCCATATCGCCCTGATCCGCGCCTTCGATGAACCGGCCCGGGGCCAGCGCGCCGCCGCGATCCTCGCCCTGGCTGGCGTGATCGACCTGCCGATCATCAAGTTCAGCGTGCAGTGGTGGAACACCCTGCACCAGCCCGACAGCATCACCCTGACCGGCGCCCCCACCATGTCCATGATGATGCTCTGGCCGCTGCTGATCTGCACGATCGGCTTCACGCTCGGTGTCGCGGCCGTCATCTTCACCCGGCTCAGCGCCGCCATCCATGAAAGCCGCGCACGCCAGCTTCTGGCCCGTTCGCGCCTCGACCGCAGGGACAGCCAAGTCGCATGATGCATCTTCCGAATCACTGGCCCTATATCGCGGCGTCCTACGCCCTGACGCTGGGCTGTTCCGTTGTCCTCGGTGTCGGTGCCGCCCTGCGCCTGCGGAAATCCAAGGCCCGTCTGGCCGCCGTTGAGGGCCATGCCCGCCGTCGTGAAAGGTCAGCATCATGACCCGCAAGACCCGTCGCCTCTGGATCGTCATTGCCTGTCTGGCCTGTGTCGGCTCCGCCGCTGCCCTGACGCTGCGGGCATTCTCGTCCAACATCGTGTTCTTCATGGCGCCCTCGCAGGTGAAGGCCAACCCGCCCTCGCCCGACCGCACCATCCGCCTCGGCGGCATGGTCATGGCCGGCAGCCTGCACCGCATCAACGAAAACGGCACCCCCGTGAACGCCTTTCAGGTGACGGACGGACAGGCCGCCGTCGAGGTCCATTACACGGGCATCCTCCCAGACCTGTTCCGCGAAGGCCAGAGCGTCGTCGCCCTCGGCACCGTCCAGAAGGACGGCGGCTTCACAGCCAGCGAGGTCCTCGCAAAGCATGACGAGACCTACATGCCCAAGGAAGTCGCGGACGAACTCAAGCGCACCGGCAAATGGGACCCGCGCTTCGGCAAGGCTCCAGACGCATCAAGCTGGGACACCATGACCGCAAAGAAAGCAGGGGGCTGACCGCCTGATGTTCGGACCTGAACAGGGCCATTTCGCCCTGGCCCTCGCCTGCGTGCTCGCCCTTGTGCAGTTCGCCGTCCCGCTCTGGGGTGCCAACCGCCGCGATGCCCGTCTGGTGGGGCTTGCGCCTTATCTGGCCGTCTCGCAGCTCATCGCGCTGGGCTACTCGTTCCTTTGCCTCATCATGTGCGCCGTCAGCGACGATTTCTCGGTCCAGAACGTCGCGGCCAACTCCGCCGTCTCCAAGCCTCTGCTGTATAAAATCACGGGCGTCTGGGGAAACCATGAAGGCTCCGTCCTGCTCTGGACGCTGATCCTCGCCGTCTGCGGCGGTGCGGTCTCGCTGTTCGGCCGCAACCTTCCGGACATCCTGCGCGGACGCGTTCTGGCCATTCTCGGTGGTGTTTCCGCCGGGTTCCAGATGTTCTGCCTCCTGACCTCCGATCCGTTCGACCGCGTTTTCCCGGCTCCGATGGACGGTCAGGGCATGAACCCGCTCCTTCAGGATCCGGGCCTCGCCTTCCATCCTCCCATTCTCTACACCGGCTATGTCGGTTTCGCCGTCCCCTTCGCCTTCGCCGTCGCCGCCCTGATCGAAGGCCGCGTCGATGCAGCATGGGGCCGCTGGGTCCGTCCCTGGGCCGTGGCCGCCTGGTGCTTCCTGACCTGCGGCATCGCGCTCGGTTCGTGGTGGTCCTATTATGTGCTCGGCTGGGGCGGTTACTGGTTCTGGGATCCGGTGGAAAACGCCTCCCTCATCCCCTGGCTGACGGGCACGGCGCTCGTGCATTCCGCCATCGTCGTGGAAAAGCGCGAAGGCCTGAAAATCTGGACGGTCCTGCTCGCCATCGCGACCTTCTCGTTCTCCCTGTCCGGCACATTCCTCGTCCGCTCGGGCATCCTGAACTCGGTCCATGCCTTCGCCAACGATCCCGCGCGTGGCGTGTTCATCCTCGCTCTGCTCGCCATCGTCATCGGCGGCTCGCTCGCCCTGTTCGCATGGCGCGCGCCGTCCCTCACCTCGACCGGCCTGTTCTCGCCGATCTCGCGTGAAGGCTCGCTGGTCCTGAACAACATCCTGCTGTGCTCGATCTGCGCCGTGGTCGTGACGGGCACGATGTACCCGCCCTTCATGCAGCTTCTGGCCGGGCGTACCATTTCCGTCGGCAAGCCCTTCTTTGACGCCGCCACAATCCCGCTGACCCTGCCGCTCCTGCTGGCCATGGGCGTCGGCACGGCCCTGCCGTGGAAGCGCGCCCAGCTCGCCCGGACCTTCTCGCATCTCTATGCCGCCGCCGGCATCGCCGCGATCGGTCTGGTCCTGTGCTTCTGGAAACTCTCCGGGCTTCTGCCCATCGCCTGCGGCGCACTCGCCATCTGGGTCATCGCGGCCTCCGCGTCCGACGTCCTGCGCCGGATCGGCATTGGCCACACATCCGCACAGGGCGTATGGGAGCGCATGAAGCACCTGCCGCGTTCAAGCTGGGGCGCGGCTCTCGCCCATATCGGCGCGGGCATCACCGTGCTCGGCCTGTGCGGCATGTCCCAGGCGCAGCACGCCATCGTAGAAGTCCATATTGGCGAGACCCGCTCGCTGGCCGGCGACGACTGGACCCTGCTGGATGTGCACGACTATATCGGCCCGAACTACAAGGCCATGCAGGCCGACATCGCCATCCGCCATAACGGCAGGCTGGTCACCGTCCTGCACCCCGAAAAGCGCGACTTCACGACGCAGAGCCAGACCACGACCGAAGTCGCCATCCACACCAATTTCATCACCGATCTGTACGGCGTGGTCGGTGACCGGCACGGCACGGGCAAGGACACGACCTATGTCCTGCGCCTGCACCGCAACCCGCTCGCGCCCTGGATGTGGCTGGGTGGACTGGTCATGGCCATCGGCGGCGCGTTCTCGCTGTCCGACCGCCGGATGCGGATCGGCGCCCCCAAGCGCGCCGCCGCCCGCAACATGGCCCGTGCCTGAGGAGAGAGGAATATGAACGCAACACGACGCGGCATCCTCACGGCCGTCCCCATCATCGGCGCAGGCGTTCTGGGCGTCGGCTTCTGGCGGATGCTGAGCGACATGCGCAGCGGCGCCTTCGATCCGCGCGCCATCAAGAACCCCAATGTCGGCAAGCCCATCCCGAGCTTCGCCATGCCGGGCCTCCCCGGCCTCGGCGACGGCTTCACCGATGCGGAACTCAAAGCCCAGCATCGCCCGGTTCTGGTCAATTTCTTCGCGTCATGGTGCATCCCCTGCGTGGCGGAAATGCCCGGCCTGCGCGCCATCTCACGCAACATGCCGATCTGGGGCATCGCCTATGAGGACAAGCCCGAGAACGCCGCCGGTTTCGTCCAGCGTGACGGCTCGCCTTACGCCCGCGTCGCCTCCGACCGCCATGGCCGCGTAGCGATTGACTGGGGCGTGACCGGCGTGCCCGAGAGCTTCTTGGTCGCACCGGGAGGCCGCATCATCTGGCACGGCAGCGCGGCTCTCGACCCCCAGATCTATGAGGCGGAAATCCGCCCGAGGCTGGCCGGCCTATGAAGGCGTCCAGACGCTTTCCGGCCCTGCTTCTGGCGTTGGGCCTGATCGGCGGCGGCGTAGCCCTCGCCGTGGACGATCCCGCCGAGATGCTGCCCAACCCGGCGCAGGAAAAGCGGGCCGAAGCCATTGGCGCCCATCTGCGCTGCCTCGTCTGTCAGAACGAGAGCATCGAGGACAGCAGCGCCCCCCTCGCCCGCGATCTGCGCAAGGTGGTCCGCGAGCAGGTCTCGGCTGGAAAATCCGACCAGCAGATCATGGACTGGATGACCGAACGCTACGGCGAATTCATCCGTCTGGCTCCACGGTTTTCATGGTCCACCGCCCTGCTCTGGCTGATGCCGGCGCTCGCGCTGGTGGCCGGACTTGTCATTGCATGGCGTGCGACCAAACGCCGCACCGTCGTCACGCCTGCGCCGCTCACGGATGATGAGCGCGCGCGTCTGGATGCCCTTTCGGGCCGGGAGTAATCTTTTTGTTCTGGTTGGGAATCCTGATAATCGCGGCGGTGGCCCTGTGTCCCGCATTTCTGGGGTTGCGCACCCTGCGCCGGCGCGTAAACGCCCGTGACTCCGCCCTCACCCTCTATCGCGGGCAGCTTGGCGATCTGGAGCGCGACCACGCCCTCGCCCTCATCAATGACGAGGAATATCAGGCTGCCCGTCTGGAAGTTCAGCGCCGCCTGCTGGCCACGGATGGGGAAGCCGCCGTCGAGGACCTCTCCGCCGAACCCGCAAAGCGCAGCCGTGTCCTGCCTGCCGCTGCCGTCGGGATCGGCATCCCCGTCCTGGCCTTCGCGCTCTATATCGTCAACGGTCACCCGTCCCTGCCGCCCCAGCCTCTGAGCCAGCGCCAGACAGGCCCGGACGCGAAGGGTCTGCAGATGATCCACAAGCTCCAGACCGAAGTGGCCACCATTCCTCCCGGATCGCAGACCTATGCGACCGGCCATTTCCTTCTGGGACAGGTCGAAGCAAAAGCGGGCCTGACGGATGAGGCGATCCGGGACTGGAAAGCGGCCCTGAGCGCCCATTTCGAGCCTGAGCTTGCCATTCGCCTCGCCGAGCTTGAAAGTCGCAACGGCAGCCATATCTCTGGTGAAAGCCTTGACCTCTATCGCCGCGCCCTGGCTGCGGCACCGGCCAATGCGCCCTGGCGTATGGCCGTGGAAGCGCGTATCGCGGTCGGCGAACATCAGGAGAATAACGGTCAGTGAGAAAACCCGAAGCCAACGCCATCGCGCTGTGCCCCGTCTGCCGCCAGCCCATGCGTCCGACATCGGAGAAATGCCCGAACTGCGGTGCCGAGCGTCATTACGGCCCACGGATCATCGAATCCGCCGTCTGCGCTTTCGCAGGCATGGTCCTGCTTGCGGCCGTCTCGACCCTGCTGCTCCCGATTTCGCTGTGGACCATCATGTTCGCGGCAATCGGGCTCGTGGCCGGCTTCCTGTTCTCCCACAACCGTTTCAGCGGCGATCGCTGGCTGAAATAGCATCCCGTCAGACCCGAATACGGGTCTGTTCCGGCTTTCCAGACAGAAACAGACGATCGGGTTTCTGAACCCGAAAAGGGAAACAATCGTTTCCCTTTTATCCGTCACTGTCTGGAAGTCTGTGAAGCCGTGCGCTTTCCGCTGGATCTTGTCCTGCAAGACGTGGCGCTGGATCGTCAGAGCAGGCTCTGGCCCGGAAGCTGGCAGCACACGACCCTGACCGTTGATATCGGCATGAACTTTCCGACCGGAAGCTACGACCGGCTGTCACGAGCGCAGGATGGCAGCGGATCTGGCGTCTATTCTTTCCGCTATGGCCTGATCGACCAGACGGGGTTCAAACTAAGGCACATACGCCCCTTTCGCGTCCGCCTCTGGGTCACCGGAATCCAGCCCCTCACATCGGCATCCCTGAACGGACAGAGCGTCTATGGAACAGGCACAGGATTTTCCGGCGGTGCCCATGCCGAAGCCTTCGGCAATTTCGGCGGTTCTGTCGAATTTTCCCTGACCCGCCATCTCGTCTTCGCCCTGGACATGATCCGGGACTGATCCAGCGGCTCCCACGTACAGGGACACCAGATCCTCCAGACCGCACCAGCCGCCCAGAACCTTTCATTCAACACACCCGCAGAAGACGACTGGTTCGCCGCGCCCGCGCTCGAATACAACTGGAACGCCAGCACCTCCATTCTCGGCGGCGTCGGACTGACCCTTCTAGGCCGCGATACAACCCGTCAGGTCATCGGAACACTGGCCTTCGAACATACATTCTGAAGTCCCGCATAAAGTCCGTCTCCCGTTCGGGAAATATTCCTGATAATGGGCGATCATGACACATCCTTCCGGGCGTTTCCTGCCGTTCTTCGTCGCCGTGGCCATCCTGTCCTGGGCGAGCGCCTATCCCGTCGTCCGGATTGCGCTGCATGATCTGGCGCCCATCCCACTTGCGGCACTGCGCTATGCCGTCGCGGCAGTCATGGCGGGCCTGTGGCTGGTATGGAAACGTCCCAGGCGCCCGGAACTGAAGGATATTCCGCAGATCCTAGCCTGCGGGATCATCGGGATCACAGTCTACAATATCCTGTTCAACTGCGGCGAAATGACCGTCTCGTCCGGTGCGGCCAGCCTTCTCATCAGCGCAGCCCCCCTGATGGCAGGCCTTCTGGCCATGGTGTTTCTCGGCGAGCGCATGTCCCGCTGGGGCTGGGCCGGATCGATCCTGAGTTTCAGCGGCGTGGCCCTGATCGCAAAAGGGCAGAGCGGAGGCCTTTCCTTCGGCTCGGGCGCCACACTGGTCTTCGGCGCGGCCATCTGCGCGGCGTTCTACACGATCCTTCAGAAAAGCCTGATCCGACGTTACGGCGCACTCCCCACAATCGCCTACGTCCTGATTTCGGGCGCGATCTTCCTGACCCCCTGGCTGCCTCAGGGCCTTGCGAGCTTCTCCCATGCCTCATGGCAGGGACAGGCCGCCGTGCTGGAACTCGGCATTTTCCCGGCCGCTTTCGGCTATGCGGCGTGGGGCTTCGTCATCGGCCATCTCGGCGCCTCGCGGGGTGCGGCGCTGCTCTATCTTCTGCCACCCGTCACGATGGTGCTGGCCTATATCCTCACCAGCGAGGTCCCATCCCTGCGGACCCTCATCGGCGGAGCCGTCGTGATGGCGGGCGTGATCCTGACCAACACCTATGGGCGCCACCCCGTCGCCCAGACGGTTGAGTCCTGACAGACGGCCGCCCTATGGCGACATCCGGATTTTCCATGACCGGGTTCCTTTGTCCTGCGGCGATTGTGCGATAATTTCCCGCGTGGAATGAGCCGGATCACCCGCAGGAAAGCCGAAAACAGACAATGAGCCGTACCGAAACCGATGGCATGGGCCCGATCGAAGTCGCTGACGATGTGCTGTGGGGTGCGCAGACCCAGCGCTCCCTGAAATATTTCAGCATCGGCCGCGAACTGATGCCGCGTGAAATGATCGAGGCCTATGCGATCATGAAGCGCGCCTGCGCCACGGCCAATGCCGCGAGCGGCCGCCTGTCGCAGGAGCGCGCGGACCTGATCCAGACCGTCTGCGACGAAATCACGAAGGGCGCGCATGACCGGATGTTCCCGCTTCATGTCTGGATGACGGGTTCGGGCACGCAGTTCAACATGAACGTCAACGAGGTGATCGCGAACCGCGGCTGCCAGATCACCGGCAATCCGCTCGGCAGCAAAACACCGCTGCACCCCAACGATCACGTCAACATGTCGCAGTCCACCAACTGCAACTTCCCGACCGCCATGCATATCGCGGCGGTCCTCGGAACGCATCGCCGCCTCATCCCGGCCCTGACGCGCCTGCGCGACGCCATGGCCGCCAAAGCCGAGGAATGGCGCGATCTGGTCAAGGTCGGCCGTACCCATCTTCAGGATGCCGTTCCCATCACGCTGGGTCAGGAATGGCACGGCTATGCCGGGATGCTGACGGACAATATCGCCCGTCTGGAACAGGCCCGCGATGGTCTGTTCCCCCTCGCCCTCGGTGGCACGGCCCTGGGCACGGGCGTCAGCACGGATGAAGGCTTCGACCGCCGCGCCTGTGCGGAAATCGCCCGCTTGACGGGTCTCGGCTTCACGGCTGGCGAGAACAAGTTCGCGCTTCAGGGCGCGCATGACGCACTCGTGCATCTGTCCGGCGCGCTGCGCACGACAGCGGGCAGCCTGTTCAAGATCGCCAACGACATCCGCCTGCTCGCCTGCGGCCCGCGCGCCGGTCTGGGCGAACTGCACCTGCCGGAAAACGAGCCCGGCTCCTCCATCATGCCGGGCAAGATCAACCCGACGCAGGCCGAAGCGCTGGCCATGCTCGCCCTTCAGGTCATGAGCAACGATGTCGCGGTCGGCCTCGGCGGTGCAGCAGGCATGCTGGACATGAATGTCTACAAGCCGCTCATGATCCACAACATCATGCAGGGCATCACCCTTCTGCATGACGGTTCGGAGAACTTCCGCCGCTTCCTCGTCGAAGGCACAAAAGCCAATACCGACAAGCTCAAGCAGGATCTGGAACGCTCGCTCGTCCTCGTCACGGCCCTGTCCCCGGCCATCGGCTATGACCGCGCTTCGAAAGTCGCGCATTACGCCATGGAAAAGAACCTGAGCCCGCGTGAAGCCGCGCTGGAACTCGGCTTCATGACATCCGAAGAGTATGACCGCTTTGCCGATCCGCGCCTGATGCTGCGCCCCAACATCACGCCGCCCAAAGCCTGACCAGTCCCGGACCTCTCACGCTGCCGCATGACGAAAACTTCATGCGGCAGCGGTAGCCGTTCCGCCTCAGGACTGATACGGCGGATTATTCCAGTTTCTTTTATCGGAGATGCCCGTCAGATGATGACCCGCCGCGCAGCCCTGCTCGCTTTAACGCTCCTCTCCCCCGTCTGTACGGCCGCGGCGGCCGATGCCCCCAAGACCGACAGCCCGAAGACCGAGACCAGCAAGACGACCGACACCTTCACCGGTGAAGCAGCCCTGCTCCCGGCGGATTCCGTGACCCGGCACCATCTGAACGGCATCGCCTACACCGCCCATGCCGGAACGCTTGTCCTGCGCGGCCATGACGGCAAACCGACCGCCCGGATGTTCTACGTGTCCTACACGAAGGACGGCGTCCCGGCTGGCACACGCCCGGTCTCGTATTTCTTCAATGGCGGTCCGGGCGCAGCCACGGCCTATCTGAACCTCGGCGCCGCAGGCCCCAAGGCCCTGACCATGCCCGCCAAGGACCCGACGGACGGCACGCACGCCACGATGGGTGACAATCCCGATAGCTGGCTCCCCGTCACCGACATGGTCTTCATCGACGCCGTGGGCACGGGCTATTCCCGCCCCACCGATACGGCCAAGGCCGGAGACCAGTTCTACGGCGTCAAGCAGGACGCCAGCGTCTTCGCCAAGGCCATCGGCCTGTGGACGTCAGCGAATGGACGTGAAGCCTCGCCCCATTATCTCGTGGGTGAAAGCTATGGCGGCATCCGCTCCATCCAGGTCGCAAACGCGCTCCAGATGGAACAGGGCATCCTGCTCAACGGCATCGTCATGATTTCCCCGGCCATCGAGATGCCCCTGCTCGATACGGATGAGAACCCGCTTTCCGCCGCCCTGATGATGCCCAGCCTAATCACGTCCCATCAGAGCCCGAATGTGACGGAAAAGACGGCTGAAGATGCGTATCAGTGGTCCCTGAACACCTATCTGCCGAAGATCGCCGGCAAGCTCCCCTCAGGAAGCGAAGGTCAGGCCCTTTACGCCGAGGTCGCCCGGCGCACCGGACTGCCGCAGGACGTGATCGCCCGCCAGCACGGCATCCCCGCCATCGGCTCGCATGACATCATGTCCCGCGACGGCCGCCTGTACGGGCTTTACGACTTCACCCAGTCCATCGCCGACCCTGCGGCCGATGGTCTGGACGAAAGCCCCGATCCGACGCTGTTCGGCTTCGGCCGCGCCTATGGCAACGCCTTCTCCGGTTATGCCGCCAGCGAACTCGGCTACAGGACACCCCTGACCTACGACCTGCTGTCGCTCAAGGTGAACGGAAGCTGGAAATGGAGCGCCGGTGGCCCGTCCCCGATCCATCAGATCCCGGTCCTCAACCGCCTGCTCGCGCTCGATCCCGGCCTGCGCGTCTTCGTGGCCAATGGCTACTACGATGTCGCCTGCCCGTTCGGAACCGCGCGCTGGATGAAGGATCATCTGACCGTGGGCGCGGATCGCGTGTCGCTGCATCTCTATCAGGGTGGCCACATGCTCTATACGCGTCCGGCCAGCCGTCACGCCCTCTCGGCGGATGTGGCATCCTGGATCCAGGCCGATGGCCGCCAACCCTGAAACACAACGTCATAAATTGACAGCCCCGGTGGAGGAACAGATAATGGACAGGATGATTTCTGGACCTCCCATGTCCGCAGCCTTTCAAACTGGCCCTGCTCATCGCAGACAGTCCGCCCCGCGAGCGGTCTCTCCTGTCTTTGGGCGGACACCCGTTTGACGGTCCAGCGCGCCGCTGGCTCCGAGCCGGGCCTTTCGCTGGAACACGCGGTCATGACCTCCTGTGACCGCGAACCCATCCATCGTCCGGACGCCATCCAGCCCTATGGCCTCCTTCTGGTGGCCGACAGCGCAAGCCTGACCGTCATCGGCGGCGCGGGCGACCTCGAAGGCCGCCTGACCCCCGACTGGCTGGGGCGCAGCCTGTCTGCGATCCTCGAAGTCCCGACAGACCGTTTTCAGGACGAAAAGCGGCCCTCCCTGTCCGATCTGCGCATCCCCGGCCTGAAGGGCGAAACCTTCAGCGTCCTGCGGCACGATCAGGGCTCCCATATCCTCGTCGAGCTTGAGCCGGTCGAGCCCCACAAGCTGCTGACCTGGGATATTTTCGGAGAAATCGACAGCACGGCGGACCGTTTCGAACGCTGCCCGGACACCGCGTCGGTCTGCCGTCAGGGCGCCACGATCTTCAGGCGGCTCACGGGTTTCGACCGTGTCCTGGTCTATCGTTTCATGGAGGACGGCACCGGCCGCGTTGTCGGGGAAAGCCGCAATAACGCCTTTCCCTCCCTGATGAACCATCATTTCCCGGCCAGCGACATCCCCACGCAGGCCCGCGCGCTCTACCTGCGCAACCGCATCCGCGTCATCCCGGACGTCACTTATGAAGCCGCCCCGATCCGCCCGCAGGAAGCCGGTCTCGCCGGTCTCGATCTCAGTGACGTCCAGCTCCGCAGCGTCTCGCCAATCCATCTCCAGTACATGGCCAATATGGGCGTACGGGCCTCGGCCTCCGTCTCGCTGGTCGTGGATGGCGTCCTGTGGGGCCTGATTGCCTGCCACAACGCGACGCCACGCTGCCTGTCCGAAGACATCCGCGCCGCCTGCCGCACGCTGGCGGGCGTCATGTCGCGCCAGTTGCGGAACAAGGAAGAGCTGGTCACCTATCAGGAGCGCCTGCGGCTGCGCAATGCGATGGAGTTCGTCACGTCCCATTTCGACGTGCGCCATCCCATCGAGAGCAATCTTCGCAGCTTCATGAGCGAATTGCAGTCGCTGTTTCCCTGCAACGGCTTTGCCGTCATCAGCGGGGAGACCATCACCGCGACCGGCGTGCTGCCCGATACGGAAAACCTGCACAAGCTGCATGACTGGCTGAGGATGGGCACCAGCGGCGGCATTTTCACCAGCGCCATGCTGGGCAAGGACTACCCGCCCGCAGCCGGATGGCCCGAGCGCTCCGCCGGTATTCTCGCCATCACGCTCCCGTTCCGGACGCCGATGTGCCTGATCTGGAGCCGGGTCGAAATCATCCAGACCATCGAGTGGGCCGGCAATCCCCACAAAGGCGATGAGGACGGCGACGGCGTGCTGCGCCCGCGCACGTCCTTCCGGACCTGGGAACAGACCATCCGCGGCCACAGCCTGCGCTGGAGCAACGAGCAGAAACAGGCCGCCCGACGCCTGCGCCGCGTCATGATCGCGGATTACCAGACGCAGCAGCTCCGGGAACTCAACGCCACACTCGCCGCCACCCTCGAAGAACGTGAAAACCTTCTGCGCCAGAAGGATTTCCTGATCCGCGAGGTCAATCACCGCGTCCAGAACTCGCTCCAGATGGTCGCCTCCTTCCTCAAGCTTCAGGCCCGGACCTCCTCGAACGAGGAAACCACAACCGCCCTGACGGAAGCGCAGCACCGCATCGCAGCCATCGGCCTCGTACACCGCCGCCTGTACCGCGACGAACATTTCGGCGTCGTGGATCTGGGACGGTATCTCGAAGAACTGATGGAAGAACTGTGCTCGTCGCTGGGCGAGGACTGGCACGAGCAGTTGCACCTCTCCCTTTTCCCGATCATGATTTCAGCAGACCGCGCCATCAATATCGGTCTAGTCCTGACCGAACTGGTCATCAATGCCAGCAAATACGCCTATGAAGGCGCTGCTGGTCCGCTGCATGTCGGACTTGCCCAGACCAGCGACCGCCTGATCCTGACAGTCTCGGACCAGGGCGAGTGCACGCCCCAGCTTCAGGGAACAGGCTTCGGGACACGCATGATGAATGCCGTCGTCAGCAGCCTCTCCGGCACCCTGACCTACACGCCACTGAGCCCGGGACTGGAAGCCGTCATGACGCTGCCGCTCGACTCCATCCTTCCCACGGAGACGGATGCCAGTACGGAAGCCGCATTGTCCCAGACCCCCTATCCATATCCCTGAGACGCTCCCGGCTTCCTGATACGAAAAAGGCGCCCGACCCAGTGGTCCGGCGCCTTTTTTCATATTCCGAAAAGAGAGCGGCTTCAGGCGACAAGATTGCCTTCCTTGTCCACCAATTCGATCGGATAATCGCCGGTGAAACAGGCATCGCAATAACGGCGCGCGCCCTCGGCCCGGTTCGCATGACCCAGCGCGCGATAGAGCCCGTCAAAGGTGACAAAAGCCAGACTGTCCACGCCGATCGCCTGCGCCATTTCCTCAAGCGTATGCGTCGCCGCCATCAGCTTGCTCTCTTCCGGCGTGTCGATCCCGTAAAAACAGGCATGTTTCGTCGGCGGGGACGTGATGCGCATATGCACTTCCGTCGCACCGGCCGCACGGACCATATCCACGATCTTGCGCGACGTCGTGCCACGAACGATCGAATCATCCACCAGAATGACGCGCCTGCCTGCCAGAACCGGCCGGTTGGCGGAGTGCTTCATCTTCACCCCGAGATTGCGGATCTGATCCGTCGGCTCAATGAAGGTCCGGCCGACATAGTGGTTGCGGATAATGCCGAGCTCGAACGGAATACCACTCTCCGCCGCATAGCCGATCGCAGACGGCACACCGGAATCCGGCACCGGCACGACGACATCCGCCTCGACCGCGCTTTCCCGCGCCAGTTCGCAGCCAATCTGACGACGCGCTTCATAAACAGGCTGGCCTTCGAGGACGGAATCAGGCCGCGCGAAATAAATGTATTCAAACACGCAGAACCGGCCCCCCTGATCTCCGAATGGCCGCAGGGACCGCAGTCCGTCATTATTGATGACGACAATCTCGCCGGGCTCGATGTCCCGGACATAATCCGCCCCGATAATGTCCAGCGCACAGGTCTCGCTCGCCAGAACCCAGCCGCCATTGCCCTTCTCATAGCCCGGCATCCGGCCAAGAACGAGCGGACGCACACCCAGCGGGTCCCGCATACCGATCAGCCCGTCATCCGGCGTCAGCGTGATGAGGGAGTACGCCCCCTTCACCTGCTTGACCGCATCGATGAAACGATCGAGCACGGTCGTGTACAGCGAGATTGCGATCAGATGGATGAAGACTTCCGTATCCGTCGAAGAATGGAAGATGCATCCGCGCTTGACCAGCGCCTGCTTGAGCGTCGCGGAATTGGTCAGGTTGCCGTTATGCGCCACGGCCAGACCACCGAATTCGTAATCGGCATAAAGCGGCTGCACGTTGCGGACATGCGTGCCGCCCGTCGTGGCATAACGGTTGTGGCCAATGGCGACCGTGCCAGGCAGTGTCGCCATGACGCGGCTGTCCCCGAACACATCACCGACAAGCCCCAGACCCTTGTGCTGGTGGAACCGTTCGCCATCGAAACTGACGATACCGGCGGCTTCCTGCCCGCGATGCTGCAGCGCATGCAGTCCCAGCGCCGTCAGGGCCGCCGCATCAGGCACACCCCAGACGCCAAAAACTCCGCATTCTTCATACGGGCGGTTGAGACTGTCGGACTGGGTCATGCGGCGCGGCCTTTCCAGACTGGTTTCACAAGGACGCCTCATGGCCGCTTGTGACGGGAGACGCAAGATGCGGTTGCAGGAAATGAGGCAGATAACCTGTCAGATGGGTCGCTCCAGCGGCAATGTAAGGGCCAATGAGGCTTCCCTGCATCACATAGGTCATCCAGGAGCCGAAAAAAGAGCCCGCCAGCAGATAAAGCACGATCAGGGCCACATAACCCCGCGCCACACCGAATACGGCGCCCAGAATCCGGTCCACTCCTCCAAAGAGGAGACCCCGCGCCGCCGTCCCAACCCTTGCGCCCAGCATCGTGAAGACCAGAAGCACGACCACGAACAGGATTGCCGTACTCGCACTGCCCGCCAGCGCGCTCTGATGCAGGTAGGGCTCAAGATAGGGTTCGAGCAGCCCGTGGAAACGATAGGTCAGGACAATCGCTCCGACCCAGGCCAGCAATCCGGCCAGTTCGGTCGCAAAACCGCGCGTCAGCCCCCACAGCGCCGAAAGCGCCATGATGATAAGGGCCACAATGTCGAGACGGGTCAGATCATCGGGACTGATATGGGACAGGTCTGGCAGGGGCGGCATGTCACGGCAGCTTCGTCGAACGGAAACGACCTCCCTTGTAGGGACGGATACCGCTGGCACGCAACTCGTCCGCCAGACGGATGCGCTCGTCAATCTCTTCCCAGACCAGCGCAGCATCGATGTCGCGCACTTTCCAGATCTTTTCCAGAAGCCCAATGAACACGGCGCTGTCACGGACCAGAGCCGTCCGGTCATTGATCATGACATCAAGCACACAGGATGCGCCACAGACCCCCAGCCGCTGCGAAAGCTTCGTGGCTTTCCGGTTCTTTCTGAAGGGAGCCGATTTTTCCTGTGATGCCATCGCCGCATGATGAGCGGAAGACTGCTGACAGACAACCCGCTTCCCATCTTTTCCTGCCGTAACGCCCCATGTTTCCCGAGAAAAAGAAGCTGTTTCCAGACCGAATCATACGGCAGCAGACACGGCGCACCTTTCCTTCAAGTAATTGAAATTTATTGGTTTAATAATTTGTCATTTATGTTTTCATTTTTAAAACCAGAATGATCTTGCGCTTGGATTAGCTAATAATTAACTCTCCGGATGAGACAACGCGTCACAAGTCAGGTCACGGAATTCCTCCCTCTGGGGTGGAACGGCTCCTGACCTCATCAGGACCTTACAAGATGACAAATTACTGGATCGGTGGCGCAACCGGAAACTGGTTCGCCGCAACAAACTGGAACGATGGCAACGTCCCACAGGACAAGGCCTGGATTGAGGTTCTGGCAGGCAAGTCTGATGGCAGCGCCGTCACCATCGACTTTGCGACGGCAAGTGCAACAACGCTCCAGAAGGTCACTGTTGCCGCCAACGCGACGCTTGATGTCACGGCGACCTCTTCGGATGCCAGCGCCACAGTCTTCAACGTCAACAGCCTCACGGTCGCACAGGGCGGAACGCTGGACATCGCCACATCCAGCACGGTTAATCTGGGCAACAATCCGACCGTAGACGGCACCCTGCAGATCAGCGGCAATCCGACTGTCTCGATCAACAGCAAAAGCATCAGCGGCACCGGCACCCTGATCCTCGACGGAACGACAATCGGCAGCTCGAACGCCCAGTTCCAGATGGGGTCGTCCCTGACGACGGTCCTTCAGAACGGCGCGACGCTCTACGTCAACAACGCGAGCGCAGGCGGCAAGATCGTCTTTGGTCGTGACGCAGTGGATGGCACGGCCAGCCAGCTCGTCTTCGCTGACTACAACCAGACGATAAACACACCAATCACGGGTTACGATGCGGCCTCCGTCATTACCATCGGAAGCGGCAACGCTCCTCCGACAAGCGCCACGTTCACGGACAATGGCAACGGAACCTATACGCTGACGATCGCCTTCGATCAGTATGGTAATGCCATCACGCTTACGAGCGTCGCATTCGGTCCGCATTCCGGCCCGGGCACACCGACGATCGTACAGAATAATGACGGAAGCTGGAGCGTCCTCAGCGGTGCGACAGGCTATAACGGACAGATCTGCTATCTGGCCGGAACCATGATCCTGACTCCCGAAGGCGAACGCGCCATCGAGACCCTTGAAGCCGGCGATCAGGTCACGGTTTACGAAAACGGCGTCACCCGCACGGAAACGATCCTGCGCGTCGGCCACGCCCATGCAACGACCGGCACCACCCGCCATGCGGACGTGAACGCCATTCCCGTGCGCGTGCGCGCCGGAGCACTGGCTGACGGTATCCCCAGCCGGGATCTGCTGGTCACGCCCGAACACTGCATGATGCTCGAAAACAGCTTCATTCCGGTGCGGATGCTCGTCAATGGCATGACCATTGTCTACGACCGCTCCATCACGGAATACGACTATTATCATGTGGAAACCGCACGGCACTCGGTTCTGGTGGCGAATGGCGCCCTGTCGGAGAGCTTCCTTGACGCCGGGCACCGCCCCGACGCCCTGATGCAGGGCAGCAGCGTAACCCGTCTGCACGCCCTGAGCTGGGAAAAGGACGCCGCCGTGCCGCTGGTCACGGACCGCGCCCATGTGGAACCCCTGTTCGCAGCGATTGCCCTGCGCGCGGAAACACTGGGTTATGTCCCTCCGCAGGCTGCTCCGGTGCCAGACGCCACGAACGAGACCCATCTCGTTCTGGAAGACGGAACGGTTCTGTATCCCATCCGGATCCGCGGCGAGCAGTTTGTCTTCATGCTTCCCGAAGGCTGCCAGAGCGTCCGCATCATCAGCCAGGCAGCTCGCCCGGCTGACCAGATCGGACCTTTCGTCGATGACCGCCGTACGCTCGGCGCGCTTGTGGGCGAAGCCACCATCTGGAGCGGCGAGCGCACGCACCGCCTCTCGAGCCATCTTTCGGACCCGTATGCCGATGGCTGGTGGAGCATCGAAAGCACCGAGGCCCGCTGGACCGGTGGCAACGCCCGTCTGGAACTGGGCCCGCTGCTGAAGACGTCCGGCGGCATTCTCAGCCTCCGGATCATCGCCCACGCTGTTCAGACACAGGCCCAGGCTGCTGCCTGAACAGCATCGTCAGAGGACCTGACACAAAAAAGGCAGACCCCGAAAGAGTCTGCCTTTTTCATGAGGTGACCATGAATAAACGAGGGGGTCCGTCCGGCGAACTCCCTCCCGTTTTCAGGCTGCGACGGATTTGGACGTCTTGAGCTGACGCTCCTGCCACAATGTCGCCAGCGCCTCGACCAGTTCGTCGATCATCTCATTCGTATGCAGCGGCGTCGGCGTGATGCGCAGACGCTCCGTGCCACGCGGGACAGTCGGGAAGTTGATCGGCTGGATGTAGTTGCCAAAGCGGTTCAGCAGTTCATCCGACAGACTGCGGCACAGTTCGGCCTCGCCCACCATGACCGGAACGATATGGCTCGGGTTCATGACATGCGGAATGCCGGCCTTGTCGAGCGCCTGACGCAGATAGGCCACCGCGCGCTGCTGGCCTTCCCGCTCTGCGCTGCTGCTGCGCAGGTAACGCACGCTGGCGAGAGCGCCTGCCGCGATCATCGGCGGCAGGGCGGTTGAAAAGATGAACCCGGAGCCGAAGGAGCGGACGAAGTCGCAAAGCGCGGCAGAAGCAGCGATATAACCGCCCACAACGCCATACCCCTTGCCCAGCGTCCCTTCGATCACCGTCAGACGATGGGACAGACCCAGCTTTTCAGCCACGCCCGCACCATGATCGCCATACATGCCAACCGCATGAACCTCGTCGAGATAGGTCATGGCGCCGTATTTGTCGGCCAGATCACAGAACGCCTCGATCGGAGCGATGTCGCCGTCCATCGAATAGACGGACTCGAAAGCGATGATCTTCGGAACGTCCGCAGGAAGCTCCTTCAGACGGCGCTCCAGATCCTCGACATCGTTATGACGGAAGATCTGCTTTTCCGCCCGTGAGTGACGGATGCCCTCGATCATGGAGGCATGATTGAGCTCGTCGGACAGCACCACACAGTTGCGCAGACGTCCGGCAATGGTTCCCAGCGTCACCCAGTTCGACAGGTAACCGGAGTTGAAAAGCAGCGCGCTTTCCTTGCCATGCAGGGAAGCGAGTTCCTTCTCCAGTTCCACATGATAGTGGTTGGTGCCCGAGATATTGCGGGTTCCGCCTGCCCCGGCACCCGTTTCGTCGAGTGCCGTATGCATGGCCGTCAGGACTTCAGGGTGCTGCCCCATGCCGAGATAGTCATTCGAGCACCAGACCGTAACATCACGGCCCAGGCCATGATGGAAAGCCTTGGGGAAATTACCGGCCCGGCGTTCCAGATCCGCAAAATAACGGTAGCTGCCATCCGCATGCAGACCGTCAAGGGCGGACTGAAACATCGCATCATAGTTCATCGCGTTTTCTCCTGCCCGGCACTGTAATCCTGTGACACGATCTCGCCAAGCACTCTCTCCAGATAAGCCAGCAGAACCCGCAGTCGCGCCGACATCCGTGCGCGCGTCACCCCGCATCCGGGGACAATGAACCAGACGGAAAGGTCATTGCCCGTCCACCCGGGAAGCACCTCCACAACCCGGCCCTCCCTCAGATCCGGTTTCAGCATGAAATCGGGCAGAAGCGCGATCCCCAGCCCCGCCCGAATGGCCGGCAGAAGCATGTCCCCACTATTGGCGCTCACACGCCCCTTCAGCCTGACAGAGGCCTGGCGCCCATCCGCGTGCTTCAGGCGCAGAAAATCCGGAACGGCCGCATTGGCGTAAAGAAGCCCCGGCCGGCCTGCCAGATCCTCGGGGACTGCCACATCCGGCAGGTCCCTGCGAAACCGCTCTGAGCACACAAGCCGCGTTACGGAGCGGCACAACAGGAACGCCTGCCCCGAGACCGCCGGACGCAGCAGTCCCGACGTGATCCGGATCGCCGCCTCGAACCGGCCACCGAGCAGGTCCACGACCCCGTCATCCAGATCCATCTCCAGCGTGATCTCGGGATAGCGCTCCAGAAATCCGGGCAGGACCGGCCCGAGAACCTCCCGCCCGAACGTCATTGGCACCGCCAGCCTGATCATGCCCCGGGGGGCAGCGACACCTTCACGCAGTTCGGTTTCCAGACCTTCCCCTTCGGACAGTATCCGGCGGGCCCGCTCAAGGCACTCGGCCCCTTCAGCCGTCAGCGACAGATGACGCGCGCTCCGCTGGAAGAGCGTCGTTCCGAGCCGATGCTCCAGACGTGCCATGATCTTGGAGACGGTGGGCGCAGAAAGTCCGAGGGAGCGCGCCGCAGCGGCGAAGGACCCGCTTTCCGCGACCCGCGCAAACACGGCCCAGCCCTCCAGGTCAGGCAGACCGGTCATGCCGTTTCTGGAAACTTCACATTTCCATCCTTTCCATTTTCTTCATGGACTCCATACCCCATTCTCTGTGGCAAGACATCAACCCAGGAGCATGATCCCATGCTGGACATCAGACCTTTCGCCTCTCTCGGCCATGCCGATCACGGCTGGCTCGACGCCCGTTATCATTTCTCCTTTTCGGACTATCACGACCGCAACCGCATGCACTGGGGACGCCTGCGCGTCTGGAACGACGATCGCATCGCGCCTCATAACGGCTTCGGCGCACACCCCCACCGCGACATGGAGATCATCACCTATGTCCGGACCGGCGCCATCACGCATGAGGACAGTCTCGGCAATCGTGGCCGGACCGAAGCGGGCGATGTGCAGGTCATGTCCGCAGGCAGCGGCATCATCCATTCCGAATTCAACCGGGACGATGAGGCCACGACGCTCTTCCAGATCTGGCTGATTCCCGACGAAACGGGAGGCACGCCCTCCTGGGGTACACGCCCATTCCCGCGGCATGAGCGCAATGGCCGCTTCGTCCCTCTCGCTTCGGGTTTCCCCGAAGACAACGCCCTGCCCATCCGCACCCGCGGCCGCGTTCTGGGGGCCACTCTCAAGGCCGGAGAAACGCTGACCTACGAGACGGACCGCAGCATGTTCTCCTATCTCGTTCCAGCCACGGGCAGCGTGGAAATCGACGGACGGACTGTCGGACACAGGGACGGCGCGGCGCTTCATGACGTGGAGAGCATCACGCTGACCGCCCTTGAAGATGCGGAAATCGTGCTCGTGGAAAGCGCCGCGCTCCGCTGACGCGGGCCGGGGTCAGGATTGTGACAACATGCCGGAATGCCGTGACAGACAACACGGAAAGGTGTTGGGGCATTCCGGCAGCTTTGTGCAGGACGAGACGTTCTGAATGCAGGGCCACCAGCCCGGCAAAGGCCCGTTTTCTCCTGAAACGAAGGAGCCTGACAATGACCGTTCAGAACACATTCACGACCAAGTCTCCGGTACCCGGCAAAGGCCAGACCGAAGCCCAGGCTGCAACATCCGTTTTTACCCGCTTCGGTGACTGGCTGAGCGGCGCAAGTACGGATCGCTCCGGCCTGACGGAAGTCACCATCAAGATGATGAAAGAAGACTGCCAGTTCGCCACAACGATCAGCGAAATCCGCACTCCCCCTTCCACGCCGCTCTCACCGGAACAGGTCGAGGATCTTATGGGAGAAGGAAGGCTGAACCGTATCTGCGACCAAACCGGTCAGTCGCCCGAAGCGGTGGAAACGGCACTCACCGAAGTCTTGCCGATGCTGGCTTCCATGCTGCGGGAAAATCCGGAACGCCTCTTCAGTTATCAGTGCAGGATCAACTGAACGGTGTCCTGCTGCTCCGGATGAAGGGGCCATTCCTGTCCCAGCGAGAACGGCGCAGCCCTAGAGGCCTTCCGCCGTTCTCGCCATGCGCCTGCGACGCGGGCGTCCTGCGGTTTCCTCGAAACGCTCCGTGATCTGGGCCGTCGTTTCCGGTGCGGCAAGAATCGTACCCGATGCCTCCACACACCCGACCTTCTGGACAAAGGAAAAAAGCTCCGGGAGATCCACCCCTACTCCCCGGACCTTGAGCCCCAGCGCTTTAACCGCCTCAAGAGCCGCCCGGTAGAACAGCATGGCGCCTTCATCCAGCAGTGGGGCATCACCTGACTGCTGCCATGACATGCTTGAAGGCGCGAGCATGGACGCATCGAACTGAACCCCGTCCAGCAATCCTCCCATGGCACGCTCGCGCAGCAGACTCAGACTGGACGGTGCGCTGCCAAACCCTCCAAGAAAAATCTGACATCCCTGATCGCGCAGCGCAGAGAGCGTGTAACAGGTCTCCTTGTCGTCCTGCGCCAGACCACTTTCATGAAAAACAAGGTCAAGCCGGCTGACCGGAAAGCCACTGCTCTGAAGGACAGCATTCAGGCGACCGTTGAAATCACCGTCCGGCGCCTGATCATCTTCCAGCGAGACCATCAGACGCATACCGTCCGGCCAGGTCGCGGCCTGCGAACAGGCATTCCCCAGCAGATCCGAATCAAATTCACGCTGCTGCTGGCCCAGACTCTTGCGTCGGCTCTTACGAAGCGTCCGGCGCGGAACCGAGAGCCAGAGCTGGCTCATGTCCACCTGCGCCCCGATCACCTTGTCTGCACCGCCGCGCCCCAGCACAAAACGCGGCAGCCATCGCAGTGGTGGCAGCGCGCTCTTCTGTCGTGCCCTTCGACTCCGCAATGTCGTAGCAAACATCCCTGCGCTGGACGCCGTTATGGGTGTGACACCGCCGGCCCTGCCTTCCGGCAGGTCGGACAGCCCCTTTGGCATGACTGTCCGGCCGGCATGCATATCTCGAGGGGCTGCCGGCATCGAAGTCGCTCCCTGTCCTAGATCATCCAATGCGGACACCTCCGTTCTTCATGTCCGGGACAATGGCGCTCAAGAGCCTAATTTTTCCTTAATGATGCAGGTTTTTCTGGAGTGATTTGAACGGGAAACGCCACTCATACCCATCCACCCTATTCCGCGCTTCCCTTCCAAACTCTTCGTTCGATCAATCCGGACAAAGCTGTTACGGTTTCCCGCCCGGACCTTCTTCCGGGCCTGTGACACCCCTTCGGCGCGGGTTTTCTCCGCGACCGGGACAGGACCATTCTGCATGACGGATGCCACCACCCGCTCCGCCGTAATACCCTCTTCCCAAGGCTCCCTGCGTGCGCTCCTGCCTTACTGGCAGGTCACTTTTGCGTCTTTTCTTGGCTGGTTTCTGGACGCCTTCGACCAGACGACGCTCATGTTCACGCTCCCCGACATCGCCCATGATTTCGGATGCACGATCGCTGATCTGGGGGCTGTCCTGATGGGGCAGTCCATCGGTCGCGCCGTCGGCAATACCGGCTGGGGATGGCTGGCCGATCGCTATGGACGCAAGCCCGCCTTCATGCTCGGCGTGGTCTGGTTCGCGGTTTTTTCCGCCATGACAGGGCTCTCCCATCACTTTTATGTGCTCATGGCCGTGCAGTTCATGTTCGGAATCGGCTTTGGGGGCGAATGGACGGCCTCGGCCGCGCTTCTGATGGAAAGCGTGCCGGCCTGGACCCGGCCGATGGCCTCCGCCCTCATGATGTCCGGCTATGAAGTCGGCTATTTTGTCGCGGCCGGCGTGCAGGCACTGGTTCTGCCACATTATGGATGGCGCGTGCTGTTCTTCATCGGTCTGGCGCCGGCGCTGCTGGCGCTGTTCGTCCGGATTGGCGTGCCGGAGAGCCCGGTCTGGCTCCGCAACCGCGAAGCCCGGCTGACACGGGGACGCAAGGAGCACGCGCCTCCCGAACTGCGCCCGAAATTCCGTCTGACAGGCGCGGCCCTTCAGGCCATCGCCTTCATGAGCTTTCTCGAGTTCCAGAAAGCCGCGATCTACACCTATTACCCGACGATCCTGCGCGGCAGTCACCATCTGACGCAGCAGGCGGTCTTCTGGCCGGTGACGCTCTACTGCCTCGGATCGTTCGGCGGAAAGGTGTTCTGCGGCTGGCTGGCCGAGCGGTTCGGAGAAGTCCGCGTCATGCTGAGTGCGCTGGCTGTCGTGATGCTGACGATCTGGCCCTTCCTGAGCGCACCCGATTGGAACCTGCTGCTGATTGCCGCCTTCGTCATGGGGGCTGCTGCGTCGGGCATCTTCGCGCTCGTTCCGCATTATCTGGCGCAGCGTTTTCCGTCCGACACACGCAGTTTTGGCATGGGGCTGGGTTACGCGCTTGGTTCCATCGGACAGGGCATGGCACAGAAGCTCGTGCCCATGTTCGGCCCGACAATCCTGACGCTGCCGCTATCTGCCGAGATTTTCGTGCTAAGCACCAGCCTCGTGACCGGTGCCATCGCCCTCATCCGCCCGAAAGAACTTCCAGGCGAACATATGGAAGGCGACGAGACGGCCTCCTAAAGCGAGGCCGCCAACCACTCCGCCGCCCGGATGCCATCAATCCCGGCGGACAGGATACCGCCGGCATAACCGGCCCCCTCGCCGGCCGGGAACAGGCCACGCAGCGTAGGGCTCTGGCCTTCACGATCGCGAGGCAGGCGGATGGGAGACGACGTGCGCGTCTCCACACCCGTCATCACCGCATCTTCCATCGAAAATCCACGCAGCTTGCGTTCGAACTGCGGCAGAGCCTCGCGGATGGCATCCGTCACGAACGCAGGCAGACACTGCGTCAGATCCGTCGGCGTCACGCCCGGCTGATAGGACGGCACAACCGTACCCAGCGACGTGGACGGACGCCCCGCCAGAAAATCCCCAACCCGCTGGGCCGGCGCGTTGTAATTGCTGCCACCGGCGACAAACGCCGCCTTCTCCCATAGCCGCTGGAAGGCCATGCCGCCCAGAACGTCATCCGGGAAATCCAGTTCGGGCTTCACCTCAACGACGATGCCGCTATTGGCATTGCGCTCGGCCCGCGAATACTGGCTCATCCCGTTGGTGACGACCTGTCCTTCCTCGGACGTCGCCGCCACGACCTGCCCTCCCGGGCACATGCAGAACGAATAGACCGCCCGGCCATTCGACGCATGATGGACGAGCTTGTAATCCGCAGCCCCGAGCATTTCATGCCCGGCGCTGGCCCCGAAACGAGCCACATCAATGACGGATTGCGGATGTTCAATCCGCACGCCGATGGAAAACGGCTTTGCGTCCATTTCCACATGCGCCTCACGCAGCATTTCGAATGTATCGCGTGCCGAGTGTCCGACAGCCAGAATGACACGTTCCGCAGGAAGCATTTCTCCATTGGACAGACGCAGACCGCGCAGACGGCGCTCCGTGCCTTCGCCTTCCATGTCGAACCCCTCGACGCGGGTCTCGAAGCGGTATTCGCCGCCAAGACGCTCGATTTCGGCACGGATGAACATGACCATCGTGACCAGACGAAACGTCCCGATATGGGGCTTGGAAATGGTCAGAATCTCTTCCGGCGCACCCGCACGCACGAATTCTTCCAGAACATGTCGCCCCAGATGCCGCGGATCCGAAACGCCGGAATAGAGCTTGCCATCCGAGAACGTCCCGGCCCCGCCCTCGCCGAATTGCACGTTGCTCTCGGGCGTCAGGACGGATTTGCGCCACAGGGCAAACGTATCGACCGTCCGCGCCTTCACGTCCTTGCCACGCTCGATGATGATGGGCTTCAGACCAGCCTGCGCCAGCGTCAGCGCTGCCATGATCCCGCACGGTCCCGCGCCGATCACAACAGGACGGGGCATCCCCTCCGGCAGGGTCGCGACCGGGGGATGATACGTCGTATCCGGCCTGGGGCGCACATGCTGGTCGCCCGCATGAGCAGCCAGAACCGCCGCTTCGTCCGCAACATCGCAGTCCACGTTGTAGACCAGCACAATATGGCCGCGCTTGCGGGCATCATACCCACGGCGCGCCACGGTCAGGCTTTTCAGATCTTCAGAAGCAATGTTCAGGCGCGCAAGAACAGCCTCACGCAGCGCCTCCTCCGGATGATCCAGCGGCAGGCGCAGTTCGGTTATACGGATCATCAGTGGTGCCCGTCCCCTGACGCATCCCCTGCCGTTTTCGGGACGGGGGGTGCGGGATCGGCATGATGCGTATCCGGGGAGCCTTCCATGATCCGGTCCATGATGGCCATCAGCACACCGGAGACGACGAAGGCGAGATGGATGCCCACGCTCCATTCCAAAGCCCGCGTCGAGGTGTCATCCACACGGATGAAATCCGCCAGCACATGAATCGCGGACATCGCCACGATCGAAGCCATCAGCTTGATCTTGATGTCGCCGAACGTGACATGCCCGATCCAGCTCGGATAATCCTCATGCGTGCGGATATCGAGCCGCGAGACGAAGTTCTCATAGCCCGAGAACATGACGATCAGCAGCAGATTGGCCAGCAGGACCAAGTCGATCAGGTCCAGCACGCCGACGAACACATCGTCAAAATCCAGACCCGTCGCCTTCAGCACCAGCCCGATCAATTGCTGGAAGAACTTGAACGCCACCAGCAGCAGCCCGACCGTCAGGCCGAAATAAAGAGGCGCGGCGATCCAGCGCGTGGCAAAGAACGCACGCTCCATGGCACGCTCCGTACGGCCAAAATTGCCGGTGCGTCGTGTGGACTGCGGGTCGGGGGAAGGAGAGGAAGTCGTCATGCTTCCTCTCTACGATTTCAGGCCGCGTTTCGCCACAGTGTTGTGAACGCCGGGCGTGAATCCCTTACGGCGTGATCTGCGTGCCCAGAACCTTGAGGAACTGCCCGATCCAGGCCGGGTGTGCAGGCCAGGCCGGGCCCGTCACGAACTGCCCGTCCGTCACCGCACCATCCATCGGAACAGACTGGTACTCGGCACCCGCGAGCAGCACTTCCGCACGGCAGGCCGGATAGGCCGAAATCTTCTTACCCTTGATGACACCCGCCGCTGCCAGAAGCTGCGGACCATGACAGACAGCCGCAACCGGCTTGCCGCTCTCGACAAAGGCGCGAACCAGATCAAGCACGCTCTCATCGGTACTGAGCTGTTCTGGCGCACGTCCACCCGGAATGACCAGCGCGTCATAGGCATCGGCCGTCACACCAGCATAGGTCGCATTCAGCGTGAAATTATGGCCGCGCTTTTCTGTGTAGGTCTGGTGGCCTTCGAAATCATGAATGGCCGTGACGACCTGCTCTCCAGCCTTCTTGCCCGGCGACACCACATCTACCTTGTGCCCGACCAGAAGCAGCATCTGGAACGGGACCATGATTTCGTAATCCTCGACGAAATCCCCCGCGATCATGAGAATACGCTTTTCAGCCATCGTCTCTTTTCCTTCTTCGTGTTCAGGCTCCTGACAGATCAGGGGCACTGCCATTCATGGGGCCTACGACATCACGCCGGGCCGCGTTCCGCAATATCGGCCATCACAGCCTTCCTGACGGCCAATAGATATGGGATGGCCGCCTCACATGCAGTAAGATCGCTTTTTACTTCTCACAGCACTGGCCTCCATGACCCCCGATCCCCATCACGACGGCGCCTGCGATCACGCTCATCATGACACCTCCGGCCCGCATGAGCATCACGCGCATGATCATGCAGAGCACGACCATGAGGGCCATGATCACGATCACGACCATTGCGACGGACACAGCCATGGTTTCGGCTTCGGGCATTCCCATGTTCATGCCCCAGCCAGTTTCGGCACGGCCTTTGCCATCGGGATCATCCTGAACACGGCCTATGTCGCGGGGGAGGCCCTCTGGGGCGTCTGGGCCCACTCCATGTCCCTGTTGGCCGATGCGGGACACAACCTCTCCGACGTACTCGGCCTCGCCGGCGCCTGGCTGGCGCAGGTTCTGGCCACCCATCCGTCCAGCGCACGCTTCACCTACGGTCTGCGCCGCTCGACCATCCTGTCGGCTCTGGCGAACGCCACGATCCTGTTGCTCGTAACAGGGGGTATCGTCTGGGAATCCGTGCTGCGCCTTTTCTCGCACCAGAGCGTTCAGGGCGAGGTCATCAGCTGGGTCGCGCTGATCGGGATCGCCGTCAACGCCGTGACGGCCCTGCTTTTCATGAAAGGCGCATCCAGCGACCTCAACATCCGCGGCGCCTTCATGCATATGGCGGCCGATGCCGTCATGGCCTTCTCGGTCGTCATCGCCGGCCTGCTGATCTCGTTTACGGGCTACACGATCATCGACCCGATCATGAGCCTGATCGTGTCGCTCTCCATCGTGATCGGCACATGGTCACTGCTGCGGAACTCGCTGGATCTTGCCCTTGATGCGGTGCCCTCAGGTATCGATCCCGAGGCCGTGCAGACCGCGCTCCTGTCGCTCGATGGCGTCTCCGAACTGCATCACCTGCACATCTGGGCCATGAGCACGACCGAAACCGCCCTGACCGTTCATCTCGTCTGCGATCCCGATCACCCCGTCAGCACGGATCTGCTCATCGCCCGCGCCGCAGAGCTCGTCCGGACGCGCTTTGACATCGCCCATCCCACTTTTCAGCTTGAAACACGGCCCTCCGTCTGCGACACGCACCAGCCCTGCTGCTGAGGACCTGTCATGACATCCACCCGCA
>NZ_JBDNYY010000008.1:0-155253 GCF_047722525.1 Gluconobacter sp.
AGAGATGGAATCACAGAGGAACCCTCAAATCCAGAAGGTTTTTCGAACCCTCCAGCTCGTTCCAGTAATATCGACATCATGATAAGTCGTTGGAGAAGCGCCTGTAGACCAGTTCTTGACATTATAAAAATCGCCGTTTGAGCCGCCGGTCCAGTAAGTAGAAGCCATTAAACAAGTATCCTATATTCCAGGGAAACCCGGATATTTTTTTGTTCAAAACTCGAGTGCAGAATTATTCAACCCGCGCACTCTCATCCGGGATCAATGCTGGCCTAACTCGCACATCTTAAAAATATTTTCTCATTAATAAGACGTTAAACCCTTTTTTTATCATAAACGGTAAATGTCTGAAAAATCCCGGAAATCTCGAGTATCACCCCGGTTCTTGTCGATCTCCTGAGGCGGGCTGGAGGTCTGTTTTCGGGGGATTGCCGGGAAATCCCGACTTTTTCGATCATGATTCATCCCGTCTGAAGAATTGCACAGACAGGCAAACGGCGATTATGACAGCCACAACATATCCGGAAATACAGGAGCAGGGCGATCAGGATGTCCGAGGTCTGACGTTCTCCTGTCCCAGGATAGTCGGATCATTGATCGGGCATAGCTTCTGGAAAGGCACAAGCTGCGTAGACCAATCTGGCGGACTTCTCTACGTTCCCGCAAAACAGTATCACAGTGAGACCCCCATTGAGCGCCGAAGTAAGAAACATCGCATTTTATTTGCCGCAATTTCATCGTATCCCCGAAAACGACGAGTGGTGGGGTGAGGGCTTTACGGAGTGGACTAACGTCCGCAAGGCGAAACCGCTCTTCAAGGGGCATGTTCAGCCGATCGTTCCAGGGGAACTGGGATATTATGATCTGCTGGACGAACAGGTCTACGCTGCGCAGGCGCGGATGGCCCAGAAGCATGGAATTGAAGGATTCTGCTACTGGCATTACTGGTTCGGAAACGGAAAGCGTATCCTCGAGAAACCCTTTAACAAGGTTCTGGAAACGGGGAAGCCTGATTTTCCTTTCTGCCTGTGCTGGGCCAACCAGTCCTGGACGGGCGTGTGGCATGGGGCTCCGGGCCGGGTCCTCATGGAGCAGACCTATAATGGCGATGAGGATATGCGAGCCCATTTTGCATTCCTCGCAGAGGCTTTCCGTGATCCGCGCTACATTACCTTTAATGGACGGCCTGTCTTTCCGATCTATGGCGTTCGTGATCTTCCCGATCCACCGGCTTACATCCTGGCGCTGCGAAATCTGGCGGTTGAGCACGGATTTCCGGGGCTACATATCATCGGCATGGCCAATAGTGATGCCGACAAACTTCTGACCTGTTGCGATCAGGTGATGCCCTTTGGACCTGGAGATTATCTGGAGCACCGGCCATTAGGATTGTTAAAGCGCGTTTTGCGTCGTCTTGCCTGCACATCGCAGGCCGACTGGCTGTCTGATTTCCTGCGAAAAGCAATGAATGCGCCGATTCATTATCCATTCCGGGATGTGGTCGATCAGGCTTTTAAAGACCTTCCTGCGTCTCCGGATTATATCCCGTGCGTCACGACTGGCTGGGACAATACCCCTCGTTCGAAACGTAGAGGGGTTGTCTTTGAAGGATACTCTCCTGAATTGCTGGGCGAATATGTGCGCAAGGCGGTGTTGCGGAACAGGCAGGTCGGCAGTGATAATTTCATTTTCTTTAAAGCCTGGAATGAGTGGGCGGAAGGCAATATTCTGGAACCCGAAACGCGTTTCGGGTTGAGACCGCTTGAAGCCGTAGCGGCTGCTCTGAAGGACTGATCTGAACTCGTGACGGACAGATCTCAGTCGGAAAACATTCCGAATTCGGAACATGATGCCATAACGGACACAGGTGCAAAAACAGCGCGGGGTGCGGCATTTCTGCTTGGTACCAAGCTTTCGGGCCGCGCTCTGGATTTCATTTCTCTTGTCGTCCTGACACATCTTCTGCGACCGGCCGATTTCGGGGTGGTCTCTCTGGCCATGTCCATAATCTATCTGGCAGAGGCGGTTTTCGAGCTTCCTCTGTATCAGGCGCTTGTTGTTCTGGATCTGATAGATAAAGACCATCTTGATACGGCATTTACACTGAGTTTTCTGCGTGGCTTTGCCATCTGCATCGTCATTCTGGTTATTTCAGTACCGTTCTCGATTTTCTATCACGACTTCCGGCTGCTTCCGCTTCTCATGGCACTCAGCCTGGCGCCTGCATTTCGTGGAATGCAGAGTCCAGGCCTTGCGCTTTACGCCAAGCAGCTCGATTTTTCGCGCGAATGTGCCATTGAGCTGCTGGGGAAAGGCTGCGCGTTGGCCGTTGCCGTTCTTGTCGCTTTTACAACACGCTCATACTGGGCCATTGCGGCGGCCACAATTACCAGCTCTGTTGCGTCCATGGCCGTTTCCTACGTCATATCTGCGTATAAACCACGTTTCACGCTGTCTCGATGGAATGATTTCAGGAGCTTTCTCGGCTGGAGCAGCGGTGCCCAGATTCTTGGCGCCATTAACTGGCAATACGATCGCCTGATTCTCGGCCGTCTTGTCTCTGCGCAGACCTTGGGTGTTTTTTCGATAGCAAGCGATCTCGTTGCCATTCCTTCTCAGGCCATCGCCGTTCCTCTGAGTCGCCCTCTCCTTTCGGCTCTCGTGGCGAACCGGGACAATCTGGATCGGCTTAGAAATCTCTATCGCCTGTCGAACACCACCATTTTCATGGTCATTCTTCCTATTTTCATTGAAATGTCTTTGCTTTCCAATGAAATCGTTCATACGATTCTGGGGCCAAAATGGGAGAAGTCCGTCACTTACATTGCTCTCCTCGCCATTCCTCCAATAATTGCAGGGCTTTCTGAAGGCATTGGGGCTCTTGTGATGGCTTTTAAGAAAAACCATCTTTATATGCGCCTTAATGCTCTGGAGTTCTGTCTCAAGATCCCGATTATTACGGGTGTATCATTTTTCTTCGGGGCGATCGGGGCGTGCTGGGCCCGTATAGGCGTAGCATTCATTATGATGGTTGTTTGCCTTGCGACGACCAGATCTTTAATCAAGACATCCTACACCGAAATCTTTTTTCAGAACTGGCGTACCGGTCTGGCCGGAATTATGTCCTGCCTCGCCATAGAAGGTATGAAATACGATATTCTGCCCTCGACATGGCCGGGACTTGCGAGGCTGTTCATTCTGGGAGGGACCGGAATAGGCGCCTATATCCTTGCTCTGCTTGTGCTTTGGTGGCTGACCGGGAAAAAGGCTGACGATATTGAAGCCAAAATAGTCGGAAAATGCCTGTCGAGATTCAGGCAAACCCAACCTCAGCCTTGAAATCTGGTTTTCTGGTAAGCTCAAGCGTCAATAGCTTTCTTCAGCGCTTCGATTTTTAATATACGGCGCTAGTTCCTGCCGACGTCGCTGTTTTACGAACGGGATTGAGCGGAGCGGGTTTCAAGGAGCTGAAGCAGCTTGATGGCCTTTTCATTCCCATGATCTGCGGCAAAATCCAGAAGCCGCTTCGCTTCCGCATGATCGGTCTCGCATCCCATACCATTGTAGAGTAGCTGGGCAAGCGTTACCGCGGCTCCGACATGCCCGGCTTCTACGGCTCGGCGATACCATGAATGGGCTTCAAGAAAATTGGGGGCGACGCCATCTCCCTGAAGGTTGATATCGCCCACCAGGGCGATCGCTTCAACCTCGCCGCTCTGAGCGGCTTTTCGTAGCCATGTTTCAGCTTTCGACACATCCCGCTCGACACCCCGGCCCTGATAATAGGCAACTCCGACCTTCATTTGCGCTACCGAATGGTTCTGTGTTGCGGCCTTCATGAAATGACTGAACGCCTGAGCATCTTTGCCACCTTCGTATTCCAGAATTGTACCAAGCATCAGTTCGGCGTCGGGCAGGCCGTCTGTAGCCGCCTGCTGAATGAAAGCCACCGCCCTGCTGCGTTCTTCAGGTGTTCGCGCCGCACCAAGCAGGGTGACTCCATGACCATATAATCCCTGAACATTTCCCCCTTCGGCCGCACGTTGGTAGAGTTCGCGGCCTCTGGCGATATTGCGAAGAGTTTCTGGCCCCTGCGTCAGGAGATGTGCGGCCAGCACCATGCCGTCAAAATCGCCGCCTTCCACTGCCCGCTCGGCCCAGGAGAGTGCCTCTGCATGATCAGGTTTTCCCTGTCTTAGTGTCATATCGAACACTGTGACCTGCTCTCCAGCAGACGGGCTGAAGCCCATATGACTCAGCACGCCCAGTCTGTGACAGGCTTTGGCATGATTCTGGCCTGCGGCTTGCCGGAACCAGCGAAGTGCCTCGTGTCCGTTCATCGGAACATCCTGGTCGGCCAGATACAGTTCTCCAAGCATGAACTGGGCTTCCGCGTTTCCTGCGGTTGCCAAGACATGGAGCTGTTTGATCCCTCGTCTGGTTTTTCCGTTTTTCAGAAGATTCTGTGCATGCTTCAGCTTTGCTTCAGGGGCGCCAAATAACGGGAAGCCGAATTTTTTCATGTTATTTTTCCAAATCATTATGGTGTGATTTCAGGAGTGTAGAAGCGGGCACAGGACAGCGCATGAACGGAGCAACAAACTGGTGCGAAAAATACTCAAGCCACGTCTCCGCTGGGGAACGCAGGCCGTGCAGGATCATTGTCAGAACCAAACCACCGGTTATCAGGAAGAGAATGGGCCGTTTCGACCATGTCGTTCCTGAAAGCGTACGTAATTCATTTTTTCTTGCCAGCGTCAGCAACAGGACGCCCAGCAAACCGACGCCCGCACCAATAAAAACTTCTGCAAGCGAATGGACATGAAGGGCGATCCGCGCGCATCCTGCAGACAGCGCAATCCCAAATGCCACGGCCAGACACGTACGCGGAGATCTGCTGAAAAGCACTGCCGCTCCGCCATAGACAAAAGTCGTACCTGCCGTGTGTCCGCTGGGACTGTACAGGCTTTGCCCCGGAAGACGCCCGCAGGCCTCGAAACAGAGTTTGAGGATCAGTGTGCCCCCGAAGACCAGAAGCACCAGGGCACAGTAGTACAGGAATATCCTGTATCGTTCCTGCAGGATGAGGATCAGACTGATCAGTGCCATCAGGGGCCACAGAATATTCTCGTCCCCAAAATCACTCAGAAAGCCGATGAGAATAACGGTGCTGTCAGGCACGCCCCGTTTTTCCCTTTCTGGCCTGAGCCCTCATCAGTGATGAGACCAGCACAGCCAACAGCACATAGAAATCCATCGTTCCCAGAACGGGGCCGGAAATAAGCGTCGCCATTGTCCGTCCTAGCAGCGCGGTCACTGTTGCCTCGATCATCCACGCATCGAGCGACTGTTCATTGGCCGCTACTTTCAGGGTACGGAATATTGTCGCAAAGAGTCGCCCGTTCCAGACGACGAGCCCCAGAATACCCACTACACCAATGGTGGACAGGAAGCCTGGAAGAAGACTGGAAGAACGGTTACTGCCCCATCCGGTGCCGAGGCCATAGGTTTCCAGGGCGAGTTGGTATGAATCAGTATCCTTCTGGGTGCGCTCTTCGTAAGAAACGGACTGCTTCTTTTCCTGTGTCTCCAGAATGACTGCTGCTGCCCCCTTGATGACATCAGGCGCGAAAGCCGCGAGGGCGAGTGTCGTCAGGCCCATGCACAGGACGCCGGCTCCGATGAACAGCATCAACCGCCGGAACAACTGCCGTTTCCGACTCACAATGGCATAGATGACCAGCAGCATCAGCCCGACCAACATGGCAATATACCCCGTGGTTGAGGTCGTCATCAGCAGGCAAAGCGTGCTCATGACCAGCATGAGCCGCGTCAGCCATCCACCATACCCCCTCAATGTCGACCATACCGTCGAATAGAGTGTACCGATGAGAAATGTTGCGCAGGCTGCAGGTTCCGTAAACGTGGAGTTGATGCGCGGTACTGGTCCGCTCATTTGCGTATCGAGTACAGCCCAGCCGGGATTGGAATAAAAAAGGGTTTTTGGAAACGGAATACTTCCTATAAGCCTGTGTGCCATTTCCCAGAATCCGACCATACACGCCAGCATCGCTCCTATGAGATAGGCTTGGTATAGCCGGCGCGGGTCGGCCTCCCGTCTCGTCAGGAATAAGACCGTCATGACGAACATGACGAGATCGAGCACGAGATAGGCGTCCTGCGTCATGTTGCCGCGTTGAGGGGAGAGCGGTATGCGGGTTGCGATCTCATCCAGCTTCTGAGGCCAGACAAGAACTTTTCCTTCAAACAGCCGCGGAAGCAGAATGGAGCCAAGGAGTGCCCAAGAAAAAGCGAAAAACAGCGGCGCACAAAATTTTATCTGGCGCATTGCCCCGGGAAAGGTAATGCCCAATGCAAGCTGAAGCCCCATGAATGCAATAAACATCATTCCGGGAGCCATAGAGGGTTGTAGGCCCAGCCCTCCCAGTACCAGAACAGCGGAAGCCTGCAAGACTCCTCCGACAAGAGTCAGCTCCAGAAGACGCTGCGGGTCTTTTCTGAAAAAGAAGATAAGGCTGAGGGGCCAGAAGATCAGCCCCATCGCAGTCAGACCCATATCAGACCTTGTCGACCGGCCGGGAGGGCATAAATGCCTGCCATTGCTGTTCAACAAACGTCGTGAAACGCGATCGAAACAGCTCTTCCGAAAACCGGAGCGCATTCTGATGACAGAGCTCGGACGTCATGTCCTTTTCATACTCTTCAAATGTCTGCACTGCATCGATAATGCTTTCCACGCTCTGGCTGTCAAACAGAAGACCTGTTGTCCCATGCTGAACAATATCGCAGGCGCCTCCACGTCCGTAAGCGATTACGGGAGTTCCCGCTGCCTGAGCCTCGACAAGGGAGATACCGAAATCTTCCTCGCCGGCATAAACGAAGGCCCGGGCCTTACTCAGCGTCATCTGCAATTCTGCGTCGGAAATATGCCCCTTGAGGCTGATATTCGGAGCCCCGGCAGCTTTCTGACGGACAAGCTCCGCATCAGTTCCGCCACCGATGACGATCAGCTTCCGGTCGGGCATGTGGCGGAATGCTTCAACCACCAGGTCAATCCGCTTGTAGGGCACCAGTCGTGAAACAACGACATAATAGTCTTCCTTTGTGCCATTCACGGGAAAACGATCCAGATTGACGGGGGGCGGAATGACATGGGCTTCCCGTCGCCATGTCTTGCGGATCCGGCGGGCGATATAATCTGAGTTTGCTACGAACGCGTCCACACCGGCCGCGGCTCTCACGTCCCAGTTGCGCAGACGATGGAAGAGCCAGCGGATGTAGAGGCCGCGCAGCCCTCTGTTCAGGCCGCTTTGGCGAAGATAGGTATTCTGGAGATCCCAGGCATACCGCATTGGGGAATGGATATAGGACACATGGAGTTGATCCGGTCCTGTGATAATACCCTTTGCCACGGCATGGTGGCTTGAAATAACAATATCAAACCCGCTGAAATCCCACTGCTCCACAGCCAGAGGCATCAAACCGAGATAGTGTCTGAAGAACCTGCTTGCAAAGGGCAGTTTTTGGATGAAAGATGTTTGAATTTCCCGGTTTCCCAAGCGCGCGCGGTCCGTCGGGGAAAGAAAGTTCACGACAGAGAAAATTTTTGCGTTCGGGTAACATTTAATTAATTGCTCGATGACAAGCTCAGAGCCCGCCCAGTTCTCCAGCCACTCGTGTACAATCGCAACCTGGATAGATTTCATGTCTATTTTTTCTCATTCTGCGGTTTTCAAAGTTCCGCTGCCGATAGATATTTACGCTCTCTGTGCAACACCGTCGTCAAAACAGACCTCCACTCCCATTGCCGGAAGCGGCATCGGTCTGGCAGCGTTTCTCGGCGCATGCATGTGGCTTGCCGGAGGCTACTGGTTCCTCTCGTGATCAACCTCAGGGATTGGCGGTTTGCTCATCTTTGGAGAATGGGGAGCAACATCAGAAGTGTCGCTCGTATACCTTGATGACGTCTCCAGGTTTAACAAAATTCTGAGGATAGAGAAGGCCGGTGACTGTGCTTCCTCCCTCCTGCCGGATCGTATACGCATAGCGTTCCCATGACCGGTATGTGAATCCTCCTGCCGCTGCGACAGCTGAAAGCAGCGTCATGCCTGGCTGGTATGCATACTGACCGGGGTGCTCGACCTCTCCGATGACCGAGACGAGACGGTAGGCTGTAACCTGCACCGCAATTTTCGCGTCCCGAAGAATGGCTTTCTGCCGAAGTGAGGCCGCAATGCTCTGTCCGAGTTCCCGGGTCGTCAATCCTGAGGCTGGTACATTCCCCAGCAATGGCACATCAATATTACCTGCACTGTCGATGCGGAAATCAGAAGTTAACTGATCCTGACCATACGTCATCAGGCGCACTTCATCATCCGTTCCAAGTCTGTACTGCATCGGATCGTACGCTGGTACCGGTGTCAGTCCCCGGCCTGGACTACAGGCTGCCAGACAACAGCCCGTTACACACAGGAGAATATATTTTCGCAGGTTCTGCAAAAGGCGCATTCCAAGAAATTCCGTCATGATGAGAACTTTATCATAATTGATATTTTATGCTTATCACAGCCGTATCGATACTGTATCGCCCTGTTCCGACAGCATTTGCATTTCTATAGATATTCGATGCTCCCAGAGAGAAGTTCCGGTCCAGCGCCCAGTCAAAGCCAACGCTGAAGTCAGAATTGAGCTGGGATGTCATGACCTGATACAGAGGCGTATGTTCGAAAATGGCTGGCGTCTTACCCGCTCCGCCCTGCTGCACCTGAGCCCCGGCATGCAGTACGAGGTTGCGGGAGTAGGTATGGCGGATATCGAGTGCAGCGTTCGTATAAACAAAGCCGACTACACTTTCGAAAGCGCTGTCAGCAATCCCGCGCGAAACGGTCAGAGAAACCCGCGTAAGATGCGTAGGTGTCCATGTTCCCCGTAGTTCAACATAGAATGTATTAAGGGCTTTATAGGCCGAAGCCTTATAGGAACGGCTCTGATATCCTCCCAGAACCCGAACGCTGAACGGGCCCGGCATTTCGTAATCGTATCCTGCCAGAGCGGAAAAACCGTTGGAATTTCTGGAAGGGAGACTGAAACGGTTGCTCGAATACCGGATCTCGACACCTTGGGCGATCATGAGAAGATCGCTACCTTCGGCCATGGAATAGCGCAACCCGATCCCTTCGGAGAACAGGATCCGATTGCGGTAGGACTGCTGCAGGTAGATATCGCTTCCCCCAAGATCTGAAAACTGAAAGCGTTTCAGATCAAAGTTTGGAATTATCGAGAGCTTTCCGTGCGTCTCGATCCGATCGTCCAGAGCCAGATCCTGCACAAAATAGGGAACGGGCCGATTGGCGGCCAGTGCACCCAGATCAAAGGGCATCTGGGTCATTTTTTCATGGCTCAGATGATACTCGAGCCGATCATGGCCCAGCCTTTCATCTCCCGACAGAAATGCAGACCAGTTGGTCTGATCCTGTAATCCGCGCTCGGGATAGTAAAGCTGGTTAACGGAAGTTCCAATATTGATACGTCTCCGGCTCTGAATGAGTAATCCTTCCAGATTGGCCTTGGTCTGGCTGACTGCGCTGGGAACACCGCCCATGATCTGGTCGGCGTTATTGGTGTACCCCCATCCTTCAGAGGCCTCACCATTGACAGTCCAGGGGCCGAACCTGAGGCCCTGAGCCCCATATCGATGATTTGTGTCCGACTGGAAAGCGTCTACGGTTTCACTGCTTTCAGGACCACCCAGGGCCGAAAGATTCTGTGTAACCACCTGTGCATATGCTGCTTTGCCCAGAAACAGCGGCGACTGCAAGGCCCCCCCAATTCCCAGAGCGAACAATACGCTCAGACCAGATTTTTCCCGATACAAGAACATGGGGGCGTTTCTTATCAGAAAAACAGTTGTCCAGAAATCCTTCGTATGAAATCAGTCGAGAAGTATATTACGTGCGGCGCTATAACGTTTTATTAACTCATGGTGATATAGACGGCCGCCAATTTTCATGTAGATAGAAGCCGTCGTCAACGACATGAATTATTGTTGTTATCTATCGTGTGGAAAATAGCTGTGAATAACACTGCTATTGCCCTCGATAATTATTGTCACTCACGGAGAACAGATGAGACTATCCCCCTCCTTTAACCAGGATGCTTTCAAAGCCTCTGCAGATAAGACGATTATTTCTGCGGCTGGCAATGTTCGCTCCCGGTTTGTTATGGAGTTTTCCCGTCGGGTACCTCTCGTCTTCTTCTTGAGCGACATCGTGGCTGTCTTTCTGTCAGGCGCGTCTGGAAGCTGGATTGCTTCAGCCGTCCACAATTTGTCAGTCGGTGCTCCGCTGTTTCTTGATGCAAACCTGAACGCATCCCGCACAGCAGGCCATCTCATGCCGATCTGTATCGGTGTTCTGCTCTACATGTTTGTCAGTGGTGAATATCGTAACAGATTCCCGTTCTGGAGCGAGTTCGGGCGTCTGATCGCGGCATCGTTCTGTGCCTTGCTGGCATCGGGCTTCTGGGCGTTCGCGTTTCAGATTTCCGATCTGCGGATGGCGCTCCTGCTGCCCTGGGTCATTTTTCCGTTTTGCAGTGAACTGTTGCGGCAGGTCTGCCGTCACGGACTGCATGCAATCCACTTATGGCAAATTCCCACGGTGCTGGTTGGGGGCAAGGCCGAAACGGATCAGGCAAGACGCATCCTGAATAGTGAATCTCTTCCCAGCCATGAAATCACGAAGTGCCTTAGTCCGGCGGAAGCGATTAACCTCCTTGCGCTTTCCGAAGAAACGAATTTTTCCCGCTGGTTCCAGTTCCTGTTATGCCTTGATCCAACCGACATATGTTCTCGGGACCTCATCGAGCGACTGACCCGCAAGCGTATTCCCTTCGCCCTGATCCCGCAGGTCTCCGGGATGCCTACTCATGGTCTGACGCAATCGTCCTATTTCAGTCATGATACTATTATTCTGTCGTACCGCAGCAATCTGGAAGAACCGGTTCAGCGTTTTTTTAAATTCACGTTTGACTTTGTAATAGCTCTGGTTCTGCTTGCACTCGTTTTCCCTGTTTACGTCATCCTCTATGTACTCATCGCTCTGGAGGGCGGCCAGCCAATCTATGGTCATCGCCGGATCGGTCAGAACGGACGTGAATTCAATTGCCTGAAATTTCGCACAATGGCGAAAAACTCCGATGAAGTCCTGAAGCATCTTCTTGAAACTGATGCTGAGGCAGCCGCAGAATGGCAGGAAACACAGAAGCTGCGGAATGATCCCCGCATCACCCGTATTGGACATCTGCTTCGGAAAACAAGTCTGGATGAACTGCCGCAGCTTCTCAACGTCATTCGAGGGGAGATGAGCCTGGTGGGGCCGCGTCCCATTGTGCAGGCGGAAGCCCATCATTATGGTGAGAATTTCGAGTATTATCAGGCGATCCGTCCGGGAATTACCGGGTTGTGGCAAGTCAGTGGCAGAAGCGATACGGGTTATGCTGAACGTGTTCAGCTTGATCGATGGTATGTTCGTAACTGGACTCTCTGGCACGACGTTGCCATTCTGGCGAAAACCCTTCCGGCAGTTTTCTTGAGACGTGGTGCTCGGTAAGCGGAAATTAATATTTATGAGTCAGATTTCTGCTGCAATGAACGTGAATTCCTCTTATCCGATTGAGATAACTCCTGCCCACGAGCAGGAGTTCGCTGGTTTTAGCCAGTTGTTTTCAAGCCTCAGAAGGCACAGGCTCCTGATGTGTTCTGTTACGGGCGGCACATTCCTTCTGGGCGCTGTCGCCATTGCGAGCCTCAAACCTTACTATCAGTCCGTTGCTGAAGTCGCGGTGGGGGCTCGCGGCATGATATCGCCGTCACAGCTCAGTCCCTATGCCGATCATGCTCTGGATCTGGTCGCACTCAATACCCAGCTCCGCATCATCAAAAGTCCAGCAATTGCCCTGATGGTGACGCAAAGACTGCATCTTGCAGAGACCCCCGAATACGAGCAGGCACTCCGTCCCTCACTTCTGTCAAAACTCAAGAGGAGCCTCGGTCTTCAGAAAGCCGAAGCTCCCCTGACGCATGACCAGCATGAAGAACTGGTTTCCGACCTGCTCATGCAGAAGGTGGTCATCAGCAATGACGGTCGCTCAGCGATCCTCGGAATAACCGCACGATCCGCCACGCCCGATCTTGCGCCAGCCATCGCCAATGCCTACGTCCGGGCGTATCTCGACTTCGAACAGCAGGCCAAGATTCAGGCGGCCCGCAATGCAAGTGTTCTTCTTGAAGAGCAGATTGCCCCTCTGCGCGAGAGAGCAATCCAGACGGAGCAGGCCGTTTCCCGCTACAGGCAGGAACACAATCTGCATCTGCTTGGAGACGATACGGGTAATGATCCGGATCGTAAGGGGCGTATTGTGCTTCCCGCGACAACGAACGATGTGCGCCTCACGCAGATGAATCGTGAACTCGGCGAAGCGGAAGCAGATCTGGCGCGAAAGCAGGCGATATACAGTCAGGCTGAATCTGGCGGAAATATCGAAACCATTACGGCAATCACGGCCTCACCGCTTATCCAGAGTCTTCGCCTTCAGCAGGCGCGGGTCAATGCACGTATCTCGACGCTGGCCGCTACAGCTCTCGATCAGAACCCGGAACTGATCGCTGCCCGTGCCGAGGCAGCGCGAATTGATGCTCAGATTACCACGGAAAGCCGAAAACTTCTGCAGAACCTCCGTTACGAGGCGGAAGCCGCCCAACAGCGGGTCAACGCTCTGAAAGAGCGTACGAACACCCTGCAAGCAAATGCGACGGAAGAAGAGCACGCTGACATCCGCCTGCGACAGCTTGTCGGCGAAGCGACAGCCGCGCAGACCCTGTATCGGGATTATCTCTCCCGTGTTGGTCAGATTTCGGCCGAGACGGCCATACAGCAGGCGGAAGCACGTCTCATCACGCCTGCTGACCAGCCCCTTGGACCTGCGGGGCCGCCAAAAAAACAGTATGGCGTACTGCTACTGCTGATTTCTCTGGGACTTGGAGCCGGTGCCGCCCTGCTGAAAGACCGTTCCCGCAGCACGCTTCGGACCCTGAGCGAGCTTGAGCAGCAGACCCGTCTGTTCGGACTTGGCGCTCTTCCACGTTTCGAAGGCCCCCTGCGGCAGCAGCTGGGCTTGAGTAATTCCCTCTACGGACGGATGCTCAATTCCATGCGGGCCATCCTGACCTTCGGCAATCCGTCCATCCGCACGAAAACCACAGTCATTACCTCTGCTGTGGGCAGTGAAGGCAAAACCACACTTGCCATCTCACTTGCCAGTAGTGTGGGTGCGCTCGGCAAACGCGTTCTTCTGATCGATTGCGATGCCCATCGTCCAGGTGTTCTCATGGCGCTCGGGCTGAAGGAAACTGCTGATGGTTTTATCCGCGAGGCGTTGCCGGGCATGGATATTTTCGTTGCCAGTCAGAGCAGCGAACGCGGTGTGATGAATTTCGAAGCCCTGGCACAGTTTATGGAGACGCATCGAGATGATTACGATCAGATCATCATCGATACCCCACCAGTTCTGAGCTTTCCTGAAGCGGGTGTTCTGGCCTCTTTCGCTGAAGGCGTGATCCTCGCGGTCAAGTGGCATCATACGTCTGCAAGTGCCGTTCTTGAAGCACAGAAAATCCTGCGTACCCATCACGCAAACTGCCTGGGTGCCGTTCTGACGTTTGTCGATATTGAGAATTTGCATCCTGAAGAGAGTGTCCGGATTGGCGAATATGCCTACTATCGCAAGCTTGTCTCTGCACCATAATGACTGCTTCTTCCATGCCCCGGATTTCTCTGAACGGACGTTTTTCCGTTCAGCCCCTCAGTGGAGTCCAGCGTTTCGCAACGGAGATTACCCGAGCACTTTCGGGAATCTGGCCAGTTGACCTGCCACGCCCCGAGCTACTGACGCCGCGGGTTTCTTCTTCTGTGCCGGCACCTGTCGATATGGGGTTTCCGGTCCGCCCCTGTGGTCATTTTCAAGGCCAGATGTGGGAACAGATTGATCTCCCGAGAGCCGCGGGTCATGGCTTGCTCGTAAATCTGGGGAATACCGGCCCCCTTCTCCTGCCAGCGCGAAACAGCCGTCAGATCGTCGTCATTCATGATGCCGGCGTTTTTTCTACTCCTCAGTCCTATTCCCGGCAGTTCCGTGCCTACTACAAAACGCTGCACCGGTTGCTGGCTTTAGGCAGAACCCGGATTGTCACGGTATCGAACTTCGCCCGCAGTGACATAGCCAGTCATCTGCGGATTGATCCGGCCAGAATAAGTGTCATCACCGAGGGGGCGGAACACGCTACGCGTCTCCCGGCAGATAGGACCGTTCTTGAGCGCAATGGCCTGGAAGCGGGGAAATATGTGCTGGCTGTTGGCAATATGGCTCCCCACAAGGATTTCGCGGCACTTGATCATCTGGCGTCGACACTCCCTCAGCGTGGGGTAAAACTGGTCATTAGCGGCGGAATGAACAAGCGGGTTTTTGAGAGTGACATACCGGATCTGCAGCACGCCACGTATGTTGGTCGTGTGACGGATGAGGCACTTCACGCCCTTTACAGAGACGCAGCCTGCTTTGTTTTCCCTTCCATTTATGAAGGGTTTGGTCTCCCGCCGATCGAGGCCATGGAAGCGGGCTGCCCCGTCGTCGCGCGTGATATTCCTGTATTGCATGAAGTTTGTGGTCAGGCTGCTCTCTACGGTTCCATGCCGGCCGATCTGACGTCCCGGGTTTTGGAAATTCTTGATAATCCAGGGGTTGCCAAAACACTTCGTCATGCGGGCCGCGAGCAGGTGCGCCGCTATCGCTGGTCAATCGCGGCCGGGAAACTTCTGAATGTCATGCGAGAGGAATTCTTCGTATGCTGAAGGTTGTCCGCACCCTGCACATGATGGTTATGCTGCTTACAGCCAGTACCATCATGTCGGTCAGTGCGCAGGAACCCAGCGTTGATGAAGATACATCTTCGACTCCTTCGCCTGCGAAGATGCAGTTATGGTGTATGATCACGGATTCAGCATCGAACCGCCTGTTCGTTTCTGATCCGGCTCCTACAGGGACACTCAGTCACATGGTGTTGTGGACTGTAAGCAGCCGCTTCGTGACGGTCGTGAACAGTCGCTACAATCTGACGATCCGCAACAGCGATCATGCCTGTGCAGTTTATCGGGATAAAACTCATGCCACGAAGGCCAGAGATACCGCGGTATCCCTGGCTCAACACCATGGCGAACACATCGTTACTATCGGTCTGGATTAGGCCATGACACCTGAAACTGTCTCATCACTTCCGAAGAAATCCGTTAATGCAAAGTAGCCTTCAACGACAGAAAGGCGCGCAGGTTAGCGAAATGGCCCTGCTGTCAGCAGACCCCAAGGTCATCGTTGGTATCGCGACTACGGGCCGTCCTGCAATTCTGGCAGAGCTTGTGGATCAACTGGCCAAACAGTCGATCCAGCCTCACAGACTCATTATCAGCTATGCCAAACCGGGTGATATTGCTGCTATACCCCAGGTGCTTCGGGACAGCATGTCCATTGAATTCGTCACCGGCCATATGGGCGCTGCCGTCCAGCGTAATGTTATCCTTGATCGTGTGAAGAATGAGGACATCATCCTCTTTCTGGATGACGATTTCTTTCCGCATCCCACATATATTTCCAGAATCATCGAGGCTTTTCGTGAGCATCCGGATGTTCTGGGAGCCACCGGACATCTTCTGGCAGATGGGGCCAAAGGGCCCGGTCTGGAAATCGAAGAAGCTAACCGACTGAACGCAAGCGCCGAAACAACGCCTCTTCTTCAGGTCGAGGATGTCTTCAATACTTATGGCTGCAACATGGCCTTCCGCTGCGCTGCCATAAAACGTCTGGGCACCCGCTTCGATGAAAACCTGCCTCTTTACTCCTGGTATGAGGACATGGATTTTTCCCGTTCTCTCCTGCCGCATGGCAGGATTGTCAGGGTCAATGGCGCCCGCGGTGTGCACCTCGGAAACAAGACCGGCAAAGGGTCAGGTGTCCGCCTTGGTTATTCCCAGATCATCAATAGCATCTATCTTGCCCGGAAGGGGACTTACCCCTGGTCACATGCGCTGAAAAGCGCGGGAAGACATGTCCTCATCAACGCTCTCAAATCCTTAAGATCCGAACCTTACATCGACCGCAGGGGACGTCTGCGGGGGAATCTGATCGGCATCGGCGACGTCGTCCGAAACCGTATCACTCCTGAACGTGCCGCCACACTTACCATTTCAAAAGTAGCATCCTGACATGCGTTTTTCACTTGTTGTTCCCACTCTCAACCGGCAGATTGAAGTCGAAGCCTTCATGCAGGGGCTCGACCGCCAGATTTTCCGTGACTTCGAGGTTATCCTCGTTGATCAGAGCGGAACGGATATCTTCGACGACATTGTTGCACGATACAGCAGTAAATGGCCCGTGAAGCATATCCGCTCTGACATCCGCAAACCACGGCACGCATGTAATCTGGGTGCCCGTCAGGCCGTGGGGAAACTAATTGCTTTCCCCGATGATGACTGCATTTACGAACCAGACACTCTCGAACGTGTGGATGCCTATTTCCGCAAGACGGGTGATCAGGGTTTCATAACTGGTGCCGTACTGAACCTGGATGGCGCACCAACGGCAATGGGGCGATGGCTGAAACAGAGTCAGCCCCTTGACCGTCACAGCATCTGGACGGGCCTGATCGAGTTCAATTTCTTCATGCCTCGCGATCTGTTCGAACAGGTCGGCGGTTTTGATGAAAATCTGGGCCCGTGTACGCCATTCGGCTCCTGCGAAGGTCCAGATCTTGCGCTGCGCCTGATGTCGGCCGGGGCACATGGATATCACGATCGCAGCCTGCTGGTCCGTCACATGGACAAGTCTTCGACGGTCAATGGTTCCCGTGCCTATGATTACGGGACCGGGATGGGATATGTGCTACGTAAAAACCATGCTTCCATGCGAACGGTCCTGACATTCTTCATCCGCCCGCTGGGAGGAGCACTCCTCAGCCTGCTGCGACGGAAATCTGATCAGACGGCATATTATTTCAGGACGCTTCAGGGCAGGCTGACAGGGTATTTCTCCAGAGAAGGCCGCCAGATTGCACGGAACACTCCACGGGAAAATATTTCCTGATCATCCGGGAGCCCTTCTGGAGCGACTGTAAAGGCAGGTTCATGACAGGAAATTTTCTCAGGGTTTTCGCCGTTTCGAGCGCAATCCCGGCTGTATTTCTCATACTTTCCGCACATGCTGATGCTGCAGATCCCGCCCGAATGATCGCAGCGTGTCCGGCATGGCCTGTTCATTGTGAAATTGACCTCAAGGGACAGGTCTACAGGATTCAGCATACGCTACATCTCAATCCGCTCACCATGAGGCTGACCAACGGCGTACTGGATGCCTCGGGTCTTCCGGATGGTGAACCTGCAATTCTTGTCTCGTCGGATGGTGCAGGACAGCCTGAAAGTTACGATACCGCTGCAGACAGCATCGATCATATTGTTCTCACGGGCCAGTTGAAAGCGGATGGGATCGTTCTCGACAACAGGAACGATGATAATATCCGCGCAGCCGCTATTACGCTGGAAAATGTTTCAATTTCAGGATTCCGCCACGGATTGACGTTTGGCAGTCATGCTTACGTTTTCGGCCTTTCCCACGTTCAGATCCATAATAACGCGACGGGCCTGTATACGATTTCCGGCGCGGTGGATGCGGGAGAGCGCATTACTCTGGAAGATGTCAACGTTTTCAATAATACGCTGGGCGTGGATGATGAAGGCGGCATGGAACTGGACTGGCTCGGATCGCGTCTGGATTACAACGCAATGACTGCGGTAATATCAGGTCTGTGGAGTTTCGACGGACATATTGAGATTTCTCCCCCGCACAGTCCACCGATCCGGCTTCATGCTCTTGTCGGTCAGCCAGCGGGTTCACTTTTCATGACAGCCGGGTCCTTCGTAATTGTCAGTCAGTCCGACGGAAAGGCAAGCAGCGATTACTGGGTCCAGAGTGATAGCCCCTATAGTGCGATCCAGTTTCCCGCCCGCACTTATGGGGTTCGCGGAAAGATCGCTGTCATGAATGGCCCTGCTCCTGTTTACGGGCCTGCCTTGCCAGCGTTCAACCCGAACTGATCCTGGGCGAGGCCCCTGCCCAAGACAGGGGCCCATAACGGAACTGCTACGCCATCCAACGGCCTACTGCCGCCATACCCAGTTTCAGGAGTTCTTCGGCCCGCTGAGGAGTGGATGCTTCAACATATACCCGCAGTTCCGGGGCATTTCCTGACGGGCGCAGGTGGATAATGTCGTCCTGATGGAAGGTGATGCGGATACCGTCCGTTTCGTCGACGTTCGCAACGGGGCCGCAGGCGGCAACGAAACCCAGCATCTCGCTGACACCTGCAACGTCCTCACGTAACATGGCCAGCCGTGCTTCACTCTGCTTCCGGGGAATGTCTTGAAGACGATCGCTCTGTGTAAAACGCGGCGGTAGTGTTTCAAGAAGTTCTGCAACACCGCGCTGTCCGTCCTGAACCGAGGTCAGGACACAGATCATTGGTAAGACGGCGTCCCGGGTCGGCAGGGCAGCAAGAAATTTTCCCTGACGATTGATATCACTGGCCAGCAGGAAGCCGCCATTGGCTTCGTAACCGACAGATGGGATGTTTCCTGCCTTAATGGCATCCATCATTCCTGTCACGACGTAGGGTGAGCCAATCCGGGTACGACGTACGGAAGGAACAATTCCCGAAGCTTCGAGGGCCGTATTGCTGCTGACAGGCGTTGTCACCGAGGCGGCACCCAGGCTCTGTGCCGCAAGAATTCCAAGAACGTCTCCCCGAAGCCAGCGTCCATGCTGATCCGTGAGGAGAGGGCGGTCTGAATCTCCGTCCGTTGTCAGGATGGCGTCATACTCACCGTTCTGCGCCCAGTCGCGTGCGAGAACGATGTCTTCCGGACGCACTGCCTCTGTATCGACGGAAACGAACACATCCGAACGTCCCAGAGGAACAGCCTTTCCTCCCAATGCCTCGATAACAGACACCAGCACGTCCCGTCCTACTGCTGAATGCTGATACACTCCCAGCGTCTTACCGGAGAGCGCCGTCGGACCAAAAAAATCCACGTAGCGTGAAATATATTCCGGCAGAACGTTTGTGAGCGGGGGAAGCGTGATATCGGTTGTCAGAGTCCCTTGGTCATCGAACCATCCGTGCGGGAGGCTGACGTCCTGTTCGCGCATGCCCGCTTCGTCGCTTTTGAGCAATTCTCCTTTCGCACGATTGAACTTGATGCCGTTTCGATCACTGGGGATATGGCTTCCTGTCACCATAAGTGACGGAATATTCCGCGAGAACGCATACAAACTCAACGCGGGTGTAGGAACCAGACCGCAATAGACCGGCTTGCCTTTCATCCACACGATGGCGGCAGCGCAGGCCCGAAGAATGCGAGGAGTACTCGGACGCAGGTCTCCCGCAATAGCTACGGGCGTTCCGGGGCTGAACTCCCCGACTGTCTCCAAATACTTCAGATAGCCAGCAGTATACGCAAAGCAGACAGCGTCCGTCATGGATGTGACAAGCCCGCGTGCACCACTTGTCCCGAACGCTACTTCTGATTGCACCATCCATTTAGAAATTTTCATGTATCTTCAGCCTCATGTCATCAAGGGAAATAGCTCATGCGTATATCTCCTCGAACATACATCTGCGCTATTGGACCTAATAGGGCTTGCCGGGGAAAAATCATGGGCGAGCTGACAGGGATACAAGGCCAGCCTCGCCCAGCATGTGCCCGAGCGACATTGCTGCGGCTGATCGATCGTTTTGTGGATCTGTCAGCTGTTCGCCATGATCTGAAGCCATTCTGCTGTGATACAGCGCATCCTTCGATCGACTACTGATCCGCATGCTGAGCATCGGATATTATATGGGCATCAGCGCTGGAATAATCAGAAACTTCCACCCCTCCGTCAGATCGAAGTCAAGAGGGCGTCCCTGACCGTCAGTATGGGCGTGGATCTTGCTCGTAAAGCTCCACGGCTTCGACCAAAGCCTTCCCTATGAGGCCCCCTTTTGCACCCGCCGCCTTGCTCTGCCCATCGACGGACCCGCACATAGACCGAGTTCCATTTCCGGTGGCGTTCATGCATGTCTCGCCACGGACAACCGACACGCAGCACGTAAAGTATCCCGTTGAGGAACAGACGATTATCCTGTGCCGGTCAGGACCAGCGGCAACGTTCGGGCGGCAGCAGGCCGCTAATGATCCCCCATTCCTCGTTCGTCAGGTCGACACGCATTCACCGGTCTCCGTAAAGACCAGCTTTGAATCACATCTCCAACATGAGCTGCTTTCTATTCCTCGAAAGGTTCAGTGTAACTGCATGTCATCCTCAAGAACTATCAATCAACGGTTCTTAAAGCTCTCCAGATCTGAATGCGGGAGGATCGCGTAGGTCATAAGTTTAGATGATGGTACAAGAAGAAGAAAAGATTTCGAAGAGAATGCCTAGCTGTGGTTTTGTTTTTGAGGTCAAATCAAATGGTTGATCTCAGAATTGCCGGGGCAGCTTGCCTCTCATTGCATGTGAAAGTTCTGGATCGATAGACTGGAGAACATTTCATGCTGCGAGACATGGCTGTAGAGTCAGGTAACGGTTCGATGGAGCAGAACACTCCGTCACTCAGCATGATCGGAACGCGCGCTTTGCTGTTTGAAGCGCCGGGAGACTTCACGCTTGCACAGCAGCGTCGTATCTGGGCGCTCACGGAAGCATCTCGCGATCGCCAGGACGTTGCTGAAGTGATTGTTGGCGTGACCAACCTGATGCTGGTTTTTGCGCAGGCACCTGAAGATCCGAAAATCGTAGCGGACTGGCTTCTGAAAGCTTGGGATACACTTCCGGAACGTCATATCAAAGGCAAGCTCTTTGAAATTGGCGTACGTTACGGCGGCGAATTGGGAGAAGACCTGTTTCATGTCGCAGAACATGCCTGTCTGTCCCGGGAAGACGTCATCTCGCTGCATCAGGGAGCGGAATACACTGTCTGTGCTTTGGGCAGTGTTCCGGGATTCGGGTATCTTCACGGGCTGGACCCGAGGATTGCGACGCCTCGAAAATCAGTGCCCTCCCTGAACATGCTGGCTGGCACCGTTACCATTGGGGGAATGCAGGCCGGAATATCGGCTTTGACTGGCCCCAATGGATGGAATTCGATCGGCTTTACGGAAATATCGCTATTCAACCCTGAAAAGGATTCTCCTTCCCTGTTCGCAATGGGAGACCGGATCAGGTTCTATCCGGAAAGTATTGATCTGTGATTACAGTTCTTCAAACCCCTCCTCAGAATACCGTTCAGGATCTGGGGCGTTTCGGATACCGCGAATTGGGTGTGGGCACCGCTGGTGCAATGGATGGTGTGGCGCTTCAGGCGGGAAATATCCTTCTGGGAAACCAACGCGGCGCAGCAGCTCTGGAGATCCAGACCTTTCCTTTTGTCGTCCGGTTTGACGAAGCATGTTTCGTCGCTGTGACCGGTGCAGATGCGAAGCTGGATCTCTCCGGGCGACCATTCCTTCCCTGGAGTCTGAAGCACGTCGAGGCAGGGCAGCTTCTGTCGGTGGAGCGCCCATCCGTGGGCGCGCGCGTGTATCTCTGTGTCCAGGGAGGTATTGAAGTTCCTACAATTCTGGGGTCCCGCAGCACGCAGCTACGCGGTGGCTTCGGGGGGCTTGAGGGTCGTTTCCTTGAGGGTGGCGATGTTCTGAAAACAGGTCATGGATCAGAAAAGCGTCTGCTCTATGGTGCTTCGCCACCAAAGCAGAGGCTTGAGCAACTGGACCCGGTAAAAGGTGTGATCGGCCTGAGAGCTATTCCGGCGACAGATTATTTCCGGTTTCCGGAACATGCCCGTCATCGTTTCTGGAATACGGACTGGAAAATTTCTCCGCAGAGCAATCGCACCGGGTATCGCCTGAAAGGTGAGCCGGTTCTTCCTGAAAATGCTGTTGAACTACGATCCTATGGTGTGGTCCCAGGGATTGTTCAGGTCCCTCCGTCAGGAGAACCAATTGTACAGATGGCTGATGCCAATACGGCTGGAGGCTATCCCAGGATAGCGTCGGTTATCGAAGCTGATCTCTGGAGACTTGGTCAGGCACCGGTTGGTTCCAGGATCAGATTCGTCCAGTGTGATCATGCCGAGGGAATTGCAGCGATGTCGGCTGTTACGTCGTATCTGTCTGATCTCATGCAGGTCACGAGCCTTTATCAGGGAGAGCGTGACACGCTTTCGCAGGCTGTTTCCTGACGTTTTCGGGCCAAATGTCTCCCAACCATAACGAAATATTATGGTTGGGGAAAAAATTCCTATGAGAGAACCATTCGTAATCATCTTACACTACTGAAGAGTGTAAAAGGGATATCTTTTCATGAAGATATTCCGGATAAACAACAAACCATGTTCGGGCGTGGAGATTATTCGGGAGTCTGACGAACCGTGCGGCATGATCTGAAACGAGGAGCGCTTCTGCTCGCAACAGCGACGCTATTCAGCGCCATGGTTAATGCTCTTCAGAAGCTGACCGGTGTTCGCCTGCCTGCTGTGGAAATCACGTTTTTCCGGAATTTCTTCTCGTTGCCTTTCGTTCTGCTGATCGCCAGCAGAAGAGGGATGGTTCTCAAAACCAATCATTTTGGCGGCCATGTCATTCGTTCTGCCATTGGCCTGACCGGAATGATCATGGTTGTTGTCGCCGTGACCCGGCTTCCGCTCGCAGAGCAGCAGATCCTGTCCTATACGCAGCCTTTGTTTCTGGTTCTGCTTTCCATTCCCTTGTTGAATGAGAAACCGTCCCTGACGCATTGTATTGCCGTTCTCATTGGTTTCTGTGGCGTATTGTTTGTTGCGCTGGGGAAAAACACAGTATCTGCGGTTCCCGGCGTTGTCATTCCTCACTGGGTATATCTGCTTGCGATTGCACAGGGCGCGGTCGGGGCGCTGACGGCCATGCAGATACGTCAGCTTTCCGCTACGGAATCCAGTACGACCATCACCATCTGGCAGGCCATTCTCATGACACTGGCCACCCTTGTTGCGCTGCCGTTCATCTGGGTATCTCCCGGAATAACGGATCTGTTGTGCCTTGTTGCCGTGGGGGCATTTGCAGGGATTGCCCAGATTCTTCAGACAGAAGCCTTTGCCTCGGCTCAGGTTTCTGCGGTCGGGCCTTTCTCTTACACCGGCCTGCTTTGGGCGGCCCTGATTGGATGGCTTGGCTTTGGGGAACTGCCCGGTCTGACGCTTTTGCTCGGTGGGTGCCTGATCATCGGTTCAGGTGTGTGGATGCTGCGCGTCGATCGAAACCGGCAGTCCAGGAAGGATGATGTGCTTTCCAATGTGGAAGCGCTCAGCAGTCAGGATGCGGCTCTCGAAGCCAGTGAACTTACGAACGAAAATCTGGAAAGCGCACCTTCGACCCGATGAGGGCGCACAGGACACTGCGGTTTTTCAATGTCGAATACCCTGACGGGACGCCCCATCCCTGACCGGTAAGGAGAGCGGATATGTCTGAATTTGGAGTTGCAGGATCCGATGTTGAGGACGGTGCACCAGCCATGAAAGTCTCCCGCACCAACATATCGTCACAAAAGACGTCGGCCACCACCTATCGCTATGTCATGTTTGGATTCATTTTCCTCATGTACATGATCAGCTATGCGGATCGAGCCGCCTTATCCATTGCATTGCCGGCTCTGGGACAGGAATTCGGGCTGGGTTCGGTACAACTCGGATGGATCTCCTCAAGTTTCCTGTGGTCCTATTTCATCCTGAATCTGCCATCGTCCATTCTGCTTGATGCAATCGGGCCTCGTCTGACGGGCGTAATTGCGGTGGCGTTATGGTCGTCTGCGATGGTCTATGGCGGAACGGTTTCCACGATCCGGCAGTTCATTGCATCGCGGGTTTTTCTCGGGATCGGTGAAGCGCCGACCTTTGGTGTCGGGAGCAGTGTCGTGCGCGCCTGGGCACTTCCTAAAGAGCGCGGGTCAGTTCTGACGACGCTTCTGACCGGGCAGCAGATCGGCCTGGCGCTCGGTACGCTGGCTGGTGCGTTCCTGATTGTTCGCTTTGGATGGCGGTTCGAGTTTGCCGCACTCGGGGCGATTGGTCTTCTCTGGGCTGCATTCTGGTGGTTTTTCTATAGAGATTCACCCTATAAGCCGATCGCTGAGAAAAAAGGCCCCATTACCCGGACACAGTTCTTTTCTCTTTTTAAATCCCGCTCGTTCTATGCGATTGTCATTACGCAGTGTCTTGGAAATTACTTCAATTTTCTCGTGATGTCGTGGTTGCCGGTTTATTTCATTCATAAGTTCCATCAGGATGTTTTCCAGTCTGGTGCGAAAAGTGCAGTCTGTTATGTTTCTGCATCATTTGGGGCAATCCTTCTTGGGCGTGTTCTGGAAGTTTCAGTTCTGCGTCGCCGAACTGAAATTCATGCCCGTCGCATTATCGTCTGTACATGCATGATGTTGAGTGCAAGCGTGGGCCTGCTTCCCTTCATGAATTCGATGTCTCTGACTCTGCTTGTCATGGGTGTATGTCTGGCTGGCATGATTGCAGGAAGTGGCGCCAATACGGCGCTTCTTGCGGATCTTCTGGACGATGGCAGCAAGATCGGTACCGTAACGGGCCTGACCCTGACATTCAGCAATCTGTCAGGACTGTTTGCACCGATTGTCACGGGTTACATTGTGGCGGGTACTGGCAGCTTTGACATTGCCTGGTTTGGCTGCTCGGGAGCCCTTCTGGTGGCTGGCCTTACATCCCTGTTCATGGTCAGTGCGCCGATCCGGACGCTCTTCAGCAAGGCATGAAAAAAGGGAGGGAGCCTGAGCTTCCTCCCTTTCTCCGGAATGAACTGCCTTAACGCAGGCTTGCAACGAATTCGGCAATCCGGCGGCACCCCTCACGAAGCGTATCCGTGTCTGTCGCATAGGAAATGCGGAAGAACGGACTGAGGCCGTAAGCCGTCCCCTGAACGGTTGCGACCTGTTTTTCTTCAAGCAGGGCCATGACAAAGTCGGTGTCAGTATCAATCGTTCTGCCGCTGGCTGTCTGCCTGCCGATGCAGTCCGTAATATCCGGATAGACATAGAACGCGCCCTGAGGCGTATGACACCGGATGCCCGGAATGTCGTTCAGAAGTCCAACCACAAGATCACGGCGCTTCTGATATTCTGCCGCCCGGTCTTTCAGGAAATCCTGCGGGCCCGTCAGCGCCGCAACAGCCGCAGCCTGCGCAATGGTGTTGATGCCACTCGTGGCCTGTCCCTGCATGTTGTTCATGGCTGCGACGAGGTCACGCGGGCCGCCACAATAGCCGACACGCCAGCCCGTCATGGCATAACTCTTCGAGACACCATTGACCGTCAGGACGCGGTCTTTCAGTCGTGGCTCGACTTCGGCAAGAGTATGGAACCTGAAGTCGTCGTAAACGAGATGTTCGTAGATGTCGTCTGTCATGATCCACACCTGGGGGTGCTTCAGCATGATCCGGGCAATGCTTTCCAGATCTTCCCGGGAGGCGCATGTTCCGGTGGGGTTATTGGGAAAGTTCAGAGCCAGCCACTTGGTTTTCGGCGTAATGGCGGCTTCCAGCTCTTCAGGAGCCAGGCGGAAACCGTTTTCCGGACGACAGGGAACCTGAACGACCTTTGCGCCACCCAGTCTGGCCAGATCAGCGTAGCTGATCCAGTAAGGCGTCGGAAGGATGACTTCATCACCAGGATTGCAGGTCGCCATCATGGCGTTGAAGATGATCTGCTTGGCACCGTTGGCGACGAGAATTTCATCGAGGTCGTAATGGAGATTATTCTCGCGCAGGAATTTCTGCTGGATCGCCTTTCTCAACGCGGGTTTGCCGTTCTGGGGAGGATATTTGGTATCCCCACTGCGGGCAGCCGCAATTGCGGCCTCGATGACATGATCCGGAGTTGGAAAATCAGGCTCTCCGGAGGAAAGCCCTACAATTTTCAGTCCCTGTGACCGTAGTTCCGAAACCTTGTCGGTCATTGCCGCTGAAGCGGAAACGGAAATTCCGTTCAGTCTGTCTGCGAAGCCGGGCATCCATTTTTACTCCAATGGGTGAATGGTCAAACAAACCTGGATTCCTTATTTTAAAGGCTTTGCGGAACGGTTTGATACCAACGAAAATCCTTTGACCCTATCCAATAAAGATATGAGCGCAATGTTTGCTTAGGACATTACGGTTTCGGCACGGTTCGTGTCGGGTGATGTCTCATCAGATTCCCTGTCGCGCACCGGACCAGTCAGTTCCAAAGCACGCGGACTGCAAGATGTTTCAACATAAGATGTAACCGGAAAAACAGGTATGGATAATGCGCTGAATGACGGGCTGAAACGTCCGGTATATGAGGATGATACCGATTCTCATGAAATGTTCCGCGTTGAAAAGGACCTTCTGGGATCCCGGAAGATTCCGCAGAATGCCCGATGGGGCGTTCATACTGCACGGGCCCAGGATAACTTTCCGATCAGCGGCATTTCCGTCGGGGCCAGCCCGTTTCTTGTGAAAGGAATGGTTCTCGTAAAGCAGGCAGCCGCCAGAACGAATCTCAGGCTCGGAACTCTGGAAGAATGGCGGGCGGAGGCGATTGACAGGGCCTGTCAGGATATTCTCGATAACCGTACTCTTCATGAAGAGTTTGTTGTTGATGTGATGCAGGGCGGAGCGGGAACGTCCACCAACATGAACACCAACGAGGTCATTGCAAATGTGGCGCTCGAACTGTTGGGAAAAACGCGGGGTGATTACAACATCCTGCACCCGAATGATCATGTAAACATGATGCAGTCCACGAATGATTCCTATCCTACCGGATTGCATGTTGCGCTTCTGCTGTCCCTGGAACCTCTGTTGGAAACTCTGAACCGTCTGGCAAACAGCTTGCGGGCCAAAAGCGCCGAATTCGGGGATGTCCTGAAGCTTGGCCGCACGCAGTTGCGAGATGCTGTGCCCATGACGCTCGGGCAGGAGTTCAGAGCCTTCAGCACTACGATTCTATCCGAAATCGCCAATCTGGAAAACGTGTCCGGGCAGTTGCTGTCGATCAATCTGGGTGGCACGGCAATTGGGACAGGCATTACGGCGCATCCTGGTTTTGGTACGGGCGCAACGCAGGAATTACGGCGACTAACGGGCTATGCGTTCAAAAGCGCCCCGGATCTGGTGGAAGCGACGTCTGATGTCGGCGCTTTCGTCAGCCTGTCAGGCGCTCTGAAACGACTGGCCCTGAAGCTTTCGAAAATAGCGGGCGATTTTCGTCTGCTGTCCAGTGGCCCATGGGCGGGATTGGGAGAAATCTCTCTTCCGGCCGTGCAGGCCGGGTCTTCCATCATGCCGGGAAAAGTGAATCCGGTTATTCCGGAGGCCGTCAATCAGGTGGCTTATCTGGTGTGTGGGCACGATCTGACTGTCACTATGTGTGCGGAGGGTAGCCAGCTTCAGTTGAATCCGTTCGAGCCCATGATTGCCCATTGCCTTCTTTCCTCAATGCAGTGTCTGAGCAATGCCGTGACGATTCTGACGACGCGCTGTGTGGATGGCATCGAAGCTGACCGGGAGCGTTGCCGATCCTACGTCGAAGGAAGCGCCAGTATCATTACGGCGCTGGTCCCTCGACTGGGATATGAGGTGTGCTCCAGGCTGGCAAAACGTGCATCGGGTGAGAAACGGAAAATCCTCGATCTTCTGATGGAGGAAGATCTGCTTCCCGCTGGAGAACTGGCGGAACTGCTCCGTCTGGAGCGCCTGACAGGTGCGGTCTGCAAAGTCTTGGGGGGAGAGCCCTCAGTCATAGGTCATGGCGATGGGTCGAGATGAAAACAATATTGGCGATCACCTTTACGAATACGCAACAATAATAAAAAGGCATCAGCCTGGTTGAGGAAGCGCCCCTTCATGATCCTCAGCCATCGCTGGTTGGCATAAGCCACGGAGCGGTATCCGGAATGGTTTTCCAGATGCGGTGCCCGGCAGATCCCTGCTGAGTTTACCGCCCGGTTCCAGATGTTGTCGCCTGTAGAGATGGAGTAGCCGCCGATGAAAAAGCGCTTTCATATGACTGAGAAAAAACTGCTGCTGTGTACGACCCTGTGCCTGTTCGGTTTTTCTGCCAATGAAGCGGTCTCCGCAACGACGACGACCAAGTATGGCGGAAAAGCAGTCAGGGCAGACAAGCCTGTTGCAGCTCCGAAGAAGCCAGTGGTCCATGATCTGGAAAACCATAAGAGCGAAGAGATCAGCGTCACGGCAGGTCGTCGTGTCGGGCGGTCGGTGCTCTCTCCGTCTACGCCGGCACACAGCACGACGCAGGTTACGGTCGTCAGTGGAAGCGAGCTTGCGGCCACAGGCCAGAGCAACCTGATGCAGGCGCTCTCACAGCTCTCCCCGGCTGTAACCGCTCCACCAATGCCGGGGGGTGGTAATAACGGCTTCACACAGACGATGCAGCTTCGTGGTCTTTCTGCCGATCAGACGCTGATTCTCGTCAACGGTCACAGACGGCATATTGGCGCGAATTTCAATGCTCTTGTCGGGCCGCAGTGGGGGTCTGAACCCGCCGATATTGCCCTTATTCCCATCAGCGCCGTTGATCATGTGGAAGTCATTACGGAAGGCGCAACAGCGCTCTATGGTCAGGAGGCCATGGCCGGTGCCGTCAATATCGTTCTGAAATCCGCAACACATGGCGGCTCCATCAATTTCAAGAACAGTGGCTTCTATGGGGGCGACGGACAGAACATTGACGGTTCTGCCAACCTTGCTTTTGCTCTTGGGAAGCAGGGCGGTTACCTGGATCTTGCGGCGCAGGTCATGCATCAACTGCCAGCCTCCCGGAATGGGGACTATATCAACGCGGGCCGCTATCCGAACGATTTTTACTATGCCCTGCCCAATGGCAGCGTAGATCCGCGTTCAAACCGCAGCCGTGATGTCCAGCGCTCAAATTCGCTGTCAAAGCGTACAATGGAAACGCTCTCTGCCAATATGAGTGTCCCGTTGACAGAGCATATTGATCTGTATTCGACGTCGACCTATTCGCACCGGAAAGTTTCAGTAGGACAGACCTATCGTTCTGCCGCCGATGACCTGACGGTTACGTCCCTATGGCCCGATGGCATGCAGCCTTATTACGACATGACAGAGAATGACTTTGAGGTCGATAACGGCTTCAAAGGGCATACATTCGGTTTTTCATGGGATACATACGTCAACTACGGCAAAGATCTTCAATCCTATGACATGCGTGATACGGACAATGCCTCTTATGGTGATGCCAGTAAGACAAAATTTTTCACGGGATCAGCAAATGCCAGCCAGTTGACGGCAGGCTTCCGGGCCTCCCGCAATTTCAATGTTGGCTTCCTGCCCCGTCCCGTCAATCTGGAGTTCGGTGCAGAATATCGCCGTGATACCTTCACGCTTGGGGCTGGTGAACTGGCGTCTTATGCAGATGGCGGCGTTCCTATCCTGACCGGTCCTAATGCTGGAATGGCTGCTACGCCAGGAGCGGCGACGCATGCAGGTAATCCGGCGGATGTCGCAGGAAAATACACTCGCGATGTTTATGACGGGCACGTTAATCTGGATTTCTTCATTACGCGCAAATGGGAATGGACGCTGGGCGGCCGAACGGTTGCCTACCACAACTATCCCGTTGTCACGACCGGATCCATTGGAACACGGTACAACTTTAACAAAAAATGGGCGATCCGTGCCAACATCAACACGGGTTACCGTCCGCCAACGCTTGGCCAGACCTATTATTACTACAGTTCCCCAAGCGCCACATACTCCACCCTGTCTCTGCCGAATAATAGCCCGGCAGCGCGCGCGCTGGGTGCGGGTCCTCTCAAGGGCGAGTACTCCCGCAGCTATAGTATCGGTGTCGATGCAACGCCGATCACCAATATGCACTTGACTGGAAATCTGTATTACATTGCCATCAATGACCGTCTTGCCAGTACGCCAACTCTTGGTGGCAGTTATGTTGCCAGTACTCTGGCAGCAAACAATCTCGGAAATGCTACTTATGCGTCCTATTATACCAATCCGGTGAACACGAACACCTGGGGTGGAGATCTGGCGCTGGATTACACCTGGCGCACACAGAAATATGGTATATTCCGTTTTGGAATTGGCATAAACTTCTCTGACAACGAGATCCGCAGTTACAACAAAACGCCTGCGGTTCTTCAGGCCCATAATATTCCTTATTTCAACTCCTATGCTGTCGCTGAACTGCTTCATGCCTCACCCAAGAACCGTGAGAATCTGACCGTCAACTGGACGAAGGGAAAATGGTCTGCGAAGGTTGAGGAACTGCGTTATGGCTCCTCTGTCTTTATTGCGGCTCCAAACCTGCCCACCAGTCTCTGGACAGCCCAGAGCCCGGCAATCATCACGAACCTCGAGGTCGGTTACAAGATCGTTCCCTGGTGGAATGTCACGATTGGCGCCAATAATGTGGGTAACAAGTATCCGACCCGTGTAAAGACCGCAGCTACCGCATCAAACTTCAATATGTACAAGTATGCTGCGTTCTCTCCTTACGGATATTTCGGTGGGATGTACTACGTTTCAACGTCCATGAATTTCTGAGAAAACCGGAAGGGAAAGGGCACAGACATGCTTGATACATCCGGACGTGTCATCATGGTTTCCGGGGCATCCAGAGGGATTGGCGCAGCAGTCTGCGCCCGTCTTCTGGATGCCGGGTTCAAGGTTTCAGGCGGGATGCGCGCGCCTGAAACGGCGCAGGAGCACCCCAACTTCTTTCCATGTACCTATGATGCGGAATCCCTGGAGGCAGCCTCACGCTGGGTCCGGAAGACGGTCGAGTATTTCGGCAGGGTTGATGCCCTAGTCAACATTGCCGGGATCAATCCTCGCGTTACCGTAGAGCATGGGGATGAAGAAAAGCTTGATCAGATGTGGAGGGTAAACGTGAAAGGCCCTTTGCGTCTTGTCCGTGCAGCGCTTCCTTATCTGAAGGTTTCCGGGACCGGGCGTGTGATCAACCTGGCGTCTCTTGCCGGAAAGCGGGTGGGGACGAATGTCGGATACGCGATGACGAAGTTTGCGCTTGTCGCCCTGTCTCACGGAATCCGGCAGGAGTTCTGGAATGACGGCATTCGTGCCTGTGCCGTATGTCCCGGTTATGTTGCAACCGACATGACAGCGCATGAAACGGAAGTGGCTGCGCCGGACATGACGCAACCGGAGGATCTGGCAGAAATTGTCGAGACTGTCCTGCGCCTGCCAAATTCAGCATCCCTGTCTGAGATCCTGATCAACTGTCGCAAGGAAGGAATGCTGTAGAGACCGTGGGTCAGGTAGCAGAGGCACCGTGCAGGTTCATCGTTTCTTCCCGCAGAATTTCGATGACCGCTGTCGCAGCGACAGAGTGCGTGGCGTCATCCTTCAGGCACAGGGAAATCGGCGCGATAATCTCTGGTTCTGTCAAGGAGCGGACAGCCACCGGGAAGACGTGTTGCAATTCGCGCGCCACCGGAAGCGGCAGGATCGTGATACCGAGCCCTTCGGCAAGAGCTTCTCCCAGTGTGGAAAGCGATTCAAGCTCGGCAATGATATGCGGGCTGAATCCACTGTCCCGGCAGGCTTTTTCAATACGGGTCCGGGGGTAGGTTGAACGTACGGGCAGGAACATTTCCCTGTCTGCCAAAGCAGCCAGGGGAATGACCTCCTCGCCTTCAGGAAAGAATTCTTCCAGCCCAACGACGCACCATTGTTCCTTGGCAACGGTTTCAAAGGAGAGCCCTCTGATTGGCCCGACATCATAAAGAACCGCGACATGCATCGCGTCTTTCATGATGAGTTCTGTCAGGGCAGGCCCGAAATGTTCCCTGATATGCAGAATGACATTGGGATATTTTTCCCGAACCTTTCTCAAAAGAGGAAGGGCAAGGGATGTCGCGCTGCTACAGGGGGCCAGACCGACGCAGACCTCACCTGAAACGACAAGTTCCGGCTGGGAAACACTCCGGCGGGCTTCCGCTTCCTGCCGGAGCATGATGTGTGCATGATGGTACAGCGCCCGCCCGGCTGGTGTGAGACTGACGCCTCTGGGGCTGCGGAGGAGGAGTTTCTGCCGGAACTCCCCTTCCAGAGCCACCATCTGCTGGCTCAGGGCAGGCTGTGCAATATGCAGCAGACTGGCCGCACGCGTTACGCTTCCGACGTCCACAACCTTGATGAATGCCGCGAGACGTCTTGTGTCCATGGAAATCAGCCTAGAAGAACATGGGCAGGAACGATTTCACCGCCACCACTTTCAATTTCTGATCTTATGACACGGGCCAGTTCTACGGAACCCGGAGTATCACTATGGACGAGAATGGAAGAAGCCTCAATCCGGCGCGTTTTCCCCTCGATCGTCGTGATCGTTCCGCTATCCAGAAACTGGCGGACCCTGTCCCGCAGTTTGCCATGATCGTGGATGACAGCACCTTCGAGCCCGCGGGGCACCAGATTTCCATTCATGTCATATGCACGGTCGGCCAGAAAGATCTGCAGAACCCGCAGACCTGCTTTTTCCGCTGCACGACCAACAGGCTGACCCGACATCGAGAAGAAAATCAGGTCACGGTCCATCGTGGCGATGAGTTTTGCAAGACGCTCTGCGAGCGCTTCGTCTGCATTGATCGCATTCCCGAAGGCCGCATGGTATGACACATGCGTAACGCGCGCACCGTGTGGGGATGCGATCCCCTGAAGGGCGCCGATTTGGTAGGCCAGAATAGCTTCCATTTCCTTGGGTGAAAGCTGCATGAAACGGCGGCCAAAACCGTTCAGGTCCGGAAAGCCCGGATGTGCGCCGATACCTACACCCCGCTCGATGGCCATGCGGACCGTGTGATCCATGATCGAAGGATCGCCGGCATGAAAGCCACAGGCAATGTTCGCGGAGGAAATGACGTCCAGAAGACCGTCATCATCGGCTACTTTCCACCTTCCGAAGCCTTCACCCAGGTCCGAGTTCAGGTCGATCTTCATTCATTCCTCCTGGATGCGTTTCTGGCGTGTCTTGTTACTTCACTCGTGGACAGGGATGACCGTGAGAATGGTGGTCCCGTATCCCGTCAGGTCACCGTCCTGTACCAGCACCTCTGCAATGGTTCCGGTGCATGGGGATGTCACGCTGATCTGCATCGGGCCGATCGAGAGCAGGGCGACAGTGTCCCCAGTCGTGACGGCGCTGCCCACAGGGGCCAACGGGACATCCTGCATGGGGCGCAGGAGCGACAGGACGCCGAAATAGGGACTTTTCACAGCGACAGTATCATCGCGTTCTGGAGTCTCTTCGGAAATCTGGAACGCCGCAGCTTCAGGAATGGCGACAGGATTCAGAACGATTTTGAAAGACCGTTCCCCGGCCGTCACTTCCAGACCGTCCAGCCCCGCGTTTCGGAGCCAGCCGATGATCTGTGCTGTTTCACCCACATCGGGAAGCTGGAACAACGCGAAGTCATTTTGCAGAGTTGTCATGCGTCTTCCCGTGTCCTGAGCCAGTTCTCCAGGAAGTGAATGTCGACACTGCCTTCACGGAAGGCGGGTTCAGCAACGATGTCCTGATGAAGGGGAAGGTTGGTTGTCACGCCTTCGACCCGCATTTCGGCAAGGGCAATCTCCAGACGGGCGAGAGCCTCTTCCCGCGTCCCGCCATGAACGATGATCTTCCCGATCATCGAATCATAGTGAGGGGGAACGGTGTAGCCAGCCGTGACATGGGTATCAACGCGTACGCCCGGTCCCCCTGGAAGATCCCATCTTGTGATAAGACCCGGAGAAGGGCGGAACGTTCTGGGGTCTTCCGCATTGATGCGGCATTCAAAAGCATGCCCGTGTGTGACAACGTCCTGCTGCCGCAGGTTCAGTCCTGCGCCATGTGCGATACGAAGCTGTTCGCGCACAATGTCGATACCGGTCGTCTCTTCGGTAATCGGATGCTCGACCTGAATGCGCGTGTTCATTTCGATGAAGGCAAAGAGGCCGTCTTCATACAGAAACTCGAACGTACCAGCGCCGCGATAGCCGATTCGATGGCACGCTTCGGCACAGCGTGCGCCGATCCGGGCGATGTCTTCTGCCGGGATGTCGCAGGGCGGGGCTTCTTCAAGCACTTTCTGATGACTTCGCTGAAGAGAGCAGTCCCGTGCGCCGAGCCACAGGGACGTTCCATGCGTGTCGCAGAGCACCTGAATCTCGATATGTCTCGGCTTCTGCATGAATTTTTCGAGGTAAAGCGTCCCGTTCCCAAACGCCTGCCGCGCTTCACGGGCTGTCAGTCTGACGGCTTCGGCCAGTTCATCCGCAGACCAGACAACACGCATGCCCTTGCCGCCACCGCCACCGGTTGCCTTGACGATCACCGGATAGCCCACGGCCTCCGCAATGGCTGCGACGTCTTCAGCCGCTTCGGGAAGGGAGCCATCGGATCCCGGGACGCAGGGCACGCCAGCTTCCAGCATGGCGCGCTTGGCGGAAATCTTGTCCCCCATGATACGGATGGACTGCGCCGTCGGACCTACGAAAATCAGGCCCGCTGCTTCAACAGCTTCCGCAAAATCGGCATTTTCGGAAAGAAAGCCATAGCCGGGATGAATGGCGGTGGCACCCGTTACGCGCGCTGCCAGCAGAAGCCGTTCCGCATCAAGATAGCTCTTTGCTGCCGATGCGGGACCAATGCAGAGTGCGATATCCGCTTCCTGAACATGGCGGCTCTCGCGATCGGCTTCTGAAAAGACCGCGACAGTTTCCAGCTTCAGGGCCCTGCAGGCCCGCTGGATGCGCAGGGCAATTTCACCGCGATTGGCAATCAGGACGCGGCCGGCACTCCGGGGCGCACTCATTGAAGGCGCAGGAGAGGCGTGCCGGCGTCCACCTCCTCTCCGTCTGAGGCGAGCAGGGCGACGACGGTTCCAGAGGCATCTGCCTCAATGGCACTGAAGACTTTCATTGATTCCATGAGGCCGACCTGCTGCCCTTTTTCCACCCTGTCTCCGACCGCGACGAAAGGGGGGGAGCCAGGGGCGGGACGTTGATGGAAAATACCGTATGCGGGTGCGGAAATGACATGTTCGGATGGAGGGGCCTCTTCCATAGCCGGGGAAGAGGCGGCCGGAACGTCTGCCGGCTTCAGACCCTGCGAAGGGGGGACAGACGTCAGGGCCGGCAAAGGGCTGGAGACGGAATTGCGGAACAGGCGGATGTGAGACCCGTTCTCCCGGAACTCCATCTCTGCAACACCGGAGCGCCCGGCGAGTTCAATCGTCTCCCGGATACGGTCCATCCATGCCGTCATTCTTTGGGTGTCGCTCTTTTGGCGAAGTTCAGACCACCCACGACCTGCGTTGTCGGCAGGACTTCCATAAAGCTGACATTCATGCGCTGCGGCGCCGTCACGGCAAAGGCAACGGAGTTCGCGATGTCGATCGGGAGCAGAGAGTCGTATTCGTCAAAGAACCGGCGTTTGGCTTCTTCCATGTTGCCGATCAGACGACCGAAGACTTCCGTTTCCACGCGGGCCGGCGAAACCTCGGTCACGCGGATATGGGATCCGTACAGGTCACACCGAAGCTGCTGGGAGAGGGAATGCACGCCTGCCTTGGTCGCGTGATAGACGGTATTGCCCCCCGCAAACGCATAGTGACCGGCGATGGAACTGATGTTGACGATATGACCACGGTCGCGCTCCACCATACCCGGCACAACCAGATGCGTCAGTTGCAGGACAGCACGGAGATTGACATCCACCAGGCTGTCAATGTCCTCGCGGGTTGTCTTCACGATGTTGCCGCTGCGGGACTGGCCGGCATTGTTCACGAGAACATCGAAGGGGATGTCCTGGGTGAGCTGCGCCAGGGCATCGTAATCCTCGACGCTGATGGCATGAGGAATGCATCCCGTTTTCTCGGCCAGTTCAGCCAGCCGGCCCGCATCGCGCGCTATCGCGTGAACTTCCAGGCCACTCTCCCGAAGACGTGCGACAATAGAGGCGCCGATACCGGAGGAGGCTCCTGTGACAAGTGCTGTACGGTAGGGAAATTCACTCATGATTGGCTGCCATCTGTTGCGGAGGAAGAGCTGTCTGCTCTTTCATTCGGACATATCAATGTGCCTTGAAAAAAATGATACTTCCGTAACAAATACCGATCCAACAGGACTTTGGTCTTGGGTCATAAGAGTACGTTATGCCCTGACTGCAGACTGTAAAAATCGTCGACGCAGCGTGTGATGGCCTCCTCGACCTCCTAACATGTAATCCATGCGTGCGGCTACGGGAGTTAAGCCTTCAGGGTTTTGAAGCTGCTTTCTATGACAGCAGGACCCTAGGCTCAGGACTCATAGCCAGAAGATGACGGTTGCAGCGAGGCAGATTGCCGAGAAGAATACGGTGGGGCATCTGTCATAGCGTGTCGCGACCCGTCTCCAGTCCTTGAGCCTTCCGAACATGATTTCGATGCGGTTGCGGCGTTTGTATTTTCTCTTGTCATATTTGACTGGTTTTCCGCGGGATCTCCGTCCCGGGATGCAGGGCCTGATCCCTCTTTCCTCCCGGGCATCCCTGAACCAGTCGGCGTCATAACCCCGGTCCGCCAGCATCCATTGTGCCACGGGCAGGCTGTCCAGCAGAGCAGAGGCTCCGGTGTAATCACTGACTTGTCCTGCTGTCACGAAAAAGCTCAGCGGTCGTCCGTTCTGATCGGTGATCGCATGCAGCTTCGTGTTCATGCCACCTTTTGTCCGTCCGATCAGTCGCCCTGGATCCCTTTTTTTAGTCGCAGGCTCGAAGCCGTGCGGTGCGCCTTGAGATACGTCGCATCAATCATAATTGTCTGGGGCTCTGCCCTTCCGGCAGCCAGACCGTCCATCATCCGGGAGAAGATCCCCATGGCGCCCCAGCGCTTCCAGCGGTTGTACAGTGTCTTATGTGGACCGTATTCCCGGGGCGCATCACGCCAGCGCAGACCATTACGGTTCACAAAAATGATCCCGCTCAACACTCGACGGTCATCAACGCGAGGTTTGCCATGGCTCTTCGGGAAAAAAGGCCGCAGACGCTCCATTTGCTCGTCCGTCAGCCAATACAGGTCGCTCATCTTCAGTCTCCTCAAGGAGCCTGAATCACATCCAATCACTCATATCAATGGGTCCTGAGCCTAGTCGGAATGGCATGCGCTGGCGCGATGCTCCCCGGGAATATGGGCTGCACAAGACGCTCTATAACAGCTGGAAGTGCTGGAGCGCGTCATGGAGATCTTTGCCCGGATGATGGGCGGCCGGGTTGCTGGAAAGGCAGAGCTCCGACCATCATGATTGATGCGACTCACCCTCAGGAACACTGCACGGCCTTCGAGGCTACAGGTAAAAAAGGGGACCCAGACCGTCAATGCTGGTGGCCAGACGACGCGGGGTGTTGATGTCCAGCTCAGCACGCGTCCGATCTGGCATCATCTGCGTCCCTATGTCACGTTTGAGTACCTGCACTCGACCATCGACAACAATATCGCGGCAACCACGACCAGCGGGACCAGTGATTTTCTGCGGACCAAGGGCAAGACGGCCATCCGGTCTCCGCATGAGATGGCGGGGATCGGCATTGATTATGACGATGGCAGCTTCTGGTTTTCCGGGCAGGTCAAGTATGTGGGCAAGCAGTACGCCACGTTCATGAACGACAATGCCATTCCCCAGTACATCACGAACAATGTCGGCATGGGATACCGTTTCCACAACGCGGGTTTCCTGAAATCGCCACAGATCCAGTTGAACATGCAGAACCTGACGGGTGCCAAGTTCCGCAGCGGCGTCTACGGTTTCACGACGAATGCAAGTGCGACGAAGGGTGTTTTCGGCGGTACGATTGCCGGTTCTTCCCCGAGTTATTATCTCCAGGTGCCGTTCAGTGCGATGGTGACACTCTCGACCGGCTTTTAAGACGAAGAGCCTGTCTTTCGTATGAAAGGCAGGCTCGGCCGTTTGGGAAGCGGTGGGTGCGCGGAGATGTGCGGGTGTTCCCGGTGTGCGGTTCGGGCGGAGAGGGATGATGCCTTAAAGATAGGATTTTCTTTTGCCTGTTTCCTTCGATATCCTCTTCTTTTTTGGAGGGTTTGGAAACATGGCTATCAAAGATCCTGTGGTAATCGAGCATCTCAACACACAGCTCACCAATGAGCTGACGGCGATCAACCAGTACTTCCTGCATGCCCGGACGCTCCGGCACTGGGGCGTGACTCATCTGGGCAAGAAGGAATATGACGAGTCCATCGAGGAAATGCGTCATGCGGACTGGCTGATCGAGCGGATCCTGTTTCTGGGTGGTCTGCCGAATGTCCAGCGTCTGAATCCGATCCTGATCGGTCAGACGGTCCAGGAAATTCTGGAATGTGATCTGAAGCTTGAAGAGAAGGCCATTCAGGATCTTCGGGACGGGATCGCTTATTGTGAAAGCGTCCGGGATTATGTTTCCCGTGATCTGCTTCTGAAGATCCTGGTCAATGAGGAAGAGCACGAGGACTTCATTGATCGCCAGTTCGACCTGATCAGGCAGGTGGGAATCGAGCGTTACATCCAGAAGAATTCTGCTCCGGCCCCTGAGCAGGACTGAAAAAACTGACTATCGAACAACCCGGCTTTGTCCGGGTTGTTTTTTTATGCGGCGTTGAGCTGGGACTGTTCAGTCTGGGCCTTCTGAAGGGCCGACCGCAAAAGGCATACGATGCCCGGAACGCAGTTCCCGCACTTTGCCTTGCATTTTCTGGCTGAGTAGATTTCCGCTGGCCGGGATGCTCCGTTGTGAATTGCGATTTCGATGTCCTGATGGGACAGCGCGTTGCATGAGCAGACGATCATGGAGGGGCAGGCTTTCGTTCACAGGGACCGATGAGGCGAGCCTAGTTCAAATGCAAATCGTTCGCAAACTCATTTTTGTTTTTTGGCGACTCAGAGGGATTCCTGGCTGATCCAGCGCTGGACGACGGGGCGGATGGCGAAATTGCTCTGGATGCGCACGACGCCGGGAAGGCGGGAGAGCTCTTCCTTGTGGATGCGTTCGTAGTCAGCCAGATCCCGTGCGGCGACGTGGAGGAGGTAATCGGCCTCACCTGTCATGAGATAACATTCGCGGACATCGGGACATTCGCGGATGCGGGTTTCGAAGCGGCGGAGAGTTTCGTCCGTCAGACGTTCGAGGGTGATCTGGACGATTACCGTGGTCAGTTTGTGGGCGGAGCGCTCGTCGATGACGGCGCGGTAGCCCCGGATGACGCCCTGCTCTTCCAGTAGCCGGACGCGGCGCAGGCAGGCGGACGGAGAGAGGCCGACGCGCTGTGCCAGGTCGGCATTGCTGAGGCGTCCGTCGTGCTGAAGGATGCGCAGGATCGATTCGGTGATGCGGTCGAAGATCATGATGGAATTATCCGCCTATTTCCGAAATTTCGTGCATATATTTTTCGTGAATTGGAATATTCTGCGATTATCCGGCAGGATATTCTAACGGGAAGGGGGATAGTCTCGGCTTTCATGATGAGCGCATGTTCTGATCCTCTGTGGCCTTCGTATCGTGCCGGTGCCCGCCTTACGGTGGATCTGGGCGCGATTGCGTCCAATTACCGGTATCTTCAGACTCTGGCCGCGGATGCGTCCTGTGCGGCTGTCGTCAAGGCGGATGCCTATGGGCTGGGCATCGAGCGTGTTGCTCCGGTTCTTGAAAGCGCCGGGGCCAGGGATTTTTTCGTCGCGCATGTCGATGAAGGGATAAGGCTGCGTTCCGTGGTTTCGGAGAAGGCCCGGATTACGGTGCTCCATGGGGCGCGTCCCGATGCGACCGGAGACTGCGTGCGTTATGGTCTGCGGCCTGTTCTGAACAGTCTTGAGCAGATTGCGGCGTGGCGTGACGAAGCTGGCCGGGCAGCAGCCCCGCTGGAAGCTGTCCTTCAGGTTGACAGCGGGATGTCGCGGTTTGGTCTTTCCGGTGGGGATCTTGAGGTCCTGCGGGAGGATCAGGGGCTTGTGGAAGGGCTGGATGTCAGTCTGGTCATGAGCCATCTGGCCTGTGCTGATATGCCGGATCATCCTGCCAACCGTTCCCAGAAAGCGCGGATGCTGGAGATGTCGGCGCAGTTGCCGTCTGCGCCGCTGAGTCTGTCGGCGTCGTCGGGAATCTTTCTGGGGCCGGAGTATCATCTGGATGTCGTGCGGCCCGGGGCGGCCCTTTATGGCCTGGCTCCCAACCGCAGTGGTCCCAACCCGTTATCGCCGGTTGTGCGGCTTCAGGCACATGTCCTGCAGATCCGCGAGATTCTGCCGGGTGAGGGGGTCGGGTACGGACTGACGTATCGTCCGGTCCAGCCGCGTCGGATTGCGACCGTGGCTGTCGGTTATGCGGACGGCTTTTCCCGGCATGGCGCCGGGCATGGCTGTGCCTGGTTTGAGGAAATCTGTCTGCCGATCCTGGGGCGGGTCTCGATGGATTCCCTGATTGTGGATGTTTCAGATGTGCCGGAAGGGAAGCTGCTTCCCGACATGATGGTGGATCTGATCGGACCCAGACGTAGTGTGGATGATGTTGCGGAGGCGGCGGGAACGATCGGGTACGAGGTTCTCACATCTCTGGGGCACCGTTTTCACAGGGAATATGTCGGGAATTGAGAGAAGCCCCGCAAGGGCGATTGACATTCCTGCATGGAACACAAGATAGACGAACTGAAATCGGATTATATCATGATGATGTTGTCTGTCGCAGAAAATCGGAATTCTCATGTATCTCCGCCGTGATAGAGCTTTGACCGCCATATCCATCATGCTGGATGTCGCTTTTCATGCAGGCAGATCCGGGGTGGTGAGCGGTGCGGATATTGCCAGGCGGGGCGACATGCTCCGTCGGGGGATCGAGCCTGTGCTGCAGGCTCTTTCGCGGGCCGGACTGCTGTCCAGCGTGCGGGGTCCGAAGGGCGGATATCGTCTAGGGAGGCCGCCCCGGACCATCACGTTGAACGAGATCGTCCGGACAGTGACGGAGGATCCGGAAATGCCCGAAGAGGAGACGAATCTTCTGCGGGCCAAGGTTCTGGAACCGTTCTGGCAGTCCGTGGATCAGGAGGTTTCGGAAAAGATGGCGTCCGTCACGCTGGAGCATCTGCTTCAGAATGCGGAGGAGGCCGGAATGCAGCGTCCCAGCCGGGCACCGATCTCCTTCTCTATATAACTTATAAAAAAAGTATTTTGTAAAAAACACGAAATGGGTTTTAGAGGGCTGGATATCTTACCATGATGGATCAATGTTTGATCCGGGGTGGTGAGCCCATGTCCTTGATGTCTCCTTTGTCTCCTGTTCGGGGAGCGGCGATGAGGACGGATTCATGATGGGTCCAGCCGCAGGGTGAGATCGGGATTCATCAGGAAGGTGAGCGCTGATGAAACGTCCTGTCCGACTTGAACCTGGCCAGAAGCTGGTTCTGACTGCCAACCGTCTTCTGGATGGTCGTACCGTCTGGTGGAGTGCGGATGGGGTATGGGATCTTCATATCGGACGTGCGGCCATGCTGGATGCGGAAAGCGCGGAGGCGGTGCTGTCGCGCGTGGCCGGGGAAGCCCAGCGTGATGGGGTTGTGGGTGTCTATGATACGGCGGTGCAGGCTGTCTCGCCGCCGGAGCCTGTAACCGTTCGTGAAAAGATCCGGGCTCATGGCCCGACTGTTCATCCCGAATTTGCAGTGGAGACCGAACAGTGAGTGTTCCTGTCGGCCATTATCAGTATGACCGGATTGACCGGGATTTCCTTCAGGCGCGGATTGCCGAGTTCGAGGGGCAGGTGAACCGTCGTGTGGACGGGACACTGAGCGAGGACGAGTTCAAGCCGCTGCGTCTGATGAACGGGCTCTATCTTCAGCTTCATGCCTATATGCTGCGGGTTGCCATTCCCTATGGGATTCTGGACAGCCGGCAGTTGCGAAAGCTGGGCGAGATCGCCCTGCGGTATGATCGTGATTACGGCCATTTCACTACGCGGCAGAACATCCAGTTCAACTGGATCCGGCTGGAGGATACACCGGCCATCCTGCGGGAACTGGCCGAGGTGGACATGCATGCCATCCAGACCAGCGGGAACTGCATCCGCAACGTGACGGCGGATGAATATGCGGGGGCGGCGGCGGATGAGCTGGTGGATCCGCGGGTTCATGCTGAGATCCTGCGTCAGTGGTCCACGCTGCATCCCGAGTTCACCTTCCTGCCGCGCAAGTTCAAGATCGCGATTTCGGGCAGTCCGAATGACCGGGTGGCCGCGCGCTTCCATGATATCGGGATTCTGGCCCGTCCGGGTGAAGGTGGGGCACCGGTATTCCGGATTTTTGTGGGAGGCGGTCTGGGGCGGACGCCGATCATTGGTGAAGAGCTGTTCGATAGCGTGCGTGAAGAGCACCTGCTGGCGACGCTTGAGGCGATCGTTCGGGTCTATAATGCCCATGGCCGACGCGATAATATTTATAAGGCGCGGATCAAGATTCTGGTTCAGGCGATTGGGGTTGAGGCCTATCGTGAGGCTGTTGAAGCGGAGCTCGCCCAGATGGATCTAGAGCGGTATCGGCTGACGCCCGAGGCAGTTGCGGCGATCCGGGCACGGTTTGCTGTGCCGTTGCTTGAGGCGCCGGAGGGTGCGGATGCTGTTCTGGCGGAGCAGCGGCGTGCGGACCCGATCTTTGATCGCTGGGTGCGAAGCAACACGCATGTTCATCGGGATCCGGGGCATATCATTGCCACCATTTCGCTGAAGCCGGCGGGGGGGATTCCGGGGGATGCGACCTCGGCGCAGATTGCGCGGCTGGCGGATCTGGCGGATGCGTATTCGTTCGGAGAAATCCGGATTACGCATCTGCAGAACGTGGTTCTGGGGCATGTGCGCAAGGACCGGCTGCGGGATCTGTGGCTGGGGCTGTCGGAGGTCGGACTGGCGGAAGCGAATATCGGTCTGATCGGAGATATCGTGGCGTGCCCGGGGCTGGATTACTGTGCGCTGGCCAATGCGCGGTCCATTCCGATTGCGCAGAAGCTGGGTGCGCGGTTTGCGGATACGGCACTTCAGGCGGAAATCGGGGCGCTGCGGATCAATATCTCGGGCTGCATCAATGCCTGCGGGCATCATCACGCCGGGCATATCGGACTTCTGGGTGTGGACAAGCGCGGGGAAGAGTTCTTCCAGCTGACGGTTGGCGGCCGGGCCGAGAATGGTGCGGCGATCGGGACGATTCTGGGTGCCGCGCTGCCGGAAGACGAGACCGTGGATGCGATTGCGCGGCTTGTGGACTGCTATCTCGGGCGTCGGGAGAGCGGGGAGACGTTCCTCGATACCCTGACACGTCTGGGGCATGAGCCTTTCAGGGAGGCGGCGTATGAAGCTGTTTGAACTCGGCGCGCGGACCGCACAGGTTCATGAGGTGCTGGTGACAGTTGCGGAACTGGCGGAGCGCGATGATGCGCGGGCGGTTCTTCTGGAGAGTGGGGATGATCCGGCGCTGCTGAAGCCGTATCTGAACCGGCTGAAGCTTGTGGTGCTGCGGTTCCCGATCTTCCGGGACGGGCGTGGGTTCACGCAGGCGCGGGAGCTTCGGGAATATCTGCGGTTTGTAGGTGAGATCCGGGCGGAAGGGCATATCCTGCCCGATCAGGGGGCGTTTCTGCGTCGCTGTGGGGTGGACAGTGTCGTTCTGCCGAAGGACGGCAATGGCGATCCGGCTCTGTGGGAAAAGCAGCTGCGGCAGTTCCCGGTGGCGTATCAGTGCTCGGTTCTGCCGGAGCGGTCCGTCGGGCCGGGGCTGCGGGTCGAAGAGGCGTCCTAGCGGGCGCCGAACCACCCGCGGCGCCAGAACCAGAACAGGGGCAGGATGACCGAGAGCACCATCAGGCTCAGGCCGTAGGGGTAGCCGTATTTCCATGACAGTTCGGGCATGTTGTGGAAGTTCATGCCGTAGATGCCGGCGATCAGGGTTGGCAGGATGCCGATCGCGCTGACGACGGTCAGGACCTTCATGCCGTCATTCTGTTCGATGCTGATGAAGCCGAGGGTGGCGTCGAGCAGGAACTGGACCTTGTTGACGGTCTGTGCGTCGAAGTCGTTGAGGGAGGCGATGTCGCGCCCTGCAACCTTGATGCGGGTCTTGAGGGGCTGTGGGTCTTTTGCGGTCCTGTCACCGATATAGATCAGGATGCGGTCGAGGCCGAGCAGGCTGTCGCGGATCAGGGATGCCAGATCGCCGGCATGGCCGAGGCGACGCAGGGTTTCGCGCAGCATCTCGCCGGCACGTGCGGGGTCATGGGGGCGATCCACTGTAAAGACGCGCTTGGAGATGGCGTCGAGGGTGCGGCCCAGCGCTTCCAGGGTGTCTGCCAGACGGTTGATGATTTCTTCGATGATCTCGACGAGGAGTTCGTTGGCGGAAGGTTCGCCTTTGGCGGGGTCACGTTCCGCCTGACGGCGGCCGACGATGTCGAAACCGTAGTAGTCGGCATAGCGGACGGTGATGAGGCGCCGGTCTGTCAGGACGAAGCCGATCGGCAGGGAGAACGCCGTGTCTTCTTCACGCCTGACGAGGGGGGTCGAGAGATAGAGGACGCCACCCTCTTCGTGATGGCGGGACGAGCTTTCGATTTCCTCGAGTTCGTCCCGGCGGGGGATATGGGTGCCGAGGTCTTTTTCTGCGCGGTCGATCTCGACGGGGGTAGGATTGATGAGGTCGAGCCAGACCGCTTTGGAAATATCGACGTCTGGTCCGGTTTCCCGGGCCGGAACGCCAGCGGGGCGCACCAGGTACATCAGGCAGGTCCTCGGGGAAAATGAAAGGGCGGTGAGGCTCTCTCATGTCCTGCCTGCTTCGGGATCGCAAGGCCCCGGGTCTGTAATTGTTTCAGAATGCGTCGGAAATCAGTGAGGTGGATGGACGGCGGGGGCTGCCCTTGGTATCGCTTTGGGGCCCTGAAGCGGAACTGAGTGCGGTATGACGAATACATCTTCCCCCCTGTCTAATTCTCTCCGTTCCGGCCCTGATGACCGGGGACGGTTCGGGATCTTCGGTGGCCGCTTTGTGGCGGAAACGCTGATGCCGCTCCTGCTTGAGCTGGATGAGGCCTATCGCGCTGCGCAGGCTGATCCGGAGTTTCGCAGGGAACTGGACTATTATCTGAAGGATTATGTCGGTCGTCCGAGCCCGCTGTGGTTCGCGCAGCACCTCACCGAGGAACTTGGCGGGGCGAAGGTCTATTTCAAGCGTGAAGAGCTGAACCATACTGGCTCGCACAAGCTCAACAATGTCATGGGCCAGATCCTTGTGGCCCGGCGGATGGGCAAGACGCGGATTGTTGCGGAGACCGGCGCGGGGCAGCACGGTGTGGCGACGGCGACGGTCTGTGCGCTTTTCGGGCTGAAATGCACCATTTACATGGGTGCGACCGACGTGGAGCGGCAGAAGCCCAATGTGTTCCGCATGCATCTGCTGGGGGCGGAAGTGAAGCCTGTCACGGCCGGGGCGGGGACGCTGAAGGATGCCATGAACGAGGCGATGCGTGACTGGGTGGCCAATGTCGCGGATACGTATTTCCTTGTCGGTACGGTCGCGGGGCCTCATCCGTATCCGGAGATGGTCCGTGATTTTCAGTCCGTCATCGGGGTTGAGGTCAAAGAGCAGATTATTCAGGCTGAAGGACGCCTGCCGGATGTGATCGTGGCGGCCATCGGTGGCGGGTCGAACGCGATGGGGATTTTCCATCCGTTTCTGGACGATGCGGATGTGAAGCTGATTGGTGTTGAGGCGGCGGGGCATGGGCTGGATTCCGGCAAGACGGCGGCGTCCATTTCCCGTGGGCGGCCGGGTGTGCTGCATGGCAACCGGACCTACCTGCTTCAGGACAGGCACGGGCAGATCGAGGAAGCGCATTCAATCAGTGCGGGGCTGGATTATCCGGGGATCGGGCCGGAACATTCCTGGCTGAATGATATTGGCCGGGCGGAATATGTCGGTGTGACGGATGAGGAGGCGCTTGAGGCGTTTCAGGTCTGCACACGGACGGAGGGTATTATCCCGGCACTCGAATGTGCGCATGGGTTGGCGCATGTCATGAAGATCGCGCCCACGATGGCGAAGGATCAGATCATTGTCCTGAATGTCTCCGGTCGTGGGGACAAGGATATCTTTACCGTGGCGCATCATCTGGGAGTGAAGCTGTGAGCCGGATCCAGACACGTTTTGCAGCTCTGAAAAAGGAAGGGCGCGGGGCGCTGATTCCGTATCTTCAGGCCTGTGACCCAGATTATGACACCTCGCTGGAACTGCTGCGGGCGATGCCGGCGGCGGGGGCTGATCTGATTGAGATTGGTGTGCCGTTTTCCGATCCGTCCGCCGATGGGCCGACGATTCAGGCGGCTGCCCTTCGTGGGCTCAAGGCCGGGGCGACGCTAGGTCTGGTGCTGGAGATGGTCCGCGCGTTCCGTGAGGCGGACAGTGAGACGCCGATCGTATTGATGGGGTATCTGAACCCGATCGACAGCTATGGTCCGGCCGAGTTCTGCTTTGATGCGGCGCAGGCGGGGGTGGACGGGATTATCGTTGTCGACATGCCGACTGAAGAGGCCGATCTTCTGGATGCGCATGCTCGGGAAGCGGGCCTCGATATCATCACGCTGGTGGCGCCGACGACGTCCAATTCCCGGCTGTTCCACGTTCTGCGGGATGCGAGCGGGTTCGTTTATTATGTGAGCATTACCGGGATTACCGGGACGAACAGCGCGAGTGCGGCGGATCTGGAGAAGGCGCTGCCGCGGATCCGGGAAGCCACGGACCTGCCTGTGGCCGTGGGTTTCGGGATTTCCACGCCGGAGCAGGCGCGGACGGCGTCGCGGATTGGGGATGCCGCTGTTGTGGCGTCGGCTTTGATCAAGACCATGGCTGGCACGCTTGAGGATGGCCGGGCGACGGAACGGACGGTTCCGGCGGTTCTGAAGCAGCTTGAGGGGCTGGCGGCGGCCGTGCGGGCCTGAGGTCCGGTGTTCCGGCAGGCGGGTACCTGCCGGAAGAAAGCGGATCAGACGTCGTTGCGCAGGGAGAGTCCGAAGAGGACGGTTGCGACGCCGGCCATCAGCAGTTCCACGGCGATGAACATGCCGATCAGCCACAGGCCCGACCAGGGCAGCGTCATGTAAAGCAGGATGCCGATGACCAGCGTGATGAGGCCGCTGATGGCAAGGGCGAGCCAGCTTCTGTTGGTGCGGTGTCCGCCCGCCCAGAACGTCCGGGCGAGGCCGGCGAAGATCAGGCAGCCTGCGAGGATGGCGGTCAGGAAGATCGAGCCGGTGGCGGGTTCTTCGATCAGGAGCAGTCCGCCGAGAATGTAGAGACCGCCGATCAGTCCGGAGAGCCACTGGTTCGGGACGGGCAGGCCGCGATGGGCGAAGCTCTGCATGACCTGGGCGACGCCGCCGATGATCATCAGGACGCCGAGGATGACCATGCTGGTCAGTGTGGTGGTGATGGCATCCAGGGCGGCCAGGATGCCGAGGATGATCAGGAAGGCGCCGAAGCCGATGAACCAGCCGGGCTTGAGGCCCTGTGGCGTGGGAAAGCGGATGGTGTTGAAACTGTCGGACATGGTCTTCTCCGTTCAGGAACGTGGTCTGGCGAGAAGATGCCATGTTTTGTGGGGCAGGCGGGAGCGATAAGAGGCGGGCTGATGGTTGGGCTGGCATATTTGGTCGCCGGGCGTTAAAACGCGCCAGAGAATATGGCCCTTCGCCGGGCTTTGACCCCACTCCGTCCTTTGTCCTGAAGGCGGGCAGAAAGTAACGAGACGACATGAGCTGGATGACCGACTACGTCCGACCCAAGCTGCGTGGCCTGCTTCAGCGGGACGTGCCGGACAATCTGTGGACCAACTGCGAATCCTGCGGGCAGATGATGCTCACCAAGGAGCTGGAGCGGTCCGAGAAGGTGTGTCCGCATTGTGGGCATCACATGCGGGCGACGGCGAAGGAGCGGCTGGGCTGGACGTTCGACGGGGGGGAATACACCACCATCGAGCTGCCGAAGATGCCGGTCGATCCGCTGGGGTTCAAGGATTCCAAGCGGTATACGGACCGCCTGAAGGATGCCCGGAACAAGTCGCATCTCGATGAGGCGCTTGTGGTCGCCCATGGTCTGATCAAGGGGCAGAAGGCCGTGGTTGCCGTTATGGCGCCGGAGTTCCTGCTGGGGACGATGGGGGCTGCGCTGGGCGAGGCTTTTGTGGCGGCCTGTCGTCTGGCGGTCCTGCAGAAGGCGCCGCTGGTGGTCTATACAGCTTCGGGTGGGGCGCGGATGCAGGAAGGCGTTGTCAGTCTGATGCAGATGCCGCGCACGACGATCGGTGTGCAGATGCTTCAGGAAGCGGGTCTGCCTTATGTTGTCGTATTCACGAACCCGACGACGGGGGGCGTTTCGGCGTCCTTCGCGATGCTGGGCGATGTGCATATCGCCGAGCCCAATGCGCTGATCGCGTTTGCGGGGCCGCGTGTCATTCAGGATACCGTCCGCGAGAAGCTGCCGGAAGGGTTCCAGCGTTCGGAATATCTGCGTGAGCACGGCATGGTGGATATCGTGGCCCAGCGTTCCGAACTGCCGGAACTTCTGGGGCGGATCCTGGGGATCATGATGCGCCAGAAAACCGTTTCCGACGCAGCGGCCTGATGACTGCGGAGCGTGGGGCACCGGTTCGGTTGTCCGGCGAATATCAGGGGCGGCCGGGGGCCGTTCTTGCGCGGTTGCAGGAGTTGTATCCGGCGTTGATTGATCTTTCGCTGGGGCGGCTTGAGGCGCTTCTGGCGAAGCTGGGTCATCCTGAGCGTTATCTGCCGCCGGTCATTCATGTGGCGGGGACGAACGGCAAGGGCAGCACCTGTGCCAATCTGCGGGCCATTGCCGAGGCGGCTGGTCTGCGGGTGCATGTCATGAGCAGTCCGCATCTGGTGAGCGTGACCGAGCGCTTCCGGCTGGCGGGGCGGCTTGTGGACGAAGATGTTCTGGTTGCTGCGCTCGAGAAGGTTGAGCAAATCAATGCTGGTGCTCCGATTACGGTTTTCGAGGTTCTGACGGCTGCGGGGTTCCTGCTGTTTTCGCAGGTACCCGCGGATCTGGTTGTGCTGGAAGTCGGGCTTGGCGGGCGGCTGGATGCGACCAATGTGGTGCCGAAGCCTGCGGCCTGCGTGATTACGCCGGTCAGTCTGGATCATGAGGCCTTTCTGGGCAGTACGGTCGCGGCTATTGCCGGGGAAAAGGCTGGGATCATCAAGAAAGGTGTTCCGGTTGTTTCTGCGGCTCAAATGCCGGAAGCTCTGGAGGTCATTCGTCGCAGGGCTGCGGAACTGGGTGCGCCGCTTCGGGTGGTGGGGCAGGATATTTTCTTCACCGAGCGGGTGGATGGTCTTGATTACCGGGATGCTGACGGGGCGCTTTCGCTGCCTTTGCCCGCGCTGAAGGGGCAGCATCAGGCCGGGAATGCGGCTCTGGCTGTGGCGGCGCTCCGGGTTTCGGGAGTGGCGCTGCCGCTTTCGGCGTATCAGGGGATTGCCCGGACCTTCTGGCCTGCGCGTTTGCAGAAGCTGGAGGGTACGCTGGCCCGGATGCTTCCTGCGGGGTGGGAACTCTATCTGGACGGGGGGCACAATCCGGACGCCGGGCAGGTGCTGGGGACGGTTCTGGAGGGCTGGAAAGACCGGCCCGTTCATGTGATTGCCGGTGTAAAGCAGACCAAGGATGCTTCAGGTTTTTTGAGACCAATTATTGAACGTGCGACTTCGGTTCAGGCGGTGTCGGAGCCTGGGCAGCATCTGGCGATGTCGGTCGCGGACATCGTTGCGGCTTCCGGAGGCCGGGCGGTTGCGGGGCCTACGGTGAAAGCGGCGCTGGAGCATCTGTCGGCGCAAGGGAGCGGGCCTGCTCGGGTGTTGATCTGTGGGAGTCTGTATCTGGCCGGGGTGGTGCTGGCTCAGGATGGCTGGATCGCAAGGTAATCCGTTTCTGATGGCAGGGCGTGATGTTAGAAAGGCGGCGTGACTATGACCGAATCGCATTCCTTTCCGACCGTATCTGAGGGTTCCTCGAACGATGGGGATCTGGGTGTCCTGCTGAGGCGCAGCCCGCCTTCGAGTACGGCCGCAGAACAGGCGCTTCTGGGCGCCATCCTGACCAACAACAAGGCGTATGAGCGGGTTTCGGATTTTCTGGAACCGGCTCATTTTTCCGACCCGGTCAATGGGCGGATCTACGAAGCCATTGCGCGGCGGATCGAGCGGGGGCAACTGGCCGATCCGGTGACGATGCGGGCGGAGTTCGAGCATACCGGTGTTCTGGATGCTGCGGGCGGGCCGGCCTATCTGGCCAAGCTGCTGACGGCGATGGTGGGCATCGTCAATGCGGGTGATTATGGGCGGGTGATCCATGATGCCTGGGTTCGGCGGCAACTGATCGATATTGGCGAGACGGTCGTCAACAATGCCTTCGGCGCCCGGCCTGATCTTGATGGGTCGGATCAGATTGCGGCGTCCGAGGAAGCCCTGTTCAAGCTGGCGACCGAGCGTGGCCAGGAAGGCGGCTTCGTTTCCTTCACCAATGCGCTGACCGAGGCGGTCAAGGTCGCGACCAAGGCTTATCAGCGGACCGGAGACGTGGTGGGTCTGACGTCGGGTCTGCGGGATTTCGACAAGCGGACGGGTGGGCTTCATCCCTCCGATCTCATCATTCTTGCGGGCCGTCCTGCGATGGGCAAGACGGCGCTGGCGACCAAGATCGCGTTCTCGGCGGCTCGGTCGATTTTGCGGGATGCCGAGGACAGCGGGGAGAAGCCCAAAGGGTCAGTGGCGATTTTCTCGCTGGAAATGTCGTCCGAGCAGTTGGCAACCCGTATTTTGTCGGGGGAAGCCGAGGTTTCGGGCGAGAAGATTCGTCGTGGTGATATCGGGCAGAAGGAATTTGACCGGTTTGTCCGGGTTGCGCGCGAGCTTCAGAGGCTGCCGCTTTATATTGACGATACGCCGGCGATTTCCCTGTCCGCCATGCGGACCCGGTGTCGGCGTCTGGCGCGGACGCAGGGGCTGAGCCTGGTTGTGGTGGATTACCTGCAACTGATGCGGCCAGCCATCGGGACGAAGCCTGACAGCCGTGTTCTGGAAATCTCGATGATCACGCAGGGGCTGAAGGCCATTGCGAAGGAGCTTTCCGTTCCCGTGATTGCATTGTCGCAGCTTTCACGTCAGGTCGAGTCGCGTGAGGACAAGCGGCCGATGTTGTCGGATCTGCGCGAATCGGGTTCGATCGAGCAGGATGCGGATGCGGTCATGTTCGTTTATCGGGATGAGTACTATCTGCAGCAGCGTCAGCCCAAGGACAGTGCTTACGACAGCAATGACAAGTTTCAGGTGGCGACAGAAGAGTGGCAGCGCAAGATGGCGCTCGTGCACAACAAGGCCGAGCTGATTCTTGAGAAGCAGCGGCATGGTCCTACCGGAATGATCCAGCTTTATTTCGAAGGGGAATATACCCGGTTCGGGGATCTGGACGTCATTCACGAATAATTCTCCGGGTTGATCCGTCTGTGCAGGAGGGGGGGCGGCTGGGAAAACCTCCATCCGAAAACACTGGAAATACAAAAAATCATCGTTATTTTTTTTGAAAGAGTTTTTGCGGCGGGGGATACGCACCGCCGCAACCTCAAATCAATACCTGACAAGTACTGATTGAGACAAAATCCAGTCTCTGGAAAAAGCCGTAATATGAAACTCTTCAAGGTGGTTTCTTGCGAAATCCTGAAGAAAAAAGCGTGCCTGCGTTGCGGGATTGTGGCTGCAATGCGGAAAATTGGCGGCAGCTAAAACCAGTGTTAATGGCTCAAAGCCACATTTGTTCCTTGACCCAGTGGCACAGTGCCATTAATTTATCGTTAATCGGTGGTTGTCATGGGGACGATCAACGGGGAAGGAAGGGAGCCGGTCAATGAACTCAGACGATCTGATGACCGGGGATGTTTCCGATTTGTTCATTCCATCGATGAGGCGAACTGATCGTGTCGTATCGAATGGGGGCGCCTGAATGCGTACGGAAACCAGTGAAACGGCCACTAATGGATCTCCTCATCTGGTCTCTTGGGCGGATCAGGTATGTCGGAAGACGTGTTTCTGTCCGTGTTCGGAGCCATGTCTTGCCGCTGGAGCACCAACTCTGGGTGCAGGGCAGCCAGCCGCAGGGCCAGTTCTTCGTCGGTACGACCGTTCAGGACGCCTTTCAGAAGAAAATCTGTCGACACGCGCAGGCGGTTCGAGAGCGCCGCGATGAGGAAGACGCTGGGCGCGCGGTCCCCGCGTTCGATCTTGTTGAGAGTGGAGGCGTCGACGCCCAGCAGGCGGGCGCATTCGCTCTGGTTGGGCATGACGAGTTCACGAGCCCAGGAAATGCGAGTTCCGATGGCTCGTTGGAGTGCAGTCAGAGAGTCCGGGCGCTTGTGTTTGGCCATGCGGCCTTTTTAGCAATGGCTTTATGCCAAATCCAGAAGAAGTTTTTTTTATCACACGCTGTGGCATTTTGCCAAAGTTGGTAACAGTTCTGTATTGATAAAGGTGTTGAGATGAGGCAGGTCAAGTCAGGTTCCGTACCCCGTCGGGTCTCCGCAAGCGCTCTCGCTGCCATGCTTGCTTCGGATGGTTGGCTACCGGAGCAGGGAAGTGTTCGCAAGGGACGGGGACGTTCTGCCAGAAAAACATCCGGCGTGTCTTCGTCGCGGGCCCGGACGGTGACGGACAGGGAGACGGCCGAGGCCCTTCCCGCGGGGCATCCTGTAAGCTGGAATGCGCTGTGGGGTGCGGATCTGGTGCCGGTTTTTCCGGGGTTGCAGCCAATGGGCGGTCGTGAGTCCGGCATGGAGATCAATTGATGCTGGGTATGGCGCGGGAAATCCCTGACGGTGTGGTGAGGCCGACTGTGGAGCGGTATCGCCATTCTGAGATCCGTGAGGTCGAAAAGACGTTCCGGGTCGTGAATGCGGTGCAGTCCATGTATGACGCGGGCGATATCGGAGACGATGAACTGGCGGCGGCGGACCGCTGGTATCGGGAATATGTCTTTGCGTCCCTGGGGGTTGTGGAAGAGGCGCCGTCTGACGGTCGTGTCAGGGAGCGGGGGGATATTCACACCTGGATGATGGGGCGGGGGCAGTGTTCCGCGCGGATCTCGCAGATTCGCGACATGCTGGGGCTTGGGGCACATGTTCGGCTTGAGATGCTTCTGGCGCGTGAGATGTCTTTTTCGGCGATGGCGCGGCATCTCTATCCTGCCCTGTCGGAAGGGCGGGCACGGATGAAGGTTTCGGCTCAGTGTGCGCTGCTTCTGGAGCAACTGGCGCATGTTTATGAGACGATGTCCAAAAAGAACCGCAGGAAAAAATCCGGTTAACGATAAATTGTCGCTTGATATTTGAACGCGGTTTTGTTATAAAAAATGCATACTGAAGAATTACGACATGAAATCCAAAGCCGGCCTTTCGCAAGAAGGTCGGCTTTTATTTTGGAAGTTTCCTGAATTATGGAAAAATGTGAAATTTCTTCTGGCAGCATTGTCCTGTCTGGTCGGCAGACATTCATTGTTCTTCAGGAAAGTTCGGGTTCATTTGTGGGCTGTCCGCTTGTCTATGAAGGTGAGCCGGTTCATCGGGCGGATGTCGTGCTGGAATGGCATGAACTGGTGGATGCGGGTCTGTCACGTCTGGATGTGCGGTGCAGGTCCATTCCCTGTCAGCGATCGGCAGCGTCCGTTCGGGTGATCGGACGGGTTGCACCGGAAACTGTTGCCCGTGTGGCGACGCGGGCGGAGCGGGAGCAGACGCAGCGGAATGTGGAAACTCTGGCGCGGAAAGGATCGGGACAGCGGGTTCGCTCGCGGCACATGCCGGTCCGGGCTGTGTGGCTGGAGGGGGGCATGATGATGAGCCGCAGGGAGGCTTCGCTGAGGGCAGGCTGATGGTGGGTTTCCAGGTCGGTCCGGGAGGCGGGACCGGAAGCCGGGTGCCAGGGAAAAGGTTGAAGCAGATGGATGAAGACGTATCTGGCAGGTGTTCCTTGCGACGGGAACAGTCATGGGAACGGAAGAAGAGATTTCTGGAACATCTGTCTGTGAGTGGGAATATTTCGGAAGCAGGGCGTGTTGCCGAGGTACAGCGCAGCACGTTGTATCTGTGGAAAGATACGGACAAGGAATTTTCTGCCCGGTGGGAGGATGCGCTTGAGGAGGCCGCGGATGCTCTGGAGGCGGAGGCACGGCGGAGGGCCGTCGAGGGATATGACGAGCCCGTTACTTATGGGGGGCGGGTGATCTGCGATCCGGAGACGGGGAATCCCATTGTCCGCAAACGGTATAGTGACGGGTTGATGGCCTTTCTGCTTCGGGCGCATCGTCCGTCCCGTTTCAGGGCGGGTATGGAGCCCGAGGGGCGGTCGGGAACGATTTCGATCAGCATCAGCAGTGATGACAGCGCCCTTTAGGCTTAATGATTCGCAGCGTGAGGCGGTGCGGCTGCTGGGTGGGCCGGCGCGGCATATTCTTCTGAGGGGCGGGTCGCGGTCGGGGAAGACCTTTGTTCTGGTTCGGGCCGTTGTAATACGGGCGTTGAAGGCACCGGACAGTCGGCATGGTATTTTTCGCCATCGTCTGACGGCGCTGAAGGCGTCGGTTCTGCGGGACACGTTTCCGAAGGTCATGCGGATGTGTTTTCCGCAGGTCGGGTGGAAGCTGGACCGGCAGGACTGTGTTGTGACGTTTCCGAATGGATCGACGATCTTTTTCGGAGGGCTGGATGACGAGCAGCGGACCGAGAAGATCCTGGGTCTGGAGTTTGCGACGGTTTATCTGAACGAGGCCAGTCAGATCAGTTATGGCGCGCGGAACATGCTTCTGACGCGTCTGGCGCAGAAGACGGGTCTTGCCGTCAAGGAATATATTGATGCCAATCCGCCGAGCATGGGGCACTGGCTTTATGCGCTTTTCGAAAGCGGGATCGAGCCCAAGTCGGGGGAACCGGTCAGGGATCGGTCGCTCTATGCGACGATGATCCTGAATCCGCAGGCCAACCGGGATAATCTGAGCGAGGATTATCTCGCCAGTCTTGAAGCGCTTCCTGAGCGGGAAAAGCGGCGGTTTCTTTATGGTGAATATCAATCGGTTGTCGAAGGGGCGCTGTGGCGGCTGGAGATGTTCCGGCGTGAGGCGGCGATTACGTCTCAGAGCCGGGCGGATGTGGCGGCTCGGATGCGGCGTATTCTGGTGTCTGTTGATCCTTCGGGGGCTGCGGGACCGGAAGATTACAGGTCCGACGAGATCGGGATTGTGGTCTGCGGCGTTGATGCGGCTGGTGTGGGGCATGTTCTGGAAGATCTGTCTGCCAGGGATAGTCCGGCGGGCTGGGCTGCCAGGGCCCTGCGGGCATTTGATGAATGGGGTGCTGAACGCATTGTTGCGGAGCGGAACTTCGGGGGGGCTCTGGTAGAGGGCACGATCCGGAGTGTGCGGGCGCATGCTTCCGTCAAGCTGGTGACGGCGGCGCGGGGCAAGGCGGCGCGCGCGGAGCCGGTTGCGGCACTCTACGAGGTTGGCAGGGTTGTTCATCATGGTCGGTTCACGGCTCTGGAGGATCAGCTCTGTCATTTCTCGGTCAGTGGATATCGCGGGCCACGGTCTCCGGACCGGGCGGATGCGATGGTCTGGGGGCTGAGTGAACTGATGCTTGCCGGGAATGGCGGCATGACGGGCTGGAGCTCGTCTGGATTTTCGCTGGCGCGCTGAACCGACCGTTCGGGTCGGAATTGCGGCCTGAAACAATGGAGAACACATGGACTGGTTGTCCCTGCAACAGCGTTACGCTGTTCCCGCGGGTGCGTCCGCGCGGACAGCGCGGCTGCTGGCGCTCAAGCGTGTTCTGGACGGGACGCAGTATGATGCGCTGCCGCATCCGTTCTCGATGGAGAAGTCGGGGGCGGGGGAATATATCCCGCTGTCCAGCCGGCGTCCTTCTGTTCGTACGAATTTGTGCCGGACGGTGGTGGATGAGTCGGTGTCGCTCCTGTTCGGGGATACGCACTGGCCGGGTCTGGTGACGGATGATTCGCGTGTGGCACATGCCCTGAGCGCGTTTGCGTCTCAGACCCGGCTGGCGTCGCTTCTGATGGAAGCTGCGCGGCTGGGGGCGGTGGGGTCGGTTGCGATTCTGTTCGAGGTTTCTGCCGGGGTTCCGAAGTTGTCCGTTCTGGAAACGGCGTATCTGACGCCGTTCTGGGATGATGCGACGGGGGAGCTGCTTCGGGTTGAGGAGCGGTTTCTGGTTCGGGGCCGGGATCTGGCGATGCAGGGCTATCCGATTTCGGATGAGCTTCTGGGCGCGCAGTTCTGGTGGCAGCGGGTTTGGACGCCGCTGGATTGTGCGGTGTCCGTGCCCTGGCTGGTGGGGATGGATGGCGGGGTTCGGGACGAGAGCCGCTCCGTTCGGCATGGGCTGGGGTTCGTGCCCATTGTGTGGATACGCAATCTGGGCGGGCCTTGTGGGCGTGATCCTGAGGGTGAGTGCACGTTCGAGCGGGCGATCGATACGGTCATCGAGGCAGATTATCTGCTGTCTCAGGCCGGACGGGGACTGAAATACGGGTCCGATCCGACGCTGGTTCTGAAAACGGGCGGATTTTCAGACGGGGTGGCGCATCAGGGCGGGGCGGCTTCGGCTCTGACGCTTCCGCCCGAGGGTGATGCCAAACTGCTGGAAATCAACGGGAACGCAGCGGGGGCGGTGCTCGATCATTATCGGGAACTGCGTCTGGTGGTGTTGGAGCAGTTGCATGGCAACCGGGCTCATGGTGACCGGGTTGGTGGTGCGCAGTCGGGCAAGGCCATGGAGATGATGTGTCAGCCGCTGATCTGGTTGGTGGATCGTCTGCGCCATTCCTACGGGGAGGGGGCGCTGCTCTCGATTTACCGGATGGCGTGCCGGTTTTCCTGTGTTCTGGAAAACGGACTGCGGCTGGGGGGATCGCTGGTCAAGGATCTGCCGTATTGCCGCATGAGCCTGCGGTGGCCGGCGTGGTTTCCGTCTACGGATCCGGAGCTTCTGTCGCTGGTGCAGGGGCTGGTGACGGCTGTGTCCAATGGAATTCTGAGCCGCGAGACGGCGGTTCGGATGTTTGCGATGGCATCGGGAAATTCTGATCCGAATGCGGAATGGAAAATGCTGGAGCAATGGTGTGCTTCTGAACAAGCATGAGTGTTGACGGGGGAATGATGTCCGGAACTGATGACACCATTGAGGATGTGGAGGCTCTGCGTCAGGCGCTGAATGAAGCGCGGAGCGAGGTTGAGGCGGTCCGTCAGGAAATGACGGATGTTGTGACACGGCAGGAGACGCTTCAGCGCAGTCATGAGGAAGCGCTGGCCCGGGTGCGGCAGGACAGTGACCGGGAGGTTATCGTGGCGGCGCTTCGGGCGGAGGCGATCCGCAATGGTGCGCATAATCCTGATGATGTCGTGCGGCTGATTGATCTGGAAGGGATCAATCGGGGCGAGGATGGTTCTGTGCTCGGTGTGGCCGAGGCTTTGCAGCAGGCCCGTCAGGAGCGGGCCTATCTGTTCGGCGAGGTGCTGCGGCCCGGATATTCGAGCGGGACCACGGTCGGGCAGGCAGCGCCGCGCCCGGGTGGGATCGAACCGTTCAATGCGCGCGCCGTCAGTGAGGCGGATTACGAAGCGCGCAAATGGCAGTTTCTGGCCCAGGGCTGAGGTCCGGGACGATATTTGACCGGGTCTGATGGCAGGCCGGGTTCAGAAAACACATTTACGGAAAAAACACATGAGCATTGATAATTTTCCTGTTCAGCTTCAGGCCGCCATTCAGCAGGGTTTTCTGGCCCGCGAGTTCGAGAATGGTCTGAAATCCCGGCTGGGGTTCCGGCAGGTTGCCGATCGTGAGGTTTTCCCGAATGCCATCGGTGAGACGCTGACGAAAACCCGCAAGAGCCTCAAGGCTCCGGTGACGACGCCGCTGAATCCGACGGGCAATACAAATTTCGACAATGGTCTGAGCCCGTCCGGCTGGTCGATCGAGCAGTATACGCTCTCCATCAACCAGTATGGCGATACGATCGATCTGAACATGGTCACCAGTGGCGTGGGTATTGCGTCGCAGTTCCTGGCCAATGCCAACACCAATGGCGTGCAGGCCATGCAGTCCCTGGACCGTCTGGCGCGCAATACGCTGTTTGGTGGTGCGCAGAATGGTGTGGGTGGTTACCTGGGCGGCAATACGCGTGTGACGGCGACGCTGGGCAGTGATGACAATACCATTGCTGTTGATGATATCCGCGGTTTCCAGTCCGTGATCGTGAACGGTCAGGTGACGCCGATCAGCGCGACGCATGGCATGACCGTGACGGTAGGTGGGGATGTTTACACGCTTGTCAGCGTGACGGCGGACGGGACGAATGTCTCCACGGCGCCGGGCGGTGTTTCGGGTCAGATGACGTTCTCGGCGTCTGTCTCGGTTGCGGATGGGACGGAAGGCCAGGCGGTTGTGGCGTCCACGGCGCCGATGGTGATCCGTCCGAACGGCCGTCTGACCACGGCGGCGTTGCAGACGGCCAGCACGAGCGGTCTGGCGGATACGCTGGGTATCCAGCAGGTTCTGGCCGGTGTGGCGACGCTGCGGCGCAACAACGTGCCGATGATCAATGGTGCGTATCACTGTTATCTTGATGACCTGCAGCTTCTGTCGCTGTTCCGCGATCCGGATTTCAAGCATCTGTATCGTGGCGCTTATGGTTCGGAAGAGTATCGTTCCGGGCAGGTGATCGAGCTTCTGGGTGTGCGGTTCATCCCGACGACGGAAGCGCCGCAGCAGGCGTCTCTGGGGGCTGGTTCCATTCACCGTGCGCTGCTGCTGGGTCAGGGTGCGCTGATTGAGGGGGACTGTGCGCTGACGGGTCATTCCGACATTCCGGATGCGGAGCGGGCGCTGATCGAGATGGTGGACAGCGTGGCGATGGTGACGCGTGAGCCGCTGGATCGTCTGCGCCAGATCATTGCGCAGTCCTGGTACTGGATTGGCGGTTTTGCACTGCCGACCGATGTGACGGCAGACATGACGGTCATTCCGACGGCCACGAACAGCTACCTCAAGCGTGGCGTCGTGATCGAGAGCCTTGGGACGGATGCGCTTGGTCTGACGTTCTGATTTTTCCGGCCCCTGTCTGTTTGGCGGGGGCCTCTCTTGCGGGGAGAATGACATGTCCGGAACGGTTGGTTTATCGACGGATATTCTCTCGGAAGGAGAGAAAATGGATATTCGCCGGTTCTGTGGTTATCCCGCGATCGGGTCGCGGGAAGGCAATCAGGAATCCTGGCGTTTCTTTCAGGTGGAAGGGGCGCTGGAATGGCGGATGAACTGTCTGTCCGGAGCTGAGCTTCAGCAGATCCGGCTTTATCTGGCGCAGCTTTATCCGCTGGAAACTGCGATTACGGCGTCGTCGGACAATCTGGATACGGCGCGGGCGGCGGGCTGGTATCACAATGGTCGGGAAGTGCAGGACCGGGTGATGCTGTTCACGCTGTGGCGGCGGCGTCTGTGTGCATTTCTGGGCGTGACGGGTGGTCTGGAATTGCAGGACGGCCGGGCGATCGTGGTTTGAGGAGAGCAATGTGCAGCAGGCAATGATCGCGGCCAGGCTCTCCCGGGGATATGCAAAAGCCGCGGGAGTGCTTGGGGCCTCGGGGGAGCAGTATCGTCCTGTGGGCGGGCTATTGCCGATGGAGACCCTTCATGCGCAGCCCATGCTGGCTTTTGATGTTGATGCCGGATTTTCGTTTGCGCGGCCGATCGGATGGGGGATTCCGACGGAATATGTTCTTACCGATCGGCGGGATGATACGCAGGTTGCTGATATCCTTGTGGCGAGCGGGCGGACGTATTTTGTGGCGTCCGTGGAGCCTTTGCGGCCGCCTTTGTGTGTTGTGTGCAGCCGGACCGTGTCGGTCAGCGGGGTTACGGGGACAGTGCAGACGCTGGTCTCGGAGTGTCCGGCGGCCATCATCATGCGGGCAAAGGGGGAATCTTCGGGGAGTGGTGTGCCGGGGGCGACCCGGCCGGGCCAGTCCGTGATGTATCTTCCGCTTCTGCCGGGTGTGGTGCTGACGCCTTATATGACGGTCACGTCCGATCTGGGCACGACGTATACGATCAATGCGGTGGAAATTTCCGGGTTCGGTATCCGGTGTACCATGTCGCTTCAGCAGGTCTGAGGAGGAAAGAATGGCGGATGCCTCCAGGGTCGGGCTGGCGCTTGCCTTTAACTGTGCGCAGATCCTGTATCCGGAGGGTCTGTCAGGCGCTTCGGTGACGGGGCGGCAGGCGGTGTTGCGGCGGGGATGGCTGTTACCCAGTGATCTTTTCGCGGCGCAGAACATTCGCAGCAACATCGATTTCGTGACCGTTACCATGGCGCCGCGGAAGATGCCGGAATGGGCGGAACCTCTGGGGCGGCCCTGGCGGGTACAGCAGCAGGTTGTTCCTACGGTCGGGGTCGTTGTGACGGATGGGGTGGTGGAGATCGTCTTTTCCGGTGAGGACGCGCCGGCGGGTGTTGTGGCGGTCTGGCTGGATGACACGCCGCATGGGGGCGCGCCTTCCGCCGCTTATGCAGTGACGGCGCAGGATACGCCTGAGACGGTTGCGGCCGCTCTGGCTGCTGCGCTGTCGGGCGGTGTGTCGAAGGGTGCGAAGGTCAGTGTGTCGGGACGGGTCCTGAACGGTCACGCCGGTGGGTATGGGCAGTCGGTCCGGGTAACGCGGCGGCAGGCGCAGCTTTATCGGGTTTCGATCTGGACTGCGGATGCGACGGCGCGGGAGACGCTGGCGTCCGTTCTGGATACGGCGCTGGCGGAGCAGAGCTGGATCAGCACTCTGGACGGGCGGGAGGCTCAGCTCCGGTTCCAGAGCGTGGAAGACGTCGACACGATGCAGAACGAGGCGTTGTACCGGCGGGATTATTTCTATGAGCTGGTGTTTGACACCCTGCAGGTGCAGTGGGCGTCCGAAATGCTGTGTGGCATCGGGAATCTGTCTGGAGAGGGCGGGCTTGCGGCGTCTTTCGGAGCGCTGGCTCCGGGGGCGGCGAACCAGACGGTGACGGCGGCTCTGGAGGCCATGCAGGCGGTGGTTGCGGCGCAGGCGGCAGCTTCGGCCTATCCGGGCCTGGGTGTTGACAGGTTCGGGACGGTGGTTGCCGCCGCCTGACGCGCGGCTGAGTCAAAGGGCTGAAATTTCATCAGGAAAGCGGGTGGCTTCTGTCTGAGGCGCCCGCTTTCTGCATTTTGGAGAGCGATCCGGGGATGTCTCTGGTCTATCAGGCGGGAACGCTGAATACCACGGCACTGACCGTGCCAAATCTTTATGTGCAGATTGCCCAGCCGCAGACGCTGGCCCTGGCGGGAGCATCGTCTTCGCAGTTGGGCATTGTGGGCACTGCCGGCTGGGGGCCGGTGGGGATGCCGCTGCCGATCGGGGGCATGAGCGACTATGTCGCGGCGTTCGGGGCCAAGCAGAACAGGACGACGGATGCGGGTCTGGCGGTCAATATCGCCGTGATGCAGGGCGCTTCGGCTTTCGTAGTCGTGCGGGTGACGGACGGGACGGATGTGGCGGCTTCCGGAACGCTTGATGGTGTGAACATTCAGGCGGTCTGCACGGGCAGTGCGGGCAACGGGATTGTGGCGGCGGTGACGGCGACGGGTTCCGGATATGCGCTTGCGGTTACGCATGCCGAGCTTGGTTCTGCGACCTATGCGGGGGCGGACTGGTCTGCCATTGCCGCGGCTGTGTCACAGGATCTGGGCGCGCTGGTGAAGGTCGTGTTGCCAGAAACCGTTCCGGCCGTTGAGGCCGCAAGTGTGACGCTTGCGGGGGGCACGGATGGTGGCGTGCCGACGACGGCGCAGTTCCTGGGGCAGGACAGCGCGGTCCGGACCGGCATGTATGCGTTGCGCGGGCAGGGCTGTGCGGTGGCGCTGCTGCATGGTGTGGCGGACAGTACGTCCTATACGGCTCAGGCGGCTTTCGGGACCTCCGAAGGGGTCTATATGATTGCGGTGGGGCCGGCGTCCGATACGGTGACGAATGCGATTGCGGTCAAGGCCGCGAGTGGTCTGGATGCGGCTTCGGTCAAGCTGATGTTCGGTGACTGGCTGTGGTGGAATGATGACAGCAATGGCGTGATGCTGGTCAGTCCGCAGGCGTTTGCAGGCGGGCGGCTGGCGGCGCTTTCGCCGGAGCAGTCCAGTCTGAACAAGGCGCTGTCGGGGATCGTGGGGAGCCAGAAGGCGGGTCTGACGGGTAGCAGTGCGACCTATTCCACGGCTGAACTGTCGGTGCTGTTTACGGCCGGGATTGATGTGATCTGCAATCCGGCGCCGGGTGGAGCCTACTGGGCGGTGCGGTGTGGGCATAATTCGTCCAGCAAGAGCACCATGAACGGTGACAGTTACACGCGCCTGACAAACTACATTGCGTCTTCGCTTGCGGGGGGCATGGGCGGTTATGTCGGTCAGGTCATCAATGACACGCTGTTCAGCGATATCCGTTCGACGCTTCTGGGCTTTCTGTCCTCGCTGCTGTCGCAGGGTATTCTGGGCGTTCAGAATGGTGAGCTGCCTTATAGTGTGGTCTGTGATGCGGGCAACAATCCGCAGGCCCGCACAGCGCTGGGCTATGTGCAGGCGGATGTGGCGGTGCGGTACCAGGGCATCAACGAGAAATTCATCGTCAATCTGCAGGGCGGGGCGTCCGTCACTGTGTCGTCCGCTTCGGGGAGTGTCGGCTAAATGGCAAATCCATACAGCATTGGCCGGGATTGCCGGATTACCGTTCTTTGGAATGGTCAGCGGGTTGATCTGAGGGATGTCACGTCCTTCAGCGCGGCGCAGGAGACGCAGGCTCTGCGCGCCAATCCGTTGAACGGGGTGCCGCTGGAGTTCAATGTGCCGAATGGCTGGCGGGGTGTGTTCCAGATTGCCCGGGCGAATGCGGCGCTGGACAATCTGGTGGCGGCTGTCGAGGCTGCGTACTGGAATGCCGGGACCGTCGGCAGCGGGACGATCTATCAGTACGTGACCGAACCGGATGGGTCGACCAGCACCTGGGAGTTCAGCAATGTGTCCATGCAGCTGAAGAGTGATCCCTGGCAGGCGGATCACATGATCCATCAGACGGTGCAGTTCTTTGCTTCTACGAGGACGAAGATTTCGTGAGTGATTTTCCGCAAGAGATGGTCCTGTCAGACAACCGTCGGCTGACGCTGCGTGAGATTGATCCTGCGGACATGCTGGATCTGATCGAGGCGGCGGGGAGTGCGATCAACGGGGCTTCGGCATCGGCGTGGCTGGGCTATGCCGAAATGATCTGTTCGGTAACGGCTATTGATGGCGTGCCGGTTCAGATGCCGCAGACCAAGGACGATATCCGCGATCTGGCGCGCCGTGTCGGGAAGGCGGGGATTGCGGCCCTGACGCCGCTGTTCGAGCGTGATGCGGATGAAGACCTGAGGGACGTCGCAAAAAACTGAGTCGGCACTCCGGGTTCCAGGAGATGCTTTATCTGCTGGATCACGGGGTGCCGTGGGATGTGTTGCGGGGATGGTCGAGAGCGCGGCGTCTGGCTGCATGTGTCATTACCGGAGAGCGGGAAGGACATTGTTTTGACTGGGGAATGATGCGTTATCGGGGAGAAGGATGATGCGGGAGAGCATCTGGCGGAATATTCTCTCGGTCAGGACGTTTTTTGTCGGATCTTCCAGAGGAATGGCACGAAGGTCTGGTCTGGTTACGGCGGTTCCACGGCTGAAGCGGCCTGCCGGGGTGACGCTGCCCCGGGTACGGGAGCGCTCTGGTTTGGCGATCGGGAACGGGGCTTTCAGGGCAAAGCATAGGGTTGCTGATGCGCCGCAGAGGGGTCGTGTCCGGGAAGCAGGGCATGTGTTTCATTCGCCGTTATGTCCCGGCCGCCGGGCAGGGCGTTCGATGGACGTTATTTCCCGGCCGGTGCGGTCTTCAGTGAGATCTGTTCCTAAGGTGGCGAAAAAAAAAGGTCGGATTGCCGCTATTCCGGGCGTGATGGCTGCCCTGAAGCGGATGTCGCAGACGGGTGAAAAACGGGTTCGGGGTGGGGGGATGCCGCAGCGGACTGCTCCTGCGGTCGGGCGGGGCACGTCATCCGTCAGGTCTCCGGCGCCGGTTGCGGCTGTGGTACGGAAAGCGCGGAGACATGTGCGGGGTGCGGCGTCTTTCGTTGTGCGAAGGGCGGTAACGGCGGAGACTGGAGCGGTGTGTGTGCCGCCGGTTCGGAAGCAGGCTGTCGGCGGCCAATCGTATGCAGGAACCGGGCGGGAGCATGACCGGCGTCAGGTCTTTCTGGAACCGGGCAGTCATCGTGAGCCGGAGGCGCCGCGGGGACGTCTGGATCATGAGGTGAGGAGCGGGGATTTCCCGCTGGACAATCGCCGGTCCCGTCTGGCTGCGCGCCGTTCCGGCGGTGGTGTGGATGAAATCATGCAGCCTCAGTATCCGGGCCGAAGTATCGGATTTTTCTGACAGAGGAGATGTTCCCTGATGGGTATTGGCCTTTCTGACATAGAAAATGCCATTGGCGCGGTAGGACGGCTGGGATCATCGTCACCTGTCATCCTGGGAAGTCTGGTTCTGACGGGAATTGAGGTTCCTGACACGCTTCAGGTTGGCGGCCGGCAGATGCTGGTTGTGCATCGTCTGCCCGGTGGGGGCCGGGTTGTGGATGCGCTGGGGAACGACCCGGGGCGTCTGGAGCTGAAAGGGCGGTTTCTGGGGCCGGATGCGCAGATGCGGGCGCAGGCGGTCGAGCGTATGCGGATGGCAGGGCAGCAGGTCGCTTTTTCGGCGGCGGGTCTGTCCGTGCAGGTCTGGATCGCCCAGTTTGAGTATGTCTATCAGGCCAAGGGGGCTGTCTGTTCCTATACGCTGATCCTTGAGAGGCCGCAGGAGACGACGTTTGCACAGACGTCAGGCAGTCTGTCCGGTTTGCTTGGCGATGATGTGGGGAGCGCGCTGGATGGTTTTTCCAGCGTTGTTTCGGATGTTTCCGAAGGGGTCTTCACGGCGGCGGGGCAGGTGTCCTCGGTTGTGGGACAGGTCATGCCGCTGGCCAGTCTGGTTGGTGCCGGGGGTTTTGCCGCGAAGGTGACGGATGCTCTGGGGACGGTGAATGGTGTGGCGCAGAGTGGCATGAATCTGGCCACCGTTCCTTCCGCACTCTCGTCTGTCGCGGGTGGACTGGAAAATGCGGGCAGTGGTTTGCAGTCCGTGATTACCGGGGCCGGGCAGAATGTTGAAGCCATCCAGCCGGTCAACAGTGTTTCGCTGAATGCTCTGGGTCAGAACGCGGCACTTCTGAGTGCTGCGACGGATGCGGGGAGTCTGGTCAATCGGGCCGCGGCGAATGTTGCCGTGGCGCAGGGGCAGGGGACGTCTGTGCCGCCCGTTTTCGCATGAGGGGATGATGCAGGATATTATTGTCAGTGCTGCGGATATTTCCCTGTTTCATGTGGCGGCGCGTGAACTGGGGAATGCGTCCCAGTGGTGGAGGATTGCGCAGGTCAACGGGATGACGGATCCGGATCTGGGGAGGCTGTCTGAAACGGTCGTGCTGAAGGTTCCGTCGGTTGAGCGCGATCTGGTGTCCGGTCTGCCTGATGGAGTGCAGAAATGAGCGTCAGAAACCTGGAGGTTCAGGTTCTTTTCGACGGGCAGGTCGATCCTGTTCTGGCGCTGGTGCAGTTCGAGGTCGATGCCAGCCGTTATGAAGCGTGTGATGTTGCGTCATTGCGGTTTGCGGTCCGGAATCAGGGGCAGCAGAACCTGTGGTTTGAAGCGGAGCAGCCTGCGCGGAAATGGGTGACGCTCCAGATGCGGGATACGCAGAATGTGGCATCGTCCTGGACGACGCTGTTTGAAGGCCGGCTGGATCATCTCGAATATGCGGCCGAGCATGCCTGTCTGGAAATGGAATGTCGGGATGCGCTCGCGGCTCTGATGGACCTGCGTGTTCAGGATGCGTGGCTCAATCATACCCAGCAGGAGTTGCTGGAAATTATGGCGGAAGCTGCGGGTCTGGAAGCCACGGTCACGCTGCCTCCCGATCAGGCGACGCTTATGGCCGGTCAGTTCTGGCAGATCGAGCATAAGCGGGGTGCCCTGATGGGGCAGCATCGCTTTCAGACGGCGGCGGATCTTGCATTTACGATTTCGCGGGATGCATTTTGCGATCTTTACGCTCATGGAACGTCTCTGGTCTGTCGGCCACTGGGGTCGGCTTCCGATGCAGGTGCGCGGGTTACGGATATGCGTCATGCCGTTCTCGAAACAAGCATTGCGCGCGATCTGCAACTGCTGTCCGGTGTCGTTGTGCATATGGCGTCCTGGGATTCACGGCAGAGAAGTACGACGCAGATCTATTATGATGGCGTTTCGTTTTCCCAGGAGCCTCCGGCAGGGAATGCCAGTCTCCATACATTCCGGGTTCCCGGCCGACGGCTGGACGAGTTGCAGAGGCTGGCTCGGGGGAAACATGCGCGTATTGCGGCGCATGCGTTGTCTGTCCGGGTCAGGATTCCAGGCGTCATCGGGATTGCGCCAAGGGACTTCATGACCGTCGTGGCCGGGAAGGGGGAAAAAACCCTTGGAATTGATCAGGTGATCTCCCGTTTTTCCGTGGAGAAGGGATTTGTGCAGCAGGTTGTCCTGAGGGATCGCGGAGAGAAAACATGAATGATGCCCGTTTTGATGCTGCTGCCCTGCAGGGCAGGATGGCGCATACGATGTTTGGGATCGTTTCGGCCGTTGATCCTGTCAATCATGCCGTAAAGGTCCGGATTCAGCCTGAAAACGTGGAAACGGGCTGGATTCCGGATGCGGGTGGGGTGCATGCGGGCGATCTGCGGATTGCGTGTCCGTCTTCTCCGGGGACGCATGTCGTTCTGCAGCCGGTCGAAGGGGATGGCGAGCATCTGGTTGTGACGGGCTGTGTGTTCGACACGGTGGTGATGGCGCCGGTTTCTCCGTTGACCGGGGCTGTTGCACAGCCGGGAGAACTGCTTGTCAGGGGAGGATGTGGTCTGCCTCCCCTGACCTCGTCCGGAGCTTCTGGGGCGTCCTCTTCAGGGGCTGGCTGGCTGCATGTCGGCCGGTCCGGGATTGCTGTGGGCGCGGGAAATGCGCGGTTTGCCCTGAAAGACGGTGAGATCAGTTTTTCTGTGGGAGGAACCGGGATGACTCTGACGTCGGCCGGACTGAGGGTGTCGGGGGGCGATGTGCGTACGGACCAGCATTCCCTCAATGGACATGTTCATCTGGCAGGAAGTCAGGAAACGGGAGGGCCACTGGGATGATCGCTCTTTCGCATGTTTTCGGGAATGATCTGGTGCTGCAGGCGGGTACGCTCCAGACGGTGTCCGGCACGGAACTGACGCGGCAGGGCGTGTTGAGGCGTCTGCTGACGGTTGCGGGGGATTATGTCTGGCAGCTCGATTATGGCGTGGGACTGCCGCTCATGGTCGGGCAGGTCATTGCGCCTGAAGCGATGGAATCCGTTATCCGGGCGCAGGTCCAGGCGGATGCGGGTGTGGACTCATCGCAGGCGGTGAGTGTCACCGTGACGGATGAGGGGACCGGCGTGTGCAGATGTGACGTGTCCTATGTCGATGCCGGATCCCGCCAGCAGCAGAGCCTGTCTTTTTCCTACTGAAATGATGAGAGCGGCACATGACTGAACCGCTCCAAGAGGATGCGATGTCTCTCTCCTTACGTTCTTTTTCCACGACTGTTTCCGCAGCCGTGACAACGGCGCAGGCCTCGTGTTCCCAGTTGCTGGACGTGTCCGTAGGCTCTCCTGTTCGGGCCCTGATGGAAAGTGTTGGCGGGGTTGGGCTGTGGTTGCAGTACCTGGTGTTGCAGTCGCTGCTGCGGACGCGTCTGGCGACGTCTACGGGCTCCGATTGCGACAGTTTCGTCAATGATTTCGGCATGACCCGGCTGCCGGGCACGCCGGCGACGGGAATTGTGACGTTCACGTCTTTCATGGCCAGCGAGCAGTCAGCGGTTGTTCCACCTGGGGTCATTGTGCGGACGGTGGGAGGGGTCTCTTTTGCCGTGACGCAGGATCAGTCCCTGCCGACATGGTCTGCTTCTGCCGGGGGATATGTGCGGGCCGCCGGGGTTTCGACGCTGTCGGTGCCTGTTTCGTGTCAGTTGGCGGGAGCGGCGGGGAATGTCCCGGTCGGTGCGATCTGTCTGATGGGAACGGCGGTATCGGGTCTGGATACCGTGACGAATACCGCCCCTTTTCTCAATGGTTCCGATCAGGAAACGGACAGTCAGCTGAGGGCGCGTTTTCCCCTCTGGCTGGCGGCCAAGGCCTCTGCCAGCAGGGCGGCGGTGGGGAATGCCATTGCCAATGTCCAGACGGATCTGAGCTACTCCCTGCGGGATGGGATCGATGCGGCGGGAAGGGCACGGAGTGGGTATTTCACGGCCGTGCTCAATGACGGGAGTGGGGTTCCTTCAGATCAGCTCCTGTCGGACGTTTATGACGCCATTGATTCGGTCCGGGCGCTCGGGGTCGGGTTTGGCGTGCAGGCCCCCCAGGTTCTGGGTGTGAATGTTTCCATGGATGTGGTGGTGCCGTCCTCTGTTTTGGTTCAGTCGGCGGTGAGTGCGATTCAGTCCGTCGTATCGAAGGATATTGCCGCCATGTCGGTGGGTGATGGATATCCGTACAGTCGGCTCTCTTACCTGGCCTATGCGGGTGCGGGAATCTCCGTGACGTCGGTTCTCAATGTGCGTCTGAACGGGGGGCAGGCCGATATTCCTGCCAATGGCAATCAGGCTCTCGTGGTCGGAAACATTCAGATCAACGTCACTCAGGGCTGAGGATTCGGAGTCTGAATCTGTCGGTAGGGATGAGGAATTCTCATGGCTGTCTTTAATACATATCCGAAACTCGACTCCCTGACGGGGGAAGAGGTTCTTGTTCTGGCGGATGCCAGTGGAACGCGGACGGTTACGGCCACTGTGGCGCAGGTGATCGAGGCGCCTGTCAGCGTTGAGGCCAGTGGTCAGTTCTATGCGGATAAGGGCGCACAGGTAAAACGGTTTGCGGACCGGCTTCTGGTCGGGGTTGCGGCGGAAAATCCGGCTCTGAGTGACCGGGCCAGTTCTTCGCAGGATGACTGGCTGTCGAAGACCATGGCGGCGACGTCGATCGGTCCATGGGCGTTGCAGGATGCCCAGTGCGCATCGGTTGCGCAGTTTGGCAACAGTGCGTTTGTGGCGGGTTCGCGGACGTCGGATGCGCTGGGCGGCTCTTCGGTGCTGGGCTTTCAGCCGAGTTCCATCGGGGTGGCGTCATGGGGCATCTCCGATGACACCTCCAATCCCACGACCACGACAGCCTATGCCTATTATGGCGAGGCGTGGCGGATGGCCGGGGTGGATTATCAGCCGACTTTCGGAATGGAGCTCGAGGCGGTCAATTTTGGCGGGCTGGCTGTGGGGCAGTCGACGCCTTATGCGCCAAATGTGGGCGGGGGTGTCTACGGGATCCAGCTTGGAGCGGGAGGTGGCCAGACTTCGGGTACTTCGGATGCCGCAGCGGGCATGGTGTTCGTTTCCAACCCGAACTCCTGGCAGACGGGCATTGTCTTTGGGGCCCAGTCTCTGACGGGCACGGACGGGAAGGATTCTGGATACGCCTCGGCTGTTTCCCTGGGACGCAATCAGGCTGTTGAATGGCATACTCCTGAGACCGTTTCCGGTGTGGCGGGTGCCAATGTGGGCGCGTTTGTCCGTTCGACGGTGACGGAGCGGTCCAATGGGACGCGGCAGGAATTTACCGATAACGGAATCCTGTTTGCCAATATCGAGGGAGAAACGCTTTTTTCGATTGCCAGCATGGAGAGCCCGACCAACGCGCTTCAGGTGCAGGCCGGGGCGGGAACGCAGGCGGCGGGTCTGTATGTTCAGGAAGGGTCGGGAGGTTCCGGAAATCTGGGTCTGTTTCCGGCCAGTGGTGGAGAACTGCAGATCACGTCGCCGGTTACGGGGATGGGGGGTACGATGCCGACTGTTGCGGACGGTGGGTTCCTGCATATCAATATCAATGGTGCGGATTATCGTATCCCGCTGATGAGCCCTGCCCAGGCCGGGGGCTGAGGGCATGGGGATTCTCTATGATGAGGACAGGGATATTCTCCGGGCGTCGGATGGCAGCATTCTTTTCGACACGGGGCCGGCTCCGGGGTCGGTGGATGATTTTGCGGGCCGGTTGCGGCGGCTGCTGCCCAAAGGGTGGTTTCCGGCCGAGCCTCAGGGACTGGAGGACGAAGCGGCGCCAGTACTGGCAGCTCTTCTGAAAGGGTTTGGGGCTGTTCTGGCCGGGATCTGGCAGTTGATGCTGGAGTGCTCGCAGCAGATGCGTCTTTCGACGATGAGCGGCGCGTTTCTGGATATGGCCGCTGACGATTATTTTGGTGAAAGTGGTCTGGTGCGGCAGACGTCCGAGCCGGATGTCGTCTATCGGAAACGGATCAGGGCTTCCCTGTTCGCCGAGCGCAATACGCGCCAGGCTGTGACGGATGCAATCGTGGCGGCGACCGGTGTCCAGCCGGTGATTATTGAAACCCTGAATGCTGCGGACTGTCATGCGCTTGCCTGTGCCCCGTCTCCAGCCATGGGCGGTGGATATGGCTATGGGGCAGTCGGTCTGCGTTACGGCAGTCTTCAGGGTGGCCAGTTTTTTGTAGAAACACAGTTGGGAAAAGCTGCGGATCTGGCAGCAGTCTGCCGTGCCGTCGATCAGACGGCGGCCATGGGCGTTACCGGCTGGATCAAGGTGAGAAATTAATGGACCGGGCAATCGTTTATGCGGGATCGATCCCGCTCGATACGGATCTTCTGCGTGCCGGGCGTTATACCAAGGCGGCGTTCGGAAACCTGGCATCAATGCTTTATGGCCCGAATGTCACGGCGGCGTCGGGTCTCGGGTATTCCGCGTCGTCAACCGATCTGAGCCTGACGGTTTATGCAGGCTCGATCGTCGCACCCGGGGTCATGGATGTGTCCACCATTGGTGGAAATGGCGGAGGTCTGGGGGCGGATACGACCGCTCTCACGTGCCAGTACTGCAGCACGGTCTCCCAGACTGTTACCCTTCCCGGGAGCGGAAACACCTATACGGTTTATGCAGTCTGTTCCGAGCAGGATACTGATCCGACCGTGCTGCCGTTTTTCAATGCCAGCAATCCGTCGCAGACACAGGCGGGCATCCAGAACGGTGGTGGCGCGCTGCCGGTGCGGCGGACAGGTAGCATTTCACTTGTGGCGGCGACCTACCCTCCGGCTGCTCCGGCGGGCGGGTGTGTGGTGGCGCTTTATACGATTGCGGTTCCGCAGGGTGCGGGCACTCTGGCGGGTGTGACGGTTCAGCCGGGGCAGGTCTTCTGGCCGACCATTCCCGAGCTGGCAACCCAGGCGCTTCTCAAGGCGTCCACCGAACCCATGACGCTCGTGACCGGGAATGGCTCGGTTCCTGTTCCGGCCTGGGCGTCCAGAGTGGAACTGCGGGTTATCGGCGGCGGCGGCGGGGGTGCGGCATCGCAGGCGACGACCACGGCCAGTTCGTTTTCGGGCGCGGGCGGTGGAGGCGGCGGCGATGCCTGGGGCATCTATGCGGTCAGCCCGACGCAGGGCAATGGTCTGGCCATAACTGTTGGAAACGGTGGTGGGTCCGAGCAGACGGGCGGGACGTCCCTCGTCAGCTACAATGGACAGACGCTTCTGCAGGCGGAAGGCGGTCAGGGGGGAACATTCTATTCCACGACCGGCTCTGCCGGTGGTGTGGGTGGAAATGCTTCCGGCGGGACGGTCTGGAACCAGAGTGGAACCTCCGGCGGTGACGGACAGTGCAACGCCTACACATTTTCCGGCTATGGCGGGGATGGCCCGTGGGGTGGCGCGGGGCGCTGCGGCAATCAGGGAGGCCGCAACGCAACGCGGTATGGTGCCGGGGGTGGTGGCTCCTATTCAGCGACGACTGATGGAGCCCTTTCCAGCGGGGGGGGCGGGTATCAGGGCTGTGTCCTGTACCGTTTTTTGCCCTGAAGAGACTGTCAGTTCAGTGAGAGCGCGTCATCTGCCATATCAGGCGGTGGCATGCTCTGGCTGAGCCGTTTCACGTCTTCTGCCGAAACGGGGGACGCATTGTTGCCCCACGCGTGGCGGATGAAGGTCACGACATCGGCGATCTGCTGATCGGTCAGTTTATGGTTGAAAGCTGGCATCGTGAAGGAGGAGGGCGCCGCTGTCATGGCGGGGAGTGTCGCGCCATCCTGGACGATATGGATGAGTGAAACCGGGTCAGCCTGCATCATGACCGGATTGCCGGCCAGAGGCGGAAAGACGGCAGGGTAGCCTTTTCCGTCCGTCCGGTGGCAGGCCGCACAGCGATCGACATAGATGCGCGCCCCCCGTGATGACAGATCCGCCTTGTGGAGCTGGGCGGTGATCGTGGGATCGTAGGTCCAGGGTGTCTGCGTCCGATCGGCAGGTTGCAAGCTCTTGAGATAATGCGCGATGGCGTGAAGGTCGTCTCTGGTCAGTTTCTGTGTGCCGTGCAGGACGGCAGAGGTCATGGAGCCGAAAACGCTGCCTGTGCTGGCACGTCCGGTCTTCAGGAAGGAAACGATGTCCTCTTCGCTCCAGCGGCCCAGTCCGGTCCGGTCTTCCTGACGGAGCGAAGGGGGTGTCCAGCCATCCACCATGGCCCCGCCAGCCAGATACAGGCTGCCGTCACTGGAAGTGAGGGCTTTTTCCTGCATTGTTACGGCGCGGGGAGAGTGACAGGCGCCGCAATGGGCCGGTCCTTCCACGAGATAGGCGCCACGGGCAAGCCGCGGATCGGTGAACTCCCGGGCGGTCCGGGTGATGGCTTTTTGGGGGGCAGGCGCAAAGACCCACCGCCAGAACGTCAGCGGCCAGCGGATGGAAAGCGGCCAGGGGATTCCATTCTTCGGAGGTGAAACCGGAGCAGCTTGGACGCCTTCCCTGAAATAGACGAACAGGGCGTGGATATCGCTGTCGGTCAGACGGGCATAGGAGGGAAAGGGCATGGCGGGATAGAGTGTCGCACCATCCTGCCGGATACCCTCCCGTAATGCGCGCCCGAACTGGCTTTCCGTATAGCGTCCGATCCCGTGTTCAGGATCCGGAGTGATGTTGGTGGAGTAGATTTTCCCCATGGGAAGGGAAAATGAAACGCCTCCGGAATATTCTGGTTTTCCATGAATGGAATGGCAGGCCGCGCAGTCGGAAGCTGCCGCCAGATAGCGGCCTTTTTCCAGGATGGCTCTGTCAGGGGGCTGTGCTGCGGCAGCCCCTGCAAGACCGGTCCCGAGGATGCATGCTGCGAGCGGAGGCCATTTCATGCCTTCACCATCGGGCCGGGGGATTTCAGGTAGGTCGTGCGGATATGGTGTGCGGCCCAGTAGGCGAGCGCGGCGACCATTCCTGTCGGATTATACCCCATGCCCTGCGGGAACGCGTTTGATCCGATGACAAAGACGTTGGATACATCCCAGCTCTGGAGATAGCGGTTGAGCGCGCTTGTCCGGGGATTGTCGCCCATGACGGCGCCTCCGCCCAGATGGGTGGTCTGGTAATTGCGGGTGTCAAAGGGCTGACCCTGATTGAGATGAACCAGATTCATTTTCGTGGCCCCCATGGCGCGCGCGATGGGCTCGATTCTGCTGACGACATACTGGTTCATGCGGATGTCGTTGTCTTTCCATGTGAAGGTCATGCGGAGCAGAGGCTGTCCGTAAGCGTCTTTCCAGGTGGGATCGAGATCCAGATAGACATCCCGGTACGCCATATTGCTTCCATGGGCGTCAATACCAAGCGAGTGTCTGTAGGTATTGATCAGGGCATCCTTATAGGCGGAGCCCCAGCGGGGTGTTCCCCCCCCTCCGGCGCCAGTAGCCGCGGCGATTGGTTTCAGTCCCGCCTGATTGACCCAGACAGGCGATCCCCCCACAAAACCCAACGGTCCATGGTCGAAATTCATGCTGTTGAAATCATCAATGGCCACTCCGGCCCCACCGGCACCGACGAACTGGTTGGTATAGATTGAGGACGGCAGCCAGACGCGCGAGGACGTAATGGTCTGGTAGACGAAATTACGACCGATCGTCCCGGTATTGCTGACGGGATCGTAAGGTTTGCCGATGCCGGATACCAACATCAGGTGCACGTTGTTAAACTGGAACGCGCCCAGGATGACCAGATCGGCGGAGAGCGAGGTTTCCTTGCGGGTTTTCGTGTCCAGATACGTGACACCGGTCGCCTTTGTTTTCGTGCTGTCGAGATCGACGCGAAGGACATGGGCATTCGGGATGAGAGAAAACCGCGGATCTTGCCTCAGTACGGGCAGGATGTTTACGTTGGGTGACGCCTTGGAATACAGGTAGCAGTCATATCCGCTGCAATAGCCGCAGAAATTGCACGGCCCCATCTGGCAGCCATAAGTGTTGGTGTACGGACGGGATGCGTTGGCGGCGGGCAGAGCATAAGGATGATATCCGGCATTTTTCGCGGCGTCGCGGAAAATCGATGCAGAAAAAGTATCCTTCATCGCTGGAAGAGGAAAATTATCGGAACGATCCGGAGAAAAAACATTTCCGTTTCCGACGATTTTTCCCTGAACCCTGTAGGATTCACCCGATGTGCCGAATACTTTTTCCGCCTTGTCGAAAAAAGGTTCGAGTTCCGCATAAGTGACGCCATAATCCTGAAGGTTCATGCCTTCGGGAATGAATTTTTCCCCATATCGTTCAATCACTGAACTGCGCAGTCTTAGATCTTCGGGCGCCACGCGGAAATGGACACCTGACCAGTGCAGTCCTGCTCCCCCCACCCCTTCGCCGGGGAGGAAAGCCGCGAGTTGCCGGTAAGGCAGGGCTGTCTGGTCCATGGTATTGCGGATCGTCACCGTTGACTGGGACAGGTTCTGGAAAAGGCGTTTGCGCACGGCACCGCGCAGTTCATCAATCGATTTCGGATAGGCGCCTTCGATCTGCGTCGTCCGTTCGGAGCCACGCTCCAGCATGACGACCGACAGCCCGGCTTCTGTCAGCTCCTTGGCCATGATTGAGCCGGCCCATCCTGCGCCCACGATGATCGCATCGACATGTTTTTCGCTCATCTTATGCGGTCTCCCCCGAGATGGAGACCGGCCCGATGGGGTAAGGCGCGCCTTCCTGATTGACCCAGTCCATGAAATCCGCCCTGGCGCCGGGGAAGCCCAGCATGATCCAGCCGCCAAGGCCTCGGTTGCCGCCATAAAGCGGATCGGCGAAGGCCCCTTCGAGCGTATTGGTCCGGAGCTGTTCGAAAAAGACGCGCCCCGATATTTCGCCAAGCTGGACGGATCCTCCTTCCAGCGCGGTCAGGATTTCGTCCTGCTGCAGGGCCGAAAGGGCTGCGAATCCCTTGCCATACTGCTGCTCTGCATAGTGCTCCACGCCGGCAATGCCCTTGCGGTACAGGTCCCGCGGTACGAACGGAAGCTGATAGCCCAGATTGGCGGGCCCCTGTTGGAAGGGGCCGGACATGTACCAGTTTTCCCCGTGGGCATAAGGTGTCTGCATCTGGCGGTCGATGAACTCCGCCACGCCCAGCACCTTTGCGCCCGGCCCGTTATGGTCGGCGGGGAAGAGGCGTTCGCTGGCCGCTTCCAGAAAATGATATTCTGCCGGATTGAAAAAGGTCGGCTGATAGGGCTGAGCTGATTCGGCTGCCAGAGCGTCTGTCCACCGGGTGCTTCCCGAGGTCATCCAGAATGATGTGGTGCCCAGAAGCCCTTTTACGAAACTGCGGCGGAGCGGACGGTTCAGTGTCGGTTCCATGGGTGGCACGGGTCTCTCCGGAAAATAGAACCAGGTCTTACAGAAAATCTGAAAATGGTTGCTTCACAAAATTCGGGTTCCTGTCCCCTAACGAAGACCGGCACAGGCCGCCAGTCATTCGTTCATCACAACATGACCAGAGATGCGAACTCAGTGGGTTGCTGTGGCATCCGTTGAGGGAAGCTTCAGTGTTCCGGGCTGGGGAGAGTGCTGGGTGGTGGGCGCGGCCGTTGTTTCACCCTCTGCGCCCGTCGGGAAAATGGCATCCGGTCCGCTGGGTGCTACAACCGGGGCTACGGTTTTCTCCGGAGTGGCGGAGATCGCAGCAGGCGTAGTCGCAGCCGGTGCCGTGGCTGTCGGGGCAGGTTCGGTTCCGGGTGCCCCGAGGGCCTGCTGCTGGACGCCACCATTGACGAGGGGCGTGCCCGTGGCATCCGTCATCCAGGACAGGAGCTTTTTGCGGATCTGGAACTCCAGCTCCACGTTCATGTCCTGCATCATCTGACTGGTCAGGGCGTAGAGTTCCCTGCGCGAGGTCCGGTCTCCGGTGTCCAGCTTGCGTGTGATGCGGGCATGGACAAAGCCGGTATGCTGGTTTCCGGCGTCCGCGATGTTTAACTGTACATCCATGGCGCCCGTTACCGCATTGTCACCCGCACGGTTCAGATAGGCCTGCTTGATGATGAAGTCGGCCTTGCCTGAACTGCCGCTGGCAATCAGGCGCTGACTGGCCATGGTTTTCAGGGCCTGATCGGGTGCGGTCGGTGCTTTGGCGGAAAGCGAGTCTGGCGTAGCGGGGGCTTCGTCCTGCACGTCGATGGAGGCTACGTTGAGATGGATCTGTGAGAGATAGCTGTAGTCGAGCGGCGGGAACGTCTGATCCGCATTGCCGTCAGAGCATGCGGCCACGCCAAGGAACAGTGCGAGAGCACCCAGACCGGTCCAGTAACGTACACGCATATCCTGTCTCCTGAAGACCTTACAGACGGCTGAAAAGGGATTTGAGCCGGCCTTTCAGCCCCTGTTTAGACGCTTGAGGGGGGGAAGCGGAAGCCGGCTGTTCGTCCGGGGATGGTGAGGGGCTCATCCCGTTCATGCCCGGCGTGAAAGACGACGAGGAGCGCGTGTCCTCTGTCTCGAGCGGGGATGCCTGTCCGGCTTCCTCGGATATTTTCGGGAGGCGGCCCGACGCCTGTCCGACCCCGAAATCCTCTGCCCTGAACGGGCGTGCCTCACGGATCAGGGCTGCATGTTCGGGATGTCGCGCATACCAGCCGAGGATCAGCCCCGGGATCATGGCGGCTCCGGGATCATCGCTGAGCAGGAGCGGAGCATCAGGATAATAGAAAGACGGGCGCAGAGCCGGAAAGTTTTCGTTCCAGATCAGATAGAAAACCGTATCTCCGTCCTGAAAGCGACTGACGTTCAGAGGGCCTGTCTGAAAGGTGATCTGGGCCAGGAGGGGGAGGGCCGTAAAGGGCGAGGAAACGATCAATGGGCCGCTTCCCCGCTGGGTCGCCAGAAGGGCGGTGATCCGGTTTTCGCCGATCTGACGGCCGTTCGGACACGGCAGGGCTTCCCCGCTGTCGGCGTGTCCCGAGGGCAGCAGAAGCGTATGTGGCGCATACCCTTCCAGCCAGGACCCCGACAGTTCATTGACGGCGATTTCGGGCAGGTTCTCGCAAAATGGCCCGGACTGGTCAGGGAGGGGAGACCCCAGAACTCCTGTTGCCAGCGGCCAGAAAACGGGATCCATGGCTGTCAGAAGGCGCCGCCGTACAGGCTGACCGAGCGCCAGAATATGGCTTGCGCTGTAATTTTCGCCCTCGAGCCACCAGCAGGCTTCCCGCCCACTGCTGCTCTCACTGAAAACAACCACGCTGAAGTCGTCCACGACCGGGGTGCGGCTGACAGGAGCCCAGCCGGGGTAGAGATGCTCGACCGGAAAGCCATCGAGCTTCACGTCATCAAGCAGGGGCAGGGTCATTCAGACCGTTCTCCAAGTTCGTCTCGGGTGAAGCTGAAACCCACATTACAGAATTCGCAGTTCATCGTGATGGCGCCGTTCTCGACCATATGGTCGAGATCATCCTCCGGGAATGTCTCAAGAACGGCTGCAAGCCTTGCCCGGTTGCATCGGCAGCCATAGGCCAGCGCACGCGGGGTCCCGAGACGGACATCCAGCGTGCCGAAAAGCCGGTGGATCAGCCTCTCGTTCGACAGGTCCGGATCAAGGACTTCCTGTTCCGTGACCGTTGCGGCCAGCGTACAGGCCGTTTCCCAGTCATCCTCGTCCTGTTCGGAGGCCCCGATCCCGCCTTCGGCTGCAATCCGCTCCAGAACCAGAGCCCCGGCCTTCCAGCCATCCGCCGATTTCGCACAGAACAGCCGGATCCAGCAGTCATGCTGCTCGCTGGTCTGGAAATAGTTCATGGCCATGTCGGCCAGCGTCGTGCCCGTCAGGTCCACGATACCCTGATGCCGGTCCATGTCCGGCCCCTGGTCGATGGTGAAGGCCATATAGCCGTCACCCAGAAGCTCCTTGGCGGTTCCGGGCAGCGCGTTACGGTCGGCATCTTCACGCAGACGCGCGAAAAACCGCAGATCCCCGCTATCCGTTGCATCCGTCACGAGCATGGAGACCGGTCCATCGCCCTTGATCTGAAGGGAAAAGGCCCCCTTGAACTTCAGGGCTGACACCATCCCTGCCACGAGTGCCAGAGCCTCTCCTCCAAGCTGCGAGACCGCATCGGGATTGTCATGGCGCGACAGGATCGCCTCCGCCAGCGGCCCGAGCCGCACCAGACGGCCCCGAACCGGGGAACGTTCCAGATAGAACGGCATGACACCGCCCGAAACGACCATGTTCGGGACGTCAGGACGGTTCGTGTCGAGGAATGGTGGTGTATCCATCACCCGTTTTCTCTCCCCCCGTTTTCTTTTCCAAGGGCCCAGAGCAGCAGGCCCTTCTGCGTATGGAGGCGGTTTTCCGCCTCGTCAAAGACGACGGATGCCGGGCCTTCAAAGACCTCGGACGTCACTTCCTCTCCGATATGGGCAGGCAGGCAGTGCAGGAACAGGGCATCGGGGGCAGCTTTTGCCATCAGCGCCATATCGACCTGATAGGGCTGGAACACCCTGAGCCGTTTCTCGCGGTCCGTATCCCCCATGCTGACCCAGGTATCCGTCAGTATGGCATCGGCTCCCGCAACGGCTTCTGCCGGATCGCGGAAGACCTCGATGGTCGCGCCATGAGCCCGCGCCCACTCCACGGCATCAGGATTGGGCGAAAAGTTTTCCGGCGTGGCCAGACGGACATTGAATCCCAGCAGGGCAGCGCCCTCCATCAGCGAGGTGGCGACGTTGTTGCCATCGCCGATCCAGGCCAGCGTTTTTCCACGGATCGGGCCGCGATGTTCCTCGAATGTCAGGACATCTGCCAGGATCTGGATTGGATGGGAGACGGGCGTCAGACCATTGATGACCGGGACCGAGCTCCATTTCGCCAGTTCGCGCAGATTGGCATCATTCCCGGTCCGCAGAACGATCACGTCCAGAAAACGCGACAGTACCCGGGCAGTATCGGCGACCGTCTCGCCCCGGCCAAGCTGCATGTCTCCGGGCGAAAGAACCGAAACCGATCCGCCAAGCTGTCCCATTCCGACTTCGAATGACACGCGGGTGCGGGTTGAAGGCTGGGCCAGGATCAGACCAAGGCTGCGCCCTTCGAGGGGGCGATCCGGATGCAGCGGCTGACGGCGGCCGTTCTGCATCGCCTTGACCTTCGCGGACAGGTCGATGATCTGCCGGATGACCTCGGGCGTAAAATCGCGCAGGTCGAGAAAATGTCTTGGTGTCTGCGGCGCTTTTGCCGGAGTCCGGGGGGCTGCTGTCGGGCTCACGATGCGTTCTCCTGCAGGGCAGAGGCTTTCAGGGACAGGGCCGCCTTCACGAGCCGTTCGCAGGCTTCGCGGCACTCCGCTTCCGTCACGATCAGGGGCGGGACGAGCCGCAGCACATTGTCGCCGGCACCGACGGTCAGAAGATTCTGGGCCAGAACGGCCTGCATCACGTCCGCAACAGGCGGTATGCAGTGTAGTCCCCGCATCAGCCCAAGCCCGCGGACGTTGTCGAAAACGCCTTCGGACCGTCTGACGACGTCTTCGAGCATCTTTCCGAATGATTCTCCGACGCTGCGGACATGCTCCAGAAAGCCGGGGCTCAGGATTTCCTCCAGAACGGCCAGGCCCGCCGCACAGGCCAGCGGATTGCCACCAAAAGTCGTCCCGTGCGAGCCGGGAGTCAGATGCCGCGCCAGTTCTTCCGTTGCGAGGACGGCACCCAGCGGGAAACCGCCACCGATCCCCTTGGCGACGGAAATCACGTCCGGACGGACATCATACCATTCATGCGCGAACAGTTTGCCCGTCCGGCCGACGCCGGTCTGGACTTCATCGAAGCCCAGATACAGCCCGTATTCATCACAGACGGCACGAAGCCCTGCCATGAACTCACGGGTCGCCGGCTTGATTCCGCTCTCCCCCTGAACGGGTTCGACGACGATGCCTGCCGTCTGCGGGGTAATGGCCTCGCGCAGGGTATTGGTGTTGTTGAACGGCGCATGGTCGAACCCGTCCACCACCGGGCCGAAGCCCTTCTGGTAGGCAGGGTTTCCCGTTGCCGAAATCATGGCCAGCGTCCGGCCGTGGAATGCCCCGTCGAAGCACAGGATATGGGTCCGTTCGGGATGGCCGTTCTCGAACTGGGCACGGCGGATCATCTTGACCATGCCCTCGTTGGCCTCGGCGCCCGAATTGCAGAACAGCACCGAGTCCGCGAATGTATTCTGCACCAGCAGTTCCGCCAGCTTCTCGGCCTGCGGAATCCGGTACAGGTTCGAGACATGCATGACCTTCGCGGCCTGTTCCGCAATGGTCTTCACCAGTTTCGGATGGGCATGTCCCAGCGAGGTCACGGCGATGCCTGCCCCGAAATCCAGATATCGTCGCCCGTTCGTCGCCGTCAGCCAGACGCCTTCGCCCTGCTCGAAAGCAAGGTCGGCACGTTTGTAATTCGGCATCAGCGCGGGGATCATGATGGATCTCTGAATATCTGGTTGAAAACGAAACGGTTTACGCGGAATCGCAAAACCCTGCTCTGGTTGCCCGGAGCAGGGCTTCAAGTTCCGTATGCCCATAGTGAAGGGCAGAAAGGGGTTCCGTCAAACCCCGACGCAACAGAATGTCGCGGTTAACCTGGCAGATCAGACGCGCTGATACACCAGATCCCGCGCCAGCCAGCATCCGACGCGTACGGCCGTCACGCTGCCCCCCTGCCGTTCGAACGCCAGTGTCCAGTCGCCGGGGGCCGTATGATCCAGGGCGCGCGGACAGGGCAGAACCCACACATCCTTTGCCAGACGCTGGAGCATTTCCACCCTGCCGTCTCCGAGAATGCCGGAAAAACCGCCATAAACCACGCCGCCAGCCAGTTCGATGGTTACTTCGGCTTCGTCCAGTTCCTCGCAGCGATAGACGCCTGCCAGTTCGGCAATGTCCTCGCCGGGTGTTTCGTCACAGCGTGTCAGGATGCCGGTCCGGTTTTCTCCTGGCCGTTCCATCCGGACTTCCATGTGCTCCGCTATGTCCTGCCCTGCATCCTGCGCAGCCAGAACCACCGAGGGCGTTTCCGCCCGTTTTGCGGAAACGCCTTCCAGCAGTTCCGGCACCATCAGGTATCGCAGTTTTGCGCCACCGGGTGCGGGTTCGATTCGGGCTGACAGTCCCGTCTCCCGCTCCAGATAGGTGCCATACAGTGCCGTCGGCTGCTGCGTGCTGCGGTCCGGCTCGTAAGGAACGCCAAGGGCCGCCGCCAGAATCTGGGCAGCCGCAACCTGTGCTGCGCTCATGTGATTGAACATCACCACGACTGACAGGCGCTCGGAGGCCACATGCAGACGATGGGAGCGCCAGCCCCGCAGGGCGCCACCATGCATCGTGACATCCCGTCCGAACATCGTGTTCCGCTGCAGGCCGAATCCATAAGGAGCGGCCTGACCGTCACTGAACGTCACCGGGGTGGTCAGGCGCCGGTAAAGACCGTCCGGGTTTTCGCGTGTGGCGTCGATGAAGCGCTCCCAGGCGATCATGTCATCCAGCGAGGCCCCCAGCCCCGCATCCCCCGTCCACCAGATATTGTTGATGGCGGGTCGGAATCCGCTTTCTACGCTGCCTTCATATCCGACCGTCCCATCCGGCATGGCCCGCGTTTCGGCGGCGAGGATTGCCCGTTCCATGCCGACCGGATTGAAGATTGATGTCTGGAGCAGTTCGGCGAAGCTGCGCCCTGTCCGGTCCTGAAGAATGTCGGAAATCAGCCTGAAATTCTGGTTCACATAGGAATAGGATGTGCCGGGCTGGAACTGGAGCGTCCGCGTTCCGTCAATGACGCGCCGGGCCTCGCGATCGCCGAAATATCCCTCGATCGGCGCGCCATGCAGCATGGCTACGGCCCAGTAATCCCGTAGCCCCGACTGGTTGTGCGCCAGATGCAGCATCCCTGGAGCGGGCTCGTCGAGCTGGGGCAGGCGCGCATCGACGTCCGCGTCCAGTTCGGACGGATCATCGTACAGGTCCAGCAGCGTCCCGCAGGTGAACTGCTTGGTGATGGAGCACATGCGAAACAGCGTGGACGGTGTGAACGGAATTCGGCGCTCCACATTCGCATAGCCCCAGCCATGCCGGATCAGAACCTCACCGTCCTTCAGGACGGCCACGGCCCCGCCGGGACCGGGGAAACGGACGGGAAGGGCGGAGACAGCCGCTTCGAGACGGGCAGAGAGGGGTGCGGAAAGTGAGTCGCTCATGGTGGAATGATGGCTCCAGACCGTCTTGCCGTAAATGCCCTTCCCGCCGCATACTCCCTCCATCATGGAGGACAGCCCCGCCACACCCCCTGCGATCCCGGATGCCGCATCCCTGCGGGAAGCTGCACTGGCCCATCTCGCCCGTTTCGCCACAACCGAACAGGGCCTGCGGCAGGTTCTGGACCGCCGCCTGCGCCGCTGGGGCGTGCGCGCCTCCCGGGCCGGCCTGCCGGACGAAGATATCGAATCCGCCATCGCCGTCGTCCGCTCCGCCATCGACGGGATCGTCGCATCCATGACCGATCTCGGAGCGGTGGACGATGCCGGCTTTGCCCGCAACCGCGCCGTCAGCCTGACGCGGACCGGCCGTTCCCGCCGGGCCGTGGAGGCCCATCTTGCCAGCAAGGGTGTCGATCAGGACACGATGCGGGAAGCGCTCGACGACTCGCTGGGGGAACGGTCGGACAGCACCGCGCAGGAGGCGGAACTGGCCGCTGCCCTGGTTCTGGCCCGCAAGCGCCGCCTCGGCCCCTTCCAGCGTCCGGACCGGGAAGAAGAGGACCCGCTCAAGGCTCTGGGCGTCTTCGCGCGCAACGGCTTTTCCCGCGATGTCGCCCAGAGCGTGCTGGATATGGACCCCGATGAGGCGGAAGACCGCATCATCGCCTTCCGGAGTCTCTGAGGCCGTGACGGCGATGAATGTTTTTCCTTTCCGTGGACTGTCCCTTTGCGCCCTGCTGCTCCTTGGCGCCTGTAGTGGCAGCCATGAATACAGCCGCGCCAGCTTCAACGGCCCGCTGCAATGTGCGCCTTACGCCCGGCAGCGCACGGGCCTGAAGCTGAGCGGAGCGGCCGCTTCTTGGTGGAGGCAGTCCGCCGGACGCTATGGCCATACCCACACCCCCCGTCCCGGCGAGGTGCTGGTTTTCCGGGCCACGTCCCGCGTGCCGAGCGGCCATGTTTCCATCGTACGCCGGCAGGTCTCGGACCGGATGATTCTCGTCGATCATGCCAACTGGGAGCCGGGGAGGATCGATCACGCCGTACCCGTCACGGATGTTTCCACCCGTCATGACTGGACGCTCGTGAGGGTCTGGTGGGCCCCGGTTCATGCGCTCGGACGGCGCGCTTACCCGACCTACGGGTTCATTTCATCGCAGGACAGTGACGACGCTTCCTGAGAGGAACGCTTGCACAATCGCCCAAGCCTTGCCACATGATGGGAGCCTTGGCTTTTCGGAGTAATACATTATGGGCAGCATGAGCCCCGTTCACTGGCTGATCCTGGCGGTCGTCCTGCTCGTCGTGTTTGGCGGCGGTGGAAAGATCAGCGGCCTGATGGGAGACTTCGCGAAGGGCATCAAGTCCTTCAAGAAGAACATGGCCGACGATGAATCCATGACCTCGCCGGAAGCCGGTCAGGCTCCGGGTCACATCTCGCCGCCGAACCAGAACCCTGGCTACAGCCAGACGACCAGCAGCGAAACGCACCGCAATCAGGCCTGATGCAGACCCTCAAGGTTGATGAAAGCTGGAGCAATGCCTGCCGTCAGATCGTGCAGGCTGGCCAGCGGATGGACCAGCGCGGCTGGGTTCCGGCTACGGCGGGCAATCTGTCGTGCCGCCTGCCCGATGGCCGGATCGCCATCACGCGCTCGGGTGGTCACAAGGGCTTTCTGACGGACAGTGACGTCATCGGGATCACCCCCGACGGTGTTCCGGTCGACCCCGTCAGCCGTGCCAGCGCGGAAACGCTTCTGCATACGCAGCTTTACGCCCATGATCCCGCGATCGGGGCCGTTCTGCATGGCCATTCCGTCGCCGCGACCATTCTCTCCATGGATGAACCGTCCGACGCGATCACGCTGGCAGGCTACGAGGTCCTCAAGGTGTTCGAGGGCCAGACGACCCACGATACCAGTCTCGAACTGCCCCTGTTTCATAATGATCAGGACATCGCGCGTCTGGCCACGGTCGTCGCACCAAAGCTCGCGGATATGCGCCTCGGCTATCTGATCCGCGGTCATGGCGTGTATGTCTGGGGCAAGGACATGTTCACGGCGCTGGCCCGTCTTGAAGGGCTTGAGTTCCTGCTGGCCTGCGAGCTTGCCCGTCTGCAGAAGAAGGCCTGACCATGAGCCGCCTGACTGTCTATCGTGACGATACCCCCGAGACGATCCTGCTGGACGTGACAACGCCCGGCGAGATCGCGGAAACGCTGCGTCCCCACAACATCCGTTTCGACCGCTGGTCCGCTCCCGTCACACCAGCCCCCGACGCCCCGGCGGAAGAGGTGCTGGACGCCTATCGTCCCTATCTCGATACGCTGATGGGTGAGACGGGGGCCGGCAGCGCGGACGTGGTGCGGATCAATGCCGCCACGCCGAACCTGCCGGAACTGCGCAAGAAGTTCCTGTCCGAGCACACCCACAGTGAAGACGAAGTCCGCTTCTTCGTGCACGGGCAGGGCGCGTTCGTCCTGCATATCCACGGGCGCGTCTATTCCGTCCTGTGCACGGAAGGCGACCTGATCTCCGTCCCCGCAGGCATCCCGCACTGGTTCGACGCCGGGCCGAACCCGGATGTCGTGGCCCTGCGCATCTTCACCGACACGACCGGCTGGATCGCGCAATATACCGGCGATGACATTGCCAGCCGTTTCCCGGCCGAAGTGCCTGCCGAAGCTTTCGGCAACTCCTGAAAGTCCCCCATGATCCGTCTCGTCCTGCTTGATATCGAGGGCACAACCCTGCCGATCTCTTTCGTGCGGGACGTCATGTTCCCCTATGCTGCGAAAGCCCTGCCGGCCCTGATGCAGGACCATACGAACCCGACCGTCGTGGCCGCCCGGGCGGATATCGTCATGGAGCATCCGGGACAGGACCCGCTGAAGGTCTGTCAGGACTGGATGAAGGCGGATGTAAAAGCCGCGCCCCTCAAGACGCTTCAGGGTCTGACCTGGCGTCAGGGTTTCGAGGATGGCACCCTGAGAGCGGATCTTTACGTAGATGTCCCTCCCGCCCTGAAGGCATGGGCGAAAGGCGGTCTGCGTCTGGCTGTCTACTCTTCCGGCTCCATCCCGTCGCAGAAACTGCTCTACGGACACACGGAGCAGGGTGACCTGACGCCTTTGTTCGAGGATTTCTTCGATCTTTCGACCGGCGGGAAAAAAGACGCCGCGTCCTATGAAAAGATCACCGCCGCAGTCGGGCTGCCCCCGGCCGAAATCCTGTTCCTGTCCGATATCGGTGCCGAACTTGATGCGGCCCAGAGGGCGGGCCTGACCGTCTGTCAACTCGTCCGCGAGCAGGACGGCACCGTTCCTCACCCCGGCGTGCCGCAGGCTCCGGACCTGAACGCTGTCTCCACCCAGTTCGGCCTGCCTGTCGCATGATCCTGCATACGGACTGGCGCAATATTCCTGCCTCTGCCCGCAATACGGTGGCCGCGCTGGGCAATTTCGACGGCGTGCATCGCGGGCATGTCCACCTGCTTCAGACGTTGCGGATGGCGCGACCGGACCATCCGCTTTCGGTCATCACGTTCGATCCCCATCCCCGTACACTGTTCCGCCCGCAGGATCCCCCCTTCCGCCTGATGCTGCCGGACGTGCGTGCGGCTGCGCTTGGCGAACAGGGGGTGGAGCATGTGTTCCAGATTCCGTTCGATGCGGAATTTTCCCATCTGGTCGCTGATCAGTTCGTGAACGACGTTCTGGTGAACGGCCTTGGGGTCGCACATGTGGCCTGTGGGGCGGATTTCGCCTTCGGTCACCGCCGCACCGGCAATATCGAACGCCTTGAGGCCCTTCTCGCACCCCACGGAATCGGCCTGACGATTGTGCCGCAGCTTGCCGATGACGGCGGTCCGATCTCCTCCAGCCGGGTCCGTCGCCTGCTGCAGGAAGGCTATCCCGAACGTGCCGCTGCGGAACTCGGACGTCCCTGGTGCATCACCGGACCCGTCATGCACGGAGACCAGCGCGGGCGTCTGCTCGGCTTTCCCACCGCCAATATTCCCCTGACGCAGCATCTCGAACCGGCGCGCGGCGTCTATGCCGCCCGCGTCACGCTGCCCGATGGCCGGGTCATTCCCGGTGTTGCCAATATCGGCCGCCGTCCCACCATCAATGACGGTCAGGAAAGCCGGCTCGAAGTCCATCTCTTCGATTTCAACGAAGACCTGTATGGCCAGATTCTCAGCGTCGCCCTGATCGCCCTGCTGCGCGAAGAGAAGAAGTTCTCCGGCCTGGACGAACTCAAGGCCCAGATCGTCTGCGATGCAGCACAGGCTCGGTCCATTCTGGGGGCCTGAAGCCCGCAAAATCCTTGTGTCTCCGAATCTTTGTACCGTCCGCAGCCCCCTTTTCCGACACCGGGAAAGGGTTTTTTCTTGCATATCGTTCTGTGTCATTTATGCCACGGTTTGACATAGAGAATGAGAATCTTTCGCAATATTGCGAAACAGATATTGAGAATTACTCGCATTAACCCTTTAAGGACAGCATCAGTTTTCGTTTGCAGGATCGTGATCCGATGTCGTCCAGAACGCCCCGTCCTCCGCTAGGCCCTCTTTCCCTTGCCGCTGGCCTGACGCTGGTCTGCTCTGCCGCCCATGCACAGGACGACACCCGGCATCACCACAGGCCCCGTCGCCAGCCTCTGCCCAAAAACGATGCGACCCATCCGCAGACCCCCACACTCACCCCGTCCAGGGCTATCCCGTCGGTGTCCGCTGCTCCGAAAAAAGCGGATGACAGCGTCATCGCAGCACCCGAGGAAGCCGAACATCTGCAGGTTGTCGGTTCGCCCATGAACATCCTGCATGAATCAATGGGGCTGAGCCGGATGCCGCAGGATGCGCTGCATACGCCGCAGACGATCAACATCGTCCCGCAGCTCCTGATGCAGCAGCAGAACGTCAAGTCACTCGACGAGGCCCTGCGCAACGTGCCGGGCATTACCGCCTCGGTCGGGGAAGGGGAGGGCGGCATGGCGGGCGACCAGTTCCTGATCCGCGGCTTCCAGGCCCAGAATGATATCTACGAGAATGGCCTGCGCGATTTCGGCGTCTATACCCGCGACAGCTTCGATTACGACCACGTTTCGGTCATCAAGGGGCCGTCCTCGGAAGTCTTCGGCAACGGCACGACAGGCGGTGCGATCAACATCACCACCAAGGTCGCTCATCTCGGCGACAGCTATAGCGGTGGCTTCTCGGGCGGCTCTGGTGCCTATTATCGTGGTACGCTCGATTTCAACAAACAGATAGGCGAGTCCACGGCTATCCGCATCACGGGCATGGGCAACGAGAACAACGTTGTCGGCCGTGACCAGCTCTATTCCCACCGCTGGGGCATCGCACCATCCATCGCCTTCGGTCTGGGCAAGCGTACCACCTTCACGCTCGAATATTTTCACCAGAGCGACAACCGTATTCCCGATTACGGTGTGCCCGTCGTCAGGAAACCCGGAACTTCATACGGTCTGCCAGTGACGGAGTATGGGGTCAGGCGCACCAACTGGTACGGCACGTCCTACGATCAGGATGCCTCGAACGTGGACATGCTGACCGGCCGCCTGAAATTCACGGTCAACCGGCACATCACACTGTACGATGACCTGCGTGGTGGCATGTACGAGCGGTATTTCTCGTCCTCGCAGGAAGCCTGCGATGCGACCTGTACGAAAAATCTCTTCACCAATCCGTCCGCTGCCATGGTCAGTCGTCGTGGTGGCGTTGGCGGTCCCGAGCCCTACCAGCAGAACGACTGGTCCGTGCAGAACGTCTTCTCCGCTGTGGCGAAGTTCAATACCGGCTCCATCCGGCATGAAATGATCGCCGGCTGGGACGTGTCGCATGTTTATGACCGCCGCACGAACTACGCCTACAATTTCGATGGTCAGAACGGCACGAAGAAAGACACGACCAGTCTGCTCAACCCGAACCCCAACCAGCCGGGCCTGCTTCTGGGTTCCCTGGGCCAGTATGCTCCCAACATCGTCAATATTCCCGGCGTGGGCCATGCCATCTACAAGACGGGTGATGCGACGGATGTCGGCGCATTCTTCTCCGAACAGATGTGGCTGCTGCCGGTCTTTTCCATCAAGGGCGGCTTTCGCTGGGATCACTGGAACAGCCACTATTCGGCCAATGGTGGCGTGGCCGGGTCCGGCATGGCTTTCGGACAGGATCAGGACACGTTCAACCCGACTGTCAGTCTGATGTACACGCCCAATGACAATACGATGGTGTATTTCAACTGGGCCCAGTCCACGACACCGCTTGGCCTGTATGTCACCAACAGTTCCGAGCCGCTGAAATCCAGCACGGAAGGCTTCAAGCCCGAGCGCAGCAGCCTCTATGAACTCGGCGCCAAGTACAATGCCTTCCACGGTCGCATGGGCTTCACGGCCTCCGTCTTCCGGCTTGAGAAGGGCAATTCTCTCCAGACGGACCAGAACGGTGACGTCTCATCCTCAAGCGACCGCCAGCGCAACCAGGGCGTGGAACTGAGCGTGTCGGGCGAGATCCTGAAGAACTGGACCATGATCGGCACCTATGCCTTTTACGATGCCAAGACCGTGGGCGGTGTGGCAGCGGACGTCGGCAAGCGTATCCAGTACGCCCCGAAGAACTCGGCCACGATCTGGTCCACCTACACGATTGCGCCCAACAAGCCGTACAACCTGACCTTCGGTGGTGGCCTGACATGGCGTGAAGGTGTGTGGCTTGATGCTGCCAATACGGCCCGCGTTCCGGCGACGGTGGAATGGGATGCCATGATTTCCCACAACATCACCAAGCGCTGGCGTGTTGCCATGAACGGCTACAACCTCGACAACCGCCTCAACTACGGCAGCCTGTTCAGCAACCGCGCCACGCCCTCGATCGGCCGCTCCTTCCTCTTCAATCTTTCGGCGGCGTACTGACCGCAGCCACCGCGCCTGACGGAGAAATCTTCATCTCCTTCAGGCGCCCGTGTACCCGCTCCAGCAACTCTACATCGCCCTTCGGCCCGAGTGCCGTCAGCTTCTGGTCCATCGCCAGCAGGATGTCGGACGTCGCATCCACGACCGCCTTGCGCCACCAGCCCAGCGCCTCGTCGATCCGCCCGGCATCCACAAGCGCCGTCGCATAATTGTGCTGCCCCCGGTAATCGCCGCCTTCGGCTGATTTGCGATACCAGTCCAGCGCCGCCGCCCGGTCCTGCGGCACGACCCAGCCTTCTTCCAAAAACCGTGCGTAGAGGTTCATGGATTTTGCATGACCCTTGCCTGCGGCCGTCCGGAACAGATCCAGTGCCCGCGCCAGATCCGGCTCCATGCCAATCCCGCGCATGGTGAGAATGCCCAGATTGTACCGGCCCCATTCGTCACCGGCTTCGGCCGCAGCCTCATAACAGCGGGCCGCCTGCTGAAGATCCTTCTCGCAGCCCCAGCCAAACTGGAAACACCGCCCGCGCATGTTGTGCCCCGGTCCGAAGCCGGCATTGCCCGCGATTGTGAACCATTCGAGGGCCGCCACCGGATCGCGCGGGACATAAACACTGTCCAGCAGGACCTGACCCCACTGCACGATCTGAAGATGCTGGCCCTTCAGCGCACCCTGACGGATGTCCTCGATCTGCGGGGGCAGGGCAGGTGTTTCCGACCGGCGCGACACTGGCTTGCGGCCCAGAAACTTATGAACGATCCGTTTCATCAGAGTGCCGGCACGATCTGCTGAACCTCGAACCCGTCCTTGCGGAGCAGGGCAGGGAGTCCCTTCGGCCCGGCCATGTGTAGGGAGCCGACCGCCACGAACAGTGACGTCCCACTCTCATGGATCTGTTCGATCTTCCGCGCCATGCCAACATTCCGCTGATCCAGAAGACGCGACATGAAGCGCCGCTCCTGCGCGGTGTTCAGGCAGTCGCACCAGTCCTGATAATGATCCAGCCGCTTGACGTCACTGGAGCCCCACATCTCCGCGAGCCGCTGGTTTTCGGTCTGCGTCCTGCCGGATGACACGCCCTTGACGATGTCATCAATGAACGCATCCTCATCCCCCTGATCCGGCCCGATCAGCAGTTCCCGCTGCATCTGCACTGTTTCCAGCCCGATCAGCGGCTTTTTCAGACTGCCGGCCATCCCCTGCAGGACGGCATCCACGGCATAATCCGGATAATAGCCGTCCCTGCGCGCCGAAAGCGCCTCGACCCCGGCGGCTTCCACGCCGACCGCCACATGCGCAAATGCCGCGCTGGGCACGCATTGCTGGTCCATGAGCGCATCCACCTGCGCCTTGCGTCCGGACTGCACGAGATGCGCCCAGCGGGCCGCATCTTCCGGCTGACGCAGCGTGGTCGCGGTGTCGGGCGCGTTCAGATCAAGCTCCAGCGCGATCTCGCTGCTCTGCAGGATCGCGGCGCGCGTCAGGGGACCGGGCAGCAGCCAGTCCTGTTTTGCAACATGCAGCGTTCCATACAGCCAGGAGGCGTGTCCGTCTTTCGTCACTTTCCACAGAAAGCCCCGGTCCGGTGCCGTCTGGAACATCTGCGCCATCCGGCTCTTGTCCGGCACGCTCGCTGCTGCGGGGCAACGGGGAGTCTGGGCGTTCGCAGCCATGCTGAACCCTGCGCAGACGCCAAAAACGGCTCCGGCAACAGAGTGAAAGAGACGATGTGACCGCACGGACCTGCCTTCTGAAAAAAGCGCCATATCCCGCATCATCCGCCAGTCCCGCTGTTCCGGCAACCCGCTTTGAGGCGCTCCTGCATTGCTGCCGCCCTCAACCCCGGACTTGACCGGATTGGTTCGCAATCTCCATATGGTCCCCCCTTAGTGTGAATGACCGAAACTGGCCCGTCCCCCATGTCCGACAAGACTCCCGATCCTTCCGTCACCGCCTTCAAGGAACAGCAGGACCGCTACCGCGATACCGTGTTCCTCCCCCGCACCGGTTTTCCGATGCGCGGTGGCCTGCCCAGGCGGGAACCGGACACGCTCGCCCGCTGGGCCGCAACGGGGCTGGACGAAAAGATCCGCGAGGCCGGGAAGGGACGTCCCGTCTTCACGCTGCATGACGGCCCTCCCTATGCCAACGGTCACATTCACATCGGACACGCCCTGAACAAGGTGATGAAGGACGTCATCAACCGCGCCCATCGCATGTCGGGGTATGAGGTCCGCTATCTTCCGGGCTGGGACTGTCATGGCCTGCCGATCGAATGGCGGATCGAGGAACAGTACCGCAAGGCCGGCAAGGACAAGGATCAGGTGCCCCTGCTCCAGTTTCGCGCCGAATGCCGACAGTACGCCGCTGAATGGGTGCAGAAGCAGGCGGACGATTTCAAGCGTATCGGTGTGCAGGCCGAATGGGCCAACCGCTATGTGACGATGGACTTCAGCTCCGAAGCCAAGATCGTCGACGAAATCGGCAAGTTCCTACTCAATGGCAGCCTCTATCGCGGCCTGCGCCCCGTCATGTGGAGCCCGGTCGAGAAGACTGCCCTGGCCGAAGCCGAGATCGAATATCACGACATCGACTCCACCACGATCTTCGTGGCCTTCCCGGTCATCAAGGATCCGACGCCCGCCCACGCCCTGAACGGCGTCTCGGCCGTCATCTGGACGACCACGCCCTGGACCATCCCGGCCAACCGTGCGCTCGCCTACGGTCCGGACATCACTTACGTTGTGCTGCGCGTCGATGAGACGAACGAGAACAGCGTCGTCCCGCAGGGGGCGAAGCTGCTGGTCGCTGAAGATCGCGTGGAAGCGTTCTGCACGGAAACCGGCATCACCGCCCATCACATCCTCTACACCCTGCCGGGCAACGGGCTTGAAGGCGCGGTCTGTGCCCATCCGCTGCGTGGCCGGGGCTATGAGTATGACGTGCCCATGCTGCCGGGTGATTTCGTCACGACCGATGCCGGTACGGGCCTCGTTCACATGGCGCCGTCCCATGGTCAGGACGATTTCATGCTCTGCCGCCAGTACGGCATCGAAGTCCCCGAACTCGTGCAGGACGATGGCCGCTATGCGGCGTGGGTTCCGCATCTGGCAGGCATCCACGTCTTCAAGGCTGCCGATCCGGTCTGTGATCTGCTGACGGAGGCGCGGCAGTCCGCCGAGCATGACGACGCCCCTGCCACCGGCCTGATGGGGCGCGGAACGGTCCGTCATTCCTATCCGCATTCGTGGCGCTCCAAGGCCCCGATCATCTTCCGCGCCACGCCGCAGTGGTTCATCGCGATGGATGGCCAGATGAAGCTGCGCGAAAAATCCCTGAGCGCGCTGGACAACGTCACTTTCGTCCCCGAAGCCGCCCGTCGTCGCCTCACGTCGATGATCGAACAGCGTCCCGACTGGTGCATCTCCCGCCAGCGCGCCTGGGGCGTTCCGATCGCGGTCTTCGTCGAGAAGCGTACGGGCGATGTCCTGCGCGATCCGGCCGTCATGCAGCGCATCGTCGAAGCCTTCCGCGAGAAGGGTGCGGATGTCTGGTACGAAGCCGATCCGGCAATCTTCCTTGGTACAGGCCGTGATCCCTCCGATTACGAACAGGTTTTCGACATCGTGGACGTCTGGTTCGAGAGTGGATCCACGCATCGCTTCGATCTGGGGCAGGAAGGACTGAACTTCCCGGCCGATCTGTATCTCGAAGGTTCTGATCAGCATCGCGGCTGGTTCCAGTCCTCCCTGCTGGAAAGCGTGGGCACGATGGGTGTCGCGCCTTACAAGGCGCTCGTGACCAATGGCTTCGTCATGGACGAGCAGGGCCGCAAGATGTCCAAATCGCTGGGCAATGTCGTGGCCCCGTCGGACGTGACCGACAGCCTCGGCGCAGACATCCTGCGTCTGTGGGTCCTGAACTCCGATACGAATGAAGACCTCCGCATCGGGCAGGAAATTCTCAAGCAGCAGGGCGAGCTCTACCGCCGTCTGCGCAACACGCTGCGCTGGCTCCTCGGGGCGCTCGATGGCTTCACGCCTGAAGAAGCTGTCCCCTACGCCGATCTGCCGCCGCTGGAGCAGTACATCCTGCACCGCCTGTCCGAACTGCGGGGCCTGATCGCCAGCGCGGTCGAGACGCATCAGTGGGTGGGCGTCTATCCGGCGTTGCATGGCTTCTGCACCACCGATCTCTCGGCCTTCTATTTCGACATCCGCAAGGATGCGATCTACTGCGACGCATCTTCCGATCAGACCCGCCGCGCTGCCCGCACGGTGCTGGACGTCCTGCACCGTGCGCTCTGCACCTGGCTCGCGCCCGTTCTGGTCTTCACGGCCGAGGAAGCCTGGCAGGCCCGTTTCGGCGAAGGGGAGAGCGTTCATCTCGCACAGTTCTTCGAGCCGGACGCGGAGTGGAACGATCCGGAACTTGGCAACCGCTGGGAAGACATCCGCGCTTATCGCCGCCTGATCACGACCGAGCTGGAAACGGCCCGTCGTGACGGCACGATTGGCTCCTCTCTCGAAGCCAGCGTCACGCTGCCGCTTTCGCAGGAAGAGGCCGGGATCTTCGGTGGGTTGGACTGGGCCGAGCTGCTCATCACGTCCCATGCCGAAACCGAGCTTCTGCCCGGTGAGACGGCGCATGGTGGCCCGCAGGTCGAGCGTGCGCCGGGCCATAAATGTGCCCGCTGCTGGAAGGTCCTTCCCGAAGTCGGTGACGATGCAGAACATCCGGCCCTGTGCCGTCGCTGCATCAGCGTGGTGAGTGCCTGATGTCCCTGTGGCATGACGGTATGAGCCGCACGGGGCGCATGGTTCTGGGGCTCGCCCTGCTGGTTCTGGTCCTCGTTCTGGATCAGGCCAGCAAGGACTGGATCCTGTACGTCTATCACCTGCCGGATCGCGGATCGGTCGAGATCCTGCCGTTCCTGAATTTCACGATGGTCTGGAACCATGCCGTGACGTTCGGCATGTTCGGCGGTCTCGGCAGCCGGGGGCCGTGGATCTTCTGCGCGGTTTCCCTTATCGCGGTGGGGCTTCTGGTCTGGACCCTGACGCGTACGAAGCGCACCCTCGTGGCGGCATCCTGTGGGGCGATTGCCGGTGGGGCTATCGGCAATGTCATCGACCGGCTGCGCTACGGCGCGGTGGTGGATTTTCTGCACGCCCATGCGTTCGGCTGGTCATGGTATGTCTTCAACGTCGCGGATTCCGGGATTGTCTGCGGCGTCGCCGTCTGGCTGATTGATTCCCTCCTCGCCGACCGTCAGGCCGCTGCAAAGTGATGCGGTCACGGAACTTCTTCCAATGGCTTGCTCCCGCGCCGCGCGGACTGTAGGAGTGTTGCATCATGATCGCGTCCCAGGGGCCCTCCATGCGTCGTAACCGTTATTCCGTTGCCCGTCTCAGTGTCCAGATGGGTGCCATGGCTTCCATCGGCCTGCTGCTTTCGGGCTGCTCGGGTGCGGATGTCTCACGCGCGATCGGTCTCGAACGGGCCATGCCCGACGAGTACACCGTCACCACCCGCGCTCCGCTCTCCATGCCGCCTTCCGAGCAGATGCAGCTCCCCGGCGCGGCGGATGCCCATCGCCCGGACGAAAGCCCGCGGATGCAGGCGCTTGAAACCCTGTCGCCTGACACGGCCCTGCACCCGGATGCCGGACAGGGCAGTTCGGGCCAGAGCGCGCTTGTCGGACAGGTGGACAAGTCTGCCAATGCGCCGAACAATGCCGAACTTGGCACGGCGGATGCAGGGTTCGTGGACAATCTGATGTTCTGGAGGGGGGGCAGCGCCGGTTCCGTCGTTGATGGGGACGCCGAAAACCGCCGCATCCGCGAGAATTCCGCCCTTGGACGCAATCCCGCGACCGGCGCCACGCCGACCGTTCGCAAGAAGAAAGCCTTCCTCGGCGTTCTCTGATCATAACCGTCCCGACCGCCTTCTGACCGGGCGTGTGGGACGGCCCTGTCTGCCGTCCGGACCCGTTCCGGACGATGAGGAGGCATCGTGACCGAGGCCCCGTCCTTTTCCCGCCCCACAATCCGTCGTCTTTCCGGCCACGTCATTGACCTGATCGCGGCTGGCGAGGTCATCGAGCGGCCTGCTGCCGCGCTCAAGGAACTGGTGGAAAACGCCATTGATGCCGGCGCGACCCGCGTCGTGGTCGCCCTGCGCGCTGGCGGAACGGACCGGATCGACGTTACGGACAATGGCTGCGGCATGAGCCCGGGCGAGCTGGAACTCGCGGTCGAACGGCACTGCACCTCCAAGCTTCAGGACGAACGCCTCGTTCAGATCCGCACGCTGGGCTTCCGGGGTGAGGCGCTGCCCTCCATCGGCGCCAGCGCGCGTCTGTCGATCACGTCCCGCACGCCGGAGTCCGACACCGCCTGGTGTATCCGTGTGGATGCGGGCGTCATCACCCCACCGCAGCCTGCTTCCGGCCCGGTTGGTACGCGTATCGTCGTGACCGATCTGTTTTTCGCCACCCCGGCGCGACGCAAGTTTCTCAAGAGCGCCCGCGTCGAAAGCGGCCATGCCGAATCCGTCATGCGGCGGCTCGCCCTGTCCGCGCCGCACTGCGCCATGCGCGTCCTGCTGGACGACAGGGTCCTGTTCGATCTGCCCGAACAGAGCCCCATCGCGCGTACGGCTTCCGTTCTGGACACGACGCCCGACACGCTGATTCCGCTGGATGAACAGCGGGGCTCTGTCCGTCTGTCGGGGTTTGCCTGTGGACCGGCCCGCACCCGCGCTACAGGATCGGGTCAGTTCATTCTGGTCAACAACCGCCCGGTGACGGACCCGATGCTCCGGACCGCCATCCGCGTGGCCTACCGTCCTGTCATTGAGCGTGGCCGCTTCCCGGTTATGGCGCTGCACCTGAAAGTGCCGCTGGAACGGCTGGATGTGAATGTCCATCCTGCCAAGACGGAACTGCGTTTCGCGGATGAAGCCGAAATCCGCTCTCTCGTGATTGGTGGTCTGGGCCGGGCGCTGGGGCATGGTTCGAGTGGCGGCGGCGGTATTCATGCCAGCTTCGGTTCGCGTCCCTCCATCGTCTATCCGCCCCGCCCTCCGGAGCCGCAGGAAAGACCTCTCTCCCTTCCTGTGCAGGGCAGTCTGCCTGCCGTACATGCGGCCCGACTCCCGACTCTTCCCGATGGTCCGGCCTCCGCCCCGCGCCCGGGATTTGCCGAGACGGATCAGGGTTTTGCGCCCGCTGCCAGACCGCCGCGCCAGCCGGACACGCTGGATCCGGCCTTTCCGCTGGGGGCTGCCATCGCGCAGGTTTTCGATACCTACATCCTCGCCCTCGCGCCGGATGGGGATCTCGTCCTCGTGGACCAGCATGCCGCCCATGAGCGCCTGACCCATGAACGCCTGCGCGAACAGTATGCCAGCGGCGGCACGCTGCGCGCGCAGGCCCTGCTTCTGCCGGAAGTGGTGGATCTGCCCCGCCGGGAGGCGGAAGCTCTCATGGCGTGCGCGGAGGATCTCTCGAAACTCGGGATCGACCTCGAATCCTTTGGTCCGGGCAGTGTGCTGCTGCGGTCGGTTCCCGCTCTGCTTGGCGCGCAGGATATCCAGGGTCTCCTGAAGGACATCGCTGATGAACTGGCCAGCGATCCGGATCTGGACGCCGCCAGTACGGGAAGTTTCTCGCATCATCTGGATGCCATTCTGGCGCGCATGGCATGTCATGGCAGCATCCGCGCAGGTCGTCGTCTCAAGCCTGAAGAAATGGATGCCCTGTTGCGTGAGATGGAACAGACACCGCGTGCAAATACTTGCTCTCACGGACGCCCCACATGGCTCAAACTGACCCGTCGTGAACTTGAACGTCTTTTCGGGCGCGTTAAATAACACGCAGGCTTGAAGAGTGGTTTCTTGCAACACCATGTTAGGACCGTCAGCGATCACTTCGTCGCCGGAGAAAGACAGAAAGTATGTCAGCGTCACTTAAAGCCACTTCCGAGGCCAGCAACGCCTCTTTCGTTCATTCTCTCCGCTCGATCGTGGGAGCGCGACATGTTCTGACGAAGCCGAGTGCGACCTTCCGTTTCCGTCGGGGTTTCCGCTTCGGAATGGGGGATGTCGTGGCCGTCGTCCAGCCGGGAAGTCTGGTCGAACTGTGGCGGGCGGCGAAGCTCTGTGCCGAGACGGGCCGGATCATCATCATGCAGGCCGCCAATACCGGCCTGACCGGCGGTTCCACACCCGACGGCAATGATTATGACCGGGACGTCGTCATCATCAGCACGAACCGGCTCGACGGCATTCATCTGATCGGTAGCGGCAGGCAGGTGGTCTGTCTGCCCGGATCGACCCTGCACGATCTGGAAGAGAAACTGGCTGCGATCGGCCGCGAGCCGCATTCCGTGATCGGGTCGTCCTGTATCGGCGCCTCCGTTCTGGGTGGCGTGAGCAACAATTCCGGCGGCGCTCTGGTCCAGCGCGGACCGGCTTTCACCGAGATGGCCCTGTTCGGCCAGATGGGCGAGGACGGCAAACTCCATCTCGTCAATCATCTCGGCATTCGCCTCGAAGGCAATCCCGAACAGATCCTTGCAGCCGTTCAGGCAGGACAGCTCCCGGAGTCCGCCATCGACTGGAAAGCCGGCCGTGGCCATGACGAGAATTACGCAACCCATGTCCGCGATGTGGACGCCGATACCCCGGCCCGTTTCAACGCCGATCCCAACCGCTGGTACGAAGCTGCGGGCTGCGCGGGCAAGCTGGTCGTGTTTGCTGTCCGTCTCGACACGTTCGAAGCCAATAAAAATCCGGGCGTGTTCTATATCGGGACGAACAACACATCCGACCTCGAAGACCTCCGCCGCCATGCCCTGACCCATTTTGACGAACTGCCCATCGCCGGTGAATACCTGCACCGCGATGCGTTCGACATCGCCGAAAAATATGGCAAGGACACGTTCGCCATCATCCGTTATTTCGGCACGAAATACCTGCCGATGTTCTTCGGCATGAAGTCCCGTTTCGATGTTTTCGCACAGCGCCTGCCGTTCCTGTCCAACCATTTCAGCGATCTGGCGATGCAGTTCCTCAGCCGCTTCCTGCCGAAGCAGCTTCCCCAGCGCATGTGCGACTACCGTGACCGTTTCGAGCATCATCTCATGCTCAAGGTCTCTGCCCCGATGACCGCACCTGTCCGGGCCTATCTGGAACAGTGGGCGTCGAGCACGGGTGGCGCTTTCTTTGAATGTACGCCGGACGAGGGCAAGCGTGCCTTTCTGCATCGTTTTGCCGCAGCCGGTGCTGCCGTCCGGTATCGCGCGGTCCATACGAAAACCGCCGAAGACATCGTGGCGCTCGACGTTGCCCTGCGCCGCAACGATCGTGAGTGGTTCGAGGTCCTGCCCAAGGAGATCGAGGACAAGATCATCCTCAAACTCTATTACGGCCATTTCTTCTGCCACGTGATGCACCAGGATTACGTGATCAAGAAGGGCTACAACGCCATGAAGGTGGAGCACGACATGCTCCCCGGACTGGACGCCCGTGGCGCCCGCTACCCGGCCGAACACAATGTCGGGCATCTCTACAAGGCGCCTGAGGAAATGGTTGCCCATTACCGCAGCCTCGATCCCTGCAACTGCTTCAACCCGGGCATTGGTCTGGCGACGAAGAAGCGGAACTGGGTTGCCGAGAGCGTCTGACGCGCTCCCGGTTCTCTTTCAGAATGCGGCGGTCAGGTTCATGTTGAAAGACCGCCCCATTCCCGGCAACGGCCCCAGAATGCCCGTGGCGTCGTAGTCCCCCAGCGAGAGCCCCCCGAGCGGCAGGTAGTATCGCTGGTTCAGCACGTTCGCGAGTTCTGCGTTGAGCGTAAAATATCGCCAGCGATAGCTCCCCCCGAGTCCCAGCAGGGCATAGCCCGGCGTGCGGGGTTCGTTGCGCAGCCAGTCCACGGTGTTCTTGGATTTCACGAGCGTCACCTCGATGCGGCCCGTCCAGTTCTCATAGGTCTCGTGCAGCCCGATCAGGCCGTTCGCGGGCATCTGGTGATACAGCCCCGAATGCGTGACCAGATCCACACCGCGCACCCAGTTGATGTTCCCGACCAGCTCGCCTCGTCCGTAGGCATGCCTGTCCCACAGGCGTACCGAACCTGAGGCGTTGATGCCGTAGCTCTGGGCATTGTGATTGACGAAACCCAGCATCGACAGTCCGTTGGAGAAGCTGCTCAGCCGCCGGACGTTAATGTAGTTGTGCGTGTAGGTATAAAACGGCTGGATCTTCAGGTCCCAGCGCTGGGTCGGGTTCGGATCATGCCAGTCCACCGTCACGCTGGCCGTATTGGCGACTTCAGGTGACAGGTTCAGGTTCCCCACATAGCCGTTGCCGTCACCAAACCAGCCGATCATGCGCGTCGCCATGCTGCCCATCCCCCAGGCATACCGTTCATACAGGTTCGGCGAGCGCGTCTTGCGGGCATAGCCGCCTTCGATGGACAGGCTGTCCAGCGGCTTCCAGCGGCCCGTTGCGGTCACGTCGAAATTGACGTCCGTGCGACCGCGTGACGCCTGATCGAACCGGTCTGCCGCCATCGCATCCGCCATGGACATCATCCCGGTCCAGGAATAGGGCGCGACCTTGCCGGTATTCATCATCACCAGATCATTACGGAATCCGAGCTGTGTGGAAAAGCGGGGCAGCCACTGCGCGTCCCATTCCGCGAAATGACCCAGCCGGTCCCGATGGCCGTTATTGATGTTGTGATAGGTGCCTGGCCCCATCATCATGCTGCCCTGAAGCGGCGGCCACCAGTCGTTCAGCCCGTTATGGTCGAAGGAACTGCCCAGCTTCAGCGTGTGTTTCAGTCCAAGCGGAATCGTCGCCTTGACCGCATAGGCCGCCGTCCGCGCATCCGTGTTCATCGGCATGCCCGTGGTCGCGCTGTGACCGCCCTTGTCCGACAGCATGTCCATGACATGTGTCACCCGCTGCCACGACCCGCGCACATCCAGCGTGCCCCAGTTGAAGTCGCCCTTGTACTTGCCATTCACGAAGGTGGATCGGTTGTTCGTCATGTCCATGTACTGGTTGGGAAAGCCCTCATAGGGAATGTCCTGCTGACCGAAGGTCAGGGCCAGCAGATGGTTGGCCTTCTTCACGCCCAGCGTCACGGCATGGTTGAAGCTCAGATACTCCGTGGACCGCACCCGTTGCCCGCTCCCGCCTGCCTGATAGTCGCTGGCATGGGAATAGGACGCCGTATAGCGCAGGCTGAACATGTCATTGGCGACCGTCAGGGATCCGGAAGCGCCTGAGCCGCCGCCATTGCTGCGATAGTCGCCGCGCACATGTCCCGTTACGAGGATATTGCCCGTTTTGGCAAAGAGCGGGTCTTTGCGCTCGATCTCGACGGTGCCACCGATGCTGTCTCCGCCCAGACTCACGGGCGTAATCCCCGCAATCGCCACGGCGCGCGAGACGCTGTCCGGATCGACATAGGACATGGCCGGGTTCATGTGGTTCGGGCAGGCCGCATCGATCCGCATTCCGTCCACCAGCGTCGCCACCCGGTCATCGGCCATGCCGTTCAGGACGGGCAGGGCAGACACGCCACCCGCGGCATAGGTGCTGTAACCGAGTGCGTGGTCCAGAAGATGCGCCGTATCCGTGTTGGTCGTTTGGGGTTGGTGTACGCCGATGACACGCAACTGTTCGGCCTTGGCGGACTCGACGGATTCCGGCGGGGAGAGGGCATCCTGTGCGGACGCTGCTGAAAAGGTGCTCAGGGTAAAAATCATGGCCGTCAGATAGGGGCGCGCATGATGTGCGCTTCCACCTGTACGGAAGGCGAAAAGGGGGAGCATGATCCGCATCCTCGACTGGTCTGAAATCCAGTCACGGCGGATCACGCCCTGAAGGTCCGCCCCGAAAAAGGCAGACCGCAGAAACCTTTGTCCTCCGCCATGACCACGATGGGGTTCAGACGGCGCAAGGTGGCCCACGCGAGGGGGGAAGCAGACGCCAGACCGCGGGTGGCGCACGTGGCGCGCCGGGCTGCTGCCGGATCTGACGACCTATGCTCCCACAGGCCGGTACGACGGGCAGGCTGGCAAGAATGACCGCCAGAAGCTGCAACAATGGGCAGAGCGGGCAAGTGCCATCATGGGAATGGTGGTGATGGTGATGCCCGGCCATCATGCCCGGCATTGATCCCGCCATTGCCCTCGGAGCTGGCGCAATGTCGATCCCTGTCAGGCGCTCGATCGTCGCCCGCGGGCTTTCCTCGGGATAGGCGCATCCCTGAAGGACAAGCTGCCCCAGAAATCCCAGCAGAATCGCGACGGTGACCGCAAGCGCAGAAGCACGGGACCGTCGGACTGAAGGGAAAGGGCGAACAGACATGACGCTCGCATCTGGCGCGCGTGCCATGGCCCGGTCAAGGGAGCAGAATACGGCCTATCCCTATATTTTTGTCTGTTCTCAGCCGATTACGCTTAGTGCAGCGCTTTCTGCCGGCCTGTCAGCACATTCCCGGCCGACGCGGCTGCAATGCACAGCACACCCATCCAGCGCATGATGGACAGCGCCTCATGCAGGAAAATGAATCCTGAAAGCGCGCCGAGCATCGGCTCCATGCTCAGCAGGATGCCCAGATCGCGCGGGCTCAGGCTCCGCATCGCCATCATGTCCAGAATATACGGCACCGCTGATGACAGGACCGCCACGCTCAGCGCCGCCCCGCCCTGCCAGGGATGGGTCAGGACCGTCGGGATCGTCGGGATCAGACAGGGCAGCAGCAGGATGGCCGCCGTGCTCATGCCCAGAGTGGTGGCGACGGGGGCAGGAAACATCCTGCCCATCCGCGTGCCGGTCAGGATATAGACCACCCAGCCGCATCCGCTCAGAAGGGCTGCCGCCACGCCGAACAGGTTGAGTGACGACAGGCCGGCCGCCACCCCTTCCGGTCTCAGCAGCAGGAAGAGGCCCGCTACGACAAGTCCGGCCCAGCACAGATCCAGCCATCGGCGGGAGCCGACCAGCGCCAGCGTCAGCGGACCCGTGAATTCAAGAGCCACCACCACGCCCAGCGGCAGCCGGACCAGCGCCACATAGAAACAGAAATTCATGACCGCGACAGACGCGCCATAGGGCAGCAGCAGCTTCAGCCGCTCGACCGTCAGCGTGCCGCGTGTCGGGCGCCAGATGCACAGCAGGATCACGGCTGCCAGACACACGCGCAGCCCCACCATGCCGGTTGGGCCGAAGAGCGGAAACAGCCCCTTCGCCAGTGTCGCGCCTACCTGAAAGGAGGAAATCCCCCCGATCAGGCAGCCGACGGCCTTGAGCTGGCTCTGGGACTCCGTGGAACCGGCCGGTGACGACACGCTCAGACGTCGAGCTCGTCAACGGATCGGGCATGTTCCTGAATGAAGCGGAAGCGCAGCTCCGGCTTGCGGCCCATGAGGCTTTCTACCCGCTCGCTGGTCGCAAGACGGTCCTCGGCCGGGGTGATGACCCGTAGCAGCGTGCGCCGGGCCGGATCCATGGTCGTTTCTTTGAGATCCTTCACCGGCATTTCGCCCAGACCCTTGAAGCGGGAGACCTCGACCTTCGCATTGGCCTTGAAATCGGTCTTGATCCGCCGCAGCCGGTCCTGATCGTTCATGGCATAGACCGTCTTTGGTCCATGCGTAATGCGATAGAGCGGAGGCTGGGCCAGATGCAGGTGGCCGTGACGGATCAGGTCCGGCATTTCACGATAGAAGAACGTCATCAGGAGCGAGGCGATATGCGCCCCGTCCACGTCGGCATCCGTCATGATGATGACACGTCCGTAGCGCAGACGGCTGATATCGAACGAGGCCCCGATGCCGCAGCCCAGAGCTTCCGTCAGGTCCCGCAGTTCCTGATTGGCCCGCAGCTTGTCCGTCGTCGCAGACGCCACGTTGAGGATCTTTCCGCGCAGCGGCAGCACGGCCTGCGTCTCGCGGTCCCGTGCCTGACGCGCGGAGCCACCGGCCGATTCGCCCTCCACCAGGAACAGCTCCGTCTCCGCTGCATTCTCGCGCGTGCAGTCCGTCAGCTTGCCGGGAAGGCGCAGCTTGCGCGTGGCGCTCTTGCGGGCCGTGTCCTTGACTTCGCGGCGCCGCAGACGCTCTTCCGCCCGCTCCACCATGAAGGCCAGCAGACTGTCCGCCTGCTGCGGATTGCCGCCCAGCCAGTGATCTACGCGATCACGCAGTGCGCCCTCGACCAGCCGCGATGCTTCCTGCGAGGTCAGTTTGTCCTTGGTCTGGCCCTGGAACTGCGGATCGCGAACGAAGACCGAAAGCTTGGCCGCCACAGAGCCGAGAACGTCCTCGGCGGAGATCGCCGCGGCCCGCTTGACCTTGCGCTGATCGCCCCAGGCCCGGAGTCCCTTGACCAGAGCAGCCCGGAATCCGGCTTCATGCGTGCCACCCTGAGGCGTGGGAATCGTGTTGCAGAACGAGGAGAGCGACGCCGTGCCGCTCTCAAGGAACGCGACCGCCCATTCCACGCGACCGCCCGTACGGCCATCGGCTGCAATCGGCAGTTCGACGTCACCCGCCCAGATCGGCGTCAGCAGGTCTGGCTCAGGGCCGAGTTCCGCCGAAAGCGCATCTTCCAGTCCGTTGGGGAACTGGATAGTGGCCTCGACCGGCGTCTCGTCTCCGGCCTTGATCAGGGACGGTTCGCATTTCCACTGGATCGTGACCCCCCGAAACAGCGCTGCCTTGGAGCAGCACATCCGGTAGAGGCGTGCAGGGGAGAAGTGGTGATTACCGAAGATTTCCGGGTCAGGCGTGAACCGTACCGTCGTGCCGCGACGGTTGGGCGCATTGCCGACTTCCGCCAGCGGTGCCAGCGAAACACCACGTACGAAATCCTGCCGGTACAACGTCCGGTCCCGCGCGACCTCGACTTCCAGCTTCTCGGACAGCGCATTGACGACTGAACTGCCGACACCGTGCAGGCCGCCGGATGTGTCATAGGCCTTGCCCGAGAACTTTCCACCTGCGTGCAGTGTGGTGAAAATCACCTCAAGCGCAGATTTCTCGGGAAATTTCGGGTGGGGATCGGTCGGGATGCCACGGCCGTTGTCGCGCACCATGAGCGTGCGCGGGCCTTCCAGCCGGACGTCGATGGTGGTGGCGTGTCCGGCCACCGCTTCGTCCATCGCATTATCAAGGATCTCGGAGGCCAGATGATGGTACGCGGTATCATCCGTGCCGCCGATATACATGCCCGGACGGCGCCGGACGGGTTCAAGCCCTTCCAGCACCTCGATGTCGTGGGCGCCATATTCCGTGTCGACCGTGCCCTTGCGGGCGCCGCCGGTCCTGGTTTTGCCTGTCTTGCCTGACTCGAACAGATCGCTCATGTCTGCGTTGTCGCCGCCCCGTCACGGAACGTCAAGCAGACGCTTCGGAACGGGGCGACAGACCGGCTCAGGCGCGGTTCGTACGGCGGTTCGTCGTCCGCTTCGTCACGCCCTTGCGGGAGTGGCGGTCCAGGGTGGCCGGGGCCCCGCAGGTTTCGTAGGAGGCGGGCTGCGCCACGTCTTTGGCTTCGGCGTAATGGGCGAGGTCGGAAGACGTTTCCAGCGCGTCGATCTCGTCGAACATCGCTTCGCGCTGCTGGCAGAAGACCGTGCCGGACTTCAGGCCGCCCAGTGACTGGATGTCGGCAAGCTGCGTGATGTAGTCGTCATGCTCGACCTGCGCCCGACGGCCATAGGTCGTGTGGAAATAGCTGTTCAGACGCTCGTCCGCATTCAGCAGGGCCGGGCGGAACTTGCTGACGAAGGCATTGTAACGTTCCTGCGCCTTGCACGACAGGGCCGTCACCATCAGCTCGGATTTCAAGCCAGCCACATCGAAGGCTTCGTGAGCGGGGGAATTGCCGCAGTCCGCAGCGCGGGCAGACAGGGGATGAACGGCAGCGAGCGTAGCGCAGGAAAGCCCGACGGCAAGCAGGCTCTTGAAGGAACGACGGAAGATCGACGGCATTGACAGACTCCACAAGACCGGATCGACCGGCCACAACCACTGGAACAGACTACCCGCGGTCGACCCCCCGCGAAAGCTGATTCTGCGTCTGAGGAACGTGCGGCAAGCCCTTAATCCGAAACATGATTTCGTGGCAGAAAATTGGCGCGGGGAGCTTCAACACCAATTTATCGGTCCTGGGGCATAAAATACCGTCAAAATGGCCGATGCCTTCCCGTGCAGTCTTTCGCCCGGTGCTGTCCTGTTCTACATCCGAACGTCTGTCCGCCGTGAAAACGCGGCATGTCCAGTCACGATGCGTTGGAGTTGACCGTGCGTCTGCGAGGTTCTGCCATTACCGTGGGTTCGGCGCTTGCCGTTTCCCTGCTTCTCTCCGGCTGTGCCCAGCAGCCGATCGTCCAGCGTTCCGTGGCCCCGAATCCCTTCGGCTACCAGCGTACGTCTGCTGTCTGTCACGTCTCTGCCGTCAAAAAGGGCGCCGATGGCGCGATGAGCGTGGACATGACGGTCCGCAGCGATGACGGACTGTGCTCCATCGCCATCCAGAAGCCGATGGGGGGCAACTATGCCTCCTTCGGCGTCAACCCGCCCCCGGCACACGGCAAGGCTTTCCTCTACAACTATGATGGCAAGACCTATGTGGACTACACGCCGGCCACGGCTTACGCCGGAACGGATTCGTTCACGGCCGAGCTGATCCCCGGTGGCGGCCAGAAGCGCGAGCACCTGACAATTCATGCCACAGTGGATGCGACGGGCGTTGTCGTCGCCAAGCCGCCTGCCGCCGTCGCTCCGACGCCGGCCAAGACGACTGCGAAGAAAACGGTCGTCCGTCACACGGTGCGTCGCAAGAAGTAAGCCTTTTCCATCACGTCGATGGGTCTGAAAGGGCGGGGAGGTTTCTCTCCGCCCTTTTTCATGCCTGACCGCCGTGGATACGGCAGGTACGAAAAAGCCGGCAACCTCGTGAGAAGCCGCCGGCTGACCGGGAAGAAGCAGGGCCTGTCAGCAGACCTTACTTGAAGTCGATTTCCACGCGGCGGTTCTGCGGCTCACGCGTGTTGGGTCCCGTCACCACCAGCGGATGGCTTTCGCCAAAGCCCTGCGTCGTGATGAGCCCGGCGGCTACGCCGTCACGGACCAGCTCTTCCTTGACCGTGTTCGCACGACGCTTCGAGAGCGCCATGTTATAGGCCTCGCCGCGACGGCCCGGCTGTGCTGCCGATGTGTCGGTGTAGCCACTGACTTCGATATGCGTGACCTGCACGGAGGTGGAGTTGCGCGCTGCAGCCGCCACGACAGCCTTCGCCCGCGTGCTCAGCTCACCCGAATCCCAGTCGAAGAACACCAGATAGGTGCGGGTGGGAGCCGGCCCCGGGATCGGCATGGGAGCCGCAACGGGCTTTGGCGGCGGGGGCGCCGGATTAAACTCGTAGCGCAGCCCCAGCATCAGCGAGTGGTTGAAGTCCGTGCGGGTATCGCGGTTGCCGCTGGAAACCCCGAACTCCTTGGTTTTGTCCCAGCCGCCATAAATACCGGTCGCCGTGGCATGGTGCCCGTTCGGCCCCATCAGCGTGTAGAAGCGGTATTCTGCCGTGGCCGACAGGCCCACGACCCAGGGAACGGGGAAGGACAGGCCAAAGATGCCCTGATAGGCAAAGTTTCCGCTCGTCCCGCCGACATGCTGGTCAAAGGCGCCGTTCGGGGCATGAACATAGGTGTTCATCGCCTGCCAGCCATAACCGATGCCCGCGCCGAAATACGGGAAGACCCAGGACTTGCCGATATCCATGTCGAACAGGGCGTTGGCCATGACGCCATAACCCTGCTGACGCCCACCGACGGAGGACGGGAAAGTGCTGGAGCGGAACTGCTGCAGACGGTTGTTGCGGTAGTTGCCCTCGACCTCGACTCGGAATCCGTTTCCGAGTCCGTAGCCGAGGCTCCCGATGCCGGTTACGCCGGCCTGATAATGGTCGCGTCCGCTCGGAAAAACAGGAGACAGGCGTGCGGTCTGATCCTGATTGAAGGTCGCTCCGCCTTCACCTGCGATATACAGTCCTTTGACGGGCTGTGCGGCTGCGGTCCCCATGACGAGCATCGAAACGCCTGCAGTGAACCCGGCGCGGGCAAGCCAGGTCCTGACAACGGATCGTTGCGTCATGTGCATTTTTCTCCAACCAGCAAAATCTGCCAACCTTATCTGTCTGTGTTCTTGCCGAAAGCTCGGACGATGGCAACGCATCACACAGCATAATGCCGCATCATGCGGTTTTCTTTATGGCAGGTTCGCCATGTGCTGTGTCTTCACTCCCACAGTTTACGCCTCTTCGTCCAGATCGAGCCTCCGCGAGCCGAGTGTGCGCTCCACGGGCTGAGAGACGTCCAGCATCTCCAGTTCGATGATCCACAGGTCGGGATCGTATTTTTTCTGACGCTCCAGATAGGCGTCCACGCCTGCGGGATCGGTGGCATCCACGCGGGCCCAGCCGGTGCCGTCTTCGCGCAGGACGCCGATTCCTCCCGAGCGGTCCGTCAGGACGATCAGGACCGCACCGGCATCCTCGTCGCCTTTTTTCAGGACCATGGCCGAGGTTCCGTCCGAGGAAATACGGCGCAGGACAGCCCGTACCCACAGTCCCGTTTTCAATCGTGCGCCCATGACAGTTTCCATTCGTCCTGCAAGGTTAGTGGAGGGGCGCGCTGTTCTCGTCAGGAACAGACTCCAGAGCCGCCCTGTAGGCGGCAGGGGAAGAGAGCAGCGCCCTGGCTGCGTCCATGTCGGCATCCGAACCGATGGCGGCCGGACAGTGCTTCCGGATCTCAAGGATTTTCGAAACCGGAACCGGGTAGCGGGCCGCGCGCGCCATCTGCACGGCTTCTCCCTGAAGAGTGCTGCCCTGCTTCAGCGCAGAGATCTGGGCCTGCAGGGAGTCCGCTCCGAGCGACGTACAGACCTGCGGCATGACGCCCAGTCCCTGGATCGGCCAGCCGAGCGGGGCCTGATTGCGACTCCACGTCACGAACAGTTCGCCTCCGTTTGGCATCTGCCCGATCACCTGCACGAGTCCCTTGCCCAGCGTCTCGCTGCCGATCACGACGGCGCGGCGATGATCGGCCAGAGCGGAGGCCAGGATTTCAGCCGCGCTCGCTGTCCGTCCATCCACGAGAATTGCCACCGGCGTTCCATTGGTCATGTCCCCACCCTGAACGGCCCAGATGTGATTGGCCAGAGGGTTGCGGCCGTGCGTAGTTACGGCGACGCCGTGATCCAGCAGCAGGGCCGCCGTCGTGACGGCCTGCTGGAGAACGCCGCCGCGATCTCCGCGCAGATCGATGATGATCCCCGCGGCCTTCTTCCTGTCCGCGGTCTGCGAAGGGGCATCCGGCGTTGGTTCGTCCACGACCTGATCGATGTACTGGCTGATTTCTTCGGCCGTCTGGGTCGAAAAGGACGTAACCCGCAGAACGGTGTACGGTCCGTCCGTCGAGGCAAAGACGGTTTCGGGAGGCACCTGTGCGCGCTCCAGCCTGACCGTCGTCGTCCGATGCCCTCTCGCGGCGATCCCCAGCGTGACGGAGGTATGTTCGTCACCCTCAAGCCAGGCCTGGACCGTGGCAACGTCCTGACCATGCGTCGTCCGTCCGTTGACGGAGACGAGACGCTCGCCCATGTCCACACCGGCTTCCCAGGCGGGGCCGTTGGCATTGACGGCGGTGATCACGATCATCCGTCCGCTCTGTCCAAGACTCAGTCCTACCGTTCCCGTCGTGCTGCCTGTCCGTCGCGTGCGGTCCGAAAGGGCCGGAGACGGGCCGAGATAACGGGAATAGGGGTCGAGATGATTGAAAAGCTCGTCGAAGAACCCCTGCAGAAGCGCGTCTGATCCGGCATCCCGCAGGATAGAGGAATGCTGCCACGCCGCCTGCATGGCGGCGGTGACCAGATCGGCCCAGGCGCCATTGCTGTCTGCGGCAGGCATTACCCGGCTGAATATCACCGTCTGCCCCTGAAGGATGTTCAGCATGGCCGGTGCCTGCGCGGACGTGTCGGGCGTTTTTGCTGCGGCCATGGCCGCGCCGGGAGCATGCGCCGCTGCCGGTCCCGAAGCCGCAGGCTGCGTTTCGGTAACGGACAGCGTCGGGTCGATGGCTGTCAGACCATCCAGTCCCCAGACACAGAAGTCCTGTGCGGAATGGGCTTCAAGGGTACGGGGTTCCAGAAAGCCGAGGGCTGCAACCAGAACCTCTCGTGTGACGGAGGCTGAAAATGTGGGTGGGACAGGCGTGGGCGTGGGAGCGGATGTGGCCTGACCGGAGGCTTCTCCGGCAGCAGGAGCTGGCTGTGCTCTTGGGGATCCTGTTGGGGCCACCAGAAGGAACATGCAGACCACCAGACACAGGGTCGGGCGACATGCCGCCTCGCGGCTGCGCGGCATGAAAAAGGTCATAGGGCGGACGGCATGACGCAAGACGGGGTCCTTGGAGACGGGACGGCAAAAGACGGCTGCTCCCGTAACGCGACCACGCCACAAACTTCAGCCACGGTAAAGACTTGCCAGACCGAATGTGGGGTCGGCAGTGCCATCTGGCAACACTGCCGACCCGATCTGTTCTCAGCCTTCCGACGACGTGTCGGAGACAGTCTTACGCTTCCGCGGCGTTGTGGTTTTCGTCTTTGTGGCGGATTTGGCCGGGCTACGCTTTGTTACCCTCTTCGGAGTCGCCTCATCCCCTTCCGCACTGGCAACGGCTTTTTTCGTCTTTGCAGACTTTGGAGCCGCTTTTTTCGCGGAAGTTTTTTTTGCGGCACCTTTCAGTGGCTTGCCCTTCTCCGCCAGCAACGCCACCGCTTCATCCAGTGTGACCTCGTCCATATCCTGCCCCTTCGGCAGGTTGGCGATCAACTGGCCATGCTGCGCGTACGGGCCAAACCGCCCCTTGCGGATCATGACTGGCTCGCCGTCCTTCGGATGGGGCCCCAGATTGCGGATGGAGGCCAGTTTCTTGGCCAGCGCATCCACGGCCCGGTTCAGCCCGACGGTCAGGACGTCATCGTCCTTGTCGAGCGTCCCATAGATGGCGCCCATCTTCACATAGGGCCCGAAACGCCCCAGCCCAGCTTCGATCTTCTCACCTGTCTCGGGGTGAAGCCCTACCAGACGCGGCAGGGACAGCAGACCCAGCGCCTGTTCCAGCGTCATGGTGTTGCCGTCGAGCCCCTTGGGGATGGTCGTCCGCTTGGGTTTGGCCTTCTTGTCCTCGGGGTTCGGTTCTCCGCGCTGGATATACAGACCGTAGGGACCACGGCGGATCGTGACGTCCTCGCCGGTCTCCGGATCCTGCCCCAGAACCTTCGGGCCGTCGTTTAGCCCCTCGGTATCGCCTTCCTCGGCGACCAGGCGGCGGGTGAACTGGCAGGTCGGGTAGTTCGAACAGCCGATGAAGGCGCCGAACTTGCCAAGCCGCAGGCCCAGTCGTCCGGTTCCGCAGGACGTACAGACGCGCGGGTCGCTGCCATCCGGACGGGGCGGGAAGAAATGCGGTCCGAGATCCTCGTCTAGGGCGTCAATGACGTCCGAGATCTTCAGATCCTTGGTCTGCGCGACCGCCGCCGAGAAATCGTGCCAGAACGCTGCCATGACGTCATGCCAGTCGGCCCGTCCGCCTGAAATATCATCGAGCTGCTCTTCGAGGGAGGCCGTGAAGCCGGTATCGACATAACGCTCGAAAAAGGATGTCAGGAATGCCGTGACCAGCCGCCCGCGATCTTCGGGAACGAAGCGCCGTGCGTCCAGACGCACATAGTTGCGGTCCCGCAGCACACCGAGAATGGAGGCGTATGTCGAAGGGCGGCCAATGCCGATCTCTTCCATTTTCTTGACGAGCGAGGCTTCCGAATAGCGCGGTGGCGGCTGGGTGAAGTGCTGTTCGGCCTCCACCGTTCCCGTCGTCAGGCGGTCGCCTTCCTTCATCGGCGGCAGAAGTTTGCCGTCGTCATCCTCGGCCTTCGTATCGTCCCGGCCCTCGATATAGAGCTTGAGGAAGCCGTCGAATGCGATGGTCGAACCCGTCGCGCGCAGAAGCGTCTGGCCGCTCGCATCCGCCAGCGTCACCGCCACCTGATCCAGTTCGGCTGACTGCATTTGCGAGGCGACGGAACGCTTCCAGATCAGTTCGTAAAGCTTCTTCTGTTCCGGCGTCAGGGCATGGGCGACCTGCTGCGGCGTCAGGAATACATCCGTCGGGCGGATGGCTTCATGGGCTTCCTGCGCGTTTTTGGCCTTTGTCGAATAGGTGCGCGGATAATCCGGCACGTACTCATCGCCAAATGCCTTGCCGATATGCCCGCGGATGGCGCCCACGGCTTCCTTCGCCATCGTCACGCCATCGGTCCGCATATAGGTGATCAGACCGGTGGTCTCACCGCGCAGATCCACACCTTCATAAAGCTGCTGGGCCGTGCGCATCGTGGTTTGCGCGCTCATACCGAGCTTGCGCGAGGCTTCCTGCTGCAGGGTCGAGGTCGTGAACGGCGGCGGCGGGTTGCGCTTGGTGCGCTTGCGTTCGACGGACCGGACCGTGAACTGTCCACCCAGAACGGTATCACGCGCCCCGAAGGCCAGTTGCTCGTTGTTCAGATCGAACTGGTCGAGCTTCTCACCCTTCAGATGCGTCAGACGTGCCTGGAACGCGGCCTTGCCCGGCGTCGTGAAGCCGCCGGTGACGGTCCAGTATTCCTTGGGGCGGAACACCTCGATCTCGGCTTCGCGCTCACAGATCAGACGCAGGGCGACCGACTGCACGCGGCCGGCACTCCGGCTGCCCGGCAGCTTGCGCCACAGGACGGGAGAAAGCGTGAAGCCCACCAGATAGTCCAGCGCGCGGCGGGCCAGATAGGCGTCGATCAGCGGACGGTCCAGCTCACGAGGCGCTGCCATCGCAGCCGTGACGGCCGATTTGGTGATTTCGTTGAAGGTGACGCGATGGACGTCAACGTTCTTCAGAAGCTTTTTTTCTTCCAGAACGCTGCGGACATGCCAGGAAATCGCCTCGCCTTCGCGATCCGGGTCAGTGGCGAGATAAAGGTTCTTCGCCCCCTTCAGCGCTTTGGTGATGGCGGAAATCTGCTTTGCGCCACGCTCGTCCGTCTGCCAGCTCATGGCAAAATTCTCGTCCGGGCGCACGCTGCCGTCCTTGGGCGGCAGATCCCGCACATGGCCGAACGAAGCGAGCACGGTATATCCGCTTCCCAGATACTTGTTGATCGTCTTGGCCTTTGCCGGGCTCTCGACCACCACAACGTCCGTCATCGCCACTCCGGTATTCCGCGTCACTTCAGTTCGGCAGCAACGCCACGCGTCCGCCGGGCACAAACTCCACGACCCCGCCGAGCTCCAGCTCGGCCAGCGTCGCAAGCACTGCCGACACGGAGAACTGGCAGCGGCGCACCACATCGTCAACTGCTACAGGCGTTACCGACAGAAGCGCGCACACCGTTTTCTGGGCCACATCCGGATCGACCCAACCTTCATTTTCAGGAGATCCCCATACGACCGAAGGCTCGGAAAAGCCCGTCAAGGGCGGGTTGTGGCCCGCTGAACGCTGCCAGGGCTCAGCTTCGCGCCGGGGAAGGTCGAGAGGCAGGGCCTGAAGAATATCACCGATATTTTCTGTCAGGGTCGCCTGTCCCGTTTTGAGTAACTGATTCCCGCCGCGTGACCGCGGATCGAGAGGTGAACCGGGGACGACCAGAAGTTCGCGATTGTAGGACTGGGCCAGATCAGCCGTGATCAGCGTGCCGGATCCGAGCGTCGCCTCGATGATGAGGCATCCCAGGGACATCCCCGCAATCAGGCGGTTTCGCCTTGGAAAATGGCGGGCCTGAGGCGCTGTTCCCAGCAGGGCTTCCGTCACCAGACAGCCCCGTTCGGCAATCTGCCGCTGCAGTGTGGCGTTCTCTGGCGGATAGACATGATCCAGCCCGCCCGCGATGGCCGCAACCGTCAGTCCGGGATGAAGAGCCGCGGCATGGGCCGCCGAGTCGATTCCCCGTGCCAGCCCGGAAATCACGCAAAATCCGGCATGTGCCATTTCGGCCGAGAGACTCTCCGCAATCCGGATTCCCGCTGCCGAGGCATTGCGCGCGCCGACAATCCCCACGGACCGCATCGACAGTCTGCGGACGTCGCCGAGCGTGAACAGGACAGGCGGCGCATCATGAATGCAGGACAGGAGCAGCGGATAGTCCGCATCGCCCCGGACGAGCATCCTTCCGCCCAGTTTTTCAAGACGTTCCAACTCTTCCGTCATGCGTGAAACGGACGGGATGGCAGGATCGTCCCGGCGCCCTGCCTTGCGCATCCGGCCGGGCAGAGCGGCAAGAGCCGCTCCCGCACTGCCATACTGTGTCATCAGTCGCGTAAAATTGATCGGACCAACGCCCGGCGTCCGCGTCAGACGCAGTGTATCGATTCGGTCTGTTGCGGACATGACGGGGAAAGCGTGTTCGGGAACTGTCATAAGATCTTTTCCCTTAGGACAGATTCCTTAACAGGAACTTAAAAACTAGCGTCGGGAGGCCTGATCCACGTTCACGCGCGGCTCCCGTCCCGTCAGAAGCCGGGCGATGTTGCCGGAATGTCGGGCCCAGATCAGAAGCGACACGAGAAGGGTCGCAACGGGAAGGGGAGAGTGCAGTGGCCGCCCGGAAAGCAGAACCATCAGCACGGGAGCCAGCAGGAACGCCGCCAGCGCCCCGGCCGAGGAAATCCGGCTCAGACGCGCGACCAGAAGCCAGACCACACAGCAGGCGAGCCCCACCGGCCAGCACAGGACCCAGATTGTCCCCAGTCCCGTCGCAACGCCCTTGCCGCCGCGGAATCCGAGCCAGACCGGAAAACAGTGCCCGATGACGACAGCCACTGCGGCCACGGCCATGGTTGTCTCGCTTGCGCCAGGGAAGAAGAATCTGGCGATCAGGACCGCCACGGCCCCCTTGAGGGCATCGAGCAGCAGCGTCGCTGCCGCCAGCCCCCGGCGTCCCGTGCGCAGGACATTGGTCGCACCGATATTGCCCGACCCGATCTTGCGGATGTCGCCGCCTCCGGCCAGTGCCGTCAGAAGCAGTCCGAACGGAATGCTCCCGATGACATAGGACACGAGAGACAGCAGGATAAGCTGTGCCTGAAAGCCGCTCATGCAGCTGCTCCCGGTTGGTCGTCGGCCGTAAAGACCTCTATGCCGCGTTTGAATGTCCGCAGGACACGGCCTTTCAGGTCCCGTCCATCAAAAGGCGTATTCTGCGCCCGTCCCGGAAGCTCTCCGGCCACCACGGTCCACGACCCTTCCGGATCGAACAGGCAGAGATCGGCATCGCTTCCGACTGCCAGCGTTCCGGCCTCCAGCCCAAGCAGCGTCGCCGGAGCGGATGTGACCAGTCGCAGCGCATCAAGCAGCGGCAGTCCGGCGCCCAGTGTCACGCCCAGCAGCGTGACGAGCCCTGTCCCACCAGCCCGGGCCTGCGCGAAGGGCAGACGTTTGTCATCCGCGTCGGCGGGCGCATGATCCGATGCCACGGCGTCGATCGTGCCATCCGCCAGCGCCGTGCAGACCGCTTTGCGGTCAGTGTCGCTCCGCAGTGGCGGCGACAGCTTCGCATATGTGCGGAAATCGCCGATATCGTCTTCCGTCATCGCGAAATAGGGCGGCGCCGTGTCGCAGGTCACGCGGATGCCGCGGCTTTTGGCATCGCGGATCAGGTCCAGACCTTCCGCCGTTGAGACATGCGCGAAATGCAGCCGCGCGCCCGTCATCTCCGCCAGACGCAGATCCCGTGCGATCATGATGGCTTCCGCCGCCGCCGGAACCTGGGGCAGCCCCATCCGTACGGCCCGCGCTCCGGCCGTGGCGCAGGCGCCTTTGGCCAGCGATGGCTCTTCCGGATGCTGAACCACGATGGCGTCGAGAAAGCGCGAATAGGACAGCAGATTGCGCATCTGCTTGGCGTCCGCGATGGCGCGCGTCCCATCGGTGAAAGCAACTGCTCCGGCTTCCTGAAGCAGGCCCAGCTCGGCCATCTCGCCACCTTCACAGCCGCGCGTCAGGGCGCCGTAAGGATGGATCGAGACCATTCCCGTTTCTTCACCCCGGACCCGCAGAAGATGCACGAGGGCCGGATTGTCGATCGGTGGCGACGTATTGGGCAGGACCGCCATCGTCGTGATGCCGCCCGCTACGGCCGCCCGCGCACCGGAGGAGACGCTCTCACGGTATTCCGAGCCCGGCTCTCCAAGCGCCACGCGCATGTCCACCAGACCGGGACACAGCACGGTTCCCGCGCCATCAATGACCCGCGCTCCTTCGGGAACCGATCCGTCTTCGCAGGCGACGATCTTGCCCTGACGCACCACAAGTCGTCCGGTCTCATCGCGACCCGAGGCCGGGTCGATCAGGCGGACATTTTCAAAAACGATATCGCTCATACTGGCATCCGTGCCCGGGACAGCCGGTCCAGAACCGCCATCCGCACAGCCACGCCCATTTCAACCTGTTCGGAAATCACGCTCTGGTCCGAATCCGCCACATCCGAGGCGATTTCCACCCCGCGGTTCATCGGTCCCGGATGCATGACGAGTGCGCCGGGTTTCGCCAGCGCCAGACGCCGGCGGTCCAGCCCGAAGAAGCGGAAATATTCCCGCGCACTCGGCACCAGACCCGCCCCCATGCGCTCTTTCTGAAGCCGCAGGGACATGACGACATCTGCGCCTTCCAGCGCCTTGTCCATGTCGGAATACAGTTCGACATTGCCGAGTTCGGCCATGGCGCCGGGCAGGAGCGTCGGCGGTCCTGCCAGACGGACCCGGTTTCCGAACGCCGTCAGCAGATGGATGTTGGAGCGCGCCACCCGGCTGTGTCCAACATCACCGCAGATCGCGACCGTGAGGCCCTCAAGTCGACCAAAATGACGGCGGATCGTCAGCGCATCGAGCAGCGCCTGTGTTGGATGTTCATGCGTGCCATCGCCGGCATTGACAACGCTGGCCTCCACCTTCTGCGAGAGCAGGGCAGGGGCGCCTGACTGCGCGTGCCGCACGACCAGAAGGTCGCAGCGCATGGCATTCAGCGTCGCCGCCGTGTCCAGAAGGGTCTCGCCCTTGTTCACCGAACTTGTGGCGACGGACATGTTGATCACGTCCGCACCAAGCCGCTTGCCTGCGAGTTCGAAACTCGTGCGGGTACGGGTGCTGTCTTCGTAGAACAGGTTGATGACCGTCCGTCCCCGCAGCGCATCACGCGGCGCGGAACGCGAACGGCTCAGAAGCGCATAGCTTTCCGCCAGATCGAGGAACGGTACGAGCTGTTCAGCCGACAGCCCCTCGATTCCCAGCAGATGCCGGGGGACGGAAGGCCGCTCAGGCATCGACGGACCCGGAAGCGAGAACGGCCGCGATACGGGCCAGAACCTCGTCCTGTCCCAGCGCCGACAGCGTCAGGTCAATGCCCGGAGACGTCGTGGAGCCCGTCATGGCGGCCCGCAGCGGCTGGGCCACGGAGCCGAGCTTGATTTCATGCTTTTCAGCATAGGCGCGCAGGGTTCCGTCGATCGCTTCGGGCGTGAAATCCTTGAGAGCCGCCAGATCCTTGCCCACGCCTTCGAGAACCCTGCGTCCGTCTTCTCCCAGCAGCTTTTCGGCCTTGGGCGTGAAGGTCAGCGGCAGGGTGAAGCCTGCGAAGGCCGCATTGTCCGCCAGTTCCACCAGCGTCTTGGCGCGTTCCTTGAGGCCCGGCATCATCGCAAGGATGCGTGCGCGGGTCCTGTCATCCGTCACCACGCCCTCGCGGTCCTGAAGCCGCTGCATGACGTCATTCGTCAGGCGCTCGTCATCGGCCTGACGCATCCAGATTCCGTTCAGATGCGCCAGCTTGACGTAATCCATGCGCGACGGGGAGCGGCCCACGCCATCAAGATCGAACAGCTTGATCTGCTCCTCGCGGGAGAGGACCTCGGCATCGCCATGACCCCAGCCCAGACGCAGCAGGTAGTTGCACAGGGCTTCCGGCAGATAGCCTTCCTCGCGGAAATCCACCACGGACTGCGCGCCATGGCGCTTGGACAGCTTGGCGCCATCCGGCCCATGGATCAGCGGCAGATGTGCGAAATGCGGCAGGTCCCAGCCCATGGCGCGATAGATCATGGCCTGACGGAAGGTATTCGTCAGATGATCGTCACCGCGCATGACATGGGTGATCTCCATGTCATGATCGTCAACAACCACGGCATGCAGATAGGTCGGCGTCCCATCGGAGCGCAGCAGGATCAGATCGTCCATCTCCGCATTCGCCACGCGGACTTCGCCCTGCACCAGATCCCTGATGACGGTCTCGCCTTCGCGCGGTGCCTTCAGACGCACCACATAAGGCGCACCCTCTGGCGCTTCGGACGGATCGCGGTCGCGCCAGGTGCCGTCGTAACGGGGCGGCCGCTTTTCGGCCATGGCCTTCTCGCGCATGGCGGTCAGCTCTTCCGGCGTGCAGAAACATTTGTAGGCCTGACCCTTGGCTAGAAGCTCAAGGGCAACTTCCGTGTGCCGGTCCTGACGTGCGGACTGGAAAACCGGCTCCGCATCCGCTTCGATCCCCATCCAGGCCAGACCGTCAAAGATTACGTCCACGGCCTTCTGGGTGGAACGTTCCTTGTCGGTGTCCTCGATCCTCAGAAGGAATTCGCCGCCGTGATGGCGTGCAAAGAGGAAATTGAACAGGGCGGCGCGGGCATTGCCGACATGCAGCAGACCCGTCGGGGAGGGGGCAAATCGCGTACGGATGGTCATGCGGCCGTCATATCACGCTCTGCCGCTCGCTTCCATCCGCGCCGTTCTTCAGAACATCGAGGAACCACCCGTGACGGGGATGACGGCTCCGGTCATGAAACTTCCCTCATCAGACGCCAGAAGCACATAGGCCCCCGCCACTTCCGCCGGCTGTCCCGGTCGGCCAAGCGGGAGGTCCTTTCCCAGGGCTTCGATTTCGTCATCCAGCATCGTGGAGGTGATGAGCGGCGTCCAGACCGGTCCCGGGGCCACGGCATTCACGCGGATGTTCCGCTCGCCCAGCATCTTCGCCAGACCGATCGTGAAATCCGCAATGCCTGCCTTGCTCGCCGCATAGGCCAGCCGGTGTGGACTGCCGGATTTGGCCGCGATGGAAGACGTATTGATGATCGATCCCCCCGACTTCATGTGCGGGAGGGCTGCCTTGGCGAAGTAGAACTGCGAAAACAGGTTGGTCTGGAAGATCATCTGCAGTTCGTCCTCCGTGATCTCGTCGATGCTCCGGTGGGAACGCTGGGTCGCAGCATTGTTGACGAGGATGTCCAGCTTTCCGAAGGTTTCCATCGCCCGGGCCACCACGGCCTGACAGTGGCTTTCGCTGCGGATGTCGCCGGGCATCAGGACAGCCTTCCGGCCGGCCTGCTCGACCAGATGGGCTGTTTCGCGGGCGTCGTCATGTTCGTCCAGATACGAAATCACCAGATCCGCGCCCTCGCGCGCAAAGGCAATCGCCACTGCGCGCCCTATGCCGGAATCCCCGCCGGTGAGGATCGCAACCCGATCCGTCAGCTTTCCGCTGCCCCGGTAGCTGTGCTCTCCGTGATCCGGAGCCGGATCCAGGTCCGCAACCCGCCCCGGAGGAGACTGGTGCTGATGTGGCATGGGGGGAACGGGATAATCCTGGGGCATGATGCTGCTTCCCTGTCGTGGAGGTCAGCAGACACAACAGTCCGGCCCCTGTTTGCGATCCATGAATGATTCCCTACAACCGTCAAAACACCGTGTCTTACAAAAAGCTAAGCCTCTTCAAGCGCGTGTGATTTCCAGCCCTTTCCCGAACCTGCCTATCCTGTACTCCAATAGTCTGGATGGTGCCTTTCGATGAACCGACGCGATTTCAACGCCCTGCTGGCAGGGCTGGGACTGACCTTCGGAGAGGGCAGGATCCATCATGCAAGCGCCACGACGTCGCGCGTGGATGTTTTCAGGCTGCGCGCCAATGACTGGGTGCCGAACAACCCGGATCTTCCCGTCATCGTCTATCGTAATGCGCTGGAAGCGGGACCGGACCGTGAATCGGTCTACGAGGATCTGTTCAGCCAGAACGGCTGGCCACCACAGTGGCGGAACGGTGTCTATCCGTTTCACCACTATCACAGTCTGGGGCACGAGGTTCTGGGCTTTTCAAACGGTTCTGCCCGCCTCATGCTTGGCGGTCCGAACGCCCGGACAGTTGAGGTGCGCGGTGGTGACATTGCCCTGCTTCCGGCCGGAACGGGGCACTGCAACCTCGGCTCGGATACGGATTTCACCGTGATCGGCGCCTATCCGCCCAACCAGTCCTTCGACATCCTCCGTGCAGCACCAACCGCTGAACAGAGTGCCCGAATCCACAATCTGCCGTTCCCGAAAACCGATCCGGTTCAGGGCGGAGCAGGTGTTCTGGCACGGGAGTGGCACCCGTCATGACGGCTTTTCCGCTCAGGCGACGCCCCTTCCTCGCAGCGCTCGCGGGTCTGGCAACGGTCAGCAGTGCCAGTGCAGTCGAGGTCACGGACCAGAAAACCCGGATCGGCATCATCGGCACAGGTCATGTCGGCACGACGCTGTGCGAACTCTGGGTTCATGCGGGCTATCACGTCATGGTCTCGTCCCGTTCCCTGACGGAAGCGCAGTCGCTGGCCACCTCGCTGGGACCACTCGCCACAGCCGGCACCCCGGCCCAGGCGGCGGCCTATGGGGACGTCGTGGTCCTCGCCGTGCCCTATGGCGCCATTCCGACACTCGGCCCCCAACTGAGCCGGACGCTGCTGGACAAGGTTGTGCTCGATCCGTCCAATCCCTATCCGTGGCGGGACGGGGCGATTGCGGAGACGGCGCAGAAGGCTGGGGCGGGGGTGACGACCCAGCAGTACTTCCCTTCGGCTCATGTGGTCCGGGCGTTCAATTCCATCGACATGACCACGCTCCGCTCGGAGTCCCATCGGGCGCCCCCTCTTCTGGCCGTGCCGGTTGCGGGAGATGATGCGGGGGCGGTGTCGCAAGTGGTAGCGCTGGTGAGGGCAGCCGGATTCGATCCTGTCGTGACCGGAAACCTCGCCACGGCAAAACTCTTCCAGCCGGGCAGTTCCGGCTTTGAACTGGAGCAGGATGCTGCCGGGCTGAAAAAGACGCTTCACCTTCCGTAATTCGTAAGGCCGTCGTTCGGGAGGCGCGTACCGCCGGAAAATCCGTTACGGTCCTGTCCGTGAAGACAGAGACCCTTTCCGTCCCGGACCTCGACCCCACCGAACTTCTGGCCGGTGCGGAACCCTGTGATCCGGTTCTGACGCTGCCTCCGGCCCTCATCCGGTCTTTTCTGGATCAGGGACGGCAGATGATCTGCTGGCTGCCGGTGGGCGTCGGGCTCGGGGCCGTGACGTATCTTGTCCTTCCGTTCGAGCCTTCCGTTGCGTTCGTGATCCTCGTCACGCTCCTGCCTGTCCTGACGGGAGTTGGATGTCTTTGGCGGGGCTGGCAGCGGCTGTTTCCGCGGCTGCTCGGGTTTGCGCTTCTGGCCGCGGCGACCGGTTTTGGTGATCTGGCGTTTCAGGCCCGGATGCAGCCGCCCATGCCGGCTTTGCCGACGCATGCCACCGTTCTGAGTGGGCGCGTCCAGTCGCTGGAAATCCTGCCGGCCCGCAATGATGACGAGGATGACGGCCATCGCGTGACTCTCACGGGTGCCGTGTTTGAGACGCCTGTCGATGCCGGAATGGCGCCATTACGCCGGACGCTGCATATCCGTTTGCGCGATGATGATGACCTGCTTCCCGAGCCTGGAAGCACAATCCGCCTGCGCACCATGCTGCGCGCACCGCCGCCGCCCTCCTGGCCCGGCGGGCGGGATCTTCAGCGGGAGGCCTGGTTCTCGGGGCTGGCTGGAAGCGGCTATGCGCTCGGTCCGGCCAGTCTTTCAGGCGCCCCATCCCGCCAGTCGTGGCTTGAATCCCTGCGTGAAACCGTGGCTCTGCGTGCCAGTGCTGCGCTGTCCGACCAGACTGCCGCCATTGCCGCCACGCTTCTGGCTGGCGAAGCGGGGAGCATCGATCAGCATACGCGCGAGACGTTTTCCGCTTCGGGGCTGGCGCATCTCCTTGCTGTTGCCGGGCTGCATCTGGGTCTCGTGATGGCGGCTGTCATCGTGACGCTGCGCTGTGGTCTGGCGGCCATCGAATATATCGCCCTGCGCTGGCCCTGCCGGCAGATTGCCGCTGTTTCCGGACTGCTGGCCGGGGTGGGTTATGTGATGCTGACAGGCGCGCATCTTCCCAGCCTTCGGGCGTTGGGCATGGCCAGTATCGTGACGCTGGCCATCGTGACCGGGCGGCGGGTGCTGTCCATGCGTTCGCTCTCCATCGTGGCGCTCCTGATCCTGCTTGTCTCGCCGGTTTCGGTGGTCGATGTGTCGTTCCAGATGTCCTTTGCTGCTGTGATGGGGCTGATCGCGGGCTATGGCGCCCTGCGCGAACCGCTCATGCGCCTGCGGGGTGAGGGGGAGTGGTATCGTGTTGTCGCGTCTCATTGTGCTGCGCTTGTTCTGACGAGCCTTCTGGCCGGGCTGGCGACGCTGCCGGTCAGCATGGCGCATTTCGGCGCGCTTCAGCCCTGGTTCGTGCTGGCCAATCTCGTGGCTGTGCCTCTGGCCGCCGTGTGGATCATGCCGGTCGGACTTCTGGCGCTCGTGGCCATGCCGTTCCATGCCGAAGCGCCCTTTTTAAAGCTCATGGGGATGGGAATCCGCATCGTGCAGATTCTGGCGGAGCGTGTTGCGGCGTTTCCGATGGCGCATCAGCCCGTTCCTGCCATGCCGGGCTGGGGTCTGCTTCTGGTCATGCTCGGACTGTGTTTCCTGTGCCTGTGGAAGGGCAGGGTGTGTCTTGCCGGTCTGCTCCCCATCGCGGTCGGGGTGGCCGCGATCTGGCTGGCGCCGAAGCCGGATATTCTCGTGTCTCCGGATGCGGGGCTGATAGCCGTGCGCAGTCAGGGCGCGCTTCTGGTCGGCCCACATTCCAGCCTGCAACGCCGTACACTGGAAGACTGGCAGCAGGCTCTTGCACTTCCCACGGCGCCTCTGCCGTCAGGCTGCCTGTCCGGCCCGTGCCGGATCACGCTTGGCGCGCGGACTGTTCTGCTGCGTGTCCGTGATGCGTCGGATGGCACTATCCTTCCGACTGCGGAGCAATGCGAGGGCGTGAGCCTGTTCATCAGTGCGTCTCCCGCACGCAAAGGCTGCCCGGACGTTCCCTCCATTGACCGGTTTTCCGTCTGGCGGGATGGGGCCTACAGCGTGTTTGCAGGTCGTAATCTTGCGGTCGTCTCGGACCGGAGCTGGCGGGGAAACCGCCTGTGGGTTCCACCCGTGGGCTGGCATGGCATGCCCAACCTGCCTCTGGCCCAGTCGGAATGAATGCCCGGGGTGAGGGTCTCTCAACCTTTTGGAAAGCAATCGCCCGGTAGGATCGCCGCACAAGGAGGTCCGCTATCGTGGCTCACAAATCCGCAACGGGCGTTCTGCTCGCGCTTTCACTGACGGCCGCTGTCCCGGCGCAGGCCGCTCCAGTCGTGATCTGGGAAGGGCTGAGTCTGGGCATGAGCGTGCCGGACGCAAAGCTCAGTCACCCGGAAATGATGGCGCTCCCCACGCCGGTGCCGCGTGCCGGTTTTGCGCGTTACGTCATGCAGGGGCCGTCGATCGGGTCCTGTCTGTCGAATGTGGATGTGAACTTTCTCGGCGGCCGTCTGGCTTCGGTGGAGGTGCATGCCCTGACGGATACGGATTCAGGTGATGTCCGGATCTGTGCCGAGGAATGGGGCCGTGCCGTCCGCCAGAAATACGGTCAGCCCCTGTTCGACGTGCGTGCGCCCATGACGGAAAAGATTACCTGGAACGCCAATGGGTTTTCCGTGACGACGCATATGCGCGTCGTCAATACGGTCGTGGTCTATTCCGTCTCCTATCAGGCTCCGCGCCGGACGGCGGCCCAGATCCTGTGAGGCGGATCCTTCAGGTTGCAGCGGCTTTTCGTACAGGCGGGGCCTGCATCCGCTTGTCGGGATAGAGACACCATTTCGTTGCCGGGCAGCGCCAGCATTCGGGCGCGCGGGCTTTGCAGACATAGCGTCCGTGCAGGATCAGCCAGTGATGCGCCGGGCGCAGCATGTCTTTCGGGATCCGCGCGACCAGCCCGTCCTCGACCTGTCGCACGGTTTTTCCGGGCGCCAGTCCGGTCCGGTTGCCGATGCGAAAGATATGCGTATCGACCGCCATCGTATCCGCCCCGAAGGCAACATTCATCACGACATTCGCCGTCTTGCGCCCTACACCGGCCAGCGCTTCGAGCGAGGCGCGGTCGGACGGCACCTGTCCGCCATGACGCTCCAGCAACTGTTCGCATAACAGCGCCACGTTATGCGCCTTTGCCCGCCACAGCCCGATGGTGCGGATATGCCGCGCAATGCCATCCTCGCCGAGGGCTGCCATCGATGCCGGATCGGGCGCTTCCTCGAACAGGCCCTTCGTCGCCTTGTTGACGGATTTGTCCGTGGCCTGCGCCGAGAGCACGACGCTCACCAGAAGTTCGAACGGATTGCGGAACACCAGTTCGCTCTCCGCGTTGGGGTTAGCCTCGGCCAGTGCGGTGATGAAGGCTTTCGCGGCCGCCCTGCTCATGATTTTCGGGGCATCGGTCATGGCAGGTACTCCACTGGGCCGTCTGGCAGGGCTGGACCGTCCGCTGTTGCGTCCGGTCCGGACAGACAGCAAGATACGGCAAAGTTCTGAAAATTCCATGCCATCACACCGTGGCCTGTCCTGCATCACAGCGCAGGCAGACAGACGGCGGAGCGTTCTGTGTCCGATACCACTCTTCCCATGACCACCCAGCAGCAGGAGGGCCGCAAGCAGGACGTCTCCTTTACCGAGGTCCTCTCCTTCGTCTCCAGCCGCTGGCGGGATCATCCCCTTCTGCTGTCAAAGACGCTGGGTGGCGTTGGGCTCGCCACGCTGGCCGATGTCTGCACGCCTATTCTCGCCGGTCGTCTGGTGGACGATATTTCCCGCCATGCCGCTGGCCCCGCCGTTGAGCAGACAGCCGAACTGCTGCATCTGCGGGACGATGCGTTTCTCATGGTCGCGGGACTGATCGTTCTGGGGCTGGTGGGACTGTTCGGACGTCGTTCGTCCTTTATCGGGATCTCACACCTCACGCTTGCCATCATGCACCGCATCGCCAATCAGGCGTTCGATCGCGTGCAGCGCTTCTCGACGGACTGGCACGCCAACAATTTTGCCGGATCCACCGTCCGCAAGCTGACACGTGGCATCTGGGCGATTGACACGCTTGATGACACGCTTCTGCTCCTGATCGCGCCTGAAGTGCTGGTTCTGGGGGGCACGACGGCCGTTCTCATGTTCCGCTCTCCGCTCATGGGTTCGGTTCTGGCAGTCTCGGTCGTGCTGTTCGCATGGCTCTCCATCACCCTGACCCTGCGCTACGTCGCGCCCACGGCCCGTGCCTCCAATGAATGGGACACGAAGATGGGGGCGGCGATGGCCGATGCGGTGACCTGTAACCCTGTCGTCAAGGCATTCGGTGCGGAAGATCGTGAAGACGAGCGGCTCGACAGCATCATTCACGGCTGGCGTCAGCGCACCCTGAAAACCTGGATCCGGGGCACCAACAGCGCCAATCTTCAGGCCCTGTCATCGCTCGCCATGCGAATGCTGCTGATCGGCCTCGCCGTCTGGCTGTGGTGGGATGGCAAGGCAGGACCGGGTGACGTGGCGTATGTCCTGACCATGATGTTCCTCGTGCAGGGCTATCTGCGCGATCTGGGGCAGCAGGTCAGTCAGGTGCAGCGCTCCGTTAATGAAATGGAGGAACTGGTGGCGATTTTCCGCCGTGAGCCCGCCATCCGGGATGCTCCCGATGCCCGGAAGGCCCATTTCGTACACGGTGCCATCCGTTTCGAGCATGTGGATTTTCAGTATCCGGGGCAGGACAAGCCGCTCTATCACGACCTGACGATCGACATCGCGCCGGGCTCCCGCGTGGCCCTCGTCGGGCCGAGCGGATCGGGCAAGACGACCCTGACCAAGCTGCTTCAGCGCCTTTATGACGTGAATGGCGGCCGGATCGTGGTGGACGGGCAGGATATTGCCCATGTCACGCAGGACTCCCTGCGCTCGCACATTGCCATCGTTCCGCAGGAACCGGTCCTGTTCCATCGCACGCTTGCGGAAAATATCGCCTATGCGCGCCCTGACGCCAGTCGTGCCGAGATCGAGGAAGCCGCCGGTTTCGCAAATGCGGCGCCTTTCATCGAGCGTCTGCCGGAAGGCTACGAAACCATGGTTGGGGAGCGTGGCGTGAAGCTCTCGGGCGGGGAGCGTCAGCGTGTCGCCATCGCCCGCGCCTTTCTGGCCGATGCACCGATCCTGATCTTTGATGAAGCCACGTCCAGCCTTGATTCCGAATCAGAATCCCTTGTGCAGGACGCCATGCGCCGGCTGATGCAGAACCGGACCGTCATCGTCGTGGCGCATCGTCTTTCCACCGTCATGGAACTGGACCGCATTCTCGTTTTCAACCGGGGCGAACTGAAGGAAGACGGAACCCATGCAGAGCTGATCGGCCGGGAGGGTGGTATCTATCGCCGCCTGTTCGAGCTTCAGTCGCTGGAGGTCTGAACGGAAGCGGAAAGGGAAGGGTGTTTTTGCATCCTTTTATGTCTGGCTGCGTTTCCCTGTTAATGGATCTCTCCGCCCGGACCACAGGATGCCCGACGGGAGCACACAGGAGACTGCCGTATGACCATCCGTTCCGCCTTTGCCGCCCTGCTGCTCGCCACGCCTGCCGTTTTGTCCGTTGGGAGTGCGCTGGCCGAGCCGGTTGCGTTTGACCATGCGCGGCTGATCGACGGAACGGGTGCCTCGGCACAGCCGGATACAACGGTGGTCATTGAGGACGGAATCATCATGTCGGTCGGGACGCCGGCTCCGATGGAGGCCCGTCATATGGACCTGACGGGCAGGACGCTCATGCCTGCCCTCATCAGCGATCACAGCCATGTCGGCCTTGTGAAGGGCACGGGGGCCAGTCGCGACAACTATACCCGGGCCAACATTCTTGCCGCCATGAAACAGTATTCGGATTATGGTGTCCTGACCGTCACGGCGCTGGGTCTGAACCGCTCTCCGCTTTTCGATACGCTGCGTCAGGAACAGCATGACGGCCGCAATCCTGGTGCGGATCTGTACGGTGTGGATCAGGGCATCGGTGCGCCTGATGGTGTTCCGCCCGCGGCCATGGTCAAGGGGATCGGCCCTGATCAGGTCTTCCGTCCCACCACGCCCGAAGAGGCCCGCAGGGATGTGGACCAGATGATTGCGGAACATACGGATCTGGTGAAGCTCTGGGTGGATGATTTCCGCAATGACGTTCCTGACGGCAAGACCTATCCGATGCTGCCGCCTGCGATCTATCAGGCCGTCATCGACGAGGCGCATCAGCACGGTACGCGGGTTGCGGTCCATATTCATGATCTCGCGGTCGCCAAGGCCATCGTTGCTTCAAAGGCGGACATTCTCGCCCATGGTGTGCGGGATCAGCCCGTCGATCATGACCTGATCGCTGCAATGCTCCGTCAGGGGACGTGGTACATTGCGACGCTGGATCTGGACGAAGCGAACTATCTCTATGCCGAACAGCCCGAGCTGCTTTCCAATCCCTTCGTGCTGGCAGGTATGGGTCCGGCCCTGCGCCGCCAGTTTACGGACCCGAAATGGCGCGCCGAGACGCTTGCCAAGCCTCTGACCAAGGCCTCGCATTACGCACTGTCCGTCAATCAGAAGAATCTCGCCGTACTGTATCGGGCGGGTGTGAAAGTCGGTTTCGGAACGGATTCCGGGGCCGCGCCGACCCGTATTCCCGGCTTTGCCGAGCATCGTGAACTCTACCTGACCGTACAGGCCGGGCTGTCCCCCGTGCAGGCCATCAGTCTGGCGACGGGCAATGCCGCGGCCCTGCTGAACCTCTCCGATCGTGGCGTGATTGCGCCGGGTCGCCGGGCCGATCTGCTGATCGTGAAGGGTAATGCCGATGAAGATATCGGGGCCGTGGACCAGATCGATCAGGTCTGGCAGCGTGGCACGCTCGTCAGCCACGGCCCTGTACGCTCGAAGAACTGAGGCTCGGCTTTACGCGGCCGTTTCGGGGCGCGCCCGCCCCGAGACCAGCCGGAACATCGGGCCTGTCAGTGTGGTGGAAATCACTGCCAGCACCATCAGGGACGCAAAGGCGAATTCCGAAATCATGCCATGCGCATGCAGGATGGTGGCCGCTACGATTTCCATCAGTCCCTTGCACTGCAACAGCGAGCCGATCCCCAAGGCCTGCCGATGTGTCAGGCCGGGAGCGGGCGGGAAAATCCAGACGGCCAGGATTTTCGTGACGATCGCAATGACGACCAGCAGCAGGGAGGCCACGACAGAGGGCCAGGTCAGCGCATCTCCGTCGATCCTCAGCCCGCTATGGCCGAAGAACATCGGGGCCAGCCAGATCAGTGAGAAGGTGCCAATGGTCTCGACTGGCAGACGGCGCACCCAGCGTGGCGGCATGAGCGCGCCTGCGAAATAGGCGCCGATCAGTTCATGCAGCCCCAGTTCATGGCTCGCCCAGGACCCTGCGGCCAGATAGGCCGGAACAGCAGCCCAGATCACCCAGATGGGCGGGTTTTTCAGGTTCCGCGTGGCCCAACTGCTCAGTAGCGCCATTCCCGCCAGAAGAAGAACGGCCAGTCCTTCAAAGCCGGTCCAGCCATGCAGGGCATCCGGACCACGGGCGGCGAACTGCAGGATGGCCAGCCCGATCCAGAGGGCGGCATCGTCCACGACAGCGAGCTTGAGCGCGAGTTGCCCGACGGGGCGGTATACAGGCTCGAGTTCACGCACGATTCCGATCAGGACGGGCAGCGCGCTGACGGAAATGCACAGCCCGATCGACATCGCGCCGATCCAGCCATTGCCCTGCGGCGCCTGCCAGCCATGCAGCGGCAGGAAGAACAGCTTGACCAGAATGGTGCCGACTACAAACGGAATCCCAAGCGCCACCAGGGCCCCGCCCAGCAGACGGCCCAGCGTCGGGGAAGGCAGATTTGCTGCTTCGGGAGAATGGGTCGGGTTCTGCCACATCTCCAGCCCGGCGGTGAACGCCAGAACCAGAACGGCCAGCCAGCCGATGTAATCGCCATAAAGCGAGGGAATGCCGATGGTTGAGGCAGGAAAGTGCAGGACCGCCAGAAGAATGCCGACCAGAATGGGCAGGATGGCAATCGGAATGGAGCGTCTGAGCAGTTGCCATAGTCCCCACGGAATAAGGACAAATATAAATGCATCCGCAAACAGTGCTGTCACATTCCCCATGACGATCCCTTTTTTGTTTCAGGTGCGTTCATGGTAGCATGAAACATGGCTTCAACGAAAATTAATAACAAAACCTCGATAATTATAAAAATACTTCGAAATTAAAACATATTGTTAAAATAATGCTCGTGATCCTGACGGATAGGGCTGTCTGGGTAAATTCCGGCAACCCTATCCTTTCATCATGCTTCGTTAAGCTTCTCGGCTGCGTCGATATAGGACCGCATCGCCAGATGTTTCTCTGCGGTATTCCAGAAATGGATGAATCCACGCGGATGAGCGGGATCCGTGGGATGATCGTAACCGCCTATCTGTGTATGCGCGCTGACGGGCTCGCCATCGAAGTCGCTGAGTTTGTACAGCGTATAGTTCAGTACGCTCTGGTCGTAGAATGGAATTGAGGTGCGGCCATGCCGGGATGTGTATCGGACCAGAGTCTGATAGGCGGCCCTTATGTACTGTCCGTGATCTGCCATGTTCGGCACTAGAAGAAGGCCGCCATTGAAGCCGTGGAGTCCATCGCATGAGAACGGATCAGCCTGCACCAGGCTCGAGCCTGTATGTTCTGACGTTGCGATCTGGTGGAAGGGCTCGATCTGTGCGCTGCACTGGCGGGCTTTGACCGCTGCGACAAGAAAGGGTTCGATCGCACGGTCAAAAACGATATCGACATCCGAGTACAGGATAGGCTGGTACTCATCGAGTAATGACGTGTTGAAAATCGTAAGACGGGCCCCGACGTAGTCGAGCTGGTCCGAACCCTGCATCGGAATGACCTGGATCTGATTGCGTAGGCATTCAGGTGCCAGGCCTTTCAGATGATCTGCGTCAATATTGCTGACGATCAGGATCGTACCGTCATATTTCGCTAGTGATCCAATGCTGCGGATGCATTCAGAATACTGCTGGAGGGCCGCACCATAGCCGAAAACAACGAGCACGACGGCGGGGTTGAGCAAAAACGCTTCGTAGACTTTCCAGTCATCGAAGAACATGAAGCGGGGCAGGTGTTTCGCGGTTGCGGCGCTCTTGAAGAATGCCTCCATCGGAAGCTGTTTTTCGCCGAAAGTGACCTGATCGAAATTCGACTCCCGGAGGTTCAGTTGCACGATGTCATCGCTGCCTCCCAGGACCCAGCGATGGTTCGCAACCCGCACGGCCGCATGGAAGGTCTCGATGTCGAGAAGCTTGAATGTTTCCCAGAGATTCCGGTGCTCGGCTACAAAATCAAGGCCGCCAAGATGGTTGGCCCGGCCAAATCTGCCCTGATACTGAAAACTGTAATGACCGTTGCCATGATATTCGGGTGTGACTGCAACCGTCGGGATGGCGCGCGTGATCGTCAGTGTCTCGAGATCCAGCCATCGGTCTGCGTCTCCCAGCGTACAAAAGCCGCTGAGACCGTTTTTGTCATGAAAACACAGAACATCTTCGAGACGCGTAATATTTGAAAGATCGCGCTGAACAACGCGCTCTCCTTCCACATGGAAGACTTTCAAATTATGGCTGACCAGAATTTTCAGCATTGGTTCGCGCACGCTTTCCCAGTGAATGGCGGTTCTCAACATCGCATGAATCATGTTGAGAAACAAACCGTCATGACTGCCGGTCGTGACCTTCGTGACAGGCAGTCCGTCCGCCAGTCCTGGCCGCATTCTTCAGGGCCGACTCAAACAGCGGGGCGGCCCAGAATTTCAATCTGACGCAAGTTCAGGACACCGTTCTCCAGAAGCCGGATGCGCAGATGACGGGTGGCAAAAGCCTGCTTCGGCTGCCACACGATCTCGTCTGCGGGGGCCGCAGAGGGGCTCTGCCCATCCAGGACCAGGCGCATGACATTCCAGTGCTCGCCATCCGCCGAAGTCTCGAATGCAAAGCGGATAAAGCGGTTACGCCATCCGGGACGAGTCAAGATCCGGATCTGATCGATGACCACCAGCCGATCGAAATCTGCTTTCCACCACGGGCAGGGCTCATTTTCGGAGTGGATGCTGTAGTCGTCCGAGCCAAGGAAGAGTAACGCGGCTTCAGAGCACTTGTCCTGCCCGCGTGAATAAGCGGAAATGGAACTCATTTCTGCTGAAGCATAAATGGCAAGATTCTGTAGGGGCCCCAGCTCAAGGGGTTCCGCCCTGAGAGAGCGCAGATGCAGACATCCCTTTGACAGGCTGGTGATACGGAGAAAACGTCCAAGAGAAGGTACTTTGAAAGTGACGAAATTCACTTTTTTATCGGAGTCGATGGAAAGATCGAAAACCTCGGTTCGCCATGACTCACTGTCGAGGCTTGTCTCGATGGTGAAATGTTCAAAACGCTCGGAATAGGTTTCCCGGTTCCTGATCGTGAGCGATCTGAGAAAGGTCTCTTCAAGAAGATCGATCACGACCCATGGGTGGCTTTCGTAACCCGTATGGAAAGCGAATTCCCCCTCCCAGCGTGGATTGGTGAGGTTGTCCGCTTCCGCCGGAATGTCGGAGCGGGAATAATCACTGAGGGAACTCGTTGCCACGGGTTTGTGTGCAGCAGGGTCCTGCGTGGAATAGATGTCGATTTCGTAAATGCGGGACAGGATGGCGGAGGCCGTATGGTCTGGTTCGCGAAGGGATTTGTCCAGAATGGCTTTCTGTACATCCCGCCTGTTTTCGTAACGGAATGCCGCCTCGTCATCCAGGGGGTTATCGATGAAGGTGCGTGTCGGTCTGGAAGCCAATGCCAGACTGATGATTTTCTTCCCTGACACGACGGAATGGACGAAGGAACCCGGCACATTGACGACCGGATTGTGTTCCGAATACTTTCTTTCGAAATGGAAGTTGTGCAGATCTGCGAAATCCTGAAGATCGGCGATCTTCAGGCCTGCATCTCGTATTGTTGCGGGCACGACGGTTTCGCAAAATGGCCAGTTGGTACGAATGCCGGCAGCATGCTCTGCCGCTAGTTCCAGGCGTCGTTCCGTTATGAGTTCGAGGGCTCTGTGCGAGAAAATAGAGACGCAGAGCAGACATCCCAACGGATCGTCACTGACCGATACGGCATCATTGTACCACATCCATTCGGGTGTCGGCTTGTGGATGAAATCGACGATGAGATCGATGCCCTCTTCCGCCATCTTTTCGCAAAGACGGGAAAACTCCATGTTGGCGGAGACATCTGATTCAGTAACGACATAGTAATCGTACTTCTGTTTTTCCCATGACAAAATAACGGGGCAGATATAATCCCAGTTGTGCCAGAGCGCCCGGTCCCTGGGTATGATCGGAAAACCTAACTCTGCAATTTCAGTCTGTGTATGTCCGATACATTCAAAACCGGGCGTGGGGAAGGCGCCTCCCGTAAAATCGGCAGCAATGACAAAGTCTCCGCCATAGCTGTTTTCCTTCGCCTTGTGGGCCATTCTACCGATACATTCATCCCACGAATAAGTTCTGAATACGGTAAGAAAGCGCATTTTCCACACAGCCTGGTATGATCAGTTGTTCATGATTAACAACGGATACGCCGACCCAGTCAATATTTCAGCGGGTTTCGGTCGCTTGACTTGAAATGTCGTTCAGACAGTCCTTCAGAAATGCCGTCAAAGCCCGTCCGCGGTGGCTCACGGCGTTCTTTTCGGCTTCCGTCATTTCCGCGAAGGTCCGGGTTTCGCCTTCGGGTACGAACATGGGATCGTAGCCGTGGCCATGATCGCCCCGGGGCGGCCAGACGACCGTGCCGTGACATTCGCCCTGCACGGTCCGGGTCTCGCCGTCCGGCCAGGCCAGACACAGGGCCGCCACGAAAAAGGCCCGGTGATCCGGAGTGTCGCCCATCTCCTGATGCACGCGCTCCATCGCAACCTGCATGTCTTTCGTCGGGCCGCCCCAGCGCGCGGAATAGACGCCCGGCCGGTTGTCCAGCGCCGAGACGCAGAACCCGGAATCATCTGCAAGCGCTGGCAGTCCGGACGCCTGAGCCGCTGCCAGCGCCTTGATGGCGGCATTGCCGGCGAAAGTTTCTTCCGTCTCTTCCGGCTCCGGCAGGTCCAGTTCAGCCGCCGAGACAACGGTGATTCCGCTGGCGGCCAGCAGGGTCGAGAACTCGCGCAGCTTACCCGCATTGTGGCTGGCAAGAACGATCTTTGAACCGGGAGAAAGTTTACGCATCATGCAGTCTCCAGCGCCTTGTTCTGGACTTCGAACAGTCGGGCCGTGCCGAGTTTTGCCAGCCGCAGGAGTTCGAAGAATTCGCTTTCCTGAAACGGCTTGTCCTCGGCTGTTCCCTGGATTTCGATGATGCCACCATCTGCCGTCAGGACGAAATTCGTATCGGCCTGCGCGCTGCTATCCTCAATGTAATCCAGATCCAGCACGGCGCCGGCATCCGTCAGTCCGCAGGAGACAGCTGCGACCTGCGCCGTCAGGGCCTGCGAACGCTTCGCCTTTTTCAGCGCCAGAGAGAGCGCCACCCAGGCCCCGGTAATGGAGGCGCAGCGCGTGCCGCCATCCGCATTCAGCACGTCGCAGTCGAGCGTGATGGTTCGCTCGCCGATTTTTTTCAGATCCACGCAGGCGCGCAGCGAACGTGCGATCAGGCGCTGGATTTCCTGCGTGCGGCCGGACTGTTTGCCCTTGGCCGCCTCGCGCTGGCCCCGGCTATGTGTTGCGCGTGGCAGCATTCCATATTCCGCTGTGATCCAGCCCTGTCCCTTGTTGCGCAGGAACGGCGGAACGCGGTCTTCGATCGTCGCCGTGCACAGGACTTCCGTCCCGCCGACGCGGATGAGGGCCGAGCCCTCGGCATGGCGGGCAAAGCCGGTCTCGATGGAAACAGTGCGGATTTCGTCCGGCGCACGCCCTGAAGGACGCTTGCCTGCGGTGTCAGTCATGTAAAAAGATCCTGTGGCAGAATATGTTCCGCCTCTACCGCGTTTGACGTAAAGGCATCCAGCCCCGACAGTTGGTTTACCATGATGCGACCACAGCCTCCCCTGTTCCGCCCCTCCATCCCGATGCCCCATGGACTGGGAGATCGGGAAGCTGCGATCCTGCGGGAAATCGTCGAGGAATATGTCGAAACCGGCGAGCCCATTGGCAGCCAGACCCTGGCCCAGCGTCTGCAACCCAGCCTGTCCCCGGCCACCATCCGCAATGTCATGGCGGAACTGGCCCGCGCTGGTCTGCTGTTCAGCCCGCATGTCTCGGCGGGACGTCTTCCGACCGAGAAGGGCGTGCGCCTGTTCGTGGACGGGCTGCTCCAGTTCGGCAGCGTGACCGAGGAAGACCGTGCCAGCATCGACAGCCGCCTCGATATCCACGGCCGCTCCTATCAGGACATTCTCTCCGAAGCGTCCTCCCTCCTGTCCGGGCTGTCTTCCGCGGCCGGGCTGGTGCTTGCACCGAAATCGGACGCGACGCTCAAGCATATCGAATTCGTGGCCCTCGGCCCGGGGCGTGTGCTGGTCATTCTGGTTGGTTCGGACGGGCAGGTGGAAAACCGCATCATCGAAACGCCACCCGGTGTTCCGCCCTCGGCCCTCGTCGAGGCGGGAAACTACCTGAACTCCCGGCTGGGCGACCTGACGCTGGGCAATCTGCGCGAGCGGGTCCGGACCGAAATGGATGCCAGCCGGCACGAACTGGATGCCCTGACTGCCAGCGTCATTGAAAGCGGGCTGGCGACATGGGACGCCGATGGGGGGACGCTGTTTGTGAAAGGGCAGGGGAAGCTGCTGGCCGACATTACCGAGATCGAGCGCCTGACGACCATCCGCATGCTGTTCGACCATCTGGAGACGCAGGAGACCATGCTCCAGCTCCTGCAACTGGCGGACGCGTCCGAAGGTGTGCGGATCTATATCGGGCGCGAAAGCGGCATGTTCGGCATGTCGGGCGTCTCCATGATCGTCGCTCCGGCCCGCAACGAGGCCCAGAAGATCGTGGGGGCCATCGGTGTGATCGGCCCGACGCGCCTGAATTACGGACGGATCGTCCCGGTCGTGGACTACACCGCGCGGATGGTCGGCAAGCTGCTCGGATAGGGTCGTTCCGGCAACTCTGTGCTTCCAGGGATGTTGAACAGGAACCCAAGACACAGAGGAGCCTGTCCATGCCTGGTCCCGACGCCCGAAAATCCGGCACGTTCCTGATCGGTGGAGACCTGAAGATCCATCGTCTCGGCTTCGGTTCCATGCGCCTGACAGGCAAGGGGATCTGGGGGCCTCCGCCCGACCGTGCCAAGGCCATCCGTACCCTGCAGAGCCTGCGCCAGTACGGGATCGATTTCGTCGATACCGCTGATTCCTATGGCCCTTTTGTCGCGGAAGACCTGATCCATGAAGTCCTGTCTCCCTACAGGGACATGGTCATTGCCACCAAGGGTGGGCTGACGCGCCATGGCCCCGACATCTGGAAACCCGTCGGCAATCCCGACTATCTGCGCCAGTGTGTTCTGATGTCCATGCGGCGTCTGGGCGTGGAGCGGATCGACCTGTGGCAGCTTCATCGCATCGGTCCGGACTGTCCGCCCGAAACGCAGTTCGAGGCCATCGCGAAGTTCCGCGAAGAAGGCCTGATCCGCCATGTCGGCCTGTCGCAGGTCACGGTGGCCGAGATCGAGAAGGCACGGAAATACTTTCCGGTCTCCACCGTGCAGAACCGTTTCAACCTCGTGGACCGCTCCTCCGAGGACGTTCTGGACTATTGCGCGAAGGAAAATATCGGCTTCATCCCCTGGGCGCCCCTTGCGGCTGGCGATCTTGCCCGACCCGGCACCTCGATGGACCGGATCGCAAACCATCATCAGGCCGATGCCGGACAGATCGCGCTGGCATGGCTGCTGAAACGTTCTCCCGTCATGCTGCCCATCCCCGGCACCGGAAGCCCCGAACATCTGGCGTCCAACGTCCGGGCCGCTTCCCTGCATCTCAGTGACGAGGAGTTCGCGGAACTTGATCGTCAGGGCCATGACACATGGAAAGCCTCACAGCGCTGAACATGGCGTTTCGGAGCGGCACTTTGCCACGAAATGACCCTTTCAGACGGGGGCGACGGCGGATACGGAACAATGCTATGCAGGCCTCATGACGCGACGTTCCTTCCGCTCCCGTAATCCCCGGGGCTCTGGCAATCCACAGGGTCCTGGCGCCACGCCGCCCCGTCCTCCACGTTTCCGCCGCTACCGGCAGTCCCTGGCGATCATCGCCGGCGTCGGACTGGTGGGGATCGCCGGGGCAGGGGTTCTGGGCTGGACGACCTATGCCAAGCTGGTGGCGGATCTGCCCAGCGTGGACAGTCTGCGCGCCTATCAGCCGCCGACCGTTAGCCGCATCTATGCCGCCGATGATCGTCTGATGGCGGAACTGGCCAATGAGCGCCGGATCTTCGTGCCGATCAACGCCATTCCCGAGCGCGTGAAGAATGCCTTCATCGCCACGGAAGATCATAATTTCTACACGCATGGCGGCGTGGATTTCATGGCGATCGGCCGTGCCGGCCTGACGGATATTTTCGCGCGTCACGGTCGCCGACCGCTGGGGGCTTCGACCATCACCCAGCAGGTCGCAAAGGTCATGCTGCTCAACAGCAACGTCCTGAGCTTCGACCGCAAGATCAAGGAAGCCCTGCTCGCCATGAAAATGGAGCAGGTGCTGTCCAAGGACAAGATCCTCGAAATCTACCTGAACGGCATCTATCTCGGGAACGGTGCCTATGGTGTTGCCGCTGCCGCCCAGAGCTATTTCAACAAGCCGCTCGATCAGCTTGATGACGCCGAGGCGGCCTCGCTGGCCGCTCTTCCCAAATCACCGACGAACTACAATCCGTTCCTGCATCCGCAGGCTGCGATGGGACGTCGCAACCTCGTGCTGGACCTGATGGTCGAGGCCGGGGTGCTGACCCGTCAGCAGGCCGATCAGGAAAAGCAGGAACCACTGGTTCCGCAGCAGAAGCAGCGTTTCGGGCCACTACCGGACTCCGAATGGTTCGGCGAGGAAGTCCGCCGTCAGCTCATCGCCCAGTACGGGCAGGAGCGTGCGGCTCAGGGCGGTCTGGAAGTCCATACGAGCCTCGACCAGAGCCTTCAGGTCACCGAGACGCGCCTTCTGCATGAAGGTCTGATGAACTATGACCGCGTCCACAGCGGCTGGCGGGGGCCTTTGCGCAACCTGTCGGACATTCAGGATGACGGCTGGGAAAGCGCCCTCGATCACGTCACGCCGCCCGGTGGCATGCTGCGCGAATGGCGTCTGGCCGTGGTGCTGCCCGGCGGTACGCATGTCGGCTGGATCGAGGAAGGCACGGCCCGCAAAGGTACCCTGCTTGCGACCGACATTGCCTGGGCGCGCCGGATGCATCCGCTCCGGGCCGGTGACGTCATCATGATCGAACCGCAGGAAAGCGGTTCCGCTGCCCTGCGCCAGATTCCGCAGGTCGAAGGCGCGGCTGTCACGCTGGACGTTCATACGGGCCGTGTTCTGGCGATGGTCGGCGGCTGGTCGTTCCATGAGAGCCAGTTCAACCGTGTTACGCAGGCGCTGCGTCAACCGGGATCGTCCTTCAAGCCGTTCGTCTATCTGGCGGCCATGGAGAAGGGGATTTCCCCTTCCGAGCGTTTCGATGATTCGCCCATCTCCTATGGCGACTGGCATCCCCAGAATTACGAACACGACAACTGGGGCCCGACGACCCTGCATGATGCGCTGCGCGAAAGCCGCAATCTCGTCACGATCCGTGTGGCCGCCCATCTGGGCATGAAAGCCGTGGCTGATACGGCCATTCGCGCCGGGCTGGTGGCCCAGATGCCGCATGTGCTGCCCGCGGCTCTCGGTGCCGTTGAAACGACCGTCATGCGCGAAGCGGCAGCCTATGCCACGATCGCCAATGGCGGGCATATCGTCACACCGACCCTCGTGGACGATATTCAGGATCGCGCCGGGAGCGTGCTCTGGCAGGCTGGCGGTTTCCGGCTGGGGACGGCCATGCAGGCTCCCCCCAGCGAACAGCCCGCTTCTACGGATGGCGCGACGCCTCCGGTTCCCGCAGCGCCGCCTGTGGCACCGGCTGCTCCCCCGCTGGGCAGTGTGTCTGTTCCCGCCCTGACCGATACGCGCCCGACCCTTGCCAGCGAGCAGAGCACGTTCCAGATCGTCAAGATGATGCAGGACGTGATCGCTCATGGCACCGGCCGGATGGCCGGTGTGGGGATCGACCGTCCCGTCGCGGGCAAGACCGGCACCAGTCAGGATTTTCATGATGCCTGGTTCGCCGGGTTCTCGCCCGATATCGTCACGGTGGTCTGGGTCGGGTTCGACACGCCCCAGACGCTGGGACGGAACTCGGATGGTGGCCGCGTTGCCGGACCGATCTGGAACAGGATCATGAAGGTGGCGCTCGCCAGCCGTCCGAAACTGGATTTCCGGGTGCCGGAGGGCATCACGCTGGCCAGCTATGACACGGGCCGCATCACGGCGGTGGACGGCTTCAAGACCGATCAGGTCCCCGGCGCTTCCGTCGAACTGCATGGCTTCGGCGCGGGAACGGAAGCCCTGACCGCCGCCGATACGGGGGCCGATACGGTGATTTCGGATTCCGAAAGCGACATGGCCCAGACGCCGGGTCAGGCCGGGGGAGCGGTGGGAACCACTCCCGGAACGGCAACGCCCGGGCAGGTCCAGAAACCCGCTCCTTCCGATGGTGACATCGGCGTGGGCGGCCTATACTAAGACCTACCAGAACAGACCAAACGGGACGGCGCAAAACCGTCCCGCCAGTGGAGGACATTATGTCGGCCGAAACCGAGGCCCTTTCAGAGCAGATCAAGCAGTCGGTGGCACTGCTGAGGAGGCATCTTTGACTGGGATGTCGCAACAACACGCCTCGCGGAACTGAATCACCGCGTTGAAGATCCCGACCTGTGGAACGACGCGGATGCTGCCCAGAAGCTGATGCGCGAGCGGACGACGCTGGCGAACCAGATCGAAGGCGTGCAGCAGATCGAAGCCGAGGTCGAAGGCACGCTCGAACTGGTCGAACTGGCAGAAATGGAGGGGGACGACAGTCTTGTTCAGGATGCCGTCCAGACCCTGCGTACCATTGCTGAGGATGTTCGCAAGCGTGAGATCGAAAGCCTGCTCTCGGGCGAGGCGGACAGCAATGACTGCTATGTCGAGGTGAACGCCGGCGCGGGTGGTACGGAAGCTCAGGACTGGGCCGAGATGCTCCTGCGCATGTATACGCGCTGGGCCGAGCAGCATGGCTACAAGGTCACCTTCATCGAAGGAAGCGAAGGCGAGCAGGCCGGCATCAAGTCCGCCACCATTCAGGTGAGTGGTCCCAATGCCTATGGCTGGCTCAAGACCGAGGCTGGCGTGCACCGTCTGGTCCGGATCTCGCCTTTCGATGCCGCGGCCCGTCGGCAGACGTCCTTTGCATCCGTCTGGGTCTATCCGGTCGTCGATGATTCGATCGAGATCGACATCAACGATTCGGATCTGCGCGTTGATACGTTCCGGGCCTCCGGTGCGGGTGGACAGCACGTCAACAAGACGGATTCGGCCATCCGGATCACCCATATCCCCACAGGGATCGTGGTGGCCTGTCAGACGGACCGCTCCCAGCACCGTAACCGCGCCAAGGCGATGGAAATGCTGCGTGCCCGGATGTACGAGGCCGAACTACAGAAGCGCGAAGCGGCGGCGGCACAGACCGAGGCTTCCAAGACCGATATCGGCTGGGGGCATCAGATCCGCTCGTACGTCCTTGCGCCTTACCAGTTGGTCAAGGATCTGCGGACCGGGGTGGAGAAGGGAAATCCGGGCGCCGTGCTCGATGGGGCCCTGGACGACTTCATGTCGGCTTCCCTGGCGCAGAGCGTGGGAGCCACCCGTTCGGAGGCCAGCGCCTCGGCCCAGTAAGTTTCATGCGCCTCCGCCGGGGGGCATGAAGTCATGTACACACGGCGGATTCGCTCAGGCGACGGAACAGGGATCCCTGTTCCGTCGCCTTATTTTTTGAATCTCTCACGCTGTCTGATCGTGAAATTGCGTTACGGTGATTTTGGGCGACATATTCATCTTCGCGGATGCGGAAAAACCGCAGAATCTTTCGTCCATATGAAAAAATCGTTTCGATTAAGGCAATAACTGGCTTGACAGCATGCGGGTTAGACTGCCCAATCAGCATATCGGGTATGTTCTTACGGCATATGACGCATTTCACGTGTCTGCAGTGGGAAAAACCCGATGGAAACACAGAAATCGGGGGCACTGCACCCGGCATATGTGGATCAACGCCGGTGTCAGTGAGGGGTAAGAAGGTTTCGACATGAAGAGCTACGCCGCACAGCAGCGCAAGCCGACAGACTATATTGTCGCGATCGTCGTGGCCGTGCTGGCTATGGGCGCTGTGATTTATGCGCTCATGAGTGGTGCTGTGAGCAAGCTGGTCCAGGAAAAGCCGCCTATCAAGACGGAAGTCATCAAGGAACAGCCCAAGCCGCCGCCGCCACCGCCACCGCCGCCACCGCCGCAGATGGAACAGCCGCCGCCGCCGTACATTCCGCCGCCGAAGATCAGCGTTCCGCCGCCGCCGAAGGCGGTCCAGCGGGTGACGCACGTCAAGCCGCCGCATCCGGTGCCGCCAAGCCCGACCCCGTCGCCAGAGCCCGTTCCGGCTCCGCCGCAGGGTCCGCCAGCTGACGCGGTTCCAGATCATCAGGCTGGTGCGCGGCCTATCAATGGCGCACAGGCAGTCTATCCGGACGAGGCCATGGAAGAAAACCGCGAGGGTCATGTGACCGCATCGTGTGACATTCTTCCGACAGGCAAGACGGCAAACTGTACCATCGTAAGTTCGAACGGCGGTCACGAGTTCGTGGAAAGTGCGCTCGACTTCCTTCGTCGGGCCCGTTATCAGCCCGCCGTCGTCAATGGTGTGCCGGTAACAGAGCATCACCACGTCCTGCACATCGACTTCACGATGGGTGACGACTGATCTCTCGACTACCGTCAAAAAGAATTGCCCTGTCAGGATCCCAGGATCTGACAGGGCTCAGAAAAGGGCCGGTCTCCATATGGCCGACAACCCAGAAAGCTCCGAAAACGGGCATCTCTAACGAGGATATGGAGTTCATGACCAGACTGTTCCGCCTTCCTGCCCTTGCCGTTCCGACGAAGGCGCGTGCCGTCCGGGCCAGCGCACTGGCTCTGACGCTGGCCCTGGCTTCCGGTGCCGTTGCACCGGCCGTCGCTTTCGCCCAGCCGGCTCCGGCCGACCAGAGCGCTCCCGCAGCGGCTCCGGTGGATCCCTCTTCCAACCCGGCTTCCCCGACGACGTCCGCTGATCCGGCTGGCGCACCGGGTGTCGCTGCTCCCAACGATGCCGGAGCTCCCGCAGCCGCTCCGACCGACGGTGCTGCTCCCGCTGACAGCGCTGCGCCGGCTACCGCTCCGGCAGACCAGTCTCCTGCCGCGGCCGCAGCGCCGGGCGAGAGCGCAACTGCAACGCCGGAAGCTCCTGCTCCGCAGGGCAACCCGTATGGCCTTGGCGCCCTTTGGGCCAATGGTGACGCGATTGCCCGTGGCGTTCTGATCATCATGGTCATCATGTCTGCTGGCACCTGGATCATCATGGTCATGAAGTTCCTGGAGCAGGGCCGTCTGTTCGCAGCGTCCAAGGAAGCTGCCCGCGAGTTCTGGACCAAGCCGTCCGTTCACGATGGTGCCGCTGCCCTGAAGCCGTCTTCCCCGTTCCGTTACATCGCCGAGACGGGCATCGTGGCTGCCGAGCATCACGAAGGCTCCATGCGTGACTCGATCGACCTACCGTCCTGGACCGAAATGTCCATCTCGCGCTCGGTCGATACCATCAACACCCGTATGCAGGGCGGCCTCGCCTTCCTCGGTACGGTGGGTTCCACGTCGCCGTTCGTCGGTCTGTTCGGTACGGTCTGGGGTATCTATCACGCCCTGACGGCCATCGGTATCTCCGGTCAGGCCTCCATCGACAAGGTCGCTGGTCCGGTTGGTGAGTCCCTCATCATGACGGCCATCGGTCTCGCCACCGCTGTTCCGGCCGTGCTGGGTTACAACCTGCTCGTCCGCCGTAACAAGGGTGCCATGGATCGTGTCCGCAACTTCGCTGCTGACATCCAGTCCGTCCTGATCGGCGGCTTCCGTCACGGTGTTGCTCCGACTGAAGGCGGCATGGCCGTTCCGACCACCATCACCACCAGCGAGCGGGTCTGATACCATGGGAATGAACGTCGGAGGAGGCGGCGGTGACGACGAGGTGGTGTCGGCAATCAACACCACCCCCCTCGTCGACGTCATGCTGGTGCTGCTGATCATCTTTCTGATCACCATCCCGGTTGCCACACACTCGGTGAAGGTCAAGCTGCCGGTCGATGCGAATACGCCGACGCAGACCAGAAAAGGCAACATTGTCCTGGCAGTGAATTCGAACGGTCAGGTGTTCTGGAATACGACACCGGTCACGAACCACACGGACCTCCTGAACCGCCTCGTCGAGGCGGCAAAGGAAAAGCCTCAGCCGCAGATCCAGATCCGCGGTGACCAGGCTGCCAAGTATCTGGCAGTTGGCCAGGTGGTCGCAACCTGCCAGGAGGCAGGGATCGCCCATGTGGACTTCATTACCGAGCAGCCTCACTCGAACTGAGGTCGTGTCGGGCCGTTTTGAACGAAACGGCCCGTTCCAGCTTTCACGTCACCTTTTTGGAGAACCGCCGTCATGGGCATGAGCGTCGGATCTGACAGCACGCACGAAGACGAAGGCATTGTCGATATCAACACCACGCCGTTGATCGACGTGATGCTGGTGCTGCTGATCATGCTGATCATCACCATCCCGCTTCAGACACACTCGGTGGCGATCGATCTGCCTCAGGGCAATCCTCCCCCATCGACCGAACAACCCAAGCTCGTGACCGTCAGCATCGGCTACGACAACAGCATTTCCTGGAACAACGAGCCGATCACGTCCGAGGCCGCTCTTCAGGCCCATTTCGAAGCTGCCGCAGCAATGCCGGACCAGCCTGAGATGCATATCCACCCCGATCGTCTTGCCGACTACAAGACGGTGGCCCATGTTATGGCAGATGCACAGCGTCTCGGCATGACCAAGCTGGGGATTGTCGGTCTGGATCAGTTCATGGAAGGACAGTAATTCGTGTCTTTGTCCCTTTACCGCCGTCTGAGCGCCCGTAATCTCCTGCTGGCCGGTGTCTTTGGTATCGCCGCTTTTGCCGGTTCGGCCCATGCTGACGATGTCCTCGGACAGGCCGTTGGCAAGGATCTGCAGCAGGCCCAGAGTGCCCTGGCCTCCAAGAACTATGCCAAGGCGATGGAAGCCGTCGACGCCGCAGATGCGGTCAAGGGCAAGACCGATTACGAAGCCTACACCACGGCCCAGATGCGCGCGGCCATCGCCGCGCAGTCCGGTAATACGGATGCTGCCATCAAGGCTTATGATGTCCTGATCAACAGCTCCCGCACGCCGAAGGCGGCCAAGGGCCAGATGCTGATGGCGCAGGCCACGATGGCCTACAGCGCCAAGCAGTACGCCCGCGCCATTCCGGCCACCGAGCGTTACCTGCATGAATATGGCGCCGATCCGCGCATGCAGACGATGCTGATCCAGTGCTACTATCTGCAGCAGGACTGGAAAGGCACCGCCAAGGCTGCGCAGGAACAGGTGGATGCCACGATCAAGGCTGGCAAGGTTCCGGCCGAGAACCAGCTCCAGATGCTGGCAACGGCCTATACGAACCTGAAGGACGCGGATGCGAAGACGCATGCCTATGTCCTTCTGGCGAAATATTATTCCAAGCCTGATTACTGGTCGATGCTGATCCACGATCTGGTTGCGAACCCGAACCTCTCGCCGCCGCTCATCTTCTATGTTGAGCGTCTGCGTCTGGCGACGGGTGTGCTGAAGGATCCGTCCGACTATCAGGACATGGCTGAACGCGCCGTTCAGATGGGTCTGCCCCAGTTGGCACTCAACCTGCTCAACCAGGGCTATGCCAATCATTCCCTTGGAAACGGCGCGACCGCAGCAGCGGATGCGAAATTCCACGCTTTTGTGGCCCAGCAGGCTGCAACGAGCCGAGGACAGCTTGCCTCGGCTGTCACGCAGGCGGCTTCCGCACCGAATGCCGGCCCGGCTCTGACCGCTGGTTACAATCAGGTTCTGAATGGGCAGGTTGATGCCGGTCTGGCGCTGATGAAGACGGGTCTGGGCAAGAATCCGCGCTATCCGGATCTGGCGCAGATTGAATATGGTATGGCCCAGATGGATGGTGGCCAGAAAGCCGAAGCCATCAAGACATTCTCCTCGGTTTCGGGGAACGGGCCGGCCCGCGATGTTGCTGAACTCTGGTCGCTTCTGCTGTCGCGTCCTGCGAAGTAAGGCGTCCGTTTCGGATGCTTGAGAAAAAGCCGGGGTCTTTCCCCGGCTTTTTTGTGTTCAGAACGGCAGGACCGCATCCATGACCTGCTGGCCATAGCGAGGTGTCTGAAGCTGGGTGAGAGTTCCACGACCTCCGTAGGAAATCCGGGCTTCGGCCATGCGGTCATGCGTTACCGTGTTGTCAGCGGTAATATCCTGCGGGCGCACAATTCCGCTCACTCCCAGTTCCCGCAACTCGCTGTTCACCCGTACTTCCTGTTTGCCCATCACGACAAAATTGCCGTTCGGCAGCACCTGCGTGATTGTTCCGGCCAGACGGAGGGTCACGGTTTCGTTGCGCGTAATCTTGCCTGTAGCGCCGGAATCGCTGCTGCTGGACGTATTCAGGCTGTTCGCACCGGTAATGGAACTGATGATCTTGCCCTTGATGCCGAACAGGTTGGGGATGCCGAATTTCTCGTCGGCGGTCCGGTCCGCGGTCGTCCCGTTGTTGAAGGCGGCATTGTCGGTGATGTCCACGATGATCGTGACCAGATCTCCCACCTGCGAGGCTCGCTGATCCTTGAAGAACGCCTTGCTTCCCGAGCGCCACAGACTTGCAGCTTCGTCGGGAGGGGCCTGCAGGGGCGGCATGGGCATCGTGACGGGACGGTAGGAATTGGCCCGCGTCGGATCGGAAATGGACGTCATGCGGGGCGGTCGTCCGATCTCGGACATCTGCGCAAGGGAATTGCAGGCCGACAGGACCGGCAGGAGGCTGAGCAGCCCCAGAGTGCGAACAGAATGTCGAAAAGCGTGCCGCATGGGAAAGTTGAGATCCGTCAGTTCCGTATGACCCCAAGCAAACACGAGAACGGTAAAAAACCTGTTAAGACGCTGCTGGTATGGCGCACTGACAAGACTCGGGTGGCACCTGCCAGCGGACAGGACGTTGGCCTGAAGGGGTGTTTCTTCCCTGTTGTCTTGCCCTCTCGCGGGATGTGGCCGAAAACGGCATGGCGTGGGCTGACATTTCGGGCAGCCCGGGCCCATCCTGCCGGGAGAATGCCCCATGCCGATCGTTTCTGCCTCCTCCATCGCGGACAGTTCTTCCGCTCCGGGGTCCTGAAATGGGCCTCCGGATTCTGCTGACCGGTGGACAGGGATTCGTCGGACAGCACCTCAAGGCCCGGCTGCGGGATCGTCTCCCGGGCCACGTCCTGCTGGAAGATCCGATGGATATCCGGGACCGGGCAGCCGTCGAGCGGTTTGTCCGGAGTGAAAAGCCGGATGCCTGTCTGCATCTGGCCGCCGTGTCTTCGGTTGCGCGGGCAAAGGCTGAAAGTGCCAATGCGTGGACGGTCAATCTGGATGGGACGCTCATCCTCGCTGAAACTTTCGAGACCTACGCGCCTCAAGCCAGTTTCGTGTTCGTCTCGACGGCTGAAATCTATGGGGCCAGTTTCTCTTCCGGTCAGCCTCTCGACGAGTCAGCCGTGATTGCCCCGGTTAATTCCTATGCGTCCAGTAAGGCAGCGGCGGATCTGGCGATTGGCAATCTGAGTCGGGAAGGGCTGCACGGCCTGCGTCTGCGCGCCTTCACCCAGGCAGGAACGGGACAGGATGAAGAGGCCGTCCTGCCGTTTCTCGCCGCACAGGTCGCCCGGATCGAGGCAGGCCAGCAGCCCCCGACCATCACCGTCGGTCATCCCGGTGCGGGCTTTGACGTTACCGATGTCCGCGACGCCTGTGACGCCTATATCAATGCGCTCGCTCTCCCGCAGTCCCTGCCGAACGGAACGGTCCTCAACATCTGTTCCGGCGTCACCCGGACCATTCGTTCCATGGCCCGCGATCTTCTGGACGTGGCAGGCATTTCCGCAGCCATTGAGGTGGATCCTGCTATCCCCTGCCCATCTGGACTGTCGTCCATGCAGGGCAATTCCGCTGCCGCCAAGGAGGCACTGGACTGGTCCCCGCGCATTCCCTGGCACGAGACGCTGGTTACGGTCCTCAATGACTGGCGCTGCCGGATCAGACCCTGAGACCCGGTGGATGGCATGAAATTGCCGATATGAAATCGCCCGACTCTGGACAGCCCTCGAACGGGTTGTCATTCTTTTCGCGGCCTCACATGACTGTCCTTCCTGTGCCGGACGCGACAGGAACAGGGCCGGCACGCAGAACCGGAAAGCGGAGTTTGTATGACGACAGATCCTCATGACACCGAAATCACGGTGCTCGCCGCTGCGAACGGCCTGACCATTCCCTCCGCGTTTCATGTCGGGGTGCGGACCAATCTTGATCTCCTGCGCAGCTATGGCGCGCTGATCGAAGGGCTTGAAATGCCCGAGCGCCTTGAGCCCGCTTTCAGGTACGAACCATGAGCGGTCTTCAGCAGCGTACCGTCGCGCTCGCGGCCAGTGTGCGCAAAGGCGAACTCTCCGCCCGCGAACTGGCCGTAAAGGTTCTGGCCGATATCGAAAGCCGGGACGGGAGCTATAACTGCGTCACGCGTCTGCTGATGCATCGGGCTCTGGAAGCCGCCGAGCGTGTGGACCGTCTGGTCCTTCAGGGCCAGGACCCCGGGCCGCTCGCCGGTGTGCCGTTCGGCATCAAGGATCTGTTCGATGTTCGTGGCGAAGTCACGACGGCCGGATCGAAGGTTCTCGCGAACGATCCACCGGCCACGCAGGATGCCACGCTTGTCGCCCATATGATCGCCGCCGGGGCCATTCCCGTGGCCCTGACGAATATGGACGAATTCGCTTATGGATTCGCCACGATCAACGCCCATTACGGCAACACCCGCAACCCCCATGCGCCGGACCATCTGGCCGGTGGATCCTCAGGTGGTTCGGCGGCGGGTGTGGCGGCACGCCTGTTTTCCATCGGCCTCGGCTCTGACACGAACGGCTCCATCCGTGTTCCGGCGTCTCTCTGCGGCGTCTGGGGCCTGCGGGCCACGCAGGGACGCCTGTCGGTTGAGGGCAGCTATCCGTTCGTCCCGAGCCTCGATACGGTCGGTCCCTTTGCGGACAGTGCGGGCGGCCTCAAAGCCTCTTTCGAAGCCCTTTGCGCAAGACCGCTGCCGCAGGTGGATGTCGGCAGCCTGCGTATTGCCCGGCTGGGTGGGTGGTTCGGCGAAAACATGTCTGCGCCGATGCAGAAGGCCGTCGATACCCTGTCCATGGCGCTGGGAGCCACGGATCGTGTCGAACTTCCCGAAGTGGCACGGGCACGGGCCGCGGCCTTCGTCATCAGTGCTTCCGAAGGGGCGGGGCAGCACCTTAAACGTCTGCGCACACAGGCCGCCGATTATGATCCCGCTGTCCGGGACCGGCTGCTGGCCGGTGCCCTTCTGCCCTCCACACTGATCTTTCAGGCACACCGTCTGCGGCACTGGTTCCGGGACCGCATGCACGAGGCTTTTGCGAAGACTGATATCCTGCTGGCCCCGGCCCTTGTCGGCGAGGCCCCCCGTTTCGATCAGCCGGAAATCGAGATCGGCGGAAAGATGGTTTCTGCCCGCGCCAATCTGGGGCTCTACACGCAGCCGTTGACACTGGCGGGCTTTCCGGTCCTGACGGTTCCGATGAAAGTTCCGGGTCTGCCGCTGGGGGCGCAGTTGATCGCGCGGCCGGGTCGTGAGGACCAGCTTTTCGCTCTCGCTGAAAAGCTGGAAGCGGATGGTCTGGCGGAAGCGCGTCTGATCTGAATCAGGGGCGCCCCAGTGCCTCGGCCATTTTCGTACGGTCGAGGCGCTTTTCCCAGGCTGCGATCAGGACGGGGGCCACGCAGTTGCCCGCGAAGTTGCCTACCGCTCGCGCGATCCCCGCGAACCAGTCCACCGCCAGCAGCATCACCAGACTGGCCGGCGGAATGGAGGGCACGCTCGCCAGCGTCGCGGCGAGAATGACGATTGCAAAGCCCGGGATCCCGTGCGCACCCTTGGACGTAACCAGCGCTGTGACCAGCAGGGTCGCAATCTGCCAGATCGTCAGATGGGTGCTGGTGGCATTGGCCAGAAAGATGACAGCCAGTCCCAGATAGATCGACAGTGCATCTAGGTTGAGCGAATACCCGGCCGGCACCACGATCCCCACGACCTGACGCTCAACCCCGAGCTTTTCGAGCTTGGTCATCAGACTGGGCAGAACCGCATCCGACGCGGTGGTCGTGGCGACGATCAGCAGTTCTTCGCGGAAATACCGTGCAAACCGCAGCGGACTGACACCTGCGAGGCGTAGTCCACCGCCCAGAGCGCCAACGATAAAGAGGCCGACCAGAAGGAAATACAGCGCCGTAAACCCGGCCAGATGCCCGATCGTCTCCAGCCCGTAACGCGCGGTCGTCGTCACCATCGCGCCGAACACACCCAGCGGCGCCACGCGGATGATGACGCCCATCATGCGCGAAAACAGCTCGGAGACGCTCTCGATCAGCCGGACCAGAGGCGCCCCCCGTTCTCCCATACCGCTGAGGCAGCACCCGGCAAAAATCGCGAAGACCAGGATCTGGAGGACGTTCCCCTGTGTGAAGGCTTCCGCAGGGGTGCGCGGGACGAGCGAGAGCAGAAATCTGCTGATGCCGCCCGCCCGCAGGCTCTGCGCATGCCCGCCATAGGACGCGATCATTCGCGCATCCTCGGCGGTGGGCACAAACCCGACACCGCGGCCGATTCCGAGCCCCATCGCCACCAGGACCGCCATGCCGAGCGCCACCGTCGTCATGACCTCGAAATAGAGCAGGGCCCGCCCCCCGAGCCGCCCGACCGTTTTCAGCGATCCGGCGCCCAGAATCCCGAGCGTTACGATACAGAACAGCAGCGGGCCGACCGCCATGATGATGAGGCGCATGAACAGCGCTGTCATCCATCCCACATCATCGGCGAGAGCCGGGAAGAAGAGTCCGGCGCCAAGCCCCAGAACCGTCGCCAGCACCACCTGCGCGAACAGGTTTCCCGCCAGATATTTCACCACGCGGCAACGGCTCCGTCGCTGCGTGGATCGGTCGCGCCCTCAAGCCGCCCGTTTTCATGGCGGATCAGGGCGCCCGCATGACCCATGATGATGGATTGTTCGGGGAGTGCCTCGACCGTATGCCCCGCCGCTTCAAGCCGCGACATGACGTCGGGCCCGAATCCCGGCTCCACCTTGAGAGACAGGCTCTCGTCTCCCCAGGTCCGCCCAAGCAGCCATCGGGGACGGCGGACGGCCTCCTGAAGCGGTACGCCGTACCGGACATGACGGCTGAAGATCGCGGCCTGCGTCTGGGGCTGCCCTTCGCCGCCCATGGTGCCGTAGACCATGGTCCGGCCGTCCCGAAGGCGTGCTGCGGCCGGGTTGAGCGTATGGAACGGTTTGGCGCCCGGACGCAGGATGTTCCAGCCGGAATGCGCCAGACGGAAGGACGATCCCCGGTTCTGCCAGAACAGCCCGCTCTGCGGCAGCATCACGCCGGAGCCGAACTCGAAATACAGGCTCTGGATCATGCTGACCGCCACACCATTGCGGTCGATCGCCCCCATCCATGTCGTGTCCCCCCATTGGGTCTGCTCCGTCCAGGGCAGGGCATGGGTCATGGAAATGCGGGCCGCCATTGCTTCCAGCCGCGCCGGGTCGGCCAGCAGGGCGCGGGCCCGGGCCTCCGAATGTTCGCTGCCATCCGTATAACGGTTGCGGTAGAGGAATGCCTGCTTGGTGGCTTCGACCAGACCATGCACATGTTCAAAGCTCTCCGGCCCTTCCGAACGGTCCAGATGGTCCGACAGGGCCAGGATCAGAAGAGAGGCCACGCCCTGCGTGGGGGGAGCGGTATTGTACAGGAAACCATCGCTGGTCTGGACATGCAGCGGCTCCTTGACCTCTGCCCGATGTGCCAGAAGATCCAGTGACCGGACCGGGCTGCCCGCCGCCGCGAGATCGGCTGCCAGACTGCGCGCCAGCGGTCCGTTGTAGAAGCTCCGCAGCCCGTCCCGGTTCAGCATTCTCAGGGTCTGGGCCAGTTCGGGCGACTTGCGGATGCTGCCCGTCATCCAGGGTTTGCCTTCGGGGAAACAGATCCGCGCCAGTGTCGGATCCGACATCAGTTCCGGCTGCTTCTGCGCCAGAAGGGCTGCCTCGCTCTCCGAGACCACACGTCCATGCTCCGCATAAAAGATGGCGTCACGCAGCAGCCGGTCGAGCGGAAGGGGATCGCGGATTTCGCTGCTCAGTTCCAGCGCCGTCTCCCAGCCCGAGACCGTTCCTGCCACCGTATTGGCCGCCAGGCCGCCACGCCAGGGAATGGTGCTGTGTCCGGCTTCCGCGTAGACTGCATGGTCCGCTCCCATCGCCAGCGCGCCGCATGCATCGATGGCCACGGTGCGCCCGTCGGGATGGCAGATCAGCCAGAACGCATCCCCGCCCAGACCCGTCATGTGCGGATATACCACCGCCAGCGTGGAGGCTGTGGCGACGACCGCCTCGATGGCCGTTCCCCCATCGCGCAGGACATCCAGCCCCGCCTGACTGGCCAGATGATGCGGAGACGTCACCATTCCGCCAAGAGCATTGGGTGTCAGCATGGCTGTGTCCTCAAAAGGGGTAAGAGATCAGGCTGAAGGCGCGGGATATGCGCACACAGGGTCCGGATCAGCAGGTTTTCCGGCCCCTGCGCCATCTGGTGACGGGTCGAGGCAATGAACTCGACCTGCGGCATTTCCGGCAGTACGCCCGGCGCACAATGCGACAGATGCTCCACGCTGCGCAGAAAGGCCGGCTGCGGCGTTACGCCATATCCCGCCCGCACCGCCGCCAGAAGTGCCCCGAGACTGCCGCTGGTAAAGGCCAGATGCCAGGCCCGTCCGGCCCGGTTGAGCGTCTCGATCGCGAGTCGCCGGGTAACGCTGCCATCGGGAAACGTCACGAGCGGGACGGATTTTTCTGCGGGAAACTCCGCCCCCGCAGGCGCATACCAGCGCATGTCCTCCGTCCACAGCTTCTGTCCGCGCGTCTCGCTGGTGCGCCGCATCCCGCACCACACATCCAGTTCCCCCTGCTCCAGCAGATGCGCCAGATGTGCCGAAAGTCCGACCGTCATCGTGATCTGAAGGGAGGGATGGGAGGCGCGGAACGTCCCCAGGATCTCGGGAAAGCGCGTCAGAAGCAGATCTTCCGTCACGCCCAGATGGATCGTGCCCCGGGGGGCCTCCTGCCGGAAACGGGACAGGATGCTGTCCTCGCACTGCAGAAGGTGACGCGCCAGACCGATCAGTGCCGCACCGTCCTCGGTCAGCCGTACGCTCTTGGTGCTCCGGGCCAGAAGGCGCGTGCCAAGCTGTTCCTCCAGCCGGCTGACATGCTGGCTGATGGTGGACTGGCTTACCCCCTGGCTCTGCGCGGCAGACGTGAAATGCAGCGTTTCCGCGACCGCGAGAAAGGATTGCAGATGGAACGGATCGAGATGCACCTGATCTTTCATGCCAATATGTGGGACCATATTTATTGGCAGGTCAACTTGATCTGATTCCGTTATGAGCGCACAGTTCCCCTCCCTTGCACCATCACCGCAGACAGGAGCCTTCATGACAGCCCACGGAGCCCGCGCCGTCGAGCGGTGCCGTATTCTCGCGGATGTTCCTTTCAGCGAGACACCGGGCAGTCTATTCCGCTTCTGGCTCGGTCCTGCCTATCAGCGCACCCTCGCACAGGTTGCGCAATGGATGGCGGAAGCCGGTCTGACCACCCGTCTGGATGCCGCCGGCAGCCTTGTCGGACGCTACGAGGGCCTTACGCCCGGCGCCCCGGCGCTGATGATCGGCTCCCATCTCGATACCGTCCGCAATGGCGGTCCCTTCGACGGCAATCTGGGCGTCATGCTGGGAATCGAGCTTGTCTCCGCCCTGAATGAAGATGGCATACGACTGCCGTTCGCCATTGAGATCATGGGCTTCGGGGACGAAGAGGGCTCCCGCTTTGCCGCCCCCATGATCTGCTCCCGCGCCATGGCCGGACTGATCGACTCCATTCCCGAAGGCATGACGGATGCGTCCGGCGTGACCATGGCCGACGCCATGATAGGCTATGGCCTCGACCCTGCGTCTCTTTCTGAAGCCACCCGTCGTCCGGAGGAACTGATCGCCTATATCGAGCCCCACATCGAACAGGGCCCGGCGATCGAAAGCGCGGATGGCGAAATCGGTGTCGTTACCGCCATCGCGGCCCAGACCCGCCAGCGCGTCACCGTTAGCGGCCAGTCCGACCATGCCGGAACAACCCCCATGGCCATGCGTCAGGACGCCCTGACGGCCGCCGCGGAAATGATCCTGGCCGTCGAGCGCAATGGTGCCGCCGGAGGTGCCACGCAGGTGGCCACGGTGGGCCATGTGGAGGTCACGCCCAACACGTCGAACGTCATCCCGGGCGAGGTCCGTTTTTCGCTGGACATGCGTGCAGAGACGAACGAGGCCCGCGATGCCATGGCCGATGCGATCCGTACCGACCTGCGTGTCATCGCCGCCCGGCGCGGCCTCGGCATCACGTTCGACACCCCGCAATACCTGCCCGCCGCTGCCTGCGCGCCAGAACTGGTGGAGCGCCTGGCCCGGGCCGTTACGGCCGTCACGGGCCGCCCCGCCCAGCGCGTCCTGAGCGGGGCAGGTCATGATGCGATGGCCATGGTCGATCTGTGCCCGATGGGGATGCTCTTCATCCGCAGTCCCGGTGGCCTCAGCCACCATCCCGATGAAACCGTCCGCGTGGGAGACGTTGATCTCGCCCACCGCGCCCTGCTTGCCTTCGTGAAGGAGTTCCAGTCATGACCCATCCCGCAACCTTCGCACAGCTCGATCCGCCGTCCCGCCTGCTGATGGGCGCCGGGCCGACCAACGTCCATCCGCGTATCCTGCGCGCCATGTCCTATGACGTGATCGGCCAGATGGACCCGGAAATGACTGCCTACATGGATGAGGTCATGGCGCTGTACCGGGAGGTCTTCCGCACGAAGAACCACTGGACGCTGCTGGTGAACGGTTCTGCCCGCTCGGCGATCGAGGCGGCGCTGGTGTCGCTGGTGTCGCCCGGCATGAAGGTCGTCATTCCGCGCTTTGGCCGCTTCGGCCTGCTACTGACGGAAATCGTCCATCGCTGTGGCGGCATTCCGTGCACGGTGGACGTGGGCTGGGGGCAGGTCGTCGATCCGGCGCTCATTGAAGCCGCCATCATCGAGCACAAGCCCGGTCTGGTCGCCTGTGTGCACGGTGACACGTCCACCACGACGGCCCAGCCGCTCGAAGAGATCGGCCGGATCTGCCGCAAGCATGACGTGCTGTTCTATGTGGATGCCACTGCCACGCTCGGCGGCATGACGTTCGAGACCGACGCCTGGAACATCGACGTCGCCACGGCCGGTCTTCAGAAGTGCCTGAACGGCCCCCCGGGTTCCGCGCCCATTACGCTTTCCGAGCGTGCCGTTGCCGCCATTCTCAAACGCCGTCATGACGAAGCCGGAATTGCGACCGGTCAGGCACAGGGTGACGGGCCGGTGATCCAGTCGAATTATTTCGATCTGGCGATGCTGATGAACTACTGGTCTCCGGCGCGGATGAACCATCACACCGAAGCCACATCCATGCTCTACGCCGCTCGCGAAACGGCGCGTCTGGTTGTGGAAGAGGGCGTGGAGGCCCGCGTTGCGCGTCATGTGAGGGCAGGGCGCGCCATGGTTGCCGGTCTGCGGGCCATGGGTCTGAAGGTCTATGGTGATGATGCCACCCGCATGAATAACGTCACGGGCGTCTGGGTGCCGGACGGGGTGGACAATGCCCGCGTCCGCCAACTCATGCGTGACGATTTCGGGATCGAGATCGTTTCGTCCTTCGGTCCACTGACGGGAAAAATCTGGCGTATCGGGGCAATGGGCATCAACGCCCGCAAGGACAAGGTCCTGCTGACGCTCGCCGCCCTTGATTCCGTGCTGGCCAGCGAAGGCGTGGCTCTCAACCGTGGCGCCGGCGTGGATGCCGCACGCGCCGCCTGGGACGCTGCCTGATCACGCCTGCCGGGCCGGAAGCCTCATTTTTTCGGATGGTTCTTCCGGCCCGATCCGCTCTTTTTCCCGCCACCGTCTTCCTTGTTGACGGTGGCCCAGGCCCGGCGTTCGGCTTCCTTTTCGGACACGCCCCGCTTTTCGTAGCCTTCCTCGATATGCTCGGCCTGACGCTTCTGCTTATCCGTATAGGCTGACTTGTCTCCACGAGGCATGATCCTGCCCTCCTGCATGAGAT